>CAVZRE010000057.1:0-110564 GCA_963777595.1 Terriglobia bacterium
ACTCAACACGCCCTGGAATCAAAAGACCATGATGACCGCGAGGGACCAGGCGGTCCGCGGGGATTCGAGCGGTCTCCGGGGAGGAGGCAATCTCCAGGGAGAAGAGGCCACTCTGCTCGCAGTTCTACATGGCGGAGGCACCGTGATTCTGGGCACGGATTCTCCTCTGGCGGGCTTGGCAATTTTGAATCATCTCGGCCTGCGCGCGGAAGTGAAGTACGGCTTTCAGCCGTGGGAAGCTCTGCAAACCGTCACGCTGCTGCCCGCCAAGGCGCTTGGCTATGCTAAAGACCTCGGCTCAATCGAAGCTGGCAAGCTGGCAGATCTGGTCTTCGTCGCCGGTGACCCGCTCAAGGACATCCGGGATACCGCCAAGGTCCAGCGAGTGATGGTCGATGGGCGCAGCTATACGATCCCAGAGTTGGTCGCACCATTTTCGTCCAGGTAAACCAGACAAGCTCCTGGCAGGGTGCGCTAAAGCACGAAATCTCGTTTTCTGATAACTCAAAGGTGCCAGCCCATTCGAGACTGTCGAAATCACCCCAAATTATCGAGAAGTTTGAAAAAGGAAAGAGAGGAGCGAAATCGTTATAGGGTTCAGCTCCGATGTTTCCTGGTACTAAGGAGCATACTCAGATAGCTTGACTGTGCCAAAAACCAGGACTATAGTAAGCCCACCACTCTAAAAGGCAGTCCGGGCCGGGACGCAATTTAGCTGGCGAGGCGAGACGGAAAAAATGGAACGCGCTCCAGCCATCGATCAACCAAACGCCAGCGAAGCGGCAGGATTTCGCCTGTCCGCTTCGCGAGGGCGAGTTGGCGGGGCGGTCGCGGTGGCGGCGCTGATCTGTTTGGGGTGGTGGATTCAGTCCATACCCTCGCGCGAGTTACTATCGACGACGGCTCTGCTAGCCAGCGCGTATACGCAGCAGCGAACCTCCGAACTACGACTGCCGGGCTCTTATTCGCCGTTCCGTGGGAAGGTAGACGGGGCGACCTTCTCGAGACCGATGGAGTTGCTCGAAGCCGAAAGCCGCATTGCACGCCGCCTTGCCGCTAACCCGGACGATCCGGATTGGTTGAGGCTGAGAGCACGCGGGGACCTGTTGAACGGGGACTATGATGATGCGGTTTCCACCATGAAACGGGCGGTGGATGCCCGACCGGAGGATGCAGCGCTACTCGCGGACCTCGGTGTGAGCTACGCGATGCGTGCCGAGGGCGAACACCGTGAGATCGATTACGGCGCAGCGATCGACATTTTTTGGCGTCTCCTTCGTTCTCACCCGGATTTCGAATTGGCGGTGTTCAATCGCGCGGTCGTCTACGAGCGGATGTTCTTGTATGATGACGCGCGCAAGGATTGGGCCCGCTACCTTCAGCTCGATTCCATCGGAGGATGGGCCGCGGAGGCACGCGGTCGTAAACAAGCAATCGAGCGGAGGACGGAGGCGCGGGACCAGGCCATTAAGAGCCTGGCCAGCGCCTCTGGGTATTTGCGGGCCGCTCAGGATGATCGTGCGTATGATCCGGAGTTCTATCTGGACCATGCGGTAATCGATTGGTTGCCGGCGGCGAACACCGATCCCAAGACGCGCGAGGCCGTGGGAACGTTGGCCCGGTTGCTCCGGGAGAAACATGGAGATCCCTGGCTGGAAGACCTCTTGAAGGCTAAACCTGATGCGCGATATCGGGATGCGACCGCTCATCTCTCGGCGGCGAGACGGCACAACCTCGCCGATGAAGCGGAAGGCGCGTTGATGGATGCGCGGGAGGCGGAACTGGAATATCGGGCCGCGGGGGTGAGTGCGGGAGAGTTGCGGGCGAGATATGAAGAGCTGTATGCCTTGTTTCGCGCTACGCAGGCGAGGGCGTGCCTCGCGGCCGGCGAGGCGCTGCGTGACGACGCTGCGCGGCTTCACTATGGATCGATCCACGCAGAGTCGTTGATGGAGAGCGGGAACTGCCGGACGATGTTGGGAACGCGCGGCGCCGGACGGACCGATTACGAGCACGCACTCTCACTCGCGCGCGAAACGGGCTATCAAACTGTGGAGCTCAGGGCTTTAGGGCTTTTGGGCGCGAATGCAACGAACCTTGGCAATCAACTCGCGGTCTGGCGCCAGGTCACCGATCGGTTCAACAGATATTGGCAGGCACCCTATCCCCGCAACAGAGGTCACCAGTTTTATCATGATTTAAGCAACGCTTCAGCCGCCCTGGATTATAGGTTTTCCGCCTTCGTATTTCGCCGTGCCGCTGCGGCAGAGATTGCCGGCTCTTCCGATCTATTCGAAGCGTACGCTCGCGCGCTCGCGGCCAGTTTCGCTTCCGCAGCTGGCCTGCAGACTGAATCCGATCAGGAGTTTAAAAGGGCCAGAGAGCTGTTTGCGCGCTGCCCCCAAACGCCGTCATTACAGCTGAAGCAATTCGGCGCAGAACTCGAAACAGACGCCGCTGAGGTGAAGAATAGTCCTCGAATGGCTTTAACGCGCCTCGAAAGCCTGCGGCCAAGAGACGAGCGGTTCCCGAATGTCGATTCAGAATTGACTTACTACCAGGCGGAGGGCCGTGCCAAGCTGATGCTGGGAGATTTCGCCGGTGCTAATGCCGCATTCCAGCGCGCCATCCGGCGCAACGAAGAAGAACTCGCTTCTCTCGTCCCGGGAGCGGATCGATACGGCCCGTTGCACAAGGGCGAAGACGCCTACCGGGGCGCCGTATACATCAGCCTGGCGCGCAATCCTGACGATGCGTTGAAGCAATGGGAATGGTACCGTTCAGGCGACCTCTCCGGCCCCCGGACCCGGCTGAATACGGCAGTGCCTCTGCCGGTTCCGGTCTCCGAGGTCGTGCTCTCTTATGTCCTTCTTCCCGACAGCTCCTTCAACGCCTGGGTTCTCACGAATAACAAGATCAAATCCCAACGGCTGACCGTGAAGCGCGAGCAGCTTGACCCGGTCGTCGGACGGTTTCTGCGCGAATGCGCCGACCCGAAATCGTCACCGCGAGCTTTGCGGCGAGACGCAAGGCAGCTCTATGACTGGTTGATCGCGCCGGTCGCGCATTGGCTTCAGCCGGGTCGCGTGCACGTCATCGAACCGGATGGACCCATTGCGGCCCTCCCGCTACAAGCGCTCATGGACCCGGCGGGGAACTATCTGGGAGAGCGCTTTCCCATTGTCATATCCAAGGGGCTCGAGGCCTATCGGGAAAGGGGCAGGCTGCCGCCGATAACGAGCCGTAGCGACGCAGTGATGATCGCCAATCCGGTGCTGGGCGATGAACTGGCGAAAGTATTTCCGCCTCTTGAAGACGCAGCCAGGGAAGCCCAGGACGTCGCGGGGCTGTTTACCACGGCGAGGTTCATCACTGGTGAGCAAGGGACGCTGGAGGCGCTTGAATCGGCGCGCGCAGGCGCGGAGGTTTTCCACTTCGCCGGGCATAGCGTCGCGTCGGAAGGCGATGCCGGGCTCCTCCTCGCTCCGTCCGGAGAAGCCGATTTAGGAGGGCGCCTCTTGAAAAGTTCCACGCTGCAGGGCCAGGATTGGAGCCGCTGTTCGTTGGTGGTTTTATCGGCTTGTTCCACTGGAACCGGCGAGCGGGACGGCTTTGTCAATCCAGAGAGTCTGGTCCGGGCGTTTCTGAATGCGGGGGCGGGCCGCGTCGTCGCCAGCCGCTGGAATGTGGATACGGCGGCTACAGCCGGCTTCATGCGGCAATTTTATAGTTCGGTTCTCTCCGGTGCTCTGCCCTCCGTGGCTTTGCGGGAGGCGGCGGAGACATTGCGAAAGAATCCGGCCACAGCGCATCCCTATTATTGGGCGGCGTTTCAGCTCTTCGGCTACAAATAAGAATTCCCCTAGCGAAAGGAACAAGAATGGGCGCCACTGACGCGACAATAACCCCTCAACCGAAACAACGCGGCCTGCCGGGAAATCCCGGAACGCTAAACGTAATCCTACACGGTGTCTTCATCTTCGAGGTGAAAGACGACATCACTGTTTACATTCCCAATATAGGCGCCGATCACGTTTATCGGGCGGGGACATGGCTCGCGGAAGGTAACTTGGAAATGGGAGATTTCACGCTTGAGGGGACGGTGAAGAATGATTCCGGCAAGCCGCCCGTCAAGCGGCCTTTCGATCCGGCGAAGAATATCGTACTAAAGGGCGTGCACGTTTCCGATCCAAGCTGCTGCAATCGAGTTTACGCCACACTTCATCTTCCTCTTCCTATCTCGGTCCGATCGATGTCCATACTTTCCGTGCCTGCCGATGGGATCGGCGGCGATTCTAAAGACAAGGTGGTTACGGGTTCCGGCCGGTACAGCGCGACCGTGCAGATTTTGACCTACGATTTTTCAAGTGACTCGGACCTGAGGCTTGGCCGGCATCCCTGGGAGCCGATCTTCGACGAGGGTTTTGTCAACTTGCACATCTTGTCGGAACCCGATCGGTCTGAAGAGGAGGAGCATACCCGGTACGCCTTCCAGATGAGTTTGGGCTTATTTACAGGCATCAATCTATCGTTAAGGAAGCCGATGGGCGACGCAGACCTGGTCCGGGAAATATCCGGCGATGAGCTTCCGCCGGGCGTCCATGAACTGGAAGTGCAGTCCCTGGTGATGCGCATGCAATGGATGCAGGTGCTCGGCCGAGCCATCAAGGAGCATCGGGATCTAAATGGTTTCTGGAAGGATCCCACCGCCTTCGATGGCTTAGGAAGCTGCAGCGGAGGCGGCTGCGGCGGCGGTGACGACGGGGACGACGACTAACTTGAATCACGGAGAAATGAATATGCCAACGAACAATGAAGCAGCAGCCAGACAAGAGGCAATCCAGAAACACTATCTCCGCCCCAGGGACGCCGGATACAAGACGACCCCGGGCCAGGCACGCAACGTCATTGGCGTAGGTATCGGCCAACGAATGAAGCTCGGCAAGCCGGTGAACGAGCGATGTGTCCGCTTTTACGTCGAGAAGAAAATTCCGCTAGAGGCTGTTGACGAGCCCTTTCGGATCCCGAAGATGCTTGCCGGAGGTTTCCCCACCGATGTGGTGGAAGCGCGGCGCTTCGTATCGTTTGACCACGAAATCGCGCCAGGCGCGAGCATTAGCGTCGATTACAATGCCCCGAATATCCCGGCATCCCTCGCGAGGCACGTTGGGCGCCATTGTGAAGGTGGGGAATGTCTGGTACGCCCTCGGATCAAACCACGTCATGGCCATGAATGGGCGTGTTCCCATTTTGAAGCGGATCATGTTCAATCCGCCAGAGAGGTTCGTCGACAATCCCAATGACTACATCTTCGCCAGACTGGCGGCTTGGGTTCCCCTTCGCCCGGAAGGGCCCGGCTACGATCCGGACCAACCGAATGAAGTGGACTGTGCATTGGGGCTGGTGGAGAGCGCGGATCGGGTTACAGGCGAATTTCCCGATAGGATCGTCGATTGCGCGGATATCGTCGATCCAGAGCCTGGCGACCAGGTCGAGAGAGTGGATGATATCGACAAAGCTACCGGAATCATCGAAGAGGTCGACGCTCGCGTGCGCATAGCGTACCGGTTTGGCACGTTTGACTTCGATGGCATGGTGCTGATTCGAGGCATCGGGGGAGAGTTTGCGAACCCCGGAGACTCGGGAGCCCTGGTGGTGAAGAACGGTAGACCGGCTGCCATGATCGTTGGCGGCTCCCAGAATTATGCGATTGCGTGTAAGCTCTCCAAGGTACGTGACGCATTGACGCGCGAACTGCCGATCATGCTTCCGGATCACCACACGAAAGAAGATGGCTTCGAGCTGGTTTTGAGCCGCCTTGGCAATGACGTTCACACGATCCAAAGCTACTTCCATGATCTGTTAACAAAAATCGAATCTTACTGGAAGCAGAACCTTCCCAGCATTGATTGAGCGGGGTTCACATATCTCTTATGTCAGATCAGGCGTCACCAGTTTGGCTGGTTCATGGTACAATTCCATCCACTGCGGTGGACTACACAACCGTTTCGGTGGCGGAGCTGGTCGACGCCTGCGCACGCCACGACGCCGCGGCCTGGCGGGAGTTTGTCCGGCGCTTTCATCGCATTATCGCCATTACCGTCTCTCGTATCGCGCGGCGCTGGGGCTTGACCTCTCCGCAGGTAATTGACGATCTGGCCCAGGAAACATATCTCAAGTTGTGCGCCGATCGTGCCCGGCTGCTGCGCGGGTTCCAAAGTGACCATCCGGATGCGATTTTCGGATTTCTGAAAGTCGTCGCCGCAAGCGTGGCCAACGATCATTTCAGGGCACTCTATGCCGGTAAACGAGGAGGTAGCCGCCCTCCGGAGCCCATTGAGGACGCGAGAAGCGGCGCTCGTTTACCGCATCCCGCCAGCTTATCGCCGCCCGAACGCAACCTGCTCCTCGACGATGTGGATACCTGCCTGCGCGTCGCGTGCCCCGCGGAAACGCGAGAACGCGACCAAACCATCTTTTGGCTTTACTATCGCCAAGGCCTTACCGCAAAGCAAATTGCCGACTTGCCCTCGGTCGACTTGAGTGTGAAAGGGGTGGAGAGTACACTTCACCGCTTGACGCAGTTGGTGCGAACCCGATTGGTGGAGTCACGAAAGCCGAACCCCGCAATCGGGCAAAAGAAGTTGAATGCGGGATTCGCTGAGTAGAAATGAGAAGAGCTATGGAGAGGCAATCAGACACGCACCTGAATCCGGACGAACTTAACAGTCTCCTCCACTCCTGCCCGTCACCGGTCGGGGCCGCGGATCAGGACTTGCCGGAAGCGCGACAACATATCGACAACTGTGATACTTGTCGCTCCTTGCTGAATGCATATGTAGAAGAGAATAGCCGGCTAGCCGGGTTGCAATTGAAGCCTTCCCTGTCACCAGGTCCAAATGTCCGCCAGACAGCGATTGGTTTAAGCTTGCCTCGGGCATGACTCGCGGAGATGAGGCTGAGACGCTTGTGCAGCACTCCGCTTCATGCGACCATTGCGGACCGTTGCTTCGTGAGGCGCTCGCGGACTTTTCCGACGAGACGAGTAGCGCAGAGGAAGAACTTGTTTTCAGTCTCCGGAGTTCGAACCGCGAGTGGCAGGAGCAGATGGCGGCCAAACTCGCGAAATCTGGATCTAGCTTGGGGATACTCGCGTGGATGCGGGAACATCTGGAGGTGCCACGAATTCCCGTTTGGACGTACGCTGCAAGCGTGGCGGCCCTGTGCGGCGCTGCGCTAGTTTTTTATGTTCGTCAGCCGTCCATCGATCAACTTCTGGCAGCGGCTTACACGGATCAACGAACCTTCGAGTTGCGGATGCCCAACGCAGATTACGCTCCGGTGCGACTGGTTCGCGGCTCATCGCAACGTTCTCGCATGGACCGCCCAACAGCCCTTCTCGAAGGCGAAGCTCGCATCGCGCGCGAGCTGATGAAAAATCCCCGCAGCCCGCGATGGCTTAGTGCCCGTGGCCGTGCGGAATTGCTGGAGCGCGACTATAGTTCCGCCATAGCGTCCTTTCAGAAGGCGCTCGAATTCGAACCGAATTCCTACGTGACACTAACCGACCTGGCATCGGCTTTCTTTGAACGCGCGGAAGCCAGGAACTCTCAGCCTGATTACAACCTTGCGATCGAGTCTCTGAACCGTGCGTTGAATATAAAACCGGACGATCCGGTGGCACTGTTTAATCGAGCGGTTGCGCAAGAGCGCCTGCATCATTACGACCCCGCCATTGAAGATTGGCGCCACTACCTGCGCGTGGATCGCACGAGCGCCTGGGTACAGGAAGCCCGGCAACGACTTGCAGAAGTCGAACGAGCCAGGAACTTGAACGGAAATACACCCGGCGCCGGCATCCTTCCAGGCAACAGATAATAAGACACCCCTACAAAAGGTTATGGTACTGCTTTTTCGTTATTCCTAATGTCACCTACAGAGTGGCATTAAGAAAACCGGGCGGATTGAAAAGCTGCCCGGGCGGAGGAGAATTACAATGACGAAGCGATTGTTTCATGGCCTTTCCGTGGTTCTGCTGGCAGCGGTTTCCGCATTAGCCGAGCAGCCTATCACAGTGCAAATTCCTTTTTCCTTTCATGTTGGCAACTCGATTTTGCCGGCAGGCTCATACCGTTTTGATACGGATGTTGCGTCGGGCGTACTGCGCATGCGATCGAACGACTGCAAGTCAGTCGTAATGGCGATCTACAATCACGCGCAGTTGAATGCGCCATCGCGCGAGACCAAGTTCATCTTCCACAAGTACTCAGACCACTACTTCCTGTACCAGGTCTGGAACGCGGGTAGAAGCGAAGGAACGCAACTACCACGGTCACGGCGCGAAGCCGAGATTGTGTCGACCGGACATCGCAGTATTCAAGCCTCTCTGGCGGCTCGATAGATGGATGAAGACACCAGGGCAGGTGGGTCTTTCCTGCCCTGGTAACTTTTCGATATAGCGTCCGGCAAGCCAATCCGTCTGGTCCTGAGATATACTTTTTGGCGGACAGACTAGCGGAGTCTCTTACAAGGTATGCGCGCAGTCATGATCGGCTTGCTGGCGGCACGGGTCGCGCAGGCTCAGTTTACCGCAATCGCGGCGTCTGACAACGGGAGCCAGATGTACGTCACAACGCCGTTCGTGATCAGCGGTATGCAGAATCCGATATTCCCTCCAACGTCCTCACACATTTTTCAGGTGGGGCCTGGCCAGGCGAGTTTGCTGGTGCAGATCGATGCGACGAAATACCCGCAAGCGCAAGCCGGCACTCCCCAGGTTTCGGGCGACGGGTCGGTGGTTGGTTATACGGTGAATCTGTTCTGCGGTCCTTCACTCGCCTGCGGTCCGCAGAACGTAGAAAGCTTCCTGCTGTCTCCTGTGCCGAAGGATCTGGGGCCCGGCGCGCTGCAGTTGAGCCGCAATGGTCAGTGGGCGTTGCTGGTCGTACCGGACAACGAAGGCGGAGTGGCGCCGGGTGTCACAAGCCCGCCAGGCAGTGCGACGCTGATGAATCTTCAGACAGGCGAAACGGCGAGCGTGCCGCTTCCTCCGCCTGGAGCGCAAGCGATCGCCTCGGATGGTTCGCTGTTAACGCCGACGGGGATCTGGAAAGCGGGAAACATCACGCCGGTCGTATTAGCGTCGGCCGCGCCCGAGTCATTTCTGCCGCCGGCGCTGAGCGACGATGCTTCCACCATCGTCTATGCGAATTTCAATCAATTGATCGCGCACGATGTCGCCAGCGGTAATGAAACCATCATCTCCAACACTCCTCCCGGTAACCTGTTCTCGTTGAGTGCGACTGGCCGGTATGTACTGTATGGGAGTTATATCTTTTCGGCGGGTTCGCTGGTCCCGGTGACTCTAGTCAGCGATATCACGACAGGGCAAAGCTACCCGATTCCATTGGCTACTGGCGAATCCATGGTGGCCGGGGTCCTGAATTCCTCGGGTACAATAGCGTTCATCACCACATCGACGGCCCGGATCGTGCAGGCGACAATTTCAAGCGGGCAGACGGTCGCGGTGACGGAAATCCTGCCGCCCGTGAACTATGTGAGCAACCTGCAGACGCTTTTCTCTCCAGGATCTTTGACCCGGTTGAGCGCATCGGTTGCGAGCGATGCCGCCTCATTGCAAGGCAAACTCTTGATGGACGGGCAGGCGATGCCGGTTGTATCCTACAGCGGGGGGACCATTACCGCGCAGGTTCCGTGGGAGGTCAGAACCGGCTCCCGGCCATTCCAAATCAATCTGCCGAGCGCCTCTCTTTTCCTTCAGGCGAGTAATGTGAACGTGATCCCGGCGTTCGCGGAATTCGAACAGGCAGGTGCCCGTCCCAATCTCTTCGGCGCCAAATTCCTTACCGAGGACTTCAGCGCATTGGCGGCGAACCCCTTGCCGCCCGGGGCAATTTTACATGCTTATCTGACCGGCCTGGGTCCGGTGAGCGGCTCCGCGCAAACAGGCGTGGCGGCGGCTGCGGGCGCATTGATTCCCATTCAGGGCGCGCTCACCTGCCAGTTTCTCCCGCAGAGTGCCCCGGCCCAGACCCTCTTCGCCGGTCTCGCTCCGGGTTTGTTGGGAATCTATCAAGTCGACTTGCAGTTGGCGAACGAAGGCACGCCCGTGAACGCCACCGGGATCAATTGCACCTTGGCTGGACCCGGATTCACTGTAAGATTCAGCGCGACCGGTCCGCCGCCCACGCCCTGAGGCAGTGCTGGCTGATTCGAAAAGGCTCTAAACTGAGAGTATGAACGACTATCGTCCGGAAGCCTCTCCGTGGAACAATCTCACCGCGACTACTACGCTTAGCGCGCATCGTGCCGCGGTCATCAAACAAACCTACGTGCTGCTCGGACTCAGCGTTTTTAGCGCAATCGCGGGCGGTTATATCGGCGCGACGTCGGAAACCATGGTGCACCTGTTCTCTGGCTGGCTGGGATGGATTTTCGCCATTGTCCTGTTGAACGCGGTCCCCCGGATCGCCATTGCGGTTCGCCATAACCCGGTCCTCGGTATCTCGGCTCTTGCGTTCGATGGCTTCATCTCAGGGATTGCCATCTCGCCGATCCTTTATTTCGCGGCTGCACAGGCGCCCAACCTTATCCTTGCGTCGCTGGCCATCACGGCTTTTGTGTTCATAGGAGTTACGGGATACGTGATGACTTCGGGCCGGACGTTTTCGGCTCCGCGCGGCTTAATGGTTGGGTTCTTCTTCGCGATTATGGGCGCGATGATCCTCAACGGATTTCTGAACATCGGTGCGTTGGGAATCTTGATCAGCTTCGCAGTCGGCGCTTTCGGCGTCTGTATCCTCGTTTACTCCACCAGCAGCGTACTCGCCACACCTGACGCCGATAGCCCGATTCCCGGGGCTTTAATGTTGTTCGCCGGTATCTTTAATATCTTTGTCGCGACGCTCAACATTCTGCTTCGCTTGTTCGGCGGCGGCGGACGGCGCGACTGACTTCCCGGTAGCGCGGAACTCGAGCCTGCGAACGTGCCCTGGGGTTTCGTATCATAGTTGCCATGAACCGTAGCATGGTTGCCATGAACCGTCGGGACTTTTTCCTCCGGGGTGCGACCGGACTCGCCGCCTTACAGAATTTCCCCCATCATCTTTTTGCGGGGACTTCGGCCAAACAAGCCTCCGACCGAGTCAAGCTCGGTCCTCGAGGTGTCGAAGTCAGCCGCCTCGCCATGGGCACCGGAACGAATGGCGTCGGCGGAAGTTCCAACCAGACGAAGAAGATGGGAGTTCAAGGTTTGGCCGACCTCTTCAAGTTCGGCTACGACCACGGGCTCACCTTCTGGGACTCGGCGGATCAATACGGTACCCACCTCCACATGAAGGCCGCGCTGAAGGAAGTGAAGCGGGACAACGTCGCCATCATGACCAAGACTCACGCGACCACCGCAAAGGAGATGCGCGAGGATCTCGACCGCTTCCGACGCGAGATCGGCACGGACTACATCGATATCGTGCTGCTCCATGCCCAGACGGATGGCGATTGGCCGGAGAAGAAGAAAGGCGCCATGGAGGTGCTGTCGGAAGCTCAGGAGAAAGGGGTGGTCAGGACGCACGGCACGTCCTGCCACAGTTTCGAGGCAATGCAGGCTGCGCTGAAAACTCCGTGGTGCGAGGTCGACCTGGCGCGCATCAATCCGGCCAAAATTGCCATGGATGCCGATCCGCAAACCATCCTCAATCTTCTGGCGGATATGAAAGCTTCCGGGAAGGGCATTATCGGGATGAAGATTTTCGGCGCGGGGCGGTTGCGCTCCAAGCCTGACGAGTGCCTGCAATTTGCCTTGGCGCACAACCAGATCGACGCCTTCACGATCGGCGCGGAAAGCGTGCTCGAGCTGGGTGACCTGGTGAAGAAGATCCCGGCGGCGAGTGTTCGCGGATGAAACTGCTGCCGGTCGTTCTTGCCCTGTCCGCATCGACTTTCTGGCTTATCTCCTGCAACCGGACGACTAAGAAGCAGATCGCGGTGATCCCGATGGGTCGGTCCCATGTCTACTGGGTGTCGGCGCATGCCGGCGCGATTAAGGCCGCACAGGAAGAGAATGTCGATATCATCTGGAACGGTCCTGCCACGGAATCCGATTTCAGCGGGGAACTGGAGATCGTGGAAAACATGATCAACCGGCATGTGGACGCGATCGCGCTGGCTCCCATCGATCGTAAGGCGCTGGCCAACTCGGTCGATCGCGCGGCGGCGGCGGGAATCCCGGTGATCATTTGGGATTCGCCCGTGGATAGCAAGAATTTCGTCGCGCAGATCGCGACCGATAACTATGCGGCCGGACAGCTAGGCGCGGACCGTATGGGCACGATTCTGCACGGCAAGGGCAAGATCGCCGAAGTCGCTTGCCAGCCGGGTTCGGCGTCCACCATGGCGCGGGAACAAGGCTTCGAGGACCGGATCAAGCAAGCCTATCCGGACATCCGGATCGTCGATAAACGCTACGGCATGGCGGATGTCGCCAAGTCGATGACAGTAGCGGAGAATATGCTGACCGCTCTCCCCGATTTGGACGCGATGTTCGGTTCAAATGAATCGAGCACAGTCGGGGCTGCAAGGGCGATCACCAGCGCAAAGAGCAAAGTGAAGCTCGTGGGATTCGACTCGAGTCCGGCGCTGATTGCGGGATTGAAAGATGGCGTGATCGATTCGCTAGTCACGCAGAACCCCTTCGACATGGGGTACAAGACCGTGAAGGCCGCAGTGAGTAAGCTGAACGGCGGCATGGTCGTGAGGATCCAGAGCCTGCCGGCGGTGGTGGTTACGAAAGAGAATCTGGAGGATCCCGTCATTCATACGCGGCTGTTTCCGGATCTGGATCGATATCTGAAGTAGATGCGGGGTACGCAGACCTACTTCTCTTCCATGATTCCGGTTAGCGCCGAAAGGAAATCCCGTACTTCCGGAGCGTCCTGTTGTTGCCTGCGCGCGTAGGCTTCCATCTCGGCGAGTTCCGCCTTGCAGCCACAGTTCCTGGAGATCCAACGGATCCCATTGATGCCCTCTGTGAATTCTATGCCGACAAAAGTTTTAGGGTCGGTCACCGGGTCGGCCAGGCGATGCAGCACCGCTTGATGTAAGTAGCCGCGCGCAGCCGTGCATAGTTCCGGTGTCGGCTGAAGATCGATGTCGGCGGTGAAGTGAAGAATTTCCGAATTTTGCGATTCGAGCATCTGGATCGCGTCGGCTTGCCGGTTGGGAAGCTTGCGCATGACTTCCATCACTTCCTGGAGTGCGGGATTATCCGCGCGGACCATATTGGAAAGCTCGTAGAGCCGGGTTTCGTCGTCCATCTGCCGCAGCTTCTCTAGCACCTCAGCACGGTATTGCTCGCGCTGACGGTCGTGGAACCGGTCCAGTTCCGGGCCGGGCTTCGCCTCAATGGAGCCGCGTGATCCGGGAGGAAATAGTAAGGCGAAGGTTGGAGGCACCACCGTTAACGACAGCGCCATGACGATTGCCCACATGCCGAATCCGGCCCTCAGGACAGGGATGGTTTGAACGGATGGGATGAAGGCATAGAGCACGTACCCGGCGATTAACACAGGCAGAAGGGTTGGGATGACCGCGGGCCAGTAGCGTTCGGGTTTGAATGAGACGGCGATGGCCGCCAGCGCGGCGACACAGGAAATCGGATGTGCGAACCAAGCTACCAGGCCTGCCTCCGGAGGCATGACCTCCTTGGAGCACGCGATGAGAAGCAGCGCAGCGAGGAAGATCCAGACGAGCAGAGCGAAGCCGCCTGAGTAAGCCTGGGAGATCATGCGATCGGTCTCGCGGCCCGTGACCGGAGCCCTGCCGATCCACGTGGTCATGGTTCCAAGCATCAGGAGCCAGTTGACTACGAGTAGCACCAGGAACACAGGCTCTGAATTCCCCATTGTTTTGGGTATGGGTATCATTGCCTCGCGGGCTCCTTCAGTGCGGCGAGTGTGGCAAGCGCAACCTGCCGGTCTCTCGAATCGAGGTGGGACCGGACCGACGCCTCCAGTGCGGCAATTCCTTCGTCACAGTTGCATCCATGTGCCTGAAGCCAGCGAATGCCGTCAGCAGATTGCTCGACGTCGCCTCCTTCGCCTCTGTACTCCACCGGGTCCTGCTTGGGTCGGATGCGTGAGGACTTGGCGCTTTTGAGCATGAAGATCCGGGCGGCTTCACAGAGTTCCTGCGTAGCTTTCAGGTTGAGTTGAGGAAGCAGCATCATGGCTTTCGAGACGCCATGGGACAGCAGGAATTCAATGTCGGCCTGGCGGCGTTCCACGTGACCCAGGGCTTCGAACGCCTCCACCGAGACACCACCTTCCTCGTCGAGTAGCGGATACCAGTCCGTCAGTGGCATCTCCGGCGTCATTGTGTGGAGTTTGTCCAGGTTCCTGGCGCGATTGCGTTTGCCCTCGCGAATTCTATACTCATCCCTGGCCTTGGTTTGTTCGATGCGGGCCGTGTGGTCGCCAACTAACTGTTGGTAGAGGGCCGGCCATGGAGAGAGCGCGAGAATCAGAACCGCAGTCCACACAGTGCGGCTTCCGTTCGGCGCGGCGAAAGATGACTGCCAGGATGGATGGTACAGGGCAAAAACATAAACCGCAATTATGGGCGGGAGCAGGACCGGGGTGATGGCGGGCCACGCGCGGGTGGAATCCTGTAGCAGGAAGAATGCCGCGGAGACGGCCGCGGCGGAAAGAAGATAGAGGAGCGTGGCCGGCAGATCTGCCGCAGCGGGCATGCGGTCTTCGACGCCGGCTTTCAGAAGTAAGCCGCCAAGCCAGAGCCAGGTAAATCCGGCCAGCACCATGGCCGCCATCCAGGCTAAGCCCTGGCCCAATACGGCATCTCCGTGCACCGGTTGACCGGCCACGCTGGACAAGATGGCGGCCTGTATCAGCCAGCAGAGAAGGGCTAACACGAGGAGTGTAACTCCGCCGGAACCTAAGCTTGTCATCGTTGCGGACATAGCGATCGAGAGAACACAACAATAACACTACTCGAACGGGAGCGAGCTGATCGGCTTACTCCTGCCACGCCACCCAAGGCTGTTCATACGGGATGATCGCATCTTCGTGGAAGGCTATAATTCGAACCGCAAAGCCGCGTGATCCGCTATCCCGGCATTCGAGCTCGGCCTGATATCGATGATCGTTTTCAACCTGACAGCAGTAGGTCATATCGAGCGCGCGGCCATGTGCGATCTGTCCTGCCGGATCGACACCGCCGCAGTAAAGCTGTAGCCGAACATCCGATGGCGAAAGGCCGCCGAGAAATACCCGCGCCGTAACTTTCAACTTCGCGCCGACAAACAGTTCCGGCTTCGACTGGCAGTCCACGTTCACGATCTTCGCCCCGGCGCCGTGATCCCGCACTCTCTTTCGCCACTCGACCAGGGGATGAACCCGGGCCGCATGATCGGCTCTGAGGCGGAGATGCCGGGAACTGGCGGGAAGATAAAACCTCTCGGCGTATTCGGCTACCATGCGGTTAGTGTTGAAAACGGGCGTCAGCCGCTTCATGGACGCCTTCATTTTTGTCACCCAGCCGCGCGGAACGTCTTCGCTGTCGCGGTCGTAAAATAGCGGTGCGACTTCCTTTTCGAGCAGGTTATAAAGCGCTTCGGACTCCACTCGATCCTGATACGCTTCGTCGGTATAGACTTCGCCGCGCCCGATACCCCAACCCACTTCGCCGTCGAATGCTTCGTCCCACCAACCGTCCAGAACCGAAATGTTCAGGCCGCCATTGGGAAGCAACTTCATACCACTGGTGCCACTCGCTTCGTTGGGCCTGCGCGGCGTGTTGAGCCAGACATCGCAACCCTGGACCAGATACCGCGCGACGGACATATCGTAGTCTTCCAGGAACACGACGTTGCGCCGCACTTGCGGATCTTGCGCAAAATGGACGATCTCACGGATGAGTTCCTTGCCGAAGCCGTCATGCGGGTGCGACTTGCCGGCGAACAGAAGCTGCACCGGACGTTTGGAATCGGCCAGTATTGTTTTCAGCCTCTCGACATCTCGCAGGATCAAGGTCGCTCGTTTATAAGTGGCAAAGCGGCGCGCGAAGCCGATGGTCAGGACGTCGGGATCGAGCACGCTATTGGCCGCGGCAATCTCGGAGTTCGATCCGCCGCGATTGCTGATCTGCTTAGCCAGCCTCGCTCGCGCGTAATTTACCAGGCGCTCACGGCGAATCTGGTGGACTCGCCAAAGCTCGTGGTCGGGAATGCGGTCGATGCGGTCCCAGACATCGTGGTTCGCCGGATCCTCGGACCATTTGGGACCCAGATAGCGGTCGAGTAGCGCGCTCATTTCGGCTGAAATCCAGGTGGGCGTGTGGATGCCGTTGGTCACATAGCCGATGGGGACTTCGTCCAGCGGGTAGCCTGCCCAAACCGGATGGGCCATCTGGCGCGTGACTTCACCATGCAATCGGCTCACGCCATTCGCGGAGGAACTATGCCGCGCCGCCAGGTTCGCCATATTGAACTGGGAGCCGGGATCGTTGGGATTATCGCGTCCGTAGCGCATCAGCTCGTCGAAAGAGATTCCAAGCTGTTGCGCGTAGGCGCGAAAATAGTGGTCCATCAGACCGGGATCGAAACGGTCGAAGCCGGCGGGGACGGGCGTGTGAGTGGTGAAAACGTTGCCTGCGGCGGTGAGTTGCCGCGCCTCGTAGTAGCAGATCTTCAGTTCCTCGACGGACATGCGGGCGCGCTCCAGACCGAGGAAAGCGGAGTGTCCTTCGTTCATGTGGCACACGGTCGGGAGGATGCCCAGCGCGTGCAGGGCGCGCATGCCGCCGATTCCCAGGACGATCTCCTGCTGAATCCGCAATTCGCGATCTCCACCGTAGAGAGTGCCCGTAATTTTGCGGTCTTCCGGAGTGTTCTGGGCAATGTTGGTATCGAGAAGGTAGAGAGGAATCCGGCCGACCTGTACCCTCCAGATTTGAGCGGCGACTTTTCTGCCGGGAAAATCTACCCCGACGAAGACCGGCTCGCCGGAATCATTTTTAACGGGTTCCAGTGGAAGGTTATGGAAGTCGTTAATCGGATAAGTTTCCTGCTGCCAGCCATCGGCGTTGAGGTATTGCCGGAAGTAACCTCCCTGATAGAGGAGGCCGATTCCGGTCAGTGGCAGTCCGAGGTCGCTGGCGGATTTCAAGTGGTCGCCGGCCAGGATGCCGAGACCGCCGGCGTAGTTCGGGATGCATTCGGTAAGGCCGAATTCGGCCGAGAAGTAGGCGATCCGAAGGTCACCGGCTTCGGGATGTGCGCGGCGAAACCACCCCGCGCCCTGCAGATATTCGTGTAGACTCGCCCAGACACGATCCATGTGCGCGAGAAAAGCTTCGTCCGCTTCGGCTTCGGCGAGCCGCTTTTGGTCGATCCTGCCCAGCATGAGCCACGGATTGTGATTGGTCTGCTCCCAGAGGTCGCTATCGAGCCGGCGAAACAGCTCGATGGTCGGGTGGTCCCACGACCAGCGAAGGTTCAACGAGAGATCGTTGAGGCAACAGAGACGCTCGGAAAGACACGGCGAAACGTGAAATTGATGTACTTTCGGCATACCGCAATCCAACTCTACTCTTATCCTAATTAGAGGAGTGCGATTTACTTCTGGTTTGTCTCAAAAATATAGTTGCGGTAATCGCGGCGAGGCTGCATGATGGCCTGCGACTGTACGGGCAGGATGCGTGCGCGTCGGCATCGTCTTATCGTCCCGCAATCCGATTTGGTTTCGATTCGGCCACTTCTATCTCGTGCACCCACCTCCAATCCGGGCATCGGAGCCTGGTGGACGCGGTGTTATCCTTCTCAAGACAGGCGAAATGATCCTTCGATCCGGCTTTCAGACTTTTGAATTTCAGGAAGGGCGGGAACTGCGGTTTGGCTCAACGCGCGAAGCGGCGAACTGGCTGAGGCATCTCGGATTCCCCGACCCGGACCTGGTGATCAAACTGAGAGAGTTGGTCACTCAGTACTCCGAAGACACGGCGGATTCCCGGCTCACCGACGATCAGGTGCTCGAGCGGCTTGCGATTCTCCTCTATTCACGCCGGATCGTAGTGATCGGCCGGGAACAACGGGCCAATTCGGGAACCCCGGCAGCGGCGGCAGCAGGGCCGGCACCGGCCTTCCCCTTGTCCGAACGCGCGCCTCGCACTGCACCGCCCCCTGCTCCGCCTCCGGCCAGCGATCCGCCTACCTTCGGGCCGAATGCCTCGGCGACGGCGCAAGCGTCGGCATTGGTCGCGGCGGCTGCGGCGGGAACACCTTTTTGCCAGGAGTGCAGCAAGAGTTGATGAACCGCTATCAAGCGATCGAAGCCTTACTCTGGCCGAATGGCTTCACACGCGACGTGTGGATGATCGTTGACTGTGCGCGCGACCAGCAGCGCATCTTCCGTTTCCTGTTGGGCTGCCACCTGGAATACAGCTGCCTGTACAGCGGGTATCTCGCACCCGCGCTCGAGATGGCTGCGCCTTATCTGCTGCAGCTCGAACACGACAATCCGGAGACCCAACGCTTGATAGAACTGAGTTGGGGAAACAGCTGGGGCGTCTTCCTCAGGAGTGGAACGAGCCTGGTCAAGTTGCGGCGTCACCTCCGCGAGTTTCTTATCGTGCGAGATCCCCAAGGCCGGCGGATGGCGTTCCGGTACTACGATCCGCGCGTCCTTCGCCCCTACCTTCCGACCTGCAATGCGGAGGAACTGCGTACCGTCTTCGGTCCTATCGAATGTTTCTGGACCGAGGAACAGAAGGACCTGGATCACGCGCTGGAGTTCCGCTTCCAAGGCGGCAAGCTCGTCAAAAATGCGCAGCCGCTGCGATCGTGGAGCAAAGCCACAGACTAGGCTGACTTTGAGATTTTCTCCTTCGCCGCCGCCTTCTTCTCTCGCCGCGGCAACCGGGACTTATTCTTCTTCTTAAGTTTCGGCACCTTGGGCTTGGGTGGAGTCATAGGCTTTGGCGCTGTCACACCCACTGCCGCCGCTATGGTGCCGGCGGCTGCCCCGATGCTCTTTGCCGCCGAGGCGAGAACTCCGTCGGGCGATTCTTGTGTTTCCTTTTTCTTTGCCATTCTGACGACCAAGGATATCACGGAGGTCTGCTCGAGGAACGGCGCTCGCTGACATGCTCAACGGAATAGAAATCAGCTCAGGGAGTCTGTGTGCCTCGACGAGCGTGGCCGTGCCGTATCGTTTTCGCCATTCTTTCAGGAATGTGGGCGGACGCCCAGCAAAAACCGAACTCTGTCACACCAGGGCGGTAACGCCCAGGCTCTCGAACAGACGGGCGTGTTTGGTGTGCAGATAGGTCTTCAGTTCGCGCCGCATGGTATTCGCGGTCTCTGTCAGCGCCCCGCCGTGTTGACGATAGAAAAAGTGCTCGCCGTGCAACCCCTTGATTCGTGCGCCAACCGCGGCCACCCGGATCCAGAATTCGTAATCCATCCAGCAGGGCATGGCTTCGTCAATGCCTCCGACCTGCGCCCATAGCTCGCGCCGGAAGGCCGAGCAGTAATGCACAGAGTTGCGCTCGAGCAACATGCGCAGCGTAGTCCACTCCGGAACCACCCAGCGGTCATCGATGACCCCAAAAAGATTCGCGTCGGGATTCACCACGTCACACCCGTTTTGCAGACTTTTCGCAGCTTGATACAAATAATTCGGACCCATCTTGTCGTCGGCATCGAGCAGCGTCACAAAGCTGCTCTCCGCGGCATGGATCCCACGATTGCGCGAATGCCCGGGACCCCGCTTCTCGTCATTGCGAAGGCATTTAACGTGGGGATACTGCCGGGCAAAGCCCGCGGCCACTTCGGAAGTCTTGTCGTTTGATGCATCATCCACAATGTGGATCTCGTAATCGGCGTCATTTGCCAGCACGGATTCCACGGCCTCAGCCAGATAGCGTCCGTAATTGTGGCAGGGAATGACGACGTTCCAGGGAAGCGGGCCGCCCTGGCGAAGCCGCAGCAGCTTCAGCGTCCGGCTGATGGCGAGCGCCGCGAGTTGCTGGTGACGCGCATCGCGCCATAAAGCGATCCCCGGGGTGGAGTGGTCGTCGAGGTGCGTAATCTGGCCGAGTATCGCGTTGTGCTTACGCTGCAGGAGCATCGTGAAGAACGTGTCGGCTTCGCGGCGGAAAAGCGGATCCTCGCGCACGTACAGAGGGAGCTCGTCCAGCACGCCCAACCATTCTTTGCGGAAGAACGCGCCCCAGCCCACCAGCGCCGCGTGCGCGTCGCCATAGATACGCCGCTCGCGCTGGGGCCAGTGAGTCGGAGCGAGTACGTGCGCAATCCGCGTGGGATCGCGAAGATAATGCTCGTACAAACCGGCGATATCATGATTGAGCGTATCGTCATCCTGGACGTACACCACCGGATTGCGGGCCTGCGCCGCGCACAGAAACCGGCCGTAGCAACTCTGGTTTTCGCCGGACTCGATGACGCGCGTGTTCTTTTCCGCGAACTCCAGCTTCACGCCGGGATTGTTATTCCAAATAAGGATCTCGTCGATGCATTCCGCCTGGCGCAGGGCCTGCACGATAATCCCCACATTTTGAGGTCTCTTCCACGACACCAGGCAAGCGCTGACGCACGGATTCCGCGGCGCGCTCACCGTGACCCGGCTCGTCGTTGCCAATTCGGAGAGTTCGCACTGGAGTTCTTTGTCGAAGCGTCCGAAGAACCAGTCGTCATCGTGTCGCCGCTGTCCACGCATCTCGATGCTCCTGGCGGCCACGTCTCCAGTGAGCAGGCGCACGCTCGCCGCGGCAAATTCGTCGTACCGCTTCAGCCGGTCCACCACGCGATGCAGCCGTCGTGGTCCGAAGTGGAGGGTCGCGAGGCGAAAGCGGTTGTGCAGCACGGGTTCCCATTTAACCTCATATGGGAACCGCGCGCGGAAGGCATGCTGCACGTCGACGCCCGGCACGACCCAGCATTCATAGCCCGCGAGCCACAACCGGATACTCAACTCGGAGTCTTCGGCGCCCCATAACACCAGGCCCGCGTCGAAGCCGCCGATTTTCAAGAAGACTTCGCGCCGTAGCGCCAGGAAACATCCGCAGAGCAACGGTACCGGATAAGGACCAATCCCTCGCCTGCCAAGCCATTCGACCGAGAGGCTGGCATCGCTCCATTTTTGTCCATAGCCGCTGCTTCCGGCTGCACCGTTGCTGATCGCCGGGGCGACCATGCCCACCTCAGGGCGCGCCAGGACTTCCAGCAGGTCTTCGACCCACCCCGGCGGCGTCAAGACATGCGCATCGCTGAAGACCAGGACATCGCCTGTCGCATGAGCCGCTCCGAAGTTTCGCGCTCCGGAGACGCCCAGCCGCACCTCCGGTCGCAAAAGCGTGACGTTCGCGTAGCCGGCGTTCAGGAACGCGGTGCTCTGGTCGGTGGACCGGTCGTCCACCACGACAATTTCCGATGAAGGCGGCAGGGTCGCCAGCAGATTGTCGACGGTCCGGCGCAGCGATTCACCCTCGTTCAAGCTGATGACGATGACGCTGACGCTGTTCATAGGGCGATCTTGAATTCACGGCAGAACCATTCTGCATCGCGCTTCCGGTGGGCGCGCACGAATTCACGGCGCGTCCAGATATCGCTCACCAGCAGGCTGGCGATCGCATCGTTGAAATTGGGTTTGGCCTGGAGCGTCGCGAGAACCCGCTGCAGGGGCTCCCCGTCGAAATGCAGCACGGCGGTGCGCAGGCGATTGTACAGATAGTCGTGCCAGCCCACGGGAAACGGCTCTTTCTTAAACCAATGCGCCACTTCCGCCTCCGGAACCATGATCACAGAATAGCCGAGAAGCCAGCACCGGATACAAAGCTCTACGTCCTCCATACCGTAGCTGCGCAATTCGTCGAAACGGCCGGCCGCTTCGAAGAACTCGCGAGTCATCACCAGGCACGCACAGCCAGCGAGCGGGACAGGGTAAGGCTTGTTCGATCGGCGCTGCAGCCATTCGACGCCCAGTTCGCGATCGCGGAGCGTGAGGCCGAACGTGGTGGCCGAAGGGAATTCGATACTGCTGATCTGGGGAGCGACGATGCCCGTACCCGGCTCGCGCAAGCTGTTCCAGCAGGCATTCGAGCCAGCCCGCACGAGGCACACAGTGCGCGTCCATGGTGATGAGCACCGGAGCATTGGCTTGTGCCGCGCCAAGATTCCGGGCCTGCGCGACGCCCTGGCGCTTTGGCAGATTCAGCAGCGTTAAACCGTCGAAATCGAGGTCTTCGCAGCAGGAGTCCGTCGAACCGTCATTCACGACGATGATCTGGCAAGAGAGAGTCACGGTGTCGCGAATCGCTACAAGCGTTTGCCGCAGCCGGACCCCTTCGTTATAGGCGGGAAGGACGATGGATAGATCGGGCACTTGCACTCCGTATTATGGATGAGATCATGAAAGGGTCGCATCCGTTCGCCATTAACCCATGCCTCCTCCGAATAGCCAGGGTCCGTATACGCCGACGAATCCGTTGGGCGGTGATTCACGCGTAGGCAAGTTCATCTTTCTTGAGAGTCTTCCCGGCGGTGCTCCTCCCATGCCGAAGGGAACTTTGCAAGTTACGGTGGAAACCGACTCGCAAGGTACTGCCATCGAAGGAGCGACCGTGACCGCCCAATCTCCGTCTGGAACCCAAACCGGGACCACCGATGTGAACGGCCAGGTCGTATTTACCGACATCGATCCCGATGTCTATACCGTTACCGCCACCAAGACAAATTGCAGCACTGCGACGAATAACAGCGTCTCGGTCGCACCGGGCGCCGGCACTTCCGCGCCTCAGGCGACCGTCCTGCTGCAACTCAGCATTATCACGGTCACCCTAACGCTTCCAGTCGCGGTCGCGTGTCCGGGGCACCCCTTTGAAATGGATGCAACTGCAACGCCCGCAGGCGGGACTTTCACCTGGACTACCACAGGCGGCCAGCTCGTCGATAGCTCCGGCGCCAACCCGTTAACGACAGGCAACCAGGTGTTTCTGGCGAGTTTTCAGCCCGACAATCAAAATGGCAACCTCCCCGCCCAGAGCATCACCGTCACGGTCAACTACGCCTTCAACGGAGGCACCGGAACAGCCAATCAGACTATCAATGTGCATGCCGTAAATTTCAACGTCACGGGCCTGAGCGTCTCGTCCGCCCCGGTTGCGGCGAACGAGACCGATGCGCTTCTCACGCTGGGTGGATTCTCCGGTTCGTCCAACATCATGAGTACGAATCCGTCGGTGCAAATTCAGGTGGATGCTTCGTGTACCCGCCCGGATAGCTGCGCTGCGAACTATCGGCTCGGCTGGCTGCAGACCATGCGCACCAACTCGCGGACCATGCGCTGGAGCCAGACCGCGGGTCAGGTCGCGGCGGACATGCCCATCCGGGACGCGATCACGCAGGGGGCTGGGGCTTCGACGCTGGCGCCTTTCTATTCGGTCTCGCAGAACTTTTCGGGAAATAATTCTCCGGCAACCGCGCCACACTTTGACAGCCCAAGTCTGGTAATTCAGTGGACGGACCCGACCACAAATCCGCCCCCCGATAAGCGCCTGCGGAATGCTACTCTTGCCAATGAATTCACCGCCTGGCTGGTCGTCGAGAACGAAGAGTGGGACAACGAGCATCACAATAGCGCGTTCGTTTTTCTGCGGAATTTCGACTGGTCATTGAATCTGACGGTGGCCGTGGACGTGAGCAAGCCAACAGGCAGCAGGTGCACACCACAGAGCAGCAATCCATCGATCGGTGCGGTCGGCAACGGTCAGGGCTCCGGAACGCCCGTGCTCACAACCCCGGTCTTTAACAACGTTAAAGCGATATCTTCCAATTCCGCGTCGGAGATTCCTTAGGCTAGTGTCCTAAGTTAGAGATTCGCGTCATGGCTTAGCGGCTGCTGCGCATCCGGGTCTATCACAAAGGGCGAGGTCCGACCCAGGGATTGAATACTGCAGCTATGATGTGGGCGCTGGCCCCGGCGCGGGCGTACCGCTTGGCTGGGACGCCGCGGAATCGTCCTCCAACTTCTCGTAGGGAGTGCTCGGGAGAATGAGCGATTCCGTTCCATCGGCGGCAATGTAGGACAGAGTATAGCTGGCTGTGGTCGGGACACTTTCAAAATGCACGTCAACCGTGTTGTCGTTGGTGTTGGCGATGGCGTTGTCGGCGATAACAATCGCCTGATCGTACTTGTTTACCGTGCCCACCAAACGAAGCTTTCCGGTTTCGGCCCGGGCCTGAGCGATCGTCTGGGCGAGTCGCACCCAAAGAGAGGCCATGGGAACGGGAGTCGGTGTCGGTGTCGGAGTCGGTGTCGGAGTCGGTGTCGGAGTCGGCGTAGGAGTCGGAGTCGGTGTGGAGTCGGAGTCGGTGTCGGAGTCGGTGTAGGAGTCGGCGTGGGGGTCGGAGCCGGCGTCGGTGTAGGGGTCGGAGCCGGAGCCGGTGTAGGGGTCGGAGCCGGTGTAGGAGTCGGAGCCGGCGTCGGTTTGGGTGTAGGGGTCGGAGCTGGAGTCGGGGTGGAGCCGGTGTTGGTGCTGGGGTCGGAGCCGGAGCCGGTGTTGGTGATGGAGTCGGCGAAGGCGCCGCCCCGGGGCACGGAGCCACCGGATCACCGACATTCCCCTGGCCCGCATTTGCATCCGCGTCGTTACCCGCGGCGTCGAGAGCCTGGGACTGAGATGTTGGAGGCGGCGTGGGATTCGGGGACATGAAAAGAGCTATCGGCCCTTCAGGCGGAGCTTGGCTGCCGTGAACAGCACCTGCATCTTTGCGCCGGGATCTCCTCGTCTGCCGAGAATCTCACTGGCCCAACGGTTGCGCTTGTCCGTATCGAAGTCCTGCCCGAAGACGATCATCAGATCGATGTATTTGCACACATCATTTTTCGCCCTCAATCCGTAATAGGCGGCTCGCCGGATGCCGTGTTGGATCCATTCGCGAAGCTGCCGTTCACCCAGAGTGGCGCACTGCTTGGGAAAAAACTTATGCAGATGGCTGACCATCCAATCCTCAAACTTCCGCACTTCCAACTGGGAGAGCACCGCGAGTTGTGCCTGCCGGATGGTCAGCATCAGATCTCATTCATGATATCGGATGTTGTGTTAGCGCTCCCGGCGGGTTTGCCATCCAGGTAAACGGCCGCACAGGAGTTCAGATATTCGATATGGAGGGCGATGCGGCGGCCGGTTGCCATTGCCAGAGACCGTTGTTGGAGAGGCGTTTGCGCGTCGGAGTGGTCTCACGCCGGGCTTCGGCGACGTTCCAAGTCGTCCGCGGTCCGGGGGGACCATCCCCAAAAAGGCTAAGAGGCGGGCGGAGATGCTTGAGGCGCGGCAAGAAGCTCTTCGGGATTTTCGCAGCCAAATCGGGTGCAGCCGGCGGCGTAGAGTTTCTCCAGTTCCGCGCGGGACGAAACCATTGCGTACTTCAGTCCGATGTCTTCGGCGAAATGGGGGCGCAGCGCCGTGACATCCGCTTCACTTGCGACCACCGCAAAGTCTGGGCCGACCCGGGAGCAGATGCGGGCGCCGACAAGCTTGGTCTCGTAATTCAGAACCCCGGATGGAAACACAATCTTAATCTTCGCGTGTTCTTTGTGACAGGCTTCGACAGCTTGCAGCAGCTCCATCTCGATGTATTGAAACTGGCGTGAGAGCAGGCGCGAGGGATTGAGGACGAAGTCGATCTCCTTGGCTCCGCGGCGCAGCAGGTCGCGGGCTTCGTATAGCTTGACGCCGGTGGTCTGGTCCCCGAAAGGCCAGCCGCAGACGCTGCCCACCCGAACTCCTGTCCGGACGGCCGCGTCCACGTCGCAGGGTCGCACGATGACGCACTCAATGCCCAGTTTCGCGGCGTTCTCACAAGCGTCGATCACCTGGCCCTCGCTCCATTCCGGCTGCAGAAGGTTGTAGTCAAGGAAGGAGTTGTAGGACGGAGCCGGAGCGCCAGGTTCGGAACCCGTCAGCGAAGAAGGGTTGGTCATCTCTTCTTCGCCGCCGGAGTATTAAAACCCAGGACCTTCATCTGCTCCCTGGCGCGGTCGGCTGCCGCGGAGTGAGGATACTGTTGGATGACCGAGAGGAACTCCTTGCGGGCGTCCCGGCTGCGCCCCATCTTCACCAGAGCGAGGCCCTTGTAGTAGAAGGCATCAGCGGTGCGGTCGCCTTTGGGATACTGCTCCAAGACGGCGTCATAATCCTTGACGGCTTGTTCGAAATCGCCTTTGGACGCGTGAATGCTGCCGATATAGAACTGGCAAGTAGCGGCCTGCGGTTCTTGCGGATACCACTTCACGCAGTTGCTCCACTCGGAGAGCGCCAGGTCAGGCTTGCCGCCATTCATGTCGCGTAAAGCATTATCGTAGAGCGTTCCGAGAGGCACTTGAGGCGCCACGGAAGTTCCTAGGCCAGGAGTTGCATTGGGGTCGGTGCTGGGCGGAGGCGGAGCCGGGGCCTGGATAGCGGCGACTACATTCTTCAGATCGGCGAGTTGTGTGTGGAGTTGCTGCATGGACGCGTTGAGGGCCTGCATGGCATCAGCTAGCGATTGCACCTGATTTGAGACCTGATCGATCCGCGTGTTCAAGCCGGCCACCGGCGCGAGGGCCGAATTAACCTCCCTTTTAATTTCAGCAGGGGTGTTGGTCTGCATGACTCCCATCGAGGTGGACAGGCGAGTCGAGTTGTCGACGGCTTGCTGGGCGAGTGTTTTTACGATCGCCATCTGCTGGTCGAACGACCGCTGCAAGGTGCGGATGTCTTCCTGCATCAGGGCTACGTCGCGCTGCAGTACCTCCATGTCTTTATTGGCCGCGAAAGTCGCGGCCGGAACGAGTAGTAGAAAAGCGGTTATGGCGCCCCTGAATTTCATTTGTGTCCCCTCACGTACACCCAGCCTGACGGCTGTTCTATTCCCGAGAGGCGGGACCCGTTCAGGAACCCGCCTCTATCATTCTCACAGACAAAATGCACAAACTGAAGTCTGTGTTACTGGCCGGCCGAGAAATGGGCCCGGCGATTCTGTTGATAACAATCTTCCGTCGCTTCAGTACACTTCGGCCGCTCTTTCCCGTAGCTGACGGTCTTGAGCTTGTCGGCCGGCACACCGAGTTGCACCAGGAAGTCTCTGGCCGCCGACGCCCGGCGATCCCCAAGCCCGAGGTTATATTCCGCTGAACCACGCTCGTCACAGTGTCCTTCGACGATAATGGTGGCGGAAGGAAAGTCCGCGAAGATCTGCTTCAACGTCGCTGCATCGGCAGTCAGGGCAGCCTGAGCATCGCCGCGGATATCGTTCTTGTCGTAATCGAAGTAGGCGTCTTGCAGATGCCCGATCTGCTGCCCAAAGTCTTCGTGGGTGCGCGGTCCTTTTTCGGGCGCTTCCCCGGGGACGGTGACATTGACGGTCGCGGTGGCGGCGGCGCTACCGTTTTCACTGCGAGCCGTTAACGTGTAGGTAGTGGAGTCGGCGGGTACGACGGTCCGTTGTCCGCTAACATCCACGGCTCCGATTCCGTGATCGATAATCACTGAAGTGGCATTGGTCACGGACCACTTCAGCGTCGCCGATTGACCTCGCTCGACCGTGGTGGGCTCGACCGTGAAGGCTACGATGGTCGGACGCCCCATGCCTTCGTTGGGATTCGTATTTCCGCCCGTCGTCGGCACAGGAGCCGAGGGAGGAGGCGGAAGAGGCGCATTCTTCTTGCATCCCACGCCCAGCGCTGCCAACAGCACCATCGCGCCGAGTACCCCGCGGGAATTCATTTTCAGCATCAAATTCTCTCCAGACTTAGTATGAAATTACTTACTCCAAACTGGTTGCCAGTTTTCACCTTGATTAGTAAGCCGTGTTACTGCCGTGCCATCCGCCAGCATGGACCAGATTTGATGCGAACCGCCGCGGGTGGACATGAATACCAGGTGCCGGCCATCCGGCGCCCACACTGGATTTTCATTGCGCCCTTCGCTATGGGTGAGCTGGTCATAGCGTTGGGACGCGACGTCCATTAAGAAAACATTCCAGTCTCCTTTAGCATAACCGCGAGTCCAGGAAAAGAGAATATGCTGTCCGTCGGGATGCCATGACGGGTTGGAGGCTTCGCCGGTACCGTCGGTCAGCCGCCTGACGTCCAAACCATCTGAATTCATTTGAAAAATCTGCTGTGGCCCGGTCCGGCCGGAAACGAATACCAGCTGGCTGGGATTCTTCGGGTTCACTTTCGGCTCGGTCTCGATGAAGTTGGAATGAGAGATGCGAGTGAGGCCGGAGCCGGTGATGGTCGAGCGGACAATTTGTTCAGGTCCGCCTCCGACTGTCGATGAAAAATAGAGGAACTTGCCGTCGGGAGTGAAGGCTGGAGTCGCGTTAATCGATGCGCTGGGGTTAAAGAAGCCTCGCAGGCGTCCGGTAGCCGTCTCGAGAATGTCGATCTGAGGACGTCCCGTGCGGAAGCTGGTAAAGGCCAGCAGGGTACCGTCAGGCGAGACACCCGGCATGATGTTGATGCCTCGATTATGCGACAACTGATGCTGATTCGTTCCGTCGTAATCCATCACCCAGATTTCTTTATTGCCCGTCCGATTGGAGACGAAATAGATCTTGCTGCCGGCGAGGCAAGCAAATCCGAAGGTCACGGTGATGTCGCACGCGTACTCGTGGGCGGCCTTACGCGCGCCGTTATCGTCCATGGAGTCGAAATAGCGTTTGGCCATCATCTGCGCGCCGGTAATCGGCTGGCGGGCATCGAAGAGATAGCCGTAAATGACGAAAGTGCCATTCTGGTCGGCACCGTAACCGAACGCCAGGTGGCTCGCGTTGACAGGGGGGCCGGACCAGTCCGCCAGCGCGAGTCCCGTGCCGCTCTGGGGGCGAAGGTCGGAGGGCTGCTGGGGCGCTTGTTGAGGATAATAGCTCTTCGCAGCCATGTCGAACAGGCCGGAACTCTGGAGGTCCGAGAAGACCGTGCCGTTGAACGTCGACATGAAGGCCGCCGCCCTCCCCGACGCTTTGAAGTCCGTGACGGCCAGTTTTGGACGGCCGCCCTTACCGATGATGTCGCCTCGCAGTTCAGCCTGTCCCTGGGAATAGCCCAGCGAGGCAGACAACAGGGTCAGCAACCACAAGATGAAAGGTCTTTGGGTCATTGCTGTAGCTCGAAGTTTAGATCTACGTTGATGGAGTTGTAGTTGAATCCACGCGGAAAGGGTGGAAGGGGGGCGGCGTCCAGCACCGCACGCTGCGCGGAGGTGTCGAGAGTATAGCTGCCGCTGGGTTGGACCAGCTTCAGATTTTGCACGCTGCCGTCGCGCAACAAGGTGAACCGCACGATGGCGCGGGCTTGCGGCCGGGATGTGACGTCCGCGCGATTCCACTTCTGGCCGACGCGATCGAAAATCTGCTGGGCATACCAGCCAAACTGGTCTCCGAATGGATTGGCCGGACCGACACCAATTCCATTGGTGCCCTGAATGCCGAAGTCCGAAGATTTCATCGCTTGCGGAGTCTGAGAAAAGATCTGGTTTTTCTTATACGGGATATTCGGCAGGAAGGGATTGGAGCTTTCGGCTTTCTCCACTTTCCTGGGCTTTTCCTTCACCTTGGTCGGAATTTTGATAGCATCCGGAGGCGGCGCTTTCTCCTTCACTTCCGGCTTGGGCGCTACTTTGGGTGTCGGTTCTTGCGGAACATTCGAGTGAGTATCGTTGGCGACGCGATTTTCGGGAGCTTGGCGCTGCGGAATCGGAATTTTCTTGACGATTTCCACTCCGATTGCGCCTGAATTGTGTGTCGGGCTGCCGAGTGTGACCGGTTTCGGCATCAACATCGGCGCGACCACAATTAATGCCAGCAAGCCTCCATGAAACAATAGGGATCCGGTAAGCGGCGCCCCCAGCGGATCGCGTTGATCGAGGATGTCGTTGCCAAATGTTTCAGCGCCGGGCATGGCTTCTAATCGGCTCGGTCACAACGCTGACCGGTAGTTTGGCGTCGCCCAGTATGCTCATAACCTGCACCGCGGAATCCCAGGACGCCTCCGCGTCGGCGCGCAGGTAAACGGCGGTCGGAGATCCGTATTTCTGCCGGATCAGTGCGGCCAGATCATGGATGTTGGGCGTAGCCTTCCCTAAATGGATTGTGCCGTCTTTCGTGATTTCGACGACCGGCAGATCTTTGGTGTCGCCCGTGGTTGTCGTCGTCTTCGGCACGTTGATATCGATCCCATACTCTACGACGTGCGCCGTGAGCATAAAGATAATTAAAAGAACTAAAACTACGTCGACAAATGGAGTTACGTTAATCTCGGAGAGGGCCGTGACGCCTCGTCCGGGGCGCCGGCTGCTACCGTTTGATCCTAGGCTGAAGGCCATGAGTCACTCTCCAAAACTTCTTTCGGCCAGGTTGATGAATTCGAGCGAGAAATCGTCCATGCGCGCGCCGAGTTCCTTCAACATATGTCCGAAATGGTTATAGAAGATCGCCGCCGGGATGGCCGCAAACAATCCCACCGCGGTGGCGAAGAGGGCTTCCGAGATACCCGGTCCGACCGATGCCATGCTGGTGCCTCCCGATGAACCGAGCATTTCAAATGCCCTGATGATTCCGAGGACGGTGCCGAAGAGGCCGATGAACGGCGATACTGACGCGGTCGTCGCGAGCCAATTGAGGTTGTGCTCCAAGCGGGCCAATTCCTCATTGGTGCCGAGCTGGAGACTGCGCTCCAATGCGGCTTTGTTGGTGAACCCGCCCCGCGTCTGCACTTGCCGGTTGATTTCGGTGTAACCGAAGTCGAAAACCGAGACCAAAGGCGAGGGACGGAACTGCTCGCTCGCCACCATCACGGCTTCCAGCCCATTGGCCTTGCGGAATGCCCGCAGAAACCTTGCATTGGAATTCCGGGCGCGCCGGAGGGTGCTCCATTTGGAAAAAATGATGGTCCAGGACGAGACCGAGAAGACAAATAGCAGGACGAAGATCGCAATGTTCACCGGCTGGGTGTGGCGAACGTATTCTAAAAAATCTACTTGTAATAGTAAGAAAAAACCGACTGAGGCGGCCAACGCGTCTCCCTTCCAAACTCTATCATAAGACGCGGGTTCATCCAGGAAAGTTTACGGTGGAAATAGTACGACTACCTGCCGTCCTTATTTAAAGGACTCTCCTGCCGCGCCACAGAGCGCAGCATGTGGTCAATCGCACTGCCAAAACTGACGAAAGTCCGTTTATGCAGCCGATGGGAGCGTCAGCGATGCTTTCGCCAAAGCTTTCTGAAGGAGCCCCAATGCGTCATTCTCGGAATGAGCTTTGGCAATGGAGATCTCAGAAACCACCATATGGCGAGCGCGGTCCAGCATCTTCTTTTCGCGGAAGGACAACGGCTTGTCCGACTGCACGATCAGAAGGCACTTGAGGACCTCCGCTACCTGGAAAAGGTTTCCACTTTGCATCTTGTCGCTGTTGATTTTGAAGCGGCATTTCCAATCCGGGCAGATGGGGCATTCGCCGCCGCTGAGGTAATTCAAGACCCTATTGATGTCAGCGGTCTTGGTAATTCTTCGGAGGCCGACGTTCCCTACGTTAGAGAAGGGAACCATTACAGTCATACTGCTGTAAACCAGCCGAAGAAGATAAAACTTCTCAAACTGCGCTCCCGAACCGAAAGAACGGGCGCTTATGTTTTCGATCGTCCCAACACCTTGGTTGGGATAAACTACTTTTTCACCGATCTCGAAGGTCATACAAGGATCCCCCCACCTCAACCGCCGGTGTGTTGTTTCAAAACTGATAAAACTGGTGCTCGAACGGTAATCTTAATCTCAAAGAATTTTAATGTCAAGAGGGGCGGCGCAATATGATGCAAAGACTGGAAATATGGTTTCAACTTTTGTGGTGACGTTAACCCTAAGCCGGGCACTAACCTAGTTAGCAGTTGATTATTTAGGCACGTAAGTTAGTTGCCAGTATCGATTGATGGTGGGCTTACCTGAAGACAAAATTCGAGAGAGGCACGAGTTCGAATAAGGATTTGTGCGGCGCAGGGGATTGTAAAGTCGTATTACTATGCGCCTACTGCGGCAGAGCGCATAAACTGGTAGCGATCCAGGCTAGCTACTACCTGGCAGGTATATTCTGCCTGGTCGGTAAGCCGGACGATGCGGAGAACTCTGCCAAGGCAGCGGATCTGCACTCTGGCCGCATTCTGTCCTTGGCTGAGGGTAACCAGGTACTCGATTCGCCCGCCAACTTCGAAGTCACGGTTCGAAGAAAAACAGACGCCTCCTGAACTAATGTCGAACGTGTGTCCCGGCCGGGAGACTCGTTTCCCTCCGAGTTGTGTTATCTCTACGGGTAACTTGATGCGGAACCGTTTGGTCCGCCGCTGTTCCATGATCTGTGCCACTACTCTAGCCTAAGGCTGTTCGGACACTGATGCAATAGAGTTAAAGTACTGATGGAGTAGCATTTGGTTATTCAACGTTATGGAACCTACACGGTATTCGGACTTAGTACTGAAGTTACTTTTCGGTCTTCCAGCCGCCAGTCTTCAGCTTTCGGCCCCGTCGCTCTGGCGACTGCCCCCGGGAATCGAGAACTGACAACTTACCACTCAGTACTATAATCGAATTTCGTGAAGCTTTGCTATCTGGACGCATTTTCTGGACTTAGCGGCGACATGCTGGTGGGCGGCCTGGCTTCGGCCGGCGCGGACCAGTCCATTATCGCCGACGCTATCCATTCCTTGAACGCTGGCGCCGAGGTGTCGTTCGAATCGGTGAAGCGCCGCGGAATCGGGGCGATCAAATTTCATGTCAACATTGCGGAGGTGCAAAAGCACCGGCATCTGCGGCATATCCTCGAGATGATCGATAAGGCGGCCCTGCCCGCGCGTACCAAAGCGCATGTGTCGGCGGTCTTTCAACGGCTGGGCGAAGCGGAAGCGGCCGTACATCAAGTCGGGATCGAGAAGGTCCATTTTCATGAAGTGGGCGCGGCGGATTCGATTTCCGACATCGTCGGTGCTTGCCTCGCCTTTGAATTGCTAGGCGTCGAGCGCATCGTCTGTTCGCCGGTGAACGTGGGCAGCGGTACCGTCGAAACAGAGCATGGAACACTCCCTGTCCCTGCCCCGGCGACGGCTTCTTTGCTGACCGGCAAGCCCATCTATTCGCGCGGCCCGGCCAAGGAATTGACGACACCGACCGGAGCCGCTGTCGTCGTCACGCTCGCCGAAAGCTTTGGGGCTATGCCACCCATGCGGATCCTCTCAACCGGCCACGGAGCCGGAAGCCGGGATTTCGTGGAGCATGCCAACGTCCTTCGCGTGCTCATTGGTGAAGATACGCGCGCTTCGGAAGCGACGACAGTGTCGGTGATCGAAGCCAACATCGACGATTCGACGCCGCAGGTTTTGGCATTTGCGCTGGAACGGCTAATGGACGCCGGGGCGCTCGATGCTTCCATGCAGCCCTTGACGATGAAGAAAGGGCGTCCGGGAGTTTTGCTGCAGGTGATTGCAAAGCCAGAGGATCGCGAGCGGCTGATAGGGCTTGTGTTCGCCGAGACCCCCACCCTCGGCGTTCGCTTTCATGAGGCCGAACGCCGGGTTCTGGAACGCGAGTGGGTCGAGGTCGGAACCTCGCACGGGCCGGTCCGCATCAAAGTAGGAGGGGGCGGCTCATTCGCGCCGGAATTCGAAGACTGCCGTAAACTGGCGCTTAAAACAGGGACGCCGCTGCGGCAGATCATCGCCGAAGCCGGCGCGCTGTTCCTGAACCAATCGAAATGAAATATTATTTTACGACGCCCATTTACTATGTGAATGCAGCTCCGCATATCGGGCACACCTACACCACTTTGGCCGCCGACACCATCAAGCGGTTTAAGACGATGCAGGGCTACAACGTTGTCCTGACCACCGGTACCGATGAGCACGGCCAGAAAGTGGAGCGGTCCGCAGAGAATGCCGGCAAGACTCCGGAGGCCTTCGTCGACGGAGTAGCTGCCGAGTTCCGCAAGCAATGGGATATGCTCGGGTTGAAGTACGATCACTTCATTCGCACGACAGATCCGCAAGCATCTGGAGACGGTACGCTGGTTATTCCAGAAGTGTCTCGACAACGGTTATATCTATAAGGGCAGTTACACCGGCCAGTACTGCGTGTCCTGCGAGCTTTATGTCAATGACGCCAAGCCCGGCGATCCCTGCCCCGATTGTGGACGTCCGACCGAAACGGTCACCGAGGACAACTACTTCTTCAAGCTCTCGGCATTCACGGAAAAGCTTCTCGCGTTTTACGAGGCGCAGCCGGATTTCATTCAGCCCGAAGCCAAGCGCAATGAGACCATCAATTTTGTCAAACAAGGCCTGACGGACCTTTCCATCAGCCGGACTACGATCAAATGGGGTATTCCGCTGCCGGTGGAGGGCGGACACGTCGCGTATGTCTGGTTCGACGCTTTGATCGCTTACCTGAGCGCCGTCGGCGGACCGGATTACGAGAAGGAAGGGCTCTGGCCCGCGGACCTGCACCTTATTGGCAAAGAGATCGTCCGGTTCCATGCGATCTTCTGGCCGGCGTTCCTGATGGCTGCGGAATTGCCGCTGCCGAAACGCATTTACGCGCATGGCTGGCTGCTCTTCGAAAACGACAAGATGAGCAAGACGCGCGGTAATATCGTTCGCGCCGAGCCCATCCAGCGAGTGATGGGCTTCGAAGCCTTGCGCTACTTCCTGTTGCGCGAAGTGGTTTTCGGGCAGGACGGCAGCTTCAGTTACGACGCGCTGATCGGCCGCTACAACTCAGAACTCGCCAACGGAATCGGCAATCTGGTCAGCCGCACTCTGACGATGATTAATCAATACCGCGGCGGCATGATCCCGTCCGGTTCTGATGTCGTCATTGAGGAACTCGCGACGCAGACCATCCCGGCAGTAACGAAGTATTTTGAGGCGTTCGAATTTTCGCGCGGTCTGGAAGCAATCTGGGCGCTGCTTTCGGCCGTCGATAAATTTATCGTCGAGCAGGCGCCGTGGAAACTGGCGCGCAATACCGATCCCGAGGCGCAGGCCAAGCTCGATGCGGCTCTCTATACCTCCGCCGAGACTTTGCGGCTGGCAAGCGCACTGCTCTACCCGGTATTACCCGAATCGACGACGAAGATCTGGGAACAGCTCGGGATGACCGAAGCCGATCGGCGAAGTGCGTCTTGACGATCTTCATTGGGGGCAACTAGCCACCGGGCAGAAGATTGGGCAGCTTTCGGCCTTGTTTCCGCGTATCGACCTCAAGGAAGCGGTCGACAAGATGAGGCAACTGGAAGAAGAAGTCAGCATCCAGCAGGCCAAACTGCTCGGCAAGCCGGTCGCCGCCAAGCCGCCTGAGGGTGTGCAGACGCTAGCCGCCCCAATCGCCATCGACGATTTTGTCAAAGTGGATCTGCGGGTAGGCCAGATTCTGTCCGCCGAGCCGGTGAAGGGCGCGGACAAACTGCTGCACCTGAAAATCGATATCGCCGAAGCCGAGCCCCGCACGATTGTTGCCGGCATCGCCGAAGCTTACAAGCCGGAGCAGTTGATCGGCCGCAAAGTGGTTATCGTGGCGAATCTGAATCCGCGGAAGCTGCGCGGGATCACCTCGAACGGTATGATCGTCGCGGCTTCCCTGGATGGCGGACGGCCGGTGCTGGCTGGATTCCTCGAGGATGTCCCGGTGGGAGCGCGGTTGAAGTGAACCTGGTCGACAGCCACGTTCACCTCGACCACGAACAATTCCGGCAGGACCTCGACGCACTGATCGGGCGCGCCCACCAGCAAGGCATCCATCGCATGTTGACGATCGGGACCGGCGATGGTCCTCCCAAACTGGATTGTGCCGTCGAATTGGCCGCGCGGTACGTTGGCGTTTTCGCGACGGTGGGCGTGCATCCGCACGAGGCGTCGAAAGCCAATGCCGGGACATTCGACGAGATGCGCAAACTGCTGCGAGAACCCAGCGTTCTGGCGCTCGGCGAGATCGGACTCGACTATCATTACGATTTTTCGCCGCGCGAGGCGCAGCGCGAGGTGTTTGTCGTACAGCTTCGCCTTGCCCGCGAGGCTGGGAAGCCAATCATCATCCACACCCGGGAAGCGTGGCCCGATACCGTTGAGATTTTGCGTCGCGAATGGAGCGGACCGGGCATCATGCATTGCTTCACCGGCGACGAACAGCAGGCTCGGCAGGCTTTGGACTTTGGCTTCCATCTGAGTTTCGGCGGGGTTCTGACGTTCAATAAGGCGGAGACGGTGCGACAGTCGGCGGCGATCGTCCCCGACGACCGGCTACTGGTAGAGACGGACGCGCCCTATCTGGCGCCCGTTCCCCATCGGGGAAAGCGCAACGAGCCGGCGTTCATGATGGAGACGGTGCGTAAGCTGGCAGCGCTGCGCGGTGTCACGCCGGAGGTTTTGGCCGCGCTGACGACAGCTAATTTTGAAAGATTGATGCGGGTTAGCCCGGTTGACTAGTGAGCCTTAGCTGACACACAGAAGCCGAAGCTGAGGCCAACATCGCCGGCGCGATCCGGGAGTGCTATACGTGCGTCGATCGCCAAGCCTACCGACACGGCCCGGCTCGAAACCATGGCGCAGAGACGTTCCGCCGCGGTGATACCAGGTTTTCCAGTCCCAGAATACCGACTTCCCTCCATAACCCCCCTGGATCACCGGCGCGTCTATACAGACAGTTCCACAATTCGGTGCATGCGGGCCAGTTTGTGGAGATGCCCCAGGGGAAAGGAAAGTTGCATGAACGCAAAGAGCATTTGGATGCCCCTGAATGCCGCTCCCCCCGGCGTATCGATCCCCACGCAAAGAATGGTTCGGCAAGATCCCCTGAATGAGTTTGCCCGCGCACTGGGATGTCGCGTGGATGAGATGCTTCCCGCGGGTGAATCTTCCCGGCGGAAGCTGCTGACGATGGAATTTGACCCGGAAGAGGTAACGACAGCCATCGCACTTCGCCGCCCGCCCCTCGAAGAAAGTATCTTGCGGACTCATCGTGTTGCAGTTGTGCCGCTTTCTGTCTTGGGAACGGCGCGGCAGCTGGTCGGCAAAATAACCGGGCGCTTGGCCAAACTGATTATCGAAAGTACGATCTCTGCATGGGATCGCGATGCGGCCTTGGCCTCAGAGCTTCGATTGCCCGACGAGGCAGCGTCACGGCTACAAACTTTGATGTGGGCAACCAAGGTCAAGGAGGACTCCATGAGAGTGCCGGCAGAGCATTCCTGCTGGCGACGCCTCAATCAGGTTCTGACTGGAGAAAGAGTTTTCGATCTCGCTGGCGCAGTTGAACTCCTGAATGAAGGTGCGACCCCCGCTGAAGTCTCCGAGTTGATCACCGGCACGCTCGATGACACAATCGACGATAAAGCAATCGACGATAAAAACGATGTCGCACAGAACGGGAGGGTGGAATCGGCGCCGGGCCGGGCCCGCCCTATGGTGCTTGAATCCGACGATCCGGAAAAGGCCCTCGCTGAACGGCTCGATCTATGTGCCGCGCACCATCCTGTGCGGCGCCGGCGCTGCCAAGAGCTCGAACGAGAGCTGGATAGAGCCTTCACTTCCAGCAACCCGCTTCCGGATCATCTCTTCCCGCAAATCGCAAGCGTCTTCGGGGATATGGGCCTGCCCTACGTCATCTGGTGGCTGGAGCTGTTATTGGCACGGTCGCTCTGCATATTTGTGCGGCAGGTCGAGCCCTTCTTCCGCCAAGCCGCCGGCAGCAACGTGCTTCTTCTCGTTGACGCTGTTCGGACGCTGAAAAGCGGCGCAGCGGAGCCCTCGGTGGAAAAACTGCTGCGGTCTTTTGAGCTGCCAGGTGTGTCCGTGGGCTACTCGAACTGGGCTAACGTGGCTTTAGCGATCTCCCAACACCGCAAAGCATTTCGCTTCTGCATCGAATTCGCCCACGAGCGCGAAAATTTGATTCGTCAGTGGGTAGTTGTAAAAATCGCTGGTTCAGGTGGGGCTGGCGAGGCAGCTTGCGCCCCGGGGTAAGTCGCCTGAAGAGTGTGCCGCACCCGAGGCAAGGGTGAGACCTGCTGGCAACCGCATGCATGTAAGAGATTCCGCTCGCCCTCTGACCAGCAGGTTTGTTCCGAATCCCCGGCATTATGGTAGTTGCACTTCGCGGCGGATCGAGCCAGGTCCCGCAGAACGCCGCCCATGAAGCGGCATATATTTCGCTAATAGACTTTGAATTGCGACATAATGGAGCAGCCGGTCGAGGCTGATTCACTCTCCTCACGGACAAATGCGGCATGAAGCGAGAGAAATGGCGCTGCTCCAAACTCAAAATCTGACCAAGATCTACGGCAACAAAATGATCGCCGTCAACGGCGTCAACCTGTCTATTGAAAAGGGATGGGTATTCGGACTGCTCGGCCCGAACGGTGCCGGGAAAACCACCTTGGTAAAGTTGCTGTTAGGGCTGCAGAAGCCGACCGCCGGCACGGCGCACCTTTTCGGCAAACGGGTCACACCGAACTCCGCGGACATCCGCAGCCGCATCGGCTACCTGCCCACCAATCCGAAGTTTCCGCCGACCATGACGCCGATCACTTATCTGGACCTGCTCGGTCAACTTTTCGGCATGTCTCGTGAGGAGCGGATGCCGCGCCTTTCAGGGCTCATTCGGGCGGTCGACCTGCTCCCAGCCGCATCGCGTCCCATCAAAAGCTTCTCCACCGGCATGACCACCCGCCTCGGCATCGCCGCCTCTCTGATGAACGATCCGGATCTGCTGATCTGGGACGAGCCGACCGCGGGCCTGGATCCCGCGGGGCGCAAGTACACACTCGATCTGCTGCGAGAGCTTGGCAAAACCAAAACCATCATTGTCTCCTCCCACATCCTCACCGATATCGACAGGGTTTGCGACCATGTCGGCATCCTGCACCAGGGAAAGATTATCTTCGACGGATCGGTGCGTGAGATGAAAGAGACCATCGGGCGGAATAACGTGGACCTGGAGATCGACGGCTCCCCCGAACAGTCCGACGAACTGTGCCGGAGATTGGACTCGCTTCCGGAGGTGATCGGATTCGAGCGCCAGGGCGACTACCTGACCCTTCGGTTCGCCCCCTCCGAGAAGCTGGCCGCGCCTCTCGGCAGGTTACTGATCGCGGCTTCAGAACTCGGAGTGGACATCCTCTCTATAGGCTCCACGCGCGGACAGACCGAGGATGCATTTCTGCACCTCCTGGAGGTAGATCAATCGGATGGCTTCTCTCGCGGTTTCGGCGCCCTACCGGCGCGCGCTAATGGCTTGGACGGCCCTGTTCACGACGGAGCTTCTGGCTCTCAGTAGATCCTGGGTGCTGCGGGGCTGGCTGATTGCCTTAGGCCTCGCTGAGTTCTTTATGCTGACCCGCGCACTGCTCGCGTCGGGCCATGCGGTTCCGGCATCGAACGTGCTCGCCATGACCCTAGACGCGTTTCTGCTTGTCTGGAGCATCGTGATCATCGTCCTGGGTGCGGGGTCCGTATCCCTCGAGTCGGACGTCATCTCCGACAGCATCCTGAGCCGTCCCTGCACCCGCACGCAGTTTATCTCCGCGAAGTTTGCCTCCCGGGTGTTGGTTGTGGTTTCCATTTACCTGGTTTGTTCGCTGATAGCAGGGTTTTCCGCTTGGCGCTACGGCGCCAATGACATGACCCCTGAAACGATTGCCGTAGGTGTCGGGACCGTTGGGCTTGCGGTTGTGTTGCTGCTCTCGCTAGGCATCATGCTCAGCGTGATCTTCAACAACACGGTCATGGCCGTGGCCGCGATGTTGCTGCTCTGGTATGTCGCCTCGCCCGTGTTCGGTTTTCTGGGCGCGGACTACCTCTCTCCTACCAGCCTGGTCACCAATCTGCCCCGTATGCTGAAGGACCCCAACCAGCCTCAACTGGTAGACGGCACGGCGTCTCAGTCAAGCATAACCTTGACATTTTCCAAGGCGCTCGATCCGCAGACAGCCGAGCAGCCCGGGAACTATGTGATCGAAGGTCCCGACGGAACGCGCTTCCCAGCGGCTACGGCTGTATACGACAAAGAGAAGCTGAGCGTGGTACTCAGCGGGCTGACGCTCCCGGAGGGCGCAAAGCTGAAGGTGACTGCACAGAACGTGACCGATGTGGGTGGAAGCGGCTTGAGCCCGGCCGCGAACAGCGCCAACGATGTCATCGTACCGGATGCCCAGCCGGCGGCGCCAGTGTTGGGAACCAAGGTCCTGGGAACCCAGGCAGCGAAGCCCGCGGCGGCCGTTCCTCCGCCGGGGTCGAGCAGAGTAGGCCCTGCCCCGCGCGTCGTGAGCTGCACCGCGACCGCATCGAGTGTGAAGGTGACCTTTTCAACGGACATGCTTGCCGCGGAAGTCGAGAACGTTCAGAACTACATTGTGGAGAGCCCCCAGGGCAGAACGCACCAGGCGCGCGCAGCCACCTACTCGAATGCCGCGCACACCGTGCTGTTGACCGGCTTTACTTTCGCGCAGGAGGAGCCTGTGAAGGTAACGGTGAGGGGAGTCCACAGCGAGGCAGGCACGGCCATTGGGAACCGGGGAAACAGCGCCACCTACACGGAGCTGACAACCTGGAAGTACGTGCTGGGGCTGGGGCTGCCTTCACTGGTAGCGTTCTTTATTTCGGTCGCCTGGTTCGCGAGACGAGACCTTTAGGCACACGCCAGCGGCGACCGTGCAGAGGTGACTTCCGAAGAGCCATCGTTCTTGGATAGATGCGCTTGCCGTCCCGCGAAACGTCACAACTCGGGCAAAGCCGAACCCACCCGTCTGGCATGTGCGATAGCTCATTTTGCCCATGTGGAATAGGCTTTAGCCTGTCCGCCATTTCTTCCGCAACCGTGAACTCTCGCCACATAAGGCGGTTTATGAAAGTCCGGGACTTGCCCATGCCGGGTGACGAATGGCCGCAGCACCCGAGCGGCAGCTAAGAGCAACTCGGTCTACCGCGCGCTTAAGACAGCGCCACAACCTCGCGCCGTGGATAATATGAGAAGTGCAATTCGTTTCACTTTCCACGGCAGCCTGGCTCGGTGCGGCGATATTGTGCGCCCAATCACCTGACAACGCCAGTCGACTGGTCTCCCAATACTGCGCGGCCTGTCACCAGGGCAAGTCGCCCGCCGGTGGTTTGGATCTGGTCAGCTTAGTGGCCACCAAATCTCCCTCGGACGACCCTGGAGACTGGTCCAGAATTCTTTCTCGCGTCCGCAACAGCGAAATGCCGCCGAAGGGTCTTCCGTCGCCAAATTTCAACGAGCGGGAGAAGTTCATCACGTGGCTTGACGGCGCGTTGAAAACCGCCGCCTGTGCCGGTGGCATCCAGCCCGGCCCCTATCCATTGCGCCGGCTAAATCGCGACGAATACGGCGCCACCATTCGAGACCTGTTGAATATTCACGTGAATGCGGCTCATTCACTACCCTCGGACGGCGCGGGCGGCGAGGGCTTCGACAATGCCGCGGAGACACTGTTCATCTCGCCCATCCACGCCGAAAAATATTTGGCGGCTGCAAAGGAAGCTTTGGAATATGCGTCGAAGGATCCGAAGTCGCGCGCTGTGTTTCTGATTGCCGAGCCCGACGCCAGCCATCCGCCCGAAGATGCCGCAGCCAAGATCCTGACGGAGTTTTTGCCGCGCGCGTTCCGGCGTCCGGCTCGTCCGGGTGAGGTGGACCGCTACATGGTTTTCTTCCGCAGCGCGCAAAAACGGGGCGAGAGCTTCGATCACTCAATGCTATTTGCGCTCGAAGCCGTGCTGGTGTCGCCTAATTTTCTGTTTCGCGTCGAGCAACCGAACCCGGATGCCGATTCGCGCCCCGTAGACGATTACGCGCTGGCTAGCCGGCTATCGTATTTTCTGTGGGGCAGTATGCCGGATTCCGCGCTCTTCAATCTGGCTGCCAAGGGTACGCTGCATGATCCCGAGGTATTGAAGAGCGAGACCATCCGTATGCTTTCGGATGTCAAGTCGCGCGACTTTGCGGAACGGTTCATCGAGCAGTGGCTGGGCACGCGCGAACTGGGCCGCGACATCAAGCCGGACCAAAAGCTTTTTCCGGAATACTACGATGCGGAATTGCAGGCGGCGATCCGCTATGAACCGATCCTGTTTTTCCAGGAGATTGTCGGCAAGAATCTATCGCTGCTCAATCTGCTCGATTCGAAGTTCACGATCGCCACCTCGAGGCTGGCAAAGTTTTACGGGTTGAGCGCCAAAAATATGAACCAGCAGCCCAAACATGCCGATCTGCCGGAAAACAGCCACCGCGGTGGAATACTGACGATGTCGGCGGTGCTGGCGGTGTCCTCGTATCCGCAGCGGACCAGCCCGGTACTGCGGGGCAAATGGGTGCTCGAAAACATTCTCGGTACACCTCCACCGCCGCCCCCAGCGAACGTACCGGCACTCAAGGAGAACGAAGCCGGTTCACCGGCACAGACGTTGCGACAGCGTCTGGAACAGCATCGCGCCAACGCGGTCTGCGCCACCTGTCACGATCGTATTGATCCTTTAGGCTTCGCATTGGAGAACTATGACGTGCTGGGACGATGGCGGACTTCCGATAGCGGCAAGCCCATCGATAGCGCCGGACAGTTACCGGATGGCACAACCATCGCGGGTCCTGAGGATTTGAAGAAGGTGCTGCTCGAACGCAAGGATGGCTTCATCCGCTTCTTCACGACGAAAATGTTGGGCTATGCGCTGGGGCGCGGGCTCACGCCCGGGGACTCGTGCACAGTCGATCAGATCGTGGCGAAAGTTGCGGAAGAGAACTACTCTTCGCAGACGCTCATCCGGGAAATCGTGCTCAGCGTGCCTTTTCGGTACCAAGCCGCTACAATCAAGAGAACCGACTGAAGTTAGGCTGCTGCATTTCGGCGGATTACAAGAGGCGACGGTCTACCGTATAGTGTTATGAAAACGATTTCACGGCGAACGGTTTTGCGAGGCGTCGGGGTTTCCCTGGCCCTTCCCTGGATGGAAATCATGTCGGAAGCCGTGGCTGTAGCGAAGCCGGCCGCGAAGTCTCAGCCTCGTTTTCCGGTTCGGATGGCCGTGTTGTACATGCCGAATGGTGTGCGTGAAGATGCCTGGACGCCGTCTGGCACGGGTCGCGAGTTCACGCTCGCTCCCACGCTTGACTCTTTGAGCGACCTGAAAGATCAGCTCACAATCTGCACACATCTGTGGAACGCGGCGGCCAAAGGCGGCGATGGACACTACGTGAAGGCGTCAGGCTATTTGACCAGCACGACGATCACGAAGACGCTCGGCGTGGACATCAATTGCAACGGCGTCTCGATGGATCAGGTTGCAGCAAGAGCAGCCGGCGATCGCACTCCCCTTCCCTCACTCGAGCTTGGCACTGCTCCGGAAACCACGGGTGTCGACAACAACGTCGGCTACACGCGCGTCTACGGCTCGCATATCGCATGGGCCGGTCCGACCAGTCCGCTCGCCAAGGAACTCGATCCCCGGGCTGTATATGAGCGGCTGTTTCGTGCTTCGAATCCGCAGGCCGGATCAAATAAAGAAGATGTCCAATTACTCGACCAGGTGAAGGACGATGCCACCCAGCTGGGCAAACTACTCGGTACGGCAGACCGGCAGAGGCTGGATGAATATCTGACCGCGGTTCGCGATCTCGAGGTCCGGCTGGACCGTTCAATGAAACCGAAACAGAACCGTTGGAAGCCGCAAGTGAAGCTCGATCCTTCGGCCAAGCCCGAGGCAAATCCTAAGCACCATGCGGAACATGTACGGCTGATGCTGGATATGGTGGCTCTGGCTTTTCAGTCGGATACCACACGCATCTCGACGTTCATGTTCAGCAACGCCGTGAGCAACGAGAATTTCGCGTTTCTCGAAGGCGTAACGGGAGCGCATCATTCCATTTCGCATCACCAGAACGATCCCGATAAGCTGCGGCAATATCAACTGATCAATCGTTGGCACGTCGAGCAGTACGGGTATCTGCTGCGCAAGTTACAGGGCATGAAAGAAGGCGACGGGAACGTGCTGGATCATTCCATGATCCTGCTGGGCGCGGGCATGCGCGATGGAAACAAACATGACCCGCATAATCTGCCGGTAGTCCTCGCCGGGCGCGCGGGCGGCCGCATCGATGCCGGGCAGCACGTAGTCTACGGCGCGGACTCACAGCTTTCTAACTTGTGGTTGACAATGCTGGACGCTTTCGGGACGCCCGTGGAGCGCTTTGCCGATAGCACCGGGAAACTCAGCGCCATTTTGAAATCGTAACTTCAGCTCGGATTGGTCAAGCTGGAAAAATCGTGCGATACTCCAGCCCGTCCGCCGCTGCTTGAACGGCTGATGAACCGTTTGGTGCATCCACGGCAACGGAAGGGAAACACACCTAGCTTCTTCCGTATACGGTCGCTCGTCTTGACCTCGCGCGAAGGCCGAAAGTCTTTCGATCCGCAATGAGGGCATGCGGCCTCAGCCTCGATCGGTTTGCGAAACCACGCGGATATTCCCAGAATGGATAGTAAGTAGCACAAGAGCACGACTGTCAGGAGAACTGCTCCAGCATAGGCAAGAGCGCGATTCGTGGTAACCAAAAGCGTAGAAAAGCCCCAGCCGCAGGGGCATTGCAATACCATATCGGACCCCTAAAGCAATCTAACTTCCATGAAGCGATCGCCGTCGCCGTTAATGCGTTAAATCATAGACAAAGTAATTCATTGCAATACGGTAGGCGAGGGACGCCCATTTTTCCAGATAGCGCGCCTCATCGGAGTGCTCCCAGGCATCGCCGAGATCCATGTTGAAGCAGATCGCCACCATGATACGGCCCTTGTCGTCGCGTATACAACGCCAGTGCGGGATCTTACCGTTGTGCTCGAAGGTCTGGCCACTCTCGAACACCTGGGCTCCTGGAACCTGGAAACGCTGTTGCAGGTCGTAAATTGTATGGAAGATGGGGTCGGAATCGGGAATTTCTACTATCGGCCGATCGGGGAAAACCCGCTGCATACTCTCGATGAATTGAGTCCACTCCTCATCCCCGTGAAAGTCGTCGCACATGAAGAAGCCGCCACGTAGCAGGTACTCGCGAAGCTGGTGCGCTTGATCTTCGGGGAGTTGCCAGTGTCCGACTTCGACGCCATACATGATCGGCCAGTTGTAGACGTCATCCGTACCATCCAGATCCACGACCTGCTCCACCGAGCGCGTCTCGATGCGCGTGAGTCGACGGACACCCTCGAGCAGATGACGGTCCGAGCGCGGGTAATCCATGGTCCAGTATCCCGGGAATTCGCGTCCATCACGGAACCGCAAATTGGGATTGAACGGGTAACCATAAATGTCAGGATAACGAAGACGAGCTCGTGTCCATTCGGTTTTCTGGTTGTAATCGGGCGGAACCGGGAAATCCGAATATTCGATCGCCGGATATTCCTTGAACGGCCGCTGCGCAAGGAGGATTCCGCACCACACGGCCAGCGATAGGGAGAGAAAGCCGAGTAGGGTGCGCAGTCGCATGTAACTACGGTAGACGGCTTCAGAATAGCACGGGTTGCCGATGCTGGAGAGCGTCAGATGGCGGCGGCCACACCTCGCAAATAGGACATTGAGCGTTCGATGCCGAGATCTTTGCCGGGACCGCTCACTTCATATTCCAGGTTGCTAAAGCCGCTGAAGCCCTGCTTCCTGAGTTGGCGGAAGAGCGCGGGAAGGTCTATTTCGCCGTCACCGCAATCGGCGGACACCCACTTGCCGTCCTGGCCCCTATGCACGTCCTTGGTGTGAAGGTCGAGTAGCCTGGGGCCGGCAATCCTGGCAGCTTCCACCGGATTGACTCCGCTGCGCATCGTGTGGCCGATATCCATGCAGAGTCCCACGCGCGGGTCCATGTTTTTAACGGCTGCGAGCGCCGATTGAGGAGTCGGGAAATGTTTATCCGAGGGACCGTGGTTGTGCACCGCGACCTTGATGTCATATTCCTTCACGCACTTCTCGATCATCGGCAGCGTCTCGATCGTAGGACCGATCACGATGAGCGGAGATCCAAGCGCCTTGTTGAATTCAAAGCGCTGGCGAATCTCCGCCATATCCGGTTTCAGAAGGTAAGTGGCGCCAGTGCCCGCAAGGACCAAACCGTTGTCATCGAGAAGCTTCTGGATTTCCGCAATCTGTGCAGGAGAGCTATCGTAAGGGAGGTGAAACTCAGGTTTGATGTTGATATAGCGGACGTGTGCGGTCTTGATGATGTCAATCGAGTCGGCGAGCTTTCCTTTGCCGAAGGAATAGGAACAAAGTCCCAGTTTCATGACGGATGCCGGCTCGGATGCGGCGAATGCCGGCGCGCGCAACAATCCGCCGCCGAATACCGCTGTCGCGCCCAGAAAGTTGCGGCGGGATGTTTCTTGTGACACGGGTTCTCCTCTGCCCCACAGTCTAGTACAATGTCGAGCGATACGTTTCTTGAAGGAGTTCTCTATGGATCGCCGTCAATTTATCGGCGCAGGTGTTGCAGGATTGGCTCCCCAAGCCAGCGCGCAAGGGCAATCGTTTGTCGAGAGCCCGGAGTTTACGGGCAGCCGGGTTTTCGATAAGCAGAAAGTCCGCCGTGTCGGCTTGATCGGCTGCGGTTGGTACGGAAAGATCGATCTGCTCCGATTGATCCAGGTTTCGCCGGTCGAAGTCGTCGCTCTGTGTGACGTCGACAAAAACATGCTCAACGAAGCCGGCCAGATAGTGGCTGGACGTCAGCGTTCCAAGAAAGTGCCGCGTCTCTATTCCGACTATCGCGAGATGCTGGCCCGGAAGGATTTGGATATTGTTCTGATCGGCACACCGGATCATTGGCATGCGTTGATTATGATCGAGGCGGTGAAATCAGGCGCCGACGTCTACTGCCAAAAGCCGATTAGCGTCGACGTAGAGGAGGGCCGCGCGATGCTCGCCGCAGCCCGCAAATATAAGCGCGTGGTTCAGGTGGGAATGCAGCGGCGCAGCACTCCTCATCTGGCCGAAGCGCGTGAACAGATTGTGAAGGCCGGTAAGTTGGGCAAAGTCGCGCTGGTCGAGGTGTATTGCTACTATCACATGCGCGCTACCGGCATCGCGCCCGAACTTACGCCTCCGCCGACTTTCGATTATGCGACATGGACCGGACCGGCCCCCATGCGTCCCTATTGCGCGCTGACTCACCCGCGGAAATGGCGCGCCTTTATGGAGTATGGCAACGGAATCGTCGGGGACATGTGTGTTCATTTCTTCGATATGACCCGGTGGATGCTGGATTTGGGATGGCCAAAGAGTATTTCGTCAGGCGGAGGAATTCTGGTCGACAAGGAAAGTACCGCAAACATCACCGATACCCAGACGATTACTTTCAAATATGACGGTGTGGATGTGATCTGGCAGCACCGCACCTGGGGGGACGCTCCCGATCCAAACCGCAACAATCAATGGGGCGCGACTCTGTACGGCGATAAGGGAACTTTGAAGGCTGGCGTTTTCGGGTATGATTTTCATCCCGTGAAGGGCGACTCGATCCACAGAGATGTGACGTATGAATACGAGCAGTTCCCGGAAGATCGGACCGAGAAGGACCTGGAGCGGCATGTAGCGCCCGCCGTACGCTATCACATGCAGAACCTGCTAAGTTGTATCGACCGTCGCGACAGGCCGGTGTCCGATATTGAAGAGGGATACATTTCGGCGTCAAGCTGCATCTTAGGAAATATGGCACTGAAGTTAGGCCGGGAACTGCATTATGACCCCCAACAAAATCTGGTGAGCGGTGATGACGAGGCTTCCCGATTCCTGCGGAGGATGTATCGCAAGCCGTACGTTCACCCGCAAGCGGAAAAGGTTTAGATAAGCCGCATGTCCGCTATTGAGACTCGGGTGGTCACGTCCACGCTCAGTGTTTGCCCGGCTCCAGCACCTTACCCGCTCGCTGTGACATGATGTACGCTTCCATAGCGCGCAGCCGGGGATCGTCATCCGCCAAAGGCTTGCCTTTGGTCGGATGCTCGATGCACCAGTTGATCATGTCGCGCAGCAACGCCACGCGGTTCATCTGCACCTGGTATTTCGGATACGTCTCCGGATGGGTGTTCGCCGCGTTGGGATGGCACATGTCGCAACTCACGCCGACGGTGCCGCCGAACGCCTTGGCATCGTGAAAAATCCGGCTTCCTTCGGCAACGAACTTATCGTACTCGGACTTCCAGACAAACTCGTCGGCGCTGGTGAATCCCGCATAGATGCCGTTCTGCTGCGAGTCATCGGGCGGAGCCGTGCGCCGCACCTGCAATCCGAGATTCTTAGGACCGTAGTTGGCCGCCATGATCCAATTGGAGCCGGGATGATCTTGGTTCCAAACATCCATGAATTTCTCAGCCACTTGAAACGCCTCCTCGCGGGGTAGAGCAGTGCCTGGCCTGAGCCCGTTCACGACCAGTTGGGTCCGATTGTCACAAAGCGTGATCACCGTCTCGACCACTTCTCCAGCGGCCGTGAGCACGACGAGCAGCGCCAGTGTGGGTCCCAAAAGCATCATCCATTTCCGTTCCATTAAGTCTGCTCCTCAGTAAGTCTTGAGTGAAGTCGCCGCGGGCTGATTCTGTTTTCCATGCGACTTAAGATAGCTTCCGGCAACCGACACGGGATTGCGATCCCAAAGGTTGTAGACCATGTCCACTAACCCGTCGGCGTTGACCGTCAGGACCCCGTCGCCGCAGCCATCGTTCGGATCGAAAGGATTTGCCCGGTTCATCTGAACCGTCAACTTTGGCAAGCCCTCCGGCGCGTAGGGCCACGGCCATGCCGTCGAGAGCAACCCGTGAAAGTTGATGTTGTTGACGCGGTTACTCAGTACCTGGTGCGTGTGTCCATGGATCACGGTCACATTCTGAAAAGGCTTGAGAATAGTCTGCACCTCGTCGGCATCTTCGGTCCAGAAATTCCAGTCGCGATAATACTTGTAAAGCGTCGAATGTGAGAACACCACGACCGGCGTGCTCTTGGCGACGCCGCTCAGATCATTTGTGAGCCATTGCCGCTGCTCGGCGCCGACTTCGAATCTCGATTGCCGGCCATTGTCTAACCCGGCGACAATGTGCATTCGCTCGTCCGGCGTGAGTCCCGCGGGCGTCCAGAAATCTTTCTCGTTGACGCTCATCAGCACCACGAAGTGGACGCCCTTTGTGATCGAAAGAGTAAGTGGGTTTGCCGAAGTTCTGTCGCCAGTTCTCGCCCATGTCGAGGAACCAATCGTGTTCGCCCACCATCATGTGAACGGGCGCCTTCAGATCCTTCAGGATCTGCTTCCCGATCTCCAGTTCCTCTTTCGCTCCGAGTTGGGCGAGATCGCCGCCGAACAACACGAAATCCGGCTGAGGATCGAGCCGGTTCACATCCTCCACCGCGCGGATTGCGGACTTTATGAACTGGTCGTTCAGCTTCGGCGAGTACAGGTGGGTGTCGGACACGTAGGCGAAGGAGAATTTTTCAGGCTTCGGACTGTCGGCTAGCACTTCCACCAATTGAAAGGAATGCGGCGGTGTGAGTCGTTTGGCAGCAGTAACCGTACCGGCGGCGGCCATTACTTTGAAGAAGTCGCGGCGATCGAGTCGGCGGACCTCGTGCATCAGCCGGTCCCGTTTCTCGTACCACTTTGTCTCAATGCTCTTGTGTTTCGCAGCCATACTCGAATCTCCTTATTGCGCTACGGGACGGCCGCCGATCTGGGCGGGATCCTTCTGATCGGGTGTCTGCAGGGCGTCTCCCAGATTGCCCTTGCGACCCATGGCCGCTTCGGTATCCCGCGTCTTGCGTGGACCAGCGCGAAATGAACGCTGTCTCTCCATTTCCTCTTGCCCCTGCGCCGCAAAATGATCGGAGGTGAAAGCAGTCATCAATGCTACAAGATCATCTATCTCTTCTTCGGAAAGCCCCAGGCGCTGGATGCCGCCATCGAGGAAGGGATTCGCCTCGCCGCCTTTGTTATAGTGATCCATCACATCCCAGAGGCTGGGCTGCGATCCGTCATGCATGTAAGGAGCGGTGAGGACGATTTCGCGGAGGCCGGGCGTTTTGAACGCTCCGATATCGGGCCGGTTGCGAGTCACGAGAAAGCGGCCCAGCTCCGATGCGTCGCTTTCAATCGCCAACTGATCGATGTCGCGCGCTGTTGCACCCGATCGGATTGCCTTCACAACCAGTGCTCCGAAATTCTGATTGTGCGCAGCGACGCCAATATTGTGGAACCGGTTATCCGTGAAGAGCGGGAACGTCGGATTGAAGGCGTGGCATCCGTTGCAGCGGCCTTTGCCGTTGAAGACGGTCCAGCCGCGCCGCTGTTCCGCGGTAAGAGCTGTGTTGTCGCCCCGAAGAAAACGGTCAATTGGCGCCTCGCTCGAGATCAACGTCCGCTCGAAAGCGGCAATTGCGCGGCCAAGGTCGTCGTAATTGATTGGGCGGCCAAAGACGCTTTTAAACTCGTCAGCGTACACTTGAATGGCAGCGATCTTTGCCACCACAGTGGAACCATCTTTTTGACCCATCTCAATGGGATTGAGAATCGGCAGCTTGGCCTGTTCTTCGAGCGATGGCGCGCGTCCATCCCAGAATTGCGTCCGGAAGAACATGGCATTCATCGCGGTAGGCGCGTTTCGCTTGCCGACCTGATCGCGGATGCCCTTCGCGGTGGCGAGGCGGGCGGTGAACCCGGCGTTCGGATCATGGCAGGTTTGGCACGCTACTGTGTCATCGGCGGAAAGCCGTTTGTCACTGAAGAGCTTGCGGCCCAGTTCGATCTTGGCCGGGCTCGACGGATTGTCGGCCGGAGTGACGAAACGGATCAGGTCCGGCGAGAACACCGGATGTGAGTTCTGACCGGAGGCCGCCAGCGATACGCAAAACGTCAGGGAAACAGCGCGGAGGTACCTCATGCCTGCTGACAACACCGGTACCCCGTGAATTATTCCACCCGGTAAGGGAATTTTTTTGAGCCTTGCGGTTTGACAGAATAGATAATCGTGAGGCTCGACAGATCATGAATGCATTCGGCGAGGCGCTACTCGCTTGTCACGAGTCGGTGTATCGCTATGCCCGGGCGCTTTGCCGGGATCCAACCGAGGCGGAGGAGCTGGCCCAGGAGACGTTTCGGCGCGCCCTCGCGGCGAGGCGGCGCCCCACGTCGCTCACCCTGGACTCCATCCGGCCATGGATGTTCACCATCCTGCGCAACCATTGGCACAACGAACTACGCCATCGGCGTCATGAGGCAGACCTCGATCCGGTCTCTGAATTGGCCGCACCCGAAACTCCGGAGACGATCATCTGCCGCCGCTTTCTGCAATCGGAGGTTCGCGACGCGTTGGATGGGCTGCCGCCGCTGTTTCGCGAGGTCATCGTGCTGCGCGAAATTGAAGAGTTGTCGTACAACGAAATGGCGGGTTTGCTGAACTGCCCGCTGGGCACCGTGATGAGCCGTCTCGCCCGTGCGCGCGCATTGCTTCGGAATACTTTCGCGAGAGTCGCACCGGATGGGACGAAGTCAAAGGCGGCCAGGCGATGAACTGTACGGCCGCTCAAGTCACAGTGCATGCCTATCTCGACGGCGAGTTGCAGCCGGCTGAAGTCCTCGAGTTTGAGGCGCATCTGCTGGAATGTTTCTTTTGCCGGCAGGAGTACGAGGCTCTTCTCGCAACTGCGGAGACAATACGAGGAGCGCGCGGCATCTACGATGCGCCCGAGGAATCGCTTGCCAGCGCTCGGCGGCAAATTCGCCGCAGGTGGATTTCTCATCCCCAGGCATATGCGGCAGCGGCCGCGATCGTGTTTGGGTTGATTTCATTCACGGCACTGGACTCTCATGCCGACACCATTTCGGACATGGCGGCTCAATCCCATCTGGATTATGCAGCAGGCAAGCTGCCGCTCGATATCCATTCTGAGAAAGCGAATGCCGTGGCCGATTGGTTGTCGGCGCGGCTCGCATTCCGTCTGTCCTTACATGCCTCACCGCAGCCGCAGATTCTGGGTAATCATTACGTGCTCGAAGGAGCGCGCTTACTCGAGCCCTATCCCCGCTCCATGGCGTATGTGGCGTATCGCGTCGAGGGTCGTCCGGTGTCGCTGCTGATGACGTCGTCTGACAGCATAGTTCCTTCCGGCGGGGAGATCTCGCATTCAGGCCGACTCAAGTTTCACAAAAAGATCGTCAAAGGACTTCGCGTTATTACGTGGGCCGACCAGGGAATTAAGTACGCCCTGGTGTCGGAGTTGGCGTCCGGCGATTCCGAGTCGTGCATGGTTTGCCACGCCAATGATCGGACCGCGAGGTAGGACCGCATGTTATAGCAAAAGGCCGGTACGCCGGCTCGCAAACGACCTGATTCTCTTCCCACCAGATTTCCAGCGTCCGGAGAAACTTGGCATGGCGCGAAGTCGGCGTAGTTCGCGTCGTTGTCTCGCGGCACGAAAATGCGCTCTCGGCGGCCGACGTAGTTATTCCAGAAGCGCGAGAGCGCGTTGTCCAACTGGCGGCGGATGTTGCGGACAGCAGGACGAACTGATGTCAAACTCCGACCCCATTTCCACTGACCGCGCCCCAGCTGCCTCCAGACCAGCCCAAACTTTCAGAGTAGCTTCTGCAACTGGGCGCGGAAGCGTGTGTAGATCCATGAGACGCCGAGCAGGATCAAGCCGAGCGCAATGAACGAGAGAATGCGATAGGGCGTGTCCAGGTTGCGCAAATCGTAGAGGAACAGTTTCAGGACACAGATCAGGAAGAGTCCTAAACCCTGCAGGCGCAGCCAGCGGTCGCGTGCGGCGAAACCGGCTGCCAGCAGCACCAACGCTTCGCCTCCCCACGCGATGGTCAACATGCTGCCCGAGACTTCCTGGTAGATGAGCGCGGCCGCCAGGATCGCCGCGGCTCCCGGATGGAACGGCGCGGCTAAAGCATTCGAACGGAGGCGGAAACCGATGTGGATTGCGATCAACATGGCGACCGCGACGATGCGATGATCGTGGCCCTCCGGGAGAATGAAGAAGAATGCGGAAAATGCCGCGATTGCTGCCGCGGCCTGCGCTTGCCGGCAGTATGCCTCGATCCTGAATGCGTTGCCGGCTTCGAGTACGGCGAAGGCGAGCGCGGCCCACACGACCGGAACAAACTGGTCCGGCACCAGGATCCATAACGCGCAGAGAGCGAAGAAGATTCCGAAGCCCGACAAGACGCTGCGGCCGTTGGTGCGCTCGATCGCCGATGCCTCCTCCTGGGAAGTTGCCGTCAGTCGTCCCGACATGCTCCACGCGGCGGCCGCGGCGACGAAGTAGGAGAGCCAGACAGGCTGCTGCGCATACTTGACGAACGTGCTGCCGTTCGCGCCTACAACCGCGAAAAGCGCCAGCGCGGCTACGGGATAAGAAAAGAGGCGCAGCCGTGAAGGCAGCCTCTGCAGTCCGAGTTCCAGCAGCAGCACCGCGAAGACCCAAAGAAATGCGCCGATGTAAAAATCGTTCCCGAAGTGGTCGCGCACTTGCACAAAAATGAGCACCATGCCGAAAAAGGCCGTCGCGCCGCAAGTGCACCATCCAAGGCCGATCCACTCTTCGTTGGCCGGTTCGGTCTTCTCCATGGTGGACGCGCGCCACGCGGCCGCATAGTTAAATGCCACTGCAATCGCCAGGGCGATCCATGGATACGCCGTCCCCTCTTTGAAGAAGAGAAAACTCTGCGCTCCTCCAGCGATGCCAATGGCATAGGCCTGCCAACGGAATTCGCGCAGTCGCTTGCGTGCGCCCAGTTCGAACAGGATTGCGGCGAGGGCCAGCCAGCCCGAGCCGATCAGGTGTATTGGGAGTTCGTAACCCGAAGCCACGACGACCAACAGGGATGCGGCCCACGAGAAGCCGCATCCGATGACGGAATTTGGCTCGGACATGGCGCGATTCACGTAAAAGAGCAGCGCATGAAACAGCACGAGCAGAACCCACGTATGAGTCGTATGCCCGAGCACGTTCACGTGTGCGTGCGGGTAGGTCGCCACAGTCGCGATATTGATCAACGAGGCAATGAAACCGAGGACCGACAGTCCGCGGAGGAAGCGCGTGCGGAAAGCGGACTCCGGCGGTGAACAGCGCTTGCGCTTCCATGGCCAACGCCGTGCTCATCCACATACCGGTAAGCTTTTGGACGATGGCCGTGGCCGTCAGAAATGCGCCCAGCGCCAGCGGCGCTTCGAAGCTTCCTGAGCGAATGCGGGTGGGCAAATCGACTGTACGATCGAAGCTCCGGTCGAAGCCGCGGTCCATCTCGATCTTGATGCGCCAGAGGGTGCTGAGCGAATAGAGCAGCGCGGCACAGCCGGAAAGCATCCAGAGCGTGTCAGGAGACTTAGCGGTCCAGGATGCATACGAGAGGCCGATAAAGCCGGCGGCGTTGAGCGGGAAGATCAGTTCTACGGCCCAACCGGTGACGCGGCGCGAGAAACGCATGAGGTCGAAAATTTCGAACAGCACCCAATAGATGATGAACAGCGTCTCGGATTGCATGAGCGGTGCGCCGGAAGAACCACGCGCGGCGCAGGCTCCGTAGGTCGCGAGCACACCCATCAGAGACATGTGATACCAGTCGAAGCGCTGGCCGAGGTAGAGCAAGGAGGCAGCAAGCGGGATGAGAGCCAGGACGGCGAATAGAGTCGACGGCGTGATCGCAAGGGCTGCGAAGGCTGAGAAAAACGCGACGGCCGTCACTCCCTGGGACCGGTAGCGCAGTGAGTGGGCGATCATGCCGGCCGCGACCAGCAGGACCAGGACAGAGCCGGCGAAGGGATTGTCGATGAGGCGGGCTGCCGGCAGCGCGTAGATCGCGTACGACGTAGCGTAGAGAGCAGCCCAGCCTCCGCCGATCAAACCGCGGGCGAATACTTTGTAGGTCTCGCGGCGTTCGAGCAAAACGCCGGCGGCAAGCAGCACGAGGCTTACCACCACGGCACAAACGGCTCGTCCGGCGGGGCTCATGTGGGTTCCGTAGTATGCGAGGAACGACATGATGCCGATTACCAGGAGGAGAGCCCCCAACTTGTTCAGAATGTTGCCGCCGATCAGCGACTCCCACTCCTGGCTGCTGCGCGGCTTGCGAGGGGTTTCGGCTACGGCCGGCGACGGTAAAGGCGGAGGAACCGGGGCATGGACGGTGGTTGGTTGTGGACGCGGCGCCGGTTGGGTAGCCGGCGGGACGGGTGCTTGTGCAGGGGGCGCAGCGGGTGCGGGCATCGGCGCCTGCACCGGAGGCGCGGTCACCTCAGCCGCTCGCACCGCAGCCGGTCGCACTTCAGGCTGTTCCAAAGCCCATAGCCGGTGAGTCAACTTCGAAATCTGCTCCTGCTGCTCACGAATCCTGGACTGCGAGCGTATAATCGCGACCCATGCGGCCAGAACCGCCACGAATAGAACAACGCTCATCTCTTCCATGACTATGCGTCCTTTCCGACCAGCCCGATCGCGAGCGTGCGTACTGCGCGCAAGTCGGTTTTGCCGGTGCCCAGGGTGGGAATGCTCTCCACACGATAGAAGTTCTCGCGTTTTGGAATCCAGAGTGACGGCAGCCCCGCGGTCTTCAGCCGGTCCACCAAGGATCCGGGTTCCGCATCGGCATCCGTATATAACACCGCCAGGCGTTCGCCCCGTTGCGCATCAGGGACACCGATGACGACGCAGGCGCCATCGAGGCCGATAGCCTCCTCGACTCGCAGGTGCGGGACCATCTCTCCGCCAATCTTGCTGAAGCGGGAAATGCGGCCGGTGATAAAGATGAAACCATCCTCATCCATGCGCGCGATGTCGCCGGTAATATAGTAGCCATCACGTATGGCTTCGGCAGTGCGCGCCGGGTCGTTCCAATATCCGGTCAACAGGCTCGGTCCTTTGACCAGCAGCAGCCCCTCTTCTCCCGGTGGTTTAGGCTCCATGGTTTCGGGATCGAGAATGCGCACGGCGATTCCGGGAAGCGCACGGCCCACGCTGCCGGCGCGTTTTCCTTCCTGCGGCGGAGCTTCATTGGGAACGTCGGGACGGTTTACGGAGATCACCGGTCCCATTTCGGTTGCGCCGTAACCTTCGAGCGGTGCCACGCCGAACTTCTTTTCGAACGCTTCGGCCAATTCGGGACGCAATTTTTCCGCGCCGGTCAGTACGTAGCGAAGATGCGCGAACTGCTCCGGTTGGCATTTCCGCAGGTAGGCCATGCAGAACGTCGGCGTGGTCAGGAGGAAGGTAGCCCCGTATTTGGCGGACAACTCGCCGATTGCCTGCGCTTCCATGGGATTGGGATGAAACGCGGCGCGGAAACCTTGAATCAGCGGCAGCCATAGAGTAATCGTGTAGCCGAAGGCGTGAAAGAAAGGCAGCGAGCCGAGCATCGAGTCGGTGGGCCCGAGTTCGTAAACCTGGCTGCAGCCTTCCACGTTAGCTAGCAGCGCTCCATGCGACAATTCGACCCCCTTCGGTTCACCGGTACTGCCGCTCGAAAAGATGATGCAGGCGGCGTCGGAGGGCCGCGGCGGATTTTTCAAGCGGCCGTAACGGGCGCGCAGCAGATCCATCGCCCCTGCGCCTTTGAGCACGTCTTCGATCATGACGACGCGAACTTCGGGAGCAAATTCTATCTTGATCTTTTCGAGAAAAGCGGCTGACGAAAGCACCGTCTTAATTCCGCAACGCGTCATGGCAGAGCTGACCGAATCTTTTCCGGCAGTAAAATTCAGGTTGACGGCTACGCGGCCCGCCACGGTCACTCCGATATTCGCCAGCGCTCCTCCGACGCACGCCGGCAAAAGAATTCCGATGCATTTCTCGCCGGCACACTGGGCATCGAGAAAACGCTCGATCGCCATGCCCGCTGCTAGCGCTTTGCCGAACGTAACTTCTTTGCCCGTGGAATCCGCGAGAGCCGGTTTCGACCAATTCTTGCGAGCGGTGCGGACGAACTGATGAGCCAGCGTGTAGTCGGGCGTCTTGCGCAGTTCGAGGGCGCGGCTGGACATTTCCGTCACCCGCTGCCGCAGTTCTGCGGCGGAAATTTCGCCGATTACCGGCTCCCCGTAGATGACCGTCAGGCGAGGTCGAAGGGCGCGGCTCCACGACTTGAACAAGCCGCCTCCCTTAGTGCTCAACGGATGTCCCCAGATGCCGTCGATGTAGACGGGAATGATGGGCGAGGTCGGCGACATCAGTCGCTCGCAGCCGCGCTGGAACGAGATCATGTTGCCCGTGCGGGTGACTGCTCCTTCAGGAAAGATGCAAACCAGATGGCCTTTGGCGATCTCTTCCCTGGCGGAACGCAGGGTTCGCAGGGCATCGCGGGGATTGGTGGTGGAGAGCGGAATCGCTTCCAGCATCTGGAAGAACGGACGGAAGTATTTGTTGTCAAAATAGGGCTGCCACATCAGGAAGCGGATGAAGCGTTGGGTAACGCCGCCGATCAGAACCGCATCGGCATAAGAAGTGTGGTTGGAGGCGAGAAGAGCGCCGCCGGATTTCGGAAGATTTTCCTGGCCCTCATAGCGGATGCGAAAGAGCAGGTGCATGATCGAGAGCAGAAAGAGTCGAAGGGTTACGCCAGGCAGCAACCGGACCACGACGATGGTGCCGACGAGTGTAAATGCGCCGACTACCAGGAGCATCTGCGCAGCCGTCAGGTGAAGGACATCGTGAAGGAGCGAAAGCACTCCCGCTGCAAGGATTACGCCGAGCATGTTGATGAAGTTGTTGGTGGTGAGGATCCGGCCCTTCTCGATGGGATTGGCGCGCTCCTGCAGAAAGGCGTTCAACGGGACGATAAAAAGGCCTCCTGCGAGACTGAGGCAGAAGAGCCATAGCAGCGCCCACGGAACTGACGTACACATCCCCGTGGCGAACGCGAACACGCCCATAAGCGCCGACCCCACGGCAACGATGCCCAATTCGATGCGATCGCCCGAGATCTTCCCCGCGAGCACGCTACCGACGCCGATCCCGGCAGCAAGTGCGGAGACCAGATACGCAGCGGTCAGGTCATCGCCGTGCAAAGTCTCCACTCGGAACAACAGAACGGAACTCTGGAATAGAGCGCCGACAAACCAGAAATACGAAATGCCCGCCACAGTCAGCCACATGGAACGCGTGCCGGCAAGCGTACGCGCGCCGATCCAGACTTCATGGAAAGGGTTCCAGTGAAAAGGCTCCTTGGAACCGGCGGCTGGAGATTTAGTGATCCCCAGACTCGTTAAGGAACCCACAATCGAAATGCCCAGGAGAGTGAGTCCCATGTAGAGCGGGGTGTCCTTCCAGTAGGCGAACAGCAGCGCGCCGAATCCGGTCCCAATGACGATCGCGGCGAAGGTCGAAAGCTCAATCAACCCGTTGGCGCGCGCCAGTTGTTCTTCGCCGGTAATTTCGGGAAGGATGCCGTATTTGGCGGGGCTAAAGAAATTTGCCTGCGCGGCGAGGCAAAACAGCACGATCAGAAGCATGTCGATCCGGTGCTGGATTAAGGCGAAGATACCGAACACCATCACGCCGATCTCGAAAGCCTTGGTGACCTGCAGGACGCGGGTCTTGCTGAAGCGATCGGCAATCTGGCCCGCGGGCCCTGCGAAGAGCAGGAAGGGCAGGACAAAGACGGCGTTGGCAATCGCAAGATACTTTCCGCTCACGACGTCGCTGGTGGCGATAGCGACAGCGGTAACCTGAACGATCATCTTGTAGAAGTTATCGTTGAAAGCCGCTAGAAATTGGGTCCACAGGAACGACTGAAAGCCTCCGTCGCGAAGGAGTTTAGTGTAGGCGCCCGTGGGATGGGGTGAAGTGTTCAAACTATTCATGCGTAATTGAAGGGCACTCCGGATGCCAGGGTGCGACCTATTGATTCTGGCAGGATTTTCAGGCATTTACACGCCCCTCATCGAAAGTTCATGTTTTCCGATATTCATCTCATGCACAGAGCTGTACAATTTTTGTATGGGCCGGCTCTCCTCGGCAGAACGTCGCTTCCTCAAGGCCACCTCCAGCCTCGGTTACTCGAACCCTTTTCTTCCGGAACGAATCGAGTGGGAGCGTGCCGCACTTGGCCGCGAATACCTGGAAGCCGAACCGGTCTGGAGCGTCTCGGTGGCAGATCCCGAAGCCGATCTGCCCAACATCGTCAGGATTCAGGAGAAGCTCGGCATACTCATCGAGAGTTTGCACGGACGTCTGGCCGCGGCGTCCCACACAGGCGGTGATTTACAGGCTGAAGACCTCGCGATCTATGAGGACTCAGTCCACGCGCTGCTGTACCAGCGCTACTACGCGAACTTTCGTGAGGCTGCGGCGCGCGTGGGGAATACTCGCTGGCTGTTTTACAGGCAGTTCCTGGCCGACTGGAATCGCTATTTGGTCCTGCCGGGCAAGCAATTTGAAACCAGCTTGCGGCCCGCGCATGTGTTCGCGTGCTTCTACCAGATTCAGCGCGCTTTTCAGGCGATTTTCTATAACATCATCGGCAGTTCGATGCCCGCTGCGCAACTGCGCGCGTCGATCTGGCAATCGATCTTCACGCACGATATGCGCCGGTACCGCCGGACTCTGTACCGCCGGATGAGCGATTTTCCCACGCTGATCACCGGACCCTCCGGGACCGGCAAGGAGTTGGTGGCACGAGCGATCGCCGGATCGCGCTATATTCCGTTCGATCCCGACCGGCTGGAGTTTGGCGACCGCACACCAACGACTGGCGTCGAGACGTTCTTTGCGATTAACGTGGCTGCGCTCTCGCCCGCATTGATTGAGTCGGAACTCTTTGGCCACCGGCGCGGATCGTTCACCGGCGCGATTGCAGACAGAAAAGGATGGCTTGAAACCTGTCCACCGCTCGGCAGCGTGTTTTTGGATGAACTCGGCGAGATGGATCTACTGCTGCAAGTAAAGTTGTTGCGGGCCATCGAAACGCGTCGATTCTCGGCCGTGGGAGATACCGCATTGCGCGATTTCCGCGGCAAGTTGATCGCGGCCACCAATCGCGATCTTCGCGTCGAGATTCAGAACCGTCGTTTCCGTGAAGACCTTTATTACAGGCTGTGTGCCGACCTGATCCGCACTCCGTCGCTTCGCGAGCAGATCGACGCATCACCATCGGTGCTGCAGGAATTGACGCTTTTCATGGTGCGGCGAGTGGCTGGCGATGAGGCGGAAGACTGTCTCCAGGAAGTGCAGCAGTGGATCGGGTGCCATCTGCCGGCGAGCTATTCGTGGCCGGGAAATTATCGGGAACTCGAACAATGTGTGCGGAATGTGATCATTCGCGGCTCGTATCAGCCCGTGATGAATGGTGACGGCGACGGTCCGCGCAAAATCTTCACGACGGATTTCGAAGCGGGTAAGCTGAAGGCCGGCGAGGTGCTCGCTTATTATGCGGCTTTGGTTTACCGGCAGACGGGGAGTTATGAAGAGGCTTCGCGGCGGTTGGGAGTTGATCGCCGCACAGTGAAGGCTCACGTCGAAGCTTATCTCGCGCGGGTCATCAGCTAGACTTTACGAAACGGCGAGCTCTTCCCGCACGCCCAGCATTCGGAGGCAGCGGTCGATCCACTGCTTGGTCAGCTTCTCCTGCACGCCGTTCTGCGAGAGCCGCGTGCGCAGGTTGCCGAAGTCGACATGGTCGAGCGATTGATCCTGGTTGAAGCAGGAGAACACCACCGTCTCTTCGCCCGTCACCGGATCCTTGTGCTGCTGCAGGCACTGCGCGCAGATCTCTTTCATCATGCACTGCATCGGCGAGTTGATACTGCCGATGGCGTGATGGTCCTGCTTCAGGAACGGCGCCAGGACGGCGTGCCGGGCCTGCGCCACCGCGCGCATCATGCCGTCCGAGCCGATGGCCACGACGCCGGTCGACGATCTCCAGAGCGGATCTCGGGCTGCGTCCAGATCGCCGCGTCCGTAGGCCGCCATGGCCTCCACGATGTTTCCGACAAACGCCTTGTCCTGCACGCGGTCGGGCGTAAAGCCGGGAGCTTCGTCGCAGCACCAGATCACCACGTCCGCGGCCTTCTCGATCTCCTCGACCTTATAGCGGTCGATGATTTTCTTGTAGCCGGCGAAGTAGACGACCTTCGAACCGTTCTCGCGCGAAGCTTCTGCCCGATGGAGAACAGCACCGCGTTGCCCAGACCTCCGCCTACAAGCAGGACGGTTTCCTGTGCCGGGGTGTCGAGTGGGCGTGCCGGTCGGACCCATCAGGATCACTGGTTCGCCCGGTTTCAGCAGGGCGCATAAATCCGACGAGCCGCCCATTTCGAGGACGATGGTCGAGAGCAAGCCTTGCTCGCGGTCCACCGACGCGCCGGTCAGCGCGAGACCTTCCATCGCGAGCGTGGTGCCATCGGCCCTTGGCGCAAGCGACTCGAAATTCTGCAGCCGGTAGAACTGCCCTGGCTCAAACGAACGGGCGGCCAGAGGGGCCCGCACAATCACTTCGACAATGTTCGGCGTCAGACGCACCACTTCGTGCACCACCGCGCGCAATTCATCGTTCAACCGCGAAACCAATTCCCTGGGCGACGGACCCTGCGGGGCACGCCGCGCCAGGATTCGGGACACTACCGGATAGCCTTGCTTCGCGCTGCCCATGGCTTTCACCACGTTGCCCGCAAAGGAAGGATGCAGGTCGCCGAAGAAGCTGATGCCGCGGCCATCGGCGCGCATCGACATGAGCACGTAGGCGTGGTCCGGCTTGGACAGCTTCTCCGGCTTGACAGGGTGCCCGTCTTCGTCGATGGCCTGAAAGTAGCGGCCGTCAAGGTAACGTTGTGCGGATCTTCGCGGCCGAGCACGGTGTTGGGCTGCGTGCCTGCGGCTACCAGAATCGATCGCGCGGGCATGACTACCGGCGTGCCATCTTGGGAAGGTGAGGTGCAGCGCGGTGGCATGGCCGAACTGATCGACTTCCACCGCTTCCGGAGTCAGGCACTCGGCGAAGCGAATGCCTTCCTGCATCGCCAGTTCGACTTCTTCGTGATTCAGCGTGTAGCTTGGTGAATCGATCAATCGGCGGCGATACGCGATGGTCACGCCGCCCCAGGAATTCAGCAGTCGATACAAGATTCGGCTTGCGGCCTTCCTGGTTGGCGGCTACCCGTTCGGCGCGAATCGCCCGTCGCATGCGCGATAAATTCGTCGGCCGTCTCGGTCTCTTCCGCCGTCCAGCAGGCTACGAACTTCGCGCTCGCCCCTCTCCGCCACCAACTTCTCGTAGCGCTCGAGGAATTTCTCCACCTGCACCGCGTAATACGCCAGCGATTCCGTCGCCGTATCGATCGCGGTCAAGCCGCCGCCGATCACCACCATCGGCATCCGGACCTGCAGATTCGCGACCGAATCGTGTTTCGCCGCGCCGGTCAACTGCAGCGCCATCAGAAAATCGGACGCCTGCCGCACGCCGCGCGCCAGCCCGTTCTTCATCGGGATCACGGTCGGCCGGCCCGCGCCCGCGCACAGCGCGATGTGATCGAAGCCCAATTCGAACGCGCTGTCGATGGTCAGCGTGCCGCCAAAGCGCACTCCGCCGAACATCGCGAATTCGCGCGCGCCGCTCCAGCAGCAAGCGGATAATCTTCAGGAAATTCTTGTTCCAGCGGACCGTGATGCCGTATTCGGCAACGCCGCCGAAACCCGCCATCACGCGATCGTCCAGCGATTCGTACAGCTTGTTGATATCGCGGATCGGGCCGAAACGGCCGCGGCGCCCTATGGGGTCGACACCGCTGACTTCAACCGGCAGCGGCTCGATCTTCAATCCGTCGATCCCGACCACCGTGTGGCCGTCGTTCATCAAATGATGCGCCAGCGTGAAGCCGGCCGGCCCCAACCCAACCACCAGCACCTTATATCCACTCGCGGTCTTCGGCACCGGACGCTCGAAATTCAGCGGATTCCAGCGCGTCAGCAGGCTGTAGATCTCAAAGCCCCAGGGCAGTTCCAGAACATCCTTCAGCGTCCGGGTTTCCACCTGCGGGATGTCGACCGGATCCTGCTTCTGATAAATGCAGGACTTCATGCAGTCGTTGCAGATGCGGTGTCCGGTGCCGGCGCACATGGGATTGTCGATGGTGACGATCGCCAGCGCGCCGATGGCATTGCCGCGCTGCTTGACCACGTTCATCTCGGAGATCTTCTCTTCGAGCGGGCAGCCCGCCAGCGTGACTCCGAAAACGCTCTTCTTGTACTCGCCGGTCTTTTCCTTCAGTCCGGTCGAGCAGCTATCCTTGCCCTGGTTGTGGCACTTGATGCAATAATGCGCCTCGTCGAGCGCGCCGGTCAGATCCATGCCCGGATCGGTGAGCTTGAAGCCTTCGCGATGCCGGTAGTGATCCGGGTGAAGCTGGAGTTTGACCAGGCCGTCCCCGCTCACCGTTTCTACGGGAACCAGGTGGTGCGGATCAACCTTGTGAGGAACGCGAAAGAGGACATCCGTATGATGCTTCTTCTGGCCGGCGGGGGTAAGAGTAGCCCACGCCGCGTATTGAGCTGCGAGATGCAGCGGGATTTTATACTCTGCTTCGGCCTGCAGCCAGCGATCGACAAAACGCGCGAAGGTCAACTCTGTCAGCGGCTCGTCGAAAAGCGATTCGAGGTCGGACGCAAGAGCTGCGCCGTCGAGCAGCATCGCCTCGTCTCGAGAAATGCTGGTAACTGCCTTCCGTTGAACGAATTTACGCTTGACCGCGTAGAGCGGAGCGAGGGCATGATGGCGCGCCTGGAGATCACGCAGATCGTCTTCGATGCCGAAAAGCTGTCCGATGAAATCTTCGAGGTGGGGCGCCACCGCGACGATCAATTCTGAAGCCGCTTTGCGGGCGAGGGACGAAGGGTTTTCGCGCGCTCCGAGAAGGCGATCCGATAACGCGGAATCGCTGGTTCTCAGATAGTCGAGAAAGGCGCGGTCGAGGCGCACCAGGCCTTCCCGGGCATAGAGATCCTCAAAGGCAAAGCCAAAGGCAAGAGATAAGTGGTCGGATGCAATACTCATCAGATGTAAGCAGGGGAGTAACTTCAATTCTATCAGCGGACGGGGTTGCGGTGTGCGCCGGCGCCTTTCGGTGAGAACTTTCGCGACAGGGAAACACTATTTGTCTTGCCGAAGGGAACTCTCGAGTCCGATGCACTTCTCAAACTCCTCATGGAGGCGGCTGGCGGCGAGTCGTTTCATCAGTTGGTCTTGGAAGAGGTGCAGGCGTGGCTCAATGTCGACCTTCCCAGGACGCAACGCAGGAATGTCGATTTGCTCTACAAATCCAAGGGTGGACGGCTGGTGCATATTGAAGTCCAGAGCAGCAATAACCCATCAATGCCGCTCCGGATGGCGGAGTATGCGCTGGCGATCACGCGGATGTATGGTCAGTATCCGGAACAGTTGGTGCTGTATGTCGGGAACGAACCACTGCGAATGAAGCCGGAGTTCCGCCGGATGGGGATCGATTTCCGGTACCGGCAAGCCGACGTTCGTGATCTGGACGCAACCGCGTTGCTCGCCAGTAATTCGATTGCTGATAACATTTTGGCGGTGCTGGCTGGGCTCGAGGAGCCGGTCAAGGACATCCGGACGGCATTGCGCAGGATTTTCAGAGTGGAAAGCGGCTCGCGCGAATCTTCCCTGGAGCTATTTCTGCTAGCATGCCAGATAAGGGGCTTGGAGACTGCCGCGATAAAGGAGATTCAGACCATGCCGGAGACTTTGCGACTAGATATCAAAAAATGGCCGTTTCTGCAGGAACTGCTGGCGAGAGAGGTTGAGAAGCAAGTGCCGCGGGAGGTCGAGAAGTTCCGGCGGGAGGTGCAAAGGCAGGCTTTAGAGGAACGCCGCAAAGCATACAGGAAAGCGGTTGAGGAAGGCCATTCAAGAGGTCTTTTGGAAGGCATAGAAAAAGGCATTGAAAAAGGCATTGAAAAAGGGATACAAAAAGGCATTGAAAAAGGGATAGAAAAAGGCATTGAAAAAGGCAGGGAAAAGGGTCGGGAGGAGGGTCGAGAAGAGGGCCGGGAAGAGGGTATAAGGGAAGTTCTTCGGCTGGCTCTCAAGAAGCGGTTTGGACGCCTTCCGGCATCCGTCACGAAACGGGTGGCTGCCATGTCTGAAGTTGAGGCCCAGGAAACTGTCCTCGCCGTTCTCGACGCCAAGAGCCTCAAAGATCTCTTCGGCAAAACGCGTTAATCCCACGCCCGTTTGGAAGCTTCTGTATAATAGGAGTTTGCCGTAGATTCCCTCCGTGAAACTGCGCTAGTCTGACCCGATCATGTTCGACAATTTAAGTGACAAGCTTCAGCGGGTGTTCAAAAACCTGCGCGGTGAAGGACGGCTGTCTGCCGAAAATATGGAAGCAGCGCTGCGGGAGATCCGTGTCGCGCTGCTGGAAGCTGACGTCAACTTCAAGGTTGTCAAGCAGTTAATCGAAAACGTCAAGACGAAGGCGATGGGCGAGGAAGTCCTCCAATCGCTTACGCCGTCCCAGCAGGTTATCGCCATCGTGCGCGATGAGCTGATCAAGGTTTTAGGAAGCCATGAGGCGAAACTCCGCTTCGCCAACGATCCGCCTAGCGTCTTCATGATCGTTGGGTTGCAGGGCTCCGGTAAAACGACCTCTACCGGTAAGCTGGCTCGCTGGTTGGGAAAGAATGGCCACCGTCCCGAAGTCGTATCGGTCGATGTCTACCGTCCGGCCGCGCGCGACCAGCTTCGCATTGTCGCGAAAGAGGTTGGCGTTCCGGTGTATGCAGGCGAGCCGGGCGAAAGTCTGCCGGTCGACTTGGCGCGGTCGGCGCGAAAGGACGCGGTCAACAACGGACGTGACGTTCTGCTCGTCGATACCGCCGGGCGGCTGCACATCGACGAAGACCTGATGACCGAGTTGCAGCAGTTGAAAGAGCTGTTGAATCCGGTGGAAATCCTCTTCGTGGCCGACGCCATGACGGGGCAGGATGCCGTCAAGTCTGCTGAAGAATTTCACAAACGCCTGGGAATCACCGGCGTCATCCTCACAAAGATGGACGGCGACGCGCGCGGCGGTGCGGCGCTTTCCATTCGCTTCGTCACCGGACAGCCTTTGAAGTTTGTCGGCGTGGGCGAGAAATCGGACGCCTTCGAACCCTTCTATCCCGATCGCGCAGCCTCCCGTATTCTGGGCATGGGCGATATTTTGTCGTTCATCGAGAAGGCCGAACAGACGATCGACAAGAAAAAGGCTGTCGAGATGCAGCAGAAGCTGCTCGACAACGAATTCACTTTGGACGATTTTCGCGATCAGTTGGGGCAATTGCGCAAGCTGGGCCCCCTGGAGTCGATTCTGAAGATGATGCCGCAGGTCGGCATTATGAAAGAATTGAAGAACGTTTCGGTCGATGAAAAAGAGATCAACCACATTGTGGCGATTATCGACTCGATGACGCCCAAGGAACGCGCCAATCATATGCTCATCAATGGGAGCCGGAGGCGGCGGATTGCCGCGGGGAGCGGCACCTCGGTGCAGGAAGTCAACCAGTTGCTGAAACAATATACGCAGGCGCGCAAGATGATGAAGTCTTTTTCGGGCGCGGGTATGCTGGGCAAGAAATTGGGTAAGTTCAAGATTCCTGGTATGCCGGGATTCTCGTAGAAAAGGCACAGACTTCAAGTCCGTGTTACGGAGAGAATAGAGAAGAAATGCTGATGATTCGACTGGCGCGTTTCGGCGCCAAAAAGAAGCCGTTCTACCGAGTGGTAGTGATCGAGAAAGAACGCGCCCGCAACGGCCGCGCCCTGGAGGTGATCGGGCACTATAACCCCTTAACCCATCCCGCCAAAATCGACTTGAAACACGACCGCATTGAACACTGGACGAAAAACGGAGCCCAGTTGTCCGATACCGTTGCGCGTTTGGTCAAAGAAAACCCGGTCGTCGCGGCTCAAGCCTAGGATCGAGCGTACACTATTTGTGCGGCGGATGCATAAGTCTGCCGCGCCAAGGAGCAGGTGTCGATGAAACAGTTGATTGAGGACATTGCGAAGGCTCTGGTCGACATCCCCGAGGAAGTTTCCGTCAGTGAGGTCGCAGGCGAGCAGGTGACCGTGCTCGAGCTGAAAGTGGCGCCCACCGACCTTGGTAAGGTGATCGGCAAACAGGGGCGCACCGCCCGTTCTATCCGGACCATTCTGGGCGCCGCGGGAATGAAGCTGAATCGCCGCTTTACGTTAGAGATTCTGGAATAGTGGCTGACGTTCCCCGCAACCAGACTGAATGGATTGCTATTGCTGTCCTGGGGCCCACCCACGCCAATCGCGGCGAGATTACCGGTGTGCCTCTGACGAACAATCTGGAGCGATTCCAAAAACTCCACGAAGTCTGGCTGTTCGCCGAATCAGAGGAGCCCCACCACCTGGCGGTCGAGTCGGTGTGGGAACATTCTAACCGGCTGGTCTTCAAGTTCCGGGGCATTGATTCCATTTCCGACGCAGAAGTCTGGCGGGGCGCTGAGGTCCGAGTGCCCTTGGCTGAACGTGAACCGCTGGAAGAGGGGGCTTTCTATTTTTCAGACCTCATTGGTTGCGAAGTCTGGGACCGCAAACTGGGAGATCTCGTCGGTTGCGTCGTTGCTGTCCGTGAATTCGGCGGCCCGGGCCTTCTCGAATTGGATAATGGCCTGCTGATTCCCTATGTCAAGGCGATCTGTGTGAACATCAATCCCCCCTCCCGCAGGATTGACGTCGACCTCCCTGCCGGACTTCGGGAATTAAACAGCCGGTGAATTTCCACATCCTCACCATCTTTCCGGATTTCTTCGCGGGGCCTTTTGAGCACGGCGTGATCGCGCGTGGCATCGCTGCCGGCACACTCAGCATTCACATCCACAATCTCCGCGACTGGACCCACGACCGCCATAAGACCGTTGACGACCGTCCTTTTGGCGGCGCAGAAGGGATGCTGCTGAAGCCTGAACCTTTTTTCGACGCAGTGGAAGCGCTTTGGCCTAAGCGTCCCGAGAATTCGAAGATCATTCTGTTATCGGCGCAAGGCCGCCGGTTCGATCAGCGCGCGGCGCGTGACCTCTCGGCTGCCAGTTCCCTCCTCCTGCTCTGTGGACGTTACGAGGGCGTGGATGAGCGTGTAGCGGAACACCTTGCCGACGAAGAATTATCCATCGGCGATTATGTGTTGAGCGGCGGCGAACTCGCAGCCATGGTTGTGATCGACGCGGTGGCCCGACTGATTCCAGGAGTGGTCAGCAACCGCGACTCCACAACCTTTGAGTCTTTCGAGAGCACCGGGCACGGGGAGGGCCTTCTCGATTGTCCGCAGTACACCCGCCCGGCGGATTTTCGGGGTTGGAGAGTACCGGACGTGCTGCTCAGCGGAAATCACGAAGAGATTCGCAAGTGGCGGCAAGCCGCAGCGCGCGAAAAGACCGTACGGCTTCGCCCAGACCTGTTGCCTTGACCCTGGTCCGCACGCGGGTTTCCAATGTGGTATATTAACTTCGTAACCAAATCGAGAAGAAGAGAAGACAAGGAGTAGCAACCTTTAGATGGCACTGGCGACGGAACATAAGCAACAAATTTTAGCCAACAACCGGGTACACAAGTCGGATACCGGGTCGCCGGAAGTGCAGATTGCCATCCTGAGCGGAAGGCTGTTGCAGCTGAACGAGCATTTTAAGACGCACAAAAAGGATCACTCGTCGCGGCGCGGGCTGTTGACGATCGTGGCCAAGCGGCGTCGGCTCCTGACTTATTTGAAGAATGTTAATCCGGACCGGTATCGGGCTGTTCTTCAGAAGCTGGCCATCCGTCACTGATCAAGTTGGGTTCACTCTACCGGGCGGCTGTCGTTCAGCCGCTCAATATTTCGTATTATCCTCGCCGCCATCTGACGGCTTGTCCCTCCTGTCAGCTTCCCCTCGTTTAAACAATGCCGGACCTTGCCTTAATCAGCGGCCGGCGGAATGGACTTTTTGACGGGGAACGTAACCCGCTCATCAGAAAAAATGAAACAGACATTTGAAGTAGATCTCGATGGTCGCGTAATCTCGATCGAAACCGGCCATCTCGCGAAACAGGCAGGCGGCTCCGTGGTCGTTCGCTCCGGCGATTCAGTCGTGCTGGTCACGGCCTGCGCCGCCGAGAACCCCAAGCCCGGACAAGGCTTCTTTCCCCTTACCGTCGATTACCGCGAGTACACCTATGCGGCCGGTAAAATTCCCGGCGGCTTCATCAAGCGTGAAGGCCGGATGTCCGAAAAGGAGATCCTCACCAGCCGGTTGATCGATCGTCCCCTCCGCCCGCTCTTCCCTGACGGTTTCCTCAACGAAACCCAGATCATCGCCATGGTGCTTTCGGCCGATCCGGAAACTGATCCGGCCGTGCTCGCCATCGTCGGCGCAGGCGCGGCGCTGGCGATCTCCGACATTCCGTTCCATCACCTCGTAACGGCCGTCCGCGTCGGCATGATCAACGGGAAATACATCGCCAACCCGACCTATTCCGAAGCCCGCGAATCGAAACTCAACATCGTTGTCGCCGGCACGCCGGAAGGCATCGTGATGGTGGAAGCCGGCGCCCAGCAGGTGTCCGAAGAGGAAGTCCTCGGCGCGATCGAGTTTGGCCACGAATGCTGCAAGAAGATTGCCGCCGTCGTCAAGGTGATCCAGACCGAGTTGCGGCAAGACCAAGCGCACCGCTGCCGCGCCCGAGATCGATCAGGCACTCTTCGATCAGATTTCAACTCTCGCTCGGGTGGAACTGACCGACGCGATGAACACCGAGAAATACGCCAAGCTCGAAAGCCACACCAAAATCGAAGCCGTCAAAGCCAAGGTTGTGGAAGCGGTTGCGGCTGGCGCTCCGGCAACCGACCCCGGGGTGGCGGATAAACTCAAGAAGGCCGGTTCGCTCTTCGAACTTCTGAAGGAACGGATCTTCCGCGACGAAATGCTGCAGGCGCACCGCCGTCCCGATGGCCGCGCTTTCGATCAGATCCGCCAGATCACGATCGAAAGCAGCGTTCTGCCTCGCGTCCACGGTTCCGCAGTCTTCACCCGCGGCGAAACCCAGGCGCTGGTCACCATTACGCTCGGCACCAAGGACGACGAACAGCGCATCGAACTGCTGGAACCGGGCGAAGGCGCCACCAAGCGCTTCATGCTGCATTACAATTTCCCGCCGTTCAGCGTCGGCGAAACCGGCTTCATGCGTGGTCCCGGGCGGCGCGAGATCGGTCACGGCGCTCTCGCCGAACGCGCTCTTGCCACGCATGATCCCAGGGGAAGATAAGTTCCCTTACACATTGCGCGTGGTCAGCGACATTCTGGAATCGAACGGCTCCAGTTCCATGGCCACGGTTTGCGGTGCGAGCGTGGCCTTGATGGATGCGGGTGTACCGCTCGCTGAACATGTAAGCGGAGTCGCCATGGGCCTCGTAATGGAAGGCGACCGAGTATGCCATTCTGACGGATATCGCCGGCGCCGAAGACCACTACGGCGATATGGACTTTAAGGTCGCCGGCACCAAGTCGGGCATCACCGCTCTGCAGATGGATATCAAGGTCCCCAACGTGACCACGGCCATCATGAAGGAAGCGCTCGACCAGGCCCGCCGCGGTCGTCTCTTCATTCTGGACAAGATGGTCGAGGCGATGCCGCAAGCTCGCGCGGAGATGTCGGAGTACGCGCCCAGAATCTACACCACCAAGATTCCGGTCGACAAGATTCGCGACGTGATTGGACCAGGCGGCAAAGTGATTCGCGGAATCATCGAGCAGACCGGCGTCAAGATCGACGTGGAAGACGACGGCACGATTCATGTCGCCTCCAACGATTCAGTCGCTGCCAACAAGGCGCTGCAGATCATCGCAGACCTCACCGCAACCGCCGAAGTCGGCAAAACGTATCTTGGCAAAGTGGTGCGACTGGTCGATTTCGGCGCGTTTGTCGAAATCTTCCCCGGTACGGACGGCTTGCTGCACATCAGCGAAATCGCTGAAAACCGCGTGAAGGAAGTGCGCGACGAATTGAAGGAAGGCGATCAGATTCTGGTCAAGGTCCTGGGGCTGGAAGGCAACAAGATTAAGCTCAGCCGCAAGGCTGTTCTCAGGGAACAGCGCGAAAAGTTGAAAGCCGTTAAGTAACGCGTCAAACAGATTTAGTTGTTCTTAGAAGGCGGTCCCCTGAGGCCGCCTTTTTCTTTGCAGGGAACGCGGCCACGTCGCTGGCGAGCCCCTGTCGCAGGTTCCTGCGGGCCGTCAGGTCTCCCAGGGGTTGATGACAGTAAGCCCTACCACGGCAAAATCGCTCACGTTGCGAGTGACGGCGGTAAGGTTGCGGTGGAGGGCGGTAGCGGCGATTGGGGCATCCACCACGGGTAATGTCACGCCTTGGGCCTGAGCCTGTGCCATGATCCACCCCCACCGGTCTGCTACGTCTCCATCGATCGCCAAAATACGCCCGGCGAAGCGCGACTGCAAATCCACCTCCAGCCAGGTCTCCAAACGAGTACGCTTCTTGCTCTGAGGCAGAGCCGCCACGCCCTGGCGAATCTCGCCGAGTGTCATAACACTGAGGTAGAGCAGATTCTCATCCACGGCTTCCAGCCAATCCAAGACACGCTGATTCGGTTTGATGCTGACCAATTCAGAAACAGCGTTCGTGTCTAGCAGAAAGCCGCTCATAGTTCGACTTTGCGTCCGGTGTTTGGGCTGCGCTCGAACGTCATTTCCATTCCGACAAAAGGCGACTCGCGGAAGAACTGGACGAGGCTCTTCGGCTGACGGACCTTTTCACGCAAGGCCGCCAGAGCGTAATCGAGCACTTCATCCGGGCTCTGGAAGTGGCCGCTTTGGATTTCCTCCCGGATGATACGCTCCTGGTCGGGCTTAAGCTGGATGCTCATAACAGAAGCCTAGCGGTTGGTAGCCGGAGGCGTCAAGTCTTGCCTTCGATAGGGGGCGCGCCATCTACCTATTTCAGTGCAGCCGCATCTTCCGATGCCGCCGCGTTGATTTTCCTCGGTGAGCGCTCGGAAATACATGCCCTAACGGTCAAAGCGTTTATTTGGGAGGAACGTCTTTGATACGGTACCGCGCGAACTCCTACTGCGCGTCGGCCGGACCTTCGCCGATAACCTCGATGGTCTACCGTACGGAATACAGATACTTGCGATAAAGTTGATCTGATATGAATCGACGGCAGGCTCTTCAATTGATGGGCGCCAGCCCGCTCGCTGCGGCGCAATCAGGGACACGCGGCACCGGCCCTGTTACGATTACCGGCGTCAAGACGATCCTCACGCAGGTCGGCGGCGATTACCTCGTCATCGTGAAAGTACTCACCAGCGAGGCTGGTCTCTACGGCATCGGGTGCGCTACCCATGGCGAAAGGCCGTTAGCCGTAGCGACCGCGGTCGACGAGTACTTGCGGCCTTTTGTCATGGGTAGAAACGTCGAGGATATCGAGGACATCTGGCAGTCGGCATACGTGTCGTCCTATTTCCGCAGCGGCGTGACCTTGAACAATGCGCTGGCCGGTGTCGATGGGGCGCTTTGGGATATCTGCGGCAAACGCGCGAATATGCCCGTTTACAAGATGCTGGGCGGCAAGTTGCGAGCTGCGGTCCCGCTGTATGGGCACGCTAGCGCGGTTGAACTGCCGGCGCTCGAAGATCAGGTTCGCAAGTATATGGAGAAGGGCTACCGGCATGTCCGAGTGCAGTTGGCCGTTCCGGGTTTTACTACTTATGGAGCCAATTCGAAGACGTCGGATGCTAACCAGGCCGCGCGTCCTCGCGGCGTGACGCCATCGCCGGTCTTCGAGCCAACTCCGTACGTTAACAATACAGCGAAGATGTTCGACTACTTGCGATCCAAGATCGGCTTCGGAGTGGATCTGATCCACGATGCCCATGAGCGGGTACCGCCGACTCAGGCCATCGCGTTAGCCAAGGCGCTGGAACCGTTCCGGCTCTTCTACCTCGAGGACGTATTAGCGCCCGAGGACGTCGCCTGGTTCGAGAAAATCCGGAACGTCTGCTCAACGCCTCTCGCCATGGGAGAGCTTTTCGTCAATCGCAACGAGTGGTTGCCGTTGGTGTCCAATCGCTGGATCGATTTCATCCGCTGTCATATTTCGGCGATGGGAGGTTTGACTCCCGCTCGCAAAATTCAGACGACGTGCGAGATGTTCGGTGTCCGGACCGCCTGGCACGGTCCGGGAAACGTCTCGCCGGTCGGGCACACCACCAACATGCACCTCGACCTGGTGAGTTACAATTTCGGGATCCAGGAAGAAAATTTATTCTCCGACAAATTGCGCGAGGTCTTCCCGGGCACTCCCGAGATTGCCGGCGGTTATATGTATCCCAATGACAAACCGGGCTGGGGCATCGATATCGACGAAAAGGCAGCCGCTAAAAATCCATATAAAGATGCCGGTCACAACCGTGGAAACGACCGGCGCATGGACGGGTCAATCATTCGCCCGTGACACGCCAGACTACTAGCTCGCCCCTATGTTAGTAGCTTGAGGCTGTCGACCGAACAGCGACTTCAATCTATTTAAACAGGCGCCACTTACTGCTGCTTCGAAAGAACCAGTTTCTCGGCCGGTCTGCCTTGCGGGAGTACGTGAATCACATCCACGGTAATCAACGAGCCATCCTTGGAAACAGAAATTCTTTTCTTGGTAATCGTATCCCGGTTCGCTCCCTCGGATTCCAACTCAACCAGAACAGGCCCATTGTAATAATAGGAGACTACGGCCGCGCGGCCTTCGTCCTTCACTTTGCAGTCCTTACCATCCGTACCGCAGCGCCATTCTCCCGCGTTCTTGTTGTCGCCGAGACGCTGGATTAAGTGGATTGTGCCGTCGCTTTGCTCGATCTGCCACGTAAGCTGAGTAGGAACGTGGGAATGAATTTCGCACTTAGAAGGTTCGAGACGCCAGACTCCATTTAAGTCGGGACGTTCCGGTGAATCAGCCCAAGTTACAGCGGCGAGAGAAAGAGACGCAAATAGACATAGATACTGGAATTTCATGTAGAATGCTCCTGCCTTCGAATAGATAGTACGTCTGTCCAACTGCTAAGTACATCCCATTGATCGGGTAGAAGAGTGCTGTAGTCGAAGGCGCCGCGGGTCCATGGAGGAATGGAGATGAAACGCCCGAGGCGCCCGGCTGCTGCTGAGTATGCTAACAATTTGGTCGCCTGAAATGCACTACCGACTTTCGGGTACGAAGAATGTGTGTCGTGTGTCACGCGTCCGCTCCCACAGAGGTCCGTCAGACGCTACCCTAAGAAGGGTATGGACGCAGCGCAAGAACCCGTACAGGCTAAAAGTAACGAGCAAGACATTTTGGCTAGAACACGAAACAGCGATTCGCCCGCCGGCCCTCCCGGTTTGCCGCTCGAGAGAAGCGGCACACGTGAGGTACGGCAAGGATTCTGGGCCGCGCTGATAGCGGGCTTCGGCGGCCTGATCGTATTGATCGCGCTCTCGGGCTTTGAGGCTTTGGATCGGGCGAGCACCATCACGGCGAGAATGTCCCAGGCGTACCAGAACAATCTGGCCGTCGAAAAAGACCTGGCCGACATCCGCTCGCAATTGCAGACCTCCGCGATCCTCGTGCGCGACTACCTGCTGGACCGTTCCGCCAAACCGTATAGCGGCAGCCCACACGTGCTCCTGGCGCTGCGCAAACGCGTAGAAGACGAGATGGCCCGGCTGCGCGGTCGTATTCCCGCGGAAGATGTTCCGAGCCTCGACAGAATGAACCGCGAGGTGTGGCTCTACTGGTCGTCGCTCGATCCGATCTTCCAGTGGACTGCCGGGGAAAAAATCGCGAAGAGCGAGGAGTTCCTCAAAACCAGAATTCCCCGGCGGGCGGAAATCCTTGACATTGTTTCCCATATAGAAGCCCTCAACCAGGAGACACTGGTAAAACAACGACAGGAAGTAGAGCAGCGCCAGCAGGAATTGCCGGTCTTTGTGCTCCGTTCGGTGGTAGTGACCATCCTGCTGGGCTTCGCGATCGCAGGGCTAAGCCTATATTGGATCAACCGTCTGGAGAAGACGTCCCAACAGAGAAAACTCGAGATCGAAAAGGCTGGCCACGAACTTCGCCGGCTCTCGCAGCAGTTGGTGCACGCCCAGGAGGAGGAGCGGAAAGGCCTTTCTCACGAACTGCACGACGAAGTCGGACAATTGCTCACGGCCTTACGCATCGAACTCGGGAACCTCGACGAGTCGGGAGCATTATCGGGTGAAGGCTCGAAGGCGCGTCTCGCCGAAACCAAACTGCTGGCCGAGCAGGCCCTGCGGACGGTCCGCGATTTGGCCATGGGGCTGCGGCCGGCCATGCTCGATGAACTGGGCCTGATACCCGCCCTCCAATGGCAGGGACGAGAGCATTCCCGCCGTACTGGAATTCCGGTGTCGTTGGAAGTCGAGGGCGGACTTGACGAACTGCCCGAGGAGTACCGCACTTGCGTCTACCGGGTGGTGCAGGAAGCCCTCACCAATATTGCACGGCACGCTGCCGCGCGAAGGATCCTGATCAGCGTTGCGGCTCGCAATGACATTTTGTCGATTTCAGTAGAGGATGATGGAGTTGGTTTCAACCCGCGAGCGCGCGCCCGCGGAGGGCTGGGTCTGCTGGGTATGGCGGAGCGAGTCAAGAAGCTGGGAGGGAATCTCGAGGTGATCTCCGAAGCCGGCCTCGGCTCGTCCATACTCGCAAGAATGCCACTGAAAGAGATCGCGGTCGCTCATGAAGAGAATTCAAGTGTTATTAGCGGATGACCATCTGGTAGTCAGAAAGGGCTTGCGGGCTATCCTCGAACGCCAGTCAGGCATGGAGGTGGTGGGGGAAGCAGCGGATGGAAGGGAAGCGGTATCTCTAACCGACAGCCTGTTGCCGGACGTCGTCATCATGGACATCACCATGCCTCATCTCAATGGCATCGATGCGACGGCGCAAATCGTTAAGCGCAATCCCAGAATTGGCGTCGTGATTCTGAGCGTCCACTCGGATGAAACTTATATCCTGCGGGCTTTGAATTCGGGAGCCAAGGGATATCTGCTCAAAGATTCGGCGGAAACCGACTTGGTCAAAGCGGTGGATACGGTTGCATTAGGCAAACCCTTCTTCAGCCCTTCCATCGCCGAGGCGCTGCTCGAAGATTACATGCGCTTTCTGCACCAGCGAAATCTTGAAGACTCCTACGACCTGCTGACGGATCGCGAAAAAGAGATTCTGCAGCTGCTCGCGGAAGGAAAGGCAAACAAGGAAATCGCGTCGATTCTCAATCTCAGCGTTTACACGGTGGAGACCCATCGGTCGAATCTGATGCAGAAGTTGGGCCTTCACAATACGGCTGAAATCGTGCTCTACGCGGTTCGCAAGAAAATCATCGTGTAGCCATGCGGCGTTTCTAAAACCGCGCGGATTTGGCGCTCGATAAACCTGCGCTCGCTGGGTAGCATCTGTTATACGCTAAACATGAATGCCCTTGACCAGACGGAAATTCGTGGCCGCGGCTGCGTCTTTACCGGCACTCAAAGCATTGGCTGCTACGCCAACCACCTATCCGGTCCCCGAAGCTAACGGCGATCGCGTCGCCCTCGCCTTAGGTTCTTTTTATCGTCCCTATTTTTCCCGGCTCTCCGATCAACCCGATGCGACCACCTGGGTGCAGATAGACCTCGGCTCGCGAGAGTTCATCGACGCCGTGCGACTCTATCCCGCCAGCCCCTATCCGCACGGGAACAATAACGGCTTTCCCGTCCGCTTTCAAATCGAGTGTGCGGACGACCCCGGCTTTCATTCCCCGCGTCCCATCGTCAATCGCACCGAAACCGATTATCCGGACCCACAAGACTACATCGTCGACTTCCCGTGCCGCAACGTGGAAGCGCGCTATGTCCGGTTGACGGTCTCCCGGCTGCGAGGCGGCCCTGCCCCGCGCCCCTACCACTTCGGTCTGTCGAAAGTCGCTATCCTCGCCAGAGGCCGCGACATTGCAGCCCGCTGTCCCGTAAGCGCGGATCGAGCGTTCGCCAATTCAGCCGACCTCCAGCAACTCACCCGTGCCGCGCGGCCCATGGGCGAAGGCATCGTTACCGACAATCCAAGCAATGTCACCGCGCCGGATCGATGGCGCCCACCAAAAGTTCAAGTACGCATCCCTGTAGCCGGAGTCGTCCTGAACGGCGGCATCTTTCAGAAGGCAATGAACGACAACATCGCCTATCTTCTGGAATCCCATTCTGTCGACCAACTCCTGCGTCAATTCCGCGTGCGCGCCGGAAGGCCAATCTCCGCCGGCCTACCCAAGCCGGACAAATTCTGGGAGGAAGATCTCGCCGGTTCCAACGCCGGACGCTTCCTGATGGGCGCAGCGAACAGCATGCGTTGGATCGACCATCCTGAATTGCGCGACCGCGTTCACACCGTGGTAAACGGCATCGCGGAATGCCGCCAGCCCAACGGCTACATCATGGCTTATCCGGAAGACACTGTTTTCTATTCCGAACGCGCTGCTTATACTCGAGCCTGGCTGACCCACGGTTTGATTGAAGCAGGCTATGCCGGAATTACCAGCGCATTCGACCTTCTGCGCGGCTATTACGACTGGTACAATCGCCAAACCGCCATCCTACCCGAATTGATGCGCGGCTCCAAACAAGGCGGCCAGGGCATGGTCGCCAACACGCGAATGTACTTTACGCCCGCCGGGAAACCTGCCGACATCCAGGTCGTCCAACGGTATTTTCAGGAGAATTACTGGCTGGAGGGCCTCGCCCGGCGCGCCACCGAAGCTGTCTGGCAGTATCCCTATGACCGCCCACATTGCTACCTGCTGACCAACGTCGAAGCCTATGCCGATCTCTACCGGGCCACTGGTGACATGCGCTATCGCGACGCGGCTCTAGGCGCCTGGGACCTCTATCACGACAATTGGGAGAACTCGGGCGGCAGCATTTCCATCATCGAGTTCGAGACGAATCCGCCGAAGTCTAATTTCCTCTATCAGAAGCTCGGCGAAAACTGCGGCAGCGCATTCTGGGCGCTGCTCAATCAGCGCTTGCACCTGCTCGATCCGGATGAGGAACGGTACGTCGCCGAAATCGAAAAATCCATCTACAACGTGCTGATCGCCGATCACGCCGGCGCTCAAGGCATCCGCTACCACACCATGCTCGTGGGGAAGAAGGAAACGCCGACACGCAAGAACACCTGCTGCGAAGGACAGGGCACGCGGCTGATCGGCGCGCTTCCCGAGTTCATCTATTCCATCTCTCCCGACGGCATCTACGTCAACCTCTTCGAGCCCTCCACCTGTCAATGGACGCAGGCCGGAAAAAAACTCCAAGTCACCATGAAGACGGAATTTCCGTTCAAGCCCGAGGTTCGCATCGAAGTCGCCGCGGCGCATTCCATGAAGTCGAAGATCCGCGTGCGCGTTCCCTCGTGGGCGTCCGGCGCGGTTCGTATCAATGTCAATGGTGCGCCTGCCGGTCTGGGGACACCCGGAACCTACCTGACCCTCGACCGCGACTGGACCTCCGGAGACACCATCTCCTTCACGCTCCCCATGTCCTTCCGCTTCACACCCTATACAGGCGCGGATCAGGTCGCAGGCCGTGAACGCTACGCCCTCGAATTGGGCCCGCTTCTGATGGCGTCACTCGCTCCGGCCGACACCGAGCTCGTTATCCGCGACGCGGCCAGTATCATGGACGTGGCCGCGAGACTGCGCCAGATCACCGGACGTCCGCTGCATTACTCGCTCGGCGACGCGGAACTGATGCCTTATTTCCAAATTGCGGACGAGACCTTCAATTGCTTCCCGCTCGTTAGCGTGAGAAGTTAACCCAAAAAAGCCAGCCGGGAAATCCGGATCAAATTGAGAGAAAATAAGAGACCGATGCGAAAGACCCTTCTGCTCCTCGCCCTCAGCTTCACGACCGCTCCCGCACTGCAGGCGGAACTCAAACTTCCCGCCATCGTCGGCGACCACATGGTGCTGCAACAAAAACAAGCGAATCCGATCTGGGGTTGGGATGCTCCAGGCACGAAGATCACCGTCACCTTCGCCGGCCAAACCTATTCCGCAACTGCCGGAAGCGATGGCAAGTGGATCGTGAAACTCGCTGAGCAACCCGCCAACTCCACGCCGCAAACCCTCTCGATTTCCGGCTCTTCGAAGATCGACATCCAGGACGTGCTGATTGGAGAAGTCTGGATGTGCTCAGGCCAGTCGAACATGGGCTTCACGCTCACTCAGGACTGGAATGGCGACCTTGAAGCCGACGCTTCCGACCTCCCTGGTTTGCGCCTGATCGAAGTCCCCCTCGTCGGAACACAGGAGTTGCAGACCGACTACAAGCCCGGCGACCGCAGTCACTGGCATCTTTCCACTCCCGCCACCGCGCTCCGCTTCAGCGCCGTCGGCTTCCTGTTCGGCCGCTATATCCACGAGATTCTGCACGTCCCGGTTGGCTTGATCAACAACGCGTGGGGCGGTTCTTCCGCCGAAGCCTGGGTACGTCGTTCGACGCTCGAGCAGGATCCCCGCTTCAAGCTGCTGATGGAAGCGACGGCCAAGCAGGAAACTACCCTCGAATCGGCAAAGGGCAAGGCCGATTTTGAGCTTGCCGTGGCGAATTGGAAAATCGCAGCGGCAAAAGCCCGGGCCGAAAAGACGGAGATGCCGAGGCAGCCCGATAACTGGCTGGCCGGCAACCCCCGTCCCGGCAACATCTTCGCCGGCGTGGTCTACCCGACCCTGGGCTATGGGATCAAAGGCGTCGTCTGGTATCAGGGCGAAGCCAACGCCGGCCGCGCCTACGAATACAAAAGCTTGTTTCCCTTCCTGATCGAGCAATGGCGCAAAGAACAAGGGCAAGGCGATTTCTCCTTCTACTGGGTGCAGCTTGCCGACTACATGGCCGAGAAACCGAATCCGGGCGAGAGCGCCTGGGCGGAACTCCGCGAAGCCCAGACCCAGACCATGAAGCTGCCCGACACTGGCCAGGCGGTCATCATCGACCTCGGCGAAGGAGATAACATCCATCCCCGCGATAAACACGACGTCGCCGCGCGGCTGGTCCGCTGGGCGCTGGTCAAGGACTACGGTATGAAACTGCCCTACCGCAGTCCCGAATATAAATCGATGCTGGTCGAAGGCAACAAAGCGACCGTCACCATCGATACGTTCGGCAGCAGTCTACGGCCTTTCGATGTGACCGAAGCTCGTGGTTTTGCCATCAGCGGCCAGGACAAGGTCTGGCATTGGGCTAAGGGCAAGATCGTCGGCAAGAACCAGGTTGAAGTCTGGAGCGACGACGTCCCCACGCCGGTTGCCGTCCGCTACGGATGGGCCGACAATCCGGTGCTCAACCTTTTCTCCAACGATGGGCTCCCGGTCACTCCCTTCCGCACCGACGACTATAGAATGACGACCGAACCGAAGCCCTGACCACCGTCCAATGGTCTGCCGGCTGCGAAAAAGCCGCTCCGTCCCACAAATGGACGCATAAAAACCCACAAATAGGGGCTATAAAAAGTTTTTTTCGACCGCAACTTTGCCTTCCAAAATAGCGTCAGTTAGGAAGACCGGCGAAGGAGCGGGAATGGCAGCATGCAGACTCGGCAAGCGCAAGCGGAACTCACCGTATATACATTAAAGCTAAATAAAGTGACGATTCCGGCCAAAGCCATCCTGCATGATTTCAGGCTAGGCCGCGGCCACGAAGGCCTGTCGCCGCATAACCCCGATGTCGTCTCATTTCGCTATAACGATCAGGTATATTTCAACATTTCTAAAGAAATCGTTAATAAGACCGCGATCGTAGGCGCCGGCGCCCTGGTCTGAACTGCTTCGTCTGTCCGTCCGTTTCTTGATTACCCGCGCTGTTCCGCAGTTCCATTAAGAATGCGGTAGAACTGCCGCCCATACTTTTCAACCGTAGCGATCCCGATACCAGGAATCGCCAGCAGTTCAGCCGCCGTCACGGGCCGGTTGGTCGCCATGGCCTGGATTGCCCTGTCCGTCAGCACTCGAAACGCGGGAACGCCCAGACGTTTTGCCTCCGCCAGACGCCATCTCTTCAACGCCTCCGCGATCTGGGGATTCGGTTCCGGACCCGCCTGCCGCAGAACCGGAGCAGGAGCGTCCGCCTCCACGGGCCGCATGGCAACCCCCCTCTTTCGAGCGCCGCGCGTGCCGCGAACCGCTGTCGATTCGCGCTTGCGCTTCGCCTTCTTCCCCTTCTTCGGCTTAGACGTGGCCGCTCCCAGATCCTTCACCACAAAATCGCTGAGTGACGCTTCGTCGGCAAACTGCGCATCCCTCGTCAAGCTGACCTTGCGGTAGGGGATGCTCTTGCCATCCTTTTCGAAGACGGCTTCCGCCAGGCGAACCAGACCGGCGCGCGCCATAGCGCCCAGAAGCTCTTCGAAATCGTCGCGTACCATCTCGCCCTTGGGGAAAAGGTCGCCATGCAGCTTTCCCGTCGACTTGACGCCCACGGTGCGCATCGTCTTGATCACCTCGAGGACAGTCTCGCGCTCCGCCTCCGTCGCCGTCCGGAACTGCTGCGCCGCGCACTCCGTCGGGGCGCAGAAGTCGCAAATGCCGCAATTCGTCTTTCCGTCCGCAACATCGCCGAAGTGCCGCACCAGTGTCGCCATCCGGCAATGACTGCTGGCCGCGAATCGGATCACCAGGTCGATCTGCGCGCGCTTTTGCTCTCCCTGCGCAAGGTACGAGTCGCGCCAATCGGACTGCCCCCGGCTCGCGTTCTCGGCGAAATCCAGCACCGCGCCGCCATGGATCCAGAGCTTCTCGAGCGCCTTATCGAAGGTATCCGAATCCATGCGCATCAGCTTCTGCAGCACGTCTTTCGGCTGAGGCTCCGGCCGCAGCCGCGCGAAAATCGCGTCGAGAATGGTCACTGTCGGGATAATCGCGCTCGAAGAAAAAATCGTGCGTGTAGCGGTCCGCGTAGGAGTGCATCAACAACGCGCGGCTCGGCTTGCCATCGCGTCCCGCGCGTCCGATCTCCTGGTAGTAGGCTTCCAGGCTTCCCGGCAGCGCCGTATGGATCACGGTCCGGACATCCGGCTTGTCGATGCCCATGCCAAACGCGATCGTCGCCACCATCACCTCGATCTTGCCCGCCAGAAACTGCTCCTGCACCCGCTTGCGGTGCTCCGCGTCCAGGCCCGCATGATAGGCCGCCGCCGGAAACTGGCGGTTCAACTGCGCCGCCAGCGCATCCGCCTGCTTGCGCGTCGGCGTGTAGACGATGGCTGGGCGTCGAGTCTTGTCCAGCAGCAACCGCTCCGCCATATCATTACGCTGCGACGTAGCGATCTCCACCACTTCAATCGCGATATTGTCGCGCCGGAATCCGTGAATGAACCGCGCCGCCTGCCCCAGTCCCAGCTGCGCGGCGATGTCGTCCTGCACAATCGGTGTCGCCGTTGCCGTCAGCGCGATCACCGGCGCAGGCCGCAGCGAGGGAAGATACTGTCCGAGCATGCGGTAGTCGGGACGAAAATCATGTCCCCATTGCGAGATGCAATGCGCCTCGTCGATCGCGATCAGCGATGGCTTGCGTTTCGCCAGCATCTCCGGGAAGCCGGCCACTCGCAGCCGCTCGGGAGCGATGAACAGGAACTGCAGATTGCCATTCAGGTAATCGATGCAGGCCTGGCGCGACGCCGCCCGATCGCGTCCGGAATGGATGCGCTCCACCGCGAAGCCCCGGCTTTTGAGCCTGGCAACCTGGTCTTCCATCAGCGCGATCAGAGGACTGATCACCAGCGCCGTCCCGCCGCGCGCGATCGCGGGCAATTGGTAGCACAGGGATTTTCCGGAGCCCGTCGGCATCACCAGCAACACATCCTTGCCCTCGACGGCAGCCTGGCAGACCGCCTCCTGGTTGGGGCGGAAAGCCGGGAAGCCAAACGCCCGCTGCAATAATGTCGAGCAAGCCCCTCGCCATCCCGCGCCGCCACCCGAGTCGCGACCCCTCCAGCAGACCCAGACGTTACCCCGCCAGCAGACTCGCGATGCCGCGCCGTGAAGCGGGCCATCGTATTTTGTGGTCTGCCCGCCTGCAAGAGAGGCGCCATTTACCGCACCCACCTTTCCGACGACGTCCCGCACATACTCCTCGATCCCGTGAAGAAATGGCGCCAGCTTTCCCGCCCCGCGATGGATCCGCTGCAACTGCGCCTCCCACTGCCCTGTCATCGCCGGACTCTTCACCTCCGGATGCACGACTTCAATCAGCCGTACGCCCTTATCCGTCGCCTCCAGACTCTTGCCGTTCCGAACAATATAATCGCGTTTGAGCAGTACCTCGATAATCGCGGCGCGCGTAGCCGGAGTTCCCAGCCCGGTCTCTTTCATTGCCTCCGAGAGTTCCTTCTCTTCGAGCGTCTTCCCGGCCGTCTCCATCGCCGTGAGCAGAGTCGCTTCGGTAAGCCGCTTGGGAGGCCGCGTCGTCTTGCGCAGCGCCTTGGCGTCGATCACATCTTGCGTCTGCCCCTGAGCGAGCTGCGCAGGCAGGGACGGGCGCGTCATCCGCATTGCGCTCTTCGCTTCCGCCAGTTCCAGCACCTTCCAGCCAACCTGCTGCACCGCTGTTCCCGACGTATGATACCGGTCGACAATCTCGCCGTTGACGATCGCGGTAATCACCGTCGTCACCGACCAGATATGATCCTCGTGCCAGGCGCTCAGCAATCGCCTGCAGATCAGGTCGTAGATCTTGCGTTCATCCGGAGATCGGGCTGGCGTGATCAAGCGGCGTCGTGGTCGGGATAATCGCATGGTGATCCGTGACCTTGGCATCGTCCACGAACCGCCGTCCCAGCGCGCGCTCGCCGGTGCCAGGCGCAAGGAGTTTGAGGTAAGGCGTCTTGATTGCCTCTACGACTCGCGGCAGAGTCGCCGCGACATCTCGCGAGAGATGACGGCTGTCGGTGCGCGGATAACTGATCAGCTTGTGGCGTTCATACAAAGCCTGCGCCAGATCCAACGTCTTCTGCGCGCTGAAGCCGAAAAGGCGGTTTGCGTGCCGCTGCAGTTCCGTAAGGTCGTAAAGCGGAGGAGGCGCCATCCGCTGCGTCTCGGCTTCAATTGACTCGATCGCCGCCCGCCCGCTGCGAGCGCGTTCGACGATGCGTCCGGCCTCCTCGCCATCCACCGGAAGGCGCATCGACTTCTGCAGCGTCTCCTTTTCGGCTGCATTGCCTTGGGGCCGAAACCACGTCCCCTTATAGCTCGACCCGTCCGCGGCGCCGGCCGTACCGGCGGGACGAAACGTAGCCTGCACTTCCAGGTAATCTTCCGGAACAAAATTCCGGATCGCCAACTCGCGCTCGACGAGAATTGCCAGCGTCGGGGTCTGCACGCGCCCCACCGAAAGCTCCTCGTTATAAGCAATCGAATAAGCGCGCGAGAGATTCATCCCTACCAGCCAATCCGCGCGGCTCCGTCCGCGAGCGGCATCAGCGAGAGGATCGTAATCGGCGCCGGGCTTCAGCCGGGCAAATCCATTGCGAATTGCCTCGGGAGTCAGTGACGAGATCCAGAGACGGCTAACCGGTTTCCGGCATTTCGCCGCCTCATAGATGTAGCGGAAGATGAGTTCGCCTTCGCGTCCGGCATCGGTAGCGCACACAATGCTGGACACCTTGGGCGAATCCAGAATCTTGCGCACGACCTCGAATTGATCGTGGGTCTTCTCGTAGACCACCAGAGGCCACTCCGAGGGCAGCATCGGCAATGTGTCGCGACGCCACCGCCGCCAATCCGGATTGATCTGATGCGGTTCGGGCAGCGCGACCAGATGACCGATCGCCCACGTCACCACATATCCATTGCCGTGAAGATACCCGTCGCCTTTGGAGGCTGCGCCGACAACGCGGGCGATGTCGCGGGCGACCGACGGTTTCTCAGCGAGGACCGCAACTGTACCGGAATCCGGAAGCGCCATTGCTTCACTCCAGTGTAACGGGCTTGATCAAGTCATCTCGCCTAACTTATCTCGCCCTACTCATCTCGCCCAGGAAAGTTTACCGTTTGGCTTGGGCTGTGCCGACGACTTCGAATGGAATGGCCGGGAGCATACCCAGCGCGGTGCGGCGCTTCTTCGCGTTGTTGGGGTTGTCGATGTCAAGGAAAGCGTCGACGATCAGGTTTCCCGCGAGTCCGGGTTTGGCTTTGACGTGGTCGGCGCGGAGAAAGAGGATAACTCCGTTGTCGAACAGGCCCACCTTCTCGATGGTGATGCCTTCCGGCGGATCGTTCAGGATCAACTTTACGTCCGGCGCGTAGCGTCCGAGCGGGAGGAAGACTTTCGCCTGCGCCGTGCCGTCTTCGGGAAGCTGGACGACTTTATCCGTCAGCAATCTCCAGACGCGGCCCTTTGCCACCGCGCCCACCCGGACCAGCCATGCGTCCTCCGTTACCAGGTGATGGTAGGCGAAAGCCTGCATCATGTCCTCCGCCGGGATCCCGGCACGGCGGACTTCGCGGCGATCAAGCTGGGCGGTCCCTTCAAGGTGCAGTTCGGCCGGTGCATCCGCTTTCTTGGGCGGGACAGTGAGGGTACAGCGGACGCTGCTCTGACCGGCGGGAATCCAGCCCCCGCTTAATGCGAAGCCCGCCGGCGCGTCTTTCAACTTCAATTCAATCTCGCCGTCGAACCCGTCTTTGCGGAGGGCATACACGGTCACCGGCACGACAGTGCCCCCGCGCGCGCTGATACTCGAGGGTGTCATCCGAAGTTGAAAGTCCGGTTGAGGATCGCTGATGCGAAGCCGGTAAGCATAATCGGGTCCACCTTTGCGCTGCGTGTCTGCGATGGAGAGGTAATAGAGGCCGGTGACTGGCAGTTTGATACGGATGAGCGAATCGGCTTGATGGGTAATCAGACCCGCTCCCTTATCATCGAAATCATCGTTGACGGCGATTTGCTTGCCTTTGGCGTCGGTCAGTTTGAGGATCGAATCGAGAGGCGAATCGAGGCGTCGTGCGACGACTTCCGCGACGATCTCCTCACCGGCCTTGCCTTCAAACCGGAAGACATCCACGTCGCCGGGTTTATCGATGCGGCCGTTGATGATCAGCGGCATCTTCACGTGCTGGGCCGTCGCGGCCGAGTTGTTCGGCTCGCGTTCCAGGATTTCGGGATAAGTGTCGACGGCAAAGGGCATGCGGTTAGACGTGAATTCGCCCTTGGTGACCGCTATCGGATAAACGCCCGGAAGGCGGCCCTTGGTGTCCTGTACCAGGCGGCTCGACGGCAGGTTCCAGCCCCTCACTTCGATGCTGGTGCGGGCGCCAAGCTTGCTTCCGAGCGGAAAAATACTGGTAACGTAAGGCAATTCGCCGACCGCGATGCGATAGACGAAATCTTCGCGTCCGCGATAGATGGAGTCGTGAATTTCGAGCGTATAGGCGCCATCGGCGGGGATCTCGTAATACAGCACGGGATCCTGGTGGAAGGTGTAGTGATCGGCGTAGGTGAGCTCTTTACCGGCGGCATCGTAGACCCCGATTGCGGCCTGAAACCAGCCTGGCACCGCGTCGGAGATGTAGGGAATGAGTTCGCGCACTCCCGCGGCGATCACCAGGCGCTGACCTCTGGTAGCTTGCATACGATAGCGATCGACGCCGCCTGGAGTGATTTGGCCGTTGACCACGGTTGGGAGCGTAATGTCATCGACGAGGGGTTCCGGACGCGCAGGCATCTTCAATTGAGCTTTGGCTTTGGCCACGACCTTGGGCGCATTGGCCGTGCTTTCCACCTTGGCCGGCTGCTTGGAGAATTCCGGCAACTGTCCGACGCAGAAAATAATGGGATTGGTCAATCCGGTGGGCGTGACCAGGCGCAGTTCGCGCTCGCCGATTGCGGCGTTGGGGTCCAACTGGATCTGCAGGCGGACGGTTTCGGCGATAGCGGGAGTCATCGGACGGCGAATGAAGGTGGCGATCTTCATGCGCAGGTCGGCAACGGTTTTGTCGTCTTCGGCAGTCCATGCGACGGTGGCTGCTTTCTTTTTGTCCATCAATTCCTGCAGCTGGTCGCGGAGTTTGTTGAATTGGCCTTGGGTCAGGGGCTTGCTATAGTCGGCGATCTCCGCGTGGATTCCGCCGCCGGAGAGGATCGCACCGGTAACGCCGTCGAGGAATTGGCCGCCGACGACGACTTCGACGCTGTCGCCGGCGCGTCCGCCCGCGGGATAAACGTAGCCCGCGTGGGGCACCGTTTGCTGGGCCGAAAGAGTCAGGGTCGAAATGAGAAGGAGTTGGGTGATCTTCATGGGATGCTCTCGATCTGCTGCAAACGGCTGAGACCGAAGCCTCGAGTTACGCGAGTTCTTTCAGGACTCCCGCCGACTTTACGTCTTTGTCTTCCTCGGCCGTCGGGATGACATGGGTCGTCAGGCCGGTCGGATGGGGGAGCTTGGCTTGGGTGTCGATTCCCAGCTTGCCGTAAAGGCTCGCGATGAGGTCGACGGGATAGACGGGCCGATCCTTCACTTCTTCACCCTTGGCGTCCGACGAGCCGACTACCTGGCCGCCTTTGAAGCCGCCGCCGGCGAGGAGGGCTGAGAAGACGCCGCCCCAGTGGCCGCGTCCGCCGTTCCAGGGCGCCTCCCACATGACCTTGGGCGTGCGACCGAATTCGCCATTCCACCAGACAATGGTGCTGTCCAACAAACCGCGTTGTGACAGATCCTCCATCAACGTGGCGAGGCCTTTGTCCATTTCAGGCAAACGGCGGCGCATCACCTGGAAATTCTGTTTGTGAGTGTCCCAACCGGCGTTATAGTTGATGGTAATGTACGGGACCCCGCGCTCCACCAGCCGGCGCGCTGCCAGGCAGGATTGTCCGAAAGTGGTCATGCCGTAGCGGTCGCGCAAGTCCTGCTTCTCCTGCGAAAGATCGAAGACTTTGCCGGCGTCGCCCAAAATGAGTTCGTAGGCCTGATCTTCAACTTCCTTGGACGATGCGAGAATGGCGTTGCCTGGACTCGCCAGTTGCAGCGAGTTGAGTTGGTGGAGATATTCGCGGCGCGCCTGCTGGCGCTGGTCGGTGATTCCCGGCACTACGACGCCTTCGACGGCGAATTTGGACTGCGCCGGATCGCCGCCGGTGGCGAAAGGTTTGTAGCGCGAGCCCAGGAATCCCGCTTCGGAGAAGCGTCCCTGCGGCTGGGTGAGCACAATGTAGGGAGGGATAAGTCCTTTGTAGCCGGCGTTGTAGCCCTTGAAGAGCGACACAACGGCTCCTACGCTGGGATACACATCGCGGCCGCCGGACATGCGTCCAGTCTGCACCGTGTAGGACGCGGTTTCATGAGCGTAGACCCCATGAGTCATGCCGCGGATCAGCGAGTATTTGTCGGCTTGTTTTGCCAGGAGCGGCAGCAATTCGCAGATTCGGATGCCGCTGACATTCGTCTCGATGGGTTTATCGAGCGGGCCTGAATAATCGTTGCCGGCCTCAGGTTTGGGGTCGAAGGTGTCGAGATGCGACGGCCCACCCCACATCCAGATCTGGATGACCGACTTGGCTTTGGCATTGGAGGCTTGAGTGGCTGCGTGGGCGGGCAGGGTGAGGCGGTTGTTGAGTAACAGGCCGGCTGCTCCGAAGAGCCCGTATCGGGCCATCTCCCGCCGGGTGATGGGCAGGGTGCTGAATTCGGAATTGCTCATGATATTGAAACTCCTGTCTTTTAATGCCGATAGAGAAACTCGGCGCTGTTCATTAACGACCAGATCAGGTCCACCGTGGCGGCGCGCCCATTGGCAGATCCGGATTTGGAATAGGTATTTACGATCTGGAACTCTTCCGGCGTGGGATAACGCGAAAGAATCAATAGGTACAAGGTGCCGACCAGCGTCTTTTGATCGTGCACGGTCTGCATCAGGTAATTGAACCGCGGACTTCGCTCGATCTTTTGCTGGATATGGCTGGAATTCAGGAGGTGCAGCGATTGCGACGCCGTGAGCCGGTTGTTGCGCTCGGATTCGAGTCCGGTGTCGCGCGACGGACGTCCGAATTGCTCCAGAAACGAGCTGGTAATGCTGCCGTCGGGCAGGCTGATGGAGCGCTGTTCATCGGGGATGAAAGTGAACGGCTCCGGGATGGCGCTGGAATATTTTTCGGTGGTTTGGGTGATCTGGCAAAGAGCATCGATCAGTACCTCGGCGTCCAGGCGGCGGAGAGGATAGTACGCAAAGTGCCTGTCGGCATCCGCGGTCTCGGTTCTGGGAATGGAGGATAGCTGGTAGGTCTCTGAGTTCAGAATCAGGCGAAACACGTGCTTCAGATCGTATCTCGAAGCAATCAGCTCCTTTTCGAGCAGGGCTAGAAGTTCTGGATTTTCAGGAGGATTGTCTGGACGAATGTCGTCCGGTTCCTGCACGATCCCCCGCCCCAGCAGCCAGCTCCACGTCCGGTTCACAATGTTCTGCGCGAACCAGGGATTCCTGGGACTGACGAGCCAGTCGGCGAAGACTTCGCGTGGATCCCGGTCGGCGGTCAAGCTGACTGTCGTGCCGTCGGGAAACTTCGCGATCCGCGGCAACGGGGCGTTGGCTTTCGACGGGTCGAAGAAGACGATCTCCTCTTTCCATTCGCCTGTCTCCTTGTAGCCGATATTGGAGAAGAAGGCCGACATGTCCGCCAGCCGCTCTTTAGGCCATTTTTCCGCGCGCACCCCCATGAAGTTCAACGCCACGGTCTGGGCAATCGCCTGCGGATCACGGCTCTGCATGGCGCGATAGAAATTTACCGGCGCATCGCGAAAATTGCTGCCGTTACCCGTCAACAGTTCGCGAACGAACTGGTTGTAAGGCTTGTTGTCGCGAAGGCTGGCCTGGATCCAGTGATGGTACTCCTGGGCGGCATTGGGCCATAGATTAATCGGAAATTCGGCTTTAACGCGGAGCAGATCGCTCCACTTCATGGCCTGGTATTCGGCGAATTCCGGCCGTTCGAGCAGCGTGTCGATCAGCTCGCTACGTTTCTTGGGATCCGTACTCTGAAGAAACTGAACGGCTTCCTTGGGCGTTGGGACGGTGCCAATCACATCGAGATAGGCGCGGCGCAGAAATACCGCGTCCGAGCACATCTTCGAGGGCTGGATGCCCAACTGCTTCAGCTTGGCAAAGACGAGATTGTCTATCTTGTTCTGCGGAGTCAGCTCAACGCGGCTTTCAAAAATCGGGGCGAAAGCCTCTTCCGGACCAGCACCTGCCAGGGCTGCGGCCGGAAGAATCAGGCACACGACAAACTTGAGCATGTCAAACGACAGCTATACATCATCTGTAACCCAAACGCTTCAGGGAAGTCGCAAAAACATTGGGCCGCTACAGGAGCTGGGGGCACCTCAGGCGACTCTTCGATCACCACGAAACAAAGCCCTACAGCCGTGTCCCGCCGCAACTGCCGTTCCTAAGCAAATTTTCTCAATTCCAACTTGGCGATCGCCTGCCGGTGGACTTCGTCAGGACCGTCCGCGAGCCGTAGAGTGCGAGCGTTGGCCCACATGGCTGCCAGTTGGAAATCGCCGCAGACGCCTGCTCCTCCATGCGCCTGAATGGCCCGGTCGATCACCCGCAATGCCACATTCGGCGCCACTACTTTGATCATGGCGATCTCCGCTCTCGCTTCCTTATTCCCTACCGTGTCCATCATGTGCGCGGCCTTTAACGTCAGCAGCCGCGCCTGTTCGATCTCGATCCGGGAGTCTGCAATATCGGCCTGGATAGAGCCTTGTTCGGCCAGGGTCTTGCCGAACGCCGCGCGGCTTTTCACTCGGCGGCACATCATCTCCAATGCTCGTTCGGCCTGGCCGATTAGCCGCATGGCGTGGTGGATGCGCCCTGGACCCAAACGCCCTTGCGCGATTTCGAAACCGCGTCCTTCGCCAAGGAGGAGGTTGGAGACCGGGACGCGGACGTCCGTGAAGGAAATCTCGCCATGGCCATGCGGCGCGTCGTCGTAGCCGAAGACGGTCAGCAGCCGCTCCAGTTTCACGCCGGGCGTGTCGAGCGGCACCAGGATCATGGACTGCTGCTTGTGCCGCGGGGCGCCGGGATCGGTTTTGCCCATGAAGATCGCGATCTTGCAACGCGGATCGCCCGCGCCCGTGCTCCACCATTTCCGGCCGCTGAGGATGTAGTGGTCCCCATCGCGGACGATAGACGCTTCGATGTTGGTTGCGTCAGAAGAGGCCACGCCCGGCTCCGTCATGCAAAAACACGAGCGGATTTTGCCGTCGAGGAGGGGGGCCAGCCACTGCTCTTTCTGAGCCTCATTGCCATAACGGATCAGCACCTCCATGTTGCCGGTGTCCGGCGCGGAGCAGTTGAAGACTTCCGGAGCCCAAAGAGAGCGCCCCATGATCTCGCAGAGGCGCGCATAATCCGCGTTCGAAAGGCCCGCACCCAATTGATGATCGGGAATAAAGAGATTCCACAACCCCGCGGCTTTGGCCTTCGGCTTCAGTTCCTCAACCAGCGGCGAAGGGCGGTGGCGATCGGCGGCGATTTCTTCCTGGTAGCGCTTTTCGTTCGGGTAGATGTGTTCGTCCATGAACAGGACGAGGCGGGCGGAAAGTTGCGCGACAGGACGGTCAGACATGACGCCATCGATTGTTTCAGATTGACGCGCGGCGCGCAAAGTTTTTCGATTCGGAGCGACGGGCCGGCAACACCGTTGCAATACGCGCTCTCCGGCTCCCAGGCAATTTTCTGGAATAGGGAAGGCTGTGTTACTTTCTTGGGATGGATTCGGATATTGAGCTGCTCCGTCATGCCGTGGCGACTCTGGCTTATCGGGCTGGTAAAGCCGTCCGTCAAGCTCCTCCTGAGTTCGCCGCTTTCGACGCGGCGGGACGCACGCCGGCACAGATTCTGGCGCATATGGGCGATCTTTTCGATTGGGCGGTCTCCCTGGCGAATGGGCGGCATGAGTGGCACACCGCGGCTCCTTTGCCTTGGGACCAGGAGGTCGCACGCTTCTTCGCGGCATTGAAGGCGTTCGATGACCGGCTCGCCACCGGTGCGGAGTTAGGATGTGCGGCCGGGCGCCTTTTTCAAGGCCCGGTCGCCGACGCGCTCACCCATACCGGACAGATCGCCATGCTGAGGCGGATGGCGGGCTGTCCCATGAAAGGCGAGAATTACTTTAAGGCTGAGATCCGGAGCGGCGCAGTAGGGATCGAACAGCCCGGCCCGAAGCTGGAATTTTAGTGGTACCGATTTAAGTTCGCCCGACTTCGTTGTAACCTGAAATCGAAGGGAGAACCTCAATGGCAAAAGGCATGGACCGCAAAAAGGAAACTAAGAAGCCCAAGAAAAAGGACAAGTAGGAAAAGACTTCCAGTCTGCCGGGGCGCGCGGCTGCGCGCCCTTTTGCGTTTTCAGGGGTCCGCTAGAATAGTCCTAGAGCAACAGAGGCAATTCAAAACATGAGAAATCACTGGGTAGCTGAACGCAACAACGATCCGATCCGTACGCAGATGCACTATGCCCGCCAGGGCAAGGTCACCGGCGAAATGGAATACGTCGCCGCTCGCGAGAAGGTGAGTGCGGAACTGATTCGCAGCGAGGTCGCGCGTGGCCGCATGATTATTCCGGCCAATATACATCACGTCAACCTCGAACCTATGGCGATCGGCATCGAGTCGAAGTGCAAGATCAACGCGAACATCGGAAACTCCGCTACCACCTCAAATATCGAAGAAGAGCTGGATAAGCTGGCATATTGCGTGAAGTTCGGCGCCGACACGGTGATGGACCTTTCGACCGGCGGAGACATTCCTCGTATCCGGCAGGCCATCATTGCGAAGTCGCCGGTTCCCATCGGCACCGTGCCGATTTACGAAGCCCTCAACCGCGTACGGCGCGTTGAGGACCTGACTACCAGTCTCATGCTGGAAGTGATCGAGGAACAGGCGGAGCAGGGCGTCGATTACATGACGATCCATGCCGGCGTGCTGGTCCAATACGTCCCGCTCACCGCCAAGCGGATTACCGGCATCGTCAGCCGCGGCGGCGCCATTCTCGCCGAGTGGATGGTGAAGAATCACCGGCAAAATCTGCTCTACGAGTGCTTCGATGAGATCTGCAAGATTTTCCAGAAGCACGACGTCAGCTTCTCCCTGGGAGACGGTCTTCGCCCCGGTTGCATCGCTGATGCCAGTGACGCCGCCCAGTTTGCGGAGTTGAAGACGCTCGGCGAATTGACCACGAAGGCGTGGGAATACGACGTCCAGGTGATGATCGAGGGTCCCGGACACATTCCGCTGGACCAGATCGAGATGCAGGTGATCAAGGAGCGCGAGATGTGCCACGATGCGCCCTTCTATACGCTCGGGCCGCTGGTCACCGACATCGCGCCGGGCTATGACCATATCACGTCGGCCATCGGCGCGGCGATGATTGGGTGGCACGGCGCTTCCATGCTGTGCTACGTCACACCTAAAGAGCATTTGGGGCTGCCGAATCGGGAAGATGTCAAGGCGGGGATCATCGCCTACAAAATCGCCGCGCATGCCGCCGACATCGCACGCAAACGTCCAGGGGCGCGGGATCGCGATGACGAACTTTCGCGAGCTCGTTATACGTTCGACTGGAACCGGCAGTTTGAGCTGTCCCTCGATCCGGAGACAGCCCGCTCGATGCATGACGAAACTCTGCCCGAAGAAGGCTTCAAGGAAGCAGCTTTCTGTTCCATGTGCGGGCCGAAGTTCTGCTCCATGAATCATTCGTCCAAGGTGGAGAGTTTCACAGCGGAGCAGGCCGCCGAAGTGCTGGCGGGTACTGCGGAGCCCTTCGTTCAACTGAAGTAGGTTGCTCCATGCAGGAAACCGCCCGGCACCAATGTCTGATCTACGACGGCTCTCCGGCCGTCCACTTGCGTAGCTTGGCTTTGATTACCCTCGAGAAACTGAAAGCGGGGAACCGGTGTCTGTTTCTGAACCGCCGGCCGATGGTGGCAGGGTTCCGATCCTATCTCGCAGCCGCGGGACTTGACGTGGCGCAGGAAGTGCAAAAAGGGACGTTGGTAGTCTCGTCCGACCAGAGTCATCTGATCGAGGGACGTTTTGATTCGGACCGGATGCTCCGGATGTTGAAGAGTTCCCTGGATCGGGCGTTGGATGAGGGATGTACGGGTCTTTGGGCCACAGGCGACATGATGTGGGAGTTGGGAAGCGAGAGGAATCTGGAGAAGCTGCTGGAATACGAATTAGCACTCGATGCGCTTCTCCAGAAGAATCCGGCTTTAGGTGGGATATGCCAGTACCATCGAGCGATTCTGCCCATGGATTCTCTCCAGGTGGCGCTCTACACTCATGCCTCGGTTTGCATAAACGAGACGCTGACCCGGATCAATCCCCTTTATGCCCAGCCTGCCACATTGTGTGATCCAAAGGCCGGCAATCATGTGGCAGACATGTTGAGTCGGATGTAACGATTCAGCTGGCTGGATAAACTAACGGAGCGAGTTCAGCAAATCTTTCCCCAGCAAATCGGCCCGCCTCGCCAGTTCCCGTGCGGTCGCCAGATCCTTCGCCCGTAAAGCCTCGGCCTGTTGGAGAAATACCCGAATCCGTCCTACCGTCTCCCGTTGAACGCTCGTCAATCTCCGTCCAGTGGCACGGTCTACCGCCGCCCGCGCACCAGTAACAAACCCGGTGAACTCTGCCTCATACTCCTTTCGCCGGTCATCGGTCAAAATCTCGCCCAGGCGTGGCACCGTTCCTGGCTGAGCCGTTGGCGCCGGCGCTGCGGGCTGAACCTCCGCCGGAGTCGTCTGCGCTGTCGGAGCCGGAGGCGCCGGCTTTGGCGGTGGAACCGGCTTTGGTGGAGGTTCCACCTTGATCTCGGGCAAAGGAATCTCGACTATCGGCACGGGCGTTTCAATCTCCGGCGGAGCCTCGATCTTCGCCTCGGGTAGGGGTTTCGATGCCACGACGTGCGGCGCGGGTGGCAACACCAGCTTCTTTTTCCCGGGCCCGCAGGCGTTCGACCCCAGCGCCAAAAGTGCCGCCACCAATGTAGTCCGCCCTCTCATCCGATCCTGTTCACTCCCGCAAGGGGCAACGTGACCTGAAAGGTCGTCCCTCTTCCGGCCTCACTTTCTACCTCGATTGTCCCTCCATGCAACTGTACCGCGCGAAAAGTCATGGCCAGCCCGATACCAGTACCCCGCGACTTGGTCGTAAAGTAGAGCTGAAAAATCTTTTCCCGCTGCTCCCGGGGTATGCCTGGACCCGTATCGCGAATCCGTACCGCACATGTGTCGCGGTTCTTCTCCACTTCGATGCGAAGCTTTCCGCCCTGAGTCATCGCCTCGATCGCGTTGACCGCGATATTCAGCATGGCTTGCCGTAACAGATCTCGATCCGCCTTGACCACCACCGCTTCCGCCGGCCGGTCCAGCGAAATCTCGATGCCCTTCTGCGTCGCCTCGGGATCCAACAAATTCCGCATCTCTCCGGCGGACTCCGCCACATCCACATCTTCCAGCACCAGTTCCACCGGACGGTTGAAGTCCAGAAACGTGCGCACTACCCTGTCGAGCCGAGTCACCTCCTCAGAGAGTATCGCGAACTCGGGCTCTACTTCAGGAGTTTCGTCCGTAATTCTTGTGCGGAGCATTTCAAGCCGCAGTGAGATGGAGTTTAGCGGGTTCTTAATCTCGTGCGCCACCCGGCCCGTCAGGCTGTTAATGGCCGTCAGCCGCCGCGCCAGCGCGATTTGCTGTTCGAAATGCTGGCGTGTCCCCGCGTCCAGTTTCTCCAGCACGCCTTCCAGATTCGTGCGCAATTGGCTGGCATCCTGTTGAGCGTCTCGATAGCGCTCGCCGAGCAGGCTCAGCTTGGATTCGATGATCGCCAGCTCACGCGCATCATCGACGCTCGTCTTCAGCGACGCCGGCTGCTTGCCGCTCGCGATATCGTCAATCAGGTGGCTGATTCGCATCAACGGCCTCAGTGCCAGCTTTGCCGACCAGTACGCCAGCATAAACGCCATCAGCATCGCCACTCCCGATGCGAAAGCCACATTCTGCAGCGCCGGCAGCGTCGCGGCCCGGAGCAGCACCGGAGAAACCAGAATCTGCACAGTGAACATGGGCGTCTTCTGCCCGGGGATTCTTAGGTCCTGCAGCCGCGTCTCGTAGTCGTCGTGAGAGGTGAGGATGGCCGTCATACGCCCTACCGGCCCGGCTTCTTTTAAGGTCCGCAAATCCTGTTTCGCCTTCATCTCCGCCCCCAGTTGGCGGGGATTCGACGAGGCCAGGATCTTGCCGTCTTCTCCAGCGACGTTGATCTCCACGATCGACCGGGATTGCGCCATGGTCTGCTCGAGCAACGCCGCCAGATCGGCGTCGCGGCTCACCGCATCCCGGTAAAATTGCTTGGTTTCCTCCAGGGATGAAGGCTCTGGCGGCGTCTCCGAACCTTCCGAAAGACGCCGCAGGATGGTCGATTGGACCTGATTTCCAGCCATTTCTGAGCTGGTCGCCGCAATGTCCACCGAATTTCCGGCGAGACTATTCACACTGACCGAAATTAAGGTTAGAGCGACGAGCGCCACCATCGAGAGAGTCAGCGAAAGGAGTCGGGCTCGTAGCGTCATGCTCCGCAGCCGGATCCGCAGTTTCATGCGCCTTCGCCGTACTCTTTTAACTTGTTGAAGAGAGTTTTCGGGCTGATCTCCAGGATCTCCGACGCCCGGGTTCGGTTGTATCCCGTATGCCGCAGTGTCATTTCGATCAATGCCCGCTCGGCTTCCGCCACCGTCATCCCGGGCTCCAGCACCAGGGATTCGCCCGCATGATCGCGTGCTACCGGCTCCGGCCGCCCTGCGAAGCCGCGCGGCAGGTGAGCCGCCGTGATCGTCCCCGCGCCCGCGAGAATGACGGCCCGTTCCAGTACATTCCGCAGTTCCCGGACGTTGCCCGGCCAGTTGTAACCCGCCAACAATGCCTCGACCTCCGGCGCAATGTCCGTCACCCGGCAATCGTGCTTTTGATTCAGCGCCGCGATCAACTCTTCCGAAAGCCTGGGCACATCCGCGCTACGCTCCCGCAGCGGCGGCAGATGAATCTCGAACACATTGAGGCGGAAATACAGGTCTTCCCGAAAGGTGCCTTTCGTAATCGCTTCCCGCAACGCCTGATTGGTGGACGCCACCACCCGCACATCCAGATCGATCTCGCGAGGCGACCCCAACCGCCGCACGCGCCGTTCTTCCAGCACACGCAGCAGTTTGGCTTGTGTATTCATCGGCATGTCGCCGATTTCATCCAGCAGCAGCGTACCGCCGCGCGCGAGTTCAAAGCAGCCCGCGCGCCGCTCCACCGCGCCCGTAAATGCGCCTTTTTCGTGCCCGAATAACTCGCTCTCCATGAGCGATTCCGGCATGGCTGCGCAGTTCACCGCAAAAAAAGGACCGGCGCGCCGCGGACTCAGTTCGTGAATCGCTCGCGCCGTCAGCTCTTTTCCCGTTCCGCTTTCGCCCGTGATGAGGATCGTCGCTTTCGTCGGCGCGGCTTGTTGCAAAAGGTGGAACACCTCCTGCATCGACGCCGTTTCGCCAACCAGTTCACCCACCACCCCGCGCGCCGCCAGCTCCCGCTCCAGACGGCCGGCATGATTGGCCAGCCGCCGCTTTTCGACAGCACGCTCCAGGATCATCTTCAGCGCTGCCGTTTGGACCGGCTTCTCCAGGTACCAGAAGGCGCCCAAATCGTGGACCGTTTCGAGTGCCGTCTCCACACTACCGAAGGCCGTCAGAACGATGGCCTGCGGGGGCTGAACGGTTTTGTGAAGCTCTTCGAGGAGACCCTTCCCATCCATCTCCGGCATGTTCAGGTCGGTGATGACAATGTCCGCCTCAAAACCCTTTAACTTGTTGAGTGCATCCGCTCCATTCTGAGCGGTGATGACTTCGTATCCCCACCGCATGATCACGCCCGCTAAGGCACTGCGTTGATTGATCTCGTCGTCGACAACCAGAATCTTGGTCAAATTCGAATCCGCAATGCAATAACCGGCAGAAATGGCGAGCCTACGGCTCCCTTCTGGTAGTATCTACCGATTAGAGCTTCCAATGAGTCGCGTGGCTGTCCCGCTGCAACTCGTTCGCCAACCGCCCAGCCAGTGTGCATGATGCCCTCGTGCCGGAGCACGGGAACCTCTACACCATATACATGCCGCCATTGATCTCAATGGTCTGGCCATGAATATACCGAGCGGCGTCGGAACACAGAAATACAATCACGTCCGCCACTTCTTCGTTGTTCCCCAACCTGCCCGCCGGCGTGGAAGCGAGCATCGATTCCATCATCTGTTTCGTCGAGAAAACTTCATGAAAATGGTTATCGACCGTGCCCGGTGATACGGCATTGATCCGAATTCCCTTTCCGGCCAACTCTCGTGCCAGCCCCTTTGTGAAACAGGCTACAGTCGCTTTCGAAGCGGCATATATCGCAGCGCCCACCCCGCCGCCATTACGCGCTGCGATCGAACTAAGATTTACGATCACGCCGCCGCCGTGTTCGATCATACCCGGCACAACTGCCTGCGTGATAAACCATGCGCTCTTGGCGTTAAGGTTCATGACGCGATCCCAGAGCTCGGGACGTCGATTCGGACAGCTTGGCGCGCTGCACCAGAAATCCGGCATTATTGACCAGAAAATCAACTGCGCTCGACTTCCCAACTCCGTCACAAACGCTTCAATGCCGGTATTTTGCGAAAGATCGGCGTGGATCGTGTCACATGAAACCGCATCGACCCAGCTTCTTCACCAGATCGTCTATTCCCTGCCCGGTGGGAGTTGATAGTGAAGGATGAAGTTCCGCACTCCTGCGGCTGCAAGAGCGAGCGCCGTCGCTTCCCCGATGCCCCGTGAGGCTCCGGTGATGAGAGCTGTCTTATCTTCGAACTCTGATTCTGAACTTCTGGAGTTATGCCGGTTGTTTTAGCCATTCTCTTAGAGCATCGCGATACAGCATGATGCCCTTACGAGAATAGCGCAGGTATCCCTGGCGGCGGAACTGGTTCATGTAATGTGTCACGATTTCACGCGATGTGCCCACATACTGGGAAAGAAGTTCATGCGTGAACGGAATCATCTGAATCGATCCGTCGTCATTCTTGCTGCCGAGCCGTTCTGAGAAGCGAATCAGCGTACGCGCCAAACGTCGCGCGATGTTGTCCACCGAAAAGCTTTCGATCCGGTATCCGAAATCCATCGACCGCTGCACCAGAAGCTGAAGCAGCGCGATCGCCAGTTTGGGACGCTTCATCGTGATCTCTTCGATCTCGTTGGTCGTCCAAGTCATCACTTTGGTATTTTCCAGCGCCACCGCAGATCTCGGTTCGTTGCGCCAGACCCAGAAAGGCCGATTCGCCGAAAAATTCGTCCGGCTGATAGATGTCTACGACCACTTGCCGGCCGTCGTCTGCCAACCGGCATACTTTGACCTTCCCGTCGATCACCAGATAGATGCTCGTTGAGGGTTGGTCCTGGTTGTAAATGACCTGACCCTTCTTGTATTCGAGAATAGTCGAACACGGAAGATGGGCTAAAGGATCTTCGAGCGCCCGCTGCGGAGCAACAACCGCCGGATTGCTCGCCATAGAACTGTTGATCATTGAGCTACTCGCCATTTTTAAAACTACTGCCTCCTTGATTGTACGGATTCTAACACCATTCTGCCATGGAAGTCCAGAAACCGACTAAGTTCTGTGCATTCGATAACACGGTGTTGCGACATTTGTTGCATGCCGAGTGCCAATTATCACTATGGGCCTCAATCAAAAATTTTCCCTAGGTGATTACCTAGTCTCTTTCCGACTATCAACGATCCTTAACGCCAGTCAGTGCACTTTCGGATACGGTTTCCGGGTTGTAGTGTAACTTTCCGGACTCGACGCCCCCAGGAGAAGTGGAGCAATGCCCCGTATGAGAAAAAAATGTGGGTGATTTCTACCATCCGCGCCGCCCTCGAGCTGGGATTCTCGCGCTGGCGTCTGTTTCAGATCTACAAAATTTGGGAAACTCGCACCGGCCAAGCCCAAATTCCTGTGGTGCAATGGAAGGCATGCCGATAGGAAGACGGGGGACCCTGCTCGTAACCCTGGCTCTTTGCACCCCCGCCGCCGGATTCCGCCTCCCAGGCTACAACTACACCGCTCAAATCCGCGAACAGGTTTCCATTCTTCCCGGTGGACGCGCGTTCAAGCCCTTCGGTCGGGAGGTCCTCGTCGGAACAGGGCCTTTCGCTCTCGGCGTCAGTCCCAGCGGAAAAACCATCGTAACCGCCAACATCGGCCTATCCAAATCCATTGGCCTGGACCGGCCATCTATCACTGTAATCATACCGGGAAAACACAACGCCGCCTGGAACCTCGCTGACTTTCACGCGGAGGAGCCCCGCGCCGACTCCAAGTCCTGGCAAGGGCTCTCTGCCGGCATCGCGGTAGTCAGCGATAGCAGCGCGTGGGTCTCGGAGGGCGACACCGGACGTATCGTCGAAATCAACCTTTCCACAGGCAATCGCAAGAGCGCCGTAAACCTGAACATCGATCCCTATGCCGGTAGCTTTACCGACGCGATCGCATACGATTCCGCTCGCAACTTGCTGATTGTGCTCGATCAGGCCAACTTTCGCGTCGCCATCGTCGACCCGAAGCGACTCGTCGTGCTAGCTTCCGCGAAAACCGGAGTCCTCCCCGTTGCCCTGGCTCTTTCTTCCAGCGGGAAACGGTTATTTGTGGTCAACAACGGCGGCACACCCTCTCTTTCCATCATTGATCTCGCAGACCCTTCATCGCCTGTTCAAATTGCCGAGGTTCCGCTCGGCGAACGGCCAGCCGCTGGCTCCGGGGCTGGAGGGCCCTCGCCCTCGGGCGTAGCGATCCACGGCGATGACGTTTATGTCTCGCTCGCCCACGATGACGCGATTGTCGCTGTCGATGGAGCGACACACCAGGTTGAATACACGATTCCGCTTCGAATCCCTCACTTCGGGGAATATCGCGGGATCACGCCGCTCGGTTTGGCCGTCGATCAGAAATCCGGCTGTCTCCTGATAGCGGAAGCCGGCATCAACGCCCTCGGCGTGGTCGACCTCTCGTCGCGCCAGTTGCTCGGCCATATTCCGGTAGGCTGGTTCCCGGCCGCCGTCGCCGCACACGATGGCCAAGTCTATACCATCGGCGCTCGCGGCCTCGGCACCGGACCCAGTGCGCCCTCGCATCGCGTCCGTATGGTGGGTGGCGGGCGCCAGGCGGCATTTTCCTTCAATCTGGAGCCCTCTGCGTTGCGGAGGGGAAGCCTCAGCGCCTTCTCCGTCCCTACCGGCGCCGAATTGGCGGAACAGACGGAAGTGGTCTTCGAAGCCAATGGCTTCACGGCGTTGAAACCGCCAGCCGAGAAACTACCCCCCGTTCGCTTCGTTGTTCTGATTATTAAAGGTGACCGCTCCTTTGACGAGATCCTCGGGGATATCGAAAAAGCCGGCTCCAAACAGGTGCTTCTCCGACCCCAGCTATGCCCGTTATGGCTCCGAAGGCTATGTTTCGGGAGGACGGAAACATTTCAGCCTGATGGTGGACGTCACGCCGAATCATCACCAGATCGCCGCCCGCTGGTCCTTCGCGGATAACTTCTATACCGATTCCGACTACTCCTCAAACGGTTATCATTGGCTCGAGGGAGTGTATCCCGATTTCTGGAGTGCCACCGAACCGCTGTACCATGAAGCCGGCAATCGGGATGCTTCGCTCCGCTCCACCGCGCCTGGGCGAGCCCTTTTCCCTCCGGCCGGACCCGCTGTAACACCCCTGGAGCTACCGCGCGCAGGCACTCTCTGGAACCACCTTGAACGTCATCATCTTCCCTACCTGAACTTCGGCGACGACGGCAGCGCCGGCTCAGACCAGTCTCGAGCCACCCACGTTATCGAAACTCTCCGTCACGACTACCTCGAACCGGGCAAACTTCCCCCGCAATTCATTGAAATTCACCTCCCCAACGACACGACGGCTCCGCCCGATGACGACGGCTTCGACTACCAGGCTTCCTATGTCGCCGATAACGACTATGCCCTGGGTCGCGTTCTCGATTTTCTCTCCCATACGCCCTGGTGGAAGGAAATGGCCGTATTCGCCACCGAATCCGGATCCGAGGACGGCGCGGACCATATCGATTCGCACCGCACTCTCCTGCTGGGAGCCGGGCCCTGGTTCCGGCCCGATTACGTCTCGCATACGAATTCCAGCTTTCCCGCGCTGCTGTCAACAATATACAAACTGCTCCATTTGCCCCCGCTCAACCTTTACGACGCCACCGCTGGCGACCTCCTTGACATGTTCGGCACCGCCCCAAACTTCGCCCGCTTACGAAGTCAAAGCCGAAGACCCCCGCCTCTTCGATCCCGAAAAAGTGAAGTAGCCTCCGCGTCCGACAGTCGTGAAAGCTTTCGCGCAGTGCCTGAACAAATGTGGGCCGGACATCGTGGCGTTAATTTTTTAAATATCGCGATTTTTCCGGATAAGAAAGCCAACCTTGATTGGGTTCGTACCGAAAATTCAAAAGCCGCCGGGCTCGGAGGAGCGGACCCGGCGGCTTTATGTCTCGATCGAGTGTGTGAGTGAACGGAGTACTCTTGAAATTGCAAGTCGCATACCAACTCGCAAAATCAGGCCTTCCCAGCTTTTTGGCAGACCTTTCGCCGAAACCTAAACCGTCCAAATAGTGTGGGTTACAAAAAAGAGAATGAGCTGGCAGGCCGGACGGCACGGTTCACTTTGCCAGGGTCGCGCTAATACCATCGGTACTATTTGCTGAATGTCTCGCCCGGTTGAACATTTCTCGCGGTAACATTGACCGGTTCCAAAATTGTCAACCCGCGCTAAATTGACCGATTTGACATTCAACTCCGCAAACGGCTACGCTATCCTGGTAGAGATAATTCAGCGGAGACGTGTGTCAATGAGTACTCAGTTCCCATCGAAGCCCGCAATCGAGCGCCGATGGCATGTTTTAGACGCGAGGGCGTCGTGCTCGGCAAGCTCGCTAGTGATGCGGCTAAGATCTTGATGGGCAAGACTAAAGCATCCTGGACCCCGTTCCTGGATACCGGCGATCATGTAATCGTGGTCAACGCCGAAAGGTCGTTCTGACGGGTAAGAAGGATGAGCAGAAGCTTTATCGCCATTTCACCGGCTATCCCGGTGGTCTGGTGGAGACCAAAGCCAAGAAAGTGCGTGCGGAGCGGCCCATCCGGATGATCGAAGAAGCGATCTCCGGGCATGCTGCCCAAAACCAAACTGGGCAAGCAGATGTATCGGAAGCTGAAGGTTTACGCGGGTGACAAGCATCCCGCATGCAGCCCAGAAGCCGGTAGTCCGCGGTCGGTGCAGCGCAAGACCGTTGCAGCCGCGTAAGCAGCTGCAACGGTCACCGAAAGTTCAGTGTCAGATAAGGAAAGGTATTTGGAGTGCCAGTAGCGAAGATTCAGCAGCATCTCGGAACAGGTCGTCGTAAGACGGCGATCGCCCGCGTGTTCCTCCGCCCGGTAAGGGCGATATCACGATCAATGGCCGTCCGCTGGATAAGTATTTTCCGACCGAAGCCGGGCGCGTTCCGGTCCGTCAGGCCCTTCTCGTCGCCGAGATGGCCGATAAGTTCGATGTGTTGATTCTCGCCCATGGTGGTGGTATTGCCGGCCAGGCCGATGCGATCCGTTTGGGAATTGCCCGCGCTTTGGTCGAGTTCAACGGTGAACTTCGCCCGCGCCTGAAAAAGGCCGGCTTCCTCACCCGCGATCCTCGCAAGCACGAGCGCAAGAAGTACGGTCAAAAGGGCGCTCGCAAGCGGTTCCAGTTCTCCAAACGCTAGTCGTTTTGGATTGTCCTCTGAGCGCGGCGCCATTCTGGCGAGAATCGCGAGCCCCGCGCTCTCATGTTTAATCTCCTTTCTAAGCTCTGCTATCCAGGCACGCGCGCGCAAATCTCGCTTTGGGCCGTGCGCGTCGCTGGTTGGCTGCGGATTCAAAATTCAAAATATCGTCCTCTAGGCCGAGGACACAAGGTAGGAGCACTTTGCCGGCAATATCAATGAAAGAACTGCTCGAAGCCGGCGTTCACTTCGGGCACCAGACCAAGCGCTGGAATCCAAAGATGAAGGAATACATCTTTGGCGAACGTAATGGTATTTACATCATCGATCTGCAGAAGACGCTGAAGCTCTTCAAGGACGCGGCCCGCTATGTCGGGGAAATGGCTGCACAGGGCAAGAATGTCCTCTTCGTCGGCACCAAGCGGCAGGCGCAGGAAGCCATCGCGGAAGAGGCCACCCGCTGCCAGATGTACTACGTGAATCAACGTTGGCTGGGCGGATTGCTCACCAACATGACGACCGTACAGAAGTCCATCAAGCGTCTGAAGGAACTGGAATCCTGGTCGACCGATGGCGGCTATGCGGCGCGCCCCAAGAAAGAAGTCATCCGGCTGGAGCGTGAACGCAAGCACCTGGATTCGAACCTCGCCGGGATCAAGGATATGCCCGGCCTGCCGGACGTGCTTATTTGTCATCGATTCGAATAAGGAAGCGATTGCGGTCAAGGAAGCCCGCCGCCTGAATATTCCGGTAGTGGCGATCGTCGACACCAACTGCGATCCGGACGAAGTGGATTGGGTGATTCCCGGCAACGACGACGCTCTGCGCGCCATCCGGTCTGTTCGCCAGCAAGATCGCCGATTCGGTAATCGAAGGCCGCGCCCTCGCAACCGAGCAGGATTTCGCCGCCGAGAAGATCGTCACTGACGAAACTGTCCCGGGCGAAGAAGTTCCCGAGTACACGGCCTATGTCGATCCGGTCTACGCCGAACAGATCATGACCGAGAGCCTGATGGGCGAGGAACTGCCCTGGGACAACTCCGCGCAAGGGCCCGCAATCGGAAACCGCGCCCGTTGAAGAGCCGGTAGCAGCCAAGATCGGCGAGTAACCTGGTGACGGGCTTGAGCCTGTCATTGTTGTCTTGTATGACAGGCTGTTGCCCTGTCTTGCGGATTTGTAACACAGACTTCAGTCTGTTTTTGGGACGAACAGGAAATTAGGATAACCATGGCGGAAATCACCGCAGCACTAGTAAAACAACTGCGCGAGCGAACCGGCGCAGGAATGATGGAGTGCAAGAAGGCGCTCGTGGAGTCCAACGGCGACATCGAAGCCGGCGTCGTCGTTCTTCGCAAGCACGGCATCGCTTCGGCTGAAAAGAAGGCCTCGCGCAGCACCCAGCAGGGGCTCATCGGCACGTACATTCATCCCGGCGGACAGCTCGGCGTGATGGTGGAAGTCAACTGCGAGTCTGACTTCGTGGCCCGCACCGACGATTTTCAGGAACTGGTGAAAGACTTCGCGATGCAGATCGCCGCGGCCGATCCCAAGTACCTGCGCCGCGAAGACGTGCCGGCGGAAGCGCTGGAAAAAGAGAAGGATATCCAGCGCGCCCGGGCCATCTCGGAAGGCAAGCCTGAGAAGGTTGCCGACAAGATCGTCGAAGGCCGCATGGCCAAGTTCTACGAGGAGGTCTGCCTCTACGATCAGCCGTTCGTGAAGGAGAACACTCTCACCATCGAACAGTTGATCAAGACCAAGATTGCCAAGCTCGGCGAGAACATGTCCGTCGCCCGCTTCGCGCGTTTCAAAGTGTCGGAACAGTAAGAGCGGAACTCGAGATACCGTGGCTCGCTTCAATCGCATTCTTCTCAAACTAAGTGGCGAGGTAATGGCCGGTCCGCAGTCCTTCGGGATCGATCCGGACCGCGTCAAAGGCCTCGCCACTGAAATTGCCGCTATCGCTCAGGCCGGACGTGCAAGTTGGGCGTCGTGGTGGGCGGCGGTAACATTTTTCGCGGCATCAAGCTCGCGGCGAAGAATATGGATCGTGTCACTGGCGACCACATGGGCATGCTGGCCACGGTGATCAATTCCCTCGCGCTGCAGGATGCGCTCGAACAGATGGGCGTCTACACCCGCGTGATGAGCGCCATCGAGATGCACGAGGTCGCCGAGCCTTACATCCGCCGCCGCGCCATTCGCCATCTCGAAAAGGGCCGCATCGTGATCTTCGCCGCCGGCACTTCCAATCCTTACTTCTCCACCGACACGGCCGCCGCGCTCCGCGCGCTCGAAATCCACGCCCAGGTCATCGCCAAAGCCACCAAGGTCGATGGCGTCTATGACAAGGATCCGATGAAGTTTCCCGATGCCGTCAAGTTCGATGAAATCGGCTATACCGAGGTCCTCACCCGGTCGCTTGGCGTCATGGACGCCACCTCCATCGCCATGTGCCGCGACAACAAACTCCCCATCATCGTCTTCAACCTCAATACCAATGGCAACATTATGCGGATGGCGATGGGCGAACCCATCGGAACAGTCATTCGTTAGCGCTACCATAGTAGCGGTATGACCTTCGAAGAACGAATTGACCGGTTGACGGAGCGGCATGAAGCATTAGCTATGTCGGTAGAACTCATGAACGGGCACATCCAAAGTCTGTTTTCCGCAATCGACAAGCTGGTCGAAGCTTCCAATCGCGACGCTGAAAATATCCGAGCCCTGGCTCGCATTGCCGAAGCACACGAACGCCGCATCACCGATATCGAAGACGAAAAACCCTAAAAGCCGCGTCCCTGCCCTACATTCCCGCGAGATTCAACAAACCCCCACATTTTAAAGGACTTGAACTCGTACTTGCGCTATAATGCGAACGTCGTAGCCATTATGAAGACAGAACCTTCGGCGCCTAGCGCCACACCGTTTAATTCGATCAAGGAGATCGAAGTGAATGCCAGGACCCGCATGGAGAAGGCCATCGCCGATCTGCAGCATGAAATTGCCAGCATCCGCACCGGCCGTGCGTCCGTCAGCATCCTGGACCATATCCGCGTCGACTACTACGGCACTCCCACGCCGCTGAACCAACTCGCCAACCTGCATGTGCCCGAGCCAAGCCTGATCACTCTGCAGCCCTGGGATGCCTCTCAGATCGGTGCCATCGAAAAGGCGATTCGCAGCTCTGACCTCGGCTTGAATCCCGCCAACGACGGGAAGCTCATCCGCATCCCCATCCCACCGCTTACCGAGGAGCGGCGCAAGGAGTTCGTCAAGCGCCTGAACGGCATCGCGGAGCACCATCGAGTGGCTATCCGCAACATTCGCCGGGATGCCAACGACCACACCAAGAAGCTGCTCAAGGATAAGAAGGTCACCGAGGACGACGAAAAGCGGGCGCTCGACGAGATGCAGAGAATGACCGACACCCACATGCAAAAGATCGACTCCGCGGCCAAGTCCAAAGAGAAAGAGCTGCTCGAAATTAAATAGCACGGATCTTGCGGGCAGCCGGATTTCGATGAATATCCAGAAGGCCACTCAAAGCTACGAGCGCTGGCTCAGTAAGTACCTCAACCTAATTCCGGCCGACCTCGAAAAGAAACACCAGGCCATGGCAGAGGCATCTTTCCCGTACTTCCGGGCCACTTTTTACCGCTGGATGCAGCTTTGGGAGGAGAGGAAAGAACCCTGGGCCCGCGTTCCCGAACTGCTCGCGATTGGTGATCTTCACGTCGAGAACTTCGGCACCTGGCGCGACGTCGAAGGACGGCTGGTTTGGGGAGTCAACGACTTCGATGAAGCTTACCCCCTCCCGTTCAGCTTGGATCTCGTCCGTCTCGCAGTTAGCGCACACCTGGCCATTGAAGGCTCGCACCTCTCTCTCGGTCGCGGCGACGCTTGCGAGGCCCTGCTCCAAGGCTATTCGAGCGGTCTGAGTTCAGGTGGACAGGCCATGGTCCTGGCGGAACATCACGAATGGCTGCGCCAGATGGTAACCGGCGAACTACGGGATCCCGTCCTCTTTTGGAGAAAAATGGATGAAATTCCTACGCTTCGCAAGTCGGTCCCGAAAACCGCAGTCCGGGCGCTCGAGCGAATGCTTCCGCAAAGGGATCTGGTGTATCGCGTAATCCACCGTCAGGCCGGGCTGGGCAGCTTGGGCAGGGAACGGTATGTCGCCTTAGCCGCTTATCGCGGGGGCCAGGTCGCTCGCGAAGCCAAAGCCCTGGCCCCCTCCGCCTGTATCTGGGCCGGAGGCAACAAGTCTTCGTCCCGCATCCGTTACGCAGAGATCCTGAAGTGCTCTGTGCGTTGTCCTGATCCGTTTGTCCAGCAGGAAGGCCGCTGGATTGTCCGGCGCCTCGCTCCGGATTGCTCGCGGATCGAACTGTCGGCCATGCCCAAGGTCCGTGACGAAGCTAAACTGCTCTTTTCCATGGGGTTCGAAACCGCTAACATCCATCTGGGCACGAAGGGCGCAGCCCGGCGGATCCCCCCAGCGCTCAAAAAATTGCCCGCCCGCTGGCTTCACGATGCCGCCGAAACCATGATGTCGGTTACAGTAAAGGATTGGAAAGCGTGGAAAAAGGGATAATCCGAAGAGCGGGGTTGTCGCTTGGCCGGCGGACGTTTCTCGCCGCCCTCTCCGCGTCTCTCGTGCGCGCCGGGGAACATCTTCCGCAGAATCGGAACGTCAAGTGGGCTGTGAGCTTAGGCCTTTGGGGCCATCTCAACCACGTCGCATTTACCGACATCCTCGACGTCATGCAGGACACCGGTTTTATCGGTATCCGGCTCACCGGCTATCCCGGGTTCCTGAAAAGCTACGACATCACTCCCGAGGCCATCAAGCGGGAGACCTCCAAACGCGGCCTCCGCGTCGCAACCATCTCTTTCAACGGCCCCGCCGGAGATGCCGCCCAACAGGATCGCTACCTGGCGGACGGCCGGAAGGCCATGGAGTTTCTCAAAGACTTCGGAGCCAACCGGCTGGTCTGCTTCCCTCCTAGCCGCGCCCATCTCAACGATGCCGCCTTCAAGAATATGTGCCAGAGCTTCAACCGCCTCGGGGAGATTGCCGGCGAGATGGGCTTCCGCGCCGGACTTCACAACCACCTCGATCAGATGGTCGAGAAGCCCGAAGAAATCGATCGCTGCATGGAGCTGACCGATCCCAAACTCTTTTGGTTCGCGCCCGATACCGCGCACCTGTTGCTCGGCGGCGCCGATCCGGTCAAGACCATTTCAAAATATCGCCAGCGTCTGATGTTCCTCGATTACAAAGACGCCCGCTGGACCGAACCCACGGCCGACCTCAAACTGCCTAACGGCAAAGTCTATCCGAAGACTTCCCGCGCCGCGGAGTTCCTTTCCAGCATTTACGATATGGGAGACGGCGATGTCGACTTTCCCGGCTGTCACCAGATCCTGAAGCAGATTCACTACAAAGGCTGGATCTGCGTCGACCTAGACATCGCTCGCAACGGTCCTAAAGCCAGCTATCAGCGTTGCGGCCGCTATATCACGACAAAACTCGAACCGATCTACGCGTAGCCACATAGTCAGATATTCCGGATCGCTTCGACGTAACATAAAGGTGGATACTTCTTCCGCATGCGCCGCACGCCTTTTTATCTGCTCCTCCCGCTGACTCTTGCCGCCCAGACTCCTCACATCGATTACGCTCGCGATGTCCATCCAATCCTCGCCACCCGTTGCTTCGTCTGCCACAGCGGCGATAAGCGTTCCGGAGGACTCTCGTTTTCATCTTATGAGGATCTCCTGCAAGGCGGCCGCAGCGGAGCCTCCATCATTCCTGGTAACGCCGGGAATAGCCTCCTCATGCTACGGATCACAGGAGAAAACTCACCGCGCATGCCCCTCGGCGGAACACCGCTAACGCCGCAGGAAGTTGCCACTCTGAACAGCTGGATCGGCGAGGGTGCCCGTCGCGCGCCAACTGCCGCTCCCGCCAAAGCTCGCTGGATGCCGCCGTTATCGCTCACCGCGCCCCCAGTCCCTCGTGAAACCTGGCCCGGCTGGAATTCGCCGGTCGACCGCCTGCTGGCCGCTTACATGGCGGAGCATCACGTGGCACAGCCCGCGGCATTGGTCTCCGATGCGGTATTCGCCCGCCGCGCCTATCTCGATATTTGGGGCCTGATTCCATCGCCCGAACAACTCGATCTGTTCCTAAGCGATTCTTCCGCGGAGAAAAGGCAGGCCTTGGTTCGCCGTCTGCTGGCCGACCAGGATAATTACGCGGAGAACTGGATCAGCTACTGGAACGATCTGCTGCGCAACGACGTCGGAGTGAACTATGCGGGCGATCGCGTATCGATTACCCCGTGGCTGCTCGAAGCCCTGCGCAACAATCTGCCGTACGATCAGTTCGTAACCAAACTGCTGAATCCAACAGGTCCACCGAGCAATACGTACGAATCCAGGCATACACATAAC
>CAVZRE010000058.1:0-67271 GCA_963777595.1 Terriglobia bacterium
TACGCGGATTCAAGAGGGAATTTGTGGAGAATCTCGTGAAAGGCATGGCCGGGCGTTGAAGCCGCTCTCGCAAAACCGAATGGCGGCGCGCGCATTTCCGAATTCGGAAACCGCGCCATCCAAAAACACGTCTAATGCCGAGGCACCGGGTACAAATTCCTCGCGACTTACAGCGTGTCCTGTCGACGGTTTTCGCATCTCGGTCGAAAACCGCGGCCCACTGCTTCCAAACCCTTGATCCAGACTTCGATCCGTAATCAATCGTGTCCGGTGTTTGCCTTCTCTTTATGCACGTAATCCCATTCCATAGCGGAATGCTCGACTACCGGAGCCACGTCGCGTTCCAACAAAAATCCTGCCTTCACTAATTCCAGAGTAGATTCCCTCACGCGGCCCAGATAGGCGTCGCGAGAGGCATAGCGCTCCGCAATTGAGGCCCGGGGATCCGCGTAGACGACCGCTGCGCCCGATCGATCGGAAAAGGCACCCAGGAGCCTTGCATGCTAAAAAGCTGATCCGGAGCTCCAATTTTTGCACTCCTCAAATTCCATCCCGTATAAGTCGCCAGCGGAACCGCGACCTCCGGCATTCGAATCCCGCCCAAATCGATCCCGTCGTTGTCGCACTGCGGCACCAGCGCAGGAAAAGCCTCGCCGACTTTCGGCGGCACAACCGAAAAATCCAAACGATATGCCGTAGTTGGATGCATCGGGAAATTTATGCCGGCAATCTTGGGAAACTTTACCCCGGACGGAGTCGTCAACTCCGCAACTTTGGGATACACCGACGCTGGAGGCTCGCTCCCGTCGCGCACCCATTTATCCATCGCGACCAGCAGAGCCCGGAGAGCCCATTTATAGTCATTTGGATTGCTGGAATTCTGCGTCCCGTTATGCGGAGGAGGAAAGGCTGAAGGCCCGTGCTGCCCGCCCGCAAAAAAATACATTCGTGTGGAATCCGGAATTGCCGCGTCTGTTTTTCCATCCGGGCTCACCGTAATCAGCGCCGCATCGCGGCCCCAATATTCGTACGACGTGTCAGTGTAAAAAATCTTCGGTGTTACATTCGCCTTCGTTGCGCGATCCAGCAGGCCGCCCGTCTGACCGGTCAACGGATCTGTTTCGTCGGAATCCGTAAAAGGAAAAATGTCAGTGGCATACATCGTATTCAGAAAAGGATGGCCATCGCGCGATGGCTGCGCAAACCGTTCATTAAAACTTCCGCGGCCAGCCCCCGCCACGTGCGCCATCACGCCGTCGAAAACTTTGCGGCCTTTCTCGTCTGCATTAAACCCGTCATAGATGAATTTGCGCAGAAAGCGGCCACTCTGCGACTGTCCGAAGCCGTACGCGCGTTTGAGTATGTGAAACTGATCGCCCAACACCGAATCGCGAGCCACGCCGTTGTATTTGAGAAAAGAGATAAAATCGCGAACCGCGGCAGATCCCAGACCCGCAACCGGAGGATTGCGCGACAGAAAGACGATCTCATAAAGCTTGCCTGGAGCAAAACCCTGCTCCCGCCGGATCTTGCCATCCGAAACGACCCATTCTTTGCGTGGAATCACAGTGCGTTGACCCGCAGGACTGTCGCGAACCGTAAGCTGCATCGATGGATCGCCGGGATTGACAATCTCGTATGCCCGGTGATTGCGATCGGCGACTGGCATTGTGTCGGTCATCTTATCGGGAGTGAATTCGGCCCGGACCAGTCCCGTGATCGGCTTGCCGTTATCGGTCGCGATCGGCGCATACAACCGGATCAACCCGGGATTTGCCGGCACATCGAACTGCCAGCCGAGCCACACGATCGTGTATCCCTGCTCGAGCAGAAAAGCGTCGCCAAACTCTTTCTCCGACTGAGGATCGGTACTGCCGCTCGCTCGATTGAAAGTGCCCAGCATCCCTTTTCCGCCGCGGTTCGAGACTTCGAAAATGATCGCGCCGTTGCCGTTCTTGGGCTCTCGCGGCTTGAGCACATAAAGATCGGAAGAAAATTCGACCATCCCTTTTTCGTTGCGAGGAGCTTTATTGACGTCGACAATAATTGCATTCGCGGGATTTGTCGGATCCACTTGAAAATAAGCCTTTCCCACCAGCCGTTCATAAGGCCCCGATTTACCGAAAGCCTTACCGGCAAGCACGTCGGTGCGATCTGACAACTCGATATAATCGAGCGCGCCGAATCCGCTGACGGCGTAAAGAAGTCCGAAAAGAATTACCCAAAGCGCCCTTCCCCCAAACTCCCTACTTCCGTCTCCCCTACGTCCGTGGCGCGGACTGTCGTATTTTTGGGTTCGCCGACTGCGGAGCAGCCCTTCCGCCGGCCTGGAACATCGTCGCGCTGCGCGAAGAAACCAAAAGTTAATAGCGCACCGTTCAGCCGGTATTCTGCTGCCGCCTGTCATATACTCAACTCCATATGCCTCGTCTCCTTCGCTTGGGACTATTCTACGCGTTTTACACCGTTCTGGCCTCCGCCCAAAATCCGAACCTCTCAACATCGACGCCGCCGCCTCCCATGTTGGCGGAGCTTTGTAAGGACTCCAAGTCCATGAAGGAAAGCAACGACTGTATGGAGCAAGCCGCCATCACCGAGCGACGCGAATTCAATCGGTATTTCGCCAAGCTCACCGAATCCATCAAAGACGAGAAGGCCAAGTCCGGCCTCCGTCTGGCGCAGGACCGCTGGAGTGAGTACAAGGAAAAATCCTGCTCCGCCGCCTTCGATTTCTACGCGAGTGGTGTCATGCGAGCGGTAATGGAATTTGCCTGCGAAATTCAATTGACTCGCAGCCGCATAAAGGATCTGGACATGATCTACCACTCCACAGACAAACCCGATGCCAAGTGACTTTTGTGCAACAGGCTTCGGCCTGTCAACCATCGCGCTGTTCCTACTCCTGGCCCAGCCTGGCTCAGGCCAAACCTACCGAGTCCAAGCCGAAGGAGTCTCGCTCCGAACCCAAATTAACGAAGCCGTCGTCACCTCGGCCATCGATTCCGACTTTGACCTCCTCTCCGAACAGCAACTGCCCGCCCGCCCCGGAGACGTCTTTGAAATCAGCGTGCGAATTATGGTGGACCTCCACACCAGGGCTCTTCCGGAGCTGGCCTGTTTCGACGCCGCAGGCCGCGAGATTCCGGGGCGCTCTGCCTTGGACGCCGGACCCTCCACCACAACCACCGCCTGGCAGGATCTCCATCGAATGTTTCCAGTCATGCCCGGAACCGCCGGAGTTCGAGCGCGCATTCGGGCCTCGGGAAAAGGCGAAATCCGCCTCGCGTCGCTGATCTTCCGCCCCGCTCAGGTCGACACTTATAAAACGGGGGCGCTGGTCACTCAGATCTACCCCAGAAATCGAGCGGGCCTCGTCCTCGAATCCAATCTGGGCATCGTGAATCTGGAACAGGTCTCCCGCGACGACCGCGACGGCGACGGTAAATGGGCGCTTATCCTTGTTGATCTCGATCAGCTTTCCAAAATGGAAGAGAAGGGTGTCGACTGGCGCACCAAATTTGAATACAAACCCAACGAAATCTACTGGTCCGACGGTGCGGTTCTCAAATCCGATACCATTCGCGAAGATCGCGCTCCCGATTTCAACCGCTCCCTCCACTTCCGCATGAAGGTTCATGCCGGCCCTTATCGCGCCATCATGAACGATCCTGGCCGCGCTGTCGCCGTATCGGTGGATGGCCAAACCTGGAAACGTTACGAAGGTGGAGAAGAGGCTGAACTGGGCACGTTGCCCGTAAAAAACGGCACCCTCGAACTCTGGGTTGACGCCTGTTATCGCGACCCCGTCTCCGTAGGACCCGTTTACTTCGACTACGTCCGCCTCTTCGCAAAAGACGATAAGGCCTCGGATGACCGCCTCTTCAAAGCTGCGTATCATATACCTGCGCCACTCGCAAGAGGCTCCGTCGACGAAAAGAAGGTCCCGGTGAAAGTGGCTGACGGGGCCTTCAGGATGGCCTGTACGTTGTAGCCTCCCCATCCCGCGAGGTGAACTCGCCTCTGCCGCGAATGCCACCGTCCTGGACGCCAACGGGACCCCAATCCCCACCCAGAATCGATCCCTCGCAACTTGGCCGGACGGAAGCGTCAAGTGGCTCTACCTCGACTTCTCAAATAGCGGAGACAGCCGCTATATCGTCCAATACGGCAATACCGTACACCCCTTGAAGCCAACCGTTGCCGTGCAGATTCAGAAGACCGAAGCCGGCATGGAAGTCGACACCGGAGCCGTCCATTTCCTTGTGCCGAAAACGCACTTCGGAGTCATCGAGGACAAAAACGGTCCCATCAAAATCCAGGTCACCGAAGCCTCCGGAAAAGTGTGGCAAGCCGTCGACCTGCCCGTAGAGCGCCTCGAAGTAAAACAGGACGGCCCCCTCCACGCAGTGATCGCCGCCGAAACCAAGCTCCCGAAATCCGGCGCTCCCGCCTCCGGTTTCACACACCGCGCTACCATCCACGCCTACGCCGGAAGCCCGCTGGTAGAGGTCGACTACTTCCTAGCCAACACCGATGACCGCCCCCAGATAAAAGTTCATTCCATCGTAATGCACCTCCCGTCGGACCCTTATGCCGGTCCGGAACCCTGCCCCCAACTGGTGGGGCAGACCATCGCTTTCCGTGGTCTGCCCGGCTGCGACGCAGCAGCTTCTAAAGGCTGGATCGCCCCACCCGGATCCTCTCTCAGCGTCGGAGTCCAATGGTTCCGCGAACTAGCTCCTAAGGCCCTTCGTGCCAGGCCTGGCGAGATCCAGCTCGACCTCTGGGCCCCGGAGGGAGGCGACTACGAAATGGTTCAAGGAGTCGGCAAGACCCACCACATCGCTCTCTGGTATGGCCCTCCTCCCAAGAATCCATCCCTCCTCGCGAACGGCCCCGAATTAGCCCTGGCCGATCCCGACTGGTACGCCTCATCCGCCGCCTTCGGCCCCATCGAAACTGCCGTTAGGAGCCCCCTTCCCGCAGTCGAGAAGACCCTGTCCGCCCACATGGCCAACACCATCGTCGGCAAGGTCGGCATGGGCTTCGAAAACTACGGCGATCACTCCTCGTCGGGTTATGTGGCCGGCTCCTATCTCTGGGACAACAACGAATATGACGTCCCCGCGGGAGCAATGATCCATTTTGTCCGCACCGGCGATTCTTCCGCGCTGAACCTGGGACTCGCCTCCGCGCTGCACTATCTGGACGTCGATACCGTCCATTACTCGCGCAAACACGCCGATTGGGGCGGTGCGCCGCATACTCATAGCCACGACGAGACCGGCCCGCACACCGCGGCAGGTCCCAACATGCACCATGCTGGCTACGTCCAGGGACTCATCTGGTACACCTATTTCACCGGCGATGCCGCTGGGGTCGCCGGGGCCAAAACCATTGCCGATTGGGTACTCCATAACCTGAAGCCGGAAGAAAACGTCGGCCATATGGAACGCGCGCTCGGGCATCCTCTGATGACCTTGACCGACGTCTATGAAGCCACTGGCGAGGAGCAATATCTGCGCGGCGCGGCGCGCCTGGTCGATTGGGCCGAGAAATGGGAGCATCCCGTGCACGGCGGCTTCCTTGCTCCCATCACCGAACAACCGGCTTACTATTCCGGCTCCGGTTTCAATAGCGGCCTGATCGAGGCCGGCCTCATCAAGTTCAACTCCTGGGCCGACCTTCCGGAGATAGACGCCATGCTGGAGCGCGATGCCCGCTTCCTGCTCACTGAAATGTGGCGTCCGCCTGCAGGCATCATGTCGAAAGGCGGTTCGCCCCGTCGAAGCGCCGAAGCGCGCCACGTATCGAGTCACCTCCGCCTGCTGCGCGCCGAATATTTGCGTACTCAGGATCCGCTGTTCCTGGCCGTGCCCTATGAAATGGTCGTCGAAGGCTTCGGAGCCAATGCCAGGGACTTCGGACCGCGCGACACCGGCCTCGTCTTCAACTACCTGCCCTGGTACCTCTCATTGCTGGACTTTCTTGGCGACCCCAAACCGGACCCGCAGTTGAAGATGTCGGCGAACGGGACCGCCTGCGTCTCAATCCACAATGCGGGAACCGAAGCCGTGGATCACCTGCGCGTCTCCTATCAGCCGCGCTTGGATTTCACCGTCGTGAAGCGGCCGCAATTGCCCGAAACTCTCGCAGCCGGAGCAACCGTGCAAGCTTGTGGAGAGCTTCAGCCCCCCGAACGCATCAACCTCACAAGCGACTACAATCGCGTCAGCTATGCCCAGTGGAGCGCGTCGTTTCATCGTGCCGGCAAACTCCGTATCTCACACGCCTGGTCGAGAATCACCCTGCCGCTGGCCGGCGCGCCTCAGCCGTAAGGCCGTTATCCTTGCTATGCTTGGGGCAAAGGCACCGAATGGGCATGCGGAAAGCGTTACTGATCGCGGTAGGTGCGTTGGCTTTTCTGGGTACTGTCTTCGCTTTTCAGAGGCCTTTCCGCCAATACCAGGGCGTCGAATACCGCAGCTTCGAGCTCCCGCCAGACTACCAGGAGAAGAGCGAATGGGTCTTTGCCCGCCTCATGTATCCTCCCGGGCCCAACGACGGTTATCGCGGACGTTTCGATGGTGACTGGCGCGAAGGCTTGTCGATCTGGACGCAGGATTATCCGCGCGCCGACCGGCATTTCTTCGGAAGCTCGTCCGCCGCCTTGACCCGCATTCACGTGCGCTCCGTCGAGCAGCCCGTCAATCTGGACGATGGCGACGATGTCTACAACTGGCCATGGCTCTATGCCGTCCAGGTCGGCGAATGGCGGCTCACCGACGCGCAGGCGCAAGATCATGCGCGAGTATCTGCTGCGCGGCGGTTTCTTCATGGCCGACGATTTCTGGGGCACTTCCGAATGGGCAGATGTTTCAGGACAGCATGCGGCAGGTTTTTCCGGATCGGCCGAGTCGTCGAAATCCCGGATAACGATCCGATCTTTCACACGGTCTACGATCTGGACGACCGCTATCAGGTGCCCGGGCTTCGAGCATCTGCGATCGCGGCTACAAGGACGATGGCAAGGGTGGCGCACTGGCGCGGAATCTACGACGACAAAGGCCGCATCATGGTCGCGATCTCGTTCAACTCCGATCTCGGCGATTCGTGGGAGTGGGCCGACGCTCCGGAATATCCGGAGAAGTTCTCGGCCTTGGGTATTCGCATCGGCGTGAACTACATCATTTACGCCATGACGCACTGAGCTGTCCTTGGGTGACAGACTTCAGTCATTCGCAACACAGGCGCCTACCACAAGCTCGCACCTCGAGACTCGCCTATGCTTGAATCATGAGGATTTTGCTCTTCAGCGGAAAAGGCGGAGTGGGTAAAACAAGTGTCGCCGCCGCTACCGGTCTGCAACTTGCGAAGCTCGGATATCGCACTCTGGTGATGAGCGTCGATCCCGCCCACAGCCTCGCCGACGCTTTCGATCTCGAAGCCAACCTTTTCCAGGCGAAGACCGCCGACCCGCTGCCGGTGACCGACCATCTCTCCATCCACGAAGTCAACATCCAGCACGAGATCAAACGCTACTGGCGCGAGATCTCGACGTACATCATTTCCATCCTCCGCACCACCGGCGTCAGCGACATCGAAGCCGAAGAACTCGCCATCCTGCCGGGCATGGAAGAGCTGAGCGCCATGATGTACGTCAATCAGTACCGGCGCGAAGGCCGCTACGACGTGGTGGTGCTGGACTGCGCGCCCACCGCCGAATCGCTGCGCTTCGTCAGCATGCCGACCACGCTCGACTGGTACATGAAGCACATCTTTCCCTGGCAGCGTGGATTGCTGAAAGCGGTACGTCCCATCGCCAATCGCGTCTCGCCTGTGGAACTGCCGACGCGACAGCTATTTCGCCAATATGCAGCAGCTCTTCACCGCATCGAAGGCGTCGAGGAAGTGCTGGAGGATCCGAAAGTAACCAGCGTCCGGCTGGTTACCAATCCGGAGAAGATGGTGTTGCGCGAGACCCAGCGCGCCTTCGTCTATTTCCTCCTGCACGGGCTTATCCGTCGATCAAATCGTCGTCAATCGCGTTCTGCCTGATACGGTCAAGGATGAATGGTTCGACGAGTGGCGCAGGGCGCAGGGAGGCGTCATCGAAGAGATCGAACGATACTTCGCTCCCGTGCCGGTCAGGCGCGTGCCCTTGTTTACTCACGAAGTGCTGGGGCGTGAGCGTTTGGAGGATCTGGCGCGCGTGCTCTACCACGATCGCGACGATCCCTCCGAAGTCACCCAAACCGAGCCGCCTTTCCGATTTGAAAAAACCGGCGAACAATATAGCGTCCGGCTGCGTCTTCCTTTTGCGGTGAAAGGCGATGTAGGCTTGTTTAAGAAGGGTGATGAACTCGTCGTCACCATTGGCACGCTGCGGCGTCACATCGGACTGCCCACCTCGATGGCTAGCCTGCTGCCGTCCCGTGCGAGACTGGAGAATCAGGAACTAATTGTCGAAATGAAGGAGACTTAAGGTATGAGCGAAGAAACCAAGCATTGCGAAAACCCGGGCTGCTTCTGTCGTGGACTCGGCCCTGAGGCGACGGCGTTCGCCGAACATCTATGGTCGAAAGTCACCCGCGACCACTTCCGCAACTCACGCGTCGAATTCCTGAAAGGAATCCGCAGCCTGATCGACGATCGGATTGAACGTCTTCAACGTCACGCCGAGCCCAAAGGCACTCAAGTCCCGGTAGATTAGCGCTTGCGTGACAAGCGTTAGTGTCATTTCTTCGTAGCCCGTAGATATTCGTCGACGCTGTAGTAAGTGCCGCCAGTATAAAGACGGCCCTTGTCCTCCACCAGTTCGTGCCAGTCAAGCTTCCACGAATCTCCCGTACGCTTCATCCACGCGTTTAAACGGCCGTCCATTTCCGCTACCAGCGCGGCATTATCAATGAGATTGTGCATCTCGTACGGATCTTTCTCGAGATCGTAAAGCACCCACGGTTTCGCCTCGAACCGTGCATACATATACCGATGCGTGCGAACGCCTCTCCAGCCGTCCTCCGTGCCATCGCCTTGGAAAGGACCGAAAATTTGAAAGTAGGCGGAATCCGGAGCCGCGCTCGATTTTCCTAGAATCACTTCAGACAAATCCGCTCCCTGCATCTCTGCCGGCGGCTTGACACCGCATAACCCGAGCCAGGTCGGCGCGAAGTCGACGTGCGTAAACATAGCGTCGCTGCGCGTTCCCCTCTTGATCCGCGACGGACACCGGAGGATCCCCGGCACCCGGATGGATTCCTCCCACGGCTTCCGTTTCAGCCGCCGGCCTTCCGAACCCAACATGTCGCCATGATCCGAGGAGAGCATGACGATGGTGTTGTCATCCGCGGCAGCTGCCAACCTGCCGATCTGCGCGTCCACGGCGGACACGTTACCGTAATACTGGGCGATTTCCTTCGGTCCCGGCAATCCTGTTCCAGCCTCCCAGTTAGGACGCATATGCAGTTTCGCGGGATCGTACATGGCGGCAAATTCCGGCGGCGCTTTATACGGATCATGCGGAGGCCCCATCGAGACGATCAGGAACCAGGGCCGCGAGTCGTGCGTGTCCTTCATGAAATCGAGTGCGATATCTGTCCAGACCTCAGCCTCGAATTTATGGATCGGGATAGGATCTGGAGTGTCGCGAAAATATTGCGTGTTGAAGTGCGAGTGGTTGCATTCGTTGGCCGCCCAGAATTGGAAACCATGACGCCTGGGCCCCGGCGGAATAAATCCCGGCATGCGCGGACCTCCGTCCAGGTGCCATTTCCCGATGAAGCCGGTGCGGTATCCGGCCGTGCCGAGCAACTCCGCAATCGATATCACCGATTCGCGCAAGCGGAGATCGTTTGCCACCATGCCATTGCGCGACGCGTACGTGCCGGTAAGCATGTTGGCGCGAGCGGGGCAGCACACTGGCGTATTTGCGAAGGTATTTGGCAGCAGCACGCCATCCGCGGCGAGCCTGTCGATGTTGGGCGTGTGGACGTCCGTATTACCCATGCACCCAAGAGCTTGTGCGCGCAGTTGATCGGGCAGGATGAAAAGGATATTGGGGCGTTTTGCGGGGACTGCGCCGTGCACCAGAGCAGCGCCGCCCAGGGCTCCCAGAAACGATCGTCGAGTTGGCAAGGAGGGTATCAAATGGCATTATTTCATGTTCAGGGGGCTGAGGGGATGCGGGGGCGACTGCGAGCGCCCTACATTTGCGCGATGATACAAGCTAGCGAGTGAACCTGCCATGCGTTCGATCCTTTTCTTTTTCATCTCAGCGGGCCTAGCCGCTGCCGCTCCGGCTCTTCATCTGTTACAGCAGCCTTCCCTGAGCCGGAATCACATCGTGTTTACCTACGCGGGCGATCTTTGGATTGTGGCGCGTTCGGGCGGCGATGCTACGCGCCTGACTACCGGCGTCGGCATCGAAAGCAATCCTGTGTTTTCGCCCGACGGCTCGATGATCGCGTTTAGCGGCTCCTACGACGGGAACATCGACGTCTATACCATTCCCGCGAGCGGCGGTGTACCCAAGCGAATCACTTATCATCCCGATGCGGACTATGCGGTCGCCTGGACGCCGGACGGGTCGCACATCGTCTTCCGATCCACGCGCGACTCTCATGCGGGTGAAGCCAAACTCTATTCCGTTCCGGCTACCGGCGGCTTCGCGCAACCTCTGCCGTTGCCGCTTGCGTACTCTGGCGCGTTTTCTCCCGATGGCGAGCCGGCTTCTCTACGCTCCGACTGGCGGCGGCTCCCCGTTTTCATTCGATAGCTACGTCGCGTGGAAAAGATATCGTGGCGGCCGCGCCAGTTTTCTCAGCATCATCGATCTGAGGACGCTTGATACGGAGAAAATCCCGCGACAGAACTCCAACGATTTCAATCCCATGTGGATCGGCGATAAGATTTATTTCCTTTCGGATCGCGATGGCGCGGTAACGCTCTATCGCTACGATCCCGCGAAAAAGCAGGTGAGCCAGCTGGTGCGAAACAGCGGCTTCGATATCCGCAGCGCCAGCGCGGCCGAGGGCGGAATTGTCTATGACCAGTTTGGCGAGCTCTTCTTCTACGATCTCGGACAAGCGAAATCGAAGCGCATCGATGTCAACATCGTTGGTGACATGCCGGAGGTACGGACGCACTTTACCGACGTCAGCCGCGAACTGCGCAATGCGCACATCTCGCCATCCGGCGTGCGGGCGCTCTTCGAGGCGCATGGCGAAATCCTGACAGCTGCCGGCCTCGCACGGCGACACCCGCAATCTGACCAATACGCCCGGCGTCATGGAGCGAGAGCCGGCATGGGCGCCGGACGGTCGGCGGATCGCGTACTTCTCGGACGAGTCCGGCGAGTATGCTTTGCACATCCGGTCGCAGAACTGGGGAGGGCAGGTGAGGAAGTTTCCGCTGGCAGGGCGGGTCGGCTTATTATTTCGAGTCCGCTGTGGTCGCCCGACAGTCAAGCTGATTTGCTTTTACGACAATCAGCTCAATGTCTGGTATCTAAATACGCAGTCCGGCAAACTCACCAAAGTCGACACCAACTACCAGCACGACATCGATCACGAGATGGCGTGGTCGCCGGATTCGAAATGGATCGCGTATACCAAATCGCTGCCGAATACGCTTACCAGGTATTGCTGTATTCCATCGACAGCGGCCAAAGCACGCCGGTCAGCGACGGCATGAGCGATGCCCATTACCCGGCTTTTGATCGGGACGGGCAAGTATCTTTATTTCACTGCCAGCACCAATAATGGCGGGACGAAGAGCCATCTCGACATGACGTCGGATGTGTACCAGCCCACAAGCAATATCTATGCGTCGGTGCTATCTGCCGATGGCGTGTCACCCGTAAGGCCGCAGAGCGACGAGGAAAAACCGCCGGCGCCGAAACCCGCTGAGGCGAAGGCAATGCCCCAACCGGTCTCCGTGCATCTCGATCTGGCCCACCTGCAGGATCGAATTGTGCCGCTGCCGGCTCCGGCACTGAACTACGTCGGCTTGCAAACCGGTAAGCCCGGAAAGCTATATCTGATCGACTCCGGTTCGAGCGGGCGCACGGTGCGATCGTTCGATGTCAAGACCCATGCGACTGAGAAGCTTGGCGAGGGTATCCGCGAAGCCGAACTCTCCTTCGACGGCGAGAAGATGCTGCTCGAATTTGCGCCGCCACGTAATTCCGAAGGCATCACGCAAGCTTTCACACCGCAGTATGCGATTGTTTCCGCAACCGCGCCGTGGAAAGCGGGCGAAGGCATGCTTCGGCTGAACGGTACGCAGGTGAAGGTCGATCCGCGCGCCGAATGGAGGCAGATGTATCACGAGGTCTGGCGCATCGAACGAAGCCATTTTTACGATCCTCATTACCATGGCGTCGACGTCGCGGCTCGCGAGAAATTGTTCGAGCCGTATCTTGATTCCATCGCCTCACGCGCGGACCTGAACTACATCTTTCAGGAGATGCTGAGCGATATTACGGTCGGGCATCTGCGCGGATCTGGTGGCACGATTCCCAGCGCGCTAAAGGTTGCAGGCGGCCTGCTGGGCGCGGACTACGAGATCGCCGGCGGCCATTATCGCATTCGCCGGATTTATAGCGGAGAGCTTTGGAACCCGCAGGTTCGCGGACCTCTCGCGCAGCCCGGCTTGAAGGTTAAGGTGGGCGACTTCATCCTGGCAGTGAACGGCGAGGACGTCGCGGGGACCGATGATCTCTCGCGTATGCTCGAAGGCACATCCGGTAAGACGGTAATTCTCCAAGTGGCTTCGGATGCGTCCGGAGCGGGAACGCACGAGATTTCCGTCGTACCGGTGGCGTCGGAAAGCGCTCTGCGGATGGCGGCGTGGGTGGAAGACAATCGACGCAAGGTGGACCAATTGAGCGGCGGCAAGCTCGCATACGTCTATATGCCCGATACCGCGATGCCCGGCTTCACTAGCTTTAATCGATATTTCTTCGCACAAACCGACAAGCAGGGCGTGGTGCTCGACGAGCGCTTTAATCATGGAGGACAAGCGGCTGATTATGTTATCGAAGTCCTGCGCCGTACGCTCATGAACTACTGGGCGCCGCGGTACGGAGCGATTTACCGGACCCCGCAGGCCGCGGTCTTCGGGCCCAAGGTTATGATTACCAACGAATACGCGGGATCGGGTGGCGATGCCATGCCCTGGTATTTCCGCGAAAGCCGCCTCGGCACGTTGGTGGGAACACGAACCTGGGGCGGCTTGGTGGGAATTTCGGGTACTCCACCGCTGATGGATGGCGCCAGCGTCACCTCACCCGACTTCGCTTTCTTCAGTCCATCGGGCGAGTGGGACGTGGAAAATCATGGCGTCACTCCGGACGTGATGGTCGAGATGGAGCCCAAGCTAGTCGCTAAAGGGCAGGATCCACAATTGCAACGGGCGGTGGCAGTGGCGATGGAGCAACTCACCAAGACTCCGTCAGCTGAGCCGAAGAAGCCGAAATATCCGAATTACCATCCTGTCACTCAGGAGAGAAAGGCCGGATCTGAGCCTGTCGGCGGTACTCAGTGAACGAACGCTGGAAGTGATAATATCCATAACAGAGAGGCAATGATGAGGTCGACGGTGCGGCTCTTTGCCGGGATACTGCTTACGGTTTCAGTCGGGGTTGGGCAAACTACGATCAAAATTAAGCCGATCGTCGTGAAGCCTTTTGCGCTCCAGCACGTGGTTTCCAAAACGATGGCCGTGCGACCGCTCTCGGGTCAGCGGATTGTTACACAGTCGATGAAGACGCAGAACATGGCGACGAAACCGATCGCGCTGAAACCACTTGCCACGAAGCCGCTTGCGTCAAGACCCATGACGATCAAACCGCGGCCACGCACCTGATAGCCGGTCAACTCCTCCAGTACTCCGACATCAGTTCCGTGGCCCAGACCGGCTGGTGGACTTCTTCCCTCGGGCCGAACTCCCGCATGTACGGCTTGATGTCCAGAACCGGCGTTCCATCGATCGCATCCAAACCTTCCACTTCCACGGAGAGTTCCTTAACCGATACGATCCTGCACACGGTCGCTCCAATCCGGTTAGGACGTCCTTTGCCCCGTTGAGCGAAGATGCCTACCGACGGCCAGTCGGCCCTGCCCCGCGGATGTCGCGCGCCGCTGCTGACTTCCGAGTCCTCCACGCGATCGAAAAGAAAAAGGATTTCGACGTGGGAAAATTCGTCCAATCCGGCAGGGGCCTCGGCGGTGAAACGCCGTGCGTCCAGTTCGACCCGCGCAATGATTCCGCCCCAAATGTCGTCCACAGCTTCCCGAATGGGACTCCTTACGCGTCCTATAGCAACGACCGAAACGGGGGTTGACATCCTATCTTTCCACCAATTCCGCCATGTGAGGAGAAGTGTTCGTGACCGACGGAATCAGCAGCAGATCGAGAAAGGCCTGCGTCGCGCGGTTGAGTTTCTTGCGCCGGCGATGAATCACCGCGACTGGCCTGACGAAGCCGGGCGCATCGAGCGGCACTGAGACTAGGCGGCCCTGCTCCGCGTCGGAGGCAATGGAACGCTCTGGCAGAATGCTGATGCCGTGTCCCGAGCCAACCGCTTCTTTAATGCTCTGGATATTGTCGAATTGCATCACCGGGACCACGTTGACATCGTGTTCCCGCAGAAACCGATCGACCTCGCGGCGAATGATCACCTCTTCGTCGAACGCGATGAACTTCTGGCCTTCCAGGTCTCCCGGCGACAACCTGGCGTGATCCGCCAAAGGATGTCCCGGCGGAAGTGCCACAGCCATCGACTCGTCGCGCCAGGGAATGATCGTGATCTCGCGGCGATGTTCGGGATAGCTGATTAACCCCAAATCAGCGGCGTCTGAAGTTACTGCGTCATAGACCCGGTCGGGACGCAGGAATTCGGTTCGGATCGTGGCTTTGGGGTACAGACTCGCAAACTTCTCGCGCAGGTGGGGCAGCTCTGAGAGCCCGATGGAATAGATTGATGCGATCCGCACCGTCCCGCCGATCTCGTGCTTCAACTCGTCGAGCGCGGAGGCGAACTCCTCGGCTTTCCGCAGGACCTCGCGGCAGAGATCGAGATATAGCCGTCCGGCAGACGTGAGCCCAAGCGGGCGGGTGCTGCGATCCAGTAACTCGATCCCGAACCGGTCCTCCAGTTCCTGAATCTGCTGGCTGGCAGCCGACTGACTGATACCATTCAGCGCAGCCCCCTTGCTAACGCTGCGAGACTGGGCAACGTCCCGAAAAAGCTTACAATCATCGAGAACCACCTCGCCAGAATAGCATAAGCCTCTTTAATATTGATGCTTGTCACATTTCCCTGGGTTAATAATCCCCAAAGGTTTCCGGCGTCCCGCCGGGGACTGCCGATTGACAGTCAAGGCGCGACGGGATACAACTAGAGCGTCATGGCCAACGGACCCCTCTCAGACGATCAACTTCGCGAATATCGCCACATCGGCTTCACCGTAGCGCGCGCCTTCTTCGATGCCGGAGAAATTGCCCTCCTCAGGCGCGCAGCCAAGGAGGATCGAGAACTCGACCAGCACTCTTTTTCGCGCGGCGACGGCGAAGGGGGACAGGTGCGTCTTTCGCTCTGGAATCATCCCGGCGACACGATCTACGGAATGTTCGCCCGGTGCGAATCGATGGTCAATGCGGCGGAAAAGCTACTTGACGGCGAAGTCTACCACTACCATTCGAAGATGATCATGAAGGATGCCCGGATCGGGGGCGCGTGGGCCTGGCATCAGGATTACGGCTATTGGTATCAAAATGGCGTCCTCGCGCCACTGCTCACCAGCGTTTTCATTGCGGTGGATCCTGCTACGCGCGAGAACGGTTGTATGCAGGTGATTCCACACTCGCAGGATCTGGGGCGCATCGAGCACGTTCTCACTGGAGATCAGGCCGGCGCGGATCGCGAACGCGTGGATGAGATTCTGAAGCGGATGCCGCTCGTATACGTGGAGATGGCCCCGGGGGACGCCTTATTCTTCCACCCCAATTTGCTGCACCGGTCGGATCAGAACCGCTCCGAGAATTCGCGCTGGTCCATGATCTGCTGCTACAACGCTGCGCGAAACGATCCGTATAAGGAATCACACCATCCCCGATACACGCCGTTGCAGAAGGTTCCGGACGCCGCCATCCGCCAGGCGGGTTTGAAGCGATTCGCCGACTCGACCTCGGACGTTGCTTGGCTGATTGAGGAGAAGGACCAGAGCGCGCGTACGTTGAAGTCTGCATGAGGAACCCGAACGCGCCACCATGTCATGGAGCAAGCGCGGCTTGGCCAAGATATGAACTCTCGCCGGCGTCCGCCTGTTGCCAAGGAAGTCTTACAAGAGCGGCCAGAGGTTAGTGAGGGCCGCGGAGGTTCTGGGCGGCTTGGGCGTGCGCTAGAGCGGCATCCCCGCGGCCACGCCTGACCAGCAGTTTAGCCAGCCGGTCATGTATTTCCGCCGCTTCGAGGGAACGGCCGGGAATCTTCTCGAGAGTTTGGGCGAGAAATGCCAGCGTGTCCGGGTCCTCCGGCTTGCCTTTGAGCGCGGCCTTAAAGTACGGGATTGCGTCAGAATAGCGCTCGCTGGCCATGAGGCATTGTCCGAGATTGTTATTGATGTCGGGCGAGTCGGGCATGGCGCGTAAGGCGGCTTCCAGGTGAGGAAGCGCCGCGCCATAGAGGCCGGCTGCCATCAGGCACCATCCGATGCCATTGTTCGCCTGCGCGCAATCCGGTTTGATACGGAGAGCAGCCTCGAAGTGTTCCAGCGCATCGGCGCGACGTCCTGGCCGGCCGGTCAAGTAGACGCCCAGAACACATTCGGTCTCCCAATTGCCACGGGTCGAATCAATGGTGTGCTGGAAGAGCAGTTCACTATTGCGCCAGTAGCCGGTCTGCCTGGAGGCAAGCGCCACGGACCCAAAGACGAAAACGACCGCCGCGACGGACATGGCGGGCTGGGACCGCGGCCAGGTCTTGAGGATATCCGCCGCTCCCCACGCCAGCATAATGAAAATGCCGGTCATGGGAATGTAAGTGTAGCGGTCGGCGTGCGACTGCTGTCCGATTTGGACCAGTCCAATTACAGGAACCAACGTACCTAAGTACCAGAACCAGCCGGTGGTCAGGTACGCCGCCGTAGATGGATGCCTTCGCCAAGAGAGGATTACGCCGGCCGTGACCGCCAGGAGAAAGGCCAGCGCGGCGACCACTTGCCAGACGATGATCGACTGTGGGTATGAGTAGAAAACCGCCAGGCGGGTAGGCCAGAAGGTCTGCCTTAAATAGATGACGTAGGAAATAGCGGCATTCCCGATGCGGATGGCGAGGGGCTGTGCTCCGACCGCTCCGGCGGAGCTTTGAACCAGGTACGCGATCACGGAAGAAGCGGCGGATACGGCGAGAAACGGCAGTTTCTCCCAAACAATCCTTAGCCTCGGGTTGGGCCACTCGAGACGGCCTAATGGCCACACATCGAACAGCAGGAGCACAAAGGGAAAGGTTACCAACATCGGCTTAGACATCAGGCTGAGACAAAATGCCCCGAGCACCGCCAGGTAGCGCACAGGACTCGGCCGTTCCGTGTAAACCACATAACAGTAGAGCGCGAGGAAGAAGAAGAGGGCGCTGAGAACGTCTTTGCGCTCCGAGATCCAGGCTACCGATTCGACGTGCAAGGGATGCAACGCGAATCCGAAAGCGACGAAAGCGCTGGGCGCGCGAGCCCGGGTAGCGCGCAGCAAGGTCAGGTACAGGAGCAGCGCTGCCAACATGTGGTAGAAAACATTGGCAAGGTGGTGCATACCGCTGCGCAGTCCAAATAGCTCGCCGTCGATGACATGCGAAAGCATAGTGACGGGTATCCAATTGCCGTCGGCAACCGCGGTAAACGCCCAACGAATGCTCGCAGGCGTCAAGCCTTGCTGCACATGTACATTGCCGGAGACGTAGGTTGAATCATCGAGGTGAATGAAGTCGAAGCGAAATACCTGGGCGTAGATGGTGATGATCGAAAGGATGAGGCCGAGACAGACGGCAAGGTCGAGATGTGAGAGCGTTTCGTCTGTGGCTTGCGGACCGGACATTCTTCATTACTGTACCGAATACGATGGTCTGCCCGACAGAAAAAGACTCGAGCTACGAGGTTGCTAAACAAGAAGGGAGCGGTCCCAATTGGCGAGGGTTGACCCCGCATCGTAGGTGCTCTCCAGGAATTTATATAGGGCTGCGTCAGGCGATCCAGCGAGCCGCACGTCGTCATACATCAGGATAAATTCCGACAGCTTCGAATTCCACTTCGCTGCGGAAGGTTGGACCGGCGCGGCCTCTATGCCCGGAGGTTGTGGGATGGTGTAGGAATAGAACGCGGGGCCTTCAACCGCACCGCCCCCGGGCCAGAAGCCGGCGCTGCAGACTTCGTGCGAATAAGCGGGTCCGCTGATCACTCCTTTGCGCGGTGGCGCGAGCCGTCCGGAAAACCGGGTGCACGCGAGATCGAAACTGCCCCAGAAAAAGTGCACTGGGCTGCGTTTACCGATGAACTTCCCGCAAAATCGTTCCATGACTTTTGAGGTGGAGACGAGAATGCGCCAAAAGCGATTGGCGTACTCCGGGTCGTACGAACAGTGCACGAAGTCGCAGTCGAAGGGGACAGGATTTGCCACCTCCTGCGGCTTCAGATTGATCTGCACCTGGATGCCGAGTGAAGACAGAGATTCCTTGAGGTTGTGATAGAAATTAGCGACTGACTCGGCGATCAGCGGCCGGGACGCGGATCCGCCCTCGCTCGTGCGAATCTCCATCAAATGATTCTGGAAGTCGAACTGGATTTCGAAAAGGCCAGGGCCGTAGGGAATGGGGCCGGTGGTGAGGCCGCGAGAGTTGACGTACAAGGAGACGTGCCACCAGTGGTTCAACGGCGGAGTGAGTGTCATGCGGATCTTGCCAGCGATTTGGGTCCACAGGTGAAGAGTGTGATAAGTATCCTGCCACTCGTTTAAAGGGAGAGAAGGCCATTGGTCGCTCATACGGTTCCGATTGGCATTGTAACCGAGTTTCCAGCGCGGTAGCTTGGTACACTCAAGGCTGTGCCCTATCCTGAACAACTCATTGCTCCCATGAGAGCGGACCTGACTCGTTACGGTTTGGAAGAAGCGCGAACTGCGGCGGACGTCGATCGTCTGCTGCAACCCGGGACCGGAACCGTGCTGATGGTCGTGAACTCGGTCTGCGGATGCGCGGCGGGGCGAGCACGTCCGGGAGTCGGGCTGGCGCTGCAGCACGCTGTGCGTCCGAACAAAGCGGCGACGGTTTTCGCTGGGGGAGATGAGGCTGCCGTGGCGAGGCTACGCGCCATTCTGTCAGGTTATCCGCCATCCTCGCCATCGATCGCTTTATTTCGAGACGGGAGACCGATATACATGATGCACCGTTCGGAAATTGAACGGCGGGATCCGGTGCAGATTGCAGAATTATTGACGGCTGCGTTTGACCGGTTATGCGTGGGAGAAAACGTCGCGTCAGGCGTTTAAGAAGTCGGCGCTCTGGTAATCGTGCGGCATTAAGGGCAGCCATTTGTCTGGCGGCTTTTCAGACCCTGCTAATCTGTGAGATAGAGTACAAATGTGCAGAACATCTCTCAGCTGTGGTCTCAGATGCCGGACGGATTCGCTGTTCACGAAATGATTTTCGATGGAACAGGGAAACCAGTCGACTACCGCTTTTTGGCAGTTAACCCCGCGTTCGAGGAGATCACCGGCCTTGCCGCGAATGACATCATCGGTCAAACCGTGCTGGAAGTCCTGCCGGGCACGGAAGACATCTGGATCCAGAATTATGGAAAAGTAGTCGTTACCGGGACACCGCTGCGCTTTGAGAGCGGGCACACGAAGTTGAACAAGTTGTTCGAGGTGCATGCCTACCGGCCACAAGAGGGCCAGTTTGCGTGCATTTTCCGGGATATTACGGAGCGGAAAACGCACGAGGCCGAAACCGAGGTCCGAGCGGAGCATTCACGGAAAACGGCGGCCGATTATCGCGCTATTTTTGAAGGTGCGCTAGAGGGTATCCTCCGCGCAACTCTCGACGGCCGAATCCTGGCAGCCAACCCGGCGATGCTTCGAATGCTGGGGTTCGAGGACGAAAGCGATATCAAGCGCGTATCCGCTTACGAACTTTGGCTCCATCCTGAGGACCGGTCACGATTTCTCCGGCAAGTGGAAGAACAAAAGACGGTCCGCGACTACGAGGGTCTGCTCCGCCGTAAAGACGGAACCATTGTCAAAGTCTCATTGGCGGGGCGTAAGGTAATCGGAAGCGACGGACAAACGGTTTACTACGACGGATTCTTTCAGGACATCTCGGCACGCAAGCAGGCTGAAGAGAGGCTTCACGCCAGCGAAAACAAATTCAAGATGGCATTTATGACCGGGACGGACGCTTCCTCGATCTCTACGTTGAAGGAGGGGAAGATCCTCGAAGTCAATGACCGTTTCAGCGAAGTTTTCGGCTACTCAAGAGAGGACGCCTGCGGCAAAACGTCCTCAGAACTGGGCTGGTATGCGGAAGACGACAGAGATCGCCTGATCTCCGAACTGAAGCGCCAGGGGCACGTGGAGGAAATGGAATTCCACGGGCGGGTCAAGAATGGCGAGCTTCGTTACATGCTGGTATCGGCCAGTCTGCTGCAAAGCGACCATGGAGAGCTGATACTGTGCGTCATCCGGGACATTACGGAGCAGAAACGCGCCGCCGCGGAAAAGGCCAAGCTCGAGGAACAATTCCGGCAAGCACAGAAATTGGAAAGCATTGGCCGCATGGCTGGGGGCATCGCGCATGACTTCAATAACCAGTTGACAGTGATCAACGGCTACGGCGATCTGCTACTCCGCGCGTGCAAAAAGGGCGACCCTCTACTCGAATGGATAGAGGAGATACGTAATGCCGGGGAGCGCGCCAGTAAACTCGTCCGGCAGTTGCTGATTTTTAGCCGGAAACAGAGTCTCGAGCCGAGATCGATGCGCTTAGAGGCACTTATCGGTGAGAATCGCTCCATGCTACAGCGCTTCCTGGGAGAGGACGTGCAACTGGTGGTCGAGTCCGAGCCCGCAGGGTGGCTGGTGATGGCCGATCCGGGGCAACTGCACCAGGTATTGATGAACCTGACGGTTAACGCGCGGGATGCCATGCCTCGTGGCGGAACTCTGACGATACGGACAGCGAACGTCGTAGTCAGCCAAGCGGGTATAGGCGTCCATCCGAAGGTTGCCCCGGGACAGTATGTAGTGTTGGGAGTCAGCGACACGGGCGCGGGCATCGCGAAAGAGATTCAGGAACGAATTTTCGAACCGTTCTTCACGACCAAGCAGGAGGGCGAGGGAACGGGACTCGGACTTTCGACTGTCTACGGGATCGTACGGCAACTGGGCGGCGCGATCAATGTGCAGAGCGAACCGGGAAGCGGCGCCAGTTTCGAGATCTATTTGCCGCGCCTCGAAGCCGAGGTGGGCGTGGACACCCCGCAGCCTGCGACCCAAACGGCATCACCAGGAGGGTTCGAAACTATTCTTGTAGTGGAAGACCAGGCTCCTGTCCGGAATCTGATGGTGCTTGCCCTTAAGGAGGCCGGCTATCACGTGCTCGAGTCGGCTAATGGGACCGAGGCCCTGTTGCTGGCAGAACAGCACTCTGGTCCGATTCACCTGTTGCTCACCGATGTAATCATGCCCCATATGACGGGCAAGGAAGTCGCGAACCGGTTGCGTCCTTCACGGCATGAAATGAAGGTCCTCTACGTCTCGGGTTACGCGGCCGATACTCTCACGCGGCGGGGGTTGGGGGAGCCCGATTGGGAATTTATCGGGAAGCCCTTTGCGCCGGACCAATTGACCGGAAAGGTTAGAGAGATTCTGGGTCCGAGTCGGCCATCCGCTGCGATTCTCGTGGTGGATGATGACGCCAGCGTACGCGGTCTGTTCGAGCACGTCCTGTCGGAGGCGGGCTACGAAGTTGTGGTGGCCTGCGACGGGTGCGAGGCGCTCGTGAAGGTTCGGGAACGCGGTTTCAATTTGCTGTTGACTGACCTGGTGATGCCGGAGCGCGAAGGCCTTGAACTGATCATGATTTTGCGCAAGGAACGCCCGGACCTGAAGGTGATGGCAGTTTCCGGCGCCTTTGGCGGCGCGTTTCTGGAGGCGGCGGAAGCACTGGGCGCCTCCGCGGTGCTGCTGAAGCCGGTTTCCCCAGGTCAGTTGCTGGACGCAGTTAGGAATATTGTCGGCTAAAACGGGGGCAAGATGGTCCTGATCATTTCGACGTTCAAGGTCGCTAATGGTATGGAGGGTGAGGTGCGGCAAGCGTTTCTTCGCTGTCCGGGCATAGTCGACAACGCTCCAGGATTTCTGGGAATAGAGGTATGCGTCGATCGGCAAGACACTTCCATTTTTCACCTGCTGACGCGCTGGACCGACGAAGCGTCTTTCCAAAGCTGGCATTCCGGTCCGCTCCGCCATCTGGCCCACCGCGGAGTTCCCGAGGGCTTGAAGCTCGATCCGGCATTCACGGCGATCCGCAAGTTCGAGGTCTTGCCATCGGCTGGCAAACCGCCGCGCGAGGAGACCGAAGAGGCGCCGATCGCCCGGCTCCCGGCATTTCTCGCTCGCTCGCGATTGGTGCACTGGCTGCGCTTGTCCCTCGATGGCAGGATCGTTGAATGCAATCGGGCTTTCGAACGCCTGTTCCAGGAATCGAGCGAGGGGCTTGCCGGGAAGTTCCTGCACGAGCGATTAACGCAACCAGATGCCGCGTTAATCGAGGCTTTTCTGAAATCCGATGGGTCTGCTCCAGAGGATTCATTGCTGCTGAACTTTGTCAGCGGGGACCAAAGCGTGGAAACGCTGGAGTGCTTTGTCGAACGCCACCGCGAGACTTTCGTGCTGATGGGAGAGCCGGTTGCGGAACATGACCGGGCGTTGTTCAAGGAACTCATGGAGCTCAATAACCGTTGGGCGCTGCTGGTCCGCGAGAACGGGAAAAATGCCAAGGCGCTGCAACGTGCCAAGGATGAAACGGAGAGCGCTATGGCGGAACTCGAACAATCGCACTGGCACCTTCGGAAGATCCAGGAAACGCTGCCGATCTGCATGTACTGCGGCAAAGTGAAGACGGGGGAGTCGGAATGGGAAGGCGTGGTGGAGTATCTGAAGGAGAATAGCCTTTTTCTCAGCCATGGCTGCTGTCCGGCTTGTCTCGAAGGGTTGAACGAGGCGGAAAACAAAGACGCGAATGTTGAGTGAAAGTCCCCCGAGCGAACGCGTCAAACTGGCTGAACGGCTGCAGGAGTTCAGCCGGCAGGTTGCCGAGAAAGTGACGGAGGAGTTTCTGGTCCAGCATCCGGACTTTGTGACGCGGTTTGGAGAACGAGCCAGGCGGCGCGGCATCGAGGGTGCGATCTTTCATCAGCAATTTCTCGGCGCGGCGATTGAGGCCGGAAAGCCTCGATTGTTCGGCGAGTATCTGCGATGGGCGACGGGTGTGCTTGAGGCGCGAGGGATCGCACCCCATTTCCTGCGCGAGAATGTGGAGGAGATTTCGAAGGTATTGCAGTCGAAGCTGCCGGTCGAACTGGCTGCGGAATTGTCGGAATTCGTCAGAAGCGGGATGGATGCCGCACCCGCGTGCGCGGCTGACATTCCGGACGCTGTAGGCGACCTGAGAGCTGTACGGGAGCTTTACCTACAGGCGATTTTGCACGGGCAACGACAGGCGGCGGTGTCGCTCGCGGTAGAAGCGGCCAGAAAGGGCCACCATTTGCCCGACATTTACGCCGACGTCCTGCATGACTCTATGTACGAGATCGGCCGGCTGTGGGAGTCGAATCGCATCAGCGTAGCTCAGGAACACATAGCGACCGCGATCACGCAGCATGTCATTGCGCACCTTTATCCGTTCATCATACCGGCACAACCTTCGGTTGGAAGAATGGTCATCACAGGCGTGGAAGGCGAGCAGCATCAGGTAGGTCCGAACATCGTGGCGGATGTCCTCGAATCGGCCGGTTGGGACGTGCGATTTCTGGGGTCGAACACACCGGCGCCGGCCGTGCTGCAGGCGGTGGAGGAGCATCGCGCGGACGTCCTGGGAATTTCGGCCACCATGCTTTTCAATCTTCCGAATGTCAGACGGCTGATCGCACGCGCGCGTGCGATTTCAGGGCAGAATCTGAAGGTGATTTTGGGAGGTTCGGCTTTTCGCGGGGCGCCGGAGTTGTATCAGGAAATGGGGGCGGCGGGGGTCGCACTGGATGTTAGGCAGGCTCTGCAACTGGCGGCAACGCTGTAGTTGCGGGTACGGGCGCTCTCACGCGGCGGAAGCGAGCAGGGAGTCTCTGGCGGACGAGGGCGTCCGCGCCACAAGCGGAACACGCAAGCCTCGCGCGGCGAGGGCGGCGAGTAATACGGCACTCGAAAAGAATAATGCGCGCAGCCCGATCGCGGATGCCAGGGTCGCGGAGCCCGTCAAGCCGAGGATCTGCGCGGTCGAGAGGAGCGCGGTGACGCCGCTGCTGACTCGTCCGGCCAGAGGCAGGGGCGTCTTGGATTGGATCAAGGTTTGGGCGGGCACGACCAGCAGTCCCACTCCCGCGCCCATCAGGAAGGCCCCCGTGGCGGTCAGAATCGGAATGGGGAGTGCTCCCATTAACGTGATCGCTCCAGCGATCAGGAACAGGCTGAAGATTACAATGCGGCTTGGCGGCCTCGACTTCGCCAGATGGCGGACCGATTGCGTTCCGGCCATCAGACCGAGCCCTATCGCCGCGCTGATCCCCGCAAACGTCTGCATACCGGCGTGCAAATTATCGCGGACGAATGCCGCAAGCAACGGGCTGAAACAGCTGATTGCGAAGGTCGCGCCGGCCATGGCGGAGGTCACGAACCAGACGTCCGGCTGCGAAAGAATAAAGCGGATGCCTGCGGGAAGATCGCGCAGGGTTGCGAACCGGGAGGGTTTCGAACCAGGGACGAGGCGCAGCCGGTGGACTACGATGCCGGACAGCAGCAGAGCCGAGGCCACGAAACTGGCGCTGTCGAGATAGAAGCAGAGTGCTGCGCCAAAGCGGCCGATGAGGGCTCCGGCGAGGGCGGGACTGACGAGCCGCATCGCGAGGATCGTTTGCTGCATCAGGGTGTTCGCGGCCAGCAGTCCTGAGCGCGGGACTAGGGTCCGGAGCGTGACAGACTGCGCGGGAATAAAGAAGGTGGAGACGGTGCTGAGAGCGAAAAGAATGGCGTAGATCTCGCCGAGATGCTTCGCGCACGGCAACAGGAGCACGAGCCCCGCGCGGGTCAGATCGCTCAACACCATAGCGCGCTTGGGATTCCATCGGTCGACAAGCAGGCCGGAAAGCGGAGAGAAAACCGCGAGCGGAAGCATGTAAGCGATGATGACTCCAGTGATTCCCGCAGCAGTGGCATGCATGCGGAACGATGCGATGCTGATGAGCGCGAAGAGGGCCAGGAAATCGCCGGCGATGCTGATCATCTGCGCGATCCAGAGACGGCGAACGCCAGGCAGGGCGAGCGCCTGCCGGCAGGTCAACAGTTCCGGTGCGGTCGTCATGCGCTTTTGCCTGTACGCATGCGGGGACGGACTCGATGCTGATGGCGCGCTTGGATTCCGCGGGCCAGCCATTGGAGGAGCCCGGGGATGCGGCGCGAGGTTCGCCGGATGCGTGGGCGGATTTTGAAGAGCGCGATGCGGGCTTGAGTTAGGACCATAAATTTTTTTGCGGAAGACGCGGTGCGCCTCCCTGATTCAGGTGTAGCAGTCGAGCGGGCTCAGAATAAAACGTCCCTTCGAGAAGTTATTGATTCCAGTCGCGCAAGAAAGCTGGAGCAGACGTGATCGAGGTCTTTTGGCCAAGAATGCACAGGGATAAGAAACGCCGCATGATAGCTTGTTTTTATGAAATGGCTGCGGATTGTCTTGGCCGTGGGTTTGGGTGGGTCTGTTTGGGGCCAGGTCCGTTTGGATTTACGTGCCGGGTGGTCGATTCAATCCTCGGCCGAAGTAACCGCCAATGGTAGCGAAATTTCCAGCTCGGAGTATCGCGCGTCTGGTTGGTATGCGGCTGAGGTTCCCTCTACCGTGCTTGCAACCCTGGTGAAAAACAAAGTCTATCCCGATCCGTATTTCGGGATGAATTTGCGCTCGATTCCCGGGACCCGATACGGCATCGGGATGAATTTCGCCAATATGGCGATGCCGGAGGATAGTCCATTCCATCCGCCGTGGTGGTACCGGACCGAGTTCCGGATACCTGCTTCGGCGGCGGGTAAGACGCTTTGGCTAAATTTCGATGCGATTAACTATCGGGCGAATATCTGGCTGAACGGGCGACGCCTGGCAAGTTCGGAGGAGGCTGCAGGGATGTACCGGATGTTCGAGTTCAATGTTACCGGAATCGTTCGCGCGGGCGGAAACAACACTTTGGCAGTGGAAGTTTTTCCACCTACACAGAACGATTTGGGACTCACGTTCGTCGACTGGAATCCGATGACGGCCGACAAGGATATGGGACTGGTCCGCGACGTGTATCTCCAGACCAGCGGGCCGGTCGCGATACGACAGCCCTTCGTGTCCACCCATCTGGCCGGCACAACCGCACAGCTGATAATGCGCGCCCGGGTGGTAAACGCGACAGCCGGTGCGGTGGACGGTATTTTGAAGGTGGCAATCGGAAAGGACGCATTATCGAGGAGGGTTCGCGTGGAGGCTCGGGAGTCGGTGCTGGCCGAAATGCCCCTGACAGTCGAACACCCGACGCTGTGGTGGCCACATTCTCTGGGGCCGCAGAGTTTGCAGGCTATGCGGATCTGGTTCGAAACCGGCGGACAGACTTCGGACCGGCAGGAGGTGACGTTCGGCATTCGCGAAATCACCTCGGAGCTCGACGCGCAGAACCACCGGCTATTCAAAATCAATGGCAAGAAGATTTTGATTCGCGGCGGTGGCTGGACGCAGGATATGATGCTGCGGGTCGACGATGAACGCGAGGATCAGGAACTTCGTTATGCGCAGGAAATGAATCTCAACACGATTCGCCTGGAAGGAAAGATGATGAACGATCATTTCTATCAGGCGTGCGACCGAAAAGGGATTCTGGTGATCGCAGGCTGGTGCTGCTGTTCGTATTGGGAGCGCTGGAAGAACTGGAAGCCGGAGGATTACACAGCTGCTGGCGCGGCATTACGCGATCAGATCCGGCAGTTGCAAAGCCATCCGAGCGTTCTGGCGTTTTTGTATGGCAGCGACAATTCCCCCCTTCTGGAAGCCGAACAGGTTTATTTGAAAGTGCTGCAGGAGGAGCACTGGCCCAATCCTTATATTTCATCGGCGGAGCAAGCGAATACGCCCGGCGCAGGACCTACGGGAGTGAAGATGACAGGGCCATACGAGTATGTCGCGCCGAATTACTGGCTGCAGGATCACGAGCGGGGAGGCGCTTTTGGATTCAATACGGAGACCAGCCCCGGTCCCGCGATTCCGGTGATCGAGAGCCTCCGTGAGATGCTGCCGAAAGAGCATTGGTGGCCCATAGACGCCTTCTGGAATTTCCACGCGGGCGGTGGGAGCTATCGCAATGTGAATGTCTTTACAGCAGCCATGGATGGACGGTACGGAAAGGCCAAGGGGCTGGAAGATTATGTCAGAAAGAGCCAGGTGATGAGCTATGAAGGCGAGCGCGCGATGTTCGAAGCGTTCGGCAGAAATAAGTACACATCGACCGGCGTGGTTCAGTGGATGCTGAATAACGCGTGGCCTTCACTCATTTGGCATCTCTACGATTACTATCTGCGGCCCGGAGGCGGTTATTTCGGAACGAAGAAAGCGAATGAGCCGCTGCACGTTCAATATTCCTACGACGATCAGTCTATCGTGGTCGTGAATTCCTACTATCGCGCGTTCGCCGCGTGCAAAGTGACGGCCAAGGTTTATAACCTGGATCTGACAGAGAAGTTTTCCAAGGTGGTTACTCTCGATATTCCGGAGGACAGTTCGACCACCGCGCTGAAGCTTCCGGCGATGGAGGGTCTCTCGCGCACTTACTTCGTCAAGCTGTCGCTGCAGGATCGTTCCGCTAAACTGGTGAGTTCGAATTTCTACTGGCTTTCGACTCAGCCCGATGTTTCGAACTGGTCCAAGGGCAACGGGCGATATACGCCAATCGCCACTTATGCGGATCTCAAGGATCTGGAGAGCCTGCCTCAGGCTGAAGTGACGGTCGCGGCACGGACCGAGAGCCATGGAGACGACGAGCTTGTGGGCGTGACGGTTCATAATTCCGCTCCGAATCTCGCCTTCTTCGTGCACTTAACTCTGCGAAACGGCAAAGATGGAGAAGACTTACGGCCGGTTTACTGGGACGACAACTATTTTGAGATGCTGCCTGGGGAGACGCGCATCATCAGCGCGTCTTATCAGCGGAGACTGCAAAGTGAGAAGATCATGGTCGATTTGGATGGGTGGAATATCAAAAGTCAAAGTCAAGAGATTGGGGCCACAAATGCACACCAATAGGCGGGACGGATGAAGATTGTCGTGCTGGATGGATTTTGTTTGAATCCGGGGGATCTCTCCTGGGATTCGCTGCGGACGGTAGCTCCATTGGAGGTTTACGACCGGACCTCCGAGAGTTTAATTGTGGAGCGCGCCGCGGGCGCGGAGATCGTGCTAACCAACAAGGTTCCGCTGGGGGCGGCTACGCTCGCGCAGCTGCCTGAGCTGAAATACATCGGGGTGCTGGCGACCGGGTACAACATTGTGGATGTTGCGGCGGCTGGGGCGCGTGGCGTCATAGTGTGCAATATTCCAACTTACGGGACGGCGTCTGTGGCGCAGTTTGCCTTCGCATTGTTGCTGGAACTTTGTCATCACGTAGGCGCCCATAGCGAGGCGGTGCGGCACGGAGAGTGGTCGCGCAGTGCGGACTGGAGTTTCTGGAACTCTCCTTTGATTGAATTGGCGGGCAAGACGCTGGGGATCGTCGGGTTGGGCGGATCGGACGTCAGACGGCGGCGATTGCGCAGGCATTTGGCATGCGCGTGGTCGCGCATGATGCGGTACAGTCGAACCCTCCCGGCTATCCCGGATTTGCATGGCTTCCGGTGGAGCGATTGCTGACGGAAAGCGATGTCGTGAGCCTGCACTGCCCGTTGACGCCGCAGAACAAAGGGATGATCGATCGGGAAAGGCTCAATAGCATGAAAGCTACGGCCTTCCTATTGAATACCTCGCGCGGCCCGTTGGTGGTGGATCAGGATCTGGCGAATGCCTTGGATGCCGGCGTGATTGCGGGGGCTGGATTGGACGTGTTGTCCGTCGAGCCTCCGCTCGAATCGAATCCGCTGCTGCGCGCGCGGAACTGTATCGTCACTCCGCACATCGCCTGGGCGACACGGGAGGCAAGGGAACGGCTATTGGGGATTGCGGTGGAAAATGTGAAGGCGTTTCTATCGGGACGCCCGCAGAATTTGGTCTAGCGCCGAAAAGCACAGGCTGAGGCTTTTCCCGCAAGGCCTAGAGTTGGGCGAAAGTTGAGAGATTTACGCCACGGGTTTTCAGGACCGCGCGTACTTTCGGCGAAGTGAGGGCCTGCAATTCAATCTCGCGCGATTCCTTGAGACGGGTTGCCGACGCGCGCAGCTGGTCGCGACAAAAGCCGGGATGGCACATCAGTTCAGTGCTGCCGTCCGGTAGTTTTTCAATTAACTCCAGAAGCTTCGCTTCGTCCAGATAACCGGTGAGGGCGAAGCCGGCGAAATGGTCGGTGGTGACGGCTCCCGCGTCGCGGAGCTTGCGTTGCAAACCGCCGCTTTGCGTTCGCATGAGGCGCGCCGACCAGCCAGTCGAGCCGGAGAGTCCGCCAAAATCGAAGGGTTTGCGCACCCAGCGGATGCCGGTCTCCCGCACGATGCGCGCGATGGCGGACGCCACCGGAGGCAAAACGTGAGTGTGTTTATGAGCATCGAGGTGAGTAGGCGCGATTCCGGCGGCAATGATCTTGCGTACTTGTGCCGACAATTCGCCGTAGATGTCGATAGAGTGGGAGACGATAGCACGGAGCAGCGCAGGAATGTCGTTGGGAAGCAGCCTGCCGGACAACGACGACGCACCTTGCACCAGCGTGAGATGACAGCCGATATCGAGAGACGGCGTTTCACGCGCCAGGCGCACGGCATGTTCGAATTCGACTCCGCCCGCCATCAGGGTGGTGGCCGTAAGAATGCCATTGCGATGGGCGTAAACGATGCCTTCATTCACATCGCGCGTCCAACCAAAATCGTCGGCGTTGACTATAAGACGGATCAAAACAGTTTGAGCTGGATGGTCAGGAACTTCTTGGGATTCTTGTGCATGTCCTGCAACAGGCTCTGCATCTCGCGAGTGGTGCCATTCAGGCTGTCATAGAGCTGGGGATTGACCAGCAATTGGCCCAGTGTTCCCTGCCCCGAATTCAGCTTGTCGATCACAGTGGTCACCTTGGCCAGAATCTGATTGACCTGAGTGTAAAGCTGATCGTCCTTGAGCAGTTTGCCGGCGGTGCCCTTGCCTGCGTTGAGATTATCCACCATTAACTTGGCTTCGTTCAGAGTGGCGCGCGCTTCGTCATACACGGCCGTATCGTAGAGCAGCTTTCCGGCTGTTCCCTTTCCGGCTTGCAGGTCCGCCATAATGGCATCGAGCCGCTGGATGGGCCTCTGGATATCTTTGTAGAGCTCATCCTCGTAGAGCAGCTTACTGATGGTGCCGTGGCTGTTGTTGATCTTGGTAACCAGCGTCTGCACTTCACCCGCGATGGCATCGATACGGTCAAACAGCTCTTCGTCTTTATAGAGCTTGCCGATGTTGCCATGTCCGTCTTCCACCGTTTTGACGATGGTGTCGACGCGGCCCAGGAGTCCCTGGAACTGAGTGAGAATATCGGAGCTTTGCGCCATCAGTTCAGGAATGTCCTGAATCTGCAGGCTCTGAATGGTATCACCGTCCTTGACGTGATCGGCACGGGTGCCCTTGGTGATGTTGATGTATTTATCACCCAGCAAATTGGAGGCGCTGATAGCCGGCTTTGGAATCGGTAGGGATTTCAGAGAGGAAATCGTGCTTCACGAGCATCGAGATCTCGACGATCCGGCCCTTGGTGCGTTCGCCGGAAAGCTGAACCTTATCGATGGAGCCTATGGCGATACCGTTTAACCGGACCGTGGCACCGACCGCCATGCCGGCGGAATCGTCGAGGTAAGTGCGCAGGATCGCGGTGCGTTGAAACAGTCCGCCATTACCGGTCAGCAGGAAACTCAGCACGCCCAGGATGATCATGGCGACCAGCGCGATGACGCCCACCTTGAGCTGCGACCATTTCACTTTTTGCGGAGAAGGCATGAGTCCTTGTCGTCAGTTGGCGTGCTTCACAAACTTACCTATATAAGGATCCGGGGACGCTTCGAGTTCATCCTGATCGCCTTCGAAAATCAGCTTTCCTTCCTTCATCACCATGAAGCGCGTCGACGTGGCCTCACGAAATGGTTCAAGAGACCCACTTTGAGAATTGTAACGAAAATTGGCAACCAGGTTCCCATCCTGATAGCGATGGGTGACTACCAGGGCAGTAGTAGCGTCCAGGTCACGCTCCTTAATGATCAGTTCGATGATCGTGTGGGCCGTAATGGGATCGAGGCCGGCCGTCGGGGAATCATACAGCAAGAGCGGCGGTTTGGTGACCACGGCGCGGGCAATCGCGGCGCGTCTTCGCATACCGCCGGAAAGCTCGCTGGGGAACTTTTCCAGCGTCTGGCCCAATTCGACGAATTCCAGGGCCTCTTTCACCTTGGTTCTCGCTTCGTCCGGTTTGGATCCGATCGACGGCTGGTTCAGGAGCGGATAGGCAACGTTCTGCGCGATGGTCATCGAATCAAAGAGTGCGCTCTCCTGAAACGCCATACCGACTTTACTACGGATGGCGTACATCTCACCTTCCGGCAGGTTGGTACACGGTTGGTCGAAGAGGAAAACTTTGCCCGAGGCCACCGGCACGAGTCCGATGGCGGCTTTTAGGAGAACGCTTTTGCCGCTCCCGGCCGCGCCCAGGATGATTCGCGTGTCCCCCCTGCGCACATCGAAAGACACGTCATTCAGCGCGATCTCCTGGTCAAACTGGACGGTCACATGTTCAAAGCGAAGAATCGACTCTTGTCCACCGGATTGCGGCTGGCTGCGCGGATCTACGGGCGGCATAGGTGCTGCGGCGAGTTGGGGAGTCTGGTTGCCGCTGGCCATTATTGAGGACTCTGGCTGACGAAAAACTTGGTAATAAAGAACGTCAGCACGAAGATGAGAACCGAAGAGGTGACTACCGCCTGCGTGGTGGCACGGCCGACACCCTGGGTTCCTCCGCTGGTTCGGAGTCCGTAATAACATCCCACCAGGGAGATGACGAACGAGAAGATGAAGGGTTTCAGGAGGCCTTCGGCGACGTCCCGCCACACCAGAGCCTTCCATGTGGTCGACCAGTACTCGCGGGGCTGCAGGGCAAAAATGAAGTAGCCGATGATGAAGCCCCCGAACATACCGATCAGGTCGGCAATGACGGTTAACGCCGGAAGCATAGCGGCCGTAGCGATCATACGGGGGGTAACCAATTTCTGAATCGGGTCGGTGCCGAGCGCGCGCATCGCGTCAATCTGCTCAGTCACTTTCATGGAGCCGAGTTCGCTGGCGATTCCGGATGAATTCCGGCCCGCGACCATCAAGGCGGTCAGGGCGGGACCGAGTTCGCGAACCAGGATGATGGAAACCACTTGCCCGGTTTTTCCGGTTTGGCCGTATTGTCCGAGCGCCTTACCCATCTGGAGCGCCATGACTGCCCCGCTGAAAAAGCCGGTCATGGAAGTGATCCAGAGGCTACCGACTCCGATGGTATCCATTTGGATCAGCACGTCGTCCCAGTAATGCGGTTTGCGGAAGAGATTCCGCATCGCGCTGCCGAACAGGATATAGAATTCCTGTATCGCCGCGACCGGCTGTTTGAGAAAGTCGAACAATCCTCGATCCTAGCATGCCGTAAGACAGGAGGGACGCGGTCGATGTAGCAAGCATGACAAAAGCGATCGTCTACCCTACTGCCAGGTTTGGTATGCGATAGCAGCGTGCACGGTACTATCGGACTTTGCCCGCGGCGTTCTCCAGGACGACGTCAGCCACCACGGCAGAATCGGAGTGATCCGGCGTGTGCGAGGCGAAGCCGATGCCGGCGTAGAAGGGCTCATCCAAATGAAAGGTGAGGCTCTCGCCGACTTGACGCATGGGTCCGCCATTCTCGCTGATGAAGAGCGAAAATACGTCGCCCTTTTTCTCGATGCCGATACGCCAAGGCGCGACGGGAATAGCGCTGTCGGAGGCCGCGCCGTCGGGACGCCGGGGCGCTGGAAGCTTGAATGTCGTAGCGACCATGGCACCCTTGGCGGTACGCTGTGCCAGGTGAATCAAGCCGGCTCCATGCCGGGCCGTCATTACCTCAATGGAATCGTCGTCCAAGTCCTCGCGGATGATGAAAACGACTTTGCGATCGCCGTAGCCGGCGGCATCCGGGAAAGAGACTGTACCCGCGAGCGATAGGTCTCCGGACAACCTCTTCCAGAGATATTGGAACTCGTCGCGCTGGTACCAGACATTGTAACCGGCCGAGTTGATGGTGTATTGCCTCGTGACCGCGTTGTAACTGGCGCTACCGGGAATGACCGCGCTTCCCACGTCCGTCTGGCCGTCAAAGATGCCGATCGGAGTATTGATTGTCTTGCTGGGCCTGCGAAAGCCGGCGGGAGGGGCGACCTGCCGGTGCGTTTTGGAGCCCGGCCAAGCCCAGTCAGGTATGTTGAGATTGGCTGCCGGCGGCTGAGCCGGAACCTGCGCGAGAGGCAGGAGGGCCGGCACACAGAGCGCCAGGCAGAGCGGCGGGACGGGGCACCGAAAGAGACTCTTCATGAATTTCATCTCCTTATTCCTTTCCGGCCAGGCGGTGAGAGGGGCGAATCGCTACGCGCCGGGCTGGCGCAATCCAATCAGAGCGGCATGCGGAAGGTGAAACAAGTTTGCTGCTGCGTGGACTCAACTTCGAGCGTACCACCGTGTGCCGTCGCGATCTCGTGAGCGATATAGAGGCCAAGACCCAGACCCTCGCGGTCGCGGAGCACAGCGCTGCGATAGAAGGGTTTGAATAGATGACTCAGGGCGGCCGGCGGAATCGGCTCACCGGCATTGCAGACAGAAAGTTCAAAGCTTCCGGCGTCGGAGGCACGCACACGGACGGGCTCATCCGGAGAGCCGTAGGTAAGCGCATTCCCCAAGAGGTTCGAGAAAAGCTGCGCGATTCTGCCCCGGTCGCAATCAACAGGCCCGGTCAGCCGGAATTCTGTTTCCACCACACGGTGGGGATGGCTGGCGCTCAGTTCGTCGATGATACCCCGCAGCACCGGCTCCAAAGGTTCGTGGGAGTTGCGATCCAAGGTGAGGCCGCCGGCGAAACGTCCGCGGGCGAGATCCAGCATGTTTTCGATCAGCGCCAACATCCGTGAGGAACTCTGGCGCATGATCTGCGCCATGTTCAACGCATCCTCATTGAGAGGCGTTCTCAACAGGAGGTCCATCAGGCAGCTGATCGATCTCATTGGGGTGCGCAAGTCGTGAGCCAAGACAGCGATGAACTGTTCGCGCAGTTCTGAATCGGCACGTTCGTCGTGAAGAGCGGATTCAGTGATGGAGAGTTTACGGTCGGCGTCCAGGTGTTTCGCTATCAGTTCGGCAAAGAGGCGGAACATGCCGACGGTCTCGGGATTTTTCAGCCGTGCCGGCAGCGGATCTATGGCGCACAAGGTGCCAAAGAAAGCGCCGTCCGCGAGAATGATCGGCATGGATATGTAGCTTTGGAAGCCGTACAAGGCCGGAGTCTGATGATTGCACCAGGCTTGGTCCTGGGCGACGTTGTCGATGATCACAGCCTCGCGGCTCTGGCGAATCTCATGGCAGATGGTGGTCTCCACCTTCAGTTCGCCCCCCGTCCGAAGTCCGAAAGCGGTTTTATCGAGCACACTGCAGGCGATCCAGCGCTCGGGAGTAACTCGGGCCACGGCCGCGAAGCGCATTCCTGTGGTCCGGCAAACGACGTCCAGGATGGTGGGCACTGCGGCGACGCGGCTGATGCGTTTCAGGTCGTCTTCAAGGTCACGAGACGCGCCGGGTTCAGCAAACATTCGAAACGTCTGTTCTCACTGGCTTGAATTATAGCCCAAGAGGAACAGACCCTCTGCCCTTCGAAAGAGAGAGAAGTAGCCGCTGATCATGAGCTCGATGTCTGTCCGCGGTTCGTAGTTTTTGCGGAAGGAAAGCCCTGACCGCCAAAGCGCGGTCACCCCAGGGGATGAAAATGGCCGCTGATGAACGTAGATGAACGCGGATAGGGCTCGGCTATGTAAGGACTGGCGGGCTTTGGTTGTGCTGGTTGCCGCGTTATTTTCGGAAGAACCCAATTCGGCTGGACGGGGAAAAAACGAACCCCCCGGGCCGACGCGTGGGAAGGCAGTGGGGTTTACGAAACGAAGCCAATTCTGAGTAAGTGGTATTCGTTTGTTGGGTTAAGCGGCGGAATTGAGTAAGGGCCCAGGCCGCTCGGCGAGTTGGTCGTAACCGGGCGGCGGCGAATCTCTACCATAAACCCTCCAGACCGTCCTGACGCGATCAATCTTTTCGTTCAGAAGCCGTGGGATTTCAGGAATCCGCTCACCAGGGAAGAAAAGATCTCCGGCTTTTCCAGATACATCAAGTGCCCCGTATCGGGTACCACAACGCGTGCAGCTCCGGGTATTGCCATGACCAGGGCACCAGCCACCGCTTGGTTGTCTGCAATGTCACCCGAGCCGATGAGAATCAGCGTCGGCATCCTCAGCTCTCGTACATAAGGGAAGACAGGTTTCTCCGGCAAGGGCATGTCGTTGTGCTTATGGTCTTGAGGAGAGGCATTGAGCAGCCTCCGAAGGTGCTCGCGTGCAGCGTCATTTCCGGGAACGATGAAGTAGGTATTCTGAACTCGGATTTCGGTTGGATCCTTCGCACCCTGAAACGCCATTTGAGCCATTGCGAAGTGCTCAGAGTATGGAAAACCCTCCGCCTCCGGCCCGACGAGTACCAGTCCACTTACTTGCGCTGGATAGCGCAGGGCAAAGCTGAGAGCGACGTTGCCGCCATGCGAACTGGCTACGAGAGCGGCCTGCGATACCTTGCGATCAAGAAGGAGCGCCGCAACATCATCGGCTTCGAAATATGGCTTCTTCGTAGCCGGCGAGCGACCATAGCCCCGCCGGTCGTAACGAATGGCATGGAACTGTTTGCAGAAGGCCGGCCATACGTCATCCCAGACAGCCGAATTGACCACCCCGTCGTGGAGCAACACCACCGCCTTCTGTCCGGTTCCACATTCCTCGTAATAGAGGCGGGACCCATCAACCTCCAGGAAGGCTCCGACCGAAGCCGTGGGGGTTGCGGTCTGCCCGGGCAAAACATCAGCCCTGAATATCAATAAAATCAGCGATATGGCGGCGACGTTTCGCATTCAAATATTGTGTCAAGACCACTGCAATTCGTAGTCCGAGAGGGAGAATATTTGCAATCAATACTATATCCGCCAAGTGGTGTGCCCGCCGCTCACGGTCTGGATCTCGACGGCACACTCGCCAAAGGCGATGTTTAGGTCCCGTCTGATTGCATTGGTCGCATCGGGTTGCGGGCTGCGCGAGCCGAACTTCCGGCGCCCATTGGAGCGTATCGGTGACCCACAGTGCCCCTGCGGGCCGACTCGCGGCCCGCAGGTTCGAAGATCCGGCCGTTACTTGCCGCCAGCCATCGGGGGCGTCTGTTCACCGATTTTCGCGGAATAAATGATGAATTTGAACGGGTCCGTATTCTGTGATTTCTCCATCAGCTTGAGATACACCAGCCGTCTGGCGCGCGTCACGGAAGAGCTGCTCTCAAACCGATTCCCAGACGATTCCAGCAAGGATGCCGCGAGTTCGTATTTGCCGTCCGCGACCAGACGTTCCACCGTTTTCGCCATCTGACTTTCGGAGACGCCCAGATAGTCGACTAAAAGTGCTGCGCGGTCGGCGTCTGGTGAGATGGTCCAAGCCCTGCAGATCGGATTGCCAATAGCCAACGTTTTGATCGTACAGCCGGTCGATGACGTGTTCGCGCAGGATCAGGTATGGCTGATAAACATCGGGCTGGTCTGTGCAGCAGGCCTGGAGGAATCAGATTCGCCTGGTGTATCGCGCCCCGCTCGTCTCCCCGGCTGATCGCAGTCAATACCTGTTCGCGCAGCCAGATCAGGTCCGTCTTGAGCGGCGCCAGCATGGAGGCGGAGGTGAAATTTCGCGTGAGCGGCTCGTGGCCGTGCAACAGGTATCGCGGATGCTTTTCAACCACAATATCGATGGCATCGAGCAGCCCCTGCAAATCGCCTTCTTCTACAAATGGCGCCCCGAGGTAAGGCATGATGAAATCGCCCACGAACATCACGCTATGATCCGGCAAGTGGATGAACATGGCGTCGTGAGTCTCTCCTCCATGGATCGGGATCAGTTCGATGTGCGTTCCCCCGATCTTCAGCTCAGTGCGGGTGGCAATCGTGACGTCCGGCCTGAAGCTGCGCACGTTGTCGAGGCTGAAGCGTTCGCCGAAGAAGTGTTTGCCGAAAACTCCCGGTGCAACGAGTTCGCGTGATAGCTCTTCCTGATAGTTGCTCCGGGCATAGAATACGGAGGCGCGGATTCAGGTCGCGGAAATATGAGTGACCTCCCACGTGGTCCCAATGAGAGTGAGTGATGAAGATAGTCGTCAATTCCGGCAGGCCGGGTGCATAGGCCCGTAAAGCCTCATAGGCCGCCTTGGCCGAATCCGGCCGCGTACCGGCATCGATGCCGATCAATTCCCGCCCGTCATCCGACACCACGAAATAGTATTCGGTAAACTCGAAACCCGACAATGCGTACACGCGGCCCGGAATCACCTCAGCAATATGGCGCGGAGAAAAGGTGTGCCCGGATGCAACCTGCTCGGTAAAAGGAGTGATCAGCGTGATTGGCCGGTCCCAGTCTTTGTAGCCGCTCTTTTGAAGATACGCCTCTGCTTTTGCTCGTTCTCCGTCGGCCAGCGCCAACTTCCCGAGATGATAGTCGACTTCCCGCAGCCACCCCGCATGAGGCGCTTTAGCGGAATTTTCGACGCACCAGGCGAGTTCGGTTCCGGCTGCCTTTCTCTGACCGAAAATGGCCGGCAGCTGCGAACGAACCACACCGGAGATCCAGTTGACCACGAATACCTGGCCTCCCGAAAGCTGCTTGGCCAGATCGAGTACGGCGATGGTGTCTTTGACGTAACCGGGCCGGCGCAATAACGGCACAGAAGAGGCATGCTGAGCTTGCAGTAATCCGATGGCGCTAAGATACAGCGCTTTTTGCACGTCTGTCAGGCGAGGAGAGAACTCCTTTAACCGAGCGGACAAAAACTCGGCGCCCTCACCCTGCAGATTCCCGTTCGAGTACTCCGCCATCAGCAAAAACAGCATCTGCGGGTCTTTTGGGGGCGCGACGCTGTTGACTGCCTTCAAATACTCCAGCTCTGGGGAACGGTGGTCCGCTCCGGTTTGATTGGATTCGGTGGCACCGGCGCGTTCCTCGCGGAGACCGGCCAGAACGGCCACGACCGTAAGCAGCGCCGCCGAAGAATAGATGACAAGTCGCATATGTATATCCCTTCCTGAAATTCACTTCCAGGAAGATAGATGCACATACATCTATTTCAGATGCAAAGCTTCTGCGCGAACCGCGGCTTTCGTCAAGTGCGATAAGGTGTCTTGCAGAACGTCCCAACCTCTTTCGCCAAGGCCGTATCGCAGGTTTTGTTCCGCCGCGTCCCAGCGAGGTTTCGCTTCAGCCAACTGCCGCGCGCCGGCAGGCGTAAGACTGAAAAGCCTTTCTCGCCTGTCTGTCCCAAGCCTTACGCGAACCCACCCATGCTTTCGCAGGCGAGCCAACGTTCTGGTCAAGGTGGTGCTGTCCATCCCCAAGCCCGCGCTCAACCGCTTTTGATTCACCTCACCGGTTGCCGCCAATGCAGTGAGCAGGCCGAATTGAGTGATATCGAGGTTGGCCTTCGTCAACTCCCGATCATAAATACGAGTTACGATACGGGTCGCGCGGCGAAGGTTTTGACAGGCGCAGGGCAGATTAAAGAGTGTGTCCGCGGAGGACTCTCCGCCTCCCTCCAGAGTCATGTTAGAGCTCACTTCATTATTGATGCGAGTGAAGGTCACTCCTGCTCAACCGATTAAAAATCAATTTGCACATGGGTGCTTCGCGGAGGCGCCGAGAGCCGGAGAGGACGCGGAGGAATCCAATTGGGCCGGCTTGTCTGGCTTGAGGCGTGGCACCGCGATCTTGCCGATGCTAATATCGGGCTTCATACTTACAGCCATGAGGACCACCTTCTTTATACTTCTTGCTTGTTTCCTGGCTTTTGCCGGCTGGCGAGGCGCACATCCCGTTGCCGCGCTGGCGGGTTCTTCTGCTGGATCTCTCGATGGGTTGCAGGCCATTACGTTGATTTTTGGTTCGAAAGACAGCCAACCGACGGTTTGGGACGGCAGCGCGTCGTTGAGCACGGGCGCCATCGAAAAGATTGAAGGCTACCATTTCACGCGGCAGGAGAAGGTCACGGGCAATGCGTGGGAGTGTGCGACCCATGCGTGGTCCTCTTTCGCCCACGAAATGGATCCGGAAGAACGGCCGCAGCCTCGTGCGACCCCGCTCGAAGTGGTGGGCGTGACGCTCTACTATCGCGCTCCAGAGGATGCCCGATTGCGGGTCAAGTTCACACCGAGACTAACCGCAATGGGAAATACTCCGAACGAAGAATTTTCCGTGAGGCTTGGCGACGTTCCGCCGGATGGCAGCATTTATCCCTTTAGCGCACGTGTGGAAGTGCGGCGCAGCCCGATAGTGCAGTCGATCACGGAAGGCCGATATGAGGACGACTATCCGTCCATCGCGGTGGACGGAAATTCAGTTTGGGTGGCATGGCAGGCCTTTCAGAACAAAGCGGACCGGGTGTTTCTGCGCCGTTACCGGGATGGCAATTGGGATCAGCCGCTGACTGTGACCGAAAAACCCGGGGACCTCTTCATGACAGGACTCGCGGATTCCGGCGGTAAAGAGACCGTAGTCTGGTCGGAGCACGACGCGGGAAACGATACCTGGCATCTGAAGGCGCGCACGCTCGATGGCACGGATTTCGGTCCAGTCGAGAGCCTCACGAGCGGAGTTGGAAAGAGCCTGTTCCATCGCGTCGCGGCAGATCGCAGCGGCGGAGTTCACGTAGCTTACCAAAGCTGGCGAAGGGGGCGAAGCGACATCTATCTGCGTTCGAGGCTGGCGGGAAAATGGCTTCCCGAGATGCTGATCAGCGACGCCGGACGCGACACGCGCGCGAATGACTGGGATGCGGCCGTAGCCGCGGGGCGCGATGGATCAGTCTGGGTGGCCTGGGACGGCTATGCCACCGGCAATTATGAGGTATATCTGAGACACGTAACCGGTGGTCAGGCCGGACCAGTGATTCGGGTGACGAATTCTACGCGATTTCACGCGCATCCGAGCCTGGCAGTGGATGCCCAAAATCGATTATGGATTGCGTATGACGAGGCGCCTGAGAATTGGGGCAAAGACTCCGGATTCCTTTTCTCCGGCGGCACGGGGTTGTATGAGGCACGAACCGTGAAAGTCGCGGTCTACACGTCGTCCGGGCGCTTCTCGACTCCTCTGCGCCAACCCGACGATGTGACGCCGTACGCCTTCAAACGCTACCTGCAGACGCCTCGCCTCGTGGCTGCATCGGATGGCCGCATGTGGCTCTTCATGCGTCCTCGGACCGAAGCGCGCTTTCCGACCTCACTTTGGGCCGCGGGCGGCAAGTGGGAAGTCTGCGCAACTTATTACAGCGGCGATCACTGGTCCGAGTTGAAGATGTTGCCGAACTCGGTGGGACGGAACGAAGGAGAACTGGCGGCTGCCGCGGATACAAGCGGGAACGCCTGGGTAGCGCTGAACAGCGATCAGAAGTTCTGGGGAGGGCCGGAATTTGGAGAAAAGCCGGAAAATAACGACGTCATGGTGGCGCGGATGGCTGGAGGGGTGGCAGCCGCGCCGGAACTGGCAGCGCGTCCGCCGGAACCTCCGGCCGGCCTGGCCTCCGAGCCGGGAGAAAAAAGCCAGATCGCCGCGTTGCGAAGCTATACGGTACAGGCGGACGGCAAGGCTTACAAGATCTACCGGGGCGACCTGCACCGCCATACGGAGATTTCGCTCGATGGCGCAGGCGACGGCACCTTGTGGGATGCCTACCGCTACGCCATGGATGCCGCGGGTCTCGACTTCGTGGTGGTGACGGACCATCAGTCCGGCGACCAGGAGTATCCGTGGTGGCGGATCCAGAAGTCAGCGGATATGTTCGATGTACCCGGCTTCTTCAGGGGCGTCTATGGCACTGAACGCAGCGTGAATTATCCCAACGGGCATCGCAATCTGCTCTTTACCAAACGGGGCGTGCCGATTCTGGATATCAGCCGGGAGGAGCAGCAGGGGAGATTGAACTCGGGGCCCATTCTCTATCCGTTTCTCAAGCAATACAACGGCATTTCAAGTCCTCACAGCCCGACTACGGGGATGGGAACAGACTGGCGAGACAATGATCCTACGGTCGATCCGATCGTGGAATTGTGGGAAGGTTCGCGGACTTCGGCGGAGCATGAAGGCGCGCCGCTGGCTCCGACCGCCCAGAAGACGGAACTGTGGGCGGGGGGGTTCAAACCGCTCGGGTTCGTCTGGAACGCGTGGGCGAAGGGGTACAAACTGGGAGTGCAGGCGAGTTCCGACCATGTGTCGACACATCTCTCCTATACCAACGTGATTGCGGAGAATGGCAGCCGGGAGGCTCTGGTGGACGCCATGCGGAAGCGTCATACTTATGCCTCGACACGCAACATTCTGCTGGATTACCGGATGAGGGTAGAAGGAAAAACGTTCCTCCAGGGCGACGAACTCAGTTCGAAGGCGATGCCGGAGTTGCGCGCGCATATCGTGGGTGCGGGGCCTTTGAAGAATGTGGTGGTGGTGCGAGACAACCAATATATTTATTCAACCGAGCCACACGGGGACACCTTCGATTTGACTTTTACGGAGCGGTCGCTCACGCCGGGGGCGCATTACTACTATGTCCGGGTTGAGCAAAAGGATCGTAATATGGCCTGGTCGTCGCCCATCTGGATTACTTACTTGCAATGAACCTCTCAACTGCACGGCAAGAAAGTTATACAATTCGTGGTGGATGAAACTCTCAAGACGTGACCTGATTCGAGGCGCCGCGGCCACCCTGCCGCTGCGATCTGCCTTTGCGACCTCGCTGACCGCTATCGGCGTCCAGCTCTATACGGTACGCAGTATTGTCGAGAAGGATCCGGAGGCTACTTTGAAGGCCCTCGATGAGATCGGCTACCGGGAAGCCGAGGCCACCTCGGGTAATCTCGACAAGATCTGGGCAGCGCTCAAAATGACGCGACTGCGTCCGGTGAGCGTGCATATCGATAATGCGCTGTTCAAGCCGGAGAATCATGAAAAGTTCAGCTCGACCGTCGCCGACATGAAGACGAGAGGCTTCAGTTACGCGGTGTATCCATATGTGCCGCCGGCTCTACGCCATGGCGTGGACACTTTTAAGGAACTCGCCGACACATTGAATCGGGCGGGGGCGGAGTGCAAGAAGGCTGGACTGAAGTTGTGTTACCACAATCATGCCTTCGAGTATCAGGAATTCGGATCTCAGTTTGGCCTTGAAATCATGATGGCGGCGTTAGACAAGAGCCTGGTGGGATTGGAACTGGACGCGTTTTGGGCCAGTGTGGGCGGCCACGATCCGGTCGAACTACTCAAGAAGTACTCGGGTCGAGTGGACTTGCTGCATATCAAGGACAAGGCCGAGGGAACGCCGGTGCAATACAACGAGAGCGTGCCGAAGACCGCCTTTAAAGAGGCAGGCAAAGGCGTCATCGAGTGGCCCAAGGTTCTGAGGGCGGCGCATGCGGCCGGCGTCAAACACTATTTTGTAGAGCAGGACCAGACGCCGGGCAATCCGATTGACAGTCTGCGGACGAGTTTTGAGTATTTGCACGGGCTTAAGTTCTAAAGTCGTCACTGCCGGGTTTAGATGGAGCACACTGGCACGCGGTTCCGAAATCAAAAAGGTATTGGATTAATCCCGCGGATGGCCTTACGGTTGATGTAGAAAGGTAACCTGTGCTTCTCCAGCGGTTTGTGTTTTCCACGCTCGTACTCATCCCTGGCGTCCTTTTGGCTGCGGACTCGGTTGTGATCAGGGGGACACCGGCGGTCTTCACGCCGGCCACTTCCGGATCGGAAATGTTTCGGGCATATTGCGCTTCCTGCCATGGAACCGATGCCAAGGGACTCGGCCCCGCCGCCCCTGCGCTCAAGGCGCCGCCGAGCGACCTTACCCAGCTCAGCAAACGGAACGGAGGGAAATTCCCGGCCATCCGAGTCATCCGCGCCATCCACGGTGACGTAAACGTGACGTCCCACGGATCGAATGACATGCCGGTTTGGGGAGTCATTCTCGCCTCGGTAGGTCCAACTAAGGACCGCGAGACAGAACTCCGGATCAGTAATCTCACCAGGTACATCGAATCGTTACAGCAGAAATAACGGTCGGGAACACCGCCGGTCCGTCTTGCCATTAGTCTGTAGCGGTTCGCCGGTGGTGACGAAGTTGGGTGTGAAGTTCTGCAGGTCGAAGACGGCGGGCGGGCGGATCACAGAAATGATCATCGGTTGTGCCAGTACGGACGGTACTTCGGAGGCGATTTTTCCCGATTTTGCCAGGCATTGCAAGGGGAGTTCATTGGAATTACTGGTAGAATGTTTATTCCATGGATATCTCGGCTGATGCGGATCTGCTCCGCCGCGCACAGGCCGGTGACAACGAAGCGAGCGATAATCTCTATCGTGAGTTCTTCGACGAGAATCGGCAGATCCACAACCTCTTGTTGCGCGAGGTCGCGGCCCCCGAGGATCGCGAGGATATCCTGCATGACGCTTTCCTGTCACTCCTCCGCTCTAAGTCGGAATTTCGGGGTGACGCAAAACTTCAGACTTTCGTTTACCGGGTAGTGCAGGTCGCCATCCTGCAGAAAATTCGCTCGGATAAGGCACGGCGGCGCAATAAGATGGTACGCCTGTTCGTGGATCTGTCGGGCGAATCGATCGAGCGGGAACTGGCGGTGACCGACTACGGTTTTGAAAAAGTGGAGTCCGAACAGATGGCGGACCGGATGTACGCGTTACTGCCGGAACCGCTGCGTACGGCGCTTCGTCTCCGGGTGACCGACGATCTCAGTTATTCGGAGATCGCGAGGCGTATGGATTCTCCTTTGAATACGGCAGCAACCCGGATTTTCAAAGCGCGGGCGATTCTTTACAAACTGTTTGGCGGCAGCCACGGTGACGACGAACCCCGCGATGAAGAAAATCTGCTCAAAGCCGCAAAGAAAACCGGGGAATCAGGTAACTAAATGAGAGTGGTGAACTGCTCCGAACCTGACCGATTTCAGCCCGCCGGCTATTGGGCTTCTCAGGGGCTGGAGACCGAAGAACAAGTACGCTGGGAAATGCTTTGGCAAGCCGCCACGTCCGAAACAGACGTTGCCAAGCAGGTGCTGGAACACGCGGAAGGCTGCGACTACTGCGGAGACGTGGTGGATCGTTTCCGGCGGGTAGCATACGCGATGAACCCCGGCCATCCCGTCGAACTCGCGATCTGCCCGGACGCAGGGGAGTTGTTCGATTTTCTACATCACAGTCTTTCCGCCGAGGTTGCCGAAAAAGTAGCCGCTCACGTAAAAAAGTGCACGATCTGTTCCGGGGAGTTGCGATGGCTCGCAAAATCCGAGAAGCAATCGATGCGTCCGGTGGTGCTTACGCCGCGCGCTCGAATGATAACGATGATCGCTCTTGCGGCGGCGGTAGTGATCGGCGCAGTGCTTTTCGCGACAGTGAAGAGCCGGACGTCGTATGTCCCGATCCAGGATAAGGTGTTCAGCACGAGATACCGCGATTTGGGCCGACTGCCGCTGCTCGATCGCGCGGATTTAATGAGCGTAGCTCCTCCCAGTCACTGGGCGGGACTAGATAAAGCCATGTCGGCACTCGAGCTGGGGGATTCCCGGAGAGCCGTGGGACTTGCGGCGCGCCTGATCAACAACAGGGACGAACCCGCTGCGGAATACGTGCTGGGCCGTGCGTTGTATCGGGAGAAAATGATTTCCGTGGCGAACGACGCGCTGCTGAAGTCCGAGCAGATGACGCCTCAGTCCGCTTACCGGTGCTGGTCGGCTTTGCAAATGGGATTGATACTGGGGGATAAGCAAACGGTGCTGCGAGAGTGCAAACACCTGGAGAACGACCCCCAATACGCAGAATCGGTGAAGAAGATCCTCGAAGAGGTTCGCCGGCGGGGATGAGCCAGCGGCTCACACGCCGGAAAATCCTGGCCGGTGCGGCCGCCGCTTGCCCGCTTACTCTGCGATCGGCCAGTCGGTTGAACGAGCCTATCATCGATTCGCACGTACATCTTTTTCTTCCCGAATTTGCCTATCACCCGAAGGCTTCCTATCGTCCTCCGGCCCATCCGCTAAGCGAGTACCTGGCTTTTCTCGAGACCGAGCCGATCGAGCATGTGTTGGTGGTGCATCCCGAGCCCTATCAAGACGACCACCGGATTCTCGAGTTGATCTTCCGGCGGGAACCATCGCCGCTGTTTTTCAAGGCGACGTGCCTGTTTGATCCTATCGATCCAGCGACGCCGCAACGTATTGCTGCATTGAGCCGGCAGCATCCCGGCCGCATAGCGGGAATTCGGATTCACGAGGTCCACAAGCCTGGAACGCCGCCGTCGACTGGCGGCCCGATAAAGGATCGCGATCTGCGGAATCCGGGTATAAACAATGTGTTCCGGCAAGCGCAACTATTGAAGATGGTGGTCCAGTTTCATTTCATTCCGCACTACGCGCCGGAAATTTCGGAGCTGGCGCGCGAGTTTCCGAGTGTGCCCGTGGTGCTCGATCATCTGGCCCGCGCAAAGGTAGGGTTCAGCCGCAGAAGTGGATCAGGTCATGCGACTTGGGAAACTGCCGAATATTTATATGAAATATTCAGGTCCGTATGCCAATGATGCGGACCTGGCGCGCAGAGCTTGGGACGCATTTGGCCCGGACCACATGATCTGCGGGTACATCGGGATGAATGCGGGAGAATACGCGAAATGGAGCGCCGATTTCGAGCGCGCGTTCGGATCGCTGAGCGGACCGGACCGGGAGAAACTTCGCGTCAAGACGGCCAAGGGGCTATTTAGGTTCAGTTGAGAGTTTGTCAGTCAGGAACGGCATCCTCACCGGTGACTGAAAACTGAAAACTGACTGGCAGCGGATGACTGAAGACTATTTCCTAAGCGTCTTCAGATAGGCAAGAACCGCCTCGGCATCCTGTTTGGTCATGCGGAAACTGGGCATCGGCTGACGAAGGGGAGCTCCGGTTTTCCAGATGCCGGTCGTCCACAGGCGGATCAGCTCATCATCGGTGCCTGGAGGGGTGCCGGCGAGACGGGGCGCATAGATCGCCCAGCCGGGGACGGACTGCAGTAGTGGGGCGCCTGCCAGCCGTTTACTATAGTCAGTCAGGCCGGCTTCGTTGCGAGGCGTATGGCAGCGTCCACACATCGCGACCGACTCCACGATGTATTTGCCGCGCTCGGCGTCTCCTGAGAGCTTCGTGTCCTGTGCGTTTGAGAGTTGGACCCGATCCGCCGCGAACAATAGGAGAGCGGCCAGGGAATAGCGGGCAAATTGGTTCATGCGTTGATCCTCTTTGATATGTTCAGTCCTCTAGAGTAGCGCAAAAGGCACACTGACTAAAAGCCCGCAGCGCGTCATCCGAATTAGCAAGGAGCTTCGTCGAAGCGAGAGCCGGTCAAGTTCGCTTTGCCCCGAAGGTACCTGAGGCTACTGCTCGAAGACGAAGTGGATGGTGCGGGTGCTGGATATGGTTTTCCCATCTCGCCTGGCCGGCTTGAAAGTCCACTGCCTGGCCGCAATCACGGCTCGTTCCGCCAGGTAATTGATTAACCCTTCGCCATGCTGGAGCGGGGAGGCGCTGGTTACTCTTCCCTGCCGGTCGATGGACACACGGACGTCAATCGGCTGAGGCGCTGTAATGCGCGGCCGAATCCCTTCAGGAACTTCGGGGGTAACGCGGCTGACGACTTCCGGTTCCACATAGCCCGGTTCGGAGGGCTCTTCGGTCTTTGGCGCCGGAACGGCGGGCGAAGGAGTTGCGGGCGGGGGCATGGCGGACTTCTTGGGCGCCGCGCGCGGAGCGGCAGGCTATCTCGGCCCGTTTCAAGAGCACACGATAGGTCTCACTCGATAGAGAGTTATCCGGCAGCAGGAGTTCGAGACGGAAGGCAATGTCGTCTCCAATCGGGCGGTAAGTGGCCACACCGGCGCGAATTTGTGCGGTGTCGAGCGGAATGCGTTCGTGAGAATCAGTCTCCGCGACGTTCAGAACGCCGCGTAGTGCGTTGCGTGCGGCTGGCGAGTTAGGATCCCACGTGATTCTCCAGCCGCCTTCGCCGGGTTGGACCGCGAGTCCGAGCGAAGCGATGCGAGTTGCAGCCGGGTGCGAGGACGGGGCTTCCGCGTCGTTGCTATCGCCGCGATACTGCCACCAGAGCAACCCCAGGGCAGCTAGGATCATGAGGCCCGCGGCTACAATTTCCCATTGCAGACTCTTGCGGCGCGGACCCGCTTCTGGGACGCTTTCCGGATTCGGCTCTTGCACTTCCCGCCTATGCAGGGCCGTTGCGGGCGCTCCAGCGACTTCGGGCAACTCCTGAACGTGTCTCGAAGAGTCCGGTGTAAGGGCAGCTTGAACGTCGGGCTCCGGTTCGAGGGCGCCGGGCGGGAGAATACCACCAGGCACGGTGCCTACGAACGGAAACTCGCGTCCGACAGGACGCATCTCCACAGCACCGCGTTGGAAGAAATAATAGCTGCCGGTGAGCCTTCCGAGCGAGGATGGTTTGATCAGCAGGATGAGGCCGGATAGTCCGGGAAACATGCGAGTGGCGAGTTCCCGGTCGGAGGACTCGAGGCCAAACCCGGCCCGCGTGTGACTGCGGTAATATCCGAGGATTTCAGCAGCGGGATGTCGGGCAAGAGCGGCTCGGAACTCAGCTAACCCCGCGTCAGACAGGATAAACGAGGGGCCATATAGATGATCGCAGGGAACGGGTTCGAAGCTGGTGATAAAAATCTCAGTGACCTGGCCGATGCGAACGCTACCAAACAAAGCTCCGCCCGCCTCTGCGCCTCGGCGAGGTATGGATTTATACGCCTGAGAGACATAACCGGCGATCTGGTCGACTAGTTCGTTCGGAATGGAGACGCGGGTAGAACCATCATCGGAATGCCACTCGATATTTGCTGGAGAATCGGCCACTGGTTGGCGCAGGCTCACATCCCATGGTAACGAGCGGGAAGCCGGCCGGGTGACAGGGAACCAAAAAAGAGTGTAGGATTTTTCACTGTGGTTTACGGAAAGTTCACGCTCATGTCGAGGTTGGTCACGGTATCCGGCCGGCGGGATTTCTCCCAATGGGACCTACGGGAACGCGGGGAGTGGTGTGCGCGTGGTGCGCGCGGCGGTGCAGATCGGTGAGATTCACACCGGTCAGAAGGATGGCGATGCCGCCCTGCAGCAGGCGCGCGAGAGTGATAAACACCCAGTTGACTTCGCCAAACGCCTTCGCCGGCCCTTTCTCTCCTCCCGCCAGCCACACTCCGAGAAAGGTGAAGAACTGAAGCGCCCCGAGGTTTCCCGGCGCGTTGGGGATCAAGGTCCCTATACGGAAAACGACGACAATGAGAGCGGCCTGGCGGACATCGAAATCGTACTGGTCCGCCTGGAGCAAGGCCCAAATCGAAAGCGTCTGGAAAAAAATGTACAAGAAGCTGACTCCGAGGGCCGCGGTCAAAGTTTTCGGCTGACCCATCTTATGTAATTCATCGAGAAAGTGAATGAATTGCGAAGCCCATTTGTGGCCGGAGACCACTTGGTAGGAGTGCTGTTTGTGAAAAAGGAGATAGAGAAAAAGGGCGGAGAGCGCGACCACGCCAATCGCGAGGGCCCAGGCGCCACGAACGAGATCGTGCGGGAGATTCTGCACTCCGATGGTTACCAGGACATAGGTCGCCATCAGCCAGATCCCGTCGATGGAGGCCTCGATGGCGGCGGAAGAGATGCTGAGCGGCAAATCAACCTTGGTCCAATGGGTCAGCAGATAGACGCGGATGGCTTCGCCGGCTTTCGCGGGCAGAACTTCATTGGCAAACAGGCCGATCAGCACGGATTGCACGCAGCGCCAGAGAGGAATCTCCTCCGCCGGACTCAGGATCAGCTGCCAGCGCCAGGCGTGCGAAAAATTGGCGGCGACTTCGAAAATGAAGGCAAGGACGACCCAAAGCCAATTAAGATGACGGAGGTCATAGGCAGTTTCGCGCAGGCGCGAGTCCTTCAGGACCCAGATCAAACTGGCCGCCGAGACTGCATAGCCGAAGGCCGGCAGCAGCCAGTTCGGGAACCGTATTCTGAGCCTGGTAGTGTCGCTCAACAAGCTCATCATAACCTCTTTAAGCCGGGATCGCGCGAAGTATGTACCCGATGCGGGGCTTGCCGGTACTTTAGTCAGGATCCTTCTCGGCAACAAGGGAGTCATAGAAGCCGGCCCTCCTGACCATTGCGTCTTACCAGATGAGTTCTTGCATTTGACAGGAGTCCGGAGTGTCTTTCCGGCACCCAGGATTCGACTCCGCAAAGTTAGGGACTAAAGGTCGCCAGCGTAGCTTTTCGCCCGGCTCTTTGTCTGTAGCTCTTTGCCTGTAGGTGGGAGCGAGCGGACGGGATAGACTCGGAATTGAGTGTAATTTTTCACGTGACCTTACGTCTGCCTGACGTACGAAACTGATATGTCTGCAACGCAACTAACTATGACCCTTCGACGCATTAAATCGCTGCCGGCTCTGGCGCAGGCCTTCATCTTGCCTGGGTTGGTTCTGGCGCAGTCCGCTGTGCCTTCTGCTCCGACGCTCGACGCCCGTCTTGCCTCAGTCGAATCCGCCGCCAAATCCGCTCAATCGGCCGGTGACAACGCCTGGATGCTGGTGTCAGCGGCGCTCGTTCTGATGATGACCGGTCCCGGCCTCGCCCTGTTCTATGGAGGGCTCGTGCGCCGGAAAAACGTGTTGAGCACGATGATGCACAGCTACATCCTGATGGCAGTGGTTACCGTCCTCTGGGCGGTCTACGGCTACAGCATGGTGTTCGCGGAAGGCAATGCCTTCACCGGCGATCTGCGGTATCTGTTCCTGAATGGTGTCGGCTCTGCGCCCAACGCCGATTACGCCGCGACGATCCCCCAAGAAACCTTCATGATCTACCAGTTGATGTTCGCAATCATCACGCCCGCGCTGATTTCCGGCGCCTTTGCGGAACGCATGAAATTTAAGGCGATGGTTTTATTCACGGTCCTATGGAGCACGATCGTATACTTTCCGATGGCTCACATGGTGTGGGGCAAAGGCGGATTGCTGAACGCTTTCACTGGCGGTGCTATTCCCTCTTTCGATTTTGCCGGCGGCACGGTCGTCCACATTACTTCCGGAGTCTCGGCTTTGATCTGTGCGCTGTACCTGGGCAAGCGAACGGGCTACCCAAGCGAAGCGATGAAGCCGCACAGTGTGGTGCTGAGTTGCGTAGGTGCGTGCCTGCTTTGGGTAGGTTGGTTCGGGTTTAATGCCGGAAGCGCGCTGGCAGCGAGTGGACTCGCGACCAGCGCTTTTGTGGCGACCCACTTCGCTGCTGCCACGGCCACTCTGGGTTGGATGTTCGCCGAGTGGATGCGCACCGGCAAACCCAGCGTCCTGGGCGCGATATCCGGCTCGGTTGCGGGACTGGTGGCGATAACGCCGGCATCAGGCTTCGTCAAGCCGATGCCGGCGCTGCTGATCGGTTTACTAGCCGGCATCTTCTGCTACTTCATGGCAACGTCGGTGAAGCATCTCTTTGGCTACGACGATACGCTCGACGCGTTCGGCGTCCATGGTTCCGGCGGCACCTTGGGCGCAATTTTGACCGGCGTCTTCGCCACCAATCTGGTGAACGATGGACTAAAGAACGCAAAAGGCCAGGTGCTGCCGATGGGTCTGGTGGATGGCCACGGAGTGCAGGTAGTTTATCAATGTGGCGGCGTTGTGATTTCCTGGGTGTTGGCGATCGTGGGAACTCTGGTTATCCTGAAGGTTTGCGATTTACTGTTCGGGGTCCGAGCCAGTGACGAAGAAGAACGTCAAGGGATGGATCTGGCGATGCACGGTGAAGAAGGATATTTCCTGGAGTCCTGACGATATGAAAAAAATAGAAGCGATCATTCAGCCGTTTAAATTGGATGAAGTAAAGCAGGCCCTGATCGGAATTGGGATCGACGGCATGACGATCAGCGAAGTTCGGGGCCATGGACGCCAGAAAGGGCACAAGGAAGTTTATCGCGGCCAGGAATATACCGTGGATCTTTTACCGAAAGTACGCATCGAGATGGTGGTTGCGAACGACCTCGCCGAAAAGGCCGTGGAAACGGTAGCCACAGCCGCGCGCACAGGAAAGATCGGCGACGGGAAGATCTTCGTTTACGATGTGGCCGATGCGATTCGCATTCGCAATGGCGATCGGGGCGAGGCAGCGATATAAGCGGCTCGTTTTCCGTTATCCGTGGTCCGTTGTCCGCTGACCCTGATACCGGCCAGCTTGAACGGATAACGGAAAACGGATAACGAATGACGATTCTCCCCCAACTCGAGGCTCGAACTGCGGAGGTGGACGAGCGCATTTTGAGGAATTTCCCGGCAATTCCGGGTCTGGCGCTGGCAGCAGTCGGCGGGTATGGACGCCGGGAGTTGTTTCCCCACTCGGATATCGATCTGCTTTTTCTCACTGCTGATGCAGAATTGCGAGGCGGTCTGCGCGAACCGCTGTCTCCTTTTCTTCGCGAACTTTGGGATTCCAAGCTGCGCATCAGCCAGTCGGTGCGGACTCCTGAAGAGTGCGCGGACTTCGACCACAAAAATGTCGAATTGTACGTGAGCCTGCTGGATCACCGGTATCTCGCCGGCGATCCCGTGGTCTATGCCCGCCTCGCCGCACAGAAGCCGCGCAGCGATCTGATGGGACATCTGGCGCGGCTCACGAGAGAGCGCCACCAAAAATTCCAGAACACCATCTACCATTTGGAACCTCATCTAAAGGACAGCCCAGGAGGGTTGCGCGACTACCAGGTTTTGCGGTGGGCGCAGAAGCTTGGCGAGCGGACACATCCCGAGGAATTGACGGCGGTTCGGGACTTTCTCTTCGAGGTTCGTTTCGCTCTCCACACGCTTTCCGGCCGCGACAACAATGTCCTCGATTTCGCGATGCAGGACAGAGTGCGACCGGACGACCCCGCGGGCCTGATGCGCGAGTATTTTCGCAGCGCGCGCTCAATCTTTCGCAGTTGTGAAAATCTGCTGGACGTATCCGAAAGACGCAGCAGTTCTCTATTTGCAAAGTTCCGGGATCGCAGTTCGCGGTTGTCCAACAGCGATTTTTCGATTGTCCGGGATCGCGTACATTTCCGCACGCCGCAACAGGCTGTGAGCGACGCCGGATTGGTCGAACGGCTCTTTGCTTTCGTAGCGCGCCATGGCATCGCGCTCGCGCCGGATACGCAGGATCGCCTGCTGGCGCACCTCCCTCCCTTCCATACAGAGTGGCCGGCGATCCGCGAGATACTGTCTCTACCGTATGCGGACCTCGCGCTGCAGGAAATGCATACTACCGGAGTTTTGCAAGCCATTTTCCCGGAGTTTGTCCATCTCGACTCCCTGGTGGTGCGGGATTTCTACCATCGCTACACGGTCGACGAACATACGCTGGTAGCGATCGGCACCCTCGCCGCTCTCAAGCGCAGGAAGGGGACCGGATTCGGAGGTCTGATCGCAGAAGCGCCGCCGCTCGCAGTGCTTTATCTCGCACTGCTCTTCCATGACGTCGGAAAAGGAACCGGCGAAGACCACACGGTCGCATCGGTCCGCATGGCACGCGAGATGTTCGAGCGCATCGCGCTGCCGGAAGAGGACCGCGCCATGGTGCAATTTCTCATCCACGCGCATCTGGAGATGTCCGCGGCGATGAGTTCACGAGATATCTACGATCCCACGGTAGCGCGCGACATGGCGAAGCGCATCGGCACTGTGGAGCGGCTTAAGTATCTAACGCTGCTGACTTATGGCGATATCAGCGCGGTCAATCCCGAGGCGATGACGCCATGGCGTTCGATACTCCTGTGGAACCTCTACACGGCTACGTATCGAGCACTTACCAGCGAACTCGACACCCTCCGGCTGGAGGCTCGTTCGTATGGGTCGGCGGAGCGCGAGGCGTTTCTCGATGGTCTTCCGGTCCGCTATCTGCGGACTCGTTCCGATGCGGATATCGATATGCATATGGCGATGGCGCGCGGCGACGTAGCTGTGCGCATCGATCGGGATCAGGAGGTGTACCGGCTGACGGTGGTAACGTCGGACCGGCCATTCCTTTTCGCCTCGATTGCCGGAGCGCTGGCAAGTTTCGGCATGAACATCGTCAAGGCGGAAGCGTTCGGCAACCGGCACGGAGTGATCGTCGACACGTTCCATTTTGCCGATCCACTGCGCACTTTGGAACTCAATCCAGGCGAGGATGAAGCGCTGCTCCGTACGGTGCGCAGGACCATGGAGGGCGAACTCGATGTGCAGACATTGCTGAAGCGCCGACCGGTGAAAGCGCAACCCAGCCGGCACATGGAGATTCCGCTGCGCGCCTGCATCGATAATTCCGCGTCGGACCACTCCACGCTGTTGGAAATTACCGCGGAGGATCGTCCCGGTCTGCTGTACGGAATCGCTTCCGCAATCTCAGCGGCGGGCTGCAACATCGAGGTGGTCCTCATCGATACGGAGGGTCATCGCGCCATCGACGTCTTCTACGTGACGAAGGCGGGGCGCAAGTTGACGGAGGCTGAAGGAGAGGAACTCACCATGCGGCTGCAGGTATGAATCCGGCCAAAGGCGCGACGCCAGAATTCGAGACATAATCATTGGGGGGACCGCGATGAACAGAAGACAAGTGATCGAGACGATCGGATCGATGGCGGCGATGAAGGGAGCGACGCCTGCGCGGGAACGTTTCATCGGCGTGTGGAAACTTGCCGGCTATGAGCGAAAGGATCCGGATGGCCGGATCGAGTGTCCCCTGGGCGAGAAGCCGGTGGGACGCATTACTTACGACCGGGCCGGGCGGATGTCGGCGCAGTTGATGCGTCCGGGTCGCCGCTCCACGACCACTCCCGGAGTCGGGCTGCTCGCCGGTCACGCCACTAACGAAGAGATCCGGGAAGCAGTGGACGGATTCATCTCGTATTTCGGAACGTTTGATGTAGATGAAGCCAGCCAGGTCGTAATCCATCATGTCCAAGCTTGCCTCGTGCCCAGCTGGGTGGGTACGGACTTGAAGCGCTCTTATCGTTTTAGCGCGAACCGGCTGACACTGACAGCAGCTTCCACCAGCGTGGTGGAAATTGCTTGGGAGCGTGAGACTGACTGAAAGCGTGCCGGCAGCTAAGCTCCGAGTTTAGACGCCAGGTCCAATATGTCACCCGACACGACGTCAAAATCGCCTGGTTTGGCATTGTCGGCTTCGCCGGAGGGTCCGAACTCGGCGGGCCGGTGAATGAAGGCGGTGCGCAGACCGCAACCGCGCGCCGCAATGAGATCGATCGAGTGGGCCGCGCACATCATCATTTCCTCCGGCTTTAGTTCCAAGAGGCTTGCTGCCGTGAGATAGACCTCGCGATCGGGCTTGTAGTGCCTGGCCAGTTCGGCCGAAAGTATCAGATCCCAGGGCAGGCCGGCAGATTTGGCCATGCCGGCGAGGAGGGCGACATTGCCGTTCGATAACGGCGCTATCGTATATTTTGCCTTGAGACGCGTGAGACCGGCGATCGAATCGGGCCAAGGTTTGAGGCGGTGCCAGACGCGATTCCAATGATCTTTTTCCTCATCCGACAGACCTTCGATGTGAAACTCCGGGAGGAGATCTTCCAGTAAACGACGATTGAGATGATCGAGGTTGGTCCATGGCATTTCGCCCTTGCGGACTTTGTCCATGGAAGGCACATAGCCAGCCCGCCATCGATCGGCGAAGTGAGCCCAATCAATATCGATGCCCTTGGTCTTCGACCATGCGGCGCCTTCCGCGGCGATCGAGGCGCGCCAATCGACAACGGTGCCAAAAACGTCGAAGACCAGGGCCTTCACCGGCCCCACGGCGCCTGACAGATCCTGCGCATGCGTACCATGTCTCCGAGTCATTGCCCGTTTCCTATGGTAAAGCAGCCGATCCGTTGCAGAGATTGAAGCAAAAAAAACGCCCCCGAAATCGAGGGCGCTAAGGAAGGAGATTCTCTCGAAGCGTTAAGCGTCGCCGGCGAGGTTAGCACCGTCTGGCTTCTACTCTTTCAGCTTAAAGGCTGTTTAGACTTTGCCACAGTACCCGGAAGAATACTATGCAAAATTGACCGCCAATCAGGATCTATGAGTACCAGGACCCGATGTGCAACTGGTGTCGTTTGCTGACCGCGTGCTATCTACGGTCTGGGCATGGGGAGCTTTCGGCGGCTGCTGTAGCGGTTGATCCGGCGCTTCCGTGCCTCCCCAAAGAAAGGTAGAGCAAACGGCGGCGAGAAAGAGTTGAGTCAGGTTGGTTTTCATAAGATGGCTGAGTGCACGCGAGATTAGGTGAGTCGACTTCCCGGCTTGATTTCGGTTCAAGTCAGATATCGCGCTCACAACCTCAGAGTATGATTTTTGTGAGTTATCAGACAGTACCGGATGGAATACGTCGCGCCCAACTGGGTGGCTTTAGACCCGGAAGTACCAGGACTCAAGATACGTTTTGCAGAAGTTGCGGATTCAGGTTGAGGCGCGGAAGGGCACCGATCAAGCGCTTGGCGTAGGGATGGTCGGGTTGCAGGAACACTTGAGAGGTCGGACCGGTTTCGATGATCTCCCCTTGATACAAGACAGCGACGCGGTCACAGATCTGGGCGACCGAAACCAAGTCGTGCGAAATAAAAAGGACGGCAGTGCCGGCGCTCTCGCTGATACGGCGAAACAGCGCGAGAATATCCTGCTGGGTGATCAGGTCGAGTGCGCTGGTAGGCTCGTCGGCGATGATGAGCCTGGGTCTATGGAGCAGCGCCAGGGCAATGAGCAGCCGCTGTCCCTGGCCGATGCTCAGTTCCCCGCTGCGCATATTCAAAAAGTCCGCATGCGCGGGCAGGCTTACCTCGCCCAGTAAACCCAGCGCGGCTTCCCCTGAAAGAGGCCGCGAATTGTGAGCCAGCCAAGTTTCATTGATCAAAGTCCGGATGCGCAACGCCGGGTTGAGGCTCGTAGACGGGCTTTGCGGCACGTACGCGATTTTCCTGCCGCGATACGTGCGCATGAGCTTTTCGGGAATGGCGGCGAGGTCGCGATCTTCGAAAACGATTTGCCCACGCACGGTTCCTGAGCGGTATTGGAGCAGCCTCAATAAAGCCAACGCCAACGTGCTCTTTCCGGAGCCGCTTTGTCCTACCAGGCCTAATATCTCACCGGCAGACATGTCGAAGCGGACGTCGTTGAGCACATTTTTCTTACCTGGATAGTCGGCGGAGATCGCGACGTGCAGCATCAGAAGCCCCTTTGCCCTCCAGCACTCACGAACGACAGGAACTCGGCGTTCCAGACCAGTTGAGGCGGCAGCGGAGTGGGCGCCGTGTTCTTGAGCGTTCGCGCGACAGCCGACAGGGAGTGCGGATTGACGAGATAGATAAATGGCTGTTCGGCGGCGGCGATCTCCTGCACGCGGTCGAACCAGGCTTTCCTCCGGGTGCGGTCGAGTTCCGAAGCCTGTTTGTGCATCAGGGCATCGATTTCCGCTTCCCACGGTGTCGCCGGCGATTTCTGGCCCGGATTGAACTGATGATTCGGCGCCGAGCTCAGCCACACGTTCATCTGCGAGTTGGGATCGAGTTCCACCCGTCGCAGCCCCAGGAGACAGGCCTCGTAATTAAACGATGACGTAATGCGCTCGATGAGCGATTTAAAATCGAGCGTGACAATGTTGAGCTTGATGCCGAGGGCACTGAGATCTTGTTGGAGCATGGCAGCGATCTTCTCGCGGGTTTCGTTGCCGGAATTAGTAATCGCGGAGAACTCCACGGGATGTCCGGAGGCGTCGTAGAGATTTTTGTCACGCAGCGTGAACCCGGCGCTATTCAATTCCTTCATCGCGGCAGCCAGGTTGAATTCCGGCGCGTGCAACTTTTGATTGAACCAGAAAGTATTCGAAGGAGAGACCGGGCCGTATGCGGGCTGGGCGTGTCCGTGATAGACGATGCGGCAGATATCGGCGCGCCGGATGGCATGGGACAGCGCGACGCGGAAGGCTCGCGACTGGAACCATTGCCTTTTGTAAGCCGGCAACGGCGCACCAGGAGTTTGGTTCACCCACATCATTTCCGAATCGAGCGACGGCCCCGAATCGCGAACTACGTCCGGCATGTCTTTGGCGAGCTGATCGAAGATGGCGGGATCGATGGTATCGATGAGTTGCACGTCTCCTCGGCGAAATCGCGCGAGTTCGGTTTCACGATTCTGCTGGATGGGAAGGCGCACCGAATCGAGGTAGGGCAACTTTCGCCCTTGCGCGTCAGACTTCCAGTAGTTCGGATTGCGAACCAGAAATAACTCGACGCCGGGCTTGTAGTCCTGAATCATGAACGGGCCGAGGACCGCTTTGGTCCCCAGCCTGGACCGCGAGGAGAGGATCGGCAATTGATCGAAGAGGCTCACGTAGTCGGCGATGGGCGCCGGGAAGCTAATCTTGACGATTTCGCCTCGCACCTCGAAGTGGGGATCTCCGGCGCCGGTGCGGAAGGAATCGGCAAGAGGCGCCTCCAGCTTAGGATCGAGCAGTTGACGGAAGGTGTACTCGACGTCCGCGGCGGTGAACGGCGTGCCGTCCGAGAATTTGATTCCACGGCGGATGGTGAAGGAGATGACGCGATAGTCGCGGGAGACGGACCAGGATGTTGCGAGCTCTGGTTCGGCTTGCTGGGTGGAACGATTCACGCGAATCAGGACGCCGGCAGTCAGGTAGCGAACCGTATCGGCAGCGTCGTCAATGGCCGCTAGCGGATGAAGGCTGCGAGGCTCGGCGCGGACGCAGAACCGCAATTCACCACCGGGCGCGGCCAGCAAGAGATTGGAAAGCACGAAGCCAAGAAAGAGGAAGAGCTTTTTCATAACGTTAACTCCAGATCACCGCATGCTGTCCGGAAGCAAAGCATGACGACCACGAGAACTGCAAGAGGCAACAGAACTTCCGGATTGGAATGGACCAGTTCACGGTTCTCCAACTGGCGAAGAAGATTGCCGAGCGACGGGAGTGGTTCCGAGACGCCCAGGCCCAATAAGCCAAGTCCCGCTTCCGCAAGGATGAACGTGGGAATCAGAAGGGTGAACTGCGTGAGACTCACGGGACGTAAAGCGGGGAGTGCCTGCCGGAGCCACAAACGCCAGCCGGCAATGCCGCAAGCGCGCGCGAAAATGATGGCGTCGGAGTTGCGGAATTCGCGGGCCGCAGCCTGAAATACCCGTGCGGCGTGGGTCCAGCCGAGGACCGCGAGCATCGCGAAAGTGATCCAGATGGACGTGGCAGGCGAAACGTTCAGCGGCAAGAGAGCGCGCACCGCAAGAAAGAGAAAAAGCCATGGAACCGAATCGACCACTCCGATGCAACTAAGCAGCAGAGTTTCGACGAAGCCGCCCACAAAACCGGAGAGCGCTCCCAGGACGAGGGCCAGCGCGCACGAGAAAGCGGCGCCGGCGGAGGCCAGGAATAAGGAGAGCCGGAGTCCGGAGAGCAGGCGCGAGAAGTTGTCCCGGCCGAGCTGGTCGGTGCCCAGAGGGAAATGCCGGGATGGGGATTGCTGAATGGCATCCCGATTCTGAGTAGAGAAGTCAGGGGCGATCCAGATACCCACCAGCGAAAGTGCCGCGATAAGGAGCAGGACCATCAGGGCAGACTTTTGCAACCGGCTCATGCGTGCCGCCCTCGCAGTGTTCCGGATATCAGACCCGCGGCTGCGTTGGAGAGCTGAATCACGATGGCCACTAACACCGTCAGGACGACGAGAAGGGGCAAGTCGCGGGCGAGCGCAGCCTTCCAGGCAAGCTGTCCCAGGCCAGGAATGTCGCAGATGACTTCGATCGGCACCACGGCGGCGATCGCCATGCCCGCCGTCGCGACCAGCCACGCGAGCATAGGTCCGGCGATTCGCGGCAGGACGTACCAGCCGAGAATGCGCACAGGGCGCAGACCTCGGGCGCGTGCCGTTAGAACCTCGCCACGCTGGACGGCCTGCATAATGAGGCCACGGAGCACCTGGAAGATCCTGGGAAGAAGGGCCAGCGCCAAAACCGTTTCGGCCGGCCAGTCGGCGTTGAGTAGAAGCGCTGCAATTGCAGCTGTCGGAAGACACAGCAGGGCGGCGCTCGCGAGGGTCGAAAAATGCGCCAGTACGGGAGCCAGGAAGAGCGCCAGCGCAACCGCCCAAACCAATGCAAGGGTCCACGCGATTGCGCTTCCGGTCACCAGGATTCGCAGAGTTGCCGGGGCGCGTCCGGCAATCAATTCGCGAACGGGAACGCCCAACGATCGCGAATCGCCGAGGTCGCCGTGTAGCGCTCCGCGAAGAAAGCGCTCCGCTTCGTTGAGACGCTGGTTGTGGAGCACGGTTCGGGTGGCTGCGCTGGTGCCCGGATCGAGTTCGCGTTCATCGGTTTCGAAACCGGGTCCGAAGCGGACGATCAGTAGAGCGATGCCGGCGACCAGAACAATGGCCAGCAAACGAACCGCACAGTGAGTCAGAAAACGGAACATCTTCGCAGCTTATTTGAGACTAGCGGGTGAGGGTGGCAGAGGAACAGTACCGTGTAGAATACTCGCTGGTTCGAGGGCGTCATTCCATGACGAAGAGTACTACTAACGGTGGTTAGTTGCGGGAGGACACTGCGGGGCGTCAGTCCAAACTACGCTTGTTGCGCGACTGTGCGGCTGGGATGCAATTCGGACTCCTTGGAGCGGTCTTTCGGGAATTCGATAATCTGTCCCGGAGAGACGGCGTGCATGGATTTCCTGAGGCGTTTTTCCTCGTACATGCGTTCGTCGGCCTTTTCGAGTACGCTTTCCGCATCGATCGCATCGTCCGGATAGAGGGCGCATCCCGCGCTAATGGAGATTTTGCAGCCAATCTCCGCGCCGGCGCGTTGTCCGACCTCTTGGATTCTCTCCATCAGCGCCGGAAGACAATCGCCCGGGTCCGATAAGACGAGCACAAACTCATCTCCGCCCATGCGAGCGACCACATCGGTGGCCCGGCAGGATTTGCGCAATCCGGCGGCTACACTTTGCAGCACGCGATTTCCGGCCAGATGTCCGTGTTCGTCGTTAGCCTTCTTGAAACCGTCGAGGTCCATGACGATGACGGCCATAGGAGTCTTACGTTGCGAGCAGAGGACCACTTCCTCAGCGAGATACTCGAAGAGGGAGCGGGGATTCAGGAGTCCCGTCAGTTCGTCCGTCCGCGCGGCGTCCTGGACGTGTTCGAAACGCAGCGCATTTTCGATCACCACGCCTACCTTGGCGCTGATATTCTGCAGGATCCTGCGATGATCGAGCGTGAACGCGTCGGCCTGGAGCTGATAGAGCGTCAGCACTCCAACCACTTGCTCGCGGCAGACCAGCGGCACGGCGATCGCCGAACGTAACGGAGTGACTTTGGACGCGTCATTTAAGTAGCCGGCCTCAACCGCCGGATTTCCGTTCACGATCGGCTGGTTGTTCTCCGCAACCCAGCCGGAGAGACCCTGGCCCAGCGGAACACGAAGGGACGAGAAAAGCCTGTAGCTTTCTCCCTTGACGTGCTGGGGAATCAATTCGCCCTGGTTGCGCACCCAAATCACCACCGCGTCGTGCGGAATGGCTTTGCCTAAGCGGACGGCGAGCAGCGCGAGAGTTTCGTCCAAACTCAGCGAACTGCCAAGGTCATTGGCGATCTCCACCAGCATCTGGAACTCGCGGCGGGCGTCAGAAATACTCATGCGGAAGTTCCGGTCGGGAAGCATGCGAACCGGGTCAGGCGCAAAGCCGGTCGCCGGGCTTGCGCCTCGCTCCACTTTAATATGTGACGAGACTTTCGCGGAATCCACCGTTTCAGATTTGGCTTTCAGTTCAAGTTCGCGGTAGCGCGCCTGAAGGATCGCAACCACGCGAGGATCGTAACTCTTGCCGGATTCGCCGGCGACGATCTCCAGGGCGCCTTCGAGCGGCAGCGCCTTCCGATACTGGCGGTCAGAGGCCAACGCGTCGAGACAATCGACAGCCGAGAGGATACGCGCGCCAATGGGGATCTCCTCGCCCTTGAGTCCATCCGGATACCCGGTGCCGTCAAATTTTTCATGATGGGCGCGCACGATGGGAACCACGGGATAGGGAAAGTTGACGCGCTCCAGAATCTCGGCGCCGACGATGGGGTGAATTTTCATCTTTTCGAACTCGTCGGGAGTCAGCCGTCCGGGTTTGGAGATGATGTATTCGGGCACCGCGAGTTTGCCGATATCGTGCAGCAGAGCAGCGGCTTCGATAGCCTGCATTTCGAGCGGGGTGAGCCCCAGTTCCCTGCCCACCTCGGAGGCATATACCTGCACGCGGCGTAAATGAGCGGAGGTGGTATCGTCTTTCGCGTCGATCGCGAGGGCCAGGGCTTCGATCGTACGAAGGTGTAGGTTGGCCATGTCCCCGATATGCTTCTGCTGCTCCTCGACGCGAGTGAGATAGATGTTATAGGAACGGTAGACCAGATAGACCACCGGAAGAGTCATGACGGCGCCGCCGATTCCGATACGAGCGACCAGCAGGCGGAAGCATTGAGCGATAACGCCGCCGACCAGATACTGCGGCGAGGTCCACAGGAACGATTCGCGCCACACATTGAGGATCGGCTTCTCAGTCGTGAAACCGATAATTCCGGAGAGCACCAGAGTATTTACGACGAAATACGCGAGCGAAGCTCCGACAATCGGAAACATGCCGTAAGGATCGACCGATTTGAGCGCCGGATGGTCAATGCAGATGCTGGCAGCCGATACGGCTAACGAAATCTGCGAGACGTTGAAGATGACGTGGTGCAATTGCGGGCGATTCTTGAACTTATAAAAGCTCTGCCCGAGAACGCTGCCGACGCTGATGACAATTCCGCCGGCGAGATGTAAGTCGCTCAACCCGGCGATCACGAACACATAGTTCATGGATAGCGTGGAGAAGATCCCCGGCAGACGGACTTTGAAGCCTGAAGTGGCTACGGCAGCCAGCATATAAAGTTCGAGTCTGGGTAACTCCTGATCAGTGGGCCGCCAGCCGCTCAACATGAAAGCCGATAGGGACAAGCCGGCGATTACGACTACTAGCCAGTAAATTCTCGCCTGCTTGGACACGTCGAAGCTCCTTTTCTTAAATTCGAGGGTAGAGTGTTATAGGCGGGGTAAATAGTACCCAACGGAACACCTTCCGTCGGTTTGCATCCGTCTCGTACTTCGGGTACTAGGACCTATAGGATGGCGCAGGATGGGCCATCGGAGTCCTTCGCAACGCCGGGGAAACGCTACCGGATCGCAACCGTCACGCCGGTCGGACTTGGATTAGCTCCCACCTGGATGACGATTGGAACCGCGCTGCCCGACGGTGCTCCTGGCGGGATCAGGATGTTCACCTGGGTCACGCCCGCTACCAGACCATTGGAGCTGCCGGCGTATTGGACTGTGGCTGGAACGCCGCCGATGGTTGCGGTAACGCTTCCCAGAGGCTGCGACGGAGTGCTGCCGGCCAATTGTCCGTCGACACCGGCTGGATTGGTCTGGCCTGCTCCAGTAATGAAGACCTGGAGCACAGAACCTTTGGCGGCAGGATTCGAGGAAGAGTTTGGACTGTTGTCCTGATTCAGGATTGCCCCTTGTCCGCTGCCTCCGGACGCTGTAAATATGGCGGGGACGGAAGACGCCAAAAATTCCGTTACCGGGCTCGATGCAATTCCCTGCACGGAGACTTGGACTTGTGTACTGACGGCGTTGCCCGCCAGTTCGAAAGGCACAATGGCGTTTACCTGCGTCGCCGAGACATAGGTCAGCGGCGCGGGAACTCCGTCAAACAAGACCTGTGTGCCACCGAGTGATGTCGTTACCGATTGTCCGTCGGGCGTTAACTGCAATCCGACGGGAGACGTTGGTCCCAGCGCCGAGCCAAAGATCGTAATCAGTTCCCCGGGCGCAATCTGTCCGCTTAAGAAACTGGCGCCGTTCACCACGGATTGGGCCGTGAAAAGAATTCCCACACCGGCCTGATTCACCGTAACCGTTTGTCCCGCGACATTGAGTGCGGCTGTCCGTGACTGGGACGAATTAGCTGGAGCGACCGTATAGCTGACCGTCGCGTTTCCGGAAGGCGAGGCCACGGGCACTCCTCCGATGTTGATATTGCTGATCCAGGTTACGGGGTTCTGCACAGTCCAGGAGCAGGCGCTGTCGGCCTGGATAGTAACCTGGCCTTGTCCGCCCGTCGCGCTGTAGTTCGCGGTGAGCGGCGCGACGGTGTAATTGCAGCCCGTGCCGAGCTGGGTGACGGTGTAGGTCTGGTCGTTGATCAGGATGGAACCGGTGCGGCTGGCAACTGAATTATTGGGCGCGACAGTGTAAGAGAGCGTGCCCGGGCCAGTCGTACCACCCGCGTTGATGGAGATCCAGGAAGTGGAGGTGCTCGCGGTCCAGGTACAGGAAGTGTTGACGCTGAGAGTCTGATTGCCGCCCGGAGGCTGCACTGAGCCATTGACCGGAGTGAAGATGTAAGGAGCGCAGATGGCGGCGGCCTGTTTGATGGTGAAGACGGTGGTGTTCACCGAGATTGTGCCGGTGCGTGCCGTGTAGAGCGTACTTGTGTCAACCGTATAGCCCACTGTTCCGGTGACGCCGTTGCCGCTTTGCCCGTAAGCAACTGCAATCCAGGTATTGTTGCTCTTGGCGGTGCGGGCGCAATTTGACGTGCTGGCATTCACTACGAAAGAGCCCGTGGCGGCCGCTGCCGAAATGCTCACTGACGAGGGGTTGAGCGCAAGAGTACACTGGGCAGCTGCCGGTGCACAGGCCGAAAGGAACAGGAGAACTACCGGTATAGGCTTCAAACTTATTTAACCCCGTTTACTGACGAAGGATACAACACAAACGCGCTCTGGCGAGCAGTTTGATTTGTGAAATTTATTACTCCGGTGCGACGATTGCATATTTGCGTACGCAATGACGGCTGAATTTCAATTGCTCGAAGAAGGGGGTCATGAGTCGTTGGAAGCGGTCGCCGAAGAGCCGGAGCTCGACCGGCACCCGATTGTGCTGCGACGCTATCAGTGCCGCTGCGGGAGACCCGTTTTCTTCAGGAACAGCATGTGCCTGGCGTGTCGGGCACCCTTGGGCTATGAGCCTCATCTGGCGCGTATCTGTGCGCTCGATCCGGGCGAGCGGTCCACGACCGGACAAGAAACTTGGATGCTCTCCGGATGGCTGCCGCTCAAAGTCTATAAGAGGTGCGCCAACCTCGAGGCTGCTTCCTGCAATTGGCTGATCGAGGCGGATGACCAAAACCGGCTTTGTCAATGCTGCCGGCTGAACCGCACGATTCCGGATCTGAGCATCAAGCAAAACTCCGACGACTGGAACAAAATCGAGATTGCAAAACGGCGTCTGGTGTCGGCGCTCATCGCGCTCGGACTGCCGGTGCGGTCTCGCGTCTCGGAGGACACATCGCAAGGCCTGGCGTTTGATTTTCTCCGGTCGCTTCCCGGCGGTCCGCGAGTGATGACCGGCCACGATGACGGCATCATCACGCTGAACATTGAAGAAGCCGACGATGCCACCCGGGAACTGACGCGCAGGAATCTGAAAGAGCAGTACCGGACGCTGCTCGGGCATCTGCGTCACGAGGTCGGGCACTATTATTGGGACCGCCTGATTTCCGGAACGCCCCTCATTGACGATTTCAGGGAGTCCCCAAAACCCCAAAACCCCGTAGATGTAAAATAGGCGAGTAGAAGAATAACTTATTAATAAAGTGGGAATAGGTTAAGAAGTTGCTTGATGTTCAGTCACTGGATTCGGACGTTCTTGTCGAAGTGCTTGACGATGCCTTCCCAGCACTAGTAGTAGGTTGTATCTTGGTTCTCTTCGCTCATGGCGAAATCAGTGAGTTTCAATTGGTACGCAGTTTCAAACATAAAGGCCATTGAATCTTCACCGATCTTCTGCGGCTTCAACTCAACAGTAGTGGCCTTCTCGAAAACTGCGGCTTCTGGTCCGTGGCCAGTCATTGCTGAGTGGAGACTGGCAGCGCCTGGGTTGAAGCCTTCTTCTTTGGCGTCGTATTGGCCTGTGATGTTGCCCATGAACTCACTCATTGTGTTCCTGTGGTAGTACGGCGGTCTAAAAGTGTGTTCCATCACTAGCCACCTGGGAGGGAATATGACAAAGTCACAAACTGCTTAGCCTGGGTCGTCGGAGGGACAGGTCAGCACTGTGAAGATTGAGGGGTCTGGGTGGTCAAACGAAATCGAACCAATCGTGTTGAATTTCCTCAAGTCGTACTTGTAAGGCGCGTAGTTGCCGTGCCAGGCCACCACGTCGAAGGGAGAATGGGCCAACTTGTAGCTAAAGAACTCGCCCTGGAACTTGTTCTGAATCGTCCACTCTTCATCTAAGTCTTCATAGGAAGCCACTGGGTACTCGAAGTCTTGGGGGTTGGCCAAGGAGTTGGAGCCAATTGGACCTAAATCAGGCAGAATAAAGTGGTTCTTGTAAACTTCGCATAGGTAGCCACTTGCTCTCTCTTGCAAGGGATCTACCTTGAACTTTATTCCTCGCTGGACCACCGCTATCTCCAGCGGATCCACCTTCAACTTTCCAAGTTCAGTTGTTATCAACAAACTCCCCTCTTAAGGCACTATTAACAAGTCTCCGTCTGAAGAGTAAAAGGCTTCCTTCTCCATTTTTTCGTTGCACTGGTAAAGATGCATTCCGATACCATTCTAATGGGAAATTTACGAATTTCATATCTAACCTTAAGAGCAGGTCCGCCAGCACCGCAGTAAGTGATGATGCTTTGGAAGAACTTGACTCTTTCTCCCTCTCCAAGAGGTTTGAGTGGATGCCAACGCATTTGCTGAGGACTGACGTGGAGTTTGGGGCTGGGTTCGTCGAAGTTGGTAATCCAGTTGGGGTTGAAATCCTGGAGGGTTTGAAAGGGTTGATGCAGCACTGATGGCCAGATACGGTAAGTCCAGCTACAAGTTTCAATACCAAATTTAGATACCTTCTTTAGTTTCTGGCTCTTGCGTAAGTAAATGGAGTGCCTGACAGCTGCTCTGCGTAGAGTCCATAAGGACATTTCTGAGGCGCATTCTGACCTTTCGGAATAGCTCCTTCCAAGCTCTCTGTCATGAAATGGTTCCCAAAGCCATGCTAATGTACATTCTTTATCCAAACCATCCTTACTTGGTATTTGAGTTCGGTCTCATTATTGTTGGCGCTATTCTCAACCATGGTTAATAATGCTTTGGAGGATTTTTCGGAATCTAAAATTAATTATACGTATAATTGTAATCACGAATCCCTGATAGATGCTGGAAACCTTAATACTTTGTTTTTCCTCAAATTTCTCAGAGGGGTTTTGGGGTTTTGGGGAACAATACGTACTCGTCTCAAGTAGAGGACAGT
>CAVZRE010000059.1:0-61202 GCA_963777595.1 Terriglobia bacterium
GAGAATTGGCTCCTGCAGCATCGGGGACGCTGCCGCCGGAATTCGGAAACTCCGGGAATCGCTGAACGCCAGTCCCGCGGTCGTTCCGACCCAAAGTGTTCCTTTCGAGTCCTCCAACAAACAATTCACGTTCGAAGAGGGCAAGCCGTCTTTCTGCGTGTAGGTTTTCGACCGGCCTTTCGACAGCGCAGTCAGTCCGCTTGGAGTTGCAAACCACATCGTCCCGTCGCCGCTTTCGAGAATCGACAAAACAGTATTGGAAGCCAATCCGTCCGCCACGGTATAGCTCGTGAATTTCCCACGGATCAAATGGCTCGCACCTCCGCTGAGTGTGCCCGCCCAAACGCTTCCGTCGTTCGTTGCATAGACGGAGAACACGCTGTTCTGGGCGAGCCCATCCGCTTGCGTAAACGATTTCATCGTGAATGTGCCGTTCGCGGTGTATAGCCGGGTCAACCCACCGTGTTGTCTCCCGAGCCACAATTCACCGCGTTTTCCGGCAATGGAATAGACCACATCTTTATCCAGTCCGCCAGCGAAGATGTGGCCGTGTTGCCCATCTTTCGTCCACCATAACCCGCCCGCCGCACTGGAGAACCAGACTCGGTTCTCGGAGTCCACGAACACCGGATTACTACCGTCAGTTGGCAGTCCTTCGGGGAGCGGATAAGTGACGAACGTGCTGTCACGGAGACGCGTCAAGCCACGCGCGGTGCCGATCCAAAGATCACCCTCCCGATCCTCGAACAATGCGGTGATCGCCTCGTGCGTGCCATCGTCCCCGTTCGTCCCGATCACCCCCTGGGAATTAAAACGCAGCAACCCAAGCGAATCCGTCCCCACCCAAACATTTCCGTCACGATCTTTCGCCATTGACAATGCCTGAAAATGCCGCAGTGACGAAGGCCGGTCCGCCGCAATAAATTTGCTGCCGTTCCACCGTACGATGCCGTCGTCTGTTCCGATCCATAGATCGCCGTCACCGTTGGCAAGCAGACAATTAATCTTCGAATCGCGAAGTTCATTCAGGATCGGCTGCGTACCTCCCTCTGCGAATCGGAACACGCCAGCTTCACGAGTCCCTACCCAGACGTCGCCGCTCGGCATCTGGGTTACCGCAGTGACAGGCGTTCGGGATAAGTCGCCTACGCCCGCTAGCCTCCGAAATCTTCCTTCGCGGAATACGAGTGCGCCTTTCTGCGGCTCTGCAATCAGGATCTCTCCGCGATTTGTCCGGCTCATCGCCGAAGCCCTGGTTACGGACGAAGGACTGTTGAACGCTCCGTCGCAATAGCGAAGTAAATTCAAGTTTTCGAAACGCAGCCAAAGGCATCCGTCATGGTCCGCGGTCAGTTCGGTCACACTGGCGGCGGCAAGCAGTACGGAGTCAGCCTTCATGTTGCGAAAGCTAATCCCATCGAAGCGAACCAAACCGGCTCCTGTTGCAATCCAGAGATAGCCGTCTGCGGTCTGGTTAATCGCATAAACAGGCCCGCGCGGAAAACCTTGCTCCGTTGCCCAGTGGTCCCGCAGATATTGCGACAACGCCCGGTTCGGATCCAGGGCAAACACCGAGCCGGTTAGGAACAAAGTGGCGGATAAGGCAGCGAATCGGAGTATTGCGTCACGGAAAGAATTCGAACTTCTCAATGATGACCTCGAACGCATGCTTCAGCGGGTCGCGCGCCTTACCCTGGATATACAGGTTCAGACTGACGCCTTCGTTCCCGGGCGCTTGAACTCCGGAGGTGAAAGTATGTTCGGCGACGACATTTTCTCCCGAATTCGATGATGCTCCGCGAACGGTTCGGAACGTCGCCCGATCGGCTTTCCAATCCAGCCAGTGAGAAAGAGTGCCTCGGGGCGCCACGAACCGTACTGTGTTTGCCGGGACCATATACGGAGTAATCACATATTGCGCATTCTTGGCTTCGGGCTGTCCCCAACGGCTGAGTTCAATCGCCATCTTGGCGGCTGGACCAACGATCAGCACCGCCGCAGGGCCCAGATGAGAGGTGTCACGCACTACAAACCTGTAAGTTCCGTATCCCAGGCTTCGCGAAAGCGTTACCTCACTGCACAGCCACTCATCTTCGCGCCTGGTGACGCGGAGATGGAGGCAGCCTGCCTGATCGGTCCACGCGTTTCCGGGTTCGTAAAAGGTTACTTGGCCCGACTGTAAACGACCAGCCTCGCGAACCTTCCACGGATATCCGCTGAATTGAATTTCTTTCCGCTGCGAAGGCGCGGGGCCAATCACGGTGGCTACCGCTACCACAGACTTACCCTTCTCGGGCAATTGGCTGACTTTTGCCGGCGGAGCATATTGCGGATCCACCAGTAAAGCCGCATAGATTGTCCCCGGATGGGTGACACCCTTCCAGCGCGAATCCGGCTGAATGTCTGTGAAAGGGTGGCTCGCCGTCGGCTGAACCCACCACGCGGCGCCGCTCTTTGCGAACAACACGATCTTCTGTCCGGGCGCGGCCCCATGTACGCGACCCGCAATCATATCGATCCGGATCGAACTGCCACTGGTTGACGGCGGAACTGTCGTGAACTCGATAGAAGGCGGCGCGTGAGTCTGCGCGAGGACGAATAGACAGAGCGTACCGGCCATAGCAGCCACCGGGAAAGCTGACAAATGACTTCGACCTGGCATTGCCTGAGATGTTTCAATAATACAGCAGACCTGCGGCGAGATCGATTCAGAGACAACATCCGCCTCAGAAATCCTCCTGCCTCACAGCAGGTGGATCGCGACAAACTGACAAACTACAGATTTAGATTTCTACCGGTCCGCCTCTAAATTTCGAGCAGCCCGCGGCGCACCGCAATTGTAAGTGCGTGAGTGCGATCGTTGGCCTGTAGCTTGTCGACCAGATTCTTGATGTGGTAATTAACAGTCGTCTCCGCAATTGCCAGCCTTCCGGCAATCTCCTTATTCCGGTGACCGTCGCGAATCAGCCTCAGCACTTCCAGTTCTCTCGGGGTAATCGTCTCGTCGCCAAGATGCTCCGCCAGTCGGGCCGCGACATCTGGGGAAACATGCCGTTGACCGGCATGAACCGAGCGGATCACCGTCAATAATTCCTTCTTCGGAGTTGTCTTGAGCACGTACGCCGCGGCGCCTGCGCGCAATGCCTTTTGAATCTCGCCGTCCCCCTCCACCGTGGTTAGCATTACAATTCGCGCCCGCGGAAATTCTCCGCGAATGGTTATCATCGCATCTGTCCCGCTGACTCCCGGCAGCCGGACATCCATCAGCGTAATATCCGGACGTTGGGTACGGAACTCCCGGATCGCCTCCTCCGCGCTCCCCGCTTGTGCCACCATCAGCATGTCGGGTTGTGATCCGATGATGGTGCTAAGACCTTCCCGAAACACAGGATGATCCTCTACACTGAGAATCCGGATTGGCGGATCACGGTCCATTGTTGATTCAGGTCCATCGTGACCGTAATCGTGCAAAATGTCAACAACGGGAACTCGTGCGTCTAGCAGCTATCGCGGCGATCTCCGCGTCCTTCTTCTCCGCTCTCTGACTGCGTATCAAACAACATACGTGCAACTAAGCAAGACTCACCCGATTCAACGCTCCTGCGTGCGCATCGCGGCCAAAGCTACCACCGCCGAAACAGTGTTCGGTTCGACCTCGCGAAAATCTAGCGAGAGCAGTTGTGAACATTGGCTTACGGACAGTCCGAGAAGTAAGCGCAGAACATACAATTGACGTAGCTCCGGCGGCAGGAGCAGGACTCCGTGAAGTTCCGCCGGAAGATGCCGAAGCTCGATCTCTCGTTGTGGGAGTCCTGCCGGCCGTGTGGCGATCGCGGACAACACCACCGCATCAAAAACCGCGTCGCACGACAAGGCCGCACTGTCCGCGTTCGTTACGCCCTCCTGCACTGCATACTCAGCTCCGGCCGTACTTCCCGTTAGTAATAGCGCCGTAAGGAACATCCTGTGAACGGCTTCGTTAACATCGGCATTGATCAGTTCAGGTGGCATACTCTTTGGACACGACAAAGGTTATCTCGATTGGCTGCTTCCAACGCACCCAACTCCTCGATACAAATTCCGCATCGTCTACGTGGAACAATGCAGCGATAGAGATCAGCGGCCCTGGTGATATCTTCGCGCGACTCTTATTGCGCTGGAAATCTGTCGCCGAACATGGGAATCTTACTCCTCGATTCTTTTTCGGTTGCCTCGTCCTGAATGACGTCCCAGTGTTCTACAAGAATTCCACCTTCGATGCGGAGGATGTCGGCGGCGATCCAGTTTCGAGTCCCTCCGAAGCCGGAGAACCGTCCATGCACGATAACAAAGTTCCCATCGGTAACAATCGTCCCGGCCTCGTATTTCAGGCTGGGAGGAAGGCCCTTGATCAAATTGAACAAGCCCTCCCGTCCCGGCTCGATGTGCGCGCTGTGCTGGATGTATTCTGGCGACCAGTATCGCTCTGCGCCCTCATAATCCCGTTTGTTGAACAGAGTGTCGAAGGCTTCAAGGACGAGGGCCTTATTAGTGTCCGGTGCCTTCATAGAAACACCCGCCTTTCTGTGAGCCGCGACAGCTTCTTGCAATGAACAAGCCGTCCGCCATGGGTTGCGGCTCTGATAGCGTTTCTGCTTCGGCCGCGGCGACGGTTGGCGGTTGCATTACTGGAGTCAAGCATTCGTACCGCCATCGACGGTGAGGTTCGCACCGGTGATGTACGCCGCTTCTGGACCGGCGATGAAAGCTACCATCGCGGCGATCTCTTCTGCACGCCCATAGCGGTCAAGTGCGGTCGCGGCCTTCTGGGGCACCGCCCATTCGCCGGCGGCAGGATTCAGATCCGTATCGATCGGACCCGGTTGAACGTTGTTGACCGTAATTCCACGGTTCCCAACCTCCCTGGACAGTCCTTGCGAGAACATCTTGACGGCCCCCTTCGTCGCCGAGTATGGCACCAGCCCTGGAGTCATGATCCGCTCACCGACACATGAACCGATCATGATAATGCGGCCACCCTGATTCATGTGCTTCAGCGCCGCTCGCGTCGTGACAAACACGCCGCGGATGTTGATGTCAATTACACGATCCAGTTCTTCGAGTGTGGTCTCTTCGAATTTTTTCGGGATCGCCGTCCCTGCGTTATTCACAAGAACATCGAGATTCCCGAGGTGTGCTGACAGCTTTTTCGACCGCCTTGCCAACTTCTTCCGCATTGGCGGCGTCCGCCTGAATGGCGATGGCGTCGCCGCCGTTTTTCTTGATCGCTTCTACTACGGCTGAAGCGGCGCTTCGTCTTTCGCGTAGGTGATGGCAACCCTCGCGCCATCACCAGCCAGACGCTTGGCGATTGCCGCTCCGATCCCGCGCGATCCGCCGGTAATAAGTGCAGTCTTTCCTTCCAGATTCTTCGACATGTTTGTTCTCCTGTAAGTTGAGTCAAGTGGAATACAACATTGCTTCCGACTTCAGAATGAAGGAAATCGCGCCGCGGCAAAAGCCCTAAAACCGCAGTCCAGAGCCTGTAATTTTCTACAGTGACCCGCAATCTGGGAAAGTGCATTTCAGTCGCAGGTGACACTGAGGTTGTCCATCATTCGGATGGCATATGCGGTCGCTGTGCCGAACAGAGGAGGAGTGCCGTCGAGTCCGCAAACTGGTGAGCCAAATATTACGAGAGGCTGCCTTCCACACCCTCGAGCCGGGACAAACCTCCGTCTTTCTTTTCCGCGCGAGCCCGACCGGACATTCCCACGCCGGTCCTCCGATTAGCCTCTGAGCGGCTATTCCGTCGCGATCGTGACCCCGGACGGGCTGGCTGCGGAACCTTGATAGAGGACGAGCGTCGAGGCGTCGCCCGCGGGGATACCGGATGGAATTTGCACATTGATCTGGTAGAGCCCGACAAATTGGGGAGCCAATCCCGAGAAGAGAACATTTTCGGCGGGAACATGAACTCCGGCGATTTCGACGTCCGGCGCAATCATCGTGGTGCGGAGGACCACGTTCGATCCGTCCGCGGCGCAGATGCCTCCGCAGGAGTTCTGTCCACTGGCAATCGCGGGGTTGACCAAGCCAAGGCCGGTCGCGTAGATGGTGACTATGTCGCCGGCATGGGCTGGACGCGAGTCCGGAGTCAGGCCTCGAGGGGCAGCCAGCGTGGCCGTTCCGGCGAAAGTGACGACACCTTGCCCCGTGCCGCTTTGGTTAAACGTGTAAACGGATGGCGCAACAGTGGCAAGCGAAATCGTGCGCTGCTCGCTGACCCCGCCGGGAGTGGTGACCTGGACGACGGCGTTTGGTGTATTGAGCTCCGTCGGGATCTGCGCATTAATCTGAGTTGCGGAAACAAAATACAGTGGGGCGGCCGTGCCGTTAAAAGTGACAGTCGCGCCTCCGAGCGTAGTCGGCAGCGTCGGCGTAGACGCCGCCACGAAGCCTGTTGCGAAGTTTTCACCGAAGATGGAGACCGCCATCCCAGGAGCGAGAGCTGGGACCGCGGAGAAAGAAGCGGCACTCACGATGGATCCGGCCGGGAGAATTGGCGCAGCAGAAGGGGCAGATGCGGGACTGGCAACGGCGACACCGATCGTGCTATCGGCAAGGACGTAAAAGAAAGCAATCTGGCCGTTGTCATTGAGGAAGCGTCCCGGCCCGCTCGACTGGCTAACACCGCTGAGAGCGCCAACCTTGCCCCCGAACAACGTATCGCCAATGGCAATTACTTTGTCGGCGGCCGGGTCCGGTCCAATGTAGATGCCCTTGAGAGCGTTGCCGATACCGGAAACGTCCCCGAACGCGATAGTTCCTGAGTTGTTGACGTTAGCAACGGAGAGGCTGGTGAATGAGCCTGTGTCCACTGGCGTGACGGTCGAGCCTTCGATCTTAATAAGGACGTCTCGAAACGGCACCTCTTGAAGTGCGAGTCCGACAATGGTTCCGTTGTCATTGATGGCGGCGCGGTAGGGTGTGAATGTGTACTTGGCGTCGACCGGGAGCGTGTTGAGCGTGCCTCCGGAATCCGTCAACATCACGGCCTGTCCAGTTTCCTTGGAGGTGGCGTTGAAGACGACCGTTCCAGCGCGATTCATCTGCCCCAGCATGCCTGCGAAGTAGGCGTCAGCGGGGTCCACCACGCGGATTGTGCCATTCGAATAGAATTGCACGTTAAATCCCTCGACGAATACAACATCCCCGGCGTCATTGATGTCAGAGCGGCTAGTGGGGAGGACCACGGAATCGGTCCCGGCGGTCGTCTGAATAACGGTGGTAAGAGGCCCACCGGCGCCTGTGTAGACCCCATACGTGACGAGGTCCTTCGAACTCGCAATCATGACCGCGACGCCCTGCGAGTTGATGGCAGTGGGGTAAATACTTCGGAAATTTCCGGTGCTGTCCGCAATGTTGGTAAGCGCCCCCCCGGATCCCGAAAGGATGATGTCTCCGGTCAGATTGCCCTTGGTGTCAGTCGTAGACGCACGGAACACCACGCGGCCGGCGGAGTTGATGGATAGATAGCTAAGATCCGTCAGCTTGATACCGCTCAGCGAATTACTATCTGTAATCTTGGTGAATGTGTAATTGGCGGCAAGTACCGTGGAGTTGAGCGTGAGAAGGAGAGCTAAGGTAGTTTTCTTCATTCCAGGTTCCTCGGTTGGTGGCGTTCCGTTATCCAAGCGCGCCATTCGTGCGCCGCAAGATCAAATAGCCTATGACGCTGCCGCACAGCAGGATTAGAGTCGAAGGCTCCGGCGTCGCGCTCGATGTCCCGATCGTCACGCTAAAATCGACCGTCGCAAGCACGTCCTGCGATCCTCCATCCACACCGCCCAGCAGTGTGTAAGTTCCCCCATAATATCCAGCCGGATCTGTGACTGGATTATCGATCGTAACGTCCAGCAGTTCGATCGAGCCCGTCGATGCGCCGGCATCCAGCGAGAAAGGCACATTATTGGAAAACGGATCATTGAAGTCGACAGCGAAGCTGTTTCCCGACAGGTTCGCGCCGCCGCTGTTCAAAAAAACCGTACTGGCGCCAGTGTTGGCGAGCGTTCCGAAGAAGACTAGCGTATCGCCCGGCGAGCCCGTCTGGTCAGGGCTGGCGAAGTTGATGATGATGTCACCGAGAGCGTGCGACGCTCCCAGTGCCAGGAAGAGCGTAAGCGGTAGAAGTTTTTTCATGGATTTTCCTGTTTACCTGCTTGCTACGGCAATGTAATCCGGGCAGCTGTACTGAAACTGCCTCCGTCGTAGGTGCCCGTGATGGTAAGGGAGCCTGGCGCCCCCGATACGCCCACTGAACCTGGCACCGCGATGGTGGCTATCGCCATGGAGTTCGCTCCGATAGTGCCCAGATTGAGCGGAACGGGCGTGCCGCTTGTCGACCCGATCTTGACACTGGTGAGAGTGACGTTGCCGGCCGCCGAGGTCCCCGCGTTGGCGAGCGTCAACTGCACGGTGATGTTGCCATTGCGACTGAGGGCGCTGGTGACGATAATCTGCGGAGCGGTCCTGAGACCGGCGTTGACGTTGATAGTGGTTGAAGCATTTCCCACGTTATACGTAACGGAGTCCGTGGGCGTGAAAGTTGCCGAGAGAGACTGGTTTGCGCCAACCGCCAGCACGGTCCCCGCGCCGGGGTTGTAAGTAAACGTTCCGGGTACGCTTGACGACGCATCGAGCTGACCATTACCCAGAGCTGTCCCAAAGGTGACGTCGGCGGGCTTCATCCAGGAGATCGTCGGAGTCACTCGCTGCCAGACGCTCTGGACGCTATTCGATGCCACCGCTCCGATGGAAGCTTGGACGGTGTCGGTTCCCGCGCCCGAGATCCCCGTATAGCTGAATGATGCTAGCCCGTTGCTGTCGGTTTGACCACCGCCGGTCAGGCCCGTGTTCGGCCCGGATGTGACGGTGTATTTCACGATTGCGCCGGCGACCGGATTCGAATCGGAGCCAATGACAGTCGCGGTAACAGTAGTGGGAGACTTCACGAAATTGGTGGCGGATGCCGGACTCAGAGAAATACTGCTGACAGCCGGCGGTATGACCGGTGCTGGACCCGAGGTAGAGATTCCCGATACGGGAGCACCGTTGCTGTCGGTGAAGAAATTCGTCGCGGGCGCGAGGGTGTCGAGGAAATAAACGTCTCCTCCTATGGTCGCGGAGGTGGCTACGTCGAAGACGATGGTGAACACCTGTTGCGCCGCAACCGTAATGAGATTGGTTGAAACGGTGTCCTCCACCGGCTGGCCGAAAGTTACGTTGCTGTAGGGCGCTTGGTTGGATAGAAAGCTCGAGCCGCCTCCGAGCAGGGCTGATGCCAGCAGGGTATCCAGGTTCTGAAATGCCGCGCTGGGATCCATCGCAGTCACCAGCTGATAGCCGCCAAGGAGGTACTGTGCAGCGGTGGTCCCACTCCCGTTCAAAGCTGCAGCAAACTTTGTGGCGTCGTAGACATGGATTGCGGCGCCTGCGATGAGCGTTCCGGGCCCCATCGGAAACCATGGCCGCGAGAATTCCCCATCCAGCACGGCGCTGGCTTTGAAGGTGATACTGGCGCTGGTATTGTTGACGTAGTTGCGAAATGCGAGTCCGCGAGCCGCGCCCTCGCCGGCGACCGGATCCGACCATGCGCTCGCGGTGAGGCCGGTCGCGGTGATCTGCGCGCGGCCCGCTTCGGTGCCGCTGGTGGTTGACGTTGCAAAAGCCGCGGTCGTGACCTTGTTGGTGTCTCCGTTGAGGTTGTCTACCTGGTCGAGCCCGGCCATGTGCGTCGCGCGGGCTACGGCGCCATACGCGATGGACTGCTCAGCAGGTCCCCATGTCCCGGGATTGCCCAAAATAGTTCCCTCGTTGTAGGGAGTATTTGGAAGTTCGCAGTGGCTGCGCTTAGGGCGCCATATCTGATACTCCCGGTACCTGGCCAGTCCAACGTAGCAATGACGTTATTCGGATAGAGGCAGCAATCGATGAATACGCTCCAAGGTTCAATGATTTGGCCTGTGGCGTTAGTCGAAATCTTCACCTCGGCGGGCACCGAAGGCGACCAGGTCAGGGTCTGATGCCCGTCGTTCATGCTGAGCTTAAATCCTGAGAAACCGGTAATGTCCTGAAAGTTAAGATTGGAGGCGAGCGCCTGACCTACCGTAATGGTCGCTGTTACAGAATCATTAGTAGTATATGAAGACGTCGCGGGAGTAGGATTGGCGCAGAGGATGTTGCCCCCACACGAAAACAAGTTGAAATGATTCCCGGTGTACTGGTACGTGACCTGCGCCTGTGCCGGCGTCCCCAAAATCCAACAAAGAAGGATAAGCGTGTATGCCGACAGCAAATGCGCCGGCATCTGAAGCCGGTGACCACCAATCTTCGAATCGCACATAACTTTGAATGCGGCATCCCGCGCATATTGTGCGAAATTAGTTTAGAGTTTCAGAAGCGAGTATTTTCTCCTGGATTGCAGCTTGCTACGCATCTATTCGATAAGGTGACGCGATTTCGTCTCTTTCGCTCGGTCCTGATTTTCTGCTGGCTCGCAGCCTCGCTGCCCGCCGCGTTGCACCGCCCCACCCTGCACCCGGAGACATCGCTCAACATCTTTGCCATGTGCGAGTACAACGGCTATCTTTGGCTGGCCGCCGCGGATGGACTGTATCGCTATGACGGCTTGCAGTATCACAAGGTTGAGGAATATCCATTTCCTTCCGCCCGTTTTCTGAGCTCGACCGGAGATGGAAGCCTTTGGATCGGTGCCAGTACGGGCCTGATTCGGTATGCTGGCGGCCGCTTTCGCATCGTCAATCGGACTCCGGTGCTGGGCATGACCACCGCTCACCACCAGCTATTCATCTCAGAAGGAGATGATCGCCGCCTGGCCCGAGTCGATTCCAAAGGGCGGATCGAGAAGCTGAAGCCTTATCCTTGGGGGGAATTGACCACCGACAACTTGGACCGCGTGTGGTTTGTCAGCCGTGGCTCTACCCATGTGTGTTCTCTCGAAGCACGGTATGCCGATCAAGTGCGCTGCCTTGATTTAGCAGATCATTATTCGCAAGCTGCCGCCGACCGCGCTGGACGCGTCTGGGTCGCCAGCGATTCCGAGACTCATCCCATCGAGGGCGCGGACGTGGATATAAAACTGAAGCGGAAAGCCCAAAGCTTCGATCGTCCAGGCCCGCTGGTTACCGGTAGCGCGGGCCGGTTGTGGTTCTTGGGCGAACAGATTTCTGAACTGGCTTCCGGTCTCGGCTTGACCGACCGGAGTCAGTCCGCCGTGTTTCCGCCTACGGCCGGTTACGAAGACAGCCGCGGCAAGCTCTGGGTGGCGACCAAAGGCAGAGGTCTGGTGGAATGGGAGTTGGATCCCTCATGGGAGCGCTGGTCGCGCGAGGATCTCGGCGGACAACCCGCTGCCCAACTACTGCGTAGTGGCGGCGATGTGATCGCCGTCACCCACGGTAGTTTGTTCCGTCTGGACCCGGCGCACCGTCAATGGGTGGAACTCCCCCAATCCGCCCGCTCTTACGACGCGCGCGCTCTCCTATGCGAACTCCGAGTTGCTTACCTCTTCCCGCGAACTCGGTATTGCTCGATTGGATCTCAACGGTCGAGTCGTCGAGCGGCCGCGAGGGCCGATTGCAAGCACCAGAGATTTCCGCCAGATCGTGCGCGACGGGACCGGGCGGATCTGGATTGCCAACAAATCGTCGCTTCTTCGGCTGCTAGGATCTGCGGGATCATTGCGAATGACTATCGAGCCTCTCCCCCTGGCGGATCGGGGAAAAGTTCAAGCCGTCGATATTGAAGTCGACGATCAGGGCCGTCCGTGGGTCGGATACTCGGGTGGAATCGCATGGCTTGACGACCAGGAGCGCTGGCATCGCATCAGCGCCGAACCGGCCTTGCCGAGTATTCGATCCTTCGCGCTCGCCGGCCAGACCCTCTGGGCCGCCACTCGCACCACCGATGTTTTCTTTCACCTGACACGGCGGGGAAATGTCTGGTCATCGGAGAGCCTTTCGTCGGGCCATGGCATCAGCCCGCGCGACACGCTGTTTGTGAGGCGCGATTCCCGCGGTTGGATCTGGCGAGGCACGACCGATGGTGTCTTCGTCAATGACGGTACGCACTTTCGCCCCGAAAACTGGTTGCACCTCGATCTGAATAACGGTCTCGCCAGCGGCGAGGTCGACAATTACGGCTTCTTTGAAGATCAAGATCACAGCATCTGGATAGCGGGTGATCAGGGTATCACCCATCTTCGTCCGTCTGCCCGTTGGTTCGATGCGCCGCCTGGGTTGCCCTTCGTCGAAAACCTGGAGAATCCGTCTCCTAATGTGCTCAAAGTTCGCGCCGCCTCCCTTCAACTGCCGCCATTTCGCGATTTTCCGCTCCGCGCACGACTCACAGACGAGGAATGGAAGTTCTCGCAAGATGGCACGTTTGAGTTTTCCGGCCTGCGCTCCGGCTCCCACACGCTGCAACTGGCGTACACCGGGAATCGTGCCGCTGTCGCGTCGATGACGGTCACCGTTGGAAGCCCATCCCTTAAGATTGCCTGGCGGACCCCAGTAGTTTTTATCCTGGCGCTGATCGCAGTCGCCGTTTCCCTTCTCAATCGTTCTGAAAAGCTGCGGTACCGCCTGCATAAGCTGCAGTTTGTCTTGCGCCGCCGGCTCACCGGCGCGAGTTTCCGCGCGGCGTACAGTGGGGTGGCGCAGCCTTCTGACCTGTCCGGTCACGTGTTCCTCGATAAGTTCGTGGTGCAGTGCCAGGTGGCGCATGGGGGGTTCTCGACCATCTACTCGGCCATCGATCGGGAAACCGGAGTAAGGGTTGCGATCAAACAGCTTCGCGCTCCGATCGGTAGCTTGCGAGAACGGTTTGTTCGAGAAGTTGCCACTTTACGGTCTGTACGCCATCCGAACATCGTGCCGGTGATTGAGTCATGGATCGATGCGGCTGGGGAAGCTTGCCTGGCGATGCCCTTTCTTGAGGGTTCCACACTACGGCAAGAATTGGTGAAGGGGCCACTCCATCTGAGTCGGGTGATTCAGATCGTGCAAGGAATCGGCTCAGCGCTCAGCGCCCTCCATGCCCGAGGCATCGTGCATCGAGACCTCAAACCTGAAAACATCATGGTGACCAGGATTTCCGAGACGGAATGGTCGCCGGTCCTTATTGATTTCGGCATCGCGACCTTGCGTGGTGGTCGTGACCAACTGAGCGCGACCCGGCACATAGCCGGATCTCTGCAGTACATGGCGCCCGAAGGTCTGACCGGCCACTATTCCGCGGCTACCGATGTCTACTCGTTCGGAATAGTGATTTTGGAGTTACTCACCTTCAAGAAGCTCGGCGACTTCGCGTTCGTGTTTTCAGACTCGCGGTTCCTCGGGGAACTGCAAGAGGCACTCGGCGAACATCGTCGGTGAACATCGTGCCGCGCCGCTGGCAATCGCCCTTTCACGAACGTATGACCCGATTCCGGGAAATCGCCCCGAAATATGGGATTGCACCGCTGTTGTCGTCAACCTTCTAACGCGCGGGGTTGATCGCTGAGGATAGTTTCTCCGCCAGCCATTCAAGGCCAAAGTCATAGTTCTCGCGCACCCGCCATCTCCCGATGCCTTGTCGAATGCTAACTTCTTCGATCGTCATCTCCTCCACGCAACGCAACAACACCGTCTCTGCGACACGCGGATCCAGCTCTCTTAGTTTGTCTAAAGCGCGGCGCGCATCAACTTGACGTTCTGGACAAGCATCGGGGGAGGGCCGAAAGAACTCGGGAACCATTTCAGGCGCTACCCGTTTTGCCGCTTTCTTGCGACGCGCAGCATCGATTAACGCCTGTCCCATCGCCCTCGCTGCCAAGTTGAAGAAATGGCGATCATCTGCGATATTCGTGCGGGAATGCCATAGACTCAGCAAGGATTCGTGAACTAACGCAGTCGGTTGCAGCGTGTGCCGCGGGTCTTCACGCCGGAGCATTCTTGCCGCGATCATTCGCAGCCGGTGGAATGTCAGTGAATAAAGCACGTCTCCCGCGCCCCTGTCCCCGCTACGCCACTCCGCAAAAGATTCCGCCACAAGGCCTGGCGACTTTATGATTTCCATATCTCTGAAAGCTGGACAAGTATAGCAAGAAAAGTGGCGTTGTCCGAATGTTTCTGCGGATGCAACGGCATACCCATCTCGTGCAGAATCCAAAGCGCCGCGGTTGCCGAGTGCCTCATTTCACGTACACTTGCCGGAAGGACACTGAAGAGCGGCACGCGGTCGCGGCCCCGGAAGTCATCAGATTTGCCTGCCCGAGCGGGAGCGCCTCGAGCAGTGAATAGGCGTCCTCAACTGGGATGATGTTCTGCGGGAACTTCTTACCCAAACGGCTTCCAGCAGAATAGGGACATCGGCATGTATTCGTGGGAATGGTATTTCGCTCGTCTACTCGGGACCTGTCGAGGAAGGCTTCTGCTGGAGCTTCTGATAACGGGCTAGAGCCGTGCGGGCATCCTCGGTGCGGCCTAGACGGCGGTAGGCAGTGCTCAGCGCGAACGAAATCGCGCCGTCGTCGAGCGGCAGCGCGCGTTCCAACCATTCGACAGCCTTCGCCGGCTGATCCAGATTCAAATACACGAGTCCGAGATTTTGCCGGCCCGGCAGGAAATCGGGATCGAGGCGCGAGGCGTTGACAAGGTAAGGCAGCGCCTCTTCATCACGTTTCTGCCGAAAAAGATCGCTGCCCAGCAGATATTGCCATTCTGCGTTTTCAGGGTGTGCGGCGGTTAAGGGCTTCAGCAGAGTCTCGGCTTCCCGATATTCTCGCGCGCGGTAAAGAGATTCGGCAAGCCGTCCCTGAAGCCGTGGGTTAAGTGGATCCAAGGCGAGCGCCTTGCGCCATTCCGTAATGGCCTCCAATCGCCGGCCCGAACGCTGGTCTGATTCCGCCGCCATTTCGTATGACTCGGGCGACGCGGGCAAGCGGGAGAGATGGGCAAAACTCAGTTGCGCGAGTTCCGCCGCCGCGAGCGAAGACCAATACCGGTTTTCGAGCGAAGGATGCGCAGCTTCCTCGTCCAGGATCGCCTTCCAGTTCTGCTGACGGTAGTAGCACGCAGAGGACGAAGTACCACAGGCGGACTGCGGCAGATGAGCTTCGGCCCCATCTTCGGCCGCGGCTAAATCCGGACGTTCGGTCGCGCGAAACAACGCCGCACAGGCCGCATGCAAGCCCGGCAGGTGAGGCGATTTCTGAAGCGCCTGGTTGTACAGACGAAGCGCTTCTGCCGTTTCACCTTCGCCCGCCCGCATCCGGGCAAGCAGTGAATAGCCGAAAGCGCTCTGCGGATCGCGTCTCTGAATATCCGCAAAGCGGCGTTCGCTTTGGGCAACGTAGGCGAGGCCGAGACCTTCCCACGCTTTCGGTAGATCGGGATGACGAGCGGCGAGTTCTCCAAAATCGTGCGCAGCGCCAGCCAGGTCGCCGGAACTGAGTTCCGCGTCGGCCAGCTCGAGCCATGCATCGGCGTTAGATGAATCCAGCCGAAGCGATTCTTTCAGCGGAGCAATCGCCTCTCTAGGCCTTCTCAGCTGCGCGTAAGCGAGGCCCAGCAGGAACCACGCGCCGGCAAGTTTCGGTTCGGCGCGAGTGACCTGTTGCAGTTCGGGAATCGCGGCGGAAGGCTGGCCCGCTTTCTCCAGCGCGATCGCCAGATTCAAGCGCAACCTGGGCTCGTTGGGGAGCAGGGCGATCATCTGGCGGTAAAGGGTGGCGGCCTCGGAGTAGCGGCCCGTTACCAGCGCCTCATGCGCGGCCTTGTTTTTGTTCGCGATTGTATCCTGCTGAGCGAACAGAAGCTGCCCTGCCATGAACAGCGCGGTCAGGCTGATCGAGGGTCGCACGCCATCACGATAACACGCCATAGACGCTATAAGATTAAGTGGATGAACCGTTGGCTGGGAGGGTCGGTCGTCGTCGTAGCCTGTTGCCTGTGGGTGCTGAGCGCCCGGATGCCGAACCGCGTGATTCGTTTTGCGGACGCCAGCGCCGCCTCCGGTCTCGATTTTATTTTGAACAACTCGCCGACGGACAAGAAGTATCTGGTGGAAACCATGGCCGGCGGCGTGGTCGCCTTCGACTATAACAACGATGGACGGTTGGATCTGTTTTTTGCGAATGGCGCCAAACTGCCTTCGCTATCGAAATCGGACCCGAAGTTTTCCAACCGCCTTTATCGAAACGACGGCAATGGGCATTTCACTGACGTAACCGCCGAATCCGGGCTGGCGGGATCAGGCTACAGCATCGGGGCGGCTGCCGGCGACTACGATAACGACGGCTTTCCGGACCTGTTTGTCGCCGGGGTGAACGAGAGTCACCTCTATCGCAATATCGCGGGCCAACGTTTTGAAGACGTGACCCGGTCGGCGGGAATTCACGCCGGCCGCTTTGCCGTAGGAGCATCTTGGATTGATTCCGAACGCGATGGACGGCTCGATTTATTCGTTCTCAACTACGTGAACTGGACCGCAAAAACGAATCCGCTCTGCCACGATCCATCGGGACGCTACGTCGTTTACTGCCATCCTAAATTCTTCGCCGGAACGAGTAACGAACTCTATCGCAACCTGGGCAGCGGTAAGTTCGAGGACGTATCCGCCAGCAGCGGGATTCAAAACTCTGTTGGCAAGGCCATGGGTGTCGCGGCAGCCGATTACGACGCCGACGGCTATTCCGACCTCTTTGTGACCAACGACGCGCTGCCGAATTTCCTTTTTCACAATCTCGGAAATGGCAAGTTCGCCGAGGTGGCATTCGATTCCGGCGTCGCGCTGCCCGACAATGGGAACAGTGTGTCCGGCATGGGAACCGATTTCCGCGACTACAACAACGACGGGCGTCCCGATATCGTGTTCACGGCGCTGACCGGTCAAACATTTCCCTTGTTCCGGAATATGGGCAAAGGGCAATTCGAGGACGCTACGCATGCCAGCCAGTTGGGGCGGTTGACCAGTCAATTGTCCGGCTGGGGGATTGCACTAGCCGATTTGGATAACGATACCTGGAAGGATCTGTTTACCGCCAATGCGCACGTAACGGACAATATCGATCTATTTGCGGGCGATCGATACGAGGAGCCAAACGCCGTTTTCGTGAATCGCGGTGATGGTACGTTCGAGAATGCATCCGCGGGTTCTGACCAGGCGTTCGCCACACCCCGGCCACATCGCGGCGCCGTTGTCGCGGACTTCGATGGGGATGGCAAACTGGATGCCGTTGTAACTGTGCTAGGGCAACATCCCGAGTTCTGGCGGAACATAACTTCCGGCGCCGGGCACTGGATCGAGTTCAAGTTAGTAGGGATGCGCGCGAACCGCGACGCCATCGGAGCCGTGGTGCGCATCGAGGACGCCGGGCACAAGAGCCAATGGAACACGATGACCAGCAGCGTAGGCTATGCATCCTCCTGTCTTTGTCCGGTGCATTTCGGCCTGGGTGCGGATACGGAAGTGTCGCGCGCTGAAATCCTATGGCCGGATGGTACCCGTCAGGTGCTCATGCACCTCCCCGCCGATCGAAAAACGGTTGTGCGCGAAGAGGCTGGGGCAGGGCGATGAAAGCTTTGCTCTGCGCCGCGTGGACGATGGCGTGCATCTGCCATGCCGCTCAGGATGAGGTCTGCGCGGCCTGCCACCGGGCGATTTACGAAAGCTACGAGTCCAGTCCTATGGCTCTATCGAGCGGCGGCGTCGAGCCGTCCCACATAAGCGGTCCAGGCGCGGAATTCACCGCGGCGGGAGGCGTGCGCTACCGCGTAGTATCGACCGCACAAAGTGTTGAAGCGCAGATCTCGGACGGCGCCCAAAACACCACTCACCTCTTGCGTTATTTTCTGGGAGCCGGCATGACAGGACGCAGCTATGTGTATGAATCGGGCAATTTCCTTTTTGAGTCCCCGGTCGCGTTCTACGCCTCAACCGGTAAGTGGGACCTTTCACCTGGCTATGAATCATCGGACCATGTCAATGTGACGCGGCCTGTAGAAGCGTCTTGCCTCAATTGCCACGCGAGCGGTATACGGGCTCTCCCCGGAACACGGAATGGCTTCGAGCGTCCTGCCTTTACGCAAGCCGGTGTTAGTTGCGAGCGTTGTCATGGACCTGCGGATCAACATCTTGCAAGAATGCGCGCGGCGAAGACAGGAAGCGTCAATCAACCGGGCGAATCGGGAATTATAAATCCCGCTAGGCTGGAGTCAGTTCGGCGCGACAGTATTTGCGCTCAGTGCCATCTCGTAGGGGTGATCCGCGTCGCCCGCAAGAACAAGACGGCTTACGCACCGGGACAAGTTTTATTCGATTCGGCCGCGGTGTTTCTGTGGAAGGACGGCGAACGTCCTCTGCCGGCGAACAGTCATTTCGAACAGCTCTCGCGCAGTTTGTGTTGGCGGAGAAGTGATGGACGAATGTGGTGCGGCGACTGCCATGACCCTCATCGCGTCGTTCCCGTAGCGGAACGCGCGGCGTATTACCGTAGTCGGTGCCAAGCATGCCACGCCCGAAACGCTTCCCGGTGCAGCGCGAATCCGGGTGCGCGCCAGAAAGCCGGCAATGACTGCGTTTCCTGCCATATGACCTCCCGAAAGACCGCGACGGTGCAACACTCGGCGCAAACCGATCACACCATTCCGCGAATCCCGCAATTTCAGGTGGCCTTGAGTGATCGGGAATCAAACGATCTTCCCGCCGGCGCTGAATTAACGCCTTTTCCCGGAACTCAGGCTGGGAGACGAGAACTCGGGTTAGCTTACGCGGCGGAAGGCTTGCGAACCGGCAGACAGACTTGGGGTATCCGGGCTTATCAATTCCTGCGCGGGGAATACGAATCGAATCCAGACGACCATGCGGTCGGCGACCAACTGGCGCAACTTCTCGACAAAATGGGCAAAGAGGATGAGGCCTGCCGAATCTTCCTGCATATTTCGGACGATCCACAGGCGGCAACAGGAGCGCTCATCAATGCCGGCACATGCCTCGCCAAGGATGGCAAGTTGGATAGGGCCATACCACTCTGGAGACGGGCGTTAGCTGCCAATCCTGGAGAGGAAGCGGCACGCTTGAATCTCGCGGTCGCGCTCTACCGTACCGGAGCCATCTCCAGCGCTCGGATGGCCCTCGAAGATGGGTTGAAACTGGATCCCTTCTGGACCCGCGCGAGAGAGCTACTGGTCACACTGCATTAATTCGGCTGACATCTGTATTGGGAATATTCTAAGGAATTTCGCGATATTCGGCAAAGTAAGTGATGTCTTAGACATTGTTTTCCGCCTAAATGAAGGCAACACTGGAAAGACCTTGACACGTTCGAGCTGAGAGCTCACGCTAAGAAACAAGTCAGTTCCCGGAGGCAACTCTATGTTGAGAGTCAAGGGCTTGGTGGCCGTTCCGATTCACGCCAGATTACTACTCGCATGTAGTCTTCTCTTTTTTCCTGCACATCCGCTGTGGGGTCAACTGTTTACCGGTTCGATCAACGGCTTGGTTACCGATCCGAACAAAGGCTTCGTTCCCAACGCGCAGGTTACTATAACCAACGTTGCTCAATCGAACGTCCGCAAGGTTTCCACCGGCTCGGATGGACGGTATTCGGTTAGCCAGCTCCAACCAGGCTCTTATAACATCAGCGTCACGGCGCCCGGATTCCAAACCTATAAAGTAAGCAACATCTCGCTGGAGGCCAGTCAGAATCTCGAGTACAACGTTGCGCTCGTGTTGGGCAACGTTTCGCAGCAGATCGACGTGACCGGCGCCGCGCCTGTACTGGATACCGAAGACGCCAATAAGTCCGTCACGCTGACCAGCCAGGAGGCACTCGATTTACCCATCCCGACGCACAACGCCTTAGGCCCGGTCTGGTCCCAGAACGGCGTGGTGGCCGTGCGCACCGGAACCACGACCAATCCGACACAAGGCGATCAGAACATGAGCCGCTTCGCAATGAACGGCGGAAGGGACGAATCGACCGCGATTCTCGTGGACGGCGTAAGTGTGACTTCCGGAGACTGGGGAGGGGCAATGGGAATTCCGTCGATCGAGAGCATCCAGGAATTTCAAATTCTCAAGAACACGTTCGACGTACAGTACGGGAAAACCGACGGTGGCGTCGTCAGCCTGGTGACGAAAAGCGGCAGCGAACAGTTTCACGGCGGCGGCTTCGAATATTTGCAAAATGACGTGCTCAATGCCAACACCTGGAGCAACGATCTGTCGGGACTGCACAAAACTGCCTACCGCCTCAACCAGTTTGGCGGTCACGTAGGCGGTCCCGTCCTGCGTAAAAAGCGCGTGTTTTTCTTTGGTAACTACGATGGCATCCGTCAGGGTGGACCTTCCACCGACCTGACTACGGTTCCCACCGCCGCACAACGCTCGGGAGACTTCTCGCAAACTTATAACTCCAACGGAACCTTGGCAGTCATTTATAACCCCTTTACGACGGTGCAAAACGGTTCGACTTACACGCGAAGTCCCTTTCCCAACAACGTGATTCCCGCGACCCTCATCAACTCCGCGGGCTTAAAGACAGCCAGCCTTTATCCCCTTCCGAATGCGGCCGGTAACCCAATAAGCAATGCCAATAACTTCGCTTCGGCCGGCATCGCTGTGAGCAGTTATGATCGCATGGATTTGCGCGGGGACTGGGTAGTCAACGACAAGTGGACCGTCTTCGGAACCTTCGAAAGGCTCTGGTCAACATCGAATGTGCCAACCTTTCTCGGTCCGGGCCTTGATACCAATTATTCGTCTCCCAACACCACCTGGCGAGTCCTTGCCAACGTAACTTACGTGCCTTCGCCGACCTGGGTAGTGAACTTCGTGGCCGCGACGAATACCTGGAATCAGGAGCAGTTGTCCCCCAGCCTCGCGGCGCACCTAAACGGTTCCGCGGAAGGCTTGCCGGCCTCCCTGTTGGGTCAACTTTCAGCGCCCACATTGCCGGACGTTACGGTCGAAAATTATTCCTCCATCGGATACGACCGCCGGCTCCTCTATCTGCTCCACAGTGGCGATGTCCAACTGAACTTGTCCAAGCGCCTGAGCCATCATCTATTAAAATTCGGGTTCCAACTCCAGGTCCAGCAGATGAATGACAACGACCAATCGCCCGCGACATTCGCTTTCAATCGCGGCCTCACATCGGGGCCGACCGCGGCGACGGACAGCAGCGTGACCGGCAACGGAATCGCTTCTCTTCTCCTCGGAACGATGGCCAGCGCCACGGCCGTCAATAACATTGCTCCCGCCGCGGAAAAGCGATACCTCGCATGGTATCTGGAAGACGCATGGAAGGTGACCGACCGTCTAACCGTTAATTACGGTCTCCGCTATGAGATTCAAACCCCGTTGACAGAAAGATGGAATCGCCAGAATTATTTCAACTTCAACGCGACCAACCCACTGTCCCAACAGACCGGATTGAACCTGACGGGTGGCTTGGTTTACGACAACGGCTCCAATCGAGGTTACTGGAACACGGATTACAAAGATTTCGGACCGCGCATCGGCGTGGCCTATAAAATCACCGACAAGATTGTGTTCCGGACAGGATACGGCATCTTCTTCTCACCCGCCAGCACATCTGCTTCCGGAGATAGCGATGGCTACTCCATCACCAATACCGGAGTCACCACGCAATCGAACGCCGGTTACATCCCCATGAACTTGTTCAGCAATCCCTTCCCCAACGGGCTGAACCAGGCGACGGGAAGCTCTCTTGGATTGCTGCAGGATGTCGGCAATTCTGTGAATGCGTGGGATCGTGATCACCCAACCGCGTATGTGCAATCATTCAGCGCCGGCATCCAGTATCAAATTTCGCGTACCGCGATGATCGACGTAGGTTATCAAGGCAGCCAGGGAAGAAAACTGCCCCTCGGCTATGGGTCCTATAACATCAACCAACTGAATCCTGCGTATCTGTCGCTGGGTCCGGCATTGAATAACTCGGTGCCGAATCCGTTCTATGGAGTTATCCCTTCAGGAGCGTTAAGCGGCGTCACAGTTCCCTACAACCAGTTACTGCGGCCCCATCCGCAGTTCACTTCCGTGAATCTGCCCAACGATTACGTGGGCGCGAGTTCCAGCTACAATGCGCTGGTCGTCAAAGTCCAGGATCGAATTTCAAAAAATCTGACTGCTTTTGTCACGTATTCCTGGTCCAAAGCGATCGATGACACCTCGGAGACGCAAGGATGGGAGATTGGAGATCAGGATCGCAATACCTACAACCTTTCCGGGGAGCGCTCCATCAGCGCTCACGACGTGCCACAGTACTTCGTCACCACTCTCGTCTGGGATCTGCCGGTTGGCCGCAGCCGCAAGTTCGGTTCTCACATGAATAAGGTCGCGGATGCCGCGGTTGGAGGCTGGCAGGTTTCCACCATCGTCAGTCTCTACAGCGGTCTGCCACTACAATTCTCGTGCCCGAACACGCTCTCGAGTTACGGGTTCCAGGCTTGCCGTCCCGATATCACCAGCCTGGGCGCGCTCGCCGACGTGAACCGCTCGCTCGCGCAGTGGTTCAACACCTCTTCCTCGGTTGTCTTCGCTCCCCCGCCTTATACCATCGGCACAGCACCCAGATATACTTCGAACGAGCGTTATGGTTTCACCCACAACGCCGACCTCACGCTGCGAAAAGAATTCAGTCTGTTTGAGCAATTGAAATTGAATATCCAAGCCTCCGCCTACAACTTATCGAACACTCCCGTGTATGGTCGAGCCAGCACGACGGTCGGGAGTCTGACCTTCGGGGAGGTGACAGGCGTGGCGCCTGGAGGCATACCTCGCACGGTGGAATTGGGCGCTCGGCTGCAGTTTTGACACGGAGTGACCGAATCAGGCCCGTAACTGCGGGGTTCTGACGCGATTTTGCAAGTACCTCTTTATCTGGGCCACTTGCGCGCAGCGATGTAAACCTTCGGTTAAGAACGTCAAAATCGCAGTCGAGTGTAAGACCCGGACTTCGGATCAGACGTCATTAGAGGCATGCAGCAGCCTTCAATCTTTCCGACAGTCCGGGCCTGGATGACACAAACATCACGCTCTCATGTAATCAGCAGAGTAATAACGGACATGATGATATTCGGAGTTTTGCCCACGCTGATCTGCCAGGTATATGTGACCGCGCAGGCATGCCTGAAACTCTATACCCGCTCTTGAGCGGTTTACTGTCGGGCGCCCCCGGCCAGAACGAGTGTCTGACCGGTTACCCAGCCCGCATCGTCTGAGGCTAAGAATACCGCGGCTGTAGCGATGTCATGCGGCTGGGCGATTCTTCCGAGCGGCGTTGTTGCTTCGATGTGCTTACGGAAATCGCTTTCTGCCATCCCGGCCGAATGCAATCCCTCCGTCTCCACCATGCCCGGATTGATCGAGTTCACACGAATCTTCTTTGAACCCAACTCTCCGGCCAGCGAGACTGTAATAGCATCTACAGCAGCCTTTGTTCCGCTGTACACCGCGGCAGTCGGAACGGGCATCGGCCCCACGATCGAACTCACGTTGATGATCGAGCCGCCGTCCGGCCCGATCAACTTCACAGCCTCTTGTGTGGTCAGCAGCAACCCCAGCACGTTTAGATCGAACTGCTTGTGGAAGTGCTCCGCTGTGATCGAATCGAGCGGCGAAAATTCATAAACACCCGCGTTATTAACCAGAATGTCGAGCTTTCCGTAAGCTTCTTTGGTTTCCCGAAAGAGGTTCGCGATGTCTGCGGTTTTCGAGACATCGCCCTGCACCGCGATCGCCTGGCCTCCCTGCGCCGTAATCCGCTCCACCACTGAATCGGCACCGGCCTTGCTGCTGGCATAGTTTACGACCACGGAAGCGCCCTTAGCCGCGAGGTGCTCGGCAATTGCCGCGCCGATCCCCTTAGATGCTCCGGTTACTACCGCTACCTTACCTGCAAGATTGTTCATTTTTCCCTTTCTATCCGACATTCGAATGGATGTAGATGCCGCGGTAAAAGGTTCAACCCTACTCTCAGTCGTCACAATTGTCCGTATAAGGCCGACGACTATCTTGCCGCTGTCGCATTCCACGGCGCGTCCCGTCTGTGAGCAGGATTGAATCTCCATGCGCGTTCAAAACGCTGGAGCACAAACCGATTTTCGAAGTGAGGTGTCCTATTTTTAAGGCTTTATTCGATAATTAGCTGATATTTGACAGACTGGTCCTACTGCCCCTCTATGAGAGCGGATGCTTAGCGCTACCTCGTGTCGTCGAGAGCGAGCCGGCGTAGACCAAAGGAATTAAATTATGGAAAGTGTGCCGCCGATAAGTCGACAGATTACGCTAGCTTCCATGGCTGACGGTAAGGCCGCGCCATCATAGCTGCGGCTTCCGAATCATGCGTCACTTCCTGCGAAGCTGCGTCCCACTGTACGGTGCGATTCAGCCGCGTGGCGATATTGCCGAGGTGACACATCACCGCCGATCGGTGCCCTTCTTCCACATCCGCGTTGGGTTGTTTCCGGCTCTTCACACAGTCGAGGAAATTGCGCATATGCGCGTCGTCCAGATTGTTGCCTTTCACTTCCATTGCTTCCATCGCAGGTTGGCCCTTAATCGTTTCCGGCGTAATGGAGAATTGCGTACGGGAGATGGTGAGGACGCCCTTCGTGCCCATAGCCTGCAGATCAAACTTCTGTGTGCCGGCGCAGATCTCGCGCGTCGTCCACGTGACGATCGCCTTGGGAAAGCGATAGATCACTTCCTGCACATCGGGAGTCTCGCCGCCGTCATGAAGCGCATAGCGTCCGCCAAAGGCTGCGACGCTCAAGGGCGCTGTTTCGTTAAGGAACCAGCGCGCGATATCGAGATGATGCGCACCCCAATTTGTCATCTGGCCGCCCGAATAATCCCAAAACCAGCGGAAGTTGTAAATGCAGCGAAATGCATCGAACGGCCGTTGCGGCGCAGGTCCGAGCCACAGGTTCCAATCAAAACCAGGCGCGGGACCGTCGGCCATCTGCGTTGGCTTGAAGCCTCCCATCGCATTGCGAGTCATCCCCGCGCGAATCTCGTGAACCTCGCCGATAGCGCCGTCCTGAATCATTCTGGCGGCTTGCGCATAGTGCGTTCCCGAGCGCTGCTGCGAGCCGGTCTGCATGACCCGCTGGTACTTCCGCGCCGACGCGACCATCTTCTTCCCGTCATCAATTGTCAGGGACAGCGGCTTCTCGCAGTAGACATCTTTGCCCGCTTCGCACGCCGCAGTAGCCATGTAAGCGTGCCAGTGGTCCGGAACAGCGATGATGACGGCATCGAGGTCCTTGCGTTCCAACACGCGGCGGAAGTCCGTCTCTTGTGGTACCCCGCCGGCCATCTCTGACGCTTGCGCCCGAAAGGGTTCATAAAGGTCGCAAACCAGGACCGGTTGGGCATCCTTCTGCTTCAGAAGCGTGGTCCAATCCTGTTTACCGCGACCGCCGCAGCCGATCAGGCCGATTCGGATGCGGTCATTCGCGCCATAAATGCGCGTTTGCGACAGCGCGGTCGCAACCGCTGAGACAGTGAAATTTCTACGGGAGATTTGCATGGCTCTACCGTCACTTTATCGCGAAAGTAGGGCCTACGCCAGCGCATTGACAGCCGCGCCGATGATCGATGTTTTGTCATCCACCGGTGTGACTTCGAAGACGCTGCCCTGCAACGGACTCATCTTGACCATCTCGTAAACGTAGCGGCTAAGCAACTCGACATCGATGAACCGCGCATTGGGTCCGGTGATAAAGAAGCGGCCGGGGCCGCTGATGTGAACGCTGTTCGCGGTCCCGGCCGCCAGTGCGCGATGCCATAAGTGGACAAACTTTGTGCAGCGAGCGTCCCCCTCTTTCGCGTTCCCGAAAACTTCGTCGGGTTCCATATCGAGGAAACGTTTGCGCATCGCCCGCGTTCCCATAATCCCTTCCAGGTGCCCGGCCCCGCCGCAGCCGCAAAAATGTTCTTTAGCGTCAAGGCTCACCACCATGTGTCCACCCTCCCAGACGCCTGGAACCGCGGGATACGTTCCGAACCCGACCCCTCGCCCTAGTGTCCAAACGCGGACCAATTTTTCCAGATGGCCGTGAATCGAGGCAATCCCGGCTGCCAGCGCGTCGGCGTCGTTCGAGATAACCACCGGCGCTGCATGCATCTCGAGGCCGCCGCGAATCGCGCTGCTCAGACTACAGCCTTTCATCTGCGGTAGATTGGGCGATTCCTCCACGATGCCATCTTTGATGATTCCTGGAAAACCGATGCCGATTCCCGCGAGCGACGCCACCTCGATCCCTCGTGCGTGACATAGCGTCCGGATCTGGTCGCAGATCACCGTAATGACGGCGTCGGCGGGCATGCTTGTAAGCGCCGCGTCTGAGTCCTCTGGAGGCGGGAAATGTTGAACGCCGTCGTTCATCTGGCCGTCGGTGACTAAACCGGCAACGATGCGCTCGGCCGCTAAAACACCCGCAACAATTTTGTTTGGAGTTTCGCTCATTGGGAAGACCGTTCTAAAAACGCGACAGCTTGTTAATACCGTTGAAAGCCGCGGCCTTGTAGCATTCCGCCAGCGTCGGATAATTGAACACTGTATCGACGAAATAATCGACGGTGCCGTCCAGGACCAAAACCGCCTGACCGATGTGAAGCAATTCAGCTGCCCCTTCTCCGATGATATGCACGCCCAGGATCTTGCGGGTCTCGCGATGGAAGATGATTTTCAGCCGGCCGGTGGTATCGCCGCGAATCTGCCCCCGCGCAATCTCCCGGTAATAAGCCAAGCCGACCTCGTAAGGAACGTCTTCCTCGGTAAGTTGCTCCTCGGTCTTGCCGATAAAAGAGATCTCGGGGATAGTATAGATCCCGTATGGGTAAAATGCCGGATTCGAGTGCACCGGTGAACCGAAAGCTTTCGCCGCGGCAATGCGCCCCTGTTCCATCGAGACGGATGCGAGACTGGGGAACCCGATTACGTCCCCTACAGCGAAAACATTCGGCTGCACGGTCTGGAAATCGGCATTCACTTGAATTCGGCCGCGCGCGTCGGCGGTAATACCAGCAGCCGCCAGATTCAGATCGTCGACATTTCCCTGCCGGCCCACGGCGTAGAGCAGTGCGTCGGCCGAAATCTTCTTCTTACTTTGCAGATTCGCCACCACGCCTGTAGGAGTTTCTTCCACACTTTCCACTTCCTCGTTAAGCCGCATCGTGACGCGGGAATCCCGCAGGTGATAGGACAGCGCTTCCACCATCTCGTTGTCCGCGAACTCCAACAGCCGCGGCCGCTTCTCCACGAGGATCACGCGCACTCCCAACGTCGCGAACATACACGTGTATTCGACGCCGATCACGCCGCCGCCGACCACGATGAAGGTTCGCGGAATCTCGGCCATGTCCATGATCTGGTCGCTGTTGATGATCGTGCGGTTATTGATTGGAACTTTGGTCGACGCCGCCGGCTTGGTTCCGGTCGCGATCACGATGATCGGCGCGGTATATTCCTGCACGCCTCGGGAGTTCTCGACCTTCACGCTGGTGTTGCTGGTAAAACTGGCAACGCCGTAGGTGACCTCGACATTATTGCGGGAGAGCTGCGCCTGGGTCACATCAACTTCGGTCTTGATGACGTGTTGCACCCGGAAGGATAGGTCGGCCATCGTGACCTTATCCTTCACCCGGTAATTCATGCCGTAGATGCCCTGATAGAGGAAGCCGGAAAAGTGGAGAACCGCCTCACGAAGTGTTTTGCTGGGGATCGTGCCGGAATTGATGCAGACTCCGCCGACCACCTCGCGTCTCTCCACCAAAATCACTCGCTTACCGAATTTGGCGCCCTGAATCGCCGCACGCTGCCCCGCGGGTCCGGAACCAATCACAATCAGATCGTAACTCTGCATGAAGTCTCTATTGAGTTTAGGACATGGGGCGGCAGCTGTGCATGAAAAGACAGTAACGATGAGGCTCGCCCTGAAGGGAGGTCGCCTGGCGCCTGGGCCGTACTCCCCCGCTCCGCTTCAACTGATATGCTGTTCGTTTGCTGTAGAAGAAAAGGAGATTACACGTGAAGGTCGGCGTTTTCACTGCGCTTCTGTCGCAGATGTCACTCGATGATGTTTTGAAGAAGCTGAAGTCGGTCGGTGTGTCCACTGTTGAGTTGGGGACCGGCAATTATCCTGGCGATCCACATTGCAAGCTCTCCATGTTGGATAACCCCGGTGAAATGGATACGTTCAAAAAGAAGCTGGCGGACAACGGATTCTCCATCAGCGCCCTCAGCTGCCATGGAAATGCCCTGCATCCCGACGCGGCGTTCTCCGCGCAGAGCCAGCAGATCAACGAAAAGACCATCCTGCTGGCCGAGAAGTTGGGCGTCCCGGTTGTCGTCGACTTCTCCGGATGCCCGGGCGATAGCGACACGGCCAAATACCCGAACTGGGTCACCGCGCCGTGGCCGCCCGATTTTCTCGATCTGCTCGACTGGCAATGGGAGAAGAAAGTCATCCCCTACTGGGTGAAGCGTGCAAAATTTGCCGCCGATCACGGCATCAAAATCGCTATCGAGATGCATCCGGGTTTTGTCGCCTATAGCCCCGAGACCATGTTAAAGTTGCGCTCCATCGCGGGCCCGTCGATCGGCTGCAACTATGATCCGAGCCATATGTTCTGGCAGGGAATCGACCCCATCGCCGCCATCCGCGTGTTAGGCGACTGCATCTTCCACGTCCACGCCAAAGACACCCAGATTTACGAGCGTAATCTTCCCCTTACCGGCGTGCTCGATACCAAAAAATACACTGACGAGCGCAATCGCGGCTGGATCTTCCGCACTTGCGGCTATGGACACGGCGCGGAATGGTGGAGCGAATTTATCTCAACCCTCCGCATGTTTGGCTACGATTACGTTCTCTCGGTCGAGCACGAGGATAGCTTGATGTCGCCCGATGAGGGTTTGTCGAAAGCTGTCCGGTTCCTCGACAATATTGTCATTAAGGATGCGCCGACGGCTGCATGGTGGGTGTAACAGCTTGAGAAGCGTCTTGATCACGGCGGTCTTCGCTGCATCGTTATTAGGCGCCGACGTTCCCCGTCCGGCGCCGGAATTCGCCATCCGCATGATGGATGGCACCGATATGCTGCTCAGCCAGCAGCGGGGGAAGGTGGTGTGCCTGCTGTTCATTCTCACCACCTGCCCGCATTGCCAGAAGCTGGTCGGTACCATGTCAAAATTGCAGCCCGAATTAGCTCCGCGCGGTCTTGTCACCATAGCGGCTTCGACGCAGGATATGCCGACGCTCTACGTCCCAGATTTTATTCGCGACTTCAAGCCGGCCTTCCCGGTCGGCTTCGCGGATAGAAATCTTGCGATGCAATTCTTGCAGCACGATCCGAAATATCTTTTCTACAATCCTTGCGTCACGTTGATCGATCGCAAGGGAGTAATCCAAGGGCAGTTTAACGGCGGAGATGAGATTTTCAGCGGTGATCAGGCGGCTAACTTTCGGGCTAAGATAGAGCCGCTTTTGAAGGAAGGGACGCAAAAGAATAAGCAAAGGTAGTTATGCGCCGAAGTGACCGGAGCCGCTTACGCGACTCCGGAGTTTGAAAGTTTACTACTGAACGCTGGGAGGCGCGAGACCAGAGCTCGGCTGTCCCAAGGGTTGGCCGATTACGTCTCCACTCACTACCAACTGAACGCGACGGTTCAAAGCGCGTCCTTCATTGGTGTCGTTAGTCGCGACGGGGTCCGCCTTTCCGAAACCTTGCGCGGTGATTCCCGAATCGCTCAAGCCCTGTGCGACGAGGTAATCGCGAACGGCATCTGCCCGCTTCTCTGAGAGCGTCATGTTGTACTCGTCTGATCCGACGCTGTCGGTGTAACCCTCAACCGCCAGCTTCAGTCCAGGATAGGCGAGCACGATACCAGACACCTTCGCCAGTTTCTCGCGAGCACCGGGTTTCAAAGTGGCTTTATCAAAGTCGAACAGCACGTCCGACATGTTGACGATCAGTCCGCGAGCCGAATCGTGCGTGGCCAGAATCATGTTAAGTTGCGCGAGCAGCCGCTGACGCATTTGTTGTTTCTCCGCTTCGGCCTGCTGGGCAGCCATTCGCGCACGTTCTGCATCCGATTGCGCTCGGGCGTTCTGAGCCATGGCGGCATTTCGTGCGGCTTCCGCAGCGGCGCGGTCGCTCTGGGCCTGGGCAGCCAAAGCTTGCGCGTCTGCGCGCGCCTTTTCCGCAGCCATGCGATCCGCTTCTGCCTGCTGGCGCGCCACGTCAGCCTGTTGCCGCGCCTCATCCGCGTGTTTGCGAGCGATCTCTTCCGCCGCCGCCCGGTCGCGCGCAGCCTGCTCGCGAGCCGCCGAAGCCGCACGTTCCGCGGTCAACTCATCTTCCTGCTCCCGGCGCACCGCAATGATACGCGCATCTTCGGCCATCTGAGTCGCTTCACGGGCATTGGTTTCCAGCGCCTTGGCGTCCACATGCTTGTTGCGATAGAAGTCCTCGGCATTCTGCAGATCGATCGCGGCAGTATGCATCGTGTCGGCGGAGTAGTGATCCGCGCCCTGAGCTTTCGCGATGTCCATAGCCAGACGGGCTTCGCGCAGCTGCAAGGGAATGCGGATATCGCTCACGAACTCATCACGCTGGCGAAGATTCACCGTGTAGCTCCCGCGCTTCAGCAAGTCGTATTTGGCGTTTACTTGCTCCATAGTACCCGTGGTATCGTTGCGAATAAAATTCTCCATCACGACGACGTCACTAGGCTGCGTTACGGCCCAGTAGGGCTCCGCGGTCACAATCATTCCGAAGGCCTGTAAGTCGGACGACGCAACGATCTCGGCCTTGCCGTCGTTATTCCTGGAAACCACTTCGCCAATACTCTTCGCGCGGCCTTCAGGCGTAATTGCCCATAATACAAAGGTCAGAAATTCGGGGCCGAACCGTGAAGGCTGGTCCAATTTTTCGAAACGCACCGTCATCCGGGTGGCGCCGGTGTTGCTCTGGACATCCGCGGTCCCTTTCGACGTCGGCATCAATTCGGTGCCGCGAAGATCAATCTTCGTGGTGCCGCTGCGGTGGTTATAGTTGACTGCAGGAATCGTTCGGGAAACAACCGTCACCTTGAAGATAGGGGCGGGAACGCTGGTATCAACGTTAGTTGGCGTCTGTTGAGTGGGATTCGGAACTTGGGCCAGCAAGAAGGGTGCTGCGCCGAGAAATAGAGTGGCTACAATTTTCATGTCGTCTCCTGCGTGTGATGCTAAGCACGAATTGGGCCAGTCTTTCCAGTAGACGTACTGAACGTCACGTTTAGCGAGGTACTAAACTGAAGAATTCATGCGGACCATTAAACGCGCCCTGCTTAGCGTCACCGATAAGAGCCATGTGGTCTCCTTCGCCAAGGCCTTAAACGAAGAATTTGGCATCGAGATCATCTCAACTGGAGGCACTGCCAAACTGCTTCGCGATGCCCAGGTCTCCGTTCGAGATGTTTCGGAAGTCACCGGCTTCCCCGAGATGCTTGATGGACGGGTCAAGACCATGCATCCGAAGATTACCGGCGGCATTCTCGCCATCCGTTCGAACCCCGCACATGCCACCGCGCTAAAGGATCATGATATTCAACCGATCGATTTAGTAGTCGTGAACCTTTATCAATTCGAGAAAGTCGCGGCTAGTGCTGGTGCGAAGCTCGAGACGCTGATCGAGAATATCGATATCGGCGGTCCGACCATGATTCGGTCGGCTGCTAAGAATTATCAGGATGTCGCGATCGTTGTCTCTCCCGATGATTACGAGGCGGTTCTTTCCGAGATGCGCGAGAATGACGGCGATCTCACCGCGGCGACGCGCTGGCGCCTGGCGCAGAAAGCCTTCCGCACCACGGCGGAATACGATCGCGCTATCACTGCACGGCTGGCGCTGGTCGATGGTCCTGCTCCTGTTCTCCCGGACCCGCTCGACATTCGCGTAGCCAAGCGCATGGACCTGCGCTACGGCGAAAACCCACATCAGTCCGCGGCGCTCTACGGGGCCGGACTGGGCGTCGCCGGCGGCGAGCAACTCGGCGGGAAGGAACTGTCTTACAACAACCTGGTGGACCTGGATGCGGCATGGCAACTCGCTCAGGAGTTCGAAGATCCGGCGGCGGCCATCATCAAACACACCAATCCGTGCGGATGCGGCGAGCAGCCTTCGCTTGCGGAAGCTTATCGGAAAGCGCAGGAATGCGATCCGGTGTCGGCTTATGGAGGGGTGGTCGGCCTCAACCGCGCGGTGGATGGCGAGACCGCCCGGGAGATCGCCAAAACATTCATCGAAGCAGTGGCAGCGCCGGACTTCACGCCGGAAGCGCTGCAGGTTTTGTCGGCGAGGAAGAATCTCCGGTTGTTGAAAGTCACGGCGACAGACGAGCCTCTGGTGGTGAAGAGCATCTCCGGCGGATATCTTGCACAGAACGCGGACACGCATCGCCTGCAGCGTGCCGACTGCCGGGTTGTGACGAAGCGTGCCCCCACCGACAATGAATGGACCGCTCTCAAGTTCGCGTGGAAGGTGGCCAAGCACGTGAAGTCGAATGCCATCGTCTATGCGACGGCCGGACAGACGGTGGGCGTGGGGGCCGGACAGATGAGCCGCGTGGACTCAGTCAAGATAGGAGCGGCGAAGGCGGTGCTGCCTCTTCAGGGGACGGTGGTGGGTTCCGATGCATTTTTTCCGTTCCCCGACGGAGTCGAGGAACTTGCTAAGTTCGGCGCGACGGCAGTCATTCAGCCGGGCGGCTCGGTCAGAGACGCCGAGGTAATAGAGGCTGCTGACCGGTTAGGGTTGGCGATGGTGTTCACGGGTATCCGGCATTTCCGGCATTAAAGAAAAGGCGCAGACTGAAGTCTGTGTTACGCGAGCATTTCGGTGATGACGTTGCCTCCGAAGTCGGTGAGCTTTTCGTTGCGTCCGTTGTGCAGGAACCAGAGGCGGTTCTGGTCCAGCCCCAGCAGTTGCAGGATGGTCGCGTGGAAATCGCGCATGGAGTAACGCGTTCCGACTCCGCGGAGGCCCATCTCATCGGTCTCGCCGACGATCGAGTGCCCGGCTTGACGCCTCCGCCCGCGAACCACATCGTGAAGCCGTGCGGATTGTGATCGCGCCCATCGCCGCCTTGCGACATCGGCAGGCGGCCGAACTCCGCGCCCCAGATGACCAGCGTCGAATCGAGCAGGCCGCGCTGCTTGAGATCCTTCAGCAGTCCGGCGACGGGCAGGTCGGTCATGCCGCACATCTTCTCGTGATTGCCGACTAGGTCCTTGTGCGCGTCCCATTGCATGGACACCGGCCCGCCGCCGGAGTAAAGCTGGATGAAGCGGACGCCGCGCTCGACCAGCCGGCGCGCCAGCAGACAGCGCGTACCGAATTCGCTGGTGCGCTTCTGGTCGACGCCGTACAGACGTTTGGTCGCTTCCGTTTCCTTGCGACAGGTCCACGGCTTCGGGCGCATCGCTTTGCATGCGGAAAGCGAGTTCGTAGGAACTGATGCGCGCGGCCATTTCCGTGTCGCTGTCAAGCGTGTCCATTTCGTTCATCTTCTGCAGAAAGTCGAGCGTGTGGCGCTGGCGTTCCGGCGTCATGCCGTCGGGCGGCCGCAGATTCAGAATCGGGCTCGAGCCCGAACGGAAGACCGTCCCCTGATAAACGGCGGGTAAGAAATCCAGCGCCCCAACACGGCGTTCCGCCTTCCGGCGTGCCCTCCGGTTGCGGCATGACGACATACGCGGGCAGATTCTCGCTTTCGCTGCCCAGACCGTACGTGATCCAGGAACCCATGCTCGGATAGCCCATCAGAATCCGCCCGGTGTTGACCTGATACATGGCCGGCGCGTGCACGGTGCTGTCGGTGTAGAAGCTGCGCACGAAACAGAGATCGTCGACGCACTGCGCGATGTGCGGGAACAAGCGAGGAAACTTCGCGCCCGCATTGGCCGTATTTCTTGAACTTCCACGGACTGCTCAGCAGCGGAGTATCGCCCTTGGTGAACTGGCTGACGATCGTCCCATAGCTCGCGGGCAGCGGCTGCCCGTTGTATTTCTCGAGCGCCGGCTTCGGGATCGAAGGTATCGACCTGGCTGGGCCCGCCGACCATGAAGAGAAAAATCACCGACTTCGCCTTCGCGGCGAAATGCGGCGGCTTCGCCGCTAAAGGATTGACGCGTTGCGCGGCGTGACGCGGGCGGATCGAGCAGCGAGGCCAGCGCGACGGAGCCAAATCCGTGCGCGGCGCGGACCAGAACATCGCGGCGAGTAACCGCCGGGCATGTGACCGAGTTAGGGAACATAGACGAACTCGTTTCGATTGAACAGCGCCAGACAGAAATCCGGGAGCGTGCCGCCGGAAGTTAAGAACTTCTTCGCCAGCTGTGTTTCGGGTTTACGCGGCGCGCGGGACAGCGCCAGCTGCCACGCGGTGTTGATCTACGCAGGTGCGATCCTTGCCGCAGGAGTTTTCGAGCCGCGCGGCGAAGGCATGCGACACTTCCTGCATGAAATCGGAATTGAATAAGGAGAGCGCCTGCAGCGCGTGCGTCGAGACCGGTCGCACCGGGCACGACGTAATGTCGTCGGGCTGATCGAACGCGGAGAGCAGCGGCAGCCTTACGCTTCGCTTGTTATAAAGATAGATGGCGCGGCGGTTCTGCACGTTCTTGTCAGGACTCACCGGCCACAGCCCGTCGCGTTCATTTTCGGTGAAGATCAGGTTGTAAACTTCGGGTTCAATGGGAATTTTGACGGGTCTGCCACCGATTTGCGGGTTGAGCGTACCCGCTACCGAGAGCGACGCATCGCGGATCATTTCGGCATCGAAGCGTTTGCGGTTCATCCGCCACAAGAGCCGGTTGTCGGGATCGAGCTTCGCCTTGACCGGATTTGGCGCTGACGACTGCCGGTAAACGCTGGAGGTTACGATTATGCGATCCAGGGCTTTGACGCTCCAGCGGCGCGACATGAACTCCGCCGCAAGCCAGTCAAGCAGTTGCGTGACTTTCGGGTTTATCTCCCATGACGCCAAAATCGTTGGGCGTCCGCACCAAGCCGAAGCCCGTGCGGAACTGCCAGATGCGATTCACCATCACTCGCGCGGTGAGAGGATTGTCGCCGAGAGGCGAGCCACCGGGCGAGAGCTTCCCTGCGACTCGTCTGAGCACCAGGAATCTCGTAACCGGCTTTAATTACGAGGGGCACGGCAGGTTCGACTGGATCGAGGCGGCTGTGCGGATCGCCGAGGCGCAGCACATAGCACTGCGGCGCTGCTTCTTTGCCATCGACAAAGGCATAGGCCGTGGGCAGCGGATCGGGCGCAGTCATCTGAATTGCGTGGAGTTGTTCTCGCAATTTCGCGCGCGTGGCCTTTACCTCTCGCCGACATCGCAGCGAGGACTTCGTCCCATGACGGATTGATTTGCGCCAAGGCGTTCGAGGCGTCGCGCTTCTGCTCCGGAGTTTGTTTACTCTTCGGTGTGTTTAGGGCTTCGAGCAACTTAGGGGCGAGGTTGGCTTTGCGTTCTTCCGCGAGCCTTTCCTCGTAGGGATGCGAAAGCGCCTTCAGCGCCGCGACGACGGGTTCCAAACGAGCCTTGTAGGCCTTGTCGGCAGCTTCGAAAGCTGCCTTCTCGTCTGCCGTCGCGATCTCGACTTCCTTGCCTGCCGCACCGGCGAAAACGGCCTGTAAACGATAGAAATCAGCCTGCAGAATGGGATCGAACTTATGGTTATGGCAGCGCGCGCAATTGACCGTCATGCCGAGGAATGCCTGGCCTACATTGGTCGCGATTTCAGTGAGCACCTCCTGGCGGCTCTCTTCCGGGTCGATGTTCCCCGAGACGACGTGCTCGGAGCCGGCCCGCAGGTAGCCGGTGGCGACGAGCGCTTCTTTGTTCCCCGGAAACATTTCGTCGCCGGCGATCTGCTCTTCGACGAAACGGTCATAGGGTTTGTCGCGATTGAAGGCGTCGATCACATAGTCACGATAGCGCCAGGCGTGCGGACGATCCTGATCGAGTTCAAAGCCATTGGTGTCGGCATAGCGGACCACGTCGAGCCACTTGGACGCCCAGCGCTCGCCGTAATGCGGGGAGGCGATCAGGCGATCGACTACCTTTTCATACGCATCGGGCGATTTGTCTGCGAGGAAGGCGGCCACTTCTTCGGGGGTTGGTGGAAGTCCGGTCAGGTCGTAGGTGACGCGCCGGATGAGCTGAATCCGGTCTGCGGCCGGGGAAGGCGCCAGATTCTTTTCGCGAAGGGCGTGCAGAATGAAGGCATCGATAGGGGTGCGCACCCAGGGGTCGGGATTCAGCGGAACTTCCGGGCGGGTTACCGGTTGGTAGGCCCAGTATCTGGCTCGCGCTCCGATGAAGGTGGCTTCCGGATTGGTGGCCGCGAGTAGGGCGGCGGCCAGGAACGCGGCGAGGCCCACCCGACAGACGAAAAGAGCCTGCCGCACAGGGTTACTTCGCTCCTTGCAGGTAGGTGGTCACTTTTTCTGTTATATCGCTTTCGGCGGCGGCTGTAAAAGGCGAGGTGTTGGGCTCATAGCCTCCTTCAGCGATGGCCTGCGCTGTCGGGAGATAGCCGAACCAGCCGTTGGTGTAGCCGAAGTAAAACGTAGAGGGGAACGGGGACATGTTCCTCACGTGGATCGCAATCTCGCAGAACAGCTCGACCGGCGCGGACCAGATCACCGTATCGTTGATTTCGAGGAAACGGAGCGGCAGTTTCACCAGTTTACGGCCGGCGCTATCCACGCGACCGTAATTCGCCAGTTCCCGCGGCCACTCGAGGCCGTCGCGCAGGGGAGTTTCCACACTGATCTCATCCGCATGCAGGGATACCTCGCCGGTGCCCTTGGGAATCGCGCTATTGGCTTGCAGAATTTTGTCGCCCAGCAAGACCCGGAACTGGGTCAAGTGGCCTGAGCCGGGAGTGGCGTAGACACTGTAGATCGGGGCGAGATTGCCGGCTGCGCCATTAATAAATAGGACGGTGGCGTTGAGTTTCTGTTCCAGATAGGCCGCGACAATGCCGGGAGCGTCGCCGCTGATGAGCTTATTTTCGCCGCTCAGAACCGTTCCGTGGATTGCATAGTTGGCGATAAGAGTGAGCAGCGAGCCGTCGGGCCGCTCGATTCTGATCAGCCCGATTTGGCGGTCGGCAGGGCCATCCGGGTTCAAGCCTAGCGAGACTTTGCCGTCGACATCCTTGGCACGGCGATTGATGTTGGCCAGCGACATCCCTTGGCCGATTTGCAGCCGGGCCGGCTCGAGTTTGGCGCGGGCATCCCGAATCGCTTGGATGAGTGAGGCGGTTACCTGTAGCGTATATTCGCGATCCCAGTCATGATTGAAACGGCCGGCGAGAAATACTTTGGAGATTGCCGGCGGACCGAGTTCGGGCGCTGAGTGCGTATGGGTCACGGACCACCAGAATTGTTTGCGCGAGATGCCGGTGATGCGCTGGAGTTCGGTGGCAACTTCATCGTAGAGGCCAGGTGAGTAGAGACAGATATCGCTGACCGCCAAAACGAACTGTGTTCGCCCATCGTCCAGCAGGACGACCCGGGTGTAGATCGGATCGTGCACACCGGTCGACTGGCGAGGTCCATAACCCAAGAGCCATTGCGGCGTTTTGGGCGTGATGTCGACCTTGACGACTGAGGCGCGAAATCCCGCGGCGTGCAACGACGTGGTCAGGACGATCGCCAGCAAAGCTTGCTTGAAGGTCATGGGAGATTTCTTTTATTGTATGCTCCTGTGGACGGATGTGGGCCGGCCGTCGATTGTGCACAAGAGAGGTCGGTGCAGGATTTTGCGGATCGAAGCCAATCTCTGATAAGAGTGTTTCTTTTCTTTCGGTTAAGTGCCAGCCGGAGGGTTTGGAGTGTGTCCAGGCGGGTTTCCAGGTTGTGCATGGTTGTGCACAGATACGGAAATGTGGGCGGTGCACAACGCCTTGGAGTGACGGGTGCGAGGAGATGAAAGAAGCGAAGCAGGGAGATGCGGGCGACCGTTTTCGGCCTATCGGTTAGCTACAGCTAACTTGCGCGGGGTGCTTTTCACAAAGGGTGCATGGGCGCCGGAGGGCGTCAGTATTTACTGCGAATAGGAAGGCCCTCCGAAGCGCTGAATTGGGGCATCGAAACATTTTCCAATTAATTTTCTGCCGGGTTATAGTTTCGGCCTCGGGATACCGCTTAACGGGTGAAGGCGGACGAGGCAAAAGAAAAAGCTCTCTCAGCCGAAACCCATAAGGAGGGTACGAAGATGAAAAACCTGACAATGAACGTAATGCTCGCAACTGCCGCTTGGATGGTTGCGTCGAGTGCGGCTTCGGCCGCGGAACTGAGGTTTGAGGTCCCCTTCGCCTTTCAGGCCGCGGGCAAGGTGATGGCGCCGGGAACCTACAAGGTGCAGACCGCGGACGGGGAAACGAAGGTCGAGCTGGTGGAGTCAAAATCCGGCGACGGAGTTTACCTGAGCATACGCGCCAACGACGACCCGAAAAAAGAATGGAAGGGCGGGAACGGTGCAGTGCTGCAGTTTGCATGCGTTGAAGGCAGGTGCGCAATCGCGCAGCTTTGGACGAACAGCGGCTACCCAGCCCACTCTTTCTACAATTCCAAGATGCACGACGGAGGGTCGACGCGTCTGGCGCTCATTCGAGCAACGCCGTCAAAGTAAGGCACCTCTCGCGCGGAGGAAAGCATCGCAACCAACCTGGCACCGGCATGGTGATGCCCGCTCATCACCACGCCGGGCGCAGCGATCCGAAGCAAGAGCAGACGCCGGCGAGGCAACAACTCCCGACTCGCCTAGGGCACTGAGGCCTAGCCCTCCACGCCGCCGTGATACGCTTGAAATTCCCACCCATGCGTAACGTCGTCATTGTAGGATCCGGATGCGCAGGCAACACCGCGGCTATCTATACCGGACGTGCCAATTTGAAGCCTCTCGTAGTGCAAGGCCATGAAGCCGGCGGTCAGCTTTCCATCACCAGTGAAGTAGAAAATTTTCCCGGGTTTCCGGAAGGTATTCTGGGGCCGGAACTCGTTGAAAATATGAAAAAACAGGCCGAGCGTTTCGGCGCCGATTTCATGCATGGCGCGGTGCTCGAAGCCGATCTCTCGCAGCGTCCTTTCCGGCTTCGTGTCGAGGATGAGTGGATCGAGACGCGTACGCTGATCATCGCGTCAGGCGCATCGGCACGCTGGGTCGGACTTCCTAACGAGCAGAAGCTGATCGGCAAGGGTGTCAGCTCCTGCGCGACGTGCGATGGATTTTTTTATCGCGGCAAGAAGATTATGGTTGTGGGCGGCGGCGATTCGGCCATGGAAGAAGCCAATTTCCTGACCCGCTTCGGTTCGGAGGTTTCGCTGGTCCATCGCCGGGACACTTTCCGCGCGTCGAAGATCATGTTGGACCGCGCCAGGGCGAATCCGAAGATCAAGTTTCTGACCGACACGGTGGTCGACGATGTTTATGACGTCGAAAAAGGCCACGTCACAGGCGTGAAACTGCGCAATGTGATGACTCATCACGCTTGGGACCAGGACGTCGATGGCTTCTTTGTCGCAATCGGCCATACTCCCAACACAGCTGTATTTCGCGGCCAGATTACGACCGATGAAGATGGTTACATTCTGTCGCAAGGCGGCGCGCGGACCAATATATCGGGGGTTTTTCACGCCGGCGATGTGCAGGACCGGGTCTACAAACAGGCGATTACCGCCGCCGGCGCAGGCTGTATGGCAGCGATTGAAGCCGAGAGATTTCTGGAAGCGGAGGGACAGTAAAACATGATCGAGAGACTCAGTCCGCCGGGCGTTCCGGTGCCCCGGGGCCCTTATTCGCCGGCAGTCAAGGCGGGCGGTTTTGTATACGTATCGGGACAGGTACCCATTGATACGGCGACCAACCAGTTGTCGCTGGGCGACATTGAACACGAGACGCGGCTGGTCTTGAACAACACTAAGGCCATTCTGGCGGGGGCCGGGGCGACATTGGCGCAGGTGGTCAAATGTAACGTGTACCTGGCGAATGGCGCGGATTTCAAGGCGATGAATGAAGTGTACGCCGAGTTTTTCGGTGTCGATAAGCCCGCACGCAGCACCGTGGTCTGCCAGTTCGTAATGACCGATATCAAAATTGAAATCGACTGCATCGCTTACGTGGGAGAGTAGGGCTGCCCGAGGCTACGGCAAGCACCCTGCTCTATTCCATCAGCCTGTACGCGAATACGGCTGGATCCCGTTCGATCACCACCGCGCCATTTTCGAACCGTAGTGCCGGCCGCGACAGCACCCCGCCCGATTCGCTGAGCGCCTCCACTACGCGCGGCGCGTTCCCGACATGAAGGCGAATTTCGAACGCGCCACCTCCCGGTAGTGGCGTCAGGAAGGTCCCAGCCGGTTCATTGGTGATTCGGACTGCGCCTGTTGTCGTGAGTTGGTCGAAGGTGATGGGACGGCCATCCTGATTGAAGCGGGTCGAAAACGGATTCGGCGGTACAGCGATCGGCTTCCATGAAACCGCCGCGCCCGTCCAATCCATGGCTGCCAGACGCAGGCGATGCTGGTCGTCGCTAAATCCTGTCAATTGCGCACGAGGTCCGCTAGTCGTGTAGAGCCCAACGCGCGCTTCGAAATGCGTTCCCGCTTGAAGTGACACCGGGATGCCCACCACCACCGACGTCCGAAATTCGCCGTGCCATTGCCCGGTCGGCCCAGGCCCACTGTGATCACCCTGAAAAAGGATCTTCCCCGCCGAATCCGTAAAGTGGACCAGAATCCGATAGCCGTCCGGAACCGGCCCGGTAGCATTCCAGTTCAAGGACAAGCGGAACTGCCGGTTGCCGAGATCCTCGATGCCGCCCAACGAAACCTTCAGCGGCAACTGATCGCTGATGTACGGGCCGCGCGTTCGAATAGGCGGAGTGCGGTGTCCGGGACCATTCGACGATCACGCCGTCGCGCCGCTCAATCGCCGCTTCCGCCAAACCATCCGGACCCGGTACGCGAGCATAGAATCCATACTGCGGTAGCGTATGCCCGTTGGCAGTCCAATCGTCAGTCCCGCGGTTCACCCACACCTCGCCGCCGTTCTCCCATTTCACATGCTGGCGATGCAGATTGCCGGCCGCGAACTCATGGCTGTCGAAACGCGCTAAAGCCAGACCGCGCATGACATCGTGCAGCAGCCAGTATTTGCGGACGACGTCGCGGCCCATAGGCGCTGAAACCATCGCGGGATGACCGTCGAGGACTTCTGTAGTGATGTAGTCGTCGCTATAGATGCCGTGCATGGACGTATCGAGGCCTCCCGCATAGCGGTTTTCATACCCTGCGCCATGAAGGACGAAACGATCGTGGTGCGCAGCATCGAACCAGGGGATGCGCTCGGCGTCGCCAGCCTTGATATTCCAGACGGTCCAGTTCATTTCCCCTGCCGGCGGCGTGTCGACGCGCAAATGATTCGCCTGACCACCGTCGAGCGCGCCGATCAACTGGTCGTGGCCGCTCTCCGATATCTGCGGTGCGTTGTCGCCCAGGGTGCTGCGGATCCAGGTGAAGGTGTCGGCCCAGACCTTGCGCGTCGAGAGCCGGTCGTGAAATGCGCCGTCGCGAGTCCAGTAATCGTATGGATCGATGGATGACCACACGTCGATGAAATAGCCGGTCGGCGCGATCGCCGCACGAAGGGGGAGCAGATTGCTCTCGACCACCGGATGCAGAAGGTCGGGACGCCAGCGGTACGATTGCGCATTGCGTCCCTTGTTGAACCATGCTTTCACCGGCAGCCCGTTGGCGCTGAACGCGATCTCATCGTACGAAAAATTCCTGGCATCGGGATAGTAGTCGATGTAGTTGTCGTGTGGAGCGAACAGGACGCCGTTCTTCTTGCACTCCGCGGCCAGCGCTGCGAAATCTTCCGTGGAACCGAGCTTGGGATTGGGTGGAAAGATCTCCGGCAGACGGTAGTCGTAGCCCCATCGCTGCCAGTTATGCCACACGACCATCGCATCGGTCAGCCCATAGTGAAACGCGTGGGCGAGCGCGGCCTCCGATGGCACAAAGTTGCCGCCCCACAAATCGAAGACGAAGCGGCCCGCGAGTTTGCGGACGCCGCCGGCTGCATGCAAACCGTTCATCTCACGCCACAGTTTCACTGCTTCCCAGGCGTTGCGGCTCGGGATAAATGTCATGGTCTGCTCGTGCGCGGCTCGTAACGAATAGGTGCGGGTTTTGGGATCGACATCAAGCTGGTTGGGCGGGACGTCGACTGCTTCCAACATCGAAAGGCCCTCCGCGAAATCGAAGCCGGCGTAGGAGGTGGAGAGGCGATGTCCGTCGAAAGGAAGGCTGAAAGCTGCCGGATCTTGCAGGACGTTCCCGTCTCCCGCATAGACTCTCCGCGCCATCCGGCTCCACGGGCCTGGTCCAACGCTTTCCAGATAGATCGCAACCCACGGTTGAGGCGCCGGGGTGTTCTCTAATTTCCAGTGAACGCGCAGGGCGTTTTTATCAAACGAGAGTTCTCCGAGCAGATCGAAAGCCCCCGCCCAGTTGCGAAACGAATGACGCACGCGAAAGCGATCACCGGTCGACTCCTCGTGGACGTTCGTCAATATGGAGGGAGAGCGCCAGTCTTCGAGCGCATCGCCCAGTACTCGAACCTGAAAACCATGAAAGCTGACGCCGTTTGCGAAGTCCACCACACCGTCCAGCAGTCCACGTGCGCCGAGAGACACCCGCACACGCGGCCCCAGGGCGTGCCACACTGGCGCACTTGTGACGTCAGCGGGAGGGGTTCCGGCGGAAATCGTCGGCTCGGCCCAATAAGACAAATCGTTGGTAGTGTTATTCCGAGGTCCTGGATGGGACTCGAGTTGCAGCCTGATGCGCCGGCCTGCAAAGCGTGAAAGATCGGCCTCGCCATCCTGCCACGTTTTGGCAGCGGTATGCCTCTCAAACACGACTTCGCCCTGCTTTCCTTCCGCCGCATCGAACGGAAGTACACGGACGCGGAAATGTGACGCCATCGCCAGGCAGCTTGTCCGGGGGTATCGTCGCGCACGGCGTTCGCGAACCGAAGCTTGATCGGCATCGATCGGGGCAGCGTCAGCGGGTATTCCGCCAGAATTGTTCCAGCGCCCTTGAAATAAGGCTCGTGCATGCTGATGCACTCGCGTGTGTCGCCGCGTTTGATGCTGGTACCGAACTGAGCGTGGGCATGGGTGTCCAGGTCGGTTCCTTCCCAACCCGCCGGCAGGGTGCGAGCGTCTTTCCCGAAGACCTGCAGCAGCACTCTCCGGACCGGAGTACGCCATACCGCAAAGCCGGAATTTGGCGCAATCTCCGTCGGACTCCATGGGATGGAACGTTTCGCCACGGGCGCGTCCGCGAATTCCGTTTTGACGATCAGCACCGGATGCGCCACTCGCGCGACTCCGCCAGAAGTGAACTCCGCAAACGCATGGATCGGATAAAGAGCGCTATAGCTCCCCGGCTTGGCGGTCACGCTGAAGCCATACTCTCTCGACTTTTTAGCATCGACCTGGAAATCGACCGTAGCGGGCGCGACAGTCCAGCCGTCGATCGCCGTCACGCGCAGTTGACCGTGAATTGGCTCCGTTCCGAAATTGTCCAGCGAGATTTTGACGGGCATCGCGACGCCTGTCTGGTTCATCTCCGCGGGACCATTCATGCGGACGGTCAAGGTGCCGGCTGTGTCGACAGGTGGGTTGTAAGCCGCGACGGGCGTAAGGGCGGCCGCTGCGAGAAACAACGCGCGAGCGGCCAAACGGATGGGCATGCGTCACTACCAGAGTATCGCTACAGATAACTGAGCCACCAATCGCGCCGCCGCGCCTTGACGCCGGCAAACCAGCGGCACAGCGGATAAAGCGATGCTACGATCGAAATCCACAGCACATAAACCACCCACAAGTCATAGCCGAAGCCCGGAGGAAAGGATCAGCGGGCCTCCCATGGATGGCAGCGGTCCAAACATGAATGAGATATTGCCGTAACGCAGCCAGGCAAGGATGACCGACACCAGACGGATGGTGTAGAAGTGAACCAGGAAGTAGAACAGCGGCACGCGCCCAAAGACCATCAGCGGATTCGTCACGGTGAACTGGAAACGATCGAGGTATGCAGGAACATCAACGCCGGCCCCAGCGTCATGAGCAGGAAATCCAGGGAGGGCGGGTACTTGGTGCATCTCAGAAAAGAGAGCCAAGTGAAAAGGCCTGATCCTTGCACGGACCAATGGGACGGGTAGCCGTAGAGGTTCATCCACCGCAACAGAACGAACTGAATCGTCATTGCGAGTCCGATACTCAGTATCCGTCGCCGACGTACCGTTGGTTCGCAGCGATAGATCCGGCCGAAGCAATAGCCCGCCGCCATGACCGCAAACCACGGGATGACGGGATAGGCCACTGCAAATATGAGGCCCGCAAACCGGAATGCGCCATTTTGGTGAAGGATGGGAAGCCGAATACCATGAAGACAATTGTGTAGCAGAGTCGCCGCGGGACAGGAGAAACGTGGAGAGCTGCGCTACAGGCGAGCACGGGCATAGAAGGATGAGCAGCGAGGCCTAAGCCGGCGGTGAACATGAAGACCGGCGCGCATAAGTGGGTAATCCAGCGGGTCATGAAGAGCGGGCGTAGTCCGACTAAGATCTTCCGGCGAAAAGGACATGGCGGAGAGCGACAGGAAATCGCGCGTATGTTCAAGGGCCATGATAACCATGACCGCTCCGCGTAGCGTATCGATGGCTGAATATCGTGACGGCGACGCCACATTCAAGACTCTTTAGCTATGATGCCTCAAACCTGGCCGTAAGGAGACCAACAGCCTTTGTTAACCTTTCCCGATGCTCCGCGTACTAACGGGCAGAGAGGAAGTTTACAGAATGCTTTGGACGGGTATCAGGCAGGTGCTGGTATTGGGAATGGCGGCACTCTCTTTGGGTGTGGCCCTCGCCCAGCCGGTAAGGACGGCGCCCCAACCGGTCCTGACCATCGAGGAACCTAACGCACAGCGCACCAAGGGGGAATTTCAGCGGCTTCTGGAACATTACCCTCCGACATTGCGAGAAGTCCTCATCATCGATCCAAGCTTGCTGAGCAATCAGGCGTTTCTGGCGCCCTATCCCGCGCTCGTCAGTTTTCTGAACGCTCATCCGGACATTCCACGAAATCCGACGTTCTACGTGGGCGAAACCGGCGAGAGGCGGAGCGGTCAGTCGACGCCGTCGGAACGTGTGTGGGACCGGTTGACGGAGGACCTGTTTACCTTTGCCGCTTTCGGTCTGGCGATCGGCGTGGCCACGTGGCTAATCCGGACCATTATCGACTACCGGCGGTGGAATCGTCTCTCGAAGGTGCAAACCGATATTCATACGAAACTGCTGGATCGCTTCACCGGCAATGAAGAATTGCTGGCTTATATTCAGTCGCCGGCCGGAGCGAAATTCCTGGAGTCGTCGCCTATCACACTCGATCCCGGTCCGCGAAACGTGGGAGCGCCGCTCGGACGCATTCTGTGGTCGGCACAGGCGGGGCTGGTCTCGGTCGCAGTGGGACTTGGCCTGGCAGCGATGGCTCCCCAATTTCCCGGGGAGAGTTCCCTGCCAGTCCGCGCGTTTGGAATCCTCGGCATCGCTTTGGGACTGGGGTTTGCGCTATCGGCGATAATCTCTTTCGTGATCTCGCAGCGCCTTGGATTGATTGAAATGCCGGCGAAGCCAACCCGCGGATAAGGATGCGATTTACCTTATGATTCATGACGTGACTTTCACCGATGTCAGCCGTCTCGATTCCATTCACGAAGATAGCGCGGATTTCGTGATGGATGAAGAGACATTTCGGGTCTTTTACGATCGCACGGCGCGCGGGGTGTGGGCCTATCTTGCCCGGCTCACAGGAGACCGTCAAATGGCAGACGATCTTCTGCAGGAAACCTTTTACCGTTTTCTCCGCGCTGCCGCAACGCACGAAAGCGAAGAACACCGGCGGAACTCTCTTTATCGCATTGCCACCAATCTGGCGCGAGATGTGCGGCGACGCAATTTGCTGCGCCCTACCTTTCTAGCCGGCGACGATATCGAGCGCGTCCCGGCTGGCGATCAGGTTCGCGCTACGGAGCGCACTGCGGATTTTACGAACGCGATGGCGCGACTGAAGCCTCGGGAAAGGGCGATGCTTTGGCTGGCGTATGCCGAGGGCAATTCGCATCGCGAAATCGCGGAGGTGCTGGGACTGCGTCCCTCGAGTCTTAAGATTCTTTTGTTTCGAGCACGACGCAAGTTGGCAGGACTACTTGGCCGTCCGACGGGCGAAAGGGAGACGAAGCATGAAACCCGTTGAGTGCGAGTTCGAAGCCGACGTTCTGGGAGCGGTCCTGCAGTCGCGGTGGCCCGAGCGCGTGGACGCTGAACTTCGTGCCCATGTGTCGCACTGCGAGATCTGCGCCGACGTCGCCTGCGTTGCTGTCGCGATTGACGGTGCGCGTGAGGAAACGCGGTCCGCGGTAGCAGTCCCCGACGCGGGCCGTGTCTGGTGGCTGGCGCGGCTTCGCGCCCGGCGGGAAGCTTCAGAAGTCGCGAGCCATGCCATCACCGCTACCCAGGTAGTTGCCTTAACTTGTGTCGTCGGCCTGCTGGGCGCCTGCTTTGGCGCAACCTCGATCTGGTTTCAGTCGTTGCTCCGATCACTTGTATCGGGTCTGTCAACCGTCGATCCGCAGGCACTGCTCGCGTTGGTGGTGGAACATGGCGTGCTGGCGGCGGGGATGGCGGTGGTGCTTTTCCTGTTGCCCGCGGCCGTCTATCTCGCGATAGGACGGGAGTAATGTCTCACATCCTTTTTTAGAGAACCCGGAGATAGAATATTCTTCAGGCGCCACATGCGCTTACGGAGGATGAGATGTTCTGCCAGAGTTGCGGCGCCCAGGTAACGGGCGCTTTCTGTACCAAATGTGGCGCACGCGTCGATCAAGCACCCCCACTCGCTTCGGCCGTACCGCCGGCCTACGCTCCGCCACCACCCCCGCCGCAAATGCAATACGCACCACCACAGTATTCTCAGCCTTTACCTCCGGCAGCCAAGACGGGCGCGGGAATCAAAATTCTGTTCGTCGTCCTGGCAATTCTGGGTGTGATGGGCTTGCTTGCCGCGGGCGGGGTTTGGTACGCGTGGCACAAGGTCAAACAAGTCGCCATGTCCAAAGGCGTCGATCTCAATGGTCTGACGGAAACTCATCACGGACCTACGCGCCGGGTTGACGCCTGCGCGCTGTTGACCAAAGAAGACCTGTCGCAGATTCTTTCGCTCAATGTGGAACGCTCGGAAGGCACGGGCAAGTCGAGCCACTCCACTTGCCGCTACTACTCTTCCGGAGCGCAGCAGCGCGCGCAGAATGAAGCGCTCGCGGCCAGGAAGAAACTGGCAGAGGAGAGCACCGGCGGCAACACAGATGAGGCGGCGAAAGCCAGAGAGGTCGGCAATATGATTCGCGGCATTACCGGCGCTGTTGGAGGCACGGGTGATGATCCCATGTTGACCATCGAAGTCGAATCGGGAAGCGCGAAAGCGAGCATGACTGCATTTAAGCTTGCCATGGGCCTGACCGGAGCCGCGGTGAAGAGCCAGGGCGGCTCGGGAGGCGCTCCCAACCTGGTGAGCGAAGATGTCAAGGGCGTCGGCGACGAAGCCATGTTCGGACCCCTATTGAGTCTTTCGATGTTCCGCCAGGGAGACGTCAGCGTGCAAATCGACGGACGCATGCTGCCCGGCGGACGCGAGGCCCAAATCGCCATCGCCAAACGAATTTTCTCGAGATTGTAACCGAAAGGTGGGCCAGCAGTACGACGTTTCACTTCGGGAAGACTTTACAATAGAAAAGAATGATCCAAACCCTTTTCGGCTCGGTGCCCCAGGAGCCGACTCTTCTTGAAAAACTCAAGAGCGGCGTTGAGAAGACTCGCGCGGGCTTGGTCTCGCGCATCGAAGACGTCATCGGCGCCCAGAAGAAAATCGACGCCGACCTGCTCGATGAACTCGAGTATACGCTCATCAGCGCCGACATCGGCGTCGCCACCACGCAGGAGATTCTCGACCGCATCCGCGAGCGCGTAGCCCGCCATCTGGTTAACGATTCCGGCGAACTCAAGTCGTCTAATCCGCGAACAGCTTCTGGAAATTCTGCAAGGCGCGCAGCGGCCCATCGTGCGCGTCGAACGAACCGCCTGCCGTGGTCATGGTGGTCGGCGTGAACGGCGCGGGCAAGACCACCACCATCGGCAAAGCTCGCCCAGATGTATCGCAGCGAAGGACGCTCCGTGCTGCTGTGCGCCGCCGACACCTTCCGCGCCGCCGCCATCGAACAGCTCGAAGTCTGGGGCCAGCGCACCGGCACCGAAGTGATCCGCCAGAAGACCGGGCGCCGATCCCGAGCGCGGTGATGTTCGATGCGCTGCAGGCCGCCAAAGCGCGCAAGATCGACTACGTCATCGTCGATACCGCCGGCCGCCTGCAGACCAAAACCAATCTGATGGCCGAACTCGAGAAGATGCGCCGCACCGCCGGCGCGCGTGATTCCCGACGCGCCGCACGAAGTCCTGCTGGTGCTCGACGCCACCACCGGGCAGAACGGCCTGGAACAGGCGCGCAAATTCACCGAGACCTCCGGCGTCACCGGCATCGTGCTGACCAAGCTGGACGGCACGGCGAAGGGCGGCGTCGTGGTCGCCATCGCGCGCGAACTGGCGCTGCCCATCCGCTTCATCGGCGTCGGCGAAAAGGTGGACGATCTGCTGCCCTTCGATCCCGAGCGATTCATCGATTCGCTGTTCGGCGCGTCGGCTGCTGCGCCGGCGTCATGAACGCCGCGGATGCAGATTATCTGCGCGAAGCGCTGGCGCTGGCCGCAAAGGGCGCGGCGCAGACCAGTCCCAATCCGATGGTCGGCGCGGTCGTCGTACGCGAGGGAACGGTTGTCGGCCGCGGGTTCCACATCTATGCGAGGCGTCGAAGCACGCGGAAGTGCTCGCGCTCGAGCAGGCCGGCCGAGCGGCACGCGGCGCCACGCTATACGTCACTCTCGAGCCCTGCTCGCACCAGGGACGCACGCCGCCCTGCGCGGATGCGCTGATCGCGGCAGGCATTGCGCGAGTGGTCGCCGCCATGGAGGATCCCAACCCGCTGGTCGCCGGCGACGGCTTCCGCGCGACTGCGCGCCGCCGGGATCGAAGTCGAGGTTCATCAGGAGAGTTCGGCTGCGGCCAGGAAATTGAATGAGGCGTTCGTCCATTTCATGCGCACGCGACGTCCCCTGGTTACGCTGAAGACGGCGTTGACGCTGGATGGTAAGATCGCCGCGCCGGATGACAATCGCGGCTGGATCACCAGCGAAACCGCACGCGCGCATGTGCAGAGCCTGCGTCACGCCTGCGATGCGATCCTCACCGGCATCGGCACTGCGCTGGCCGACGATCCGCTGCTCACCGATCGCAGCGGCCTTCCGCGCAGCCATCCGCTGCTTCGCGTAGTGCTCGACTCCCGCCTGCGCCTGCCCATTGCCTCGCGTCTTGTGGCCAGTTGCCAGGATGATGTCGCGGTTGTAACGACATCCGCGGCGCCCGCCGAAAAGCGGAAAGCGCTCGAAAAGGCCGGCGTGAAGGTGCTGGTGTTCGACGGTCCCTTTGGACGCGCGGATGTGCGCCGCACCATCGACTGGTTGGGAGAGCAGAGATGGCTCTCCGTGCTGGTTGAGGCCGGGAGCCATTTAAACTGGTCGGTCCTCGAAGCGGAGTGCGCCGACAAAATCTTTTTCTATTACGCGCCCAAGATTCTAGGCGGCACGCAGTCCATGTCGATGGCGGGCGGCATCGGACGGCGGCGGCGCATCGATGCCATTCGCTTGCGCGACGTGCAGTTGCATCCGATTGCGCCGGACGAGTTCGCAGTGGAAGCTTATGTCGTAAAGGAGCTAGATGTTCACGGGGATAGTTGAAGAACTGGGGATCGTCGAAGCCATCGACCGCCACGACGGCGGCGCGCGGCTGGTGGTGCAGAGCCGGATCGCCGCGCGGCTCTCACAAGGGGGCAGCGTTGCGGTGAATGGAGTGTGCCTGACGGCTCTCCATCCTGACAGCGGATCGTTTGCAGCGGACCTCGCGCCTGAGACTCTGCGCGCCAGCAATCTGGGAGACCTGCACGCAGGATCAAGCGTCAATCTGGAACTGCCGGTGACGCCTCAAACGCTGCTCAGTGGACATATCGTGCAGGGTCATGTCGACGGCACCGGCGAGTTGCTTTCCATGGAATCGCTCGGCAGTGAAAACTGGTGGCTGCGGGTACAAATTCCGGAGGAACTCGACCGTTACGTCGTCTACAAAGGTTCGCTCGCGATTGACGGGATCAGCTTGACGGTGGCCGCGATCGAGAACCGTGTGGCGTCGGTAACGATCATCCCTCACACCTATGCCAACACCACGCTCGGCAGCCACAAACCCGGCGATCGCCTGAATCTCGAATGCGACGTTCTGGCGAAGTATGTAGAGAAGTTGGTCCGTTTACAATAGGCTTATGGCGACGCGCACGCTGATGACGCTCGATCAATTCCTGGCCCTCCCGGATGACGGGTGGCGCCATGAATTTAATCGCGGAGTCCTCATTAAAATGCCGCCCGCTAAACACGGTCGCGGAAAGATTATCTCGAACGTCGTCGATTCGCTTAGCCCCCTGCTGCGTCAAACAAATCTCGGACGCGTCTACGGGCAGGAAGGGTTTGCGCTCGATGGTCCCGATCTCATTGGCATTCCCGATGTGGCCTTTGTCCGTATGGACCGCGTGCTCAATACTGCAGACAATGAATGGCTACAAGGCGCCCCCGACCTCGCAGTAGAAGTCGTATCTCCGTCCAACGACCCCGAAGATCTGGCCGAGAAAATTGAACAGTATCTCGAATTCGGTTCGCAAGAGGTCTGGATCGTCGATCCCCGGACGCGACAAGTGCACATTCATGCCACGGGGGACGCTCGCCGCGTCCTTCGCGCCGGCGACACGCTCGTTTCTCCGCTCTTCCCCGGCTGGCAGCTTCCCATTGACGGCCTCTTCGCCTGACAACCTGTGTCTGACAACCTGGGTCTGACAACCTGGGTCGAGTGAATGCGGGCCGTTTCGCGATAAAATAAAGCCGCAATCCTATGAATCGTCGAACGGTCCTGAAAACGCTCGTGGCCGCCCCAGCAGCGGCTGCATTGCCGGCGCAAACTCCTCCTAAGGAACCGCCGCGGGCAGTTGAAGACGCACCCAAGGTAGAACTTACCGTCGCGGACGCCAATGCCGATCCGGTCGCACGCTTCTTTACCAAGGATCAGTTTGCAGCCCTCGCGCACCTGGGAGATCTTTTCGAGCCTGCCGCGGGTCAGACTCCGGGCGCGCGAGAGGCCCACGCGGCGGAGTTCCTCGATTTCCTGCTCAGTCAATCCCCGCCCGCGCGTCAGACCCTCTACCGCACCGGACTCGACCGCCTAAATTCCGACAGTGCGCACCGTTACAGCCAGCCTTTCGCCGCGCTCGATGGAGGGCAAGCGGCTGCGATTCTCGAACCGCTGCGGCGGCCTTGGACGTACGAAGATCCGTCCGATCCGCTCGAGAATTTTCTGCGCGCAGCCAAGGCCGACATCTCGGAAGCGACGCACAACTCTTACGAGTTCATTTCAGTCGCATCCAGAGGCAGCCGCAGGGCCGGCGGTCTGGGCGAATTCTGGTATCCCATCTACTGAGTGACCGCGATGAATAATTATGACGTCCTCATCATCGGTTCGGGCGCATCCGGCGGCATGGTCGCCTACACCCTCACCCGCAAAGGCATCCGCTGCCTGATGCTCGATGCCGGCCCGCGCCGTCGACTTCACCCGCGACCGCGCGCTCAAGCCCGTCTACGAACTTCCCTATCGCGGCTTCGGGCAGCCCGGCCGCTTCCCTCACGTCACCCAGGCTAGTGAGTTCAACGCCAACCTATGGGCGGACGAGAAGCAGAATCCTTACACCTATCCCGCGGGCGATCCCTATTACTGGGTGCGTGCCCGACTGATCGGCGGCAAGACTATGATGTGGGGTCGCGCGTCGTGGCGGCTGAGCGATCACGTCTTCGCGGCGAAGGATATCGACGGCTTCGGCGAGAACTGGCCGGTCCGCTATCAGGATCTCGCGCCCTATTACGACAAAGCCGAGCCGCTCTTCCGGGTCGCCGGACGCCGCGACGGGATCCCGCAAATTCCCGACGGCAATTTCCTCGAAGACAATTCGCCCGATAGCGAAAGCGTGGCGCGCTTCGTCGGCGCCTGCAAGCAGCACGGCGATCCCGACCACAAAGGCTCGCCGCGCCACCGGCCAACTGGCCAGTTCGGCGAACCTGCTGCTGCCGGATGCGCTCGCCACGGGCAATCTCACCATCGTCCCGAACGCCGATGGTTCGCGAACTGACCGTCGACAAAAACACAGGCCTGGTCAACGGCGCCAATTTCGTCGACCGGCACTCGCGGCGCGAACTCCACGCCAAGGCGCGCGTCGTGGTGGTGGGCGCGTCGACCCTCGAAAGCACGCGGCTGCTGCTCAATTCAGGGCTCGCGAATTCCAGCGGCGTCCTGGGCCACTATCTGCACGACCAGTTCTACGTAAAGAATATCGTGCAGGCCGTGGTGCCGGAAGCGCGCGACGGCAAGGGCCATCGCGGCCTGATGGGCGGCGGCGGCTACATTCCGCGCTTCCGCAATCTGGACAAGCCCGCGAGAAGGACAAGCGTTTCATCCGCGGCTATTCGGTCGATTTCGGAAGCGGCGGAACGCCGAGCCCGAAATATTATCCTGCCTATGGTGAGGAGTTGCGCAAGCTGATTGCGCGCGATGCCGGCGCCGAGTTTCAGCATGACCGCGATGGGCGAGGTACTGGCGCGCAAAGAGAATCATGTCCGGATCGACAAAGAAGTGAAGGATGCCTGGGGAATCCCCGCGCTGCACATCGAGCAGAAGTATACCGACAACGAATTCGAGATGGCCAAGGATGCCATGAACACGCTCGACGAAGTTTGCCGGGCCGCCGGCTTCGAGGTTCTTGCCAAGCACCCGCACATGGTACCGCCAGGCGAGAGTATTCACGAAATCGGCACGTGCCGGATGGGTAACGATCCTAAGACGTCAGTGCTCAACAGGTGGAATCAGAGCCACGATATCAAGAACCTTTTCGTAGTCGACGGCAGTAGCTTCGTGTCTGGCGGCTCGCAGAATCCAACGCTAACCATTCTGGCTCTCTCGATGCGCGCGGCGGATTACATGGCAGACCAGATGCGGACCGGGACGCTATGATTGCCGCGCTATTTTGGTTTTTTCAGGCCGCGGTTTCAGCGCCCCCTCCGCCGCCTGCGCAGCCGCTACCTTTCAGCCACAAACAGCATCTGGCACTGAAATTGAAGTGCAAGATGTGCCACGCCAATCCTGACCCGGGGGAATCCATGGGAATTGCCGCGGCGTCGGTCTGCATGCAATGTCATTCCTCCATCAAGGCCGACAGCCCGGCCATCCAAAAGCTGGCAGGCTATGCGGCGCAGAATCGCGACATTCCGTGGGTGCGCGTCTACCAGATCCCCGGCTACGTAGACTTCAGCCACAAGACGCACCTTGCGAGCGGCGCGACCTGCGAGACCTGCCACGGCCAGGTCGAGCAGCGGGACGCCTTGTTCCGCGAGACTAATATCTCCATGGGCGCCTGCATGGAGTGCCATCGCCAGCAGAAAGCGCCCATCGACTGCACCGCGTGCCACGAACAGAAAAACTGACGCCTGGCGGAATATAATCGAAGCTTCCAAAGGAGCCAGTTCATGCATTTTCGAAAAGTGTCATTGATCGGACTCGCGGCCGCCCTGGTGGGCGCCGCATCGTCGACTGCGCAACAACCACCGATGACGCAGGCGAATCCGGCGCCGGGTTGCTCTGTAACAGCCGCTCAACTCGAGGCGAACAAGAAGGTGGCGATGGCGTTCTTTACCACCCGAGGGGCCGATCGCGTGGCCCTCGCCGATCCCAGTTATAAGCAGCACAACCCGGAGTTCAAGAAGCGCGCGGAAGAGAACAAGGTCAGCGATTATGAAGAGTTCAAGTCCGCATTCCTGACTCCGCCCGCCGCAAATGGCGGACCGGGGCAAGGACGGCGTCCGGGGCTCAATGGTGGCGCCATGCCGGGCCCACCCAATTTTTTCGAGGTCGTCACGGCAGAGTGCGATATCGTGACCCTGATTCATAAGATGTACCGGCCGGACCCGACTACGGAGGGCAAGTTCTACGAGTTCTTTACGTTCGATTCGTTTCGCGTGAAGGACGGAAAGCTGACCGAACACTGGGACGGCTCCATGATTGCCCCGCGCCGTCCACAGCAGTAATCCTCGTCCTCTTCACCAGCCGTGACAGAGGCTTCAGTCGATGCGTTGCCTGGCGGAGGGATCGCAGATAAATGCAAGCCGGCGCGACAGGCAGGAGCCCGCTCTGCAGACCCGCTCCGGCGATGATAGTACTCTCAAGCTTATGTCGAAGATGCTTGAAGAGATCCGCCATCAACCCGAAGCCCTGGAGCGGACTTTGCGCGCCGAACTGCCGCACGCCGAGAAATTCAAGAATACCCTGTCCCGAGGGAAGCCGCGTCTGATCATCCTGGTGGCCCGCGGGACATCCGACAACGCGGCCCAGTTTGGCCGCTATCTTCTGGAGATCACTACTGGAATTCCGGTCTCACTCTGCGCGGCGTCGGTTCACACGTTGTACCGCGCACAGCTCGACTTGACGGACACATTGGTAATCGCTATCTCACAATCTGGTGAGTCGACGGATACGAACGAGGTTCTTCGGAATGCGCGCGAACGCGGAGCGATGACGGTCGGGATTACCAACGAAGCAAAGAGCTCACTGGCTAAACTGGCGGAGCGCGTCTTTCTTGTTCGGGCGGGAAAGGAACGCAGTGTCGCCGCGACAAAAACCTATACGGGGCAGATTATGCTCCTTTACCTGATTGCCTATGCTCTCGGCGGTGATTTGAAGATCGAGGATTTGCGGCGTATTCCGGACTTCGCCGCGGAGGCGCTCAAACTGGAAGACGAAATGACAAATCTCGCCGGCCGTTACCGGTTCATGGATCATGCGGTGGTGGTGGGCCGAGGATTAAATTATTCAAACGCGTTCGAGTTCGCGCTGAAGCTGATGGAGACTTGTTACGTAGTGGCCGAGCGTTTCTCGTCGGCCGATTTCCTGCATGGCCCAATCGCTCTCGTCGAGGCTAACTTTCCGATGTTTGTGTTCGCTCCGTCGGGGGTGACCTGGCCGGGGATGAAGGACACTATTGCCAAGCTACAATTGCTTCGCGCCGAGACCGTCGTGATCACGGATGAAGCCAATAAATCGGTATCCGCGTCTCGCGTGGTCCGCATCCCGGCGAAACTGCCGGAGCTACTGACGCCGATTCCTTACATCGTCCCCGCACAACTGCTCGCAGCCTGCCTGGCCTTCGAAAAAGGCCTGGATCCCGACAAGCCGCGCACGTTGAACAAAATTACTCGCACCATGTAAGCGTTAGCAGCCTGTGGCAGAAGTCAACGCAGGCCAAAGGCCTACTCTACAAGGGTCGGGGGGAGTCCACCAGACTTGTGGCGGACTCCCGACGCTGCCAACAACCCAGGGCCGCGGCTCTAAAAATCTTCTTCTTCTTTTTTCTTGCCCTTACGGCGCATAATGACGACTGCGACCAGGACCACTGCGAGGATTCCGCAGATGACTTGAACCATGGTTGTGCTCATGAAAATGTCCTCTCCTTAACGAGTCCGATTATATCAATCGATGGACTACTGCAAAACCCAACGAAGCCGGACGGGTTACAAATTGTCTCAAACTAATGAACCCCGCTCAGTCGCTAAGTACCCAAGTGGAGATTGTTGTGAATCGCGTAAAGCGCCAGCTCGAGTCGATCGGAAACTCCGAGCTTGTCGAAGATATTGTGCAGATGATTCTTCACAGTTTGTTCACTGATGAACATCTTCTCCGCCATCTCTTTGTTCTTATAGCCCTGCGCAACTAAGGCGACGATCTCACGTTCCCGGGTGCTCAAGGAGTTCGAGTCGCGTTCGCGCCCTGCGATTCGCTTGGGTGTTTCGTTCTTGGAAGCGAACTGGCGGACCACCTCGGCTGTGGTGTTCCGGTCCAGCCACATCTCGCCGGCATGTACCTTGCGGATACTCTTGATGAGCAGCTCCGTCGGAGTACTTTTCTGAACGATCCCAGCAGTCCCGAAGCGCACTGCCTGCAACATTTCATCCCGCTCTTCGGATGAGGTCAGAAGTATGACTTTGACGTCGGGATGAGCTGACCGTAAACGCTGCAGAGTAATCAGACCGTCCTGTCCAGGCATGGTGAGATCCAGCAGAACAACGTCGGGCTGATGCCGGGCGGTCATCTCCAGAACTTCATCTCCGTGGCCCGCTTCAGCCACTACATTGAAGTCCGGCACTGCCGAAAGCAGCTTGCGCACGCCATCCCTGAACAGCAGGTGGTCATCTGCAATGAGAATTCGAATCCGCTGACTCGCATCCCCGACGGGCGTGGTTGAAGGACGGTTTCCGCTCCCCGGACCACCAGTTGCCGTATTGATTGAGATCGGAACTCGGTTTGTGCTCATTGGTTAGCTCCCGTACCTTTCACTGTACCCGTTACCTATGATTCTAGAGTCCTAGTAGTACTAGCGTCAATGTCTTTATACTTTTTTAATGCCAAAGGTAATACGTACTCCATTACTTGAGTCGTACGTAGTAACTCTTGATCTACCAAGCCGCCGTTCGATTGGCATCTCAGTCTTCTAAGCAGTTAATCGGCACATTGTTTGATAATGTTTAGTCTGTGGCCGCAGAATTTTCAGATCTTGAGTATCAACGCTTCTGGCGACGGCTTCAACACCTCGGTCTCAACGCTTACGAAGCACGGTCTTACCTGGTATTACTTGGCCATCCTCAGTTTAAAGCTTTGGAAGTGGCGGCGCGCGCCCATGTTCCCCGGCAGAAGGTATATGAAGTTCTGGACAGCCTCGTCGAGAAGGGCTTTGCGCAAGTGGTTCAGGAGAAGACGAAACTGTTTTCGGCTGTTGAACCAGCGATGGCGGTCCCTTCCTATCTTTTGCGCCGCAGACAATCGCTGGAGCACGAACTTTCCGAACAATCCCAAACCGCTGCGGGGCTGATTGACGAATTGAAAGACGTATACAGCGAAGGACAGGTTGGGCGCGGCACTCTTGACTATCTGCGCATCGTGACGGACCCGGCGCAGACGGCCACTGAATTCCGCCGGATGCTGGCAGCGGCCCGGCGTGATTATCTCGAATTTCTGTGCCCTCCGTATGCCGCCGATCTTTTCCACGAAAGCCTGATCGTCGATGCGGCGCGTCGCGGCCTACGCTGCCGTTTTCTCGTGCAGGCACACACTCTTCTCGACGATCAACTCCGCACCCTGACCGCTTACCAGCAGGCCGGTATACAAGTACGCCTCGCCTCGTCTTTGCCGTTGAAGTTGGCGTTATTCGATGACACGGAAGGTCTGATCGCATTACTCGATCCAGTCATTTCGCGGCCCAATTGGACCGCTGTTGTCTTTACGCACGCCGGCATGGCGGAGGCCATGAAGGCTCTCTTCGAACAGCGCTGGCCGTTAGCGGAAGAGCTGGGGCCGCAGTCTTCGGGAACGTCAGCGTAATCGCCGCTTTGCGATCCGTCTTCAGGCAGCGGGCTCCAATTCAGGAAGAACGTGGCAGATTGGTGACGGGCGCTGACTAGCGAGGGGCTGCAGCTTCGTCGGCGAAAACCGCGAGATTGCTGGCCACCGCACGGCCGTTGGGATGTTTGTCGGAAGAGGTGTTGACGATGGCGCCGGTGTGGGTCGCTCGATTCTCCATTGCCAAAGTGGTCGATCCTCCGCCGTCGAGATTCAGGGCATTGTAAATCCGATAGTCTTTGAGGAGCAGGTCCGCGATCTCGCCCAGTTTCATCCCAAGGCTGCCGCCTGCTTTATCCACCGTGAACAGGATTAACGTCTTCTCGTCCCGCGTGAGACCGATGACTGTCCGCGCTTGAAGGCGATCGTACCAGGAGTCGCTATTGGAGAAATGGCTGGGACTTCCCGGTGTAAGCAAACCGTTGGGATGTTGCTGATCTTTGTAATCGGGGATGGTCTTTACCCCGTTCGTGATAATCTGTGCCGAGCCGGCTACGACGTTCCATAATTTCACGTGTTCGCGGATATGCCGGCCATCGCCGAAGCGCGGGTCGTAGTGGATGACGCCGGCGTGATTCATGGGGTCGATATTGATGGCGGGCGCGAACGCCACAATGGCGAAGGACTGCTCAGGCGATTCGAAGCCGGAGTAGACTGCGCCGTCGGAGGCGGCCAACCCGATCACATGGGCCGCGGTACTGGCGGACGGAAACGGAGTGAAGAAGTGCGCATTGATGGCGACTTGGGCGTGCTGTTGATTCAAGAAGTCAAGCGTGGTCTGACGGATGGTGTCGAGCGAACCGCCATGGGGAGTGAGCTTGAAATGGATGCCGGGCGTGGTCAAATCGATTGTCACGATGTGCATGCTCCGGCCGACAGGAGTCGTCTCAGCGCGGGCAATGTAGGTAATTCCCGAAAATGGATGCTCGATGGCCTCCGCTCCCCACAGGAGAGTGGGCCAGCCGAAAACCACGACTAAAATCAGGCGCTGAATCATGCTTTACCCCATCAGTAGATCAAGTACTTTGCCCTGAGTTTCTTGAACTGGTCGAGTTGCGGCCGTGCTTCTTCCAGAATCTGGCGTCCGCTTTCCCCTGAACGCAGTTTCGCGAGGACCTCATCGCTGCCCAGCAGGCGCATGGTCGGCTCGATTTTTCCGGGATGAAACTTGATTGCGGCCGCGAGCAATTCCATACCCATCAGGACCGGATCGAAGACCTCCCGGTTGACGAGTTGTATGTCGAGACCCTGGCACTCCTGTCCCTTAAACAATGAGGCGGAGGGCCGGAATCTACGCGGAACGAAGCGCACTCCCGGCAGATTAAGCGCATTCAGATAAGCCGCCACTTCACGGGCGCGAAACCAGGGCGCACCGATCATCTGGAACGGCGTATCGGTACCTCTTCCGACCGACACGGATTTGCCTTCGAGCAAACATGTACCGGGATAGAGAATCGCTTCGGTAAGGTTCCGGATGTTGGGCGAAGGATTGACCCATTCTTCACCGGTCTGGTCGAACCACATAGATCGTTTCCATCCCTGCATGGGAATGACGTGAAGGTCGGCGCCGAGTTTCTTTTCGGCGTTGAAGAGACGCGCCATTTCGCCCATCGTCATGCCGTGGCGAATCGGCCATCCAGGCATATAAGTCACGAAGGAAACGTACTTCGCATCCAGCAGAGTTCCGCCCACGTCGACGCCGTTGATGCCGTTGGGGCGGTCCAGGACGTAATAGGGGATGTGATGCTCCGCGGCGGCTTCCATCAGGTACGCCATAGAAGTCACGCTGGTATAGAAACGGGCCCCATTATCCTGTTTGTCATAGACCAGGACGTCGACATTCTTCAACATTTCGGGCGAGGGTTTGCGAACGTCTCCGTTGTAGAGGCTGTAGATCGGTACACCAGTAGCAGGATCGACCGTCGATTCGATATGGTTATCCTCGCGGGTTCCCTCGAGGCCGTGTTCAAACGAGAAAATTGCAGTCAGCTTGAGGTTTGGGGCGTGGGCGAAAAGGTCTACATTGCGCTGTCCATCTGCGGCAACGCCAGTCTGATTGGTGGCTAGTCCCACTCGCTTGCCAGCCAGAGGCGCGAAGTTTTCCGCTACCAGGACATCGATGCCGGTCTTCACCTGCGCCACTGCATATCCTGCGAACGCCAACCCGAATAACAGGATGCGGACGGCCATTGCCTCAAAAGCCTTCATGCAGCCTCTTGGCATAAGTTTCAAAAACCTTTTGATTGTGATCTTTTGCAATTCCCGGCACGTTCGGAGAAACAAACGTTACGGGCTGATAACCGTTCGCGGCCAGTTGCGCACCCGTCTCGGCTACCAGCGACATGGCGATAAAAACCGCGGCCATAGTTGAACCGGCCGCCACCTTCTCCGGCCTGCCGATATCCACCTGAGAATCCTCGGGTTCAACGCAATTGTCGATAGCCACATCGGCAAAGTCGGAGAGGACCTTACCGGTTGAATGAGTGGAACTGGCCACTTTCGAGTTACGGAGCGAAGAAACGGTGACCACGTGAAGTCCCTTGTCCTTCGCGATCTGGGCGACCTCGATGGGGGCGGCGTTCAGGCCGCCATGGGAGAATACCATCATGCAGTCGCCCGGGCTAAGGGGATAGCTTTGCAGAAAGACTTCCGCATACCCTTCCCGGCGCTCTAGCCACAAGAGTTCGCGGGCGCCTCCCGGTCCGACTACATTCGACCACATCAATCGCGGATCGTACAGCGGCACAAACCCGACGAAGCTTCCATAGCGTGGGAAGATATCGAGGACCGGGATGACGGAATGGCCGCTCCCGAAGAGATACACGCGCTTACCCGCAAGTATCGCCTGGGCGAAGAGATTTCCGGCCTTCACGATGGCGTCTTCTTGAGTGGTGTGGATGCGGGCAAGCAGGTCGTCGATTTTTTCGTAATAGCGGGTAGCAGACATAGGCCTCCTGAGTCAGATTTTAGAAATGCCGTTAGCGTTTGGGACCAAGCGAGGGAGAGTAGTTCCGCTGGACGAGGGCGTCCTGCCCCGTAATCGTTTTGCTACTCGCCAGAGTCACAGTGGCGGGGAAAAGAAAAAGAATCGGAGGAATCGTTCGCATGGCCATTTAGTATAAGATTATAAGAACCTCGCAAAAAGTCAAATGAATCTTGCTCCGATGCGCTATTTTGATCTTGCCATCATAGTGGCCTACCTCGCCGGAGTTACCTGGTTCGGAGCGCATTTCCGAACTTCGCAGAAGAGCCTGAAAGACTATTTCCTTGGCGGTCATTCCACAGCGATATGA
>CAVZRE010000060.1:0-12067 GCA_963777595.1 Terriglobia bacterium
TGCGGCGCAATGGCTTTGAGCACCATGGGGCTGCTGACTGTATTGCCGTAATAGGCGAAGTCCATCAGGAACCAGGCAAGGCTCGCTCCGATCAACCAGGTTAGGGTCTTGCGATCGCCAACAAGTTCATGAAATCCTTCCCAGAAGTCAGTACGGGCGCCCGCTTCGGTATCTCGGTTTGATTCTGCGTTTTCCGGCTTCTTTGTCTCGGCCTCGCCGGAGTCTTCGCCGAAGATCGATTCAGTAGCCGCATTGAACTCGTCCTGCTTCCCGGCGGCGAGTAGGAAGCGCGGCGTTTCGTGGATACTGCGGCGGGCGTGGAAGACGATCATGGCGGGCACTGCACCGAATGCCAGGAGGATGCGCCAGATGGTGTCGTGAGAGAGAGGCGTCGAGAGTAAAGCCGCTGCGAGTAATGGCCCGAGGACGAGGCCGGCGGCCTGCATCGAGAAGACGAGAGTAACGAGCATGCCGCGAGTCCGTTTGCCTGCATACTCACTCATGATGGTGGCGCTCACGGGGTAGTCCCCGCCAATGCCGAGGCCTAGAACAACGCGAAAGACGATCAACCAGACAATATTCGGAGACAGTGCGGACGCTATCGCACCGATTGCCAGAACCAGACATTCATATCCGTAAATACGCTTCCTGCCGAACATGTCTGCGATGCGGCCGAAGACCAGGGCGCCTGCCGCCGAGGCCAACAGGGCAGTTGAAGTGATCAGGCCGACCTCGAGCGGGGTAGGATGCCACTCGTCTTTCAGCAGGGCAAGAACCACTCCAATGATGAACAGATCATAGGCGTCGGTAAAAAAGCCCATGCCTGAGATGAACATGATTTTCCAGTGGACATTGCCGACATCGGCATCATCCATCTTTTTCAGTTGGGCCGCGTTGTCCTGCACAGGCTGCGCCATGATTCCTCCCGCTGCTGAACTTGCAAATGGAGGCCCCAATTTCAGAATGGTTACAATCGGGGAAAGTGTGCTGCGCGGGCTGGCCAAACGCCAGCACGGGAGGACGGACAGGCTGAAGCCTGTTCCACGGGAAAGACACAGCCGGGCCGGGGCTTACGGACGGACAAGATTCTTACGCCAGCACCATTTTGCGGAAGCCTTCGAAAGAGCCGGGGGCCCGATCCGTTAGCCATTTGATCATCGTTTCCGACGCTTGCTCCAGGTCGCCGTACATTAACGGATTGTCGCGCGACTTGCGAAGTTCCGGGACCACTTCGCTGATGCGAATCCACACGAACAACATTTCGTTGCCGCTGCGAAAGAACAAATCAGCGTTGACGGCGCCGCTGTTGACGAACCCGGCGGCCATATCCCAATAAGTCACCACCATCCGAAAATAGGCATTCTCGTCCGACCCGGGAGGGGCAATCTTTGCGAAATCTTCGAGCGACTGGACGCCTTTGAATTTGCCGAAAAACCAACTGCGCGCCGAGCGCATCTTCTCTTCGCGGCGCAACTCGTACAGCCGCATGATTACATCCGCATCCGCGGCCCTGGCACTTTGCGTGATCAGAATAGTCTCTCCTGTTTCTTGAGTGTTCCGAAACTGCCGACGTTGGCGATCGTAAACGCGACACGGAACTGGTTATCGTTTAGAGTACCAAAGGTAAACCTGCGCCATTGAAAGCTGAAGCCGCAACAGTCCGTGTTGTAGGTCGCCTGACCGGCCATATATTGGGTCTCGCCAGCCAGCACATCATACGACGCGGTGAACGCGCCGTTCCAACCGCGACGGTTGCCATCGCCGTACCCAATGGTGCCGCGGATTTGATCGGCCTTCGGGAACAAAGTTTTATTGAGTACGTCGGGCGCATATTTGGGATCATATCCCGCGACGTCGTTGTGCCCGACAGAATAGCGCAGTTTAGAGAAATGGAAATCAGCCGAGAAACTGCTGTTGACGATCTGGCCGCGCAACGGATCGTAGTCGGCCCGCCACTCGATACCGATCCCGTTCTTGGGATTGAGCCGCAGTTCCGATACGATCGGCGAATAACTGCGGGGCCGGTCGATGAACTCGAACGGCGTAAGGTCGAGCGTGGCGAGTACTTCATTCCGCTGACCGGGAATCACTGCGCCGCCGAAGGTGGGATCGAAATAGCGGGCCTGGCTGAGTTCCCAGGTGACGACCTCATCCACATGGTCGCCGCGTTTGGCGTAGATGCGATTGATAATCGAGAACTGGACCTCGTTGTCGTCCGAGAGTAAGTCGATGGCGTCGAAGCGAACGGTGTTGGAAAAGTCATTGACGCCGGTAATATCACGATAGTGCACCCGCGTCTCGATTACATGTTTGAGCTTGTCTCCTATGAAAGTTTTCTTATTGAAAATGCGCTCGACTGACGGCAGCACCAGATCGACGTTGACTTCACGAGCGTTGCGCGTGAGGTCCGTCGAGACCACCTGGCCTGCCGGATTGATGCTTTCGCCGTAGTAAGTTTCGTGCAAGGTAAAGCTGGGAACGAGGTGTATACCGGCGAAGGAGAAGGCAGAGCTGAGTTGCGGCTCCGCGTCGGCTCGCGGCGTGAACTGGCGGGTTTCAAAAGCGGGCTGGCTGCGATCGAGCGCTGCGAAGCTCGAATCGAGTGAGAACCAGAGCGGCACGCCGGTGAACAATTGATGATCCGTACTGTCCAGGTTGAGTTCGGGCGTTTTGCGGATGATGACGTAATTTCCCGGTGTAGTGTCCTGGAAATTCTGCAAACGGGACGCGGCCACGGTGAAGTCGAAGCTATTAAATTTCCTGGTGAGATAAAAGGTGGAATGGGTTTCGGCAAAGATCGCTTCGTTAAATGACTGTGTAAAGGACTGACGGAAAAGGAATGAGCTTAAATAGTCGAGTGAACCATGGGCTTCCCAGCCGTCCCAGAGATAGGCCTTGAAATTTCCCTGAAAGTTGAAGCCGCCCTGTTTTTGCAGAACTCCGGGAGCAAGCAAGGCGCCGCGATCCTGGACTCCGTGAAAGGTGAAGTCGAAAGTGATTTTGTCGGTCGGTTTACCGCGGAAGTAGACGGTGTGATCGTAGCCCCGCGACGTGTAATCGATGATGCGGTAACTCAAATCATAATCGCGATTGATCGCCCAATAGTAGCCGCTGTGGAGCATGAATCCGTAACGAGAGCTGTTGCCGAAGATGGGCGTAAAGAATCCGCTTTGCCGGGGTTCGCGCAGCAGCGACTTATTGAAAAAAGGGAAATAAAAAATCGGGATGCCCTTCAGCCGGAAGAGCGCGCGGTGGGCGATGGCATGCTGGTCGGGAACGATGTCGAAGGTGGGCCCGGTCAGGGTCCACCAAGGTCTCGGCAACTTACAGCCGGTGATAAAGCCTTTGTGCAGGATATAGCGATCGTGTAAGCGCTCGGCGAACTTACCCTGAAAATAAAAGGGTGTGTCGGAGGTCAGGATGCCAGGCTTCGTTGAGACACGATTCTTCGCATAGCCGCGGGGATTGGTGAAATAGCCGCGCTGCTCGTTGACCCAGTATTGGATTTTGTCGCAAACGATCTTCTCGCTTTGCGCGTAGCTCTGGTAGAAGACGTGGCCGCGGGCTTCGATGTAGGCCTTGTCTTCGTCGTAATCGATTTCGTCGGCACGGAAAACCATGTCGGTACCGCGGATCTCGGCGTGTCCGCGTAAATGATAGACGTGACCTTCGGTAGTCGAACTGTCGTAATCAACGTCCCACCAGCCTCGAACAACACCTGGACCGGGCGGGCGGACGTTGAGCTCCGGGGTAAGAGCGGTGGGAACGTCCGCTGCCGGCTTAGGAGCCGCAGCCGGCTCGACCTTGGCAACGGTATCTACTTTCGTAGACGCATCCGTTGGAGTAGGCTCCTGGGCGCGGGCTATATTCAGTAACAGCCCGCCAGAACAACAACATGAGAAAATCAGTACGGTAAGAAGATTTTGCAAGAAAAACCCGTGACAAGTACCTAGGGATATGTTACTCAGATGGTAAGGCCGGGTTGGCGGAGAATGTCTCGAGCGAGTCAAGTAATGCGGCATAAGTAAAGTCGCGAAGATTTCACGCCATCCACGACGCGGTAAATTCATGACGCAGTGCAGATTCTGTTTGTTGCAAAATCCGGGGGATGAAGAGCGGTGCAGCCGATGCGGCAAACGGCTCTCGGGAGATATCACCTTCGACGGGCTTGCCGTCGCGGGAGCAACGGTGCTGGCGCCCCGGCGCAGAAGCGCGACCAGCAGCGGGACCGCGGAGATCCCGCAAAACCTTCGGAGGCCGCGAACGGCGGTCGCCGAACCTGTGCGGCAATCCTCGCTCTTCCCTGGCGAATTTTCTTCCAACGTTATCCCCTTTGAATCGAAACGGCCAGCGGAGCCGCCCACAGCCAAACCTGAGGTCCTGCAGGACATGGCACACGGTCCCGCTGCTAAAAGGCTGAATGCGGCGAAACCAACTGTCCGAAAGCAGGGCGTCAACCGGAGCACCAGCGACACGCAAGGATCGCTGGATCTCGAATGCCTCTCGCCGGCTCCGCAAACTCCTCGTACACTTAAGACTACCGTGGAAGCGCAGATCTACTGTGATGCGCTCGTCGCGGCGCCGATGCACCGCTCGGTTGCCGCCTTTCTTGATAGTGCCATGATCGCGATCGGATACGGGATTTTTGTCGCTATTTTTCAAGCCTTGGGCGGCACCGTACAAATTGACCGGTTGGATATCGTGACGCTGCTTGGCGCGCTGATTCTCATCACACTGTTCTATGGATTTCTGTTTGCGCTGGCGGGCCGCGAAACTCCGGGTCAGAGATGGACCGACCTGCGCCTTATTAATTTCGATGGTCTCCCTCCGGATGGCACAAGCCGTTTCCTGCGGTTCACGGGCTGCTGGCTGAGTTTCAGCGCGTGTGGGGTGGGAGTGTTGTGGTCGCTGATGGACGAAGAGAATCTGACGTGGCACGATCATATGTCGAAGACTTTCCCTACGCTGCGTGAAGTGGATACATCCTTCTTCCGTGAAAGAGCGCGGTAGAACGGCTGCTGCGCAACCTTTTCGTGGAGGGACCGTCGTCAACTACGAAAAGGGCTGCGGCGCAGCCGGCAAACCACAAACTACGATGGTCTGCCCGACGAGCGGAGGGCAGGATTCTGTTGTCACGCCTGTGACGTGGGGTCACATCGTCACCTGGATGATGTTGTCATTCGGGTCGCGATCGACCAGCTTATTCCATGGGTCAATGCCTGCTTTGGCGGGTACTCCTTTGACGTGGAGCTTGAACTCGGTCTCCTTCTGGTCGATCCTGTTTCGTTGCATATAAAGCGGCTTACCATGGTCGTCTAATACACCGATATCAATCCAGTCCGCGAGTGGGATCTCTTGCTCATCCCCCAGTTCACCGGCCCGGAGTTTCCTGGCACTGACTTTGAGTACCACGTCGTAAGATCCATCTGGCAATTTCTTCGCCGTCGCGGAGAGCGCCCGATTCTCATACAACGTAATGGATTCCAACATGTCGCCGATGACGTATGCGTATTGCGGCGGCATCACGGCACGCAGACGGGAGATCAGTTCGGGAGAGTATGTGTACGGCGGTTCCTGATAGCCGACCGCCTGAACATACTCGTGAAGCGCGCGATTGATGATTTCCTCACCGGCGTAGTCCTGGAGAGCGTAGAAAACGACGCTGGCTTTGTTGTAATGAATGTAGCCTTGGTTCTCGACCCGGACGAGCGGGAGTTCTCTTTTGCGCTCGCCACTCCGGCCCGTCAGGTAGCTGTCCATCTCATACTTCAGAAACCGCTGCATGTGTTCCTGACCGTACTCGTGTTTCATGACCATCAAAGCTGTGTATTGCGCGAGCGACTCGGACATCAGCGTGGCGCCCTGGACATTGCCGCCGATCACCTGGTGCGCCCACCATTGATGCGCGACTTCATGCGCCGTGACGTAGTACGGATAGTCGACGTCCTGGTCGCTGGTGGGGTCGACGCGGGCAATGAAGCCGATACCTTCGGAGAAAGGGATCGAGGCGACAAAAGATTGAGCGAAGGAGCGGTAGCGCGGAAACTCAATGATACGGAGCGTCTTGTTCTGATAGGGGCTGAAATTCGAAGTGCAATATTCGAGCGCTTTTTTCATCCCCTTCATCATCTTGGCGAGATCATACTCGTGGCCGGGTTGATAGTAGATCTCGAGCGCGACGTCATTCCAACGGTCACGCATGACTTTGTATCGCGCCGACAGGACGGAGGAGAAGTTCAGGACCCGGCCGCGGGTCTGGTAGTGAAAGTAACGCCGTCCATCTTGGTTCCACTCGCGGACAAGTTCGCCGGGCGCGAGAGCGATCTGGTCCGGGCTGGTGCTGACCGTGGCGTCGAAAGTCACCCAATCGGAATCCTGCGAAATATAGTTATTACGGCGCGCGGCGGCGTCGTAGAGATCGTGCATGCGGGGCTTCGGCGGCAGATGGTATTTACGGCGGGTATTGTCTTCGGATAGCTCCTTGTCCTCCTCGTAGCCGAATTGGGGAAGGGCGTCACTATCTACGAAGCTGCCATTGTAGACGACTCCCATGGGCCCGGCGTCATTCCGAAATCCTACGGCGGCGTATTCGAGATCGAAGGCGAGTTCGCCGGACGCTCCGGGAGCCATAGGCGGATTGAACCGGTAAACGATCAAGTCGACCGGAAGATCTTTCGTCTCCTGACGGGCGGGAAGATTGAAGTCCAAATGGTGAATGTGGGCTTCCTCGGAAATATTGACTAACACGCGGTCGATCGGCTGCCCGGTTTTATTGGAGATACCGTATTTGCCGTGAAACCGGATGGTGAGCTTATCCGGATAGATATCGGCCTGATAAGTCACGGAGGTGATACGGGGCTGCGGAAGGTTCAGATACCGGCGATAATCGTGCTCATAGCGGACGGTGAGCTTTTCCTGCGTGGTGCGCATGCGGAAGATATGCAGCACGTTGGTGTTGTACAGGACAAAGGCGCCGAGCGCGATCAGGGAGCCGAATGCCGCTGCCGCGACTATGCGTTGTGCCGGTCCGAAACGGCGCCGGGCAATGATGAGCCGTGAGCGCCGGTCGTCGGCGAGACCTCGAACCCACATCAGGTAGGAAAGCAGGAGAAGCAGAAACGCGAACACGATCCAGTAAGCATCGAACCAGAAGACTCCGCGCAACTGGTGCCCGAAGCGGTTCATATCCGAGTAAGTGTAGCCGGGATGACCGGCGTAATCGAAGAGCTTATGTTCGAGCCCGAGTTGACCCAGGAAGGCGCTCGAGAGATAGTACAACACCATCGCGCCGTGCCCCAGAAATTTGTTGTTAACGAGTGTCTGTACGGAAAGAGCGAGCGCTGAGAGAAGGATGTACCCGAGCATCCGTATACCCAGAATCTTGACGTAGAGATCGGGCTCCAGGTGGGTGTAGCCCTTGAAAAGCTGGATGCTCATCGCCGTCAGCGCGACGACGATCGAGAGCAGGACTTGAATATAGACGAGCGCGAGAAATTTGGAGAGAAACGGCGTCCAGGTAGGCAGCGGAAGAGAATCGAAGAGTTCGTGCGTCCGGGCATCGCGCTCCCGCCACACCAGTTCGCCGGAATAAAAAGTGATGATGATCAGGACGAACAGAGAGAAAGTGCCGCCGGCGATTTCGAGCACCTGATAAGTGACCGGGTAAGTCTGGGTGCCAAACATGTCCCCCAGCTGATGAGCACTGACGCACATGAAAATGATGCCGGCCAGGAGGATTACAGCGAAGTAGATATTCTTGACAGTCTCGACAAAGCCCAGCCAGCTGAGACGGAGGAGGGCTCGGAACGATTGTGCGGTAGAGAAGACCCGGGCTGCAAGGGGTTCAGCAAGGCTGCCGCTGAGCCGCGATACGGCTGGACCTCGTTTGCGGGAAGAGCGCGCTGAGTTGCTGGAATAGGCGAAACGGAATTTCCAATAAGTGAAGGCTGCCAGGGCTGCAGCGACGGAGAGCCACAGCACACGGTTCCACAGCAAGGCGCCGTGAAGCCAGATCATCTGCGAGTTTTTTTCGGAGATGGTCCAGTATTCGGTGATGCGGTCGCCGGCCTGGTCTCCGAAGGGATCGATGAGCCCCGCGATAAATTTATTCTGAATGTTCTGGATGAGCGATGACGCCGCGAGATAGCCCATCAGGAGAATCACGCTGGCCATATAGACCGGCAGAATGCGCCGAGAAAGAGCGGCCATGGAAAAGAAGATCGCGCCCATGATCAGCAAGTTGGGAATAACGGTGATCAGGTAAGGCTGCAGGTACCACGCCAGGTGATTCGCGCCCAATCTCTCTTTGTCGATGTTGGGCAGGAACGTGGCGAGCCAAAGACCCAGGGCTACCGCCGCGAAGATCACGATTAAGATGGCCACTGCCGCGAAGAACCTGCCGCATAGATAGGCTCGTTTCGAAATCGGCGAGGTGAAGAAGAAGGATTCCGTCCGGTGATCGAAGTCCTGATAGGCAGCTCTTCCGGCGATGGCGGAGATGACTAAGATGCCGAAGTATGACATGCCTGAGATCACTTCGAAGAGCGCGAACGGTCCGTTGATGAGGACTTTGCCGCTTCCGAAGGAGACGGAAGCGTTGGGTAGCGCGCCTCCGGCCGCAGTCATGACGAGGAAACCCAGGGCGGCGAAAAGCAATAGATAAACGCGAGTGGAAAGGGCCCGGATATGACGGGCGAATTCGAACCTGAAAATCTCAGTCAGCATAAGTAAGGCTCGAAGGCATTTGGCCACGAATGCACACGAATGCCCACGAATTAAAAAAACCTGTTTTCACGAAGTTTGACCGGCTGTGACAGTGGCTATTGTGGGGTGGTGAATGTACCAGAAATAGACATCCTCCAGGTCCGGCTCCGCCGGTTGAAAGCCGGGTTCAGGTTCGTCCGCCGAGTGGACGCGCACGAGCGTCCGGCCGCCGGATAGCCTTGACGAGAGCACCGTCAGCCGCTGTTTGCAGCCTTCGAGGTCTGCTCTACCAATAGCTGCTTGCCAGACGCGGCCACGAAGCGAGGCTGCGAGTTGCGCGGGATCTCCGGTCACCATTACTTCGCCGTGATGAATGATCGCGAGGGACCGGCAAAGATCATTTACATCCGCGACAATGTGGGTCGAGAGAATTACCACCACCTGCTCGCCGATCTCGCTGAGGAGGTTATGAAAGCGCACGCGCTCCTCAGGATCGAGGCCGGCCGTGGGTTCATCGACAATGATGAGTTTAGGGTCGCCGATGAGCGCCTGGGCGATGCCGAAACGCTGCTTCATTCCGCCGGAATACGTACCCAGACGCTGCTGACGCGCGTCCCATAAATTAGTCTGGTGTAGCAGCGATTCTACGAGGGCGCGGCGTTGAGTCCGATCGGTAACGCCCTTGAGGTGCGCAAAGTGGTCGAGGAGATCTATGGCCGAGACTTTGGGATAGAGGCCAAACTCCTGCGGAAGATAGCCGAGGATTTGCCGGACCCGGTCTTTGTCGTTGAGAACATCGACACCGCCGAGCGAAGCGGAACCGGAATCGGCTTCCTGAAGAGTGGCAAGGATCCGCATGAGCGTGGATTTTCCCGCGCCATTGGGTCCGAGCAGTCCGAACATCCCAGGGCTGATCGTGAGAGATACATCTTTCAACGCCCGCACCCCTGTCGGGTAGGTTTTGCAGAGGTTCCGGATGATGAGTTCCATAGCCGACGCTCCAATTGTACATGGGGTTCTATGGGGCGGCTCGGCGTTGTAGTAGACTGGTCCTTTAAAAGTCGAGGTAGGTCCATGCATAGTAATTTAAGGAATATGGCCGTGTTAGCGGCGTGCTTCCTGGGTTTCGCCGCTGCCGCGCGCGCCCAGGTCTCAGGACTCGAAGGTATCGTCAAAGATCCTGACGGTAAGCCCATTGTAGGCGCGGTGGTCAAAATCGAGCGCCAGGATATCAAGGGGAATTACACGGTCAAGACCGATAAGAAGGGTCATTACGGCCACTACGGCTTACCGCTTGGCACATACACCGTCACGGTCGAAGTCGACGGTAAAGTGGCAGATCAGGTGAAGGGCGTGCGGACGAAGCTCGGCGACCCGCTCAACATGCCGTTTAATTTGCGACCCGCGCAACCGCAACAGGCTGCTGCTGGACAGCAAGCCGCTCCGCCTCCTGAAAAAGATCGCACGATGAGCAAGGAACAGCGCGAGGCGATGGACAAGCAGATGAAGGAGCGCGAGGCGCAGATAGCCAAAAATAAAGCGCTGAACGAAGCCTTCACGAACGGCAAGGCTGCGGTAGAAGCGAAGAAATGGGACGACGCGATCGATAACTTCAAAAAGGCGTCGGCGATGGAGGGCGGCAACCAGAGCGTAATTTGGGCGAATCTGGCAGACGCTTACGCGAACGCCGCCAAGGAAAAACCGGCTGAGGCAACGGCGCTTCGCCAGAATGCGATTGATGCCTATAAAAAGGCCATCGAGTTGAAGGCGGACGACGCCAGCCTGTACAACAATTATGCGCTGGTGCTGGGTTATCAGAAGCAGATTCCGGAAGCACAGGCAGCTCTCGAGAAAGCCGCGCAAATCGATCCTTCCGGTGCCGGCCGCTACTACTACAACCTCGGCGCGGTGCTGGTGAACACGGCGCAGAATGACGCGGCGGGTGTAGCGTTCAAGAAGGCGATCGACGCCGACCCGAATTATGCCGACGCACAGTATCAATACGGAATTTTTCTGACGTCGCAAGCGAAAACCGATACGTCCGGAAAGGTGACCGCTGTGCCGGGCACAATCGAAGCGTTCCAGAAATATCTCGACTTAAAGCCGGATGGCCCGTTTGCCGAATCGGCAAAGGGGATGATTACCATGCTGGGCGGTACCGTTTCGACGACGTATGTAAATCCAAGCGCGCCGAAGAACGCGCCGTCGAAGAAAAAGAAGAGCAACAACCAGTAGAAAAGTTCTAAAGAGGCGGGGCGGCTGCGCCTCCAAATTATGTGGCGTGTAATCGAAACTCTCATCGGATGGCTGATCATGTTTCTGATCGCCCGTTCGGTGATTACCGGCGTGCTGAGCATCTTCCGGAACACGTCGGAAGCGACAACGCCGCCGGTGCGAAGGCAGCCCGGCGAAATCCCATCCGCCGGGGAATTGCGCAAGGATCCCGTCTGCGAAACCTATATTTCGGTTCCGTCGCCTTGGGCAAAGTTAGTTAAGGGAGAGACGGTTTATTTCTGTTCCAAGGAATGCCGCGATCGTTTTCGTGGGTAGCGCAAATGCTCCTCCTCTTGGCGAAAGGCGCAGACTGAAGTCTGTGTTACGAAAAATCGAGAAGCTCAAGCCTGTCATACAAGGGCGGGACGAACTGGTGCAACTGCGGGCATCGTGGCGGGCTGCCGGGAATCGCGTGGTATTTACCAATGGCTGTTACGACTTGCTGCATCGCGGGCATGTTCGACTGCTCGAGCAAGCTCGATCCATGGGCGACATGCTGGTACTCGGCTTGAATTCGGATGCTTCGGTACGGCGCATGAAAGGGCCATCACGTCCTTTCATGTGCGAGACGGATCGGGCCACGGTCGCCGCTGGACTGGCTGCGGTCGACGCGGTTACCTTCTTCGACGAAGATACACCGCGTGAGTTGATCGCTGCCCTCCTGCCCGACATCCTCGTGAAAGGCGCCGACTGGAGCCATTTCATCGCCGGCCGCGAAGAAGTCGAAGCGGCGGGAGGAGTGGTCAAGACGATTCCCATTGAAGCAGGTTTTTCCACTACGAATCTGGTAGAACAGATTCTGAGGCGTTAACGCGCAGCACTATTGGTCCATCCCTCCATCAGAGAGCTGTTTCTCAACCTGAACCGGAATCCGGTGTTTCAGGACGTGGTGCAGCGTCTACACACGCAGCAGACTCTGCGTCTCTCGGGGCTCACGCCGACCGCCAAGGCGCTCTATTCGGTGCTGTTGTGGCAGGTAACGGAGCGCCCGCTGCTCATCGTGGTGGACGGCAATAAACAAGCTGAAGTTCTGTTCGAAGCGATCGACAGTTTCTTCCAACTGCTGGTACCGGCATCGCGCGACCGGTCG
>CAVZRE010000061.1:0-131994 GCA_963777595.1 Terriglobia bacterium
TCGGCTTCGCGTCTCCCATTTCTTGTCGCGGAGGGCTGAACGATCGCCGCGAGTGCATGCTAACGTAGGTACATGAATGCTGCAAGTGGCCTCGACGGGCTGTTGGGGCCCTTAAGCCGCTGCCTCGATGCCGAGTCGGCACGCAGGGTCGTCGACCTGCAGGTCGACCTGCCGGTGCAGGAGCGAATTGATACACTCGGCCATCGGGCCAACGAGGGCATGCTGAGCGATGGCGAACGTTCGGAGTACGAGGCGCTGATCAACGCGGCGGATTTCATCTCGATCCTTAAGCTTAAGGCTCGTCAGTATCTCAACTCTGCAATCCAATAGCAGATGGATGCGGCAACGCGGCACCTCGTCCGCCAACGCGCTGACGAGCGGTGCGAATACTGTAAGCTGCGCCAAGAGCATTGCGAGTTGCGACATCATATTGAACACATCATCGCGAAGCAACATGGCGGCTCCGACGACGAAGATAATCTGGCGCTCGCGTGCCATCGATGCAATCTACACAAGGGTCCAAACCTGACGGGAATCGATCCTCAGACAGGGCTTGTCGCGCCGCTTTTTCATCCTCGCCGCCATCAATGGATTGATCATTTCGCAATCAGCGGCGTGCACATTATTGGGCTCAGCACCGTCGGCCGCACCACAGTCCAGGTCTTGGATCTGAACGATGCCCGACGTCTGGAATTGCGCTCTGAAATCCTGAAACAAAGGGAGTTGGCCTAAGTGAAAACGCGCGTCCTGGCTGCGGATTGGGCGATTACTCCCGATAAGTCGGCTTCGGTCTGGCCGGCATAGCAACTAGGTGCTGTGTACGGCGTTCGCCAGAATCAACCGCCCACGGGCCATATGTCGTCGGCACCGTAACTCAATAGCCGTGGCGAATCTAGTAGTCGTAGCGACGGTCAAACTCGGCCTTCTCACCGTCTGCCTTGACCACCCACGATTTGGCCCCCACATCGTGCTCCACCATGATTTCGGCAACCTTATCCTTGAGCCTCTCGATTTCCGAAGTCACCACCACAGATGCCGGACCCAATGCTCTGGAATACGGAAAAACGCGGTGTTCATACTCCGCCAGAATGGCCAGCGCCTTGTCCGCGTATTGCTGCAACTGCTGCCTGAAGTCAATGTTCTTATTTTGTTTCGAAGCGTTGTAAGCGATCGCGGCATTCTGCAGCTTCGAGGGCATGCGATCCACACTTACGTAAATCTTCTTGCTGTCAAGCCCGCGTACCGCCGATTGCAATTTATCCAACCACGACCCCAGGTCCAGATCGAACTTGACGGGGTAGGCCGTCTTCGGATTGGCCTGTTTCCATAATCTCTCCGATTGCGCTTTTGCCGCCTGCCACTCCCGATGAAGACCTTGCATGATCCCTTCTGCCTCCCGTTCAATAGAGTACGCTAGTATAGGCTGCCTGGACTGTCGGCGCCATGGCGCGGCGCGGATAATCCCTCCATTGGCGTAAAGCTGGTCCTATAGCGTACAGTACTTTGTCCCTTATGCCGCACTTTGCCGGGGCGCTGAGTCTCCAAACATCTGCACACCGCACGAAGCCGGCGCGACAGTCGACTCTGAGATAACTCAGGATTAGTAACGAGAAGTCGACTTTTCACCATGAATCCAAGGGAATGTTCCCCTGGAGGTATCGCGCGCAACCTTGAAGACTCCATGGATGATCGGCTTACAATAGAGGCGCGATGCACTATCGAAAACTAGGCAGAACCGATTTTGAAGTTAGTGAGCTTGGATACGGAGCGTGGGGGATCGGGGGCAAGCAGTGGCTTGGTTCGGGCGATAAACAAGCCTTGGCCGCCCTCCACGCGGCGATTGAAAGCGGAGTGAATTTCTTCGACACCGCTCTCGCTTACGGAGACGGTCACAGCGAAGGCTTGATCGGTATATTGAAACGGGATACCGGCGTAAAAATTTTTATCGCCACGAAAGTTCCGCCGAAGAACCAGCTTTGGCCGGCGCGGGCAGGCGTCGGCATCGGCGAAGTTTTTCCTCGCGATTATATCGTCGAATGCACCGAGCGAAGTTTAAAGAACCTGGGCGTGGAGGCGATCGATCTACAGCAACTCCACGTCTGGAATCCGGAGTGGATTGAGAGCGACGAATGGAAACGAGGCTTTGAAGATATCAAGACGTCGGGTAAAGTCCGTGCGGTGGGCGTCTCGATTAACGATCACCAGCCGGATTCGGCGCTCGATTTGATTGAGACCGGGCTGATCGACACGGTGCAGGTGATCTATAACATTTTCGACCAGTCGCCCGAGAAGCATCTGTTTCCTCTCTGCCGAAAAAGGAATATCGGCGTCATCGCGCGGGTACCGCTCGACGAAGGCTCTCTTACGGGCCAGATTAACGAGTTCACACATTTTCCCGACGGCGACTTCCGCAATCTGTACTTCGCGGGAAACCGCAAGAAGGAAGTGCACGAGCGGGCGCTTGCGATTTGCGAAGAGCTGCAGATTCCCATGGAGTCTCTCCCGGAGGTCGCGCTGCGCTTTTGCATTTCGGATCCGGCGGTATCCAGCGTGATTCCAGGTATGCGCCGCGCGGAACGCGTGCCGCAGAACGCAGGCGCGATGGGACAAGGTCCTCTGCCTCCAAATACGCTGGAAGCGCTGCGCAGGCACGCGTGGGTGCGCAACTTCTATCCGGCTTGAGGTGCCAGGAGGCTATCCGGCTTGAGGTGCCAGGCGGCTCACTGCCGGCCAGTTCAGCGCAGTCTGAGGATGCAGATCTTGCCCTTCCTGTTGTCCTGGCAAGTCACAGTGGGCAGGCTGGGGGTGCTACCCCCTTGCATCGGCGCACGAAAAGAGTAATATGAATTCGGCAGGCTGCGGAATGGGCCCTGCCGGTCGCAGGTCACTTTTGGAAATCGGCTTTTTTCCGCTAGCCGCCGATGGAAGACGAAACTATCGTCCAAAAAGGTGATCTATGTTCGACAGCCTTTCCGATCAAATGAAGCATGACCTGGATGAACAGACCCCGAAGTCGCAACGCCTGATCGAGTATCTGCTCGTAGGCGTCGTCAGCATCGTGATCTTCGGCGGCCTATATCTGGGGATTCGTTTCCTCCAATAACCATAACTGCAATATCCGTTATCCGTCGTCCGTGGTCCGCTTTCCGTGAGCGGAAGACGGACCACGGATAACGGCCTACCATCCCCGGGCAGTCATAGGCGCACCTCAGCCATGCCCTCACACGTAATCCCTCGTGCAGGTTACAATACAGACGGAGACTACATAGATGGGAACTCTGGGTATACCGGAAATGATGTTCATCTTTGTCCTCGCCCTACTTCTCTTCGGCCCCAAGAAACTGCCGGAGTTAGGCCGGACGGTGGGCAAGGCGTTGGCAGAATTCCGTCGCGCGCAGAGCGAGCTAAAAGCTACGTTCGACCGCGAGATGAAAAACCTGGAGCGGGAATCCGAATCGCTGAAAGAAGCCACCAATAACTATTATCAGGATAGTTATAACTACGATCATTCGTATGATCAATCTTCCTACGACTCCGACGGCTACAACTACGGGTCGCACGATTCAACCGCAACCGATTCAACAACCGAAAGCGCATCCGCAACTCAGGGCGCCGAATCGACTACAGCTACGCTGCATCTGACCGGGGCGCCACCGGAAGGGACGGTTGCCAGCGGCTCCTATGACAATGAAGGCGGCGGCCATGAGAATGGCCATGCCGGGGTTTCGCATAGCGAGTCTGCAGGGGCATCCTTCTCACCGACGGTGGAATCCGGGCCGATCCACGATCTCACCCCGCAACACCACGAGGGTGAATCCGGCAACGCTGAACCCATAGTAAAGAGTTAGGATGTCCTCAAGCGAAGACCCGAAGGGAGGGCAACCTCCCGCCGGTGAGGTTGTGCCCCAGCAGCCCGAGCAGCCGGTTTTTGAGCACGACTCCGCCTACGCGGATGATTCGTATACCTATCAGGGTTCACCGGGGCCGGTACAGACTACCCCAGTGGAACCGCAACCGGTGGTGATGCCGCCTGTCCAGGCAGCTGCCACGTTACCTGCAGTTCAACCGAAACCCGCGCCTCCCGCGCGCAGGCCGCCTCCACCGCCGCCGCCTCCTCCTCCCGATGACCCCGAAGAAGATGAAGAGGGCATGCTCCGCATGTCCTTTATGGAGCACCTGGAGGAACTGCGCAAGCGTATCCTTCACATGCTGGGGGGCGTGGTCATTATCTTCTTCCTCAGCCTGGTTTTCTGCAATCAGTTGTGGGATATTATCGCCGCCCCCGCCGTGGATGCGTTGAAGCAGTTGGGCATCAAACCGCCCAACCTGGTCCAGATCTCCCCGATGGACACGTTCAACATCATCTGGATGAAGCTACCCCTGCTTTGCGCGATCTTCCTCGGTTCGCCCTGGATTCTGTATCAAGTGTGGCTGTTCATCTCGCCGGGGCTATACAAGAAGGAGCGGCGCTGGGCTGTTCCGTTCATCGTCAGCACGGCCGGCCTTTTCTGCCTGGGCGGCGCATTCGCGTACTTTGTGGCCTTCCGCTACGGCCTGGTATTTCTACTAGGTTTGGGTATGGCGGGCCACATTCAGCCGATGATCTCGGTGGTGGAGTACTTCGATTTGTTCGTGAATATCATGCTGGGCATCGGTTTGGTGTTCGAGATGCCGATCATCATTTTCTTCCTGACGCTGCTCCGGCTGGCTTCGCCGCGGTTCCTGCTCGCCCACAGCCGCTACGCGATTCTGGGAATTGTGATCATCGCGGCAATCGTCACGCCGACGCCTGATGTATTCAATCTGATGCTTTTCGCGACGCCGATGTGCATGTTGTTCTACGTGGGTATCTTCGCCAGTTATCTGCTGGTGTTGAAACGCGAAGGCAAGGCATTTCCGTGGCGCAAAGTGCTGACCTGGGCCGCAGTGATCTGCGTTATCCTGGGAATCGCTATTTTTGCGTTTGAAATTTCGGGCCTGCATTTTCTTCACGAATGGCCTTACTTCAAGCGATAATTAGTTGGGCTTTCGTTTATATTGGTTAAGTTCGACAACAACTTAAAAGGGTTAAAGCGCGCGCTGCTATGGACTTGCTAAAAGTGTTAGCTGAAATGCACGTGGAACGGAAGAGATTGAAGACGCTGATCGCCAAGCTGGAAACGATGCAAGGGGAGACGGCGAGGCCGCGCGGACGGCGTGTACCGAAGGGCATGGATGCGGCGGCGCGGAAGGCCGCGTCGCTGCGCATGAAGAAATACTGGGCGGCGAGAAAGAACGGGGATTGTAAGAGCACAGAATTGCCTGGAGAGTGACATCTTCAGCACCCGACAGGAGGAGAGCACCGGCTGAAGTCTGTGCTAGGATAAACACAAGTGGGCGACTAGCTCAGTTGGGAGAGCACCGCGTTCGCAATGCGGGGGTCGGGGGTTCGACTCCCCCGTCGTCCACCAAAATAGAGCTTGTGCGTAGCGCCACGACGGCCCTACGTAACGTTGTTGCCTTCCCGAAAATACTGTAAACTGCTAATTCCATGCAACGCAGGTTGATCGATCTGCTGCAGCGATTAGGCTTGGCATTCGGCACAGTCGCGACAGCCACTGTTTGCACGATCGTGCTGTACCAGATTCATGGTTCAGCCGTATCCCGGATCGCGCCTTTCCTTTACCTGTTTGCGGTTCTCGTCAGCGCATGGGCGGGAGGCTACGCGGCCGGAATTACGTCAGTCCTGCTGGCGGTCTTTCTCAGTGTAGTCATCACCAAGAAAGGCTTTAATTTCGAGCAAATGGAATATTACCGGATCGCGCTGCTGCTGCTTATTTCGTTCGCGGTGAGTTGGATTGAGGCCCATCGCCGACGGTTGGAAGGAAGATCTTCGTGCGGGCGTCGAACAAAAGACCGTCGAACTCAAGGGCGCGGTGGAAAACCTGGAGCGGGAGGTAAGGGAGAGGAAGATCGCTGAGGAGGAGGTCCGGCGTCTGAACCATCTATTGGAGCGGCGCGTGGACGAACGCACCCGCCAACTGGAAATTTCAAACATGGAACTGGAGAGTTTCTCGTATTCGGTCTCCCATGACCTTCGCGCGCCTCTACGCAGCATCGATGGTTTCAGCCGCATTCTATTGGGAACGTGCGATGCCAAATTCGAAGACGAGGAGAAGGCGCTGTTTCACCGGATTCTCGCGGCGACGACGCGGATGAACCAATTAATCGAGGACCTGCTCAATCTTTCGCGCATGGCCCGAACCTCGATGACTTCGGATTATGTCGATCTTTCAAGCCTGGCGATGCGGATTGTGCAGGGGTTGCACAGCGAGCATCCGGAATCCAGGGCTCAATTCATTATTGAGCCGGGACTCACGGCATCGGGCGACAGCCATCTGGTGGAAGTAGCCCTGCAAAACCTGTTGGAGAATGCGTGGAAATTCAGTTCGCAAATACCCGAACCCCGAATCGAGTTTGGCTCCACGTTCGTGAAAGAAGAGCGCGTGTTGTTTGTTCGCGATAACGGCGCCGGGTTCGACCCGGCATACAAGAGCAAATTGTTCTCTCCTTTTCAGCGCCTGCATCGTCAGGAGGAGTTCCCCGGCACGGGTATTGGACTCGCTACCGTTTCCCGGATCGTACACCGGCATGGTGGATGGATCGCGGGTGAAGCGGAACCGGGGAAGGGCGCAACATTTTTCTTCACGCTCGAGACTTCCAAAACGGCTGAGGTGGCGATGACGGCCGCTGCCGCGGAAGGACATTCAACGGCGAAGCAGTCCGACGGACGCAGTGCGCAATCTAGCCGCCCGGCAACCCTGTAAAGCGGCGGCTGAATTTCGTCCACGGAAGAAGAGGGAGCATTTGTCAGCGCACCGCGAGGACGCAAGCTGCGTCATGTTTTGGTGCTGATCGAGCTCAGTAAACTAACGGTATGTTCATCAAGAGAGTCGCGGGGCTGGGGACGTTTACGGCTGACAAGATGGCAAAGAGCACCTTCGCGCATGGGGAGTATCTTTTCGCCGGCCTGAATTGCTTCGAACCCGGGCAGCAGCATGCGCTGCACGCCCACGCGGGCCAGGACAAGCTTTATTTCCTGCTGGAGGGCGAGGGGGAAGTGCGGATCGGGGAGGAGAGCGAGTTGCTGTCGGCCGGCGACGCGGCGTTTGCGCCGTCAGGAGTGGTTCATTCGATCCACAATCGAGGACCCGCGCGGTTGGTGGTGATGGCGATCCTATCTCCGCCGCCGGGTAAATGAGTTTAAATGCGAGTGCAATGCGGATGCCTGTAACAATGATCTAACGGCCGTCAGGATAGACTTGTGGGCAATGGACATTGTGGCTGGTATCCTCCTCGGATTTCTGACTTGGTTCTTCGTGAGAATTGTTCTATTCGGCGTGTATACGGTCGATCAGAACGAGCGCGCGGTCAAGACGAATTTCGGACGGGCCGAACGGGTTCAAGGGGGCAAGACCACCTTGGACGATCCTATCGCCGAATCCCTGCGGCCGGAAGAACGAGACCGCTACAACTATCCGCAGGTTCGGGTGATTCCGCCGGGCGGACCTTACTTCAAAATGCCGTGGCAGAAGATTCACAAGGTCTCGATCGCGACCATGACCGTGAACATGGCGCTCGATCTTGAAGAACCGACGGCCAACGACGACGGCACGCGGCTGGAAGCGGTCACCAAAGATCAGCTCAACACGGGCCTGACCGGGCAGATCCGCTACCGCGTGAGCGAGAGCAACCTTTATGCATTCCTGTTCGGAATCAAGAAGCCGTTCGTGCACGTGATGGCTTACTTCGTCTCGGTGCTGCGGCAGAGGATCGCGAACTTCGAAGCCAAGCCCGATGCTCAAGCGAGCGGCGGCAGCACTACTGCCGGCCCGGAGTGCGAGGTTCCGGGCGGCGAGATGATCGGCGTTTCGATCAACGACCTGCGCAAGAATCTGCGCGACCTGAATGAATACATGGACAACGAATGCCGGTCGACTCACGGCGCGATACGGCGTGATGTTCGACGCGTCGCTGATTACGGCGATCGATCCGCCGCCGGAGGTGGAGTCGGCGCTGGCGGCGATCAATACCGCGCACAACCAGGTTTCGAGCGATATCAGCCTGGCGCAGGCGTCGGCGGATCAGAAGATTGTGCAGTCCAAGCGCGCCGTGGAGATCGAGACGCTGAAAGCGCAGGCGGAGATGGCGCCGCTGAAGTCGCTGGCGGCGGAATTGGCGGAGTTGCAGCGGGCAGGACCGGAGGTGCTCGAGGCGTATCTGCAGAAATGTGCGGATGGCGCTGCTCGAAAAAGCCCAACAGATCTATCTGGAGGTGAGCCGGTGAATTTCGCTGATATGCGGCGGTATGCGGTCCTTCGTCGGCGCTTCTCCTGTAGAAGGGCTGCTGCGAGGGCTGGCGCGATTTTTCGGGCTGTTACGCCATCGTGCAGGAAGGCACCTGCCGCGTTTACATGCTGTTCGGAAAGGTGATCGGGATTCTGGACGAGCCGGGCCTGCATATTCTGCCGGCGAAGCTGGGACTTTCTGCATTGTTCGTCAATATTCTGGGGACGTGCCACGTGCTCGATCTGCGACTGGACCAGGAGTATCTGCGCAGCGAGCCGGTGAATTCGGAGGAGGGCGCGCCGATGGGGATCGGCATCTGGTACGAGATGTGGATCAGCGATCCGGTGTCGTACCTGTTCAAGAATACCGATCCGCGCGGGTCGCTGCGGGCCAACGTCAGCAATTCGACGGTGCGCTGTTTGAGCAACATGCCGCTGGCGGAGATGCTGGAGACGCGGCACAACATGAGCCAGGCGGTACGCGCGGAGGTATCGGGCAAGTCGCAGGCGTGGGGCTACAAGCTCGGTTCAGTGTATATCCGCAAGGTGCATTTCCGCGATGCGGGAATGATTCGGCAGATCGAAGAGAAAGTAGTGAACCGGCTGCGGCAGGTGACGTCCGCGATCCGGCAGGCGGGGGCGAATCAGGTGAGCGTCATTACCAGTTCGGCGGAGCGCGAGGCGGCGATAGAACTGGCAAAAGCCGCTGTGATTCGCCCGTCGACGCTGCGCGAGGTTTTTCAAGATGTGACAGCGGTTCCCGCGGTGGGCGAGGCGCTGTTCCAGATCCTGGAAACGCAGCGGATGCTGGCAAGCAATGCGCGCCTGATGCTGCTGCCCGCGGGTCCGCATGGGCGTGTGCTCTCGACGCTGCTGGCGGCTGATGCAACGCAAAAGGTAAGCGCAGGCGACTTGGCGAAAGCTGTTGGACGCAGCGCCACGCCTCCACCCGTCCGGGAGAGTTAGTAGAGCTTCACGGAAACTATCTTGGCAGTGAGTTGAAAGCTTGGATCGTCAGGAGGTGGTTACGCGGATGTTTTGCTATTTCGCTTCGTGGCGATGAAAGACGTGGCGCGTCACGTCGGGAAGAAATTCCCGAAACACATCCATGCCGGCGTTGGAGGCCATGCTAATGCCAAAACTCACTGCGCCATCGCCCGCGGACCTATTGCTGGAGGGCTGCCAGAGTCGCGAGATAAACGCGGCACCCGCAATGCTGCCCACCTCGGACATGGAGATGTGTTGGGTTCCATCGTCGCTGCGCGCCATAATGCTGCTCTTCAGGGCGTAGCCGATGCGGCGTCCGATGCCATGTTCTCCGGAAGCGTAGTAACGATTATCCTCGTGCAGCAGGTCCTCGAAGCCCAAGCGCAGAGTCCGTTGCACCGCCTGCTTGGCGAAATAATTGGCGAAGCGGTCTCCGAAGCCTTCCCCGCCCTGCCCCCAGGCCTTCGGATTGTTCTCTGCCTGGGCGATGCCGGCGGACGCCGACGCAGTCAGGATCATAACGGGACTGAAGAGTCCCCGGGCGTAGAACCTGGCCTTTTCCTTGGCGGTGAGTGGCCTGAAGTCCGCCCGATTCCTGCCGGACATATTCATGAAGTAAAAAAGTGACGCTTCGCTCCTATTGGAGGATGGCTCGTAGGTGGGAAATACGCGCGAATTCGGCGGAGGAGGAGGCAAAACCTTTGTATCCGACTGCGCATAGATCAGATTTCCGAAATTCGACATCACCAGGAGCAGAACGGGTAGTAGGCTTCTCATCGTTGCGTATGCTTAGGCACGTGCACAGCCAAACCTGGGGCGGCGTAGTACTATCATGCTCCAACTCACGCAAGTAGCCGGCTCGAGTAGTAGACGAACTCCTCACGCTGCAAAGTTCGATGATCAACTGAGCCGTTCCACCACGTAGACGCCGACTAAAACGAGGGCCGCGGCGGGCAGAAAGCCGATCCCAGGCCGTTCTCCCAGCATGAGAATGGCGAGCAACGAGGCCAGTAGCGGCTGCAGGTAGAGTACCACCGAGACGCGCGAGGCCGGGAGGTGCCGAAGAGCGTAGGCGTAGATGAGATAGCCCGAGACCGAAGACCCGGCCGCCATGTAGACGACGCCGAGCCACGCCAGGAGGCTGGCGTGCTCGCCACGGTGCATCGTCGATAGCGCCACGGGCAGCGCGAGCAAGCCAGCCGCGGCGTAGGTGATCGCGTTCATCCGCATACTGCCGACACGTTCGGCGATGGGCTTACCCAGAAGGTTGAAGCCGGCGAAGAGCAGCACGGAAAGTAGCATGATCGCGTCGCCGGTTCGAGTGGCCTGGCTGGATCCTGGTCCGGCGCCGCGGCTGAACTGCAAAACGATGACTCCGCAAGCCGCCGTCAGGAGGCCGGTGAGGCGAATCCTCGTGATCCGCTCGTGTCCCATGGCTGCCGATCCGAGCAGCACGAGCACCGGCGAGAGCGCAGTGATGATCCCGGCGTGGGCGACGCTGGTTCGGCTGATCCCGATGACGAAGAGCACCTGGTTTCCGACCAGGCCAAACAGGCCGACACCGAGGAGCGCGGGGGCCTCTCGCCATTGCCACCGGTAACTCCGCCAAATGCTGTCGCGAGGTCCGAGCAGGACTACGGGCAGCATACAGGCCGCGGAAAAGACATAGCGGAAACCGAGCACCAGCGGCACCGGCAGTTCGCGAAGCGCGAATTTCACGAAAACGAAATTGGCCGACCAGAGCAGGAGCAGAAGAGCCAGCCAGGCGTACATCGTTGGTAGTGGGGCGTCGGGCTCGCGCATGCGTGTAAGGGCCGGGCTATCGTCCGGCGGCGGTACCCGAATCCGCGATCCCGAAATAATGCTGGATGCGCTGCAGCATATCGCGACGGCTGCGGACCGCCTGCAGGCGCTTCTCCTCGCCATCGAGCCTTTCGCGCGTGGCCGCGAGACCCGCTTGCCGGTCGACGATCACATCCGAGACATTCGTCATCAACTCGGGATGCCAGCAAAACAGTTCCGTCATGCTGTGCTTGTCGACGACGAGGCACTCGACCGCGGTCATGGCGATGACGCTAGCCGCGCGCCGTTCTCCGGTCAGCAGCGACATTTCTCCGAAGAACTCGCCGGCATTGAGGGTGGCAACATACTCGCTCATTCCGCTATCGACCCCGATGTGTATGTCGACGGAACCGGCGATAAGAATATACATGGAGTCGCCCTCGTCACCCTGGCGGATCACGCACTCGCCAGGGCCGAAGACGGTGTGTTTCAAGGAAGGCGCCAGGCGTTCCATGGCGTCCACGGGGAGTGAGCGAAAAATCGGCACAGCTTGGAGGATTTCGAGGTTTTGCGCGGGAAGCGAAGGTTCCGGTTTCGGCGGACGAGTTACCTCCAAGGTGGTGGAAATGGATTTAAGGGGCACTCCGAGCCGCGCCAGCGCGTAGTGCACACGCGTCAGGACAGCGGACACCGCAAGATACTCGCCAGGAGGGTCATTGAGCCACGCAAAGATGCCGAAGACGATGTATTGCGGGTTCAATTCGAGGATGAAGCAGCGCGGGCGGGGCTCCGAGCAAACACTTTTCACCGGCGACATGGTCAAGGCGTTCACTACGGCCTCAGTGATCCGGGCGGGATCACATCCATAAGGCAGGGTGAATTGGATCAGGCGGCGATGCTTGCGCGACACGATGGTGGCAGGCGCGCGCATCAGCAAACTGTTGGGCAGCAGGAGGGTATCGTTATCCGCGGTCTGAAGCACCGTGTGCCTCAGCCGCACGCCCGTCACGGCACCGGAGAACTGCTCGGTGCGAATCCAGTCGCCGACCTTGATGGTCTGTTCCAGTTCGAGCACCACGCCGCCGACGAAATTCACCAACAAATCCTGGAGCGACAAGCCAAGCACCGCAGTCGCCACGGCTGACGTGGTAATCAGGCCAGTCACGTTCAGGCCGACGTGGGCGAGCAGCGAGAAGACGACCGCCATGTAGCCGCCGGCGATGAGGACCTCGCCCACGAATTTAGGGGCATTGAGGCGCTTCAGGAGAGTCACATCGAGGGCTGTGACGATGAGCTGCAAAACGGTCAGTTCGGTGAAGGCGGTGGCCAGGGCAGCGCCTGTGCCGGTACCGGACGGGTAGAGGAGCCACAGCACGACCGCCAGGCCGCAATAAACCCAACTCGACCTTATCTGGCGGCGCGATGCGGCACCTCCGATCCACAGAATCAGCGAAAGCAGGAAGGCCGCGGGGAGCGTCCAACCGAGGAAGCCATACATCAGCATTAGCTTACCTTTGTTCCCTGGCTTGCCGTACGTCCCACTAAAGTTTATTGCCGCTCCATCCGATAAAAGGGTGAGTCGAGAATGAACAACGCGAGGCAGGCAGAGCTTCTTTCCTATGAAACACCTTTCGCCAGGAGCTAGAATCTGGGTCATCTGTGTGGTTCTGCTGGCGTTCACGGCGAGCACAGGGGCGGTCGCCGTCTATCAGATCGACCAGATGAACGCTCGTTTGCGAGCTATCTCGTCCAACTCACTCCCCGCCATTTTTTCGTTGGGCAGAGCAGAGGGATTTGCAAAGGATATCCGGGGGAAGATGCGGTCTTACATCGTTGCGGACAAGGCCGAGGAGAAACGCCAGAACGAGAACCAATTTATGGCACTCGAGCGACAGTTGGCGGCGGAACTACTGCAATATCGTAACTTTCTCAGAGAGGAGCGAGAACAAGAGCTGTGGGCTCAACTCCAGCCGGCCTACGCACGAATGGCGGCTGCATGGAACAGCCAGGTGGGTCCGCAGAGCAAGGATCCGGCGCACAAGGATCAGGCTCTCGATCTCTTCACAAAAGCATTTTTGCCCCGGTTTCAAGACTTCAACAACCGGCTAGACCAGTTGGTGGCGTGGAAAAAGATGCAAACGGATGAAAATGCGGAAGCGGCGATTCGCGTGGGCGGCACAGGGCAAAGATGGGTACTTCTCCTGATTCCATGCGCGGTTGTTTTCGGAGGGCTCCTCAGCTTTGTCGTGGTGCGTAGCACGAATCGGGCACTGCGGGCGTCAGTGCAGGAATTGGAGCGCCAGGCCAGAGAACTGAAGGAAGCCGTACACCAAATCGCGAATGCCAGCCGGACAGTGGAGCGGGGCGCCGAGGCGCAAATGAGATCGATCGCCGAAAGCTCATCGTCGACGGCGCAGATTGCGTCAACAATCGACCGGAACGCGGGTTGCGCGCAATTGGCCGCCCAACGGATGGAGGGGGTGGCGGGAATTGTAGCGGAAGCCAACAAGGATTTAACGCAAGTCCTGGGCGCCATGGGAGAGGCTCGCAGCGCGAACGAAAGGATTGTCCAGATCGTCAAGATGATCGAGGAGATTGCTATCCAAACGAACCTTCTGGCGTTGAATGCGGCGGTCCAGGCAGCGCAGGCGGGCGAATATGGCCTCGGGTTCGGCGTAGTGGCGGGCGAGATCGGGAATCTTGCCAAGCGCACCTCGGATGCGGCCAAAGAAACCGCGGCAATCGTGGGCAACGCATCGGGCAGTTTTCACGCGACCAGCGAACAGATTGAACAGATCGTAGCGGTGATGCGGCAAGTCACTTGCGGAGCTTCAGAAGTAAAGCTTCTGTTCGATGAGGTCGAGACGCGAGGACATGAACAAGCTCGTGAGGCGCAATCGATTTCATCCGCAATGGTAAAGGTCGAGCGAGTCGCGCAAGCGAATGCCGCCAGCGCGCAACGAAGCGCGTCCGTGGGGGCTAGCCTGGGCGACCAGGTAAAGCGGCTTACTGAACTCGTGGCCGTGCTCGAATGGTGAAAAGTTACCGGTTGTCAGTTGTCAGCGAGTGGCGATCCACGTCAACTGATAACTGACAACTGATTAGTTAACTGATCTACTCTTCGTCCTCGACATCCGGTTGCGGCAGTACGGGTTTCTTGTTGGAAGCACGTTTGGTGCCGGTCTTGCGGACGCGCTTGGCGGTTGCGGGCGGAGCTGCGGGAGGTGCACCCTCCACGACGGTGGTCTTCCTCAAGCCTTTCTTGATTCGAGGCGAGCGGGCCGTCGGCTGGCCGGGAACGTCCGGCTGCTTCTCCTCGACTTCCTGTTCCTCCTCGGGCGGGGGCTCAGGTTCGGGGACAGGCAATGCGGGCGGCAGGAACTCGGGACCGAGGAAGACTGTCAGGCCGGTCGCTTCATCGGCCTGGATCCGGACCACAAAGCGATCCTGCGCATAGTTCAGGAGCTGATTGAATTCCTGGAATCCAAATTTTTTGTAGTCGTAGTCCGGGGCTTCGGTCTTCACCCATTCTTCCAAATCGACGGCGCTGACACCATCCTCGACTTCCAAACGATGGGTCTCGAGGACATCCCGCAAAGTGGGAAGAGCCTCCTCCGGGCGCACGACCTTGTCGGTGCCGCGCTTGCGTGAGATCATGTACCGGCCTTCGCCGCCGGTGACCGTGACGTAATCAGCCTTGCGCAGCTTCTCGATGAAATCGGTAAACGAATTCGCTCCGTAAGCGCGTTCACTGAAGCTCGAATCCAACTGCAACATCGTCGACTTCAAGAGTCCAAGCTGGGGACGCACTTCACGGCGCTCCAACACCTGGAGGGCGCGATCCACCAACCGCATCGCGAGCGCCAGATCCAGCGGTGGCGGACGCCGCTGTTGCTGCTGTTTTCTCTCGGGCTGCTGCTGTTGGGGTGGACGCTCTCCTTTGATTTCGACCGGCGGCGCGGGGGGACGCTCCTGCATGTGTTCATGGCGGACGTGCGGGGGCCGCTGCTGCCGAGGCTCGTCGATCACCGACTCATAGCTGATGAACTCATGACAGTTCTTCTGCAGAATGGTGCTGGTGAAAGCGCGTCCGCCAACCACGAAAACGGTCTTATCGTACTGTTTCAGCTTGTTGACAAGCGCGATGAAGTCGCTATCACCGCTGACGATGGCAAAGGCGTTAATGTGATCGTGGCGCAACGCCATTTCGAGCGCATCGAGCGCCAAATTGATATCCGCGCCGTTCTTATCGCCGCGCGGCGAGGGGTCGCGCTGCACCATCTGCACGGCGTGTTCGGAGAGCGCGCGGGTCGAGCCCTCCATTCGGCCCCAGTTCGCGTAAGCAAACTTGGTGACGATCTCTCCCCTTTCCTTCAGCGCATCCAGCACTGCGGCGACATCGAATTCGCGCTGTAAGGTGGTCTTGACTCCGATCTCGATATTATCGAAATCGATAAATACTGCTAACTTTAACTGTTTCTCCATTGGAGTACTTTCCCTAAGCGCGCTTTTACGCGACCGCGCTCTCGAATAAATTCCACGATTCCCTCAAGCGAAGCGCCCGGCTGGAACACGGCCGCCACCCACCGGACTTTTTCAGCATTGCCGCATCTTCGTCCGGGATGATACCTCCGACAATCACTTCCACGCCGGCCAGGTTCTTCTTATGCAGAAGACCCACGACCCGCGGCACTATCGCGTTATGAGCGCCCGAAAGAATCGACGACCCGATGAATTGAACGTCTTGCTGCATGGCAGCTTTGACGATCATCTCAGGGGTCTGTCGCAAACCAGTATAGATTACTTCCATACCCGCGTCGCGCAGAGCCGGGGACAGCACCGCGCCCACAATGGGAAAAATGGCAGACACTTCGCCCCGGTGGTTTATCTCTTTCCGCAGCCAAACGAGGGCGCCGGGCGGAGATAGCTCTGCCGGCCACGGGACACGAATGACGAGGATCTACCCCACGGGTAAAGCCTGGCCCTTCGTTTGCGGCCAAACTTGGTTCCCGGAAAGAGCGAGGGCGCCGGTTAATCCCTTCCGGCTTGGCATACCGCGAAAACTGGCGCATCGTGCGCGGCCGTTCGAGAGACATGTCCCGAGGAATTCCCGGCGTACGCGGGAGCTCGCCGGGACGCCCGAGATCGCCGGCGGGGAAACCGGCAACGGACTCGCACGTATACAGCGGCTCAGCGGGTGTACCGCTCAACGTCGTGGAACGCTGGTCGGGGCCCTGAGATGTGGTTGGTTGAAGACTTCCGCCGCGGCTTTCTCGCCGCGCGTGCACGTCTTGCATCGCCTTCAGTGTAGCGCGTTATACTCGCCAGTTGACGACCCCGGCTATGACTCTCCAATCATCACTCACGTACCAGCCCCAGGAACTTAAATTCGGCACCAGCGGACGACGCGGCGAAGTGGTCCATCTTACCGACCTCGAGATCTTCATTAATGTCCTCGCCGAAGTGGAATATCTGCAGTCGCTGCCGGCCGAAGCGGGCGGCATTGTGAGCGGCGACGAATTTTATTGCGCACTCGATCTGCGGCCCAGTTCGGGGCGGTTGTATCGCGGCATTGAGCGCGCGATTCGGGAGGCAGGCATGCGCCCGGTCAACATGGGACGGATTCCCACACCGGCGCTGATGTACTATGCCGTTTCGCGCGGCAAGGGCAGCATTATGGTGACTGGCAGTCACATCCCTTTCGATCGGAATGGCTACAAGCTGAATACCTCGCGCGGGGAACTACTGAAGGAGCACGAGCAGCCAATCAATCAAGCAGTTGGAGGGGTCCGGGAACGCATCTACGCAATGGATTTTGCGCAATCCGTATTTGACGAAGCCGGCAGGTTCAAAGCAAGTCCTCAGTTGGATGGTGAAGTTAGCGACGCGGCCGCTTCCGTCTACGTCGCGCGTTACGTAAAGTTTTTCGGCGCCGGTTCGCTCTCCGGATTGCGTCTTGCGGCTTACCAGCATTCCGCCGTCGGGCGCGACATGCTGGTTGGCTTGTTGCGGGAACTGGGCGCCGAGGTTGTTCCGTGCGGGCGCAGTGAGGAGTTTGTGCCGATCGACACGGAAAATCTGGAGCCGGCGCAACTGGCGATCATCGAGAGGCTAGCGGCCGAAACATCCGCGGTTCACGGGAAAATAGATGCGATCGTCTCGACCGATGGCGACAGCGACCGGCCGTTGCTGCTTGCCGCTGACGGCGAACAGGTGCGCTTTTTCGGAGGAGACCTTGTGGGAATGCTGGTGGCCGAGGTATTGGGCGCCGACGCGGTGGTGGTTCCGATCACTTGCAACGATGCGATCGATCGTGGAAGGCTGGCACCATGCCTGGAACCGAAGACCAAGATAGGCTCCCCATTCGTGATCGCGGGCATGCAAATCGCGCGGGAGAAGGGGCGCCGGGCCATATGCGGTTGGGAGGCGAATGGCGGCTTCCTGACCGGCTCAGACATCGAGCGGCAGGGGCGAGTCTTAGAAGCTCTGCCCACCCGCGATGCCATGCTTCCTATACTGGCCGTGCTCGCGGCTGCCAAGGAGAAAGGGAAAGCGTTGATAGAACTATTCCGCGAACTTCCGCAGCGCTTCAGCCGGGCGGCGCTGTTGAAGAACTATCCTCGGGAGAGAAGCCGGCGCGTGATCGAACGCTTCTCCCAACCGGGTGAAGCAACCCGCGACGCTCTGGAGAAGGTGTTTTCCCGCGCCAGAGGGTTTGGCTCTATTACCCGGATCGATTACACCGACGGAGTCCGCCCTTACTTTTCGAACGGCGACGTGGTTCACTTTCGACCCTCGGGCAACGCCGATGAGTTTCGTATCTACGCGGTGGCGGACGCCCAATCACGGGCCGATGAGATCGTCGCGATGGGAGTTGAAGAACCCGATGGGCTGCTGCGTCAGTTGAGCGCCGGAATCTAGAGGTTACTTCGGGCGGGCAGGTCGAAGAGGGGCCGGTATTGCTCGGGAATACGCGTGGGTTTCAGGAGACGGTTGAGGAAGATGTGGCGCGTCTCGCCGCATGCGACTTGCCGGTCATCCACAAACATGTCGTAAGAGAAAGTTACCATTCGGGCATTGGCGTTCGGTATGGTTGTGGTAATCGTCACTTCGTCGTCGAACCGCACAGGACTTACATAGCGGCACCTCGCTTCCACTACGGCGAGCAGGACACCGTTCTTTTGTTCCATGTCGCGATAGCTAAATCCGAGACTCGAGCAAAGTTCCACGCGCGCGACTTCCATCCACACATAGTAATTGGCGTGATAAATCACTCCCATCTGATCGGTTTCCGAATAACGCGCCCGGATTCGGCTGGAGTGAGATCTCATGTAGCCTTGATGATAACGTAGGTAATCCGGAGCACGTTGTTGTGTTGTAGTTTGTAATGTTCCGTTCATTCGGAGTGTGCGGACAGCATCCTGGTTTGGTCGAAGGCGTAGTATTCTGAGACGGCAGGCGAACGGAATCACCCGTTCCACCAATACCAACAAAAACCAGGAGACGCTAGTGAGCGAATTGAACGCAAGTGTGCGGGGAGTAGCGGAGAGGAGCTTAGCGCGGCGCGAGATGCTGGTGCGTGCGGCCGCGGCGTTTGGAGCGGGACCCATCTTGATGAGTTCGTTGGCGGCACAAAGCCCTTCTTCCGATGTAACCCTACTTAACTATGCGCTGACCTTAGAGAATCTCGAATTCGCATTTTACGCCCAGGGCTTATCGCAGTTATCGAGCGCGGATTTCGCGAATTCAAACTTTATTCAAAACTTCGGCGGAGTTATCGGCGGGGATGTTTATGCGTACCTGTGCCTGATTCGGGATCACGAGGCGCAACATGTCCGGACTCTGCAGTCGCTGATTACCAGCCTCGGAGGGACTCCTGTGAAAGCGTGCACTTACAATTTCAGTTATAAAACGGCGGATCAGTTTATCACTCTCGCCGCGCTGCTGGAGAATACGGGAGTTTCAGCTTACGACGGTGCGATTTATCAGTTCCAGACGCTGTCGATCAAGACCGCGGCGGCAACCATCGCTACGGTGGAAGCGCGGCATGCCTGCTATCTGAACCTGTTGACGGGAACATCTCCTTCGTCGGTATCCTTTGACCCCGCAGCGACCTCCGCTACGGTCACCAGCGCGGTGGGTAAGTATATTACGGCGTGCCAATAGGAAACTACATGACTAACAAAGAATTGAAGAAGCCTGCTTCACGCCGGGATTGGTTGACAGGATCCGCGAAGCTGGCGGGCGTCGGGGCTATTTCATGCGTTCTTGCGCGGGCGCAAATGACTCCACAGACGGTCAACGACATCGCTGTCATGAATTTTGCGCTGCGCGTCGAGAATCTTCAGTCCGCGTTTTATCAACAGGGTCTCCAGATGTTCAAGCCTGCGGACTTTCAGAACTCAGTTACGGCGCAAACCATAGGAGGAACGAAGATCGGGGCGAATCTCTACTCTTACATCAGTGGAATCGCGCAAAACAAACAAGACCATGTGAATACTCTGATCCAGACGGTTTACAGCCTGGACGGAACTCCACAGGCTCCGGAATGTTATAACTTCGGCATCACCACGGTAGACAGTTTTCTGCAGATGGCGCAAACCATCGAGAACATTGGCGTAGCGGCTTACAACGGAGTAATTGTTCCTCAATTCGAAACTTCGAATTCGACGGTGAACAATCCCGGCGTCCAGGTTCTGATGGCGACGATAGCGACAGTGGAAGCCAGACATGCCGCTTACTTCAACCTGCTCAATCTGGCGATTCCATTTCCCACGCCGTTTGATGCGACTCAAACGATGGCCCAGATCGTCACAGCGATTACGCCTTATCTCACAACCGGATGCAATGCTCCGCCAATTCCACTTACTTTAGCGGTGGCAGGGGCAGCCAAGAACTCGACCATTATTACGAACCAAACCACGGTTCCGCTCACCGGGAGTCTTTCGAGTAGCGCGACTGGTTCCCCTCTGAACTATCTATGGCAGCAGGATCTGGGAAGTCCGCCATGCTCAATTCTCAACGACACGTCGATCAATGCGACAGCGATCCTGCAGGGGGGGGCGGGTGAATATGTAATTACGCTGAAGGTCACCGACTCCCTGGGGAACTCGGACCAGGATACGATCAAGATCATTTATCAGCCGTAGCCGATCTGAAGCGGGTGCTACAGGGCAGGCCGTCGATTCAGGCCTGCCCTGGTTTCCGACTTAACTGTGCCTGGCCTTCGACGGCGTTTCGACGCGCAAATTATTCTCCACCTGTCCGAAGCTCAAGCCGGCGCCATTGGCCCGAATGCCGGCAATGTTTTTGTCCATTTCCGTACTCACGACGCCTTCGAGCGTGACGTGACCGTTATCGACAATGATGTGAATCGGAGCGAGCGGATCCATGGCGTAGCGCGACAGCACGGGATCCCGGTAGATGGCACGAGCGATCCTGAGGCGCAGTTGGTCGTCCATCGGGGACAGCGGCAGCACTTCGAGATCGTTGGTGACCGCGTTCACGCCGGGAATTCCGCCGACGATCTTTTGCAGGTCGGATTTCTTATACGGCTGGCTGACCTGCCCGGTCAGATCGACGTTGCCATTCACAACTCGGAAACCGATGTTATCCCAGATGCTGTACCGCGGATACATTCGTATTTCATGTCGTACTTTGTTCGCGAGATCCGAATCCGTGTAGGACACGGGGACGGGACTTTTGGCGGCGGCCACTCCGACGAAGAGCGCGGCAGCCAGCGCGAGCTTGCTCAATAACTTGTTGTTCATACCTCTCAACTCCTTGCAATCATAAGACGCGAGACAGTGAATCGAGGAACGTAAAGATTATTAAAGGCGGCCGGTGCACCCGCTCAGTCGCCGAGTTCGGCGAGTGCGGAGCGAAAATCGTCCATCAGACGCTGCACAGTTAGCATATCGTCGGGGGCGAGCTGCGGCATCCGGTCGAGCGCCTCAGCTGCATGACGAAAGGCGCCTCGCGCGGAGTCGAGGACATGGGCCTCGAGCGCGAGTGTTTCGCGCGCCTCCTTCACGTGGCGGAGGAGCCGCACCGCCAGCCCCAGCTCATTTTTCAACGACTGCACGGCAACCCCGTGCGCCGTTTGATGTTCGTTCCGCTCTTGTGCCATTGCCCCTACTCCAACGGTCGCGGGTTACCCGGCTGACGACGCGCCGTTCACTCGCTATAGCGCAATTTCAATGCAATGTTACTGCAATACGCTCAGGAAGTATATCCTTAAATTCATGAGAATTTCTCGCCGTGATCTTTTGTCAGGAATTGCAGGGGCCTCGGCGCTGCCTGCAGCAGCGATGCAGGCTCCGGGGAACCGGGACAGGAAGCTGAATCTGATCCACATCGGCGTCGACACGTTCGGCGCGGATTGGGTGGGTGGGTTTGGCAATCAGTTCATTCACACGCCCAACGTTGACCGGTTGCTGGCCAAGTCGGCCGTGTTCGAGGATTGCTACGCGGAGGTGTTGCCGACGCTTCCCTGTAGGCGTTCCATCTACACGGGACGCCGAATCTTCCCTTCCGACCTGATCGAACAGCCCGACGACCAGGTAAGGATTCGCGGCTGGCATCAGATGTATGCGGAAGATATAACGTTATCGGAAACGTTGCGACAATCCGGCTACACTACGGCCATCGTGTCGGATCTGTATCACCAATTCAAACCGGGCAAGAATTTCCATCGCGGCTTCGACTCCTGGCGGTGGATCCGTGGACAGGAAGTAGACAAATTAGAAACCGGGCCGAGATCGGCAATCCGGCTGGCTGACTACGCACATCCGTCGCAGACCAATCTGCTGGCGCAGCACGGCCCGAATATGCAGTACCTGCTGAACCGCCGGAGTTTCAAGACAGAAGACGATTACTTTGCCTCGCAGACGTTCCGCCAGGCGCGGGAGTGGCTCAGCAATAACGTGCAGGACAACCAGCCGTTTTATTTACACATTGAATCGTTTTCGCCGCACGAGTTTTGGGATCCGCCCGAGGATTACTACCGGCTCTACATGAAGAGCGACTATCGTGGTCCGCGATTGATCAATCCACCGGCCGATGCCAAGATTCTCACGCCGGTCGAGTTTGAGCACACGCGCGCGCTGTACGCCGGGCTGGTCACGTTTGTAGACAAACAGATTGGAAAGCTGCTCGACCAGATCGAAGCTCTGGGCCTGATGGACAAGACCATGATCACGTTCATCGCCGACCACGGCACCATGATGGGCGAACAGAACCAGATCCACAAGGCGGAGACCCGCATCCGGCGGCAGGTGACCCACGTGCCGTTCGCGGTATATCATCCGGGGTCGAACTTCGATGGGCGGCGGGTGAAAGGCTACGTGCAGCATACCGACGTCATGCCGACGGTGCTGGACTATCTGAGTGTAGCGACGCCCTCACGGGTGACAGGCATCAGCCGCCGTCCAATGATGGAAACGCAGGCGGCGTCGAATTTCCAATCGATCGTCACGGGATGGGGCGAGCACGCGGCAATGCGCACGCCGGAATGGACCTACATTCAGCGCTGGAGCCCCGGGCCGAAATTCGAACAACTGTACGATCTGAAAAAAGATCCGAAGGAGTTTTCAAACGTTGCCGACCAAAACCCGACGGTAGTCGCTCACATGAAAGAACAACTTCAGCAATACGTAGCGAGTGGTTGGGAGATTACGCGCGGAAGTTTTTCAAAGAAGCTGGCGTGAGCCGGACGCTGAAAACTTTCAACCCGCTGTTGCCGGCAGGATAGACGACAAATACGATCGTCTATCCTACGGGAACAGCCAGACGGCGGGCGGACGGGACGGCTTACGCCCCTTTGGCGACGGTGTCGCGGCATTTCTCGAATAGCTGGAGCAGCGCGTCGGCGTACTCTTCGGCGGTTTTCTGTGCCTTCCCGGAAAATCCTGCCGACGAGGTCGCGCCTTTGCCGTATCCTGTGGTAACGGCAATGAACTTCATCATTTCCAGCGCGACTTCATTGTTGGTGGCACCGCTGCGGCGGTCTTCGGGCGGTCGCGAACTGACGTCTTCAGGCATGTCACATCCTCTTAAACGGAGTAGTTGTAACCTCTAGCGTATCGAGCCTATGCCAGTAACTGCAAGGAGGCACGTGCGAAAGATGCGAGGCGGTGCACAATCGCACCTCATCCAAGCTTCCGACAGTTACTTCTACATCGTCAAGTTCCGCAACAATCCGCAGCATCGGAGGATTCTGGTGAACGAATTAATCGCCGCCGAAATTCTCTCCTACCTGCAGATCCCGGCGCCGGCCAGCGAGTTAATCCGTGTACCGGAAGAATTTCTTCGCGAGAACCCCGAAGCGTCCATTCAACTGGGGAGCCAGACCATTTTGCCGGAAGCGGGTTGGGCATTTGGTTCGCGCCATCCCGGCGATCCCGATATTACCGCCATCTACGATTTTGTTCCCGATTCCCTGCTGTCGCAGGTACAGAACCGATCCGACTTCCTGAAAGTGCTCGCTTTCGACAAATGGACCGGCAACGCGGATGGCCGGCAGGCGATTTTTTTTCGGGCGCAGTTGAAAGATTGGATTCCGCAGCTGAAAGCGGGACCTCGGAAAATGGGCTTCGTCGCGCTGATGATCGACCACGGGTTCATCTTCAACGGTCCCCACTGGAACTTCACCGAGTCGGCGTTCCAGGGACTCTATCCACGCCGCATCGTGTACGAGAGGGTGACCTCCCTCGATGATTTCCAGCCGTGCCTGGAGCGCATTGTGCATTTCCCGGACGAGGTGCTGGACCGTGCGGTGCGACGCATTCCACCGGATTGGATCGACCAGGAGGAGGAAGAACTGGAGCGTCTTCTGGAATCGCTCCTTCGCCGGAGGGGGCGCACCGGCGAGCTTTTAGAACAATCGATCTCGGCGTTCCCGAATTGGAAGGGGTAGGCTTCCGCGCCTACCGCGCGTGGCAGAAGTCTCTCCAACGGCCAGGAGCAGGCGAAAACGCCTACTCCACGAAGAAGAATCAATGGCGTTGACTCTTTACTTAACGACGCTCAGTCGCTTTAAGGTGTCCACGTTTCGACGGTCGTCGCCCTCTTCGTCGACGGGAGTCTCCAAGATGAAGGGTTTGGATCGCAACTTCGGATGGCGAAGAATGCGGCTAAATCCGCGCCGTCCAATGTGACCCTCCCCGATATTGGCGTGACGATCGAGGTGCGAACCCAAGGGGTGCTTTGAGTCATTGGCATGGATGACATGAACATTCTGGAGCCCGAGAACCTTGTCCACATGGGCGAGCGTCGCGTCGAGTCCCGGCTTCGCGGCGATATCGAAGCCGGCGGCCAGCAGGTGGCAAGTGTCCAGACAGTACCCTACCGGCAAGGCGGATTCCCGCGCGGTCAAATCACGGATGCAACCCAGCTCTTCGAGTTTGCCTCCTATCTGCGCGCCCGCTCCCACGGTGTTTTCGAGCAGCACCGTCAGCCCTTCCAGTCTGAGACCCTGTGCTGCCTCGGCCATCGCGAGGACAAACGCCCTCATCCCTTCCTGCACGGATTGTCCCTTATAGCTCCCGGGATGCAGCACCAGATACTCGGCGCCTAGCATGGCCGCTCGCTCCAGTTCGCCGCGAAACCCCACGATGGACTTCTCGCGAATCACCGGATCGAGGGAGGCGAGGTTGATCAAGTAGCTGCAGTGGACGGCCAGAGGATACAGATCGAACTTTTCACGAGCAATGCGAAACAGACGGGTCTCGCTGCGCACGGGCGCGACGGCGCGCCACATCCGCGGGCTGGCGGAGAAAATCTGAAACGTGTTAGCTCCGAGTTCGGCAGCCTTTATCGCCGCGTTTTCGAGTGACTTGGCCCTTGAGGTATGGATGCCGATTCGCACGCTCCCATGGTACGGCATGAACCTGGCGACGGGACCCGCCCAAACGAGTTTTGCATGCCGAAACGGGCGCGGATGGTATACGTGGTTAGTGAGGTAAAAGTAATGACGAAAGTGCAAGCCGCGATGGCATTGAGTGTGTTACTGGCGTTGCTTCAGGCGCAATCGCCACAGGCAGCCCCCAAACCGGACCCGGACGCAACTCCCATCGACGTGGATCGCGGCGCAGCCGGTCTCGACCGCTGGCTGCGGGCCCTCTCGACACGCGCGAGCATTCTGATGGTGACGGCGCATCCTGACGACGAAGACGGCGGCATGCTCGCCTACGAGACCCGTGGGCAAGGCGCCCGCGGCGTCCTGTTGACGCTCAATCGCGGTGAGGGCGGGCAGAACGAGATGTCTTCCGATATGTACGATCGGGAGGGCCTGGTCCGCACGCAGGAACTGCTGCAGGCCGACCGGTATTATGGCGTGGACCAATACTGGACGCGCGCGATCGACTATGGTTTTTCCAAGACGCGCGAAGAGGCGCTGGATAAATGGAATCATGAACGCGTTCTCGCGGACGTGGTGCGCGTGATTCGCATGACGCGGCCTCTGGTGATCAGTTCGGTTTTTGTAGGAGCCGCGACCGACGGTCATGGGAATCATCAGGTAGCCGGCGAAGTGGCGCAGGAAGCGTATCTCGCGGCAGGCGACCCGAACCGGTTCCCGGAGCAGATCAAGGACGAAGGGCTGAAACCCTGGACGCCGCTCAAAGTTTACGCGCGTGTGCCTTTCTTCGCGGTCACGCCGAAGGGCATGTATGATTATGCGATCGATAAATACGTTCCGGTGAGATTCTTCGATTACGTGAACGAGAAGTGGTCGGACACGCGGCCCGCTGCCAATATCGAGATTCAGGAAGGCGATTACTCACCGAGCGCCGGATTGTCGTATCTTCAGATCGGCCGTGAGGGTTTGAATTATCAGAAGAGTCAGAATGGCGGCATCGCGCTACCTCCTCCAGGGCCCTTTGCCAGCCCTTATCATCGTTACGGCTCGCGTGTGCCTGCGAGCGAGCATGAGCAATCCTTCTTTGACGGGGTAGATGTCTCGATCGCGGGGATCGGGACACTGGCGCCGGGACAGCCCGAGTTCCTGCAGACCGGACTTGCGGGTATTGCGGCCGAAGTAGAGAAAGCCGTTACCGGTTTTCGTCCGGACCGGCCGGCCGAGATTGCGCCGGCGCTTGCCGACGGTCTACAGAAGACGCAGGCGTTGTTGAGCGTGCTGCGGTCCAGCAGCCTGGCTGAGCCGGGCCGGGGCAACGTAATCTACGAATTGGAACAGAAACGGCTTCAATTCGGCAAAGCTCTCACCGCGGCGCTGGGGCTTTCTCTGCAAGCCACAGTGCTTTCCGACAGACCCTCGGCGAGTCCGTTCGGCCCGATGCCATCGGAAACTTTTGCGGTGGCGATCCCGGGTCAGTCGTTTAACGTGCAAGCGGAGTTGGTGAATGAAGGAGGAGAGGCGGTGGACGTGAAGACCGCGACCGTGGAGGCATCAGATGGTAAACCATGGACCATTTCCGCGAAGCCGGCCGGTGAAATCAAGAGCGACGGGATGAGCCGGATGGGGAGCCAGGCGCCAGTGATCGTGAGCGCGGCGCCCGCTGCCGTCGCGGCAAGGAATGAGGCCAAGTTCCAGTTCAGCGTGACCGTCCCAGCGGACGCCGCCCTCACGCGCCCTTACTTCAGCCGTGACAACGAAGAGCAGCCCTATTACAACATCGACGATCCCCGCTATCGCAACCAGTCGCTGGCGCCTTATCCGCTATCGGCTACGCTGCAGGTGAGCTATCACGGAGCGGTGTTCCCGCTCTCGGAAGTGGTTCAGACCTTCCAGCGCACTTCCGGACTCGGGCTGCTGCCGAATCCGCTGCTCGTCGGACCGGCGATTTCGATTACTCTGGCTCCTTCGGCAGGGGCAGTCCCGCTGGGCACGAAATCGTTTTCGTTTGCGGTGACGGTGCACAGCAACGTAAAGGGACCCGCGCAGGGAACCGTGCATCTGAATCTTCCCGCGGGCTGGAAGTCCGAGCCGGAGTCCGCGGCATTTGGGATGAACCGCGACGGAGAGGACCAGACCATTGCATTTGGTGTTTCACCCGGCGCGATTCAGGCCGGCAATTTCAAGATCACCGCGGTTGCGGATTACCAGGGTAAGCGCTATGAGGAAGGCTATCGCATGGTAGGGTATGCGGGACTGCGGCCGTATCCCTTTTACCGGCCGGCAATTTATCGGGCGGTCGGCGTCGACGTGAAGACCGCACCAGACCTGAAGATCGGATATTTGCCGGGGACCGGCGACGAGGTGCCGCAAGCGCTCCAAGACCTGGGCCAGAAAGTGCGGATCCTGGCGGAAAGCGATGTCACGCAAGGCGATCTCTCGCAATTTGACGCCATTCTGCTGGGTCCACGCGCTTATGCCGTCCGGCCCGAATTGAAATCGGCGAATAATCGCCTGCTGGAGTATGTGAAGAATGGCGGAGTGATGATCGTGCAATACAATCTGCAAGGGTTCGACCGCGATTATGGACCCTATCCTTTCAACCTGGGCGCGAATCCGCAGAAGGTGGTCGACGAAGCTTCAAAGGTGACCCTGCTGAATCCAGCGAGCCCGGTATTCAATTGGCCGAACCGGATCACGGAAGCCGATTTTACGGGATGGGTGGAGGAACGCGGCCACGGGTTTATGGGCACGTGGGACAAGCAATATGAGCCGCTGGTGCAGACTCACGATCCTGACCAGGATCCGCAGCTTGGCGGGCTGCTGCTCGCGCGCTACGGCAAAGGGGCATACATCTATGACGCATTCGCGTTATACCGGCAACTGCCCGTCGGCGTGCCGGGTGCATACCGGTTACTCGCGAACTTAGTCAGCCTGGGAAAGAATCCCAACTGGCCAAAGTAGTTCTGCCCGGTTGTATGCGGGATTTCATGGCTCGGTTCGCTCAAGGGAGGGGATGACACCGATGCACGCGGGGCGGTAAGGCTACTGCGACTAACGAACGGCGATGTCCAGCAGCGTCAGCCAATATTGCACGGATTGGAGCGCGAAGCCGATCAGAATCAGGCCTACTCCAAAAACTCCCATGCGTTTTTCTGGAACATGGTCGGCCGTCCATTCGACGAAGGGAGTGCAACTGCCGGCGATCGCGGTGACTAACCCGATGGTGAGCCCGGCTTTCAACCCGATGGCGATGGCGTGCTCCCGATGTTGCGCCACCAGACTGCTAATGTAGCCGGTCACCGCGTACCAGACCGTGCGATTCAAAGCCGCGAGCAATTGGAAGCGGGTCAGGCGCGGGCGCGTAGCAGGCTTGTACCCGGCGGTGGGACGGATGCCGAGCCGGTAGGCGATGGTCTGGCCTACGGTGCTCAGCGCACCGAAGGTGATGCCGAACGGAGTCCCGAAGGCATACGCCGCACCTATGGCGAAACCGCATCCGCGAATCGCGCTCATGGAGGTGTCCAGCCAGAATCCCGACTTAGGTTCATGCCGGGCAGCACGCGAAAGCTCCCAGGCGAGGGTAATTCCGTGGGCGACTCCGCTAGACAGGCCGAATACCGGCCCCAGGGCTAAGCCATAGCCAGTTCCAAAAAGCGCCCCGTAAGTGACTGCACGGGTCAATGTCCGCAGCGGCCCGTGTTCGCCGCCTAGCAGGTCATAGGCGAGGTACATGGCCCCAAGCACGTCGAGCGAACTGCCGATGATGCTGACCAGAGCTACCGTGTGCTTGTCCATAGGAGGCGGAATTCGTCACTCCAGGGTCAAGGACTGGCCATTCGCCAGCAGCACCAACGAAGCGCCGCCGGCGCATTCCTTCAGGCGTTCCCTGGGAGTGTCGATCCCTTCGTCCGCAAGTTGGAAGGTGCCGTGGTGAATCGCAATGCTGCTCCCGGCTTCCAGGATGTGGTGCGCTTTTACAGCGTCCTCGGGATTCATATGGACCGATGACATAAACCAGCGCGGCTCATAGGCGCCAATCGGCAAGAGAGCCAGGCGGGGCTTGCCAAATCGCTCGCGGAGCCAAGCGAAATGGTTTCCGAAGGCCGTATCTCCCGCGAAATAGACCATACGGCCGGCCATTTCGATAACATAGCCGCACCAGAGAGTGCGATTGCGATCAAAAATTCCGCGCGCCGAAAAATGCATCGCCGGCACGCTATGGATCGTAGCCTGACCGAGTGATAGAGAATCGCCCCAATCCAGTTCGTGGACGGGAGCGATCCTCTTCGAACGCAAGAGGCTGCCAACGCCGGAAGGAACGACAAATTGAGAATTTCCAAGATCCGCCAACCGCTGCAAAGTCGCAAGATCGAGATGATCGTAATGGTTGTGGCTGAGGAGCACGATATCGATACGGGGGAGATCCTCCCAATTCACACCGGGCTGTCTGCGGCGGCGGGGACCGACCGCGGTGAGGGGACTCGCGCGCTCCGACCAGATGGGATCGGTCAAAATTTGTAATCCCCGTTGCTGGAGCAGGACGGTTGAGTGGTTGATCAGCGTCACCCTCAATGCATTACCCTCCACGCTGGAAGGCGGCTTCGAGGGCTCGACATCCGGCACGAAACGCGGAGACTTCTCCGGCCGGCTGGAGAGTTTCCATCGCAAGACATCCAGCAAACCACGCGCTTGCGGGGCGTCCGGATTAAAATATCGCGTGCCGTCAAAATGCCTTGGAAAGGATGCGGGGGCGCCATGAGGCATGGTGAAAGTTCAGCCCGCGAACCGGTCCGTTGCGGCGACTAGGGCGCGGCTGTTGGGAGGTTCGAAGGCGCTGTGGCCGCTGTCCGGCGTGATGATGAGCTCGGCTTCGGGCCAGGCGCGGTGAAGCGCCCACGCGCTCTCCATGGGGCAGACCACGTCGTAACGGCCCTGCACGATCACGCCAGGGATGTGGCGGATGCGCGAGGCATTGCGCAGCAACTGGTCGTCGGTTTCGAAGAAGCCCTTATTGATGAAGTAGTGGGCCTCGATGCGCGCGAAGGCGAGGGCGAACTCATCCTCTTCATAGTGGCCGGCGAAGGCGGGGTCGGGCAGAAGCTTGGAAGTAGCCCCTTCCCATCCGCTCCAGATCTTCGCGGCCGCGAGCCGCACGGCCGGGTCCTCGCTGGTGAGGCGGCGGTAATAGGCGGAGAGCAGATCGCCGCGCTCGTCCTCGGGAATGTGGGCGAGAGTAGGGCTCCCACGCATCGGGATAGATGACCGACGCGCCGCGCTGGTAGAACCAGTCGATTTCCTGCTTGCGGAGGAGGAAGATGCCGCGAAGCACGAGTTCGGTCACGCGATCGGGATGAGTTTGGGAATAGGCGAGGGCGAGCGTGGAGCCCCAGGATCCGCCGAAAACCTGCCAGCGCTCGATTCCGAGGTGCTCGCGGAGTTTCTCGATATCGGCGACCAGGTCCCAGGTGGTGTTGGCTTCGAGCGACGCGTAGGGCGTGCTCTTGCCGCAGCCGCGCTGGTCGAAGTTGACGATGCGGTACTTTTCGGGATGAAAGAAGCGGCGCTGTTTGGGATCGGAACCGCCGCCCGGACCGCCATGCAGAAAGATCACGGGCTTACCGCAAGGGGTTACCGCTTTCCTCGAAGTAGATCTCGTGGACGGGCGAGACCTGAAGCCGGCCGGTGTTATATGGCTCGATCGGGGGGTAGAGCCAGGTAAGGGGGTCCTTGATGACCGACCTGGCTGGAGATGGATTCGTCATTGGCAGCCCGTGTTCTACTTCAGCCCCTCTATGCTATGGAGATCTTCGAGTTGTTGAGGAACCGAATATACATAATTCTTTCCATCAGCCGAAATGCGCAGCGTGTTGATGCCACGCAAACCGGCCCGGTCCGCAGGATCGATCGTCAGCAGAGGTTCGCGTTTTCCCGTTTTCCAGTTTAGGCGTTCCACCGCGAGGGGCATCCGCGCGCCGTCGAACACATACAAATCGCGCCCGTCCGAACTCCAGCCGGCGATACCGGTACCCGGCACTACTCCGGACAAAACTTGCGGCTGACCTCCCTTGACGGGGTAGAGCGTTACCTTGCCTTCCGAAGTCGCGGTCACGAACTCGCCATTCAGGATCGGACCAAATCCGGTGGCCCGAACGCCCGCGGGGGTGATGGGACGGGGAGCGCCGCCGTTGAGTCCCATCAAATAGTAACGCTGTCCTTTTCCCGGCTCGCTGGCGCGCAACCAAAGGGTCTTGCCGTCGTTCAACAGACCCGCGCGATACAGGGTGAAACCGTTGAGCTGAATCACGGTGGGCTGTCCGGCACGCACCGGGTAAACTTCGACGGAACTTTCCAGATTAGAGACCACCGACGCTCCGTCCGGGGAGAGCGACGGATAGTGACCCTCTCCGAGCAGGACGGGGAGCGACCCGCTCGTCTCGCGGAGATAAATGAGTGCGGACGAACCTGCTCCCTCGCCGGTCTCGGAAAACGTGATCGTCTTACTGTCGAGCGAGAGGCTCTCCACGAAAGACCAGTCCAGCCAGGATAGATCCTTTTCGCCCGCGGTTCCGTCGCCGTGGAAAAGCAGCTTCATCCGGCGTTCTTCGTTGGCCACGAGCACACGCCCGTCGCGCGCGATATCAAGAAGAATGAGGGGCTTAGCCTGGGAATAAATCACGCGCTCACGCCCGCTGAGAGTGACAGCCCGCAGTTCCAGACGCGCGCCAAAGGTTGCGGCGGTGAACCAGATTTCTTTTCCCTGCGGCTGCCAGGCCAGTCCGTTGCAGGCCGCATACCGGGCGCTCAGTGTCCGAGTCTTACCTTTCCGGTCGACCACCATGACGGCGCCGGAATTATTGTCGACTGAGTGATCGAGGAAAGCGACGCTGTCGCCCGCGGGGGAGACCTTGGGCTGGGAGATAAAGCCTGCCGTGTGGTACAAAACCGTGCCCACGGGATACTCCAACTGGAAGCCCTGGTCCGTGCTCCGGACCACCGCCATTTCGTTGGACGGCGACCAATCGACAAACGCAATCTTCTCGTCGAGATCGCGCACAGCGCCTCCCGAATAGGGAGCTACGGCCAACGTACCGGGAGTCGCATAGAAATTCCCCACTAACGTATTTCTGAGGAGCGCCAGTTCACCTTTTGGGGACACGGCTCCCAGTTCCAGATCCTGAAATCCCAACGACCGGGACCCTGGGACGTCCGCGCGCGCGAGATAAACGTCGCTGTGGCCGCCCTCCCACTTTGCGGAGTAGATGACGCTGGCGCCGTCCGGCGTGAAACGCGCTCCGTGAATCATGCCCCGGCTGAACGTTAGCCGGTGGAAGACGGGCTGCGCCACCCGGCCACTGTCGAGCAATAGCACGGCGCACGCGAGCGCGAACACACCGGCCAGGGACCACGGAAGCCATTTCAGGTTTCGCTTCACCGGGATCGCAGGACGAGAAGAACTATCGAGCTGGCTCATCGATTCCAGATCGAACGCCAGATCCCGCGCCGACTGAAACCGCTCCCCGGGGTTTTTCTCGAGACAATGCCGGATGGTGCGCTGCAGCGCGGGCGCGATCTTGTCTTCAAACAGCGGGTCGTCTTTCAGCACCGCGCTCATGCGATCCGCGTCGGTACGCCCCTGGAAGGCTTTTTGTCCCGTCAACATCTCGTACAACACGCAACCCAGACTGAAGATGTCGGACCGGTGGTCGACGGGCTCGCCGCGGATCTGTTCCGGCGACATGTAGGCGGCCGTGCCTACCACCATTCCCGGCGTCGAGACGACCGTAATCGTGGCATCCTCGGGCGCGCCCACGACCGGTACGACTTTCGCGAGGCCGAAATCGAGGATTTTCACGCGGCCTTCATTGGTGATGAAGATGTTCTCCGGCTTCACGTCGCGGTGCGTGATGGTGCGAGAGTGCGCCGCGGCCAAGCCGCAAGCGATCTGGCGCGCGTAGTCCACGGCTTTCCAAGTCGGCAGACTCCCATTGCGCAGGCGTCCACGCAGGGTGTCGCCTTCGAGAAGTTCGCAGACCAGATACGGACTCTCATCGTGCAGCCCGAAATCGTAGACGGCGAGAATATTGGCATCGTTCATGGCCCCGGCCGCCTGGGCCTCCTGTTGAAATCGACGCACGCGTTCGCTGTCTCCGCCGAACGCTTCGCCCATAACTTTCAACGCGACGTCGCGGTTCAAACGCGTGTCCCGAGCCCGATAAACCGTACCCATACCACCCGCGCCGATGAACGACACGATCTGGTACGGCCCGATTCGGGTTCCAGGTGCAAGTGGCATGAGGGGAGCACATAGATTCTAACATTGCCGGCTGTGCTACGCAGCTTACAAGTTAAAGACGGGCGACATTTCCCGCCGTCCAAGACGGGTAAGGGCTAAAGCCCGGCTGTCCAGGTCCTGGAGCACCCACTTTCTTTTCAGCGCCACGTCGAAAAGAGCGGCTCCCAGCGCGCCGCCGAGGTGGGGCCGGCGTTCGCTCCAATCGAGACAGGCGAACGCGAATCTGCGGCGCTGCGTCCGGACAGCCTCCAAATCAATGCCCAGAGATCCACACGCCTTGATTCCCTCCGGGGTCAGGTCATAGGAATCGCGTTTGCCCTCGAGATTGGCAAGCCAACCGTGATTCTTGAAGTGATCGTGCATCGCTACGCCCAAGGTTCCGGCGATATGGTCGTAGCAAGCCCGCGCGGCGCGCAGACGGCTGGGGGTGTTGGGAACGAATTTAGGGGGCGGTCCGCCGGCCAGCACGCTTAGAGCTTCGAGCGCACTGGCGACGTTGGCGCCCTCCAGACTGTAATAGCGGTGCTTGCCCTGGACATGCGCTCTCACCAGGTGTTCGTTTTTCAGCCGGCCCAAATGCACGCTTGCCGTAGAAGGACTCACCTCCGCGACGATGGCGAGTTCGGTGCCGGTTCGCGCGTGACCATCCAGGAGGCAAAAGAGCATTCGTGCTCGCGCCGGCTCACCGATGGCGGCGGCAATCCGGGCTACGGCCCTGTCGGAGAAACCACTGACATCCATACTTTGATGCTAGACGAAGTGTCAATTCGAAACAACTGGCATACTGAGCGGACATATGGACCGGCGTGAAGCGATTGAAGTCCTTGCCGCTACCGGCGTAACGCTGACTACCGGCTGCACGACGCCGGGAGCACGATTCACAAAGAAGGAAACCATGAAGATCACCTGTTTTATCCGCTATCAGATCGATCCCTTCCAACGGGATGCGTTCAAGAAATATGCCGAGAATTGGGGACGGATCATCCCTCGCTGTGGAGGCCACCTGGTGGGCTATTTTCTGCCGTACGAGGGTACGAACGATGTGGCGTGGGGGCTCATTGCGTTCGACAGTCTGGCGGCATACGAGGCCTACCGGGCGCGTCTGAGATCAGACCCGGAAGCGCGCGAGAATTTCACCCTTGCGCAGAAGCAGCGCCTCATTTTACGCGAGGAAAGAACCTTCCTGGAAATCGTCGACGGCACTTTCGGCGGCCGGTCGTGACAGAGACTTCAATTTTGTGAGTAGCGCGATCGCTAGCCTTGCGCCGGCGCCAAGTTGCCGGCCGAGACCACTGCGCCCTCCGTCGCACCGTCCAGCACTGCGACCGCTTTCGCGCAGCCACTGAAATCGTTAGCGACCAACCGAATCCTCTGACTGGCGGCACCGCGAAGCTCAATCGCCAGATGAGATTTAGCCGGCGCGGCACAACCTGTCACCAGGCAATCCTCCACGTCGACCATGCGCATGACCGGCTGTTCCGACGCCGGAGCGCTAGCCGCGAGTTTCGCCAGCCGCAGTCCCTTCACGTCTTCGAAGTGCATCGCCGGACGCTCGTCCGGAACGGTCGACGTGACCTGCACATTGTCCATTTGCAAGCCATCGACGTGCCGGCAATAGAAGCCGTACGATGACAAGCGTCCGAACATACGAGCTTCCGGATAGGCGGGAATCTGCTCGGGAATTTTACGGCTGAACCACTCCTGCTTCCCTCCCTCGCCGGTCTCGATGCGGATGTTGCTCAACGCCACGTCTTGAACGTAAGAGCCGGGAATGCCGGTAATGGAAGAAGTGAGAATCGCTCCGGTAGCATGCACGTTGTCGATCATGACTCCGCGGAGAAAGCTCGGATTGTCCTTCTTCTTCCGCGCGCCGAGACGAATGAAAATCGGCGTACGCACGCGTTGCATGGTGACGTTCGAGATCACGACGCCATCCACCCAGCCGCCATCGACCATCTCAATCGCGATACCGCCAATGACTCGCGCATTGAGCGGAACATCGTCATTTTGGATGACGGAATTGGTGAACGTGATGTTTTCGTAACCGCCGTGGGTCGCGGTACCGAACTTCAAACCGTTGCAGCAGCAGGTCAGGACGCAGTTGGTGATGGTGATGTTGCGCGAGAGTCCCATGACGCCGTAGGGGTTCTCGCTTTTCAGACAGATGGCGTCGTCACCGGTAGCGATGTCGCAATCGGAGATGGAGACGTTGCGGCAACAGGTGAGATCGATGCCGTCGGTATTCGGGCCGATTATCGGATTGCGTATTTTCAAACCGCGGATGACGAGTGTGTCGCATTCGATGGGCCGGAAGGTCCAGCCAGAGGCGTTTTGGAACGTGACATCTTCGACGCGGGCATTCTTGCAGTTGAAGAGTTCGACCATCGGAGAGGCGCGGTCGAGCGGCTTCCAGTCGTAGGTCGCGACATCCTTCCAGCCGTCTTCGGGCAGAGGAGGTTTCCGGTTGCTGGGGACCCAGAAGGACGGACCTTGCCCGTCGATGTGGCCATTGCCAGTGATGCTGAGGTTCTCGGCGTCGCGGGCGAAGATGAGGTGCTTGGCGTTGGCATCGCCCTTGAGCTTGGGTCCGGCATCGTTGGCGAGCGGCTTGTAATCGGCGAGGTCCTTGCTGCCGAGGATGGTGGCGCCGGATTCAAGATGGAAGTTGACATTGCTCTTGAGGACCAGCGTGCCGGTGAGATAAGTTCCCGGCGCGACATACACAGTGCCGCCGCCGGACTGCGTGCAGGCCTCGATGGCGCGCTGGATGGCCGCAGTGTCCTTGACCTTTCCGTCGCCGACGGCGCCGAAGCTGCGAGCTTCAAAGAAATGTCCGGATTCCGGATGCGTGGTCGAGCGTGCCGCTCCGCGCGCCGCCAGTGCGGCAGCGCCGCCCAGCGTAAAAATATCGCGTCTATACATCGGCTTCTATTTTATGACGTGATAGGCTCAGGCAGATGCGACATACATATGTGTTCGCCCTCGTCCTGGGCACGATTGCTGCTGGAATCGCCTCGCCGCAGTCGATTCCGCCCGACCTTATGAATTACCTGAGCCTTACCGAAGCGCAGATTCAATCGATCAACTCTTTGAATGTGGCTTTCAACAAAAACACCAATGCTCAAGGGAATCAGTATTACGATCTGCAGTCGCAAGCCGCGGCCGAACTGGCGAAGGCGTCGCCGGACCCCGGCGTAGTCGGCAATCTTTATGGGCAGATGGTGATGATTGGTCGCGGCTATACAACGCAATTGGCGCAGGTGCAGACGAACGTCGCGGCTGTGTTGACGCCGGCGCAGGTGGCGCTCGTCAATGGGTTACTCGGGGTTGCGCGCCTGCAGCCGCTGGTATCGGAGGCGCAAGAGGTAGATTTGGAGCCGGCTACAGTGGGTACGATCATAGACGAAAGGGTCGGTAACTACAGTTCGATCTACGCTGTGCCGTTTCCGGGCAACATTGTGCCGTTCCCCGGCAATTTTTCGTGCTGCGCCGGCTCTTCCGTTCCAATTGCGCTGGCGAACTATTTCAATCTCACCGACGCCCAGAATTCCGCCATCGAGAACGCTATCCTGGCGAATCAGCAATATGTCCAAGGTCAGTCGCTGAAGATCCAGGAATTGCAGTATGCCATCCAGGCGCTTACGGCCGCGCAGACGATTGACACGGCAACGCTGGGCGCGGATTATGTCGCAATTGCGCAAATCCAGAATGATGAAGCGACGCAGGCCGCGCAATTGATCACGACCGTCCGCAGCATTCTTATGGGGCCGCAGATACCCCTATTAACGGCTCTCGACAATGCACTGAACCAGAGCACGCTGGAGTACGAAGCCGTACAGAATAACATCTTAGTCTTGCCGCCGGATCTCGCCTCCAGTTACAGTCCGTTTGGATACGGCGATTTCCTGATAGGCGCGTTATACTAGGCTCGGAACAAACCTCACAAAATCTGCGTACCCACGTTGGGAAACTTTATGACAGCCACTGTTTCACCTCAAATCGACCATATCGCCGCGCTTCTTGCGAAGCAAGGCTACGATGTATCTCAAGCCGGGCCGGGGGTGCTGGAAATCCGCGAACTGCGCAGCGGGATCAGTATTCACGCCGTGCTCGAAGGCGACATTATGTTTTTCACGCTGCCCTGCATGACCGTGTCGGCAGACAAACTCACGCCCGGACATCCTCAAAAAGATGCTGGCCGGCGAGAATGGCATTTCCACCTCTTACTTCCAGCTCTACGACGGACCCGACGGGACCGTCACCATCGCGTTGAACAACTTCTGCCAAGCTGCTCGACCTGGGGCCGGAAGATGAAGACGATATCCTGTCCTGCGTGCATTTTCTGCTGGTAGACGTGATTGCGGCCCGCGACCTGGTGGGCGCTGCCGCGTAGTAAGCCGACATTCTCCGAGGAGCACAAACGACATGGGATTCATTTCTGATCTTATTTGGACGCGCAGGCCGCGTAGCTCGTGGACAGGCCAACCAGGGCATGAGCGCGGTGGAAGATGCGACTTTCGAAGCGACCGTCAAACAGACCGTCCTCGACATGCGCACTGAACTCAACAAGGCCGTGCAGGCATCGGCGCAGGCGATGAGCAATTTTAACCGCCTGGAAGCCGAATATGACAAGTACACCGCCAGTCGCAGGACTGGAAAGATCGCGCGGGCAAAGCTCTCGACGCCGGCAACGAAGATCTCGCCAAGAAGGCGCTCGCGAAGAAGGCCGAGTCCGACCGGCAGGTGCAGTCGCTGCAGCATTCGGTGGATCAGGCTCGCGCCGCGAGCGAAACGCTCAAACAGCAGGTGGGAGAACTGAAGCGCAAGATCGACGAAGGCGAACGCACTGCGACGACTCTGGTAGCTCGCAAGAACGCCGCCACGGCGCAGCGCAAAGTGGCCGAAGCTCTCGCCGGGGCAGGCAGCGCCAACAACGCGTTTCCGCTTTGGGAACGTTCGAGGAATCGGTGGCACGGGAAGAAGCGACGGCCAAGGCGTTCAACCAGATCGCGGCCACGGGCGAGGACCACGAACTCGAATCCGAGTTCGCCAAACTCGAAGGCCACAGCGTCGACGACGAACTCGAAGCGTTGAAGCGCGAACGCGCGCTGCCTCCGCCGTCTACACCCGAGAGCCATCTCGGCGCCGTCGCCAGCGGGCGGAGCGCAGTAAGAATGTTTTTCAAGCATAATCCCGGTTCGCCAGATCCCCAACCGGATCTGGCGAACCTCTCTGTCATCGACGCGATGCCGGGCGACAGTCTGTCGATCGTCGCCGCCGGTCCGGATTTCAGCGATCTGGATTTCACGGTAGATCGCCGCGATCAGTTGGAAGCGGGCCAGAAGATCTGGTACGAGATCACGGGTCCGTATCACGAGAAGCGCGTGCGTCTGGAGATTATTCCCGGGCGACATCATGGAAGTGCGCGGCTGGTTCGACGGCCGCACTCTCACGCTCGACGAATTCGGTCTGACCGAAGATGATCTCGCCGTCCATGGACGAGCGCCAGAATCCGGCGGACTTCTTCGATTTCGACGGGAAATTCTGGCTCTTCCGCTGGAGCCGCGAAGTGGGTCTGTTCCACCGCGAGCAAGCCGAGGGAACCGGGTTCTATTGCTGGGAGTTCCAGGAGCAGGACGGGGATCGCTTCCTGCAAATCCGCAAATACGAGGGCGAGCCCTTCGCGGCCTTCATTTCGAACAAAGTGAATCCCGGCGACGTAACAGTATTCAGGGGTAAATAAATGCTAGCCGAAGAATGCACCGGAGGCTAACGTCTGTGTGACGCTTGCGTGTCTTCCCGTGATTTTCTCTCGCGGGTTGCGGCAATCCGCTCAAGCCGCGCATCGACGCCGGAGACGCGGTTAGGTGGCGCAGGCCAAAGATCGCTTCAACGGTATTCGCAAAGAAGTGGAGAGCGATCTTCAGAAGGAACCGGACCTCTTCAAGGCAGCGAACGTCAACGCTGCGTGGCGCGGGCGTTTCCAGACGGATCAGGAGAAGCTGAACGACGCCTTTGCGGATCTGGAGAAGATTGAATCATCGGGACAAGCGGATGTCGCTGTTCAGCGATGTCGATCGCCTGCGCGAAGCGGCCGTGACGGATGCGTCCGGGATCCAGACAGAAGCCAATCGCTGGCTGGATTTGAAGCGCAACACGGCGCAGCACCTCAAGCACATGCAGGCGGATTACGACCAGGTGCGGACGGCGGACGTCTCCAAGGTGACTGCGGTCCTCGACAAGGCTGAGCAGGATTGGCCCGCGAAGAAATCCGATCTCGACGCACGTCTCGCCAGCCTGAAATCCGAACAACCTTCGGCGGAAGCCGCATGGAAAGATGCACAGGCCGCGGCGTCTTCGAACAATGGCAAGCCGGACTACGCGGCGTTGATGGCGGACGAACGTAAGCTCGACACGCTGGCAGCTGAGCCGGAGGTTGACCAGAAACTCGCCCGCCAGCTTTACAGTTCTTACGATAAAGTGCTGGTGGATCTCGAACCGCCGCAGGGCAACGATCTGACGGCGCGGGAGAAAATCAAGACTGTTCGCACGCAGATCACCGACGTCGAGAATCATCAAAACCAGACCAGCACCCAGGAGCAGTGGGTGAACATTCCCGAGTCGACCTATGCCTCGCTCGACAATGATATCGGGATGACGGTGGAGCACAAGCCGGCGGGAGCGTATGACAGCGAAGTGCAAACCGTTCCGCAGCCTCCCGGATTCGCTTACATGGCGCCGCCTGGACAGCAGAATCAATACGGATACTGGGAGCAGCATAACGGCACGTCGATCTGGACTTGGCTGCCGGAGTATCTGCTGCTGCGCGAGGTGTTATGGAATCACCACTACATGCCGGTGCCGTCCTATGAATATGAAGGCTACTGGTCGGCCCGGCGGAGCGGAACTACTTATTATGGTCCTGGATACGCGGGCTCAGGCTATTCGGGTCCCTCGACACAGGCCCCGCCGACGCCGAAGTATGGCACCCATGGCACGTTCACAGAGCGAAGCTACGCGAATAGCCGGTACCTGAACCGCAGCGGCAGCTTCAACAGTTCGCAGTACCGGAATCAGAATGGCGGAGGCTATCGTAGCTCGGAATATGGGAGCGGTAGATCGGCTGCGCCATCGGCTTCGCGAGACGATTCGCAAGGACATCAGTTCGGTCGATCGCCGAGTAGCGGCGGGTCCGGCCAGCGATTCGGATCGAGCGGGGGCAGTTCTTCTCACCGGAGCGCTCCGTCCGGCCGCCGGTACGGAAGACGATAAATCCGTAGCAGGACTTCAGTCGGCGCCTCTGTCTCGGCGTGGATGAAGATGGCGGCTGAATCCCGTGGTTCCCAGGAACTCGGTCTGCCCTCTACGCGTCCCCTAAAGGGAAACGGCCGCCTCGGACCACACCGCTATTTCGACCTGCCGTCGCCATGGTTCACGACGCCGTCTTGCTTTTCCCGCTCCGCGCATCGCTCGATCAAGTGGCTGCGCAACTCGATAACCTCATCTAGCGATCGCGTTGCCGGAAGACCCGACAGCGCCGAGAGATTGGGAACTGGTCAGCCGGGGGCTGCGATTCCTCCGGCGAAAACTCCCATAAGCAATGGCTTGAAGACCGGTTGCGGACCGGCAACCTTCGGCGTGGTTCCCGCGAGCGCGGCGCCCGAGCGAGCTACCGGACAGCGCCCATCTTATCGAAAGGCCAGTAGACGAAGACGGCCTTGCCGTAGATATTCTTGCGATCCACCATACCCCACGCGCGGCTATCGTTGGACGAACTTCGGTGGTCGCCCATGACGAAGTATTTGTCGACCGGAACCACGGTTCGGGGCATGGTGTAATTGTCGCGGTACTCTTCGGGTACGTATGGCTCGGACATCAGCTTTCCGTTCACGAAGAGATCGCCGTGATACATCTCAATTTGATCGCCAGGCGTGCCGATCACGCGCTTGATATAAGACTTGCTGGGGTCGAGCGGGTACCAGAAGACGACTGTATCGCCGCGATCGATCCGTCCGGATCCGAGCGTGTAGGTGATTTTATTGATGAAGATGCGTTCGCCTTCGACTAAGGTAGGCATCATGCTCGTGCCCTCGACCTTGACCGGCTGATAAATGAAGACAATCAGGATGACGGCGAGCACTACCGATAAAGCGACATCGCGAAGCCAACCCAAAGGACCCCATCCGCTGTAACTCGGTTCGGTTCTGGGCGTCGGATCGTTCATGAGGGGTTGAAGAGATTATAAACGAGTACGGACGCTGCCATTTTATCAGACCGCGTCCACGCAAGAATGGGTACTCAGGGTGATTCGTCACGCCAACTGCCGCGTCTCGACTCCGTCACACAATTAGGTAGAGAAGTAAATGTTTGCGATAATTAGGAGTCCCCACTGTTTCAATGGATTTTCTCCACGGACTCAATCCTCAGCAACGCGAGGCCGTAGCTTCGACTGACGGGCCGCTCCTGATCCTGGCTGGAGCGGGCAGCGGGAAGACGCGCGTCATCACGCATCGCATTGCGCATCTGATCACCGCCAAACGAGTTCCTCCATCGGCTATCCTGGCCGTCACCTTTACCAATAAAGCAGCGAAAGAGATGCGAGAGCGAGTGCAGTCGCTCATCGGCGCTGAAGATAACGGCGACCGGTTGTCGACTCCGCGGCTTTTCACTTTCCACTCTTTTTGCGTCCGCCTGTTGCGCAGCGATGGCGACCCGCTGGCTCAGCTTCGTCCGGGCTTCACGCGGCGCTTTTCCATCTACGACGATGAAGATCAACTGGCCATCGTAAAGTCTGCCTTCAAGCAGATGGGGCTTGATGAGAAAGAACTTCCGTACCGATCAGTGCTTTCGCGCATCAGCCAAGCCAAGAATCGATCCGACGGGCCCGACGATCTTTTCAAAGCGGCCAAAACGCGGGTTGACGAGCAGATTGCGGTGGTCTTCCAGGAATACGAGAAGGCGCCTGCGCAACGCCAACGCGCTCGATTTTGACGATCTGCTGCTCGAAACGGTCCGACTGCTGCGTCACGATGCAGCCACTCGTGAAACCTGGAACCGGCGGCTCGGCTACGTCATGATCGACGAGTACCAGGACACGAACCGTCCACAATATCAACTGATGCGGCTGCTTACCACCGAACACGACAACGTTTGCGTAGTGGGCGACGAGGATCAGTCGATTTATAGCTGGCGGGGCGCGGACATCAACAATATCCTCGATTTCGAGAAGGATTACCGCAACGCCAAGGTTATCCGGCTGGAGCAGAATTACCGGTCGACCAAGAACATCCTGGAAGCGGCCAGTGCGGTGGTCGCCAATAATACTCAGCGCAAGGGCAAATGGCTCTGGACGGAGGCCGGCGCCGGGGATCTGCTGACTCTCTATCCGGCGAGCGACGGGGAAAACGAAGCGCTCTTTATCGCCGATTCGATCGAAAAAATCCTTGCGATCAATCCGCAGTGGCATGTCGGCATTCTCTACCGCACTAACTCCCAGTCGCGTCAGATTGAAGAGGCATTGCGCCGCTATGGGCGCAAGTATTCGGTAGTGGGAGGCTTCAGCTTTTATCAGCGTGCGGAAGTCAAAGATATCGTCGCGTATTTGAAGCTCGCCCTTCAACCTGCCGATTCGGTGAGCCTGCTGCGGGTGATCAACACGCCGGCCCGCGGTATCGGCAGGTCGACGGTGGAACAGGTCGATCAATATGCCGCTGCGAATAATCTCAGCCGGTGGAACGCGATCGTCCGCATGATCGATGAGAACCTGTTTCCCACGCGCGCCTACGCGGCGATGAGCGCATTCCGGCAGTCGATGCAGGAAATCGCGCTGGCAGTGGGCGACAAACCGCTCGATGAGGCGCTGCAGTTCATCTACGAGCGGTCGGGATACAAGCAGATGCTGGAATCGGATCGTGCGCCGGAAGCGGTGGGGCGCCGCGAGAATATCGAAGAATTAATCACTGCCGCGGCGGAAGCAGTGGAGCGTGGAGAAACGGCAGCGGACTTTCTCGACCATGCCGCGCTGGTTGCGGACGCCGATCAATTCGATGAAGCGGCGCAGGTGAGCCTGCTGACGATTCATAATGCCAAAGGGCTCGAGTTCCCCGTGGTGTTTCTGGCCGGCATGGAGGAAGGCTTATTCCCACACAGCCGATCGATTGAGAACCCAACTGCCATGGAAGAAGAGCGCCGCCTCTGCTACGTGGGGATGACGCGCGCGGAAAAACGTCTCATCATGAGTTGGGCGCACTGGCGCCGCAGATTCGGTATCGGGGAGCCGCAGCGGTCCATTCCGTCGCGCTTCCTTAAAGAGGTGCCTGGGCAGCTCATGTTCAACATTGGAGTGGAGGACGACGAAAACATCCCCCAGATCGACCTCACGGCGGAGCGTCATCAGGTTCAGCAAAGCGCCCGCAAGAACCTATATACCGGAAAGACGTACAACTCGCTGGACAATATATCGCAGTTCTTCGGGGAACGCGGGATGAACTTTCCTAGTGGACGTCCCGCGTCCGCACAACCGGGATCTGCCGCGGCATCGCGTCCGGCCGGACCTCCCAGTGGCGCGAATCCGCCGAACACTACGCACGCCGTCCCGGTTCAATACCCCGCTGGCTCCGAGAGCTGCCACTTCGCCGGGAGGTCAATTGCCGAAAGCTCCCCCTCCACCAAGGGCGGTTTCGCGGCAAGGTACAGTAGTAGAGCACCCCAAGTACGGCACCGGTACTGTTGTCCGCCGGGAGGGAGAGGGTCCGGACGCAAAACTGACGGTCCTCTTTCCTGGCTATGGTTTAAAGAAACTGGTGGAACGATACGCGGGATTGAAGAAAACTTGAGCTGATGAACACGAAAACTGTCACCGAAAAAACCGAACGTAAGAAGCTGAAACGCGTAGCCCGCAAAAAGCCGCCCCCAAAGCCAAACGAGCCTCCGGTGTAGCGCGCGGATCGCAGAAGAAAAAAGTCAAAAAGATGGTGCAGGGCCAGCGGAAGCGCTAGGTGACCGGGCTCCTTCGAACCAAGAGCATCGATTCGCTGATTGCGGCCGCCGACGAGCCGGAAAAGCGTCTCAACAAAACTCTTGGTCCCTGGAGCCTGACCGCATTCGGCATCGGAGCCGTTATCGGCTCCGGCATCTTCATCCTGACCGGCACAGCGGCGGCCGGCGAAACCGTCGAAGTCCGATCGATATTGAAAGCCCAGGTCTGGGATCTGATCCTGCATGGATCGGCTGCGGTGTCCACCATCGGTCGTCCAGGCGCCGGACCGGCGATTTCCTTGTCATTTCTGATGACGGCGCTGGTTTGCGGATTTGCGGCCCTTTGTTATGCCGAGTTGGCGTCGATGATTCCCATCGCCGGCAGCGCGTACACGTACGCCTACGCGACCCTGGGCGAGATCTTCGCGTGGATCATCGGCTGGGATCTCATCCTCGAATATGCTGTCTCCAATATGGCGGTCGCGGTGGGCTTCTCCGCCTATTTTAATGATGTCCTCGACAACGTCTTCCATGTCCACCTGCCGCACGCCATCGCTGAACCGATGATTGCCGCTGGGTATAAATACACCGGGGAGCTGGTTCAATCTCTCGGCGTTCGTCATCCTGATGATTCTCACGTGGCTTTTGGTGCGCGGCGCCAAGGAAGAGCGCGGGCACCAACAATGTGATGGTGGTGATCAAGATCGTCGCGATCTTGATTTTTGTGATTGGCGCCGCCAAAGCGGTCAACACGGCCAACTGGCATCCGTTCATGCCCAATGGATTCTCCGGCGTCCTGACCGGCGCAGCCATCGTGTTCTTCACGTACATCGGTTTCGACTCGGTGTCGACGGCTGCGGAGGAATGCAGAAATCCGCAGCGCGATATGCCCTTCGGCATCATCATGACGCTGATCATCTGCGCCGTCCTGTATATTGCGGTAGCGCTGGTATTGACCGGCATCGCGAACTGGAAGACGCTCAATAATGCCGCGCCGGTGGCGGAAGCGCTTAAAGGCCTGGGATACAACGGCATTCGCCAGTGGGTCAGTGTAGGGGCGATCGTAGGGATGATCTCATCCCTGCTTGTGTTTCAGTACGGTCAGGCGCGCGTTTGGTTCGCGATGTCGCGCGACGGGCTGCTGCCGGCGTTCTTCTCGAGAGTCCATCAGAAATACCGCACGCCGCACATCAGTACCTGGATTGCAGGCTTCGCAGTCGCCATCCCGGCCGGCGTGTGGGATATCGATACCTTTGCCGATCTGTCCAACATCGGGACACTATTCGCATTCATCGTGGTGTCCGCGGGCGTGCTGATTCTGCGTAAGACTCAGCCCGACAGAAAGCGCTCGTTCCGAGTGCCGGGCTGCCCCTATTTCCCCATGATCTCGATCATCTCTTGCATGGTCCTGATGATGGGATTACCGCTTGAAACTTGGATTCGCTTCTTCGTCTGGCTGGTCATCGGGCTGGTGATCTATTACTGCTTCGGACGCCACCACAGCCGATTGCGGGAAACGGGTCAATAAAAAGCCCACATCGCTAGCCACTCAAAAATTGAACTTCGCGGCGACCTGGATCAGCCGGGGTGCACCGGCGCTGATAATCTGTCCGAATCCTGCGCTGCTGATGTTGCCGTTCACGGATGCCGCGCCGAAGAACTGCGCATGGTTGAAAACATTAAATGCTTCCACCCGCAAGCCTATCGTTTTCGTATCCCTGATTCGAAGATCCTTTTGCAGGGCGAGGTCATAGTTATCCATGCCGGGTCCAGAGAAGAAGCGCCGCGAAGCCGTGCCTAACTGTCCCAGCGAAGGAAGACTGAAAAGCGACGTATTGAATTCAGCCTGCCCGCCGCGAGGATCTGTCTGGACACGCAGGGCGCCCGGCGTATAGTTCGGCAAGTCTACGCCGTTGTTATTGACGCCATTCGGAATGGTTCCCAACAAAGAGGTGTCGTTGTTGTTGTAGAGCGTGACCGGGAGGCCTGTGGCGAACCGCGTGACGCCGGAGAGCGTCCAACTGTTGAACCATCCCGGCAACTTGTAGGTGTAACTCACCACGAAGTTATGCCGAAGGTCAAAGGCGGAAGGCGCCCGGGTAAGAGTGGGACTGGAGGGATAGACTTCTTCCGAAAGGCTCGAAGAATCGTCGAGCGATTTGCTGTAAGTATAACTGGCCATCAGATCCAGCGCTTTAGTGCTATGGCGAAGGCTCGCCTCGAGCGCGTTATAACTCGATTTACCGATGGTCTTCTGATAACTGATGCCGTCGAACTGGGCACTGAACGGCCCCCTGACCTGCACAGTTTGTCCGTCCGCCTTGGTGAAGATTCCGCCTTCGCTGAACGGTCCGCAGACCGGCGTACCCGGCATCACCTGATCCGGCCGGCTGACGCTCAGGCAAGTCGCTGCATTACCCGGGTTGGCCGAAGTGATCACGAGAAGATGATGAGCTTGCGACCCCACGAAGCCGAAGCGCAAAAGAGTTCCGGGAGCCAATTCCCGTTCTATGGAGAGAGTGTAACTCTCGCTATACGGAGTCTGGTTCCGGTAGTAGAATGCAGGATCACCGGTGATGGGAAGATACCTCGACCAGTCTACCGAGGTGTTCGGATTGGTTACGGTTCCACCCGATGCCGGAATTGGCGAGGGGAACGGCTGGCCCAAACTCTGTCCAGTGGACGCCGACACAAACGGACTGGCAAACAAAGGACGCCCTCCGGTGCTGTCATAGTCATATCCGTATGGCGCATTGGCATCCATAATCCCGGCCGAGAGACCCTCGAACGCGCTATAAAACCTGCCATACCCGGCGCGCAGAACCATCTTGCCGGCTCCGCGTCCCTGAGGAGAAAAGGCGAGTCCGAGCCGCGGAGAGAAGTTGTTGTAGGGGGTGGGAGCAAGAGTAGCGGGAATTCCCGGGTCGCCGGGGAAAACCAGTCCCGCCGGTGCGTCCGGATAGACCACCGATTGCTCCCCGAGAACGAAGGTTTGCAGCTGGTTGTACTTCTCGCGCCAGGCGGGGAGTAACTCCCAGCGCGCCCCAAAGTTCACAGTCAGGCCGGGCCTTAGCTGCCAGCTATCCTGCCCGTAGACGCCCACATACTCATTTCTCAGGTAGAGGTGGCGGGAGTCTCCTTGCGCATAGTTACTCGCCACTCCCAGCAGAAAGTCGGCGAAATCGGAGCCGGTCTCCGCGCCGGTGAAAGAGAATGCTCCGTTGTACATGGCGTCCGGATTGATATTTACCTGGTCTACATGAAATTCAGCCCCAAAGCGGAGAGTGTGCTTGCCCATCACTCGCGACAGATTGTCCGACGCCTGGTACGTGTTATTAACTTCGACGACACCGGTCGTATCTACCCCAAAGGTCAAGTCGTTTAACGAGACATTCTCGATGCCTTCAATCTGCGGGGCGAGAGGCACGATGCCAAGCGTATTCGCGCCTACTACGAAGCCTTGTGAAGCCAGATTCGTTCCCACCCCGCCTACCGGCTGGCCAATGTTATTGGCATCCCGCAAATAACTCAAGCGTAATTCGTTCACCGTGTACGAATTCAGTACCTTGGTCAGCCCCAGATCGGCTAACTGCGCGCGGCCCACCGAGCGTGCGGCGAAGCCTGGGACATTGGCACCGCCCTGACCGGTGGGATAAGGATTCTCCATCGCGTAATCGTCGATGAAATAGTACGCCGAAAGTGCGCCCCATCGCGTGGCGGCGTCGATTCGAGCCGAACCTTTATCGTCGCGTAGGGTCAGGTTATTCGCGGAGGTCGAGAATAGGTTGGACCCTTGGTTGGGCTGCGGAATATATTGCAGTAGGTTCTGTGAGGGCGCGGACCATGCGGTCCTCGGGAGTATCCCGCCCGGTAAGACGCAATGTAAAGAACTGGAGCAGCCGGGAGTGTAGTACGGTTCTCCTGTTTGAACCGTGTAACCTAATTCCCTTGAAAGTTGGCTGGCAAGGTAAGGCCCACTGACCGTTCCCGTCAACGAATCGGCAATCGATGAAAGATTTCCGGTTCGCTCTTGAAGCGAAGGGACTGAAATCAGGCCGGTTTCGACTCCCTGGGTCATTCGAGAACCTTGATAATCTCCGAAAAAGAAGATCTTGTCTTTTCTGATCGGACCGCCCAGGGTGCCTCCAAACTGATTGCGGTCGTAATTTGCCCGCTCGGGCGAGAAATAGTTGCGCGCGTCCAGCGTGGTATTTCGCAGGAATTCGAAGGCACTACCGTGGATTCGATTCGTGCCGGACTTGGTCGTGACCAGCACCTGGCCCCCACTGAAGTTGCCATACTCGGCATCGAAGTTACTGGTAAGGACACGAAATTCGTCGATGGAATCGAGATTCGGTATGATGGCCGTGCCGTTATTGAAGCGTTCCTCCACGCGCGCACCGTTGACGACAAAGCCGTTAGCCGTCTCCCGCTGGCCGCTCACCGACATATTGCCAGCGTTGAGGTCGCCTGAAGGGGGCGCGCTCGTGCAGCCGGACATTACTACCGCATTCGGTTGTTGCGAGGTGACTGGTAGGACGCCGGGCTGGAGCGACAGCAGATCGGTGTAGCCGCGCCCGTTGACGGGAAGAGCGGCAAGTGCGCGACTGCCGATGCTCTCGCCAGTCTGCGTAACTGAGGCGTCGACTTGAAATCCCGACTCTGTAACCGTCACGGTCTGGTTGCGCGCGGCCAGTTGCAGTTTGATAGCGACGAGGAGGGAGGTTGCTGCGTCGACCTGCACTCGTGTTTGCCACGGTTTGAAACCAGGTTGGTGCACATCCAATTCGTAACTGCCAGCGGGAAGCCCTGGAAAAGTGTAGAAACCCTCTGCGTTTGCGCGAGCGGTTCGCTCCGGGCCAGTCACCTCGACGCGGAGGACCACCAAAACGTCGGAGATTACCGCTCCGCTAGGATCGGTGATCACGCCGGAGAGACTCGCGCGTTTTGCGGGAAGATCCTGAGAGAAAACGCTCGGGATCAGTAACAGAAACACTAAGTAGACATATTTTGGAAGAGACACCGGATCCTCTTTTTATGGCGCAGCGGCTCTCGAGCCGACATCCTTCAGTGCGCTGCGCAGCTTGCGCGGGCATTTCGAAGAGCGCCCGAAGATCCATCATATTGCAACTGAGTTGCAAATTCAACGGAACAATGGCAAGATACTTTTTAAATATCGATTTTCTATATGCAAACTGGTTGCGAATCCTCGCGCGCCGCGCCAATTACTGATAGAATCTGGCGTATGCAGGGAAACCCGAAAGTGATCGAGCAGTTGAATTTGGCGCTGAAAGAAGAGTTGACGGCGATCAACCAGTACTTCCTCCACGCCGAGATGTGCGAGAACTGGCATTACAGCCGGTTAGGCGATTACATCAGGAAACAGTCCATCGACGAGATGAAACACGCGGAGGAATTGATCGAGCGAATTCTCTTCCTCGACGGCACTCCCAGCATGACTGAATTGATGCAGATTAATATTGGGCGGAACGTGAAAGAACAACTCGAGAGCGATCTGAAACTGGAAATCGCGGCGGTCGCGATGTACAACCGCGCGGTACAGATCTCGCGCGACGAAGGCGACAACGCGTCGCGCGAGCTGTTCGAACGGCTGCTGAAAGACGAAGAGGCGCATGTCGATTGGCTCGAGGCGCAGGTATACCAAATCGGTGAAATGGGCTACGAGCGCTATCTTGGCCAGCAGATTAAAGAAAACGCTGGATAATAAAACATGGGCACGAAGGCGCTGATGACCGCGAGTCAGTTCGGGCGGATGATCACGGCGGACACCGAAGATTACGAACTGGTTGACGGAGAATTGGTCCATGTGTCGAGCGGACCCCCCAGACACAACAAAATTCGCGACCTCATCGGGCATCTCCTGTGGGTGTATTTTAAGGGAAGTTCGGTCGGTGAGGCGTTCGGTGAGAACGATTGCCGCATCTCTGAAGACACGGTCCGCCGTCCGGATGTATCGGTCTTTCTGGGCGACCGCCTGAAGCAGATCGATCCGGACAAAATCCCAGCTCCCTTCGCGCCTGACATTGCCATCGAAGTTCTTTCATCCTCCGAAGGCGCCGTAGACGTGCGCCGCAAGGTTCGCGACTACTTGCGCTCGGGCGCTAAGGAAGTATGGCTGCTCGATCCTGCCAACGGCGAAGTACTCGTTCATTCCGCTAGCGCGATCCGAGTTCTTCAAGGCGCGGACGTTCTTGCATCGCCGCTACTGCCGGGATTCAGCGTCGCCGTGGTCGATCTCGTGGTAAACCTCTAAGAACCGCTATGAAGCCTCTATTCCTGACCCTCCTACTCGCCTTCCCTGCCCTTCCAGCCACCTTCAGTGCGCATGTGCTGGCTACCGACCTCAAGGGCGGCTATCAGGTGGTAGCCGCGGATCTCAATCATGACGGCCACATGGACCTGATCGCGTTGGCTAGCGGAATGCCCGACCTGGTCTGGTTCGAAAACCCTGGTCCAGAAGGCGGCGAATGGAAGCGCCATGTGATTGTCAGCGGGCAAAAACACATGATTAACTGCGCCGCATGGGATTTCGACGGCGACGGCATTCCCGAGATTGTCCTCGCCACGGAGTTCGCCAACGAGGCCAAGAATAGCATCGGGATCGTGTCGGTGCTGCATCATCAAGGCGACCCGCGCGAGCCCTGGAGCATCAAGGAAATCGACCGGCTGACGACCTCGCATCGCCTGCGATGGGCGGATATCGACGGCAGCGGCAAGAAGGTGCTGGTCAATGCGCCGCTGACCGGCGCAAAGGCGGAAGCGCCCGATTATCGCGACGCGGCGCCTCTGGTATTCTACCGGCCGGGCGAATGGAAGCGTCAAAAGATCGGCGATCTGAACCAGGGAGTGCAACACGGGATCTACATCTTCGATTGGGATGGCAACGGCCGGGAAGATATTCTCACGGCCAGCTTTTCAGGCATCGACGTTTACGGATTGATGCCGTCCGGTAAGTGGGAACGAACGGAGATTGCGCAAGGCGATCCGTCGCCCTGGCCCAAATCGGGCTCGAGTGATGTAGCGGTGGGCAAACTGGGCAAGGAACGCTTCGTGACCGCGATCGAACCGTGGCACGGCAACCAGGTTACCGTGTACCTCAAACGTGATAACCAGTGGCAGCGCAAGGTGATCGACGACGCGCTGGTGGACGGCCACACCATTTTCACGGCGGACTTTGACGGAGATGGTAACGACCAGATCATCGCCGGTTTTCGGGGTAAGGGCCGCAGCGTGTTCTTATACCGCTACGAGAAGGGCGTATGGAAGAAGTCAGTGCTGGATGACGGCGGCATGGGCGCGGCCTCCTGCGCTATTGCGGATTTCAACGAGGATGGCCGCCCAGACGTGGCCTGCATCGGCTCCGCGACCACAAATCTCAAGTGGTACGAGAATAAAAAATAAAGCGGACAGCGAATGAGGGGAGCAGCCGGATTAATCGGCCGTTACATCGCCCATCGCCAGAGCGACGCGCCAACTGTGTAGCCTGCGCCCACAGCGGCAAACAATACCAGGTCGCCCTTCTTCAAGCGTCCCGCCTTATAGGCATCGTTCGCCGCGAGGCCGATCGTGCCGGCGGTCGTGTTGCCGTATTTGTCGACGTTGATGACAACCTGTTCAGGCGAGAGCCCCAGTTTTTCCACGGTCGCGTCGATGATACGCCGATTCGCCTGGTGTGGAATGAGTAAAGACAGGTCCTTCCCGGTGAAGCCGTTTCGTTCCAGCAGGGTTTCGGAGACCTCCTGCATCTTGCGCACGGCATATTTGAAGACCTGCTGGCCTTCCTGATGCACGTAATGCTGGCGCCGAGCAACCGTCTCAGCGCTGGCAGGAAGCCTGCTGCCACCGGCCGGCATTTTTAGAAACTCGCCGCCGGACCCATCGATCTCACCGATGAAATCGATAAAACCCAGTTCCTGCTCGTCGGGCGCGCAGGGTTCGATCAGCATGGCTCCGGCTCCGTCGCCAAAGAGAATGCAGGTGGCGCGGTCCTGATAATCGATGATGCGCGTCATGGTGTCGGCTCCGACCACCAGAACATGTCTGTGGAGGCCCGACTGAACCAGGTTGGCGCCTGTGAAGAGACCATAAAGAAAGCCTGAGCAAGCTGCGATCAGGTCGAAGCCCCAGGCTTTAGACGCGCCGATTTTGTGCTGCACCAGGCAGGCAGTGCCGGGAAATAACATGTCCGGAGTGACCGTGCAAACGATAATCGCGTCCAGTTCCGACGCATCCAAACCCCGATGGGACAGCGCGTCCTTGACGGCCTCCACGGCGAGGTCGGAGGTCGCCTGGTTGGGCGCAGCCACGTGACGCTCGCGTATCCCGGTTCGCGACACGATCCATTCGTCATTGGTTTTGACCATCTTTTCCAGGTCGGCATTGGTCAGTACCGCGGTGGGCAGATAACTTCCCAGCGCAGAGATTTTCGGCTTAACAATGTTCATCAGAAGTTGGAGGGCCTGCCCGCCGTTCCAGCGGAACATCTTATGCCCCTCAGACTATGTTACATTCGATCCGAATGCAGCATCCCGGCGGACCCATACAGTTTTCCCTGGATCTCGGGGATCCGCAATCGGACTCACCGGCTTCTTACGCCGTCGCGCCTCTCTCTACGATTGCGCCGGCTGAGACGCCCGAAGCAATTTTCAAACGGGTATTCCGGACCCTGCGTCCGCGCACTCCCATGCCGGACGTTGAGATCCAATGGCGAAGGTATGCCGGCGCGAATAGCTCTGTGCGGCTGGAACGGGGGAAACTTTTGTTAAGAATCTCGGACTTGCTCGCAGCGAGCCCGCCCGCGGTGATGGAGGCTCTCGGCTTTATTCTGCTCGGGAAACTGTATCGCAAACCGGCCTCCAAGGCCCATGTGAGGCGTTACAACCTATATCTCAATCGGCGTGATGTCAGGCGGGATATGCATCTCGCCCGGCAGATCCGCGGACGAAAATTTATTTCAGGGCCGCAAGGCGAGGTTTACGATCTTAAAGAGATTTTCGCGAGCCTGAATCAACTCTATTTCGACGGTATGATGGCTATGCCGGAACTCGGCTGGAGCAGGACCCGCAGTAAGCGACTGCTCGGGCATTTCGATCCGTGCCACAACGCCATTATCATCAGCAGGATCTTCGATCGCATAAATGTGCCTAAGGTTGCGCTGGAATTCGTGATGTACCACGAAATGCTGCACTTGCGATTTCCGACCGAATACCGTGGCGCCAGGCGTTGTATCCACACGCCGGAATTTAAGAAATCGGAGAAGGAATTTGCAGACTGGAAGGAAGCGACCGAACTACTGAAGCATTTATAGAGGTAAACCTTGCGGGCTGCCCGAAGGATGACTGGAATGTCTGGGCAAGGATGAACCTCGCCCAGACCGGGTTGCAATTGCTTCTTGCGTCAGGCTGATTTTTCAGCCCACCGCCTGGACGAACACCATGTCTTGTAACTGAAGCTGAAGACCTTCGACGGCCCTAACGAGAGACCGGACGTCTACCGTTCCGACTCCCATTGTGTGAAGACATAGCTTGAACTGAATCGAGATCATGGCGAAAGCAAACATAAACTGGCATTTGTACAACAGTTTTACCAAGTCCGGACGGTCATGCTGGGATTCGACTAACAAATCCCGGATGGCCCTCACGATCCGAGCGTGGTCGTCTCCGAGGTTACGCAGATAGATCCGAAACAACGCTCGGCGTTCCGCGCGAAAACGGGCCAAATCGGTACTCCCAGGGCGGCCGGCGGCGATAAATTCGCAGTCCGACTCATCAAGCAAACGCATCATCGGTCGATACCGGTCACCCAGACGATCGTGACTGAGAAGTTCAGCCGGAACCGATGGCCCAGATTGGATCTGCTGAAGCACCATCAAAACTACGGCTAACGCTATAAAGCAAAACGCGGCTATTATTATCGTCATCAAAATCATTCGGCAAAATTCTCCTGGTGCCTAACACCACCATAGTAGCTAAGGAAAAAGCTCATCATCAACGAATAATCATTCTAAGCGCGAAAGTGGTTGTCCTCTCGTACCATTCCATTGGTATATAGCCACAGCAACGAAAGTGTATATCCTTCGAGGTTTCATCTCGACTTAGTTATTCATCGGCCGAGGAGTGGGGAAACTTTAGGGTGTCGCGATAATAAATGTCAGGTAAGTTATTCTGCTTATCTCGCGAGTAACTTGACTAAGCGGTATAAGAACTCTTCGCCTGCGTAATACTCTTTCACTCCCAGACGCTCGTCCTTGCCGTGCTCCCGAATGTCATCCACGTCTGAGAAGAGCCCCGATACCCCATATGCCGGGATTCCCGCGCGACGCAGGAAAACGGCATCCGTGGCGCCCGTGCTCATTAAAGGAACGACTGGCACGCCAGGCCACATGCTTTCCGTTACTTTTCCGATGGCATTAAAGATTTCCGCCGACACTGGCGAGGGCGGCGACGCCTTGGCGGGCTCGATTTCAGTCACCTGAATTTCCGGATCGTTGACCACCGCACGGATCATCGCTTTAATCGTGTTCTCATCGTCGTCGGGCAGCATGCGGCAATTCACCACCGCCCGCGCCGATTGGGGAAGCGCATTTTCGGCGTGACCCGCCTGCATTTGTGTCGCGACACAGGTTGTGCGCAACAGCGCATTCAAATAAGGAGCATCAGCCAGTCGCCGGCTGGCCTCCGGAGACGCCGTGCCTTCCGCAATCGCCTTCATATCGTCGGACAGTTGTCCCTCTACGGTACTGGCAGTGCGCAGCAAGAACTCGCGAGTAATTTCGTTCAGCCGGACGGGAAATTCAAACTGCGACAGCCGGACCAGCCCCTGGGAAAGTTGGTAGATCGCATTGTCTTTCCTCGGTTGCGAACTGTGGCCCCCGCGATTATGCACCTCCAGCGCGAAACTGACGTACACCTTCTCCGCCGCCTGAACTCCGTTCAATAAGCGCTTACCGTTCTTCAACTGTCCTTCGCCGCCCTCATTCAAACACACGCCGGCATCGATGAGATTCCGATGACGAGTCAACAGCCACTCGACGCCATTATCCTTTCCACTTTCTTCTCCGGCAGTAAGCGCGACGATCAGATCCCGGCGGGGACGAAAGCCTTCCTGCTTCAGCCTCAGCAAGGTCGCCACCCAGATGGATGCCATGGCCTTATCGTCGCTGGAGCCGCGTCCATAGAAATAGCCGTCACGTTCCAAGAACTGGAACGGCGGGACCGACCAATCTTCCTGGCGGGCTTCCACCACATCGAGGTGCGCGAGTAGCAGGAGGGGTTTGAGTTCGCCCGTGCCGCGTAGCCGCGCTACCAGGTTGCCCCGTTTCGGCGCCGCCTCGGGCACGAGTACCTGGACATCTTCCACGGGCAACCCACCGGCTTTCAGCCGTAGGCTCATGGCGTTCGCCGCGACCGTGGTCGAACCGACCGAATCGGTGGTATTGATGTCGATCAATTCCTCGAAGATCCCTCGCGCCAGACGCTGGGCCTCGAGAGGAGGCAGCACGTCCGCCGCGACACCCACGGGCCAAGCGATAGCAGCAGCCACCAACGCCAAACTATAACGAGAATGCTTCCTCCCAACCGGACCGCGGTCAGCGGTGGTCCGGCTCGCCATCCATCCCGAAAGAGCCATGCCCCAGATTGTCGCACGCGGCAATTGGCTCCGAAGCCTAACCAAAGATCACCCGCGAGCCCCATAATAGTGTTTGTGCTCGACTGGCTCTTTTCCGATCCGCTTCCCGTTGGAACACCGGCACCCGATTTTAGTGCAACCGATCAGAACGGCGGTCAGGTCAAGCTCTCCCTTCTCCGCGGCCACAACGTGGCGCTGATCTTCTATCCAGGAGACGACACCGCAGTCTGCACCAAACAACTTTGCGAATTCCGCGACCAGTGGACTGATGCCCAAAGGCACAATACGCTGGTTTTCGGGGTCAACCCCGCGGGGCGGCAGAGCCATGAGAAGTTTCGCAGCAAGTATAGCCTTCCGTTCCCTATTCTGGTGGACGAAGGAAAGCGTATCGCCGGGCTATATCACTGCAGCGGGTGGATCATCCGGCGAACCGTTTATCTGATCGGACCCGATGGGTCAATCCGCTACAGTGTGCGTGGAAAGCCTCAAGTCGGCGACGTTCTTCGGGCGGCAGTTGTTAAGTAAATGTAAAAGTCGCGGGGCGCCACGTAAATCAATGTAAAGTGAGCTTGCCCTTCGAAACGCGCGCGTGGGACCCTCGTCTTTGCTCATATGACAACCGGGGCGACTCTAGATCTGGATACGCATCTCATGCTGTTGGTGCAGCGCGACGATTCTGCTAGCTTTGGCATCCTGCTTCAGAGGCATCGCAATGTCGTGGTTCAATACCTTTCGCGCATGGTTCAAAATCACGCCGTGGCGGAAGAACTGGCGCAGGACGTGTTTGTGCGGGTGTACCGTTCGCGTCATGCATACGAACCGTCCGCAAAATTCACCACCTGGCTTTTTCGCATCACTACCAATGTGGCGTTGAACCATTTTCGTGACGAGCGCCATGACAACCAGAACATCAGTCTCGACGCGCCCACCCCGAGCGGCAAGAAGTTCGAAGCGCCGGACGGAAGACGCTCAGTTGAGCAGCGCCTGATGATCGAAGCGACGGCTCGCGAAATCCGTGAGGCCATCGCTTCGCTACCCGAGAAGCAGCGCGCCGCCGTCCTGATGCACAAATACCAGGATATGGATTACAACCAGATTGCAAGCGTATTGGGGATGTCGCGGTCGGCGGTCAAGGCACTCATGTTCCGGTCCTACGAGCGCTTGCGCGCCGCTCTGGCGCATTTGGATTCCAGTTGCCGGCGGACCGAAACAGCCCACGCGGCTTAGCTTAAACTGCGGTCCGGTTCGCCGCGACGGTTCGCGCTAGAATAAGAATCCGTGCCAGCCAAAATAGTCAGTACACTGCTGTTCGCCGCTTCGCTGTTCGCTGTCGAACCCGACCCCTCCTCTGTAGCCAAGCTCTTTGATTCACAACTCACCAGCCTGGAGCGAGAAGTAGTCTCGCTTGCCGAGGCAGTCCCGGCCGACAAGTACGGCTTTGCGCCCAAAGAAGGCGAGTTCGCGAACGTACGCACGTTTGGCCAACAGGTCACTCACATCGCCAGCGTGAATTTCGAAGTCGCTGCCGCGATTCTCGCGGAACCCAACCCCGTGGAAATGGGCACGAGCGAAAACGGACCGGCTAACCTTAAGAATAAAGACGAGATGGTCGCGTACTTGAAGAAGTCTTTCGCATACACCCATCGCGCCATGCGCATGCTTACGCAGGCGAACCTTATGGAGCAGATCCATAGCGCATTCGGCAAGAACATGGTGCCGCGGCTCTCGATGGCCACGGTGCCACAATGGCACAGCTTCGATCATTACGGACAGATGGTGGTCTACGCCCGCATGTGCGGCGTGGTTCCCCCTGCCAGCCGCCCGCGCAACTGAATATGGCAACTCTCGGATTGATCGAATACGGCGATGCATCGACGGAAGTCCGCGCGGTTTATGACGATATCATGACCACGCGGGGGACTGACTGGATCAACAACTTCTGGAAAGCGTTGGCCCATGATCCGGCGACATTGAAGCGTACCTGGGAAAGCGTCAAACAGATCATGGCGCGCGGCGCGCTCGATCCGCTGGTCAAGGAGCTGATTTATGTTGCGGTGAGCGCGACCAATCAGTGTCCCTACTGCATTGCTTCACATACCGCTTCGGCTCGCAAGGCCGGAATGACCGATGCCATGTTCGGGGAAGTGATGGCCGTCGTCGGAATGGCAAACGAGACGAATCGCCTGGCCAGCGGCTATCGCGTGGAAATCGACGAACAGTTCAGTTAATCCTGAGTGAAAGACCTGAGGTCAATCAATCGAAATGCGGACTTCAGCCGGTGCCAGCCCGATATTAAGCCGTCGCCGCCTGTGCGTTGTCGAAATGCAGCGTAGAAGTCTTAGCCAGTTTCGGCCGCATCGCGGCAATCCGCAAAACGGGGCAAGCGTTCGCGGCGGCGCTGAGCGCTTCTCCTTGTCCAGCGACGATCAGCAGGTCGGCGTGCAGGAGCCGGAGCGCCCGCCCGATGACCGCATCGAGACGACCGGTCTCGACATGTAAGCGCGTGTCGGGAGCGAACTTTTCCCGCAGTTCGTTCACTCGGCTGCGGGCGGTGCGGACCTCCCGCTCCAGTTCGTCGGCATCCCACCACAACACCATCGGCGAATCCGGGACCACTGCGTGCAGGATCGTCAGTTCCGCGTGTAGTTTTCGAGCGATCTCGGCGGCCCCGCTCACTACAGCCTCATCGGTGCCGTCGAGACTCACCGCGCAGCAGATGTGGCGCACGCTTTCGGCAGCTCCACCGATCCACTCCGTCCAGACTGCACACGGTGCGTCCCGCAATACTTGTTCGGTCACGCTTCCCAACGATCCGCGGGACAGATTCTCCGGACCACCGGCCAGCATGACAATCATATCGGCCTCCCGTTTCCGTGCATAGTCCAGAATACTTTGGGCCGCTCGACCGCGCTGTACCTGCCAAGAACATTGAGCCCTCTCGAACTCTCGCCGTGCCAAGAACTCCAACTGCGCCATGGCCCGGACGGCATCCATGCCCCTCAGCGAGCGCGACGCTTCCTCGAGCACGTGCAACATCACAATCTCGACGTCCGGCCGGTCCAATAGCTTACGCGTAGCCGGCGATAGGGCCCGGTAATCCGAAGATAAATCGATGGGGAATAATACTCGCTGAATTGTGGACACAGAACCTCCAGAGGTTGTCCTGGTTAATCATTGCCGTGGGGAAGCGTGACCGCGCCGCCCGCAGCGGAATCAACATGACAAATTACAGGGAACTTACAACTACAAGAAAATAGTGCGACAGCCGCACGGACCCAGGCAGGTACTGAGTTAGAAGATTGCCTATTCGTATACTAATGTTATCTATCTCACAATGCAAGGTAATTTATGTACTTTCGATACTTTTAAGGAATTATATTAGGTCTTTTTTGGCGATATGGGGAACTGCCGAAACAAGGTGTGGGCTGGTCGAGGGGACGAGATGCCGAGGCGATTCGCAATGCGGGGCCGCCCTTTAGCTCACTCAAGGGCAAATGATTAGGTGGGATAAAACAATAATCGAGGGACAAACGATCCACTCGTCTGTCCCTCGGTAGCTATCAGCCGGCTAATTAAACTTTCTCCGGCACGACGTACGGCTTGCGATAATTCCGGGTCAAATAAGCGTCAGCTTCCTTGTCATTGACGAACTTGTGGGTTGACTCGTCATACTTCAACTCACGCTTCACACGGTAACTCGCATTGGCCAGATGCACCAGATCTGCCGACATCACGCCGATCGCCACATCCGCATGCAGATCCTCATGTTTGCGACTGCGAACCGCAGCCAGGAAATTTTCCATGTGGGGACCCGTGTCGTCCCGCCCGTCGTGTTTCTCGTCCATTACCTTTTCGGCCTTAGTGGCTCTCTGCGGACCACCGGGAGCGCCGTCCGAGGCCTTCTTGGGAGTTTTGTAAACCTGGAAGCCCGCGCCACTCACCGCCATCCAGCCTTCGCTGCCATAGAACAGGTCACCTATTACGTTGCCGCTGCGATCGGAGCCCAATCCGCCTTCGTCTCCAGTGCTCAGACCGCGGACCTCGAACATCAACTCCGCATCGCCGTAATTGAACGTCGCGATCTGAGTATTAGGCGTTTCCTGATCGTCGTCGAACACCATCTTGCCGCCGGTTGAGACGACGCCCATCGGCAGCCCTGGCTTGCCTAGTCCCCAACGGGCAACATCCATTTCGTGGATCCCCTGGTTGCCGATATCACCGTTTCCGGTATCCCAGAACCAGTGCCAGTTGTAGCGAAATCGCAATTCATTGTAAGGACGCATGGGTGCAGGTCCGAGGAATTTATCCCAATCGAGCCCGAGAGGCGTCGGCTGATCCGCTTTATGTCCGATCGACGGACGCCATTTGTAGCAGAGCCCTTTGGCAAGATACACTTTGCCGATTTCCCCCTGATGGAGCAACTCCATCGCCTTGATCTTGTGAGTCATGCTGCGGCTTTGGGAGCCGACCTGGACCATGCGGTTGTACTTGCGCGCGGCCTCGATCATTTTCTGGCCTTCGTACGGATTGTGGCAGGCAGGTTTCTCGATATACACGTCTTTGCCGGCCTGGCAGGCCCAAATGGTAGCCAGTGCGTGCCAGTGATTGGGCACCGGCATGGATACAGCCTGAACATTCTTATCGTCGAAGACCTCGCGCATATCTTTGTACGCTTTCGGTTCTTCGCCGGTGTCCTTCTTCACCTTGGCCTGCCCGCGCTCGAGCGCTGACTGGTTCACGTCGCACACTGCCACGATCCGGGCGTCGGAAAGCTTAGCGTATGTCGACATGTGGGCTTGGCCGCGTCCGCCCAGCCCGACTATCGCGACATTCACCTTATCGTCGGCCCCGCGGAGCCGCGTGGTGGAAGCTGCAACCGCCGCGGTTGCGAATGAGAAAAACGTTCGTCTGGAGTGTTCCGGCATAGCCTGATCCTTTACTGAAATTCGGCGGGCACACATTGGCCCGCTCAAAATCATACAATAGGAGGCGAACTGAGGTGCGCAGTTGTTACCGAATCGTCGATCTTTGGCCTATGGTCTCTTTATATTTTCCGCCGCCATCGCTCCTGTCTCCGCGGAAGTCACCTTCACGCGGGATGTCGCACCCATTCTTTACCAACACTGCGTCGCGTGCCACCATCCGAACGACATTGCGCCGATGCCTCTCATCACCTACAGCCAGGTAAAGCCGTGGGCCGCGTCTATCAAAGAAGCCGTATTGCTGCGCAAGATGCCGCCATGGAAGGCCGATCCGCACTATGGAAAATGGAGCAACGACTCCAGCCTTTCAGCGTCTGAGATCGCGACACTTAAAGCCTGGGCCGAGGGCGGTAAGATCGAAGGGAATCCGAAAGACCTACCGGCAGCGCCTGTATTCGAAAATGGCTGGCGCATCGGCAAACCCGATCTGATTATCGCGATTCCGGAGCATAAGCTCGAAGGCACCGGCCCGGACGAATACACTTCCATCCATGTCCCCACTAACTTCACGGAAGACCGCTGGATTGTAGCGGCCGAATTGCGTCCCGGCAACCGCAAGGTGGTGCATCACGCGCACGTATTCGTTACCGCACCGCGCCCCGCGGACGCGATCCCGGCGGCCGTCCAAAAGAAGCCGGCTGCGACGGATCCGGCCCGGCAATACGCCAACTGGCTGATGGTGAAGGAAGGAACGCTCTCCTGGATCCGCCCCGACGCCCCAGTTATCAACGACGGCTGCGCGGTTGACGACAATGGCCAACTGCCGGGCCACGCGGTCGGTGAGTTAAGCTTGCTGAGCTCCTATTTGCCGGGACGGGGTCCTGACGTTTACCCGGAAGGCACCGCTCGCAAGATCCCGGCAGGTGCAACGCTCGACTTCCAGATCCACTACTCCCACGCTACCAAACAGACAGAAGTAGATGCGACATCGGTGGGCCTGATCTTTGCCAAGGAACCGCCGCGTCAGGCCTCGCTCCGCACCGACTTCGGCAATCATCTTTTCCGCATTCCCCCCGGTTCAGCAGACCAGGAAGTGACCGAGTGCCACACGTTCCAAAAGGACATTTACATCACCGGCCTGACGCCTCACATGCATTATCGCGGCAAATCCATGCGCATCGTCGCGGCCTATCCTGACGGTCACAGAGAAACTCTGCTTTCCGTCCCGGAATACAACTTCAACTGGCAAATTACTTACCGGCCCGTTCAACCGATTCACTTGCCGAAAGGCTCGCGCGTGGAAATTGAGGCCCATTTCGATAATTCCCGAAATAATCCTCTCAACCCCGATCCCTCCCAGACGGTGCGTTGGGGCTCCGCCAGCGAAAACGAAATGATGGACGGCTGGATCGAATACGTCGACTCTCCCCCCGCCAATTACTCCTCGCGCTTACGATAAGTGCAGTTAGTGTGTGAGCTGCCGGCTGGCGCAGCTCAGTTACTTTTTGACGGCTGGCTGTGTGTCGATCCCAGGGCCATTGTTAATATTGTTAAATATAGGCCTACACTTTTCAATACACTAGGGTTACACTAAGAAAAACGAAAGCCGCATCAGCCGCCGGGACTGGTAGGTGTGTGCAAAAGGTCCGGTAGCTGATGCGGTGCGCCCGAATGGGCTGGGGTCTGGCGGCGGTGCACTTGGTTCAGTTAGCCAGTTGGCATCCCTCGTCTCTGGCAGGTCCGCGTCCATTTCTTTCCACACCAAAAACGCCATCGTGGCTGTCCGTAATCAAACCCCGGGAGAGCTCGAACAAATCTTCTGAATCAAAAAACCCCTCTGATGCAACCGCAAGCGACGGACTTTACGAGCATTTTCTTACCGCGAAACAATCGAGCCCCCGAAGGCCACCTTGTCCCCATACCCGTTTACCTTTCCGCCTGCGAATTGCAGCAGAGGGCAGGTTGCAAAAGCAACTTCAACGATTCACACAACTGAAAGTAGCAACCTGCCAGCCGCTCTGTCAACTCCGCAACTTGTTGATTCTTAATGATGTAAACCAATGAGATCACGTTCAGTTGTGCGGTTTCGACCCGCAACTGTGTCGCTGCGCCACAATTTGCCCGGACAAGGGGACAACAGGTGGCGAATCCGGCTGTTTTTCTTGGATTTCTGACGCACAGCTCAACCGCTCCGCATTGAGTCGAAGCGACTTACGGCGCGATGATTTTGCTATTGGCTGGGACTACAGGCTGGGGCCCGTCACAGAAGAGTAGAGCGAACGACGCGGCTCTTCAGAAGATCAATACGGCTTTGGCGGAGGCGGGCGCTTTGACGTGGATGGTGGCCCCTGCCGGAAGCTTGAGCGGCTCACGGAAGAGATACTCGCGGGTCCACTCCTTGTGGTAATCGCGCAGCCAGATCAGGTGTTCGATGCGTCCATCGGGATACCACGCATCGACCAGCATTGATTGCCCGGCGTCCAGATCCTCCGGTTTCAGCCCTTCCAGGGTGATTGCGCGCTCCAGTTTGAAGTCTCCCGAGACCGGCTGGAGCTTGTTCACGACAGCATGTGAGGCAGACCGTGGTGAAGGTTTGACAGGAGTCTGCAAACTGGGGAGTTTCGGAGCGATGGAATCCTGGTCGCCCTTTGGAGCGCCGCCTTCCACCCACGCCACCAGCATCTGGATTTCGATCTCGGTAAGGCTGGGATCGTTCTGGAACGAGCCTACTCCCTTCACCGCACCCCAGGGAGGCATGGAGCGGGCAACCGCCTGGTCGCGAATCGCCTTAGCCCAAGGCCGCGCGTCCTCATAAGTAGTAAGAGACATCGCCGCGCCGCTATCGCGGTGGCAGGAGACACACCGCTTATAGATGATACGGGAGATTTCGCGATCCCAGGTCAGCTTCGTCGTGATGACGTCGTGGGGCAACGCCATCGGAGAGGCGACCAAGGCGAGCATCACCAAATGCGGCAGCCGCCTTCTAGAGTGCAGGCCGCGCACTTTCAGACCGTTTGGGAGGCATCAGTTTCTTGGGCTCCATTTGGGGATCTATGGCTACGTCGAAGAAGCCGATCATCATTTCGTCCCAGCTCTGGTCACCCGGGCGAACGACTTTCGACGGATCCGGGTTGTCAGGATTGTTGGCGGAATTATCGTAGTGCGCGGTGCACTCAATCACGGCGCCTGCCGGCAGGATGAGATCCTGCTTCGGGAAATAACTGAGCTGCCAGCTAAAGCTGTAGTGCGGCACGCTAAGAATAGTTTCCACGTGCCCGTCGGGATATTTGACGCGATATTCGAAATCCTTGCCGCGCAGGTGCATGTGCGGCAGAAAGGAGACGATCTTGGCTTCGTGTCCCAGCTCGAATTGCGAATCGATCCGGTAGTTCGGGTCCCCGGCGGGAATCGAGAACTTATTAGTACTGGCGGCCAGCGTATAGATGCGCTCTCTGGGAGGCTCATTGGCAAACACCAGCCCGATGCTGCTGCGATCGGTAGCTTCTTTGCCGTTGGCGGTATAGTGCATCTGAAAAACGATATCCGATCCGGCCTTTATAAGCTTGGCCTGCCCTGGTTCCATGATTTCCGGAACCACTCCAGGCGCGAAGCCTACCAGGAACTCGCCCTGCGGCCCACCACTTCCCTTCTCCCCCTTCTTGGGAACAAACGGTACACCGGGTTGCGCGTCTTTCATCCAATTCGAGCCGGGCGGCCGGACAAAGGCAATCACGTGGTGAACTACGGCGCGATTTCCCGGCCGAACCTCCGCCATCCTGACCCACTTGTCCTCAGTGAAGTTGCCGGGAATCATGATGTACTGATAGTCAATCGTACCGGAGGCCGGGACACGGTAGTCTACCGGCATTTCGAGCACCATATCGGGCTTAGAAATATTCCAACCATCGATGAACTTTACCGGGATCGGAGCATCCTTGGCGTCGCCTTCCTGCGCTCCCGAATCAACCCATCGCGCAATGGTATCGATGTCAGCCTTGGCGAGAGAGCGATCGTTGGCCCAAGTCCCATAATGCGGGTCGGCAAACCATGGCGGCATCTTCTTCAACGCGACGGCTTCTTTAATGGCCTTAGCCCACGGCCGAACTTGTTTGTAGGTAAGCAGCGACATCGGTGCTGTTTCGCCGGGGCGATGGCACGACTGACAGTGGGTCTGGAGGATGGGGGCAACATCCTTGTTGAAGGTAACGGTCGAGCCTCCGGCTGTAGCCGCATCAAGAGCGGTATGAAAAGACGCGCACATCACGAGGGCTGTCAGGGTAAAGCGGATGTTCATGCAGATCCTCCTTGCTTTTCAGTATACGAAAGTGGGAGGGGAAAAGGTCCGGGCTAATTTCAATGCTCCAGTTGCGGAGTGTGATGCCGGTAAGCGAGGAAAAAGCCAGCGGGCACGACCAGCACCGTACAGAAACCCGAGACAGTGAGCCCACCCACCAGGGCTCGGGCCAGCGGCGCGTAGGCTTCGCTGCCTTCACCCAGTTTCAATGCCATCGGCAGGAGGCCGATGATGGTAGCGAGCGTCGTCATCATAATGGGACGCAGCCGCACGCGGCACGCGGTGGTGACGGCTTCGAGCACCGGCATTCCCTCGTCCAACAGATGATGCGCGAATTCGACGATCAGGATGCTATCCGACATGGTGATTCCCGCCAGCATCACAATGCCCATCAAGGACATCACGTTCACCGTCGTGCCGGTGAAATAGAGCGTGAGCAGCACGCCCGTAAGCCCGGGAGGAAATGCCAGCAGGATCAGGAAGGGATCGGTGAAGGAGCGGAACTGCGCGACCAGGATCAGATACAGCAGCATCAACGAAAGGGTCAAGCCGATCGCAAAACTCCTGAACGATTGTTGCATCGATTCGACGATTCCACGAACCGCGATATCCAAGCCTTTCGGTGGATTCGCTGCCGCAATCAACTTTGAGACGCTGCCTGCGACGCGTCCCAGATCTTCCGAAAGAGGCCGCACATAGACGTCGATGACGCGACGAATCTGGTAGTGGTCGACTTCCGTCGGCGCCTGGGTTCGCGTGATGCTGCTGACCATGTCCAGACGCGTCGATTGCGTTCGTCCTACGCCATGGAGTGGAATCGCCCTTACGTCCGCCAGGCTTTGCACCTGCTTCTCGGGATACTGTACGGCGAGGAAGTAGTTGTTGCCGTTACGCGGATCGATCCATACGTTGGGCGCTATCATCTGGTTGGAAGTCATCGCGGTGATTACGTTGGCGACCACCTCTTTCTCGCTCAGGCCAAGTTCCGCGGCGCGCATGCGGTCGATATCGAGTTTCAGCGCGGGATAATCAATATCCTGGGGAATAAAAACGTCGGCGACACCGGGGATCGAGCGAAACTGGCTGGAGAGATCGAGGGCTGTTTTGTAGGCCGCCTTCATGTCCGTGCCGGCGATCTGGACATCGATAGGCGCGATCTTGCCCAGGTTAAGAATGGCGTCGATGAGGCTTCCGGACGAGAAGAATGCCGCAAGCTCAGGTAGTTCCCTGGCCATGCGCTGCTTGACGCGAGCCACGTAAACGTCACTATGCGTCTGGTGCCCTTCTTTCAGGCCGACCTGCACGAACGCCGTATGCATCGCCGCATTGGTCGTGTAGATCGCCGAGAAGCCGGGATCGACGCCGATGTTGGAGACGATGATCTTGAGGTCGCTCGGAGGAACAATCGAGCGGATGAGGCTCTCGAGTTTGGCGATCTCCTGTTCGGTATCGACAAGTTTCGTTCCCGAGGGAGCCTTGACGTTGATCACGAATTGTCCCGCATCGGTCTGGGGGAAAAAGGAGAGTCCGAGTTGCGGAAACAGCAGCAGGCTGGCTCCGAAACAGATCGCGAATACGGCCATCGTGAGGATGGGGGCAGCCAGAAGGCGAAGCACGACACGGTTGTAGACGCGCAGCAGTCCATCAAAGCGCCGCTGAAACCACGCGTTAAAACCCCTACCGTTCGCGGAATGCTGATGCGGGTGAATGAAGCGCGCACAAAACAAGGGCACCAGCGTCATCGCGACCAGATAAGAAGCGATCAGCGATAGCACTACCGCAAGGGCCAGCGAGGAGAACAGATATTTACTCACGCCGTATAGCAGGGTGACCGGGAAGAAGACCACGATCGTCGTCAAGGTCGCGGCGAGTACCGGCAGCGCGACTTCCCGTCCGCCCTTCTCCGCCGCAACGGCCGGCGGTTCGCCTAATTCCATATGCCGGTGAATATTTTCAAGCACCACCACCGAGTTGTCGATCAGCCGGGAAAACGCGAGAGCCAGTCCGCCCAAGACCATCGTGTTGATGGAACTGCCTCCGAGTTGTAGCGCGACGAATGTCGCGCACGCGGAAATTGGAATCGAGAAAGAGACTGCCAGAGTGGCGCGGAAGCTGCCGAGAAAAATCAGGATCATGACGCAAGTGAGAATCAGCCCGATACCGCCTTCGTGCATGAGCGTTGCGATGGCTGTCTTGACGAATTGCGACTGATCGAAGACCACCTCGCTCGCCAGCGTCGAAGGAGCGTCCACGAGGTGTTTCAGTTTTTCACGGACTCCATCGACCACCGAGATGGTATTGGAATCGCCGCCCTGTTTGAGGATCGGCAGGTAGACCGACCGCTGGCCATCGACGCGCACGGCATTGTACTGCACGGTGTAGGCGTCCTTGGTAATGCCGATGTCGGAGACCCGTACCGGAGACTCGCCGGTCATTTTGATGGGCGCTTGATTGATATCGTCCATCTTGGTCATCTGGTTATTGGCGTAGATCTGGTAGTCGAAGCGCCCGATCTGGACGTCCCCCGCGGGAAGCACGACGTTCGACTCGCCCATGGCGCGAACCACATCCATCAGACTCAACTGCCGCGACTCGAGTTTATACGGGTCGACGTACAACATGATCTGCCGCCACCGGCCGCCAAAGGGCTGGGTAATGGCTGCACCGGGTACGCCCGCCATCTGATTGCGGATCACGTTCTGCGCCGTATCCTTCAACTGCGTTTCGGTCATCCCGCCGCCCTTCAAAGTGACGAGGCAGACCGGCAGGCTCGACGAGTCCATCTTGAGGACGAATGGCGGCAGGGTACCAGGAGGGAGATGGCTGATCTCCGCCATGGCCAGGCTGGCGATGGTGGTGACGGCGGAATCGGCGATTGGTGCCGGGCTGGAAGTACACCTTGATCATGCTCACGCCGGAGAGCGAGCGCGATTCCATGTGATCGATTCCGCTTGCCAGCGTGAAGAACCGCTCCAGGTGATAGGTAATGTTGCCTTCGATCTGCTCCGGCGGCATACCGGGATAGAATGTCGCGACCGCGACCACCGGGATGTTCATCGCGGGGAACAGATCGACGGGCATGCGCGCGATGCTGACGATGCCGACCAGTACCGTCACCAGGCACAGGACGACGATCAGGTAGGGGGTTTTGATGGCGAACCGTGACATTGCTTATTTTCCGGCGAAGTCAGCTATTTTGGGCTGCACGGTCTGGCCATCTTTCAAGCCCGACTGCCGGCCGACCACGACCAAATCGCCGTCCTGTAGTCCCGAACGAATCTCTACTCGCTGCGCAGTTTCGAGGCCGGTGGAAACGGAAACGCCGCTGCAGTTTGCCGTCGCGAACGACAAAAACCTGAGCGGTGTCCCCGGTCCCGGTCACCGAGTCGACTGGCACCGCGAGAGCGTTATCGTGCTCATCCAACCGCAGATTGACCTCGGCATACATGCCGGGAACCAGGACAAAATTTGGATTGGCCACATCCACCTGGGTATCCATGGTGCGGGTTGACATCTGGAGCGTGTCGGCAGTTCTCGCTACGCGACCGGGAAAGGTCTTATGGAGCGAAGGCACCATCACGTCGAGGGTCGAACCGACGCGGATACGAGAGACGGCGGACTCAGGAACCGGGAGCACCAGACGCAGAACGTTGTCCTGGGCGAGCCGTACGAGCGGCATTGCCTGGGTCTGCGACGCCGTGCCGGCTTGAATCATAGAGCCTTTATTGGCGTAGCGCTTGGTCACAACGCCGGCAAACGGCGCAGTGATATTGGAATATTCGAACATTGTCTTGACCCGGGCTTCTTCGGCTCGCGCCACCGCCGTCCGCTGCTGCGCGGCACCCAGCTGAGATTTCGCGGCGGCGACTTGCGCTTCAGCGATGAGATCGCGGGATTGCACTTCGTCGAGTTGCTGTTGGGGCACCAGTCCTTTTTCCTGGCTCGCCACCTGGCTGATGCGGGTGAAGGAAAGATGGGCGATATCGCGAGCCGATTCGGCGCGACGGAGTTCGTCGCGCGCGGCGGCAATATCGGCTTCGGTAGCCTGAATCGTCGCGCCGGCACGGGCCAGATCATTCTTCATCTCCGGAATTTCGAGTGTGGCGAGCAGCGCGCCATCCGCCACCCGATCTCCGATATCCACGCGAATTGCGCTCACGTAACCGGACACCTTCGCCATCACATCGATCTCCTGGTAAGGCTCGAATTCGGCCGTGAGTTTGATGTCATTCGTCAGGTTGGTGCGAGTCGCTTTGACGACGGGGACGACCGGTATCGCTTCGGCGGCGCTGACCACTTCGGGCTGCCGATTACAGGAAACCAGCAAAACGGCGCCAACCGGCAACAGCAATTTCATAGAGTATTTCAATGTATCGCCCCCGTGGTGTAATCGAGCAGCGCACGGCGGCTCAAATAATCGAACTTTGCGACCGCGGCGCCAATTTGGGCTGAGGTTTGGGTCAGCTGCGCCTGGGTTAATTCCACGATGCTGCCCAAGCCGGCGCGGTAGCGTGCCTGCGACAGGCGCAGGGCCTCATTCGCCTGGTTCAGCAGACGCTCCGTCACGGCCAATTTCTGAAAAGCCGTGTTGGTTTGCAGCCACGCGATCCGGACGTCACGCGAGATCAGCACCGTCAAGTCCTGGACATCCTTATCAGCGGCCTGGGCACGGAGGTCGGCCTCGGCATAGCGCGCGGAATACAGGCCGCCATTCAGGAACGGCAGAGTCATGTTGACCCCGGCTGCCGCGTAATTGTCGTGGAGGGTGTGGTCGTGCTCGGGCACCACACCGCCCGCTGCCAGCGCGGTGATTGAGGGATATCGCAGTTTTCGCTCGGCCTCGGCAAAGTGGCGGGCAGCGTCGCGATTCAGTTGGAGCGCGGCGAGATCGGGACGCTGCTCCATGGCTTGGCTGATGAAGCCGGAGACATCGGGATTGAGCGGTGTCGTGGCGCCTTCGTCGACCAGCGTGTAGGCGTGCTCGTCGCTATAACCCATGGCCGCGGATAAACGGGTAAGCGCTTCGTGCGATTCGCTCTGCGCCTCCTGGAGCGCCAACTCTGCCTCAGAGACGGCAACTTCGGCGAAGCTTTGGTCCAGAGTCGAATTGACTTGCGCCTGGACGAGGGCGCGAATCTGTCTCAAAGTAGTATTGCGGAGTTCGACCGCTGCCTGGGCCACCTTGAGCGCGGATTCGGCGCCGAGCGCTTCGAAATATGCCTGCCTGACGTTCAGGATGACCTGCGCTCGCGTCGTCGCCGCGCTTTTGCCCTGGGCCTCCGCGCGCAATCTTGCCGTCTTCGTCAAGTTGGATGTGCGGCCGAAGTCGGTAATCATCTGGCTCAACGACACGCCGGTTGCGAGGCGATTGGAAATGCTGGATGTAGTGAGCGCTCCAGCCGCAACGGCAGTGCCGATCTCCGCGCCGGTGGCCGTGGCGAAGCCGTTAACCGTCGGTTTGAAAGCTGCCCGTGCCTCGCTGACCTGCTTCTCCGCGGCCTGCACGACCAGACCCGCCGAGCCGATTTTCGGATTGTTGCGGATCGCAGTCTCCTCCGCCTGGGCCAGCGTCAGAGTGTCCGCGGCATTTGCGCGCGCGATCAGCGTCACGGCAACGCAAAGCACCAGTAACGATGCTTTGGCCCACGGCGACCGAGGGGGGCGTGCGATATGAAAAGAGCCGTCTGAAGGCTGTGTTACGGCCGACAGACCGAAGCCTGCCGCACGAGAACAACTCGGGTTAGCGGCGAACTCCGGCAGATGAATCAAAGGGCTTCCGGCTCCGTATCAGCTAATTTCAAAATCGAGGTGTCGTGGGCTTCAATGATTCCGTCAGTCGTCAGGCGGACTAACTCCGGCAGCAGAGCGGCGAATCGGTCCGGAGCTTCGATGAACTCGATTTGCACCGGCAAATGCTCGCCTGTTACTCCTTCGCCATGCTGCGCGTGAATTCGATGATGTTTCCCGAACCCAGCCTCGGGGCGAATCAGGCTTGCGCCCGACACGCCCTGTTCTCGTAGAAACTCAAAGATTTCGCGGTAGAGAAAATCATGAGTCGAACTGGTGTCCTCATTCAAATAGATGGTGACTTTCTTCGCCGGACCGAGCTTGAGCATGGGCTTAGTGGTTGTAAAGCACTTCGTGCGCGTAGCGTTCCTGTTCTTGGGGATCTTCCGCCGGGTTGCGATGGAGGATCCAGAGGCCGTGGTCATTGGCTACGAAGATGAGTCCACGGCGTTCGTCCGAAGCAGTGTAGGTAACGTTGGTGAACTGTTTGACGATCTGCGGATGGGCCGGATCTCGAAAATTGACAATGGACATGGTTTTGGTCTGGGGGCTCGCCGGGCGCACGGTTTCAGAACTGATCAAAGCGGCGTCTCCAGCGGCCGCCATTACCGATCCCGCTTCGTTCTCCGGCAGGTCCATATTGGCGACGACGGAGGGATGCCGCGGATCGGTCACATCGACGAGGGTGAGGTTTCGTGACGCATGCTCGATGTACAAGTAAGACCGGTTGAAGTGCTGCGTCATTGTCACGCGCGTAATAGCGCCGCCTGTGGCCGCTACATTCGCCAAAATATCGATGCGATCCTGCGGAGCGTTCGGCTTAATTTTATTTTTCCCGAGGACCGCCGGCGGAATGGAAACCGCGGCGATAATGAGAAAGAGTCCTGCCGGATAACTGATCATCCTTCGCAACATACATCTTGTGTAACGCTTCTTCCCATGAGGTAGCTACTGAAGACTTTCTGAAGATTTTATTTCTGAACCTTTCTAACAACCTCGTCAGAGAATCTTCAGAATCCGGTAAGTAGCGACTTTGAGGCGAATGCTTCTATAACAGTGGTAGACCGTGCGCATTCTTATTGTTGAAGACGAGCGAAAGCTGGCGGCTGCGCTTCAGGCCGGGCTGGAGGCCGAAGACTACGCCGTGGGCGTTGCCTTCACGGGCGAAGAGGGCTTTTACCTGGCCAACACGGAGGTGTTCGACCTGCTGGTGCTGGATGTCATGCTGCCGGGTCGCGACGGCCTCGAGATTCTTCGCAGCCTTCGTCAGCGCGGCATCCGGACGCCCACTTTGCTGCTTACGGCCCGAGATGCAATCGACGATCGGGTGCGGGGTCTGGACGCCGGCGCGGATGATTATTTGGTGAAGCCTTTCGCCTTTCCCGAATTGCTTGCTCGCATTCGGGCTCTTCTGCGGCGCGGGCGGCAGGAGGCGCCCACGGCGCTGAAAATCCACGATCTGGAGATGGATATGGCCAGCCGCACGGTTTCGCGCGCGGGCACGAGGCTAGACCTGACGCCGCGCGAATTCGATCTGCTGGAGTATCTGCTGCGAAATCAGGGCCGTGTGGTTTCACGCGAGATGCTGGCGCGTGATATCTGGAAAGAGACGGCGCGGCACACCCCGCTGGACAACGTCATCGATGTGCATATGGCCAGGCTCCGCAGGAAAGTAGATGAACCTTTCGAGAAGAAACTGGTGCAGACCGTCCGCGGCGTCGGATTTCTCGTGCGGGAGTAGATGAATGTCACGTTTTTGGCCGCTCCGTCATGTTCGGACCCGCCTTGCATTCTGGACCGTTTGCATGCTGGCCGCCGTGCTGGGCGTCTACGCGGCGGGATCCTCCTTCCTGCTCTTTTGGGACCTGCGGTTCGAACTGACCCGCCATGCCATTCAGGATATTGAAACCGTTGAGGGCCTTCTCTATTTCGATTCGTCCGGCGGCATGCATTTTCACGATGATTACCACAATCATCCGGAATCGAAGCAGATTCAGGAACGTTACCTCGAGGTGATCTCTGATGGAGGGAAGGTCTTGTTCCGGAACGACCGGCTGGGCACTTTCGAGCTGGGAGGTCCCGTCTTTGAGAGCGAGGGCCGCGGCGGCTATTCCGAACGAACAACGCGTCTGGCGGACGGTACGCGCATCCTTCTGGTCAGCCGCCGTCACACTATGGAAGGACGGCCGATTCTGATCCGGCTGGCCTACAGTCTCGAACCAATCTGGCTGCAGCTCAATCAATTGCTGTTGGCCTTTCTGGCCGCTCTCCCGATTGCCCTCGCGGCTGCCGGATTCGCCGGCTACAGTCTGGCGCGCCGCACCCTGGAACCTCTGGCGCAGATGACTCGGCGCGCCGGAAGCATCACGCCCGACCGGCTGAGTGACCGGCTCCCGGTGGAGAATCCGGACGACGAACTGGGCCAACTCGGCCGCGTGTTCAACGGCACGCTCGATCGCCTGGAAAGCGCCTTCGAACAGATGCGCCGCTTCACGGCCGACGCTTCCCATGAATTGCGGACTCCGCTCACGGCCATCCGCAGCGTTGGCGAGGTGGGGTTGCAGCAGGATGGCGGCCGGGAAGAGTACCGCGAGACCATCGGCAGCATGCTCGAAGAGGCGAACCGGCTCACGCGCCTGGTGGAGAATCTTCTGACCGTCTCGCGAGCGGATGCGGGCCAGTATCCCCTGCACCGGCAGCCGATTTCCATCGTCGAACTAACACGCGAGTCCGCGGCCCTGCTCGATGTGCTCATCGACGAAAAATCTCAGCATCTCAGTTTGCGGGGAGATGAAAGTGCCATGGTAATGGGCGACCGGCTCATTCTCCGCCAAGCGATCGTCAACCTGCTGCACAACGCGATCAAGTTTTCGCCCCCTAACGGGGACATCTCCGTGTCGACGGAACAGAATACCCGCTCGGTGCACATCCGCATCGCCGACAGCGGCCCAGGAATAGGAGAAGAGCATCTGGGGAGGGTATTCCAAAGATTTTATCGAGTGGACAAATCGCGATCCAGCGAAAGCGGCGGCGCGGGTTTGGGACTCGCCATTGCGCAGTGGGCAGTCCAGGCGCACGGAGGCACGATCACGATTGAGAGCGAACTCGGCACCGGAAGCACTTTTCAGATTGAGATTCCTCGTGACGCACAATGACTGACTCCAACAATTTCGAAGAGCGCAAGGAAGGCGCCGAATGCCTCACGAGCGGTTGCAGCGGGCACATGGTGGATACTTATCCGGTCGAGACGGCCCGCAGCGATCAATTCTTGCTGATCCGCATCGAATGCCCTGTGTGTCATGCGCGAGCGTGGAGAATCGAATCGCCGTCTGAGGAATAATCCTCTGCTCTGCGATGTCACACAGTACGATGTGTTACAAAATGGTTAAACCCTCGTGAGACTATTCCCGCGCGAAGAAAAGTTTTTCGACCTCCTGGAAGAACAGGGAGTCCATATTGTCGAGGCCTCTCGTCTGCTCCATGACGGCGTGCGGTCGGACGCGACTTCGATGGCCACGATGGCGGGCCAGATCAAGCGCATCGAACATGCAGCCGACAGAGTGACGCATCAGCTTTTTACTCGCTTGAACCAGACCTTCGTGACGCCTCTCGATCCGGAGGACCTGCACAGCCTGGGCTCGGCGCTCGACGATGTAGTCGACTATATCGAAGACGCGGCCTTTCGCCTGAGCGCCTACCGGGTGCATCCTGTTCCAAAAGGAGTTCCGGAACTCACCGATATCATCCACGCGTGTTGTTTAAGACTGCAATCGGCCGTCGTCAAGTTGAAGACGAACGAGAACCTGATGGAAGATTGCATTGAGATCAATCGCCTGGAGAACGTCGCCGACGAACTGGTACGCAAACTGGTGACCACGTTATTCAATGAAGAGACCGACGCGATCGTGCTTCTCAAACACAAAGAGATTTACGAAGTGCTGGAGCTGGCCACCGATCTCTGCGAAGACGTAGCCGACGTGCTCCAGACCATCGTGGTGAAGAACAGCTGAAAACGAATGACCCCGCTCACGCTGGTTGTTGTGGCTGTCGCACTGCTCTTCGACTTTATCAATGGCTTCCACGATTCCGCAAATTCCATCGCGACAGTGGTTGCTACACGAGTGCTGAAGCCCATTCAGGCTGTATTTTGGGCCGCCTTTTTTAATCTGGTCGCGGCGTTCTTACTGGGCACGGGAGTCGCGTCCAGCATCAGCAAAGACTATGTGGATATGCACATTGTCACTCCCTATGTGGTGCTCGCGGGCCTGCTCGGCGCGGTCATTTGGGATCTGATTACCTGGTGGCTGGGGTTACCGACAAGCTCCTCGCACGCGTTGATTGGCGGTTATGCCGGGGCGGCTATCGCGAAGGCCGGGATCGCCGGCCTGGTTCCAGGAAAATGGCTGACCACCATCTCATTTATTGTGCTCTCGCCGTTGATCGGCATGGTGCTGGCTTATTTCCTGATGGTCGCCGTGCACTGGGGTTTTCGACGGACTCGTCCGGCGCGGGCGGATCGCTATTTCAGAGTGCTGCAGCTCGCATCATCGGCATTATTCAGTTGCGCTCACGGCACTAACGATGCCCAGAAGACCATGGGGATTATTACTGCTTTGCTGGTGTCCACGCGGTATCAGAGCGATAACCACATCCGCCCGTGGGTAATTGGGCTGGCCAGTACTGCGATCTGTATCGGCACGCTGAGCGGGGGCTGGAGGATTGTCAAGACGATGGGGTCACGCCTCACGCGCCTGAAGCCACGCAGCGGTTTCTGCGCCGAAACCGGAGCCGCGCTGTCCATCTTCTTTCCGACGTTCCTGGGACTACCGGTGTCGACCACCCACGCCATTGCCGGCGCCATTGCCGGTGTCGGTTCGGTGAACCGGTTGAAGGCGGTGCGCTGGGGGGTAGCTCGCGAAATCGTCTGGGCTTGGGTGTTGACGATTCCCTGTAGCGCGTTCGTGGCGTCGATCTGCTTTCTAATAATTAAGCAAATTTTTCTGGAAGCGTAAGCTCGTACGGATCGCAGCCAATGCCCATGTCGGCCTGGCTGAAGCCTGATTTACAGCGAAGCCGAGCAGAGCGTCCTTCTGAAAAATGCCGAAAACGATGCGGCATGAAAAGCGCGCGGTGCTTACTGGAGGAGCAAGTCACCCTGGCCATTGGAGGCTTTATCGTCCGGTGGCGCATCCGGCAGGACACACGCGGCGGCGACCTTATCGTTTTGCTCCAGGTTCACCAGGCGAACTCCCTGGGTAGACCTTCCGGCCTGGCGGATTTCTCCGGACCCGATGCGAATCATCTGGCCATCTTTGGAGACGATCATCAATTCGGTATCTTCCTTCACCGACAGGATGGCGACGACCATACCGTTGCGTGCGGTCGTCTTCATATTGATGACGCCTTTACCGCCGCGGTTGGTCAGGCGGTACTCGCCGACCTGGGTGCGCTTGCCGTAGCCATTCTCCGAGATGGAGAGCATGAGGGCATCCTCACGAACGACCTCCGCGCCGACAATGAAGTCGCCTGCTTCGAGGTCCATGGCGCGCACACCGCGGGCAGGACGGCCCATGGCGCGAACCTGAGTCTCCTGGAATTTGATCGCCTGGCCCTCGTGGCTGCCGAGGAAGATCAGGTCGCTGCCGCTGCTCAGGCGCGCAGCGATCAGTTCGTCGCCGTCGTCGAGGCCCAATGCGATGATGCCGCGGGACATCGGATTATCGAACTCAGTGAGTTCGCACTTCTTGATGACACCGTTCCGCGTCACCATCACGATGTGTTTTTCCGGCACGAATTCCTGCACGGCGAGGAAGGCCTTGACGGTTTCGTCGGGCTGCAGGTTGATGAGGTTGCTGATGTTCTTGCCCTTACCCGTGGTGGAAGCGTCGGGGATTTCGTAGATCTTGAGCCAGTAGACACGGCCCATGTTGGTGAACACCAGAAGATAGGCGTGGGTCGACGCGACCAGGAAGTATTCGACGAAATCCTCGGTGCGCGTGCCCATCCCGATACGACCCTTGCCGCCACGCGATTGCCGCCGATAGGTATCGACCGCGGTGCGTTTCAGGTAGCCGCCGTGAGTGACGGTGACCGCGACATCTTCCACGGCGACGAGGTCCTCGATGTTGATATCGCCGGTGTCCTCGACAATCTGGGTGCGGCGTTCGTCGCCATATTCCTTGCGGACCTCTTCGAGTTCCTTAATGATAACCGCGCGGAGCACCTTCTCGGAACCGAGGATTTCGAGGTAACCCATAATGCGCTGCTGGATATCGGCCAGTTCGTCGATGATTTTCTGCTGCTCCATGCCGGTCAGGCGCTGGAGTTGTAGTTCGATGATGGCTTGCGCCTGTTTCTCGCTGAGCTGGCGGAGCGGATCGGCGTTGACGGCCCGAAGATAAACCTCGTCGAATTTAAACTGCGTGGACGCGGCAACCAGCGACTCACGGGCCTCCTTGGGCGATTTGGCGGCACGAATCAACCGGATGACTTCGTCGATGTTCTCGAGAGCCAGTTTGAAACCGAGCAGGATATGCTCGCGTTCCCGAGCCTTGCGCAGCAGGAAATCCGTGCGACGGCGGACCACGTCGATACGGTGCTCGATGAAGAATTTGATGGTGTCGATCAGGCCAAGTTCCCGCGGTTGGCCGTTAACGATCGAAAGATTGATGATGCCGAAGCTGATCTGCAGCTGGGTCTGTTTATAGAGGTTGTTGAGGACGACTTCGGCCTGTTCGCCACGCTTCAGCTCATAAACGATGCGGTAGCCATCGCGATCGCTGTGGTCGACGACGTCAGCAATGCCTTCGATCTTCTTCTCGTTGACCAGGGCAGCCGTTTCTTTGATAAGGCGCGACTTGTTGACTTGGTAAGGGATCTCAGTCACCACGATCTGTTCGCGGTCCTTACCGACATGCTCGATTCTTGCTAAAGCGCGGATCTTGATGCTACCTCGTCCCCGCGTGTATGCATCGACGATGCCCTGGCGCCCCAGAATGAGGCCGCCTGTCGGGAAATCGGGGCCTTTGACGATCTCCAGAATTTCGGGAAGCTGCGTCTCGGGCTTCTTTACGATCAGGATTGTGGCGTCCAGGATTTCGCGCAGGTTGTGCGGCGGAATGTTCGTCGCCATGCCCACTGCAATGCCGGACGAACCGTTGATCAGCAGGTTGGGGACACGCGTGGGAAGGACTTCAGGCTCAACCGTGCTGTCGTCATAGTTCGGCTTGAAATCAACCGTCTCCATGTCGATGTCCTCGAGGAGAGCGGTGGCGATCCAGGAGAGCCGGGCTTCGGTGTACCGCATGGCCGCCGGTGGGTCGCCATCGACGGAGCCGAAGTTACCCTGACCGTTGATCAATGGATAGCGCATCGTGAAATCCTGCGCCATCCGGACTAAAGATTCGTATACGGGGCTGTCGCCGTGAGGGTGATACTTTCCGAGCACGTCGCCGACGATTCTGGCGCACTTCTTGGTGGGTCGATTGGGCAGCAGGCCCATGTCGTGCATGCCATAGAGAATGCGCCGGTGTACCGGTTTTAAACCATCACGAATATCGGGTAACGCGCGTCCTACGATCACGCTCATGGCGTAGTCGAGATAGGACCGGCGCATCTCGTCTTCGATGTTTATCGGGAGGAGGTTCTTGTTGTCACCGTCGCCACCACCGGGCAGGGGTGGCTGCTGGGGCGGCGGGGGCCCTGGGGGATTATCCTGTTCTGCCATAAAAAGGGGTTAAGTTAAATTATAGCAAGAATTTAGGAGAAGTTAAACGCCTGCTACAAGGGTTTCAACTCACCGAGGATCGTAGGGATCAATTCGGATACCGTCGGGTGAATGTGCACGGCCCGCTGCAAGGTGGTGTAGGGCTGTCGCGAATACATCGTGTCGAGGATGCAATGAATCGCTTCGTCGCCACCGGTGCCGAGAATCGCGGCTCCAAGAATCTCTTTGGATTCCGCGTCGACGGTCACTTTCATGAACCCTTGCGTCTCGCCTTTTTCGGCTGCCCGGGCGACCCGTGTCATAGGCCGCTGCCCAATCAGGGCGGGGCGGCCGCGCCGTCGAATCTCTGCGTCGGTCATCCCGGCACGGCCCAACGGCGGATCAATGAATAGCCCATAGGTAGTGATGCGGTCGCTCACGCGGCGGGAATCGCCATCGAGCAAATTGGCCGCGACAATCTCGTAATCGTTGTAGGAGGTGTGCGTAAAGCCGCCGTGTCCGTTACAGTCGCCGAGCGCCCAGATTCCCGGCACGCTGGTGCGTAATTCAGCATCGACGACAATGTAGCCCTCACCGTCAGTCGCTATGCCTGCCTGATCGAGGCCGAGGTCGTCGGTATTGGGACGGCGCCCGACGGCGAGAAGGACGTGGGAACCCACAGCCTCGCGTCCGCCATCTGAACAACTCAGGCCGGCGATCACCTCCTCTCCCCGCTTCTTAAAGTGGATGCATTCGGCGTCCAATTCAATGTGAATTCCCTCATTCTCCAGGATTTTTCGGATCGCGTCCGAAACGTCTTCGTCCTCCTTTTGGACCAGTCGCGGACCCTTCTCTACTATTGTGACTTCGCTACCGAAGCGACGGAACATTTGCCCGAATTCCAGGCCAATATAGCTGCCACCGATGATGAGGAGATGCCGCGGGAGGAAATCGACTTCCATCATGCTGCTGTTGGTCAGATAATGGACCTCCTCAATGCCAGGCATTTTTGGCACAATGGCGCGTCCTCCTACGTTGATGAAAATGCGTTGCGCCTCGAGCAGATCCTCTCCGACACGGACTGCATTCGGTGATTCGAATCGGGCGTGTCCCTGGTAGACCGTGCAGTTCTTAAGGTCACGGAGCGATTTCTCAACCCCAATCCGCGATTTTGACGAAATCTGGTCCTTCCGCGCCTTGACGGCCCGCATGTCGACGCTGACGGAGCCGGTGAGGGTGACTCCGTAGTCGGCGGCACGACGGGCCATCTGAGCCGCATAAGCGCTCGCGACCATGGTTTTGGTCGGGATGCAGCCGGTATTGACGCACGTGCCGCCGAACAGTTTTCGCTCGATGACTGCGACTTTCCTCCCGGAGGAAGCGAGCCTGGAGGCGAGCGAGGGACCGGCCTGACCCGTACCTATAATTACGTCGTCGAAGGTAAGCATGATGGAAGTCCTGCAAGCAGATTGTCAGATTGAAGGTGCCGAGGCAAGATTAAACTCCATAAATGTCAACTGATATCGTACCGGATGCGACACCGGCGTGCGACTGAAATTCCAAAAGTGGAAGCTAAGTCTCCCGTCTTGAGCGGGGCGTGCGTGGAACGGCGCAATTCGGCAGCGCAGAAGGCGGATTGGCGATAAATATCCGTTAAATCGGAGATCCGTATTCGAGCCCATTCCATTTTCTATAACCTTCATCCGCTCTTGCCTTTAGCGGTAATTTCCCATACAATCAAACACATCCGTAACAGAGGTTTTTGCATTCTATGAAGCATATAAAGGTTCTAACGATCGCCTCACTGATGGGGCTTTTTGCCCTCTCCTCCGCCTTCGGTCAGGCGACCGACGGCAACATCACCGGCACGGTACTGGATCCCAGCGGCGCAGCTGTCTCAGGAGCATCTGTGACCGCCCAGGACGTTGCGGCGGGAACCAGGTTTTCCGCCAATACTGACAAGACGGGAACTTATCGTATCGAGCATCTGCTGATCGGGACCTATAGCATCACAGTGACTGCGCCCGGATTTAGCACGAAGACATTGGATCGGGTCGCGATCGAGCTGAACAAGACCGCGACGGTCAACGTCAAAATGGAAGTCGGGAATGTGTCGCAGGTAGTTGAGATTTCCGACGTTGCGGCGGCCCTCGACACTACCACCGCGCAGGTAGCCAACACCTATAACTCCCAGTTCACAGTCGACCTTGCCAGTTCGGCGAATCCGGCGGGCGGCGTCTTAAACCTGTCCCTGCTGGGCGCAGGCGTAGGAAGCAACGGGGGTGTCGGAGTCGGCAGCGGGCCTTCGGTCGGCGGTCAGCGGCCCAGAAACAACAACTTCACGATCGAAGGAATCGATAACAACCGCAAGGACGTGACGGGCCCCGTAGTGAGCGTGCCCAACGATGCGGTTGCCGAATTCACTCTTTTGCAGAATCAGTTCAGCGCGGAATACGGTCACTCGTCGGGCGGCCAGTTCAATAGCGTGCTGGATAGCGGAACGAATAAGATTCACGGTTCCATTTGGGAATACCTGGAGAATCGGAACCTGAATGCCATCGACCAGTCGTTCGCCCGGAATTACCCGCTCGGCCCGGTCCCGGAGAATCCGCGCTATGACCAGAACCGTCTGGGCGCCAAGATTGGCGGACCAATCATCAAGAACAAACTGTTCTATTTCGGTTCTTACGAGTACAATCCACTGGGCCAGTCCCCCTCTGCCGGCACCATCTACGCGCCCACCTCGGCCGGATACACGGCGCTCGGGAACGTCACAACCTTCAGCCAAACAAATCTCGGCATTTTGAAACAGTATCTCCCCGCCGCGCCGACCCAGGCGTCCGGGTCGACCGGCACCATCACGGTGTGCAACGCCGTCTTCTCTTATGCGAATTGCCCGGCGACAAACCAGGTTGCGATTCCGGTCGGCATTCTTCCGGTGGCTGCGCCGAGCTTCCAGAACAATTACCGGTATGTCGTTTCGGTTGACTATAACCTTTCGGACAAGGATCAACTCCGCGGCCGTTACATCGACAACAAGGAGTCGACGCTTGACACTAACGCGGAACTTCCGGTGTTTTTCACTTCCCTACCCATCACCGGCCATCTCGGGTCTTTCTCGGAATTCCACAATTTTTCGTCGAACGTAATCAACGAATTCCGTCTGTCCGTATAACCGTTACAACAGTAACTACGGTGTGCCCGACTTCAAATTCCCGGGACTCGACCAGTTCCCCAACCTGAATTTCAACGACCTGGGTCCGCAGGGCCTGCAACTGGGTCCGAATCCCAATGCGCCTCAGGCGACCATCCAGAATGTTTATTCGCTGGTCGACAACGTGAGCTGGATCAAAGGACGTCATGAGTTCAAATTCGGCATCGATGCGCGAGATTTGATCGCCGCCAGCACCTTCATCCAGCGCTCCCGAGGTGACTACGAATACACCAACCTGAGCGACTACCTGCACGACATGTTTCCCAACTACATCGCCCAGCGCAACGTCGGCGGTCGCCCCTACTCGGGAAATCAGACGGCATTCTACGCCTTCGCGAACGATAACTACAAAGTTGATTCGCACCTGACCCTCAACCTCGGCGTCCGCTACGAGTTCAACGGCGTGGCTCAGTCGATGCAGCTCTTCAACCTGGATGCCGCCGCCAGCACACCCGGCCTGATCACCTTTGCCGCGCCGAAGTCGCAGAAGGACAACTTTGCCCCACGCCTCGGTTTTGCCTATTCGCCCGGCGCGAGTGCGACCACATCCATCCGCGGCGGCTTCGGCCTCGCGTACGATCAGATCTTCGATAACGTCGGCACGAACGCCACGCCTCCGCAAGCCAGCGCCACGGTAAACATTCCGACGCCCAACAATCTCAACCAGGTTGGTTACCTGGCAAATGGCGGAATTCTTCCTACCGCTCTGGCGTCCAACCCGACCGTCGCGCAGTTGAAAGCATTGAGCACCAGTTACCTTCCCAATCAGGAAGTCGGGTACGGGATTAACTGGAACCTCGGCGTACAGCACGTGTTCGCAAAGGACTACACGCTCGAAGTCCGATACCTCGGCACCCGCGGCGTCCATCTGCTGTTCCAGAACCAGCTGAATAAAGTTGCATTGGTCAACGGGACGACCAATTTGCCGTATTTCTTCACCGCTCCCTCGACGGCTACGCTGAACGCGCTACCGCTTTCACTCAACCAGTTGACGACCAACGAGAGTATCAACAACGACCCCTGGTATGGGTATGGTTATACGAACGCCATTACAGGCTACCTCCCGATCGGCAATTCGAGCTACGAGGGCCTGGCTACCGAATTCACTAAACGCTACTCGGCGCACCTGACGTTCAAAGCGGCATACACCTGGAGCCATTTGATCGACGACAGCACGGCCGAGGTCAACTCCACGAGTCTGACGCCTCGCCGTGCCGAGGATTTCCAGAACCTCAATGCGGAGCGCGCCACGTCCGCGCTCGATCACCGCAACCGTTTCACTCTGGTCTCGCTGTACCAGGTACCGTGGTTCGCCGGAGATACCAACTGGTTGAAGAAGAACATCATCGGAAACTTCCAGTTCTCCTTCGTCTACACAGCGGAAACCGGCGAATTGGCTACGCCTCAAAGCGCGGTTGACTCCAACCTCAACGGAGACTCCGCAACCGACCGCGTGGTGATCAACCCGAATGGCGGGTTTGCCAACTCCAGCAGTGGTGTGACGGCTCTCAAGGCCACCTCGGGCCCGAATTCTGGACAAGTGGTCGGCTACATGGTCACCAACCCGTACGCTCTCTATATTCAGGCGCAGCCCGGTATGTACGCCAATTCCGGCCGCAATATTCTGGAGACTCCGGCCATTAACAACCTCGACTTCAACGCCGTGAAAGTCTTCTCGTTCCGCGAACGGACGAAGTTCGAGCTCCGGGCCGATTTCTTCAATGGCTTCAACCATCCGCAATATACCGCTGGCGCCGTGAACAATACTACACTGACCCAGCACATCGGCTTGACCGGCCCGCTGACTCCCGGCAACGCCCAATTCGACGCCTGGAGCCAGGTCTTCAGCAGCCACCCGCGCAACATACAGGTTGGCGCCAAGCTGATGTTCTGACTAGTTCCTCCTGACTCACCTCCACGGGGCGGATGCCGGCGACGGTATCCGCCCCGTTTTTTCATTTGGCTCCCGACCGATCCGATATGATGGCTACTTCGCGATGCTTTCCTTCACGCGTGCCTTGTGCACCGCAGCGCTGCTGTGGTCGCCTCTGGGATACTCGCAGCAGTTCTTCCCATTTACTTTAGATCAGGATCATCTGGCCGGCGCGCCGGATGCCAGTTCGCTCAACCATCCGCTAACCGCCGGCGACCGGCTAAAGGTCTGCGGCGAGCACTTCTGCCGATCATCGGATGGCTCGCGTGTGCGTCTGTTCGGCGTGAATCTGGCGTTTGGAGCCAATTTCCCGACGAAAGCGGATGCACCCAGAATTGCCAAACGCCTGCGCCGCCTGGGCATCAATCTGGTCCGCTGCCATCACATGGACTCCTCGCCGGATCGAAATCCGTCCGACGCGCGAAGCCTGCTCACAACCGGTCCCTACCCTACGCTAAATCCCATTTCAGTGGAACGGTTGCGTGCGTTTCTCGATGCGCTGAAAGCCGAAGGGATCTATGCCGATTTAAATCTTCATGTCGGATACACCTTCCGGCCGCCGGTCGACAATGTCCCCGCGCTGGATAAATTCCCGCAACAAAGCAAGCCACTGCACATCTTCTTTCCGCGGATGGTGGAACTGCAGTGCGAGTACACGCGCAAGGTGATCGACGCCCTCAAACTGGGCGACGATCCGGTGCTCGGTATCGTCGAAATTAATAACGAGTCTTCGCTGATCTACGCCTGGCAGACCAATCAGCTCGACGAATATCTGACTGGCGATTACCGCCGGGCGCTCGAAAGCCAATGGAACGCGTTCCTGAAATCGCGGTACGCCTCAACTGAGAAATTGCGTCACGTGTGGGGTGACAGCACCTCCGATGGCGCGGAGATCCTGGGCCAGAACTGGAGCCTGGAGGTGCATGGACCGTCGCAGGCTGCGAAAGAAATGAAAGATGGCGCAATCGTCGTGCGTCTTACCCACGCAGGCGCATCGGTAATTGCCAAGCAGGTCGGCTTTTCGATCGATAAAGCTCATGGCTATATCGCGGAGGTGGAGATTCGCGCCGATTTGCCGGACGGCGTTTCGCGGAGCGTCCATTGGGACCTCAAGCGAGATGTCAGCCCCTGGGATGGGCTGGGCAGCAAGACTATTCTGGTCACCAATCGCTGGCAGAAAGCGCGGCTGTCGATTCAACAGCCCGGGTCTGCGTTCGACAGGAACGGACGTTTCGGCATCGAATTGCAAGGGATTGGCGCAGAAGTGCCAGTCTACATCCGCGATGCGTCGTTGCGCGTAGCCGGAAAGAGAGGATTGAACTCCGGCGAATCACTGGAAGCCGCGAACATTTCTCTGCCCGGCGACGACGTAGTGACCCGGCAGCGGATGGATGACTACCTTCTATTTCTCGTCGACGTGGACCGAACTTATTTAAAAAGGATGCTGGCGGCGCTACGCGATGCGGCTGGGCCATCGGTGCCCACTGCGGGGACACAGGTACGGTACGGCGGTCTCGAGAATTACGATACACACCAGGACCTCGATTTTCAGGACAACCATTTTTATCTCGATCACTACAATTTTCCGCACACCCAATGGGACGCGCGCGACTGGCGGCAGAAAAATTCTTCGGGGATTGGCAACGGGCTAACCGAACTAACCGGCGTCGCGATCGAACGCCAGGCCGGACGGCCTTATACTGTCAGCGAATTCAACCAGCCGTGGCCGAATACGCAAGCGAACGAGATCGACGTGGTAACGTCCGCGGTGGGTGCATTCCAGGATTGGGACGCGCTGATGCACTTCGCTTACGCACACGCCGCAGATTGGTCGACGGCTCAGCCCAATGGCTTTAATCTCAACGGTGACTGCTCCAAGGATGTGCTGCTGGGACAAGCCGCATGGCTCTTTCGATCCGGAGGAATTCAAGCCGGCAAATCTCCTGTGATTGTTCCTTTGCCAGCCGCTTTGCGATTGCGGGCGCTCCGGGAAAAACAGAACTGGAACGTTCCTAAATTATTGACTGAAGAGACAGGACTAGATCCCACGAGTGTCTTCGTGCATCCCGTCAAATTGGCTAAGGATGGTATGGGCGATGCGGCGCCGGCGCGCAAGGCTGTCGCGCCGTATCAGAGCGATACCGGCGAACTGACCTACGATCGAGACGCGAAGCTCTACTTGATACATGCTCCGCAAGCTGCCGGGGTGTTTGGCTATGCCGGGAATCGTGCCGTCGCCGCGGGTCCGCTGGAAGTTCAGCTGGCAGCCGGCGCGCGCGGTTACGCGACCATTCTTCTGACGTCGCTCGACGGCCGCGCGCTGGCCGATTCCCGGCACTTGCTGCTGTCGACGCCGGGCTATGCCACGAGGACGCTGGCGGGATCAACGCCTCCGCGTCCGCAGAAAATAATTAACTATCCAGGGACGACGGAATGGTGGACACTCGAACCCGATGCCGGCAGCAGTAAGCCCTCCGGCGATTTGAACCAGGGCGCCGATCCGGTATGGATGGAACGTGTCGAAAGCACGATCCTGCTGACTACTCATGCGAAGCGCCTGACCGTTTATCCGCTCTCCGGAAGCGGAGCCCGACTTGCGGCACTTTCCGGCGACGACGTAGGGTCTGCAGAGGGACGGTTTCGCATTCACCTACAGGCCGATGGCCAGGCTTTCTCTCCCTGGTTCGAACTGGTGGTTCCGTGACAAGGCTCAGGCTTTCATTTGTAACACGGAGTTCAGTCTGTGCAGTTTAGTTTTTAGTCGCGCCGTTAATAGCACAGACCGAAGTCTGGTTACGGCATCATAGATCATATGGTGCTTCGAGTCGCGTTCCCATTGATGCTATTGGCAGGCGCCGGCTTCTCCCAGTCAGATCAGCCCCTGACCTCGCCGATTTACCGCCCGAGCCTCGATATCAACTCCATGGATCGCACTGTAAATCCGTGCGTCAACTTTTTCGAGTATGCCTGTGGCAGTTGGAACAAGAACAATCCAATCCCTCCCGACCGCCCGTCCTGGAGCGTATACGCAAAGCTTTCGAATGAGAATCAACGTCTGCTCTGGGGCGTCTTACAACAATTGGAGGATCGATCGCGGCCGCGGTCGGGGAACGAGCAAAAGATCGGCGACTTCTTTCACGCCTGCATGGATGAAGCGGCTGTCGAGAAGGCAGGTTTTTTGCCGTTGCGCCCGGAACTCGAGGCGATCACCGCGTTGAAAATGAAACGTGAAATCGCCCGGCTGTTGGCGCGTGAGCATTCGCAAGAAAACTCCCGGGCACTGTTCGACTTCGGTTCCGGTCAGGATTTCGAAAACGCACAGCAGGTAATCGCGTTCGCGTCAGACGGAGGTCTGGGACTGCCGGATCGCGACTACTACGTCAAAACAGACGCCAAATCGCAACAAACCCGGGCGAAATATCTCGAACATATAGCGCGCTCTTTGGCGCTCATCGGCGAAGATGCCGCGACCGCAAAAAGGGATGCCGATGTCATTCTCGCGATTGAGACGGCCATGGCGCAGGCTACATTGACCCGCGTGGAAAAGCGCGAGCCGCATAATCTGTTTCACAAAATGAAGCCCATGGACCTTCAGGCGCTGACACCTGACTTTGATTGGGACGCGTATTTCTCCGGCCTGAAGCTCGCGCCACCCTCGGTGGTGAATGTCACTGAGCCCAAGTTCTACGCGGAAGTCGAGCATTATTGAAGGAGCGTGGTGTAGACGAATGGAAGGCTTACCTTCGGTGGCATCTGTTACACGGCAATGCACGTCATCTTTCTTCGGCGTTCGTGCAGGAGAATTTCAGCTTCTATTCCCATCACCTGGCCGGAATCGAACAGCTTCAACCGCGCTGGAAACGATGTGTTCAACTGGTGGATCGCGGTTTGGGCGACGCGCTGGGCCAAGTCTATGTGCAGAAATTCTTCAGCCCCGAGGCCAAGAAACAGACGCTCGAAATGACGGAGCAAATCGAGACCGAGATGGGCAATGAGATTCGCGGCCTTCCCTGGATGAGCCAGGCCACCAAGAACCAGGCGCTTGCGAAATTGCATACGGTAGTCAACAAGATCGGTTACCCCGATAAATGGCGTGATTACAGTACGGTGGTGATCAAGGCCGAGGGTTATCTGGACAACGTCCACCAGGCGGCTGCCTTCGAATTCCGACGCGATCTGAACAAGATAGGCAAACCGGTGGATCGCTCCGAATGGAACATGTCCCCGCCGACGGTGAATGCCTACTATGATCCGCAGATGAATGACATCAATTTTCCAGCCGGCGTGCTCCAGCCGCCACTGTTCGATCTCAAGAGCGATGCTGCGCCTAATTACGGCGATACAGGCGGGACCATCGGACATGAACTGACGCACGGCTTCGACGATGAAGGCCGCCAGTTCGATGCGCAGGGCAACCTCCGCGACTGGTGGACGGCGAAGGATGCGACCGAATTTGAGCAGCGCGTCGACTGCATCCGCGATCAGTATGGGAGGTACACGATGGTTGACGACATCAAGATCAACAGTAAGTTGACCTCCGGTGAGGACGTTGCGGATCTCGGCGGCGAAGTGCTCGCGTGGCTGGCGTGGAAAGCGGACACAAAGAACCGACATCTGGAACCGATCGACGGTTTGACGCCGGAGCAGCGGTTCTTTGTAGGGTTCGCGCAATGGGATTGCGGCAGCGAACGGCCGGAATCTTTACGTATGAGCGCAATCACGAATCCGCATTCACCGAACGAATACCGGATCAATGGGGTGGTTGTGAATATGCCGGAATTCAGGGAGGCGTTTTCGTGCAAACTCGGCCAGCCGATGGTCAGCGCAAACTCGTGCAAGATTTGGTGAACATGGCGACGGTCACAAAAGCGGTTGTCTTAGCGGCCGGGAAAGGCACCCGAATGGGTTCGCTCACGGAGGACTTGCCGAAGCCCATGCTTCCGGTAAAGGGAAAGCCGCTGCTCGAACACGTCCTCGACCATTTGCGCGAGGCCGGAGTGCGCGAGTGCGGGCTAATCACGGGCTACCGCCGCGAAGTCATCGAGGGCCATTTTGCGCACTATCCGATGCGGCTCGAGTTCATACATCAGGAGACAGTCAATGGCACAGCCGGCGCTGCAAAACTGGCTCGTGCGTTTGCCGGCAACGAGCCATTTCTGTTGACCTATGGGGACATCTGGTGCGAGCCGGACGATTACCGTCGCGTGATGCAGCCGGTCGAAAACGAGCCGGAGACCGAGGCGACGCTCGCCGTGAAATATGTCGAGGACCCCTTCCAGGGCGCGGCGGTGTACGTAAAGGATGGCTACATTCAGCGGATCGTCGAGAAGCCTGCCAAGGGAACCTCGACGACCCAGTGGAATAGCGCTGGGATCTATTGCTTTCGGCCGCGCATCTTTGAAGAGATCGATCGCGTGGGCTTGTCGGTGCGCGGCGAATATGAGCTGACAGACGCGGTTGCGCAGATGGTCGATGCCGCGCGGAAACTGCGTGCGGTCGAGATCAAAGGAACGTGGCGAGATGTCGGGCGCCCCGAAGACCTCTCGGCTGCGTTCTGAGTGCTCCGATACCCTCATGTAGCGAGGCTCAGCACGTCAGCCGTTACGAGAGGTAGAATCGCGTACAAGCGCCACGAAGAGAATGTCAATCAATGAAAGCGATCGCAGTACAAGCGAACTCCAGCACATTACGGCTGGCGCCACACGACTCTTCCGCTCTTCCCAACCACGATCCAGTATCCTGCCACACCCAGCAGTAAGACGGCACAGGCCGTCGCGAACGCCATAAAGAATGAATGCGTCGCGTCGAGGATCGCGCCTGTCACCCAAGGCGCGACAATGCCGGCGCAGTTGCCTAAGCCATTCTGGACCCCGGTCCAGCGTCCGGCCGCTTCGGGCCCGGATAGCGCTTGCACGAGCGCGAAGTGATTTGACGAGAAGAGTCCGAAGCACAGACATGCGGCCATCAAGAGGGTTAGGGATAAGCTCTCGTTTCGGATCGTGACAGCCGGAAGCATGAGGCAACAACAGCCGGTCAACCCGATGGAGACGGTTGCCTGGCGAACCCGGACAGCGTTTCCGCCGCGGCGGATAATGGCATCGGCAGTCAGACCGGCACAAATCGACGAAAGACCCACACCCCAAAACGGCAGACTTCCGAAGAATGCGAGCCGGTCGCTTGAATAGTGGCGCTCGTGCTCGAAATAATAGGGAAGCCAGGTGAGAAAGAAGTACCACGTGTAGTTGGCGCCGAAAAGCCCCAGAACCGTCCCCCAGAATGGCCGCTTGGAAAGGATTTGCCGGTAATCCGGCGGAGGAACAGGCACTACCGTTTGTCGCAACCGGAGGTGCGGCGCGAGAATACACCAGGGAATGAGCCAGGTGAGGCTCACAGCGCCAATCGCGATGAACATGATTCGCCAGCCGAATTTATCGACCAGTTCGACACCGAGCAGGATACCGGCTGCGGGACCCATTTTGGTGCAGCAGTCGATGGCCGCATTGGCGGTCCCCCGCAGCCCTTCCGGAAAGCTCCCGGAGAGGATTTTCGCATAACAGGGGAACGCGACTGATTCGCCGACTCCGAGCAGTAGTCGCAATAAGAAAAGTACCGCAAAACTGCTCACCGTGAAACCCGCGAAGTGGAATCCGTGCGCCAGTCCGGTGAGTGTAGTTGCTCCTGACCACAGCAGGTATCCCAGCGCGTAGACCCAGATTACATTAAAGCGATCGATCAACTTCCCCGCGAAGATTTGCAGAAAGGAATAAGAAATGAAGAATGCCATTCCGAGGACGCCGAGCTGGTCCTGGCCAACATGGAGATCTTTCTCGATACTGCTGAGCGCAACAGATAGATTGCCACGATCTACATAATTGATTCCGACGGAGAGTGAGAGAAGAGCCAGCACGGTCCAGTGCAGGGAGGTAGGCTTGAGGGTGGAAGTAGCATTCATCCGCAGGAGTTAGCCAATGGCTCTCCCGAGAATAATAGTCTCACGCGTGGGCAGGTAGATGGGATGATTTTGCTGCCGGTGATGAACTAGACCCACAAATAAGCGAAAGGGAGAGGCAACTTTCGCCTCTCCCTCAGCACTGCTAATTACTAATTTACATTAAGACCGGACGGCCAACGCGTTCTCCTGTGTAATTCTCAAAAACCACTAGTACAAGGAGGACAAACTAATGCTTTGAATTCTGTTGACCGGCCGAAAGTTGAATTGATAGTTGAACCTCCTTTAGCTGATCTAGAGCAAACAGCTCAAACTGTCGCCCCTGGCCTTATGCCAGCATTACTTCCGCAAAGAATTGGGAAATGACATGGAATAGCAGTATCCGGCACGCCCAAGAAGTAAGAAGCTATTACGGTCAGTCCAAAAAATAGGTGTTACTAGGAGACCAAACCGTAAAAAGGGCAAACCAAACTCAAAAGGTTTTTAGTCGGATGACTGCAGTAGAAGTGAATAGTCTTACCTCCTTTATGTAAAAAGGAACGCCGACGAACTCGCCTGCATTCTCGTCTAACAAACGGAACGGACTACTTCAACGCATTTGCGTACAGCAGGAAGCGGTTCGGAGTAAATCAACCGCCAACTCCATAATACGCTTCCGCCATCCAAAGCGCAACTACCAATTACATTCAAGTTACATCGGCTACCATCGAGTCTCGGTTGCATACGAGCATCCCGTCATATTCCTCGCCTCTCCTTCCACGGGCTCGAAAACAGACTGAATGGCCGCTCGTCCCGGTCCGGTCAGCAGCAGCCAGACATAGCGATTGCTCCAATAACCCCAACCGCTGAATCCGGTGCTGGGATGCTCAAAGTGCAGCCGCATCCCGACGGTTGGATCTTTGAAGATCAACGCCGTCGGTTTCACAAGGATATGCTGGCCCGCTTCGAGTTGCCGGACAAATACGTTACCTCCCGCATGCAACAGCAGCAGGCCTGGGCTTTGCGGGGCATAGAACTTATCCATGTACATTCCGATCGGATAATGTGTTTCGGTATCATCGCCGTTGCGTGTCTGCAACCATATATCCGTCGCAAACCAATCGTACTGAACATTTGCCGTAGCAGCGAGAAAAAGATGTTCGCGGACGTCGATCGTTTCGCCGGGCTGCAGTGGTAGCGCGACCAACTCGCCCGGATCATCCTTGGAAAACGCGATATGGCCCGGACCTTGCGCTTGCGTCATGATCAACGGCATGCCTGCGAACATGCGCTTCCACGCACCTCTCAGCGACATGGCCGTGATATTCACCTGCGGATCTTTCCATAGGAGCACATGGTGTGAGAAGTAGACTGCGTCTTCCGCCGCGAGATTCATATCGGCCACCGGAACGTAAGCGCCTTCGATCTGGCAGAAGGAATTTCCGAACTGCAGTTTGGCCATATCCTTGCGAGCGGGCAGCTGTGCCCAGCCAGACCGCGCCACTGTGACAGGCATACCCATTGAAGCTCCGCACTTCGGACAAGTCGCCTGCTCACCTGTCACAAGCGCACCGCACCAGGCGCACTTTCCAGCTACAGAATGGGAGTGAACGCTCTCGTCCGTGACTACCCCCCTCGGTGGGTCGGGTACAGGAGGCATCGCGGGAGGCGCGGGCGCCGTCGCAGTTAAACTGGGCACCGTCGCCGCAGGTCGCTTCACCTGACTTCCGCATCCGGCGCAGAAATTTGCCTCCTCGCCCAATCGCTTCCCGCAATTTACGCAGAACATAGTGCCCCCTTTATTCGGTTTTATGATGCACGTACATCGACTGGATCCCTATTCTTCCCGGCCCGGTCATCCGCGCCAGGCTCATATTTGTTCCACCAAAGAAGCCCGTGCCCAGCTTCTGGAACTCCACCTGCATTGTCACGGATGAATCCTTGTACAGGAAAGCGCCCGGCTCGACCATAATGCTCTCGCCCGCCGCCAGCCTGCGTTCAAAGACATTCCCGTATCCGTGGAGGATTAGCAGCCCAGGCGTGCTGGTCGTAATAAACCGGTCCATGTACATGCCCTGGCCGCCGAACAGAATATTGGTCAATCCCTTGACTCGGACGAACGAATAGCCGATCTGGTGTGACGACAGCAGAAATGCGTGTTCGCGCACATCGAGTTCCATTCCCGGATGCAGCGGAAGCATGATCAGTTCTCCGGTGGCGTCGCGCGAGAAAGCGATACGTCCGGGCCCCGTTGCGACGCTAATCAGAAATGGCATTCCCGCGAAAGCGCGCTTCATCCCACCCGCCAGAGACATCAGGGTAAGCGGCACGTGCGGCTCTTTCCACAACATCACGTGGTGCTCGAAAAAGATCGAATCGCCAGGACCGAGATTGATCTCCGCAGCCGGCACGATCTCTCCTTCCACCTGGCAGGTGCTGGAACTGAAATGGATCTCGGTCATGTCCCGGATCCGGGGGGCTTCACGCCATCCCGATTCGCTGACCAGATTGCGAATATCGAGCGGCGCGCCGCAAGCGATGCACGAAAGCGCGGTCTTCGGATTCATGCTCTGGCACCATTGGCATTGAATTCGCTCCAGCGTTTCGCCCATCGGAAAGTGGCCAGCGTCCGTCATCAGGGTTCCTCCGTCTTGCAGGAACATTATAACGGGCGAGAGGAAGCCGGACACACAAGCTCTGAGCCGGCTGGACAACCGAACACGAAGTTTTCCGCGTCACTCAGATCTAAGCGCAACCGTGGGGTCCACACGAGTGTCTCGCTTAGCGTGGAAAAAGCAGGCCGCTCGTCCGACGCAGACGCGGGGCGTGAGGGGAGACGCTCCATAACTGGCTCGCGATTGCTCGCGTTTTGGCGTGGAACATGAAGTAGCGCTCGTCGACGCGATCAAGGATGACCGGGCGGTAGAGATCCGCGCCATGCTAGATGCGAGTAGGCGAACGCCGCGTTCGATTTCAACGCGGCGTCAAAACGAAAACGGATCACCGTCGACGATCGCTAACCGGTTGCGCGCTAGAAGAAGCAAGCCACAGTCGAAGATCGCCTGAAGAGGCTTCGCGATTCTCGCGAAGCTGATGCCAGCGATCTTCGCTGCAGCCAAACACTATGCAACTGTTGAGGAAATCTCCGGCGCCATGCGATCCATATTTTGGGTGTAAATGGACGGCGCATACGACGGAGCGGCTACGGGACGACGACGCGTACGAAGTCCCAATTTGTGCAATAAACGACCAACGTGGTCCTGGTCGTAGCGTACGGCGAATTTCAGCTCAATGACCTGCGCCAGCTTGGACGTTGTCCACCGGTCGCTTTCGAAACCAGAGGCAATAGCGCCCTCGCTATAAATATCGCGGAGTTGAGCAAGTTGATCCGGCCGGAGCCGGCTGGGCCGTCCGGTCGCGCGCCGCTTGCGCAACCCTTCGACGCCATTGTGGGTGAGGGCGCGCGCCCAACGTGAAGCCGTAGTGCGGCTCACGCCGTATTTCGACGCGACCTTCGATTGAGTGAGACCGCCGAGCAGCTCATCTGCTGCCGCCAGCCGTCTCTTTTCCATTTCCTCGCGTGACAAAACGCCTTCGGTGGCTATCATTCGTCGTAGCGCGCGGATTTAATTTGCCAGAGCGTAATCAGAATATCGCAGAACACAGGAGATGTAAATTGTTTTTCAATATTTTTTCGAGAAATGATTCTACCGAGCGAACGCGCGAAATATTGAGTTGCGCACGGGGCTCCGTTTTTGGACGACGCGAGTTGCGGAACTCGTCTCAAGGGGCGGCATCCGGGAGGTCAGATGTTTTGTAGTACGGCCAGAGGTATTCACAGTGACCGTGAGGCAAAGAGGCGGACACGTGACCGAACGTGCGCAATCGGAGCCGAACGTGTTGGTGGACCGAAGACTACGGCTTCTGTCCCAACGAGGGGCTCGGAAACTGGAACGTTACCCGTATCCGTAAAAGGGCGACCGTGGCTGACACGCGCGTTGTTTGGGTGGTAGCGCTACTATTCGTCCGTTCCGTGTTGAAAATCTCCACGATCTTTCAACCTCAGGCCTAAAATTCCGAAAACCCATTGCATCGTAATGGGATGGGGTAGAGAATAGCTGTCGTAGAGCCATCAAGTTATGTTGCCGGACTATCTCGCCAAAGCAGTACCAAACCCGAAGGGGAACCGCGCGCCGTGGTATGTCAATACCGCACCCAGCTACGCGGGCATTTTTCTCTGGATCGCTTTCTACCAGCAGATGGCAGGCAGCACGATTGCGCATGCCAATTTGCTGCTCTGCATCGGCGCACTGTTAGTAGCGGGCCTGCTCTGCTATGCCCTTTATTACCGGGTCCCGGCGATGCTCGGGATGCAGACTGGTTTCCCCTTGTATGTGGTCGGAAGCTCGACGTTCGGGACAAAAGGCGGCTACGTCATGCCTGGATTGCTCATGGGGCTCCTGCAGGTATTCTGGTTCGCAGTTGCGACTTATTTCTCGACCGATTTCATTCTAAAAGGTCTTGGCATGAAGTCCGAACCCATGTCAGCTCCATTCATCGTTACTGGGGCGTTGTGGGGTTGTGTGATGGCGTGGATCGGCGCGAAAGGCATCCAGTACGTGGCGAAAGTCTCCCTGCTGCTCAACTCGATTCCGCTGCTCATGCTGCTCTATGTGCTGTTCCAGACGGCAGGCGGAGTATCCAGCTATCATGTCCCAGCCGGACAAGAGAACCCTTTTATGGCAGTCACTTCGGTGTTTGCGATCGTGATTGGATTTTTCGCTACAGCGGGAGCGGCGGGTGCGGATTTCGGCATCAATTCGCGAGACGAAAAAGATGTAAAGATGGGCGGGTTGGTCGGGATCGCGCTAGCCGTTCTGGTGGCTGGCGGGTTGCCGTTGATTTCGATTGCGGGAGCGCACGGAAGCAATCCGGGGCTAAGTAGCTTCGATTATGGCGATGTCGTGCAGAATATCGGAGGTCCCATCGCGTCGGCGATGCTCTTCCTGTTCGCCATCGCCTCCATACCTCCGACATGCTTCTGCGCATTTATCGCAGGCAACAGCTTTTCGACGATGATTCCCGGCGTGCCGCGGGTCTCCTCGACGATGTTGGCCGCCGTGATCGGGATTATCGCCGCGGTCACGGGAGTCGCGGCGCACCTGATTTCGTTCTTCAATATCGTGGGTGCATCGTTCGGCCCGATCTGCGGTGCGATGGCCGCCGACTATCTGTTGTCTGGCGGAAGGTGGTCGGGCCCGAGGGAAGGCATCAACTGGGCGGGCTACATCGCGTGGGCTGTCGGGTTCGTGGTTGGCATATTGCCGTTTCTGCCCTTGCCGCCAGAAGTGCTGCCCTATACGCAACCAGCCGCACTCTACAGTTTCATTGCCGGCTTCCTGGTTTATATGGGATTGGCTAAGGCGGGCCTGCAGCCGAAGACAGTGAGCGGATTTGCAGGCGGCCCGACAGTCAATTCCGGCGCAAGGGCAGCCTAGCGAGATCGCAGACCGAGTCCGTCCCAATGCAGTAGTTTTTGAAACACGATCCGGCCGTCATAACACTGGAAATTCTCGCAAAGGTAAGTCAGTCGGCGGGGAGGGGCGCGGTGCTACGGTTCGGGTTTGACCGATTGCGCGATTGCGGGCGTGCCGGGCTCGTCGGGCTTGAGGTAGACGGAAAGGCTTTCCTTCATCAATTCCAGCGCGCCAGCGGGATCGTCGGCAAATTTGAAAAGGCCGAGATCGGACTCCGCAATCATGCCGTGTTTGACCAAAGCGTCGAAGTTAATCACTTCTGTCCAGTACTCCGTGCCGTAGAGAAGAATGAAGATCTTTTTCGTCAGCTTCCTGGTCTGCACCAGGGTGAGTAACTCAAACAATTCGTCCAGGGTACCGAAGCCACCGGGGAAAACAACCAACGCCTTAGCCAGATAGGCGAACCAGAACTTACGCATGAAAAAGTAGTGGAACTCGAAACACAGTTCGGGGGTAATGTATGGGTTGGGGAACTGCTCGAAAGGAAGTCCGATATTCAGCCCGATGGTTTTTCCGCCGGCTTCGCTGGCACCGCGATTGGCCGCTTCCATAATCCCGGGACCGCCTCCGGAAGTCACTACCAGGCGATTGGCGCCGCCGTCGATCGACTCGCCCCATTCCGTGATCATCCTGGCGAGTTGCCGCGCGTCCTGATAATAATGGCCCAGAGGTCCCTTTTCGGATAGGCGCGCGGAACCGAAGAATACGACCGTGTCGCGAATCTTCTGATTGCGAAAATGCGTCAGAGGCTCCAGATATTCCGAAAGGATGCGCAAGGGGCGGGCATCGGCATGTTTCAGAAATTCTTCATTTCGATAGGCCAACGGGGGCCGTGTCCTATGCGAGTCTTTCTTCAGCTCGTCCATTTTTTCTCGATCTCTTCCACTTTCTTTTTCAACTCTCGCACGGTCCGGACCATTTCGGCCAAACGTGGGAAGGCGGTAATGCAGCGCAGCCATTCGTTCGCGGCAAATGCCGGCGATCCGGAGATGCGCGATCCGGCGGGCACATCGTGGCCCACCCCGCTTTGCGCGTAGACTGTCACATTGTCGTGTATGGTCAGATGGCCCGAAATTCCAACCTGTCCGGCCAGGAGAACGTTTCGTTCCAAGATGGAACTGCCCGCGAGTCCCGTTTGAGCACAAATAATATTGTCCTCGCCGACGATACACGCGTGTCCGACCTGCACCAAACTATCGATCTTTGCGCCCCGTTTCACGCGCGTTTCAGCAATCGTGCCGCGGTCAATGGAGGTGAGGCTCTGGACCTCGACGTCGTCTTCCAGGATGGTTGCCTTGGATTGCGGGATTTTGTAATGTGTCCCGTCAGCGCGCTTGGCGAAACCGAAGCCATCCCCTCCGATCACTACGCTGTTTTGCAGGATCACACGATGGCCGATGCGGCAGAATTCGCGCACTGTGGCATGTGAATGGGCGACGAAATCGTCTCCGATTTCGACGCCTTCATAGATGACCGCGTGAGGATGCAGAACAGCATTTCGTCCAATGACGACACCCTCGCCCACAACCGCGAACGGGCCGATGGAGGCGTTCTGGCCGATGGTCGCTGTGGAGGCGATTGCCGCGAGAGGATGTATGCCCGGCGCGGGCTTGGGCGGCTGATAGAAAAGCGAGAGGGCGCGAGCGAAGTCGAGATAGGGATTGGCCGAAATCAGCGTGGCTATGCCCTCATGGGGCTGCGTAGAAAGGATGGCGCCGGCGTGTGTGTTGCGAACTTTGTGCGCGTACTTGGGATTGGCTAGGAAGGTCAGTTGTGAAGGTCCCGCCTCTTCAATTCCCGCGACACCGGAAATGTCGAGCGCTCCGTCGCCGCGGAGTTCGCAAGAGAGGGATTGAGCTATCTGGGAAAGCTGCATCTCAAAGATACAGGGTAACGCGAAAAATCATTTGGCCACGAAGGCACACGGATGCAGACGAATGAAACAAATGCTTTTTATCCCTTGCGGCGGGTTACTTCGTCTTCGTAGGCTTTTTTGAGGCGCGCGGCACGGTCTAAGAGTCCGGCGCAAAACACCTGCGGGCTCAGTTTGGCGAGCTCTTCATCGGATAAGGCTTCGAGATGGGTGCGCCAGTTCTCCTCCTGGTCGGCGTTGAAAAGATCGCGATCGAGGACACTGGTCGCATGGAGGTTCAGCGCTCCGGGCACCATAACGCAATATTCGCTGCGCACTCGTTGGGTATCCGCAGTAGCTTCGATCTGGTCCAGCGTGATGTGGCATGGAATTCCGGCCGCCCGCAAAACGGCTCGTGCCTTTACCAGGTCAGGAGAGTACGGCGCGCCTGGATTGACAGAGAAAGCGCAGGCGCAGGCGGCATCGCCAAGCCATTCGGGCGACTGTTCCGCGTCAATGTCGAATTCATCGTCGAATTCGATCTGATCGTCGAGAGTATGCGGGACTATCGTCCCTTTGCTCTTCGAGTTGCTGCTGTGCCTTCCTTTGGGCGACTTCCTGGTCGTAGCAGGTCTGGGCCACTTCGATTAAGTCCGCGCGATTGAGAGCGAAGAGCGCTTCGTCGGAGAGCATGGCATAATGCCGCCTGAAGTCTTCTGGATCGATCCGCAAGTTCTACCTTTCAACGGCTTTCATTATATCCGCAAGGGCGCGCCCGAAAGAAAACAGAGACCGCATTGCCTCGGAAGCACCGAGGATGTCTGGAACGCGGCAATGGCAAGATGCAGGCTATTTAGGGCGATGCACGATCCGGAGTCAGCATCATTCATGAGCCGGCTTTGTCCGCGCAGTGAAGCCGGATGCAATCTTTAGACCATTGCCGGCGCTTATGACTATCTAAATGGCAGTTCGATTGTTGGGTTCAGCGGCGACCTCAATCCTGTGACGACCCTTTGTGAGAATATGTTTCCGGATCGGACAACTGCGGGCTATTTTCTCGGCCGCATAGTCGCGGCTAGATTACACGAAGCGGAGATTGTCGTCCTGGCGTTGCCGCGGGGAGGAGTAACGGTCGGCTTGGCTGTTGCGCAATACCTTTCCGCCTCCGCGTTTGATATTTTGCCGGTGCGCAAATTGGGTGTTCCCGGACAAGAGGAACTGGCGTTCGGAGCGATTGCGAGCGGGGGAATACGGATTCTCAATCATGATGTGATCAACCAGTATGCCCTTTCCCAGGAGACGATTGAGCGCGTCGAGGAACAGGAGCAGAACGAACTCAACCGGAGAGAAGTAGCTTTTCACGAAGGCCGTGCGCCGCTCGATTTGCGCGGTCGCACGGTTGTACTGACCGATGACGGACTCGCCACGGGCGCCACAATGCTGGCTGCGGTTCAGGCTGTTCGTCTACAAAAACCGGGGAAGTTAGTCGTTGCGGTACCAGTAGCGTCCCGGACAGCGAGCGGGGAGGTGCGTAAGGTTGTTGACGAAGTCATCTGCGCCCGGATACCTGAGAGTTTTAACGCCGTCGGCTGCTGGTACCGCAATTTCGAGCAGGTTACCGATGAAGAAGTCCGAGACCTGCTCCGCCGCTTCAGGACACCTTGAAATAGACGGCATATCGTTCGTCAAACAACTGGTTCAGCGGGATCAACGAAATGTCCCGCTCTTGCCCCGTAATCCGAAACGTCAATCTCTTTCCGGCGGTAGGCTGAATCCAGGTGGCGGGACCGGGGAAAGGACTCCGAAGAGGCGGCGCTGGTTTCGGATCGCCGCGCAGGAAATGACTCTTGACTTGCTGCGTGCGATCACCGGACTGCGCTTCGGCTGTCAGACCGTCCGACCCTAAGCGTCCAGCCAGTACCAACGGTCCGTAGAGGAACGCCTGCAGTCCCGGATCGTCAGGCGTCGCCTCAACATGCAATTTCATCGGAAGCTTCACGTCAATCTTGTCGCCGCTTTTCCATGTCCTCCGGATGGAGAGATAGCTGCCGGCCTGCACTCCGGCGACCGGCATTCCATTGACCTTCACAGCGGCCCCTTCCCCGGCCCAAGACGGAATCCTGACGCGCAGTTCGAGCGGCAAGGGATGGTCACAGCGGAACGATAGCTGCGACTGTTGCTCATCGGGGAATTTCGTGTCCTGCCGGACTGTAACGCCTTTGTCGCGCCAGTCCAGCGCCGAAGCGACAAAAAGGTTAACGTATAAACTCTTGTCGTCATGAAAGTAGATGCTGTCCTGCAGCTTGGAGAAATTCTCCACGCCTGTTCCCGTACAGCACCAAAACGACTGGCGCGGGATTCCGAACATTTTCCAGTAACCCGACGCCAGCGGCACATAATACATCGTCATGCCGTCTCTCGGATTCATGGTTCCGATGATCCCGTTGAACAAGGCGCGCTCATAATATTCCGCTGCGGCAGCATCGCCGGTCCAGGAAATAATATGTCGGGTCAGCTTCAGCATGTTGTAGGTGCAGCAACATTCCTCAGTGGTTGCGCTCAGCGCCGACGCCAATTGGTCCGGCGCATCGAAATGCTCATGATTGCTATTGCCTCCGGTGCAGTACGAATGATGCCCGACTACCTGGCTCCAGAAATATTGGGCAATCGTCCGGTATCGCGGATCGCCCGTCAATTCGTACTTACGAGCCGCGCCGATCGCCTGCGGGATATGGGTATTGGCATGTAATCCCTTTAATTCATCGCGTTGGTTCGCCAGGGGATCGAGAAAGCTGCGCTTCTCGAAACGGCCGGCTAGTTCTGCGTGGCGTTTGTCGCCCGTCACCGAATAGAGATTATTCAGCACTTCGGCCATGCCGCCGAATTCCACTTTTAGAATGTTCTGCATTTCCGCGTCGCCGATTGGCTCGGCCCACTTCGCGGTCCAATCCGCCATGCCTTCCAGGACGCCGAGCGCCTGGGTGTTGCCGGTGAGAACGTACATGTCAAAGATTCCGGCGAGAATTTTATGGACGGTGTACCAGGGCGCCCAGACTTTTCCCGTAGTCTTCAGCCGTTCGAAGAACGCCGGAGGAAACGCGCTGATATAACCGTTGCCATTGGCTTTCTGGCACCTGGCGAGTTCGCTCACGATGGAATCAGCCTTGGCCTTGATTTCGGCGTCGCGCGCGCTCACCGACATCTGTGCGCAGCCCGAAAGATAGTGTCCGAGGAAATGTCCGCGCAATTCCACATTCGGGCTTTCCCAACCTCCCAGCGGTTCGGCCGTGGACGGCAACCCGGCAGTCAGACGAAAGGTATGCAGCAGACGGTCGGACTCGAGCGCAAGGAGATATTGCCGGTTCTTTTCCATGAGAGCGCTCCACTCGCCGTCGAGCAATTGCACATCCCGCAGAGCGAACGGCTCGAGTTTGAGCGGCGAAGCGTTCTGGGGCGCTCCGGGCAAAGCTCCCGCAAAACCTCCCGCGGCCAGCGTAGTACCCAGGAATTCCCGTCTGTTCATTCATCACCTCGAAATAAGTATGTTACCCCCGCCGGGCCATTCGTGATCAAATAACCGCATGTACCTATCGATGAACAGTGTGCCGATCGGCGGCAAGCTGTCCTGGCGGCAGTTTGCCGAACTCGCGTCGAACACGGGTTTCAAAGGCGTGGATGTGATGCTCGACGCGGCCCTATCCGACGGAGTCAAGCGTACTCAAACTATGCTGGCCGATCTCCATCTGCGGCCCGCTTTCGTTTCTCTGCCCGTAGAGTTTCGCAAGGATGATGCGGCTTTCCGGGCCACCATGCCGCAACTCGAAGACGCCGCCCCCTTCTCCTCCGCGATCGGCTGTCCGCGCATGATGACCTACATTATGCCTTCCAGCGGCACTCCCAAAGATGAACTCCGGCGCGTCTACAAGGCACGCTTCACGCAGATCGCAAACGTCCTGGCGCGCTCTCATTGCCGCCTCGGCCTGGAATTCCTCGGTCCCCTGCAGTTCCGCACTAGCGGCCGATACGAGTTTATCTGGAAGATGAACGAGATGCTCGAGTTCGCCAAAGAATGCGGTTCAAACGTCGGTCTGACGCTCGACGCCTGGCACTGGTATCACGCGGGAGGAACACCTGAAGACATCGTCGCCGCCGGCAAGGACCGCATTGTGGTCGTCCATTTCGACGATTCGGCGCGTCTGCCTCCAGAGCAGGTGCGCGACAACGAGCGGCTGCTACCAGGCGAGGGGGTTATCGACCTCACCAGTTTTCTGCGCGCGCTTCGCCAGATCCACTATGAAGACGGACTCAGCATCGAGGTCTTCGGCCGGGGATTGAAGCAGATGCCCCCGGAGCAGAGCGCAAAGATGTGCCTGGAGGCCGGCCTGAAAACCTTGCAGGCTGCCGGAATCGTGGAAGACTAGCCATGCGTTTTGTTATCCTCCTGCTCGCCCTGGCACTCCCCTGCCCTGCACAAGTTGGGAACATTATCTTGCATGCCGCGCATTTGCTTGACGTGGAAACGGGTCGAATCCTCTCTCCCGGCGAAGTTCTCGTGCGGGGCGAAAGGATCATCGAAGCCGGCAGCATCGTGGTGCACCCACCGTATGCGCAAGTCATCGATTTGGGCGACACTACGCTCATGCCCGGGTTGATCGACGCGCACGTGCATCTCTTTCTGCATCCGGGCGCAGAGGATCTTCAGACGGTGCAAGAGTCGGTGCCGCAGCGGACCATTATCGCCACTCTGGCGGCCCGGGCGGACCTTATGGCCGGATTTACGGCTGAGCGCGACATGGGGACCGAAGGCGCTGGCTCAGCTGATAGCGCCGTTCGAAATGCAATTAATCAAGGCCTGATCCCGGGTCCGCGTTTACGGGTCAGTGGTAATGCCGTCGATATCCTGGGCGGGCATGAGGATGCTCTCGGCTACAATCCGGAGCAGCACGTGCTGTCCAATGCCACTTATGCCAATAATGCCCTCGAACTGGTCACGGTCATCCGCCAACAGTTCAAGGAAGGAGCGGACTTCATCAAGATCTACGAAACCGGCCACGATTCGGTACGCGATGGGAAGTTTTCGACACCCTATCAGTACACCGAAGCAGAACTTTCCGCGGCGGTACGGGAAGCTGCCCGCGTTGGAAAGCGCGTCGCAGTTCACGCGACCGGAGAGCCTGGGACGTTTTATGCAGCCAGAGCGGGCGTCGCATCGATCGATCATGCCGATCAGCTCAGCCGCGAGACCATGCTCATGATGCGCGAAAAAGGGATCTTCGCAGTACCTACTTTCGCGATCACCGAGTATTTCGCCGAACACGCCGACAGCCCGGCGCACGGGGAATTGCGCCACCGTCTGCTCGATTTTCACGGGCAGGAATTCAAGAAGCAATTGACGGCCGGCGTACCCATGGCCATGGGTTCGGACGTGGGCCCCTTCCCGCATGGAACCCAGGCGCGCGAGTTCGAGCTGATGGTAAAGTACGGCATGACTTCCCTAGCCGCTATTCAGGCGGGAACCGTCAACGGAGCAAAACTTCTCGATTGGCAAGGACAGATCGGCGTACTGAAGGCGGGTTACCTTGCGGATGTCATTGCGGTCCCAGGCAACCCGCTCAAAGATATCTCCGCCGTGACCAAAGTTGCTTTCGTCATGAAGGGCGGAGTGGTAATACGCCGGCAATAGAGAGGGTGATCAGTAAGTCACCCACATCGGCGAGACCCAGACGATGTTTCCGTCTTCCTGTTCGCCTCTGACGTAGTAGTAACTCGTCCCCTTGGCTGCTTCCGTGTCGCGCCAGGTGAAATCTACATCAGGTTTAGCTGGATTGATGGTGTACACATACTTATTGTTCTTGACCAGATAAACCGTTTTGAAGTTGCCCGTGCCTCGCAGCTTGACTTTGAACTCCGGAGCCGACGGAGCCGTGAATGAATCGCCCATGATGTGATTCCCGGTGCGGAAGTCGGCGATGATATTGTCCGTCGAGCCGTAGACGTGACGAGCTTTGACGGCAGCGAGCACTGACTGCCGGCTGTAGTCCTTGGCCAGAATGTTGCAGAAGCTGATGTGCGTCGAGATGTGATCGGAACTGGCCTGAAAGCTCAATTTGTAACCCTTCTCGAAGGCCAGGCTGACCCAGCCCTTAGGCGTGAAGCCGCCGATGGAGTCCCCCGCAGAATTGGAGCGGGGCGCTCCCGGCATCTCGTAATTCTGCCGGTCGCCCTGATAGATTTCAACCACCGGTTCGACCAGGGGATCGTTGTCGCGCCAGTCCGTGCCCATCGAACTGGTACCGCTCGTGTGGGACGCCACGATGCCGTTATATTGTTTGAGATAGCGATACAACATCTGGGTATCGGGAGCGTGACCCTCGGATTCGGCGGTCACCTTGGGAAGACGCGGCAGGGTGCGAATACCGCGCTGGGCGAAGATAACGTTGCGGTGCCCTTCAGGAAACGCGACGCTGCGCTCGTACATGAACATAGGCACGAACGCACCGGGGTTATAGAAAATGTCGGTCAGCTTTTGGGTGATCCACCAGGTGTATTCGCGGGCAATGCCATTCATACCGTTGTCGTGGTCGCAGCAGCCGATCCAGTCCAGCGCGCCGGCATCGATGGCATAGCGAAACTGATCGACGAGCAGCCCGTCTCCGCCGCCATCCATGGAGATTTCGCTGTGACGGTGGAACTCGCCGCGAACAATTTTTAAACCCTCCGGATTCGTCGCGGAGCGGATCGCCGCGAGGTTCTTGCGCTCCTTTGCTACCGCCGCCGTATCCGGACTCACTGCCGGAGCAGCAATCGACCGGACCGAGGGACTACCGGACGCCGATCCTAAAGCGATGGTATTGACGAACAGGTCGTTGTTGTATTTATCCGGACCCGTGGATTTCTCGAAATACTCCTGGAGCTGCTTCGCCGGTCCCAGTCCTGGTGTCATAGGCGGAAGTTCGCGGCGATGATCGGAGGACCCGACGATCATCAATTCGCCGGGACGGATGGAAGCCAGTGCAGGGCGATTATCGAGCCGGTTGTCGGAATGCGGAAGGAAGACCGGCTCGCTCCACGCTTTGCCGTCGAACGAGACCAGATATTCGGTCCAGATGGTGCCGATGGGCATCCAGAATTGAGGGTGATTGCTGCGATAGCTCAGCCAGAGGCGGCCGGACGTATCGGCAAGCAGGCGAGGCGAAGTGTTCCGCGGCGCCACGGAGTTACGGGCAGTCTGATTCGCCTGACGGGTCTTGGCGTTCTCGGGATCGAGTTTGAGCCAGTCCTCCGAGTCGTTTTGTTTGGTGGCTTTGTCGGGCCGCGGCGCTACGGTTCCGGTGAGTACTGTGCCGGGATCAACGGAAGCTTCCACCCATCGGCCATCGGGTTCGAGTCCTCGCAAGCGGACAGCGCGTCCTTGATAGAGTGCGATCCCGGTGGTGTCGTACGCGCCGAAATCCTTACCCCAACCGGGAGCGCCTTCTTCATAAGCGGTCCAGAGGCGGCCGCTGGGATCGTACGCGATCGACGGATAGGCTTCGTAGCGCGCGGAGGCGGCCACAGGGATCTCCTTACCCCACCCGCCGGGGCCAGACGCCGTCCGCACATAGACGTCGTAATTTCCGTTGCGATAGGAATCCCAGGCAACGCTGACGCGCCCGGTATGATCCGCGGCAATGGCAGGATCCCATTCGTTACCGCCCGACGAAGCAACTACTGCAGGCTTGGTAAATCCGTCGCCCTGCTGCGTTGCCGCCAGTATGGTCGCGCGGCCATTACGCCAACCCTGCCAGGCAACCCAAACGCGGCCTCCTGAATCGGCGGTTGCGGCGGGATCGACGTCCGAGCCAGCTTCGGTAGTGAGCTGGACCATCTTGCCGGGCGTCGTGTTCTGGACCGGGCGCGCATAGATGTCGTAGTTCGCGACGCCGGTGGTGCTCTTATTAGCGCTCCAGAATACCCAGGCGCGGTTAGACGCGTCGACCGCAATCGACGGACGCCACATGTCGCCGTGCGGCTCGCTGACGGCGATCGGCGGACCCCACTTTCCGTTGCTGAAATGCCGCGCGAAGACCTGGTCGCCGCCGGGTTTTTCAGAGTATTTATCGAAGTTACGCGGCGCTTCTTCGAGCGAGACCTGCAGCTTCAGATGGTCCGGAGCGTGCTGGAACTCCAGATAGGCGATCCAAAGGCTGCCATCTTTGGCCACGGCGGCTGCGGGAAAGTCCTGTTCTTCGGGAGAACTTGTGAGTTGGGTGTAGCCGGTGACGCGATCCGCAATTACTTTCCCGCCTAGTTCGGCTTTGAACGCACCCCAGGGAACGTCGCGAAGAGCTACTCGAAAGTCGCCCTGGGCGGTGTGGACATTCACTGCGGCGCTTTCATTGGTGGAATCGAGAAAGACGATGACACCGTTGGCAATTGGGGCCTGCACCCGGTTGCGTCCCTGCGCTCCGCCGAAGACCCGCATCGTGTGGATGGCAACTTTCCACGAGTTGTTGGGCTGCATGGCGTCGCCGACGTCGAACCGCCAGGGCTCGACGGAGGTGATGCGTGCCCCTTCGGCGGTTGCGGAACCGTCCCACTTGTCTCCAAGTTTGGCGCCCTCGATGCCCATCAGGATGCGGATACCCACTGCGTTTTGGGCTAGCAAGGGCGTGGCCAGGAGGGCTACAATTGCGAGTCTTCTCATGGGTAGAGATTGTATCAAGGCGGAGGGTGGAAGTGCTTAAGGGTGAGGCAATGTAGAGGAAAGGAGTTGGTACGGTAGCCCTGACGCAGCTGTATTTTGTCCTTGAAGATGTGAGTAAACCCTCGCCTTGTGCAGCGCGCGATTTGTAGTGCGGTTCTGGTCTTCGCTGTTTGGTGGGCGTAGCCTTATTTCATCGACGCATTGGGACTGACTCATGAGACGTTTCGGCGATGATGCCATTTCGCCGCCGCTTGTCGATCGAAGCCAGAAGAGTGCGTTGGCGCAGGCACCTGGCACCCTCCAGTTTGGAGCCTCGCGGTAGAGTGCCTGTGGGGGCTAAACACCGCGTGCGATTTGAAGACCGGGGACTCAGGTTGTAAGCTTGAATAAAGAAGGCGACTCTATGGAACTCAATTTGACACCGGAACTCGAAGCAAAATTGACGCACAGCGCCGCCCAACAGGGGCGAAAGCCCGGAGATCTGGTTCGAGATGTTCTGGCGCGGTATTTCGATGAGGAAGCCCGCCTTGTGGAAGCCGTCAGGTGTGGTGAGGACGCCTTAAAGCGCGGAGAGTATCTGACCCATGAGCAAGTCGGCGAACGCTTACAAAAGTTTTTGCGTTCCTGATGGAGATTCGTGGTCGTTGCCTGCCGCTGCCGATTTGGATCTCATCTGTGCACATATCGAGCGTGACAGCCCGGAGGCGGCGCGAAGAGTTGCCCGCACTATTTATGACGGCTGTACACAGTTGAAAGAGTTCCCCCGCATCGGGCGCTCCAGCAGGCGAATTCCAGGACGCCGGGAACTTGTCTTTCCACCTCTTCCTTACGTAGTCGTGTATCAGGTGACAGAAAATGCGGTTGAAATCTCGCGCATCTTCCATGGTGCGCAGGATTGGCCGTAGAGACTCCCCACGGCGGCTCGTTCTCTTATAAATATTCGTCCACGAGCGACTGACACGGATCAGGCGAGTTGATCGCAGATCTACTCCCGACCGGCGATATCATAGAAGCGTGAACGTGACGCGGGAGCTTTAGTGACTCGTGATCTAGCGGATTCGATCGCTGGGCTCTACAGCGTTTTTGCTCGCTATCCTATGCCTGCAAATCTATCGGCGTGCCCCTGTTGTGCTGATCCTTCTGAGAGCAAAGCCTTGCTCGTGGACTCTTTGTCGGAGATTCCTGCTGACCGAATCTCGACGTACGCCGAATTGGCGATGCTCACATGGGGAGGCGTTGACGACTTCCGCTATTTCCTGCCACGTGTATTTCAGGCGGCCGTGATCGGTCATCTAGACCTAGGTTAGCCTTGAGGTTATCTTTGGAAAGCTCAGGCTGGGGTTTTGGCTGCGGTGGCCCGAAGACTAGCAACTCGCACTTCGAGCAGATGCAACTGTTACGTGTAGACATGGCCTGGTCAATCCCGTCAGCAGCGATGGCGATGACGGTCTCGTTCGTATTGATGGTGATTGGCCCCGAATATACGGTCGAGCTCGTCGTCGGTGTCGTTCCGTTCGTGGTGTAGTAGATGGTTGCTCCCGGAGTCGTATCCGTGAGGGTTAAGGTCTGAGGTGTTGTGTAGTGCCCGCCAGCCAGGCTGAATACCGGCGAGGCTGCCTTTGGAAGCGGGATGTACACGTAGGCTTTCGAGCTGACCGAACTGAGGGAGAAGCCAGGCGCGATCGCCACGGCTGCCACAATTTCTGAGGAAGCGACAGTGATTGGCCCGCTGTAGACAGTTGACGAGGTGGTCGGCGTGCTTCCGTTCGTGGTGTAGTAGATGGTTGCACCGGGTGTTGTATCGGTCAGGATTAGAGTCTGTGGGGTGTGGTAGAGGCCACCCGCCAGACTGAAGACCGGAGCCGCTGCAGCCGGCAACGGGACGTAGGTGTACTGCTTGGAGCTAACCGAACTCAGCGTGAAGCCAGGTGCACTTGCCACCGCCGCCACCAACTCTGTGGAGCTGACAGTGATCGGGCCCGTGTACTTGGTCGACGAAGTGGTCGGCGAAGTCCCGTTGGTGGTGTAGTAGATGGTTGCACCAGGGGTTGTATCGGTCAGGATGAGTGTCTGCGGTGTGTTATAGGTGCCGCCAGCCAAACTGAAGACCGGGGCCGCCGCAGGTGGTTGGGGGACGTAAGTGTACGCCTTCGAACTCACTGAGCTTGGTTTGAAGCCCGGTGCGATCGCAATGGCCATCACGGTTTCAGTGGATGCGATGGTGATTGGCCCTGTGTACAGCGTCGATGCCGCCGTGGGCATGGTTCCGTCGGTGGTGTAGTAGATCACCGCTCGCGGCGTTATGTCGGTGAGAGTAAGTTGCTGCGGCGAGTGATAGGTGCCTCCGGCCAGACTGAACACGACTGGCGTGGTGGTGATTGATTCAACGGCTCCGATATCGAACGTATTCCCCCCGGAACCATCAGGCCGCGGATTTCCGAAGAAGTCCGTTGACGGATGCGAAACGGTGACGGGAATCTTGTCGATTGCCGCTGAGTTGTTTGCCGGCGACGGGTTGAAGGTATAAACCGGAAGACCGGTCTGAGGATTCGCGAAGTTCAAGGTCAGCGGACCCCAGCGGAGATTGATCCAGTTATTGCCCTCGTCCACCGTGGCTGCGGCAGTCAGCGTGAATGGGGGCGCGGGGAGCGCGTTGGATTCGTTGGTTCCCGGAGGTACCTGCCATCCGTACACGCCTGCTTGCACAGACGCTTCAATCGGAAGGCGGGAGCCGTTGCAATAGACACTGGAAAGCACGGTGCCCGGAGCGAGGATGTTGGTGCTGTCGGCACTTTCAGCCAATGCCCCATTGTTGGTGAGCAACGAGTATGTCAGAGGCAGAGTCCCACCCGACGAGTGATTGCCTGGGGCTGTGTCTCCGCGGATCCCGATATCCCAATAGCTGGCGCCCGGATCGTCGCAAGCTCCCGTGGATTTCTGGTTGGCCGCAGCTGTTGCGGTCTTGCCGAATCCGGAGTTGTATAGCGTGACTTTGTTTTGTTGATTCTGGAAGCCGGTATTTAATCCTCCGACTCCGATAAAGAGTGAGCGATTTTGCCAGAACAAGTCGTTCGACAAGGCAGGGACCGAGTACTTGACGCAGGACCGGTTCGTGCCGTGGTTGGTCGGGCAGGTAATGGCGTTTGTGCCGTTGGGCAACAGGGCAATGTTGGCGGTGAGCACGGCGCTGTTGGTGACGCTGGCCAGGCCGGCAATCTGCGGGCAGGATTGTGCTCCGTTGTTGGTGGTGCAGTTGGTTCCCTGCGAACTGGCCAGCGGCGCGAACAGGGTTTGCAACAGCACTCCCGACGAGGCGGTTGAGTTGTTGGAGACGACGGTGTTGTTGATGAAGTCGACCGCCAAAGCGTCAAGCAGCGACACGCCGCCGCCATCAATACCGGCTACGTTGTTGGCAATGATGTTGTTGGTGACCTGAACAGCGTTCCACGGGGTCTTCAACTGGAACGCAGGTTGCGCCGGATGGCCGGGGATGGCTGGCCAGACTGGTGCTTGGGTTCCCCTTCGGGAAGTTGAGCACTTCAGTTCCGTTGATGTGCTGCAGCCGCAAGCCGCCACCGCTACCGCTATCGGCCGAGTTGCCCACGATGAAGTTGCGCGTTGATGACCAGGCCAGGACCCGTGCCGTCACTGGGCAGGATGGTTCCTGGGGCGGAGACGCAATCCTGGTCGGTGGCGACTCCGCAGGCGTCGGATCGACGTCGGGAGCGCCCATGACGAGCAGGCCGCCACCGTTGGTGACGATGGTCGGGTTGGTGCTCTGGTTGAACATGATCGAGTTGTGCTCGATGTCGCCGTCGTAGCTGAAGCCGAGGTGCGCCACGCCGGCGCCGTCGCCGGTGCTCATGTTGCCGCAGACCCAGTTGTAGTTGAACTTGTAGTAGTCGCTGCCGTTGCAGAAGGTGACGCCACCCGCTCCGGCCGGGGTGGACGAGAAGAGTTCGTCACCCAGCGAGGAGTTCTGGACGACCAGGTTGTTGTGGACGTTGACGTCCATGTTGTTGCAGTACGGCAAGGGCCAGTTGGCGGAAGGTTCGGGCTCGGCGTGATGCAGGAGCCCGGGACGGTGTTGGCGGTGCTCCCAGCGAGGAACGCATCGGGGTGTTCGCCCTGGCCGATGGTGATGCCGCCGGACAGCGTGCCCTGGTTGTTGAGCACGCGGTTGTTGGCGATCTGGAGGTTGTGGCTCCAGGCGTGAACCAGGATGCCGCCGCCGCCCTGCGAGCTGTTCTTCACTGTCAAGCCGTCAATGCTGGACGGGTTGCAGAGGAAGTTGCTCGGGAAAGGGTGTTGCCGGTCGAGTCGCCGCAATCGGCCTTCGTCAGCAGAAGAGTTCCGGTCGGGAAGACGTCAGAGGCGAACGGATTGGACCCAGCCGGGAACTTCACGCCTTTGGCGAGCACGGTGATGCCTGCGCCCTCGTAGGCTCCCATGAGGGTGGGCTCGATCAACTGTTCCGCCAGGTTGCCATTGAGAGTGGCATCCCAGCCGACAGTTGCTTCGAGCGGCAGGCGATCGACGGCGAACTGCATGTCAGGGCTGCAGGTGAACGTATTCGTCGAATCGTAGACATTCGATCCGGTGATCGGCGTGCCCGTCAGTCGACAGACCGAAGAGGCACACGATCTGGCGGCGCCAGGGATCCAGTTTTCCGGCAGGGTGGGGATTGGCATCGATGATGCTCGAAGCCGCGCCGACGCCCTGCAGACGAACGGGCTTCCACATCAGCAGCATCTCGCTGAATGTGCCGGGTGGGACGATGATCAGATCGCCCGGCGCAGCCGCGTCTGATGGCGCCCTGAATCGGTCTGGCCGGCGGTCATCACGTGTGGGCGCTTTGCCGCCAACCGTGACGCTCACGGCGTCAACAGATTGCTTGCCATTTCCCGCAGTGATGACCATCTGGCCGCACTGCGCATTGGAGCCGCCATATTGCGCCTGTTGCTGCACGGCGCAAGCCGGCACGCCCGACGGGACAGTTACCTTGATCTGCGTGTCGGTCCAGGAGACGATCGGAGCCGAGATACCGCCAATCGTGACGCTCGAGACCGTATTGCAAGTGGTGCTGGTTGAAGTGGCTGCGGTGCATTGCGTGCCGAAGCCGTAGTGGCGCTTCACCTTCTGCTGGTTATACGGCGCTACGCCTGCTGACGGTCCGGAGTACGCGTAGTTGTCCACGTTCTGATCGCCGAGTGAATTGATGGTAAGTGTGCCACTCAACTCAATCGATGCGCTGGCCGTTGCGGTAGTGCCGCTCGTGGGAGGCGCGATAGTAACTGTCGGCGCCGAAGTGTAACCGGAGCCGGCGTTCGTGATGTTGACTGCGACCACGGCGCCGGTTTCGGTCGACGTGCCCGTAGCGGTGGCTCCCCCTTGCGGCGCTGCGCCGAAGGCAACTGTTGGAGCCGTTGTGTAGCCCGAGCCGCCGCCGTGATGGTGACGGCGGCCACAGACTGAGCCATATTCACCGTAAAGGTGGCACTGGGAGTTCCGTTGAAGGAGAACGTTGCCGTGGCAGTGCCGGTATATCCGGAACCGGGATTGGTGATCGTGATTCCGGTGATTCTCCGTCTCCCACCGGCGATTGGAGCACTCTGCACGTTACCGGTTGCCCTGGTACCGCCTGCGGGCAGCGAGAAGGTGATTGTGGGCGTTCCACCGTAGGAGCCGCCGCTGTTGATGGTCACGGAGGAGACCGAAGAGGTCATGACCGCCGTCCCTGTGGCACCGCTTCCGCCACCGCCGGTGAACGTCACCGCGGGAGCGCTGGTGTAACCGCGACCCTCATTATTGATCGAAACGCGGGTCACGGAGCCCGAGATCACGGCCGTTACCTGCCGCGCCGGTTCCGCCGGTGCCTGTGTTGTTGAAGGTGACTGAGGGGCTGCTGGTATAGCCGCTGCCGCCGGCCACCTACGGTGACCTTTGTAACAGCGCCCTTGAGACCGGCCACCCACGGTCCGATTCCGTCGCCATCCACTTCGCTGATCGCGGGCGTGGCGTCGGGATAGGAGCAGTCGGGGTGTTGTATCCACCGGCGAATGCCGAGGTCGGCACAACCGGGGTATCGAAGTAGCCGCGTCTGACCCGGCATGAAGGGCAGCTCGTAGCAGAAGTCGCTGTAGCCGCTCTGGAACAGCGGATCGGTGATCGTCTGGCCCGGATTGTTGGGATCAGCGATGGGCCCTGGGTCATTCATGCAGATGACCATCATGGTCGGGCGAGTAGCCCGTCGGGTTTGGCGGATTGACTTCCCACGTGGAGTAGTTCAGGCCGTTGTAGACGCCCCACTGCATCGGAGTACACACGGTTGATTTCATTGCCGGCCCAATCCTTGATCGATACCGGCAGATAGGCCGGCGCGAACTTCTCACCGAACTGCGGCGAGAACGGATCGAACTCCGCGGTGAAGTCATCGGTGATGACGCCGGTGAAGTGCGCGGCGGTGTGGGTCGCGGTGAAGATGTAGAACTTGGCGAGAGCGGCAGTCTGATCGTCAAGCGTAACTTCCTTACGATCGCAGAGGTGGCGCGTGGCCCCGGCGAACGGCGCGACTTCCTGCGACTGCGGGAAGAGGCTGATGTAGTCAGGAACGACGCGCGACTCGCCGACGCAGGGCCAGTAGGTTTCGACATGAGCCCGGTATCGCTCTCGTGGCTGGGAAGGCCGGATTGCGGCCCAGGCTGTTGGTCGGAGTTCTGCGCGTTGTTCGCGTTGTAGGCGGCACGCAATCTGCGCCTGGTCGGGCAGGATGAAGATGCGATCCCAGCCCGCCAAATTGCTGCGTCACGGGCGCGATGAAGTTGTCGCCGATGAGGATGTTCTTGTCCTCTTCCTTGACCAGTTCGATAGCCCGCGGGCACCACCACCTCGACGACATACTTGCCGGCAGGAAGCATGGGCGTGCCGCAGTAGCGAGTCAGGGATCGGTCGCATCCGGTGTTGGTAGCTGCAGACGGTGCAGTTGGTGCCAGTCGGCTTGCCGGTCGTCGGATCGATGCGCGGTGACGCTCGGGAAGCTGTACATGCCGTCATACGGAGCGGGCTGCAGCTGGTTCCAGTTGTGCATGCCGTCATAGCACTTGAACTGCGAGTCGTGCGGCATGGTGTGAGCTCGGGGTACCGCCGTTGTTGTAGAGATCCAGCTACTGCGGCTGGTCTTCAAAGCGAAAGAAGTAAGGATCAGGCATCAGTGCTCGTGTCCGTTCCCTGGCCGGGGCAGTTCATGTTCGGAATGCCGTCGGGACGGAAGCCCTGCGCCCAATCATCGAAGCTGGTGGTATCGGTATGATCGACCAGCGTCAGAGTCTGCGTGATGCCGTCGGCGGCGACACCTTCCTTGTAGAGGTTGATCCTGACGTGCGGAACCAGCGGCTCCCAGCTGGTCTGCAGCAGCAATTGCGGATCGTCGAACGGCCGCGTCGAAGCATAGACCACATGTCCATGGATGCCGCCGTTCTCGCCGTGCAGCGAAAGGCTTCTTGCCGAATTCGAGGAAGTTGTTCTGGCCCGAGAATCCCTGCCATCCGTAGGAGTCGACCCACGCCGGATCGATGCGGCCGGTGGAGTGGTTCGCGTGACGATCGCTGGGCTTGGGGCCGTTGGCAATGGATGACCTGCTGCAATCGGCGCTTCGGCGCAATAGACCGCGCCCGGAACCGACAAGTCCGCCGGAAGCGGATTGGGCTCGTACGTGTTCGCCATGTTTGCCGCAATGGCCGAGCTTCCGCAAGGCTTCGGAGCTGTCCGCTCCGACGGCACGGAACGCCAGCGGGCGATGCCATCGGCCGGACCGCCCGCGTCGTAGACCACGTGCGTACCGGTGTTCTTGTAGCGCGTGGTGTCGGTCTCGATCACGTACCAGTTGAACAGCGGGAATACCTCGTTGAAGTCGGCGTAGCCGTTCAGATCGGTGCTGTTGAAGTTGCGAGTAGCTGCCGTCGCGGAAGCGGATATTGGTGTCGACAAGCGGCAATGCCCGGCTTCTGAGTCGTTGGAGACGCCGCTGTAGTCGGTATCGAGGAACGTGCGGGTGTAGATGTTCGCCTGCCACTGGTGAACCGCAACCTCGCCCAGGTCGAAGCACGCGTCAAGCAATTGTCTGGTTGTTCCCGGATCGCACATCCGACTGGTGTCGTGATGCCGTCCACCACCTGGTCGTTCCACTGGTCGAAGACTGTGATCTTCCAGTTGCCGGCCGGAACACCCTTGAAGTCGAAGTTCCCGTCTGCATCGCACTTGGTGAACCCGAAGTCCGCGCCATCCGGATCGCCAAGGCTGACGTAGCATGGGTGAACGCAAAGGCATCGTGCGTGCCGCTGCCGTAGAGCCGCTCATCCGGCGTGCGGCTCATGCGCGCCGGTGGTTACGTGGCCTTTGACCTCATGGGTGCAATCGGCAGCCCGTGCCGCACATCGCCGTCCCGCGATCGTTGATGATCTTCGGATTGGCGAAGCCGATGGTGACGTGATATCCGGCCGGCCCAAACTCCTGGAAGTAGCCCGGCTCGCCGATACGCATGAACGAATCGTGAGCCTTCTGGCCGTCCAGGGTGTTGGTCTGCAGCCACTCCTCACCGCGTGCGATGCGGTCTGCGCCGGGCGTCGCGATGACACCGTATCGGCCCGGATGAGGTTCTTGATCACCGCCTGACCAGCGAGCGGAGACAGGGTCTTGCCGTCCGACTCGTACTTCGGGCAGGTGATGATCATGCCGGTGATGCCGTTCTGGGTGCTGTCACCGGCTCTGCGATGCCTGTGTAGCCTGCGTCGAAATCGGGCACGCATCCATACCTGTGACTGGATCGATGGTTCCCGCCAGGCTGTTGCTCAGCGGCATGTTGAACATGTCGTAGGTGGGTGTGCCGGTTGCATCGCCGGTGCCGCCCGCATTGTCGGAGATCGTGATCTGGAAGCCGCCGAGACCAGGCTCGTTGGGTGAGAGGACGTCAACGCCGCCGCCGGCGTCCTGCTCGCCGTTGAGCGGGAAATCATCCTCGAACACGAAGACCGACAACTGGCCGGCGGGTACGGGCTTGGCTCCGTGAGACATCGTCACAGCCTGGACTGCCGTGCGGACCCATGGCGATCGGGGCGCCGCCCATGCCATGTCCGCAGCTGTCCGGCTGCAATACCCGCGACCGAGCAGTTCGCAGGCGCCCCTGCGTATCCGGTGATGAACGGTGGGCCGCATCGCCCGGCAGCACCGAGATGTAGTAGCGCTTGTTCGGATCGAGGCAGTACCGTGGTCTGCGGACAGTGGCTGCGTTGCCAGTGCCACATCGCTCGGCAGGCGTCGGCGTCTGCTGTCGCAGACCGCCGGCTGACCCGAGCACGGTCTGGTCTGACTGCCGCAGGACAGCAGTCCCAGTGCAGCCCTGTGCAATCACCGGCATGTAGCTGGTGTGGAAGTTCGTGCCGAAGGTCGGCACAATCCCGGCCGCGCTGCCGGGGCATCCCGTCAGGCGGCGGATTCTGGTGCATTCGGATCGACGAAGAAGGTGCGGTCTTCTTCGATGATCCAGCGATAGTCGGAGATCTTCGTCGTCTTGTCGTGCCCCGTCAAGGACCGTTACATTCAGGTCCGCTGGGCTGCGGGAAGTATCAGAGTCACGGTAGTGACGGTGGCCGCTACGTGCCTTGCGAGTTTTGAGCCTTGTAAGGTGAACGTGTAAGTTCCAGCGCTGAGGACGGCGGCCCTGAACGCCGCCCTTCGGGTCAACTGTCAGGGTCGAGGCCCGATGACGGGCGTGACGCTCGCCGCGTCACCGTGAGCGGATATCCTGCTGCATCCGTGCACCCGCAAGCACTCCGGGAGCATTGATCTTCAGGCTACGTGGCCATGTTCGAGGTGTAAACTGTTGAGCAGAGCAGGTAATGCCGGAGGCATCCTCAATGTGCTGCCCCGCCAAGAGTCACCGTCGGTGCACGCATTCGCCGCTCGTGAGCTCCGTTCCCGCAGTAACTGAAGGAGTCAGAGCCGCTCCAGGTGGAACTGGCGGTGTAAGTGAACGTGCCGTCCGCGTTGAGGACCAAGGTTCCCTGAGCACGGCGGAGCTGTTACCTGCACCCCGAAAATATTGAGTGTCATTTGCGATCACACCTTTGCCGGATCCGAAACCGACAAGAGTCTGACCGGCAATACAGCGATTGTAAGTATCCGCATTCGCGCTGTCGCCACGGCGTTGGGTACCGGAACGGCTGCGCCATTGACGCTGATGTACGCCAGCATGCCGGCGTCGCGTGCAATGGCGTTGCCCGACAGGCTCAGCTCGCGGTCGAAGACCGGCAGCGCCGTCGCGCCCGCAGCGGGGCCTTGATCATCACGTCGTAGGTCTTGCCGGCCGCCATGAAGACTTCGCTCTGCACGCGCGGAACTGCCCGGCAACGGATTGCCGTCTTCCGCGATCAGCGAGAATCCACCTGCGCCTGGAGCCGCGGCGAAAGAGACGACGGTTGCGCTCCCACGATCGACGGAACGTGCATGCGCAAGCCGGCATTCACCATGCGCACCAGGACATTCCTGGTCCAGCCGGCGGTCGCGAGTGTCGCCGGCGTCACCGGGAAAAGCGACGTGCCGCGTTCGTTCTTGTTGAAGGCAACGCCGTTGATCAGGTAATAGAGCGGCGTGTAGTTCACCGCCGGCGGATAGCAGGTTGGTAAGTGGCAGAGGTGGAGTTGCCGCAACCCCCCGGCTGTCCGGACCAGCGTTAACAGCCCACGGTGAGGTTTCGCTGAAGCCCGCTGTAGTCACCGCCGTGGTGACCGCGTTGTTCTGCACCGGATCGATTTCGCTGAACAGCAGCGGAACTTCGGCGTCGTAGTTCACGCCCGGGTAGGCTGTGCCAGGACGTCGCGTGTTCCAGACCAGTCGGCGCGGCTGGTAACCACCAGGATGCCATACAGGCCCATCGGTCCCTGGATGGACGGATGCGTGCCGGACTCGAGCAGATAGGTGCCGGGCCGAAGGCTGCATCCAGGTCAGCGGCGTGAGTGGTGCCCGCGGCGACTTCGGTGCCGAACGACTGCACGCGCTGGCTTGAGCTGGCGGCGTGAACGACCGGCCAGCAGTCGGCGACCGGCCACGGTCAGCTCCGCCTGGTTGGCATGGAGCGGGGCTGGCGACTGTGGTTAGGTCATGCCGAGACCGCCGCCGAGCTGGCCCACGATCGTGAGCGAGGTGGGAACGCGTGTTCCGCCGGCATGAGATTGTTCGTCAGGTTGATGGTGAGGCTGCCTGTCGCCGAGTCGGAACCGTGATGATGACCGGCAGACCAGCTACCCGGCTGCCGTCGGGTTTGAAGCGACAGTAGCAGTCGAGCCGCTTGAGTCGCGGTCCGCAGGTGTAGCCCCACATCGGCACACTGGAGCCATCGGGCAGCGTTGGCGCGTAGCGGCCCGCGGTCAGGTTGATCCGCTGCGTCTGCGCCTGCGATCTCCCGCATGCCGAACAGGAGAACAGCCGCTACCCGCGCCGCTGTCTTGATGATCGCTCTTGAGAATCGTTCAGTCGCATTTCTGTTCTCCTTGCTTAGTTGGATTCGTCGATCACGAATTCCCGGGAATCGACGAGCATCATCATCATCATTCCGCCGGGAAAGATGTTGTTGGTTGTGATCTCGCGCTCATTGTGCGAGTGCCACATGAAGGCAAAGCCCGCTTCGTTCGCTGGGTGAATTGCGCGATCGTTCCCGACAGGACGGAGTGGTTCCGGTCACGCCGGTCGCGCGCGTCGGTCGCGTCCGGGCCAGATAGGGGCTGCCGCCATACCAGGCGCCATTGGTGAGAATGTTCGGATCGGGCAGCGTTACCGGACCGCCGCCGGCCACATCGCCGAACGGATGCCTCAAGCGGCTTGTTGTGATCCTGCGCACCACTCGTAGTAGTTGATCGCGGTCGGGATCGCCGGTGTTGTAGCCGTTGGCATCCGGCGATGCACGGCAGCTTGGCCAGTTCGGATCGGTCGACAGTTCGCCGGATTGTGCCCGTACATGTCCCAGTTCAAGCCCGCGGCCGGTGTAGTAGAAGATTCCATCCATCGCCATGCCGGAGTCGTGGTGGTGGTGAACAGCGCGGGCCAGCAAGGCTATTCGATCCGTCTGAGCTCAGAATCAGGTTGCCGTCGCGCGCCAGGATGCGACATGGTTGGCGTGCTCGTGGAACGGATGCTGCCAGCGGCCCTGGCCGATGATGCGCAGCAGCACCTGCTCGCCTGGATGCATGTGCGGATTGCCGTTGTAGGGCTGATGCGGATACTCCGCCGCGTAGTTCGGATCCATGTCGTCCGGCATCGAGCGCCCGTTGATCATGAAGTAGGCAGGATGATAGGGCTCGGTCGGCACCTTGAGGCTGCAGCCGGCCGCTCCGGCTGTACAGTCCGCACCGTGGCCGTCACCTGCGCCAGCGCCTGGGTGTGAATGTTGCGGATCCATCTCGGAGAACTGGAACAGATACTCGCGGTCGTAGCAGGTCTTGGCGTGGTCATAGGCAGCGTGCGGCAAGCCGGAAGTCGGTCTCACCCCATGTGCGCCGTTCGCGCTGACAGGTTCGTTGCGGTGCAATCCCGACTGTGCAGGCTGCGGGAACCGTTTGCCGGCAGCACGATGAGGCGCCGTACAGGCCCATCTCGACCTGCAGGTCGCCCTGCGTGCCGCTGTAGTAGGCGCGCGTTCCGGGCGTGGAGGCCGTGAAGGTGTAGGTCACCGTGCTGCCCGGCGCCGCTTCCTGCGTCAGCAGGCCCGGCACGCCGCCGGTCGTCGTCACCTGTGAACCCGGGAAACAGAATCGACGTATTGCCCGCCGCGGTGGGCAGGTTGTTGGTCAGCGTTACCGTGACCGTCTGCCTTCGGTGACGATCAGCGTCGGACCGGGAACCTGCATCGTCGTGCAGGTCGCGCCGGTCGATCGCTGCCGGCGCAAAACCGCGCGGCGCGCCGTTGCAGCCGTAGCCCCAGGAATAGATCGACTGGCCGTCCGGCTGGTTGAGGTAAGCCGGTTGCGCCGTCAGGTTGAAGGTCGGTCCGGTGATGCCCGGAGCCGCAGCGTGAGCCGTCGCCGGTCAGCGAAGCCACTGCCGCCATCAGCCGCAAGGCAGCAGTCGTGTCTTCAAGAAGTGCATTTTTCATATCTGTCGTGCCTCATCGCTGCTCTCCTAATTGATGTGAACTTCCGTCATCAGGCCGCCGAAGTTCTCGGCGTCGTTCGACAGGTGGTCGAGATTGCGGCGTGTAGAGGTAGAACACGCTGCCCGTCGGATACAGCGCTGTGTTGCTGGCGTCCAGAATCACGTCGAGCGATTCGCCGCCGCCGAGCGTGATCGAGTTGGTGTAGTAGTCCATGTTGTTGCCTGCCTGATCGCGCAGCAGCTTGGCGTTGTAGCCGATCACCTGCATCGGAATGCCGAGCGAGGCCAGCGTCTGGTACTCGGTCACATCCAGATCGGAGATGCGCAGCAGCGCCTTCCGCCTGCCGGGATGTTGATGATCGAGGGCAGCGGCTGCGAGAAGTGCATGCGGCCGTCGGAAGACTGGGTCTGCATGCGGACCCGGCGTGACGGTGTCGGGATAGCTGCGGCCGTTCAGCAGGAAGTACTTGTCCTTCATGTCCGCGAAGCCTTCCGGGTTGAAGGTCATGCCGACGAAGTGGAAGTTCGGATCGAAGCCGTGGATCTGCAGCGGATACTCGACGTCGTAGTGCGGTCGAGCCGTCGCCATCGTTGTAGGCGTACTTCTGGCCGGTGCGCCTGCGCAGGTCCGTCAGTCGCCACCGGCATTGTCCTGCTGCGGCAGCGGATTGCTGCACAGGATGTCCGACCGCTGGAGTTGCAGGCGGTGCGCAGATCCACCTGCTGTGCTGCAGCGCGGTGTAGAGGCTACGTGCCGGCCGGCACGCGGTTCTGCCGCGGCCGCACATAGATCTGCCCGACCATGCCCATCTGCAAATGCTCGGGCGGCGTGATGTGGCAATGCCAGAAGTAGGTGCCGGCATCCGGCGCCAGGTAGTAGTAAGTGAAGCTGCCGCCGATGTTGATGGCGACCGAAGCATCCGGCACACCGTCGTAGAACGACGAGGCGTTCGGGATAGCCGTGGAAGTGGACCGTGTGCTGCTCGAACAGGTCGGGCCGCATGATCATGCCGACGTTGGTCAGCGTGAGGAAGAACTCGTCGTCCTCGTCGATGGCCATCAGCGGGCGCCGGAATGTTGCCGTTCATCACGCCGACGTCCATGATCTGGCGCGGATCCACGTGGCCATCGATGCACGGCGCTGCCTCGTGCCACGCTCGTCGTCCGCCGCATAGCGCATCCGAGGTCGGATGCGCAAGGCCGACGGCGCCGTTGTAGGTGAAACCGCCGTGAGTTGTCAGGTGTCAGTGGCCAGCTGTTGGTGCGCACGGGTCGCCCGGATCACGCGGCAGTCGGGCCCGGCGTAGACCGAGTTGAATATCGTCGGAAATTCCGTGCCGGGCATGCCGTGCGCGATGTCCGCGAGGCCGGACAGCGGTCCGAACGAAAACATGTAGGTCTGCGTGCCGTCGGCCATGGTCGCGTAGCCGTCGCCGCCCGAGATCTGCTGGCATTTGATCGCGCCGTTTACGGTCGAGGGCTTCGCCGGATAGCCGCTTGTACCCGTGTAGGTCGCACCGCTGTAAGCCGGTTCTAAGTCGTTATTGCTCGCTGGATGCGTGATTGTGGTCGTGGGACATTGAACTCGGAACGACTGCGCAGATCCAGTTACTGCCGCAGCTCCAATTAGCCCCAACACACAGGCGCTCCACATTCTTCTCGACATGCGTCTTCCTCCTTGGTGCGAATGGCCCAGCGATGCGCTATTTGGCTCGCTTGCACCACTTCGTGCTTGCCAAGGTTCATTCGAGATCGACTATCAGGGGTTGCGCTTGGTCAATCTCTGCGGAGCCTCACCTCCCAATTTGCAGAGACATTACAATTCATCCATATACGGTAAAGAGCAGATTAATTGTCATTGGAATTGACAAATCGTGCATTGGCGTTAGCGAACGATTAAGTTTGTCAGGCGGATAGAACGAATTCGCTGCGAAGCCGATATCAATGGTTTAGGAGCTAGCTTCTGGTGCTGACGTGGCGATGGTAGTCTCCGGTTCAATATCCAGGCTGACTGTCATCACATTCTGTGGTATCGTGTGTTCCCAAAAACGCTAAATGGATGCCCGAAGCGTTTGCATGTGCCGTCCGTGTTGGTACCGGGAACGAGGAAAGCGGCAAACGCTCCTTCGCGTGCTTCCACAAACGCCCGTCGATGTTTCCTTGCTCGCTCACGAGAGACCGTAGTGCTGGAGAGCACATCGAGTTGCGCCCACAGATCGCCGGTGGGGTGGCGGCACCCGGAAGTCCGGACGCCCGATGTTCCATAATTAGGAGATCCGACCCAGCGGTGCAGTTCGCGGTTGGGTCAGGGAAGGTGTTTGCGCGCATCATCCGACATTCGAATGCAGAGGCCACCATTGTCTGGACTCCATTGAGGCTTCCAGAAAACGCTGCATAGCCCTACAGGAGTTGCACATGATGCCGGGAAAACAGCCAACTGAGATCCTTGTAAATCTTGACGCGATGCTTCCGCAACTGGAAGCCGCCTACAAAGACATACACGCTCACCCCGAGTTGTCGATGCAGGAGACGCGAACGGCTGGAATCGCGGCGAATCATCTCAAGGCCAACGGCTTTGAGGTAACTGCGGGTATCGGCAAGACGGGAGTCGTCGGTATCTTGCGCAATGGAGATGGCCCCACCGTAATGCTGCGCGCTGATATGGATGCGTTGCCCATCAAGGAAGCGACCGGCCTTTCCTATGCCAGCACAGTTACAGCGACAGGCCCTGACGGTAAGACCACGCCCGTGGCGCACTCCTGCGGGCACGACATGCACGTGGCCTGCTTGATGGGGGCCGCCTCGCTGTTTGCCAAGAGCCGCGATAGCTGGCACGGAACACTCATGGCAGTCTTTCAACCAGGGGAGGAGACGGCGCAGGGCGCGCAGGCGATGATTGACGACGGGCTCTTTAAACGATTCCCGAAGCCCGATGTCGTGCTCGGCCAGCACGTGATGAGCTTGCCATCCGGGCACCTCGATTGGCGTAAGGGAGTTGTAACTTCCTCTGCCGACAGCTTGCAGATTCGAATGTTCGGGCGTGGCGCGCATGGCTCGATGCCCGAGGCCAGCATTGATCCCGTCGTCATGGCTGCCTCGACCGTGATGAGGCTGCAAACGATCGTTTCCCGGGAAGTCGCGCCCACGGATTCCGCCGTGGTGACAATTGGGGTTCTGCAGGCTGGCACAAAGGAGAACGTCATTCCTGACGACGCCATCATCAAGTTGAATGTGCGCACCTTCGATGAGGAGGTCCGCAAACATGTGCTTGCAGCCATTGAACGGATTGTCAATGCGGAGGCGGCAGCGGCGGGCGCGCCGAAGCCACCGGAGATCACACCACTGGACCGATATTCATCGGTAACGAACGATTCCGATGCAACAGAGAAGGTTGTCGAGGCATTCCGTCAAAACTTCCCTGACGGCTCGGTAGAACAAACGAAGCCCACGATGGCGAGCGAGGACTTCGGATGTTTCGGAGCGGAGTGGCACGCTCCAGCGGTGTACTGGTTCTTTGGCGGCGACGATCCTGAGGTATATGCCAAGGCCAAGAAAGACGGCACGATCAGTTCGCTCCCGACCAATCACAATCCGCGCTTTGCGCCGGTCATCCATCCAACTTTGGAGACAGGCGTGAAGGCCTTGGTGGTCGCGGCCTATGCGTGGCTGGCATGTATGAACGACCTCCTCATTGACGGAAGACATCTGGCCGGTGCTTTTCTGGTCGTGCTCGATCTGCTCGGTACATTCGTCTTCGCACTTAGCGGTGCTGCAGCCGGTGTGAAGAGCAAGTTGGATCTGTTCGGCTTGATGGTGCTTGCCTTCGCAACGGGGAACGCGGGCGGGATTACCCGCGACCTGCTTATCGGCGCCGTTCCGCCTGCAGCCATAAGCGACTGGCGTTATCTGGGAGTCTGTATCCTGGCCGGCCTGGTGACGTTCTTGTGGTATCCCAATATCGACGTGCAGCGCAGGCCCGTGCTGTTGTTCGATGGCGCGGGACTGGCTCTGTTCGCCGTCACCGGTACACAAAAAGCGCTGGCCGCCGGACTCAATCCAGTGATGGCTGCAATTATGGGGATGTTGACTGGTATTGGCGGCGGAATGCTGCGTGATGTTCTCGTGAATGAAACTCCGACAGTGCTCCGGGCTGATCTTTATGCCGTCGCCGCGCTTGCTGCCGGCGTCGTGGTGGTGACAGGACATGTGCTGCACTACCCGTCATTTGCATTCATGATTGCAGGCGCACTTCTATGCTTCTGGCTCAGAGTCATGGCCATATTCCGCGGTTGGCATCTACCGATTGCAGGGACAGGACCTCGATCTCACTACGGCTAAGTTGGCAATGGTCTCCGGGAGCCGCACGAAAACCCATCAATGAAGCTTCGGAGTCGGCCATCTCATAGTCTCAACCGAATTCTGCACCGAAAATTAATCTTAGATGGATTGACATATCATGGATTGAGTTGATATCAACGCTATGAGTGCTGTGAGGTTTTGACATCTCGGGCCTTCGCCAACAAGGAGAAATTCACGATGTTCACGCCAAAAGGAAAATTCAGCTGGTACGAACTCATGACCAGCGATACCAAAGCCGCCGGCAAGTTCTACTCCGACGTTGTGGGCTGGACGACGCAGGAGATGCCCTCAGGAGACGGCCCGCCGTACACCACCTTCAACATCGGTAACGCTGGAATCGCCGGAATGTTGCACATGACCGGACACACCGCCTGGATTGGCTACATCTCGGTCGATGATGTCGATGCTCACATCGAAAAGATTGTCGAAGCCGGCGGCAAACTATGGAAACCCGCCACGGACGTTCCCGGCATGCTTCGATTCGCCGTCTTGTCTGATCCGCAGGGCGCCGCCATCGTGGTCTTCACGCCCGACCCGAACATGCCGTCGCCGCAACGTCCCGCACCACCGACCCCGGGCACTATCGGCTGGCACGAGCTCTATACCACCGACCTCGACGGCGGATTCGACTTCTACAACAAGCTCTTTGGCTGGACCAAGGTCAGCGATATGGACATGGGGCCCATGGGCATCTATCGCATCTTCGATGAGGGCGACCACAAGGAAATGGGCGACGGCGGCATGATGACCAAAGCGCCGCATATTCCCGTCTCATGCTGGAACTTCTATTTCAACGTCGACTCGATCAAGCGCAGCCGTCAAACGTGTTGAATCCGGCGGCGGGAAGATCTTGAACGGGCCGATGCAGGTACCCGGCGGAGGGCTGGATCATCAATGGCCAGGATCCTCAGGGAGCCATGTTCTCGCTCGTCAGCAACAAGGAATAGCGGCATCTGGTGCTTGTTCGAACGCACTCCCGTGTTTTCCATTTTGGCATGTTGCGGCGGGGCAGAGCCTTGTCGCGAGTCATTGGTCTCGAGCCTTTGACGAGCACTAGCCGAGGATAAGCCGAATCGTTACGATTCGCGGAGCGCCTCCATTGGCGACGTTCGCGCGGCGCGATAGGAAGGCAAGAGGCAAGCAGCGATAGACACCAGTCCCATAGACGCCGCGGTCCCGCTGAGGATGGCGAAATTGAAGGCAGGTACATGGAAGAGCAAGGTCTGCATCGCTCGTCCAGTCAGCCATGCTCCGGCTCCGCCAAGCACCACCCCGTAAGCGAGGAGACGAACGCGAGAGAAGCAGAAACTGGTTGCGAATCTGTCCGGGAGTGCTCCCAGCGCCATCCGCACGCCAATCTCGCGACGGCGCTGTTCGACAGCGTAGCTCAGCACGCCATAAGTGCCGATGGCAACAAGCAGCAGGGCTATGGCTGAAAATAGGGCCGCAAGGAGCGCCGGCGTGCGGCGAGCGGCAAGGCTGTCGGTAACGCGGGCTTCCATGGTGCGGACATCATTGACGGGCAGGTCGGGGTCGACTTGCCGGACGCCTGCTTGCAACGTCAGTCCAAGCGATTCCGGCGGCAGGCGGTGCGGACGGCCGCAAAGATGTCATCGCTGTGAAAGCCATAGGGATAGTAGACGGCGCCCTGCGCTGCTTCTTCCGTCAATCCCGCCTGTTTCACACTTCCAACAACGCCAACGATCGTGAAGGCATCGGCATCTTTGCCCTGCGTCGCTGCCTTCGAAAAGACGATGGCCGAGCGCGCTCGCCGTTCGGCCAGTAGTAATGAGCAAAGTCCTGGTCCACGACGCAGACTCGATGATTGCTTCGCGAATCGGCGGCAGTAAGGAATCGGCCTTCGAGCAGAGAGAAACCCATGGCCTTGAAATAGTCGCCTCCAACCCCATATGCGTAATGACCGCGGGGTGATTCGCCGGGTTGGGCCACGCGTCCTTGAATCGTGGCGGAACTTTTGCCACTCTTTCCACTGAAAGGCACGTTTGTGACGACGCCTGCGGAGACGACACCCCGGCAAATGCCCGATCTTATCGAGCAGCTTTTCAGTAAAGGCAACCCTGGCGCTATCGTCGGCGTAGCTCTTCAAGGGAAATGCAGATCTTTCCGGTGAGGATGTGGTCGGGTCGGAATCCAGGAGAAACATCCATCGAGCGCTGCAGACTGATTCCAAGCAGGCCAGCGCCCGCCAGCAGCATGAAGGCCAATGCGATTTGCGAGATCACAAACGTCTGTCGCAGAGATTGGGTAGCGCGTGCGCTGGTTCCGGACCTGCCCTCAGATTGAAGCGCGTCTCCCAGCGGACGCCGCAAATTGAGCCACGGCGATCGGCACTGCTAACAACAGCGCCCAGCGTAATGGCCGCCATCAAGCGCAACCATCGCCAGGCGGGCGTCGAAGACAATCTGACTCCCCAATGGCAGGCTTTCTGCACCAATCACGCTGAGCAGACGAATTCCGCCGGCGGCAACCGCGAGGCCGAGCAGTCCTCCGCCCAGAGTGAGCAAAGTTGTTTCAACCAGCACTTCACTGATGATGTGTTTCCGGCTCGCCCCCAGAGCCTGCCGCACTGCGTGTTCCTTGGCGCGACTACCGGCACGCACCAGAAAAAGATTTCCTAGATTGACCGCACCAATCAGGAGAAGAGTGAAGGCGCCCGCTTGCAGCAACAGAAGCGTCGGTCTGATGGTCGCAACATGGTCGGCATGCAACGGCACGACCAGCGATCGAAAGCCTGCATCGGCCATCATTTTGCCTTGAGGGTCATCTACTTCCAATCTGGCATTCTGCGCGTCGATCTGCTCCTGCGCCTGGGCCAGAGGAATGCCAGGTTTAAGCCGAGCGATCATCTGGATGGAATTTCCCCCGGAATGCCGCTCCAGTGGGGTGCGATCTTCAGGCCGCGATGCCAGGGGAAAGTAAAGACGCGCCTCCGAAGAGAGGAACTGAAAGCCAGGTGGCAGTACGCCAACGACTGTGGTGGGATTGCCGTCCACACGAATCTTCTTACCAATAATATTGGGGTCTGCATTGGCGTTGTGTCGCCAGAAAGCATCGGTCATGACCGCAACATGATTGGTACCGAACGTGGTCTCGTCTTCGTTGAAAGCGCGTCCGACGATCGGGCCGAGCCCAAGAGTGGAGAAAAAGTCCGGAGAGACTTCGCATCGCTTGTTCGCGTTCTGTCGATCCGCTCTCACCGATGATCGCAGTGCTGTAGCGATAGATTGACGGTCGAGGCAAATGCAGGAATCTGACCTCGCCGCTCGTAGTAGTTCGTGATCGAGGCCCCGTCTCGATCGACGCCGGCTTTGGGATAAGTATTGAAGATGGTCACGAGCCGGTCGGCTTCCGGAAACGGCAGGGGCCGCAACAGAACCGAATTGATCACGGCAAAGATGGTCAGATTTGCGCCGAGGCAGACGGCGAGCGTTAGAAGCGCGGTGATCGTAAATCCTGGCGTTTTGCGCAACATCCGCCACGCGTAACGCAACTGGCGCCCAAATTCATCGAACAAGTGCAGCCCACGGGCCTCCCGGCAATCTCCTTGAATCGAGTTGAGTCCGCCAAACTGAATGCGCGCACGACGCGACGCTTCGGACAGTGATAGACCGGACTGAATGAGCTCTTCCGTATATTGGTCGATGTGGAAACTCAGTTCTTCCTTCATGCCGTCTTCGAAGTCACGCCGATGCGTGAACGCACGAAAAAAAGAACGAATACGCTGCAACACTTCAGACCTCCTCCGGTCGAGTGTTTAAGGCGGCCGCTATCCCCGACGCGAGGCGACTCCATCCAGCGGTCTCTTCACGCAGCCTGCGGCGTCCAGCGGTCGTCAACGTGTAGTACTTGGCCCTGCGGTTGTTCTCGCTCTGACCCCACTCGGCCACGATAAGAGCCTGATGCTCCAGGCGATAGAGCGCCGGATACAACGATCCCTGCGGAATATCGAAGACCTCACCCGAAATCTGCCGGATGCGCTGCAATACTGCATATCCGTGCAACGGTTTGAGGGAGACAGCCTTGAGGATCAGCATGTCAAGCGTGCCCGGAAGCAGATCCACGGATTTTGGCATGTTTGGACGGTCTCCTAGTCTTCCTAGGAGAGTAGTAGCAGTCTCTCCTAGTTTGGCAAGGGGAGGCGGAGTTCCCGTTTTGTTGATGGCCCTCGCAACACTCCCGCAGGACGCCAATCGGCTTATCGAATCGAAGGGGCGCCATCTTGTCTCCACCAAAACGAGGCCAGCGGGGACCTGGCCGAAATCAAGGCGCGAGAACTCGGACGATGATTCCGGGGTACTTCCATCGAGGGTAACTTCGCTCTGAATTGTCCTGATTTGCGGGGCTAAGTGAGCGCACGGCCTGACAAAGTCACCAACTCCACGGATATAGGTCGCGAAAAGCGGTCTCGCCCAATACGATCCAGCGAGTTTACAATCCAGACAAAGGAGATTAAGAGTTCATGGATGCTCAATCTATAATCGCTGCTCTCGATGCTGAACTTGAATTGCTGCATCAAGCGCGGGCTGTGCTGGCGCAGAGCGATAACGTGGTGTCAAGCGCGAAGAAGGCAGCGGGCCCCAAGCCGCGCAAGGCCGCCAAGCGGGTGCTCAGCCCAGAGGCACGCGAGCGGATCGCGGATGCGCAGCGGAAGCGGTGGGCGGCGGTCAAGAAGAAGCCGAAGAAAGCTGCTAAGGCTACAGCTCCGGCGAAGGCGGCCAGGAAAACCGCCAAGAAGACTTCTCGCCCTGCGGCAAAGAAGAATGCGATTCCCTCGAGGGCCAAGAAAGCCGTCGCAAAGAAGGCCGTCCCAGCAAAAGTTGAGTACCCAAAGACTGACTCTGCTCCGTTCTAAGTGAGCTGAGACGGTTGGGGACGGGAATTTGGAGCTCGGCAGCGCAACAGAAAAGCCCTTTCAGTAGAAGCATTTCTCTGCGACTAACCAAACAATCTTGTCTAAGCAGGACCTGCTAGCTGCGGAGGAAGTCCTTGGCCTTCTGGATGAGCACATCGCGGCTGATGTCGGAGATGGCGTCGGTGAGGGGAATGCCCTTGGGGCAGGCCTCGACGCAGTTCTGCGCGAAGCCGCACTCCTGAATGCCGCCGTCGCCGGCGAGGGCGCGCAGGCGTTCTTCCTTGAAGACTTTGCCGGTGGGGTGGTTGTTGAAGAGCTTGACCTGGGCGATGGTGGCCGCGCCGACAAAGCCGGTGGCGTCGTTGAACTGCGGGCAGACTTCCATGCAGCAGCAGCAGGTGATGCAGTTGCGAGAGCGGGTAGTTGGCTTCCTGCTGCTGCGGGAAGACGCGCGGGCCGGAGCCGAGGTCGTAGGTGCCGTCGACGGGAACCCAGGCCTTGACGGCCTTGAGGTTTTCGAAGAGCACGGAGCGGTCGACCTGGAGATCGCGGACCAGAGGGAACTTGGAGAGCGGCTCGACCTTGATGGGCTGCTCGAGATTGTCGACCAGCGCGGAGCAGGCCATGCGGGCCTTGCCGTTGATGCGCATGGCGCAGGAGCCGCAGATCTCTTCGAGGCAATTGGAGTCGTAGGTGATGGGCGTGGTGGCGCTGGCCGTCGGCGGTGACGGGGTTGGCGGCGATCTCCATCATGGCGGAGATGACGTTCATGCCGGGACGCCATTCGAGCTCGAACTTTTCCCAGACGGCGGGTGCGTCGGGGCTGGCCTGGCGCTTGATTTCGAATGCTACGGTTTTGGTTGCCATGATGTTTTAGCTCCTTTCGATGCTTCTGGGGCTCAAGCCCTCGATCGCTTGTGCTGACTTCTCTGGCGCGACTGTAGTCGTGCCTCGTTGCAAGTCTCCGGGACAGCCGTGTCCTTCCCTCCCTATGACTCGACACAGGACTCAGCGGCTGGAGCAACTGCCGCAATCTGATTAAAGTCCGCTCTCACTTCGTTGCGTCGTAACGGCGCGGGCGCGGCTTGATGTATTGCGTGTCGACGTCTTCATACTCGAAGCGCGGGCCTTCGATGGCGCCCGTGAAGCTGGCCTTGGTGGTCTTCAGGAACTTCTCGTCGTTGCGATCGGGGAAGTCGGGCTTGTAGTGCGCGCCGCGCGACTCATCGCGCAGCAAGGCGCCCTGCGCGACGACGCGCGAGAGCTCCAGCATGTTCTTCAGCTGGCGCGCGAAGGCGAAGCTGGTGTTGGCCCACTGGCTCTTGTCGCTCAGGTTGACCTTCTTGTAGCGCTCGAGCAGCTCGACGATCTTCTCGTCGGCCTGCTTCAGCCCCTTGTTGTAGCGGATGACGGTGGCGTGCTCGGTCATGGTCTGCGCCGAGTTCGCGCCAGAGCTTGAAGGGATTCTCGGTGCCCTCATTGCTTGAGGAGCCGGTTGTTGATCTCGGCCTGGCGGGCGAGTTCGGCTGCTGCGCCGCCGTCGCCTTCGGCCGCGGGCAGGTTCTTGGCGTAGCTGAGCGCGTTGGGGCCGGCGATGAATCCGCCGAAGATGCAGCTGACCAGCGAGTTGGCGCCGAGGCGATTGGCGCCGTGGTACTGGTACTCGCACTCGCCGGCGGCAAAGATGCCGGGGATGTTGGTCATCTGGTTGAAGTCGACCCAGAGGCCGCCCATGGTGTAGTGCATGCCGGGGAAGATCTTCATGGGCACTTCGCGCGGATCGTCGCCGACGAACTTCTCGTAGATTTCGAGAATGCCTTCGAGCTTGCGGTTGAGCGTCTCGCGGTCGATGTGGGTGAGGTCGAGGTAGACCATCGGCTGGCCGTCGATGCCGAGGCCGTGCTCGTAGACCACCTTGTGAATGGCGCGGGTGGCGACGTCGCGCGGGACCAGGTTGCCGTACTTGGGATACCACTCTTCAAGGAAGTACCAGCGCTCGGCCTCGGGAATCTGCTTGACGGGGCGCTTGTCGCCTGCGGTGCGCGGCACCCAGACGCGGCCGCCTTCGCCGCGCGCCGACTCGGACATGAGGCGCAGCTTGTCTTCGCCGGGAATGCAGGTGGGATGCACCTGGATGAACTCGCCGTTGGCGTAGTAGGCGCCCTGCTGGAAGACGGCCGACTTGCGCGGAGCCGGTGCAGACGACGGAGTTGGTGCTCTTGCCGAAGATGGCGCCGTTGCCGCCGGTGGCGAGGATGATGGCGTCGGCGGGGAAGGCGCGCAGCTCCATGGTGCGCAGGTCCATCGCGGTGATGCCGCGGGCGACGCCCTTGGAGTCGAGGATGGCGGAGAGGAACTCCCAGCCTTCGTACTTGTTGACTTTGCCTTCGGACTCGTAGCGGCGCACCTGCTCGTCGAGCGCGTAGAGAAGCTGCTGGCCGGTGGTGGCGCCGGCGAACGCGGTGCGGTGATAGAGCGTGCCGCCGAAGCGGCGGAAGTCGAGCAGGCCCTCGGGGGTGCGATTGAAGGGCACGCCCATGCGGTCGAGCAGGTCGATGATGGCGGGCGCGGCCTCGCACATGGCCTTGACGGGCGTCTGGTTGGCGAGGAAGTCGCCGCCATAGATGGTGTCGTCGAAGTGCTGGGCGGTGGTGTCGCCTTCGCCCTTAGGTTTTTGGCGGCGTTGATGCCGCCCTGCGCGCAGACCGAGTGCGAGCGCTTGACGGGGACGATCGAGAACAGGTCGACGTTGCCGCCGGCTTCGGCGATCTTGATGACTGCTGCGAGCCCGGCCAGGCCTCCGCCAACCACGATGATTCTGGGTGATGCTGCCATTGAGTGGCGATCTTTCCTTTCAAAACAGTTTTCAGCTGTCAGCTTTGGCTAAACGC
>CAVZRE010000062.1:0-64505 GCA_963777595.1 Terriglobia bacterium
GTTATGCTGGCCTGTTGGTTCGGTACCGTATTGCTGGAGGCGTCCGGGATCTTGGTGGCGATATAGCCGGCGATGCGGTCGGGCGTCAGCGCGCTCATGCTAGTTCGAACTCGATCGGCAGGCTCTTGAGGCCATTCACGAACACTGCCTGGGACAGGCGCGGCTGACCGGCCAGCTTGACCGATTTCAGGCGCGGCAGCAGTTCCTCGAACAGGATCCGCATCTCCATCTTGGCCAGGTGCTGGCCCAGGCACAGGTGGGCGCCATAGCCGAAGGCCAGCTGCTTGTTCGGGCGTGCGGTCGGCGTGGAACTCGTGCGGCGTCGTCGAACACCGCCTCGTCGCGGTTGCCCGAGGCGTAGCAGAGCATCAGCCAGTCGCCCTTCTCGATCTGGCGGCCGCCGACCTCGGCGTCGGCGGTGGCCGAGCGCATGAAGGTCTTCACCGGCGTGGTCCAGCGGATCGCCTCGTCGATCAGGCCGGGGATCGCGGCGGGTCGGCCTTCAGCCGGCCAGCTGGTCCGGGTTTTCGGCCAGCGCCCACATGGCGCCGGCGGTGGTCGAGGAGGTGGTGTCGTGGCCGGCGGTGGCGACGATGATGTAATAGCTCATCGCCTCGAATTCGGAGATCGGCTGACCGCAGACAGATCCGGCACAAATTCGACAGCTCCTTCGTGGTATACCGCGACAAGGTGCAGCAGGAACTGAAGCTGACCGAAGGGCAGAAAGAAAAGCTGGAGCAGGTACTTCCGGACGCCATGCAGTTTTTGGAGAAGTACAACGCCCTGACGCCCGAGGAGCAGGAGAAGGCACTCAGAGCATACCGCCCAAAGGCTCATGAGCGATTGGCTGCCGTACTGCAAGAAACTCTCAGTGAAAGCCAGCTCACCCGCCTGCGTCAAATCGAACGGCAACGGGACCAGTTATTCGACGGCGAGGTGTTGAAAGAACTCAAAATCAGTGAAGCCCAACAGAAGCAATTTATACCGCTGATCCAGGAAACGCAGCAAAAGATAACAACCTTGATGGGCGAGCTAAAGAACGGCGGCACGATCGCCGAGATTCAGCCCAAGATCCTGCAGAGCCGCGCGGATCTTGAACGCAGGTTGGAAGCGCTGCTCACCGATGACCAGAGAAAGCAATGGAAGGAAATGCTGGGCAAACCTATGGAACTCAGCGACATCTTCGACATGTAGAATTTCTACTTCTGCTGCTTTTTCTTTTTGATATTAGAGATGACGCCGGAGGATGAGGCTTCGGGGTTCGTCACCGGGAACGTGACGACATTGCTCACTGCCGCTTGTTGAGCGATGGTCAATTGGGTCAGCGGATCGTTGGCCAGAGAACTGTTCAACTGAAAGGTGACCTGCCAGACTCCCACGGTTCCCGGGTAAAGCACAGCAGCCACGACGTTGGCTGTCGACCCTCCCGCCAGAATGGAATCGACCGGATTCAATGGCGCCGAATTGAAGCTCCCATCGTTCGGTGTTACCTGTCCGGTGCCGGCCTGCCGAGGGCTATCCGGACCGAGACCCGTCGCGAGAACATATAAGTTCTCGCCCGGAACGGCCGGGTTGTCAGCCGTTACCCGGGAGCCTGCCGTATTGGCACAGCAAGTGGCTGTCCCGAGCGGTGTGATGATGACATCGGCGCTGGCGTCGGCCGAACCCGTATAGACAATTCCGTTTCCAGCGTTGCCGGGAACATTCGCGGTGAGTTCAATACGCGTGTAGATATTCGATGCCTTGGCCGTCACCAAGGGGTCGGGCAAGCTATTAATCGCGGCGATGAGGCCCAACTGAATGTTATTGATCGGATTGGTCGGATCGCAGGTGCTCGGTGAAGGCACGGGACATGTCGTTGTATCGGAGGCCTGGACCGTGTAGTTGTAAGTATTGGAGATGGTCCCGTCGGCGCTCGAAATGGTAATGGTCGCCACGTCGCCTGCGTTCACGGTTCCGTCGACCGAAATCGCGCCCGTAGCATAGCTCGAGGCGTGATACACATAGCCAGGCCGGGGGTCGGTAGTTCCCTGAGAATCGTCCGCAAACACGCCGGGATTCTGTTGCACCAGCGATACCGCGACTGGAGTCGTAATCGTTACACTGCCGTCGGCATGCTGGATTCGGACCCAGGCGCTGGAACTGCTCCGGTCTCCTAGTTCATAAGGCACCTGCACGTTAATCTGAGATGGCGAGGCGGAGATCATGGGCGCTGCGAATCCATCGATGTAAACTTGCGTCATCGCCGGGCCGCTGGACAAACCTCCGGGAGCATACGCTACCCTGAAGTCGAACGCGCTGGTGATGTCGCTGATACTCGCTCCATCGGCCGCGAAAAGGGTAATCAGGGTGCCGGGAGCGATCTGCGATGCGTCCTGGTAATTCAAATTCAACGTAGCGCCTGAGGTGGTTGCGGTAATTGTCGCGTTCGTCGACGTGCTGGTAGCCAAAGTAATGTTGGCGCCGTTGGCTCCTCCCACTCGGGCGGTGAGTACGACGTTGTCGACGGTCAAATCGGCGGATGCGGTGACATTGGGATCCGGTGTACCGCCGCCGATTCCGTTGATCATATTGACCAGCGCTTGCACGATGTTATCAAGAACCAAAGCCGGGTCGGTATTCGAAGCGTCGGCCGACGTGACCGTGTAAGTGTAATTGACCGGAGTGGCATTGGAGTCCGTGCCAATGGAAATGGTGACCGTATCGTTGGCAGTGAGGGTGCCACCGATCGTAACCGTAGCGAGCGCAAAGATCTCGCGGGAGGCGGCATTCACCACGCCTGATTCCGGCAGCGCATCTTCGCCGATCGAGAAAACCAGTACCCGGACATTGAAGGTATCGCTGACGTAAAGATTGGTGCCGTCCCAGGCAAGGCCCGCGGGCGTCTGCATGGAGTTGGCCGCGGTGGTCGGATTGTCGGTAATAAAGTCTGGTTGTCCTAATACGATGTCCGCGGCGGCCGCGTTGGTGGTCGGAATCTTGTTGTAGATCAGGACCCGGTCATTACCGCCGTCGGCGATCGCCAGGCGCCCATTGAACACGATCACTGCGCGGGGAAAGGAAAGCGTATACCCGCAAAGTTCAGGGAAGAGCGCGGTGCCGTTATCGTCGTTTGCGGTCGACTGGCATAGTACTGCTGTTACCCCTTCATTGTAGCCGCTGGCGTCCTGGGTCGGATTCGCTGGAGTGGCATACGCGTAGTCCGAGACATTGCTCACCATGTCGGGCTGGCCAATCTCAACGTCGGCCGCTTTCCCGTTGGTAGTCGGAATGGTGTTCCAGATCAGCACCCGATTCTGCCCGAGATCCGCTACGAACATATGGACGCCGTCCGAACTGACGCTGACGGGGCTAATCATATTCGAGGAGGACGCGACCAGGCTGGCGACTTGAGTCGGAGTAAAGGTGCTGGTGAAGTTGGGTTGGCCAATTACGACGTCCGCCGCGACGCCATTCGCCGCCGGAATGGAATTGTAAATTAGAATGCGATGCGCTGATGTATCGGCGACGAATAGCTTACCGTTCTGAATCCAAAGTCCTTGGGGACCGTCGAGAGTCTTCGCGGAAATCGGAAAGCCAGGTCCTCCCGTCCCGGGATTGGCGGTGGTGAAGTTAGGCTGCCCGATCACCACGTCGGCCGGCTGGTCCATCGACGTGGGAATGTTGTGCCAGATCAGGACGCGATTATTGCCCGTATCCGCGATCGCCAGAACTCGACCATCGGTCGCGACGGCGGTAGGTGCTCTCATACCTGTCGCGCTCGGGATGTTATAGGAGTAGCTGTTGAAATCCGGCTGTCCCAGTACCAGTGACGCTGAACCTACGCAGATCGGACAGGGGTTGGCAGTCAGGGCAAAATTGGCTGTCGGCTGAGGGATCGTGTTCGATAGATTCGTGAACAGCAGCACGCGGTTGTTGTTCAAAGTAGGGTTACTGTTGCCGTCGGGAGCCCCGTAGGATCCGAAGCTATTTGAGTCCGCCACGAAAAGGGTATCATTGCCATAGGCAATGCCGCTGATACCGCCCACCAGACTGGCCGTGGCGCCCGGCGTCGTGGATGTGAAGGTGGTCTGACCCACTAACGCTCTGGCCGCCTGACCGGACGAGAAATCCTGCGCCTGGCTCGCAGTGCAGGCGAGAAGAAAAACGAACAAAACTCTCATGTTTGGAGATAACTCTAGGGAAGCTCTAGGCTTAACGCTCAATTATAACAAGGCTCCAGACGTTTGACGGAATTTCTTGGTTTCAAGTTCGCGGCTGATGTTTCGCCCGCTCGAGTTACATCGTTTTGCACGTTCTCGCCCGAGGCGAAACAGGGCTTGCGCCGGTGATGGTATATGTTACGTTCGGACATGCCTACTCTTCTCGAAATCACGCCGTCGGAAGTGAAACGGCGCCTGGATGCCGGCGAGGTCTTAGACCTGATCGACGTGCGGGAACCCGAGGAATATCGGATCTGCCGCATTGCTGGCGCTACGCTGATCCCCATGAGGCAAATATCCCAGCAATTTGAACGCCTGGAAGAATCGACTGCTCCACTCGTCGTATTCTGCCACCACGGCGTCCGCAGCCTGAATGTCGTCGGATGGCTGCGAGATCAGGGTTTGTCGGACTGTCTGAGCATGGCGGGAGGCATTGACGCTTGGAGCCGCGAGGTAGATCCCGCCGTGCCCCGTTATTAGTGAAGTGTGCCTGGAAGGGATCAGGAGTAGCTTTTAGCGCACAGTTACTGTCTGTCGGATGCGGGTCTAGCCGCTTACAAATCGCCGCTTATGCATCCAGCCGGTACTTGGTTGACGCGAGCGAGTAGAGACGCTTCCATAGCACGCGGTTCATGGTCACGACCATCGCGGCCATGACTACCGTCGCCCCCACCAGAACGGGAAAGTTTCCTGTATCAGTGGCTCGGCTGATGATCGCGCCGAGCCCGTTAGTCGAGAACGTCTGACCGCGAAAATGAAAGTATTCCGCCACGATGCTCGCATTCCATGCGCCCCCTGACGCGGTAATGAATCCCGTGATCATGAAGGGAAAGATGCCGGGCAGGAACAGCTTCCTCCAGCGTTGAGCCCTCCCTAAGCGGAATACGTCGCACACCTCTTTGAGATCGGTCGGAATCGCTGAGGCGCCCGCAATTACATTGAACAAGATGTACCACTGCGTTCCCAGCAACAGTAAAACGATCGCCGCAATTCCCAATCCGCCTCCCAGTCGAATCAAGACGAGCAGGACGATCGGGAACAAAGCCGTCGCCGGAACAGACGCAGCGACCTGCGCGATGGGCTGCGCGATCGCTGAGAGCTTTGGCCGCAAGCCCACATAAACACCTACGGGGATCGTCCAGAGTCCAGCCAGAAAGAGCGAGAGTTCGACGCGCAGAAATGTCGCGCCCGCGCCCCAGAAGATGCCGCCCAGTTCGGAACGCGAGATTTCTGACAGCGTCATCAACATGCGCACAGTCGCGTAGAGGGTACCGGCCAAAGCCACAACCCCCGCAATTCGCAGGATCGCGACCCGGGAGGCGCTCGCGGACGAGGGTACTCGCCCTACTGTTGCGGCTCGCGCAAAATGGAGGGTGAGGGACTCCCGCGCGGGCAGAAGCGTGGCGCGCGACGCCCTCGAAACTAATTTGGATTGGCGCAGCAGCGTCAAGATGGGAGACCGCGGCGTTTCCGTCGCCTCCACCTGCTCGAATTTGAACTTCTCGCTCCAGGCAATGATGGGCCGCCATAGCAGTTGGTCCATCAACACGATCACCGTGATCATGGCCGCCACGCCCCACAGAATGGCGCCAGTGTCTCCGGCGTTGGCCGCCGTCTGGAGGTACGAGCCTAATCCTGGCAGGCGCAGGTCGCGGTTGCCCAGGACGAACATCTCGCAAGCCATCAAGAAAAACCATCCTCCGGCCACCGACATGATGGAGTTCCAGACCAGGCCGATGGCAGCGTAGGGCAACTCCAATTGAATGAGCCGCTGCCACCAGCTCAGGCGATACACTTCGGCAGCCTCGCTCATCTCCGGCGGAATATTGCGCAGCGATGAATAGAAACTGAAAGCCATGTTCCAGACCTGGCCGGTGAAGATCAGCAGGATGGAGCCCATTTCCACGCCCAGTTGTTTGGTAGGCGCGAGAGCGATCATCGCGACCATCACTCCGGGTAGAAAACTCAAAACCGGAATGGATTGCAATGTATCGAGCAGCGGAACCAATACTCGTTCCGCTTTCCGGCTGTGCGCTGCGGCATATCCATACACGATCGCAACCACCAGGCTGATCAGGTACGCCAGCATGATGCGAGCCATCGAGAAGAATGCGTATTTCGGCAGCACGCCCGGATTGAGATGGATAACCGTCTGAGTGTTAATCGGCCCCGACCAGTAACGAGCCAGCGAAAGCAGCGCAAAAAAGATTCCCAACGCCGCCAGTACGACCGGCAGTTCCATCAGGAGGGATGTGCCGGTAGGAAGCGCGGACCACGCTGGACCGCCCCCGGATTTTCTAACCTGTGGCGTCAATGGAGTGTCACGCTTTCGTCTTCTACCGGTTGCGCCGGAATCGAGGCCTCCGGCAGCGAGAGAGTATCTTTGGCCGCATCGTAGTGGAACAGGCCGGCATAACGCCCCCAATCCAGCGCGGTCTCCACCTGATGGCGCGTTTCCAGGTCCGAAAAGCTTTCGTCGAGAATATCCCGGAAGAACTCCACCGGCATACTGTGGTTCGATTTGCTGGAGAGGGCGCTTAACATCCGCTGGATCAGCTGAATATTCGATTGCATGGCGTCGCGGACCAGCTTGCGGCGGGTCTCCATCTCCCCTTCCGCGAACTGACGGCCGATCGGAGTGAGTTCGACATCGCCCTTCGCTGCCGTTGCGAAGCCCAGCAATGACGCCGCCTCCACGATCGGCAGCAGGTCGTCCACTTCCAGCCTGAGATCCTCCGCGATCCGGTACAGGTCCTGCTTGGCGCCGCGATCCTGCAATAGTTCGAGGAAACCCGACACCGCACCGAGCCGCGCGTGAGGCAGCATCTGGGGCGCGGGTTTGGCCTGCCGGTTTCCCGCGGCTGGAGGTGGCGCCACCAGTTGCGGCTGCATCATTAGCTTATAGATGTAGTCGACGTACAACACAAACTCCGACGAAGCGCGCTCGCGAGGATGCGCCATCGGAACGCGAAAATCGGCCCGGATTCGCGCGGGATTGCGGCCCAGTACGATGATCCGGTCCGCAAGTTGCACGGCTTCCTCGATGTTATGGGTGACCAGGAAGATGCTCTTCGTGGGAATTTTTTGGTCGAGCCACAATTCCAGTAACTCTCCGCGCAGGTTTTCCGCGGTAAGCACATCGAGCGCGGAGAAGGGCTCGTCCATAAAAAGGATTTCCGGCTCGACCGCGAGCGCTCGTGCGAATCCCACGCGTTGCTTCATGCCCCCGGAAAGCTCTTTTGGGTAAGCGTTTTCAAAGCCTTTCAGACCCACCGATGCTAAAGCCTTCAGGGCCCGGTGATGGCGTGCCAGGTGATCGACGCCTCGGGCCAGCAATGGAGTTTCAACATTCTCGAGGACCGTGAGCCAGGGGAATAGCGCAAAGCTTTGGAACACGATCGCCACGTTAGGACGCTCTTCACTCACGCGGCGGCCGTGCCAGAGGACTTCACCGCCCGTCGGCTGGCTTAGCCCGGAGAGCATCCGCAGCAGCGTCGATTTCCCTGAACCCGACGGGCCCAGCAGCGCGATAATGTCGCCGGCTTCGACCGACAGACTGGTGGGCGCGATCACCTGTACTTTGTCGCCATCCGGATGTTCGAAGGATTTCTCGATATCGCGGGCTTCGATGATGGTTACCCGGGCGGGTGCAATTGCCGGCGGAGAAGCAACTTCGGGGGCCGCTCCGGATGCGTCAATCGGTGTCGCCTGAATCGGTGAACGTGCGTGAATCGATGAAAGGAGGACGCTCAGTTTCTGCCAGGCTTCTTCCGGCAATTCCTCCAAGAATTGCATGCGTTCGCCGGTCTTCATTAAGTCGAGAATGGCTGCGATGTCTTCCGGCGGCCGCGAGATCAGCAGCACATACGCATCAAAATACGGGAGTACGCCGGTCAACGTCGCCGCTAGTTCCGTGGGAAGTTTGCGAAACAGAGCTTCCTGCTGATGTTCCGGAAGCGTGAGAAATACATCCGCCGCGACAACCGGATCCAAGCGCTGCAACAGCGAGGTCGCCTGATTCCAATCATCGTGATCCAGCACGGAGCGGATGTCGTCTGGCTTGCTGCGGATCATGAGCGCTCCATCTACTATAAGGTTCCAGGGTAACGGATCGATGACGCGAGCTGCCAGTTTTTAACGCCCAACCTCGTGCAGTAACGCTTTCGCGCCATTCCAGACAATCTGTACGCCGATGCAGAGCAGGATGAATGAACTCAGCCGGATGAAAACATTCATGGCGGCGTCACCCAATACCTCCGCCAGACGCTCCGCCGAGCGATAGCTGAGATAGATTGAGAGGGCAATGACGCACGAGCCCAGCAGCATTCCGCCGATCACCGGCCAGGCCCACTGTCCCCCTTCCGGACGGTTCGCTCCTAGCGTGATGGCTACCGATATTGATCCCGGACCTACCGTGAGCGGGAGCGTCAGGGGATAGAAAGCCTGTTTTTCGTAGTCCGCTTCGTTGCAGGGTTTGCTAGTAGTCTCGGTGGCGGGATCATCGTCGTCACGCCGCAGGAGCGTCCATCCGGCTGCCACCAGCACCAGGCCTCCGCTCACCTGGACGACGGGAAGAGAGATGCCGAAAAATGCCAATATGTGTGTTCCGACGAAAATGGAAGCAAGAATGAGCGCCAGACCGTTCAGTGCGATCATTCGTGACAGAATCGCCCGGCCATGTCCCGAAATTCCTCGCGTAAGCGTCAGGAAGAGCGGCGCAGACCCGATCGGATTCACAATCGGGAACAGTGCCCCAACAATTAGAAGGGTATTTTTGATTATCTCAGCCAGCGCCGTCGGCATCCATTCATTGGTATCACGGCGGCTTGCAAAACGGGGAAAAGCGCCACTCTCCTGCGTCTCGGGACATAGAGGATAGGGTGGTGGCGCGAGAACGGCGAACGCCATCGCCGCTCGCAATCGAGCTTGCTCGATCTTCGGAACAAACGCCTTCAATCAAGCGGGCATCCGGCTCCTGTGGGAGGGAAAACCGCCTTGGTGCGGCCGGTAGCACGGCAAATACCAGATCCTGCCGGTGAGGAATGTCCGAAGCACCGGCTGGATGCCAGAGCCGCGAACGCTAAAGAAAATGTCAGTTACCGCCGATAGTACAACCAGGGTGCTGCTTTGTTATGCGTTGCATACCCGGCGACCACCCAGACCATACAGATACTAGGAGAGCTGATCATAGCCATGTGGTTTTTTCCCAGATCCCGGCAGGGATCATTGTCCGCGGAACCTGAGCGCAACGGCGCCGTCGACGAATCATCGCTTCGGGACCAGCTCAAGACTGCGCAACTTCGTTTCGAGCTCGCGGGCAGGAGCGAGGGTCTGTGGGATATGGAGTATCCAAAGGACGGTCTACTGCGTCCGGATACGCCATTCTGGTGGTCAGAGCATTTCCGGAAGTTACTTGGCTTTCAAAATGAACGCGACTTCCCCAATGTGCTCGACAGTTGGGGTTCGCGGCTGCACGTTTCGGACAAGGACCGAACGTTTGCTGCTTTTGCGGCGCATCTCAATGATCGATCAGGAAATACGCCCTATGATATCGAGTACCAGCTGCAGCTGAAGTCAGGTGAATACAGGTGGTTCCTGGCGAGGGGCTACACGCTCCGCGACAAGGATGGCAAGCCTTTGCGGGTTACCGGTTCATTGCGCGACATCCACGAGGAAAAACTGGTGAACCAGAAACTTACAGCTTCGAAGGACCTTCGTCTCGAACTGGCCGGCAAAAGTGAGGGTCTGTGGGATATGGAGTATCCCGAAAATGGTCAAGTATGTCCGGATACACCCTTCTGGTGGTCTGAGTATTTCCGTAAATTGCTGGGCTTTCGCGATGAACACGATTTTCCTAACGTGCTCGACAGCTGGGGATCGCGGCTGCATGTTTCGGACAAGGATCGGACGTTTGCTGCGTTCGCGGCGCATCTCAGTGATCGATCTGGCAATACGCCGTACGATATCGAGTACCGGTTGCAGTTAAGGTCCGGCGAATACAGATGGTTCCTGGCGCGGGGTATCACGCTCCGCGACAAAGATGGCAAGCCTTTGCGGGTGACCGGTTCGGTGCGGGATATCCAAGACGAAAAGGTGTTGAATCAACGACTTACGGCTTCGAAAGATCGACTACAGGAAGCCATCCGCGACGTGCGCGGCAATATGACTACGCTACTGCAGCGCGCAGTCCAGACCACTGACAGCACGAACTCGAAAATGAAACAACTGAATGCCAGAAGCCAGGAGATCCACAAAATCAACGATACGATTAACAACATCGCACAGACCAGCAATCTACTGTCTTTGAACGCCATGCTCGAAGCCGCCCGTGCGGGTGATGTCGGCAGCGGCTTTCGAGTGGTGGCCGGAGAAGTGAAGCGACTCGCGCAGACCACATCTACTGCTACCGGGGATGTGACGAGGGAGACACAGGCAATCGAGGAAGACATCGGACAGGTCGCCGCGGAAATTCATCGATTCCAGAATATTATCGAACAGATCGAAGTGATACAGAATCAGCTTACTTCCACTATCGAAGACCAGACCTCAAACCTGTCGAACGACGAAATGTCGGTACACAGCTGAGCGAACGCAAAGTCTGGCGGTAGAAAAAATAAGATTTTGTTGTAGTATAAAACTAAATATGAAGATTCGGGATATCCGTGCTACCACGGTGACCGTCCCGCTCGAAGCGCCGTTGCGGCACGCCAATGGCTGCCACTGGGGACGCTTCGTTCGCACCATCGTCGAAGTCGAGACCGATAACTGGACTCGTCGGCTTGGGCGAGATGGGCGGAGGCGGTGAGACGGCCGAAGCGGGCGTGCGCGCCCTTAAGTCTTACCTGCTGGGACACGACCCGGTCGCGGCTCGAGGACATGCGCTTCCTGATTGCCAATCCTACGGCGTCGCTTTATAACAATCGCACTCAGATCCTGGCGGCGCTCGAATTCGCCTGCCTCGACATCCTCGGGCAGGCGTGGGGCGTACCCGTTTGCGACATTCTCGGCGGACGCTTGCGCGACAGCGTGCCCTTCGCCGCCTACTGCTTCTTCCGCTATCCGAATCCCAAGACGGGCGAAGGCGAAGTCCGCACCATCGATCAAGTGCTGGCGAACGCGCGCGCGCTCAAAGAGCGCTATGGCTTCACCACTCACAAGGTAAAAGCCGGCGTTTTCCATCCGGATTACGAACTGGAAGTCTATCGCGCCGTCGCCGCGGAGTTTCCCGGCGATTCTTTTCGCTTCGACCCCAATGCGGTCTGGTCCACCGAGCAGGCCATTCGCTTCGGCCAAGGCATCGAGGGCCTTCGCAACGATTATCTGGAGGATCCGGTGCTACGGACTGCAACGGAATGCGCCGCACGCGCGAAAAGGTGCGGGTCCCGCTGGCGACGAATACCGTGGTCGTGAACTTCGAGCAACTGGCCGCCAACGTCCTCGATACCGCGGTCGACGTCATTCTGCTCGATACCACTTTCTGGGGCGGAATCCGCGCATGCGTGAAGGCCGCGGGGGTTTGCGAGACGTTTCAGCTGGGCGTCGCTGTCCATTCTTCGGGCGAACTCGGCATCCAACTCGCGACCATGCTGCACCTTGGCGCGGTTATCCCGAACCTGTCGTTTGCGGCGGACGCACATTATCACCACCTGACCGACGATATCATCGAGGGCGGTCTAATGCCCTATGTGAATGGCGCGATCCGGGTTCCCGATAAACCAGGTCTCGGCGTTACGCTGAATCGCGAAAAGCTCGCGCGAATATAACGAACTCTACAAACGGCTGGGCGGCTACGCGTATGACCAGGATCCCGGGCGTCCTGGCTGGACTCCCATTATTCCCAACGACCGCTGGGCTGATCCCAAAGACGACCGTCCGGTGCGGATTCCGGCATAGACATGCATGGGAACCTCTTGAGACCTGACAGATCGGGTCGCGGTGGTGATCGGCGCGACGTCTGGAATTGGCCGCGCCCTTGCGCTTGGCCTGGCGCAGCATGGCGCGCACGTCATCCCTACTGGACGGCGAGCACAACAACTCGAAGTCGTCTGCCGCGAGATCGAAGAGACCGGCGTCGCTACGTTGTATCAGACGGCCGACATTACCGATCTCTTTATCCCTGGACGCTCTGCGCGACGCGGTGCTCAAGCAGTTCGGACGCGTCGATATCCTGGTGAATGCCGCCGGCTACACGTTCAAGCAAGCAACGGCTGCCGTATCGCTCGCGCAATGGTCCTGTCTTATGCAGACCAACCTCGACGGGGCCCTCCGCTCCTGCCAGTGTTTTTACGACGCGTTGAAGGCGAGCGGAAGGGGCCGGGTCATCAATATTGCTTCACTCGGCTCCTTCCTCGCTTTTCACGAAGTCGCGGCCTACTGTGCATCGAAATCGGCGCTGCTGTCTCTGACGCGAAGTCTGGCCTGCGAATGGGCAAAGGACGGTATCTCGGTCAACGCCATCGCGCCCGGCGTGTTTCCTACGGAACTGAACGAAGGCATTGTCAACGGCACTCCGCGCGGGCGAGAATTGCTGCTGCGTACTCCGATGGCGCGCTTCGGCAAACCGGAGGAATTGGTGGGAGCCGCGGTGCTGCTGGCGTCGGATGGCGCGAGCTTTCTCACCGGGCAGTGCATCGCGATCGATGGCGGATATCTCGCGTCAGGGGTCAATTCGTGATACGCGGAGTCTGGTTTTTCGCCCTGCCCGCGCTGCTATTTGGGGAGACCGGTTATGACGCGTGGCTGCGGTATGCGCCGGTCGCGCAACCAGTTTCCATACCAGCGGTCGTCACTGCTTCCGACGACTCTTTGCTGGTCGGCAGCGCGCGCCACGAGTTGGTTCGCGGCGTGCGAGGCATGCTTGGCAAAACCCTGCGTGAGCAGACCGGGGCGCCTCGCGAAAGCGCGATCGTCTTACAAAGCGATGGTTCTGCTCCCGTTGACGGCTATTCGTTGCGGACCACAACTATTGACGGTTATTCCTGTATTCTCATCTCCGGGAACGGCCGGGGAGTGTTGTATGGCGCGTTTGCGCTGCTGCGCAAAATTGCCCTGGGTCAGCCGGTCACAAATCTTGACGAACGCGACGCACCTTACGCGCCGGTCCGCTGGGTGAATCATTGGGACAACCTCGACGGCAGCATTGAGCGCGGTTATGGCGGCCCTTCGATTTTCTGGGACAACGGAAAAGCGCGCGAGGATCTTAGCCGCGTCTCGGACTACGGACGCCTGCTCGCCTCGATTGGCATTAACGGCTGCTCGATCAATAACGTCAATGCCGACCGTCGGATTCTAAGCCCTGAATTCTTCCCGCAAATTGCGCGCATCGCGGCGGCCCTTCGGCCCTGGGGCGTCAAGGTGGCGATCTCGGTGGACTTCGGGAGTCCTCAGTCTATCGGCGGCCTCGATACCTTCGACCCGCTCGAGCCGAAAGTGATCGCGTGGTGGAAGACGAGGGTCGACGAACTCTATGCGGTCGTTCCCGATCTGGGAGGATTCGTCATGAAAGCGGATTCTGAAGGTCGAGTAGGCCCCTCCGCCTATCACCGTACTCACGCGGATGCCGCGAATGTCGTGGCTCGCGCGCTGGCTCCCCACGGGGGACTGATCTTTTATCGCGGATTTGTCTACGACCACCATATGGACTGGCACAATCTCAAGAACGACCGAGCGCGCGCCGCATACGATAACTTCCGTGACCTCGACGGAAAGTTTGACGATAACGCCGTTATCCAGATCAAACATGGTCCCATCGATTTCCAGGTCCGCGAGCCGGCTTCCCCGCTATTCGGAGCGCTCGAGAAAACCAATCAGGCGATCGAACTGCAGATCACTCAGGAATACTTCGGCCAGGCTCGTCACACGGTTTTCCTCGTTCCCATGTGGAAAGAGACGCTCGATTTCGATATCCGCGATTCCACACCGGTGAAGGCGATCGTGGCGGGAAAAGCCTTTGGGGGGCACACAGGGGGATTCGTCGGCGTCTCCAACGTCGGGCTGGACTCCAATTGGTTCGGCAACCACATGTCGCAAGCGAATCTCTACGGCTTCGGACGGCTTGCATGGAAGCCCGATCTAACGGCCCGCGCCATCGCCGGTGAGTGGACGCGCCTCACGTTTGGCAACGATCCTGAAGTGGATAAGACTGTCGATAACTTGCAATTGACGTCCTGGCGTACGTTTGAAAATTACACCGGTCCGCTGGGGCTGCAGACTTTGACCGACATTGTCGGCAATCACTACGGGGTCGCGGTAGAAGCGTCGGAAAATAACGGTTGGGGCCAATGGCATCGCGCGGATGCCGAGGGCGTCGGGATGGATCGGACCGTCGCTACCGGCACCGGCTACATCGGCCAGTATCGCCAGGAAGTGGCCCGGCTCTACGAGTCGCTGGCCGCTTGTCCTGACAATTTGGTGCTGTTCCTACATCATGTCCCGTACACGCACGTGCTGCACGATGGCAAGACTGTCATTCAATACATTTACGATTCGCACTACGACGGCGCGGAGACCGTCGAACGCTACGTTCGCGACTGGCAGTCGCTCAAAGGCCGCATAGACGACCAGCGTTACCAGCAGGTTCTCGCGCAACTCGAATACCAGGCAGGGCAGGCGCAAGTCTGGCGCGATGCGGTTGTCACGTGGTTTTGGAAGACTTCAGGCATTTCTGATGTGAAAGGGCGGGCAGGCCAGTACCCGGGGCGAGTCGAAGCCGAGTCGATGCAGCTTGACGGCTATCGTATGCAACCCGTCAGGCCGTGGGAGGATGCATCGGGCGGCGCCGCTATCGCGTGCGCGGCTGCCGAGTGCGCAGCTACCACGCAATTCGACGGCGCCCCGGGGTGGTACACCTTGCGCGTTCAGTATTTCGACCTGCCCGCCGGTATTGCGAAGTTCCGGCTGTTCGTCAATCAGCAGCAGGTGGACGATTGGAGCGCAGCCGGCCGCTTCCCGGCTCGAAAGCTGGACGCCTCTTCGTCGGTACGCCGGGAACTTCGGGGCGTGGCTCTGCGCCCAGGCGACCGAATCCGGGTTGAAGGTGTGCCGGACACCGGCGATCCCGCCGCGTTAGATTATCTCGAGATCTTGCCGTAGCTTACTGTGTGACAGGCTTCAGCCGGCTTCAGCCTGCTCACACTGCCTGTAGGGCGGTCGGCGCCAAAGTGGCCTTTTTTCAAAAGCGCAAAAATCGTCGCGCGTGTTACGACCACGCTTTTTCGAAGAAGCGCATCCAGTTGCCGTGGAAGATGCCTGCGATGTCCGCTTCACTATACCCCCGCCCCCGCAGGATATCGGGTATTTTCTGCAGGTCCGCGATGGTATTCAGGTCGGTTGGGGTCTGCTCAGTGCCAAACCCTCCATCAAGATCGCTGCCGAGGGCCACGTGGCGCGTATTGCCGGCTAACTGGCAGATGTGGTCCATTTGATCGACTGCGGACGCGAGCGTAGCCGTATTCGGCGTGGTGATTTTCCAGTCCGGAACCAACATCCAGGCATCGAACACGGAACCGATCACGCCGTCGCGTTCAATGATCGCGCGCACCTGATCGTCACTGTACTGCCGGTCTCCGGGAACCAGCGCACGGCAGTTGTTATGGCTGGCGAGAACCGGTCCGTGAAAGATGGAAAGTGCTTCCCAGAAACTTTCGTCGGCCATGTGCGTGAGGTCGAGAATCATGCCGCACGCTTCCATGCCACGCAACAGATCCCGGCCTTTGGCGGTCAACGGTCCCGAGCAACCCGTCCCGTGAGCATAGGCGCTGGGCCCGTAGTGTGCCATGCCCAACGCACGCAGACCGTCGTCCCACCAGCGGTCGATTTGGGCGGGAGAAAGAATGGGATCGGCGCCCTCCATCGAGATAATGAAGCCGAACGGCGCATCCGCACTTCCGGACTGCCATTCCGCGAAGGACTTCTTCAACGCCGCAGCGTCCTTCACCAGGCGGCAAACGCCATCGTCCGCCAGGGCTCGATAGTAGGCGAGTTGGCCTTGCGCCACGGAATACGCGATCTCCTGGGTGCGGTAATCGAGCATGCTGCGGCCGGCGGGATTGCAGCGGGCAAGCAGGGTCGCGATGGAGATAGCCACTTCTCCACGCCGCATCTCCGGCAGTGAGACGGTATTGGTGCCGCGCCCGCGGTCCGTCATCCCGGCTTCAGCAGCCCGGATCGCCGCGATGCTGGAGCGCAGATCGCGATTCCATCCCAACGCATTCCAGGAAAGATCAAGGTGAGAATCAAAGATCAGCATCTAATCCTTTACCTCGAATACCGCTTCCACTTCCACGGCTGCTCCCGTCGGCAGAGACGCGAAGCCTAAGGCGCTGCGAGCATGGTAACCATCCCCCTGCTTACCGAAGATTTCGTGAAGCAGATCGGACGCGCCATTGATGACCAGGTGCTGCTCTACAAATTCCGGCGCCGAATTGACGCAGCCCAGCACTTTGATCACACGCAGGCCGTCGAGCGTGCCATGCGCGTTCCAGACCGATTGCAGAATTTTCGACGCGCACTCGCGCGCCGCCTCATAGCCTTGCTCGGTCGTCAAACCCGCGCCCAGCTTGCCTTTAAGCGAACTCACGTGTCCTGATGAAATTAACTGGTTACCCGACCGGATGCAGAGATTCAAATAACCGGGGGTGGCCTTCTCAAATGTGATCCCTAGGGAAGTTGCTTTCTGTTGTGCACTCATTCAAGTAACATCATATAGAACATGCAAACCCGACTTCTCTTTGCTGCGCTTTTGATCGCCGCTTATGCCGCTGCCCAGACGCCGGCGCCACCGCCCGCGCATGCGGACCACACGCTGGGCTATGACGATACGCCGTACCTGCCGGGTGGAAAATGGCGCGTTCACGATGTAAGCCGTCCCCAGCCTACGGTCATCACACCGGGCACCGCGAGTACTCAGGAAAAGGCCGGCCGTCCGCCATCCGACGCCATCGTCCTGTTTGACGGCACCGGATTTGCGAAGTGGGCCACCATGGTGAAGGGTCAACCGATCGAGCCGAAATGGAAACTACAGGACGGTTATATGGAAGTGGTCGACAAGGTCGGCGGCATCGAGACCAGGGACAAGTTCGGCGACATGCAGCTTCACCTGGAATGGACCTCGCCGACTGACGTGCATGGCAAGAGCCAGGAGCGAGGGAACAGCGGCGTGCTCCTGATGGGGCGCTATGAAGTGCAGGTACTTGATTCGTACGACAATCCCACCTACGCTGACGGGGGCGCGGCGTCAATATACGGACAGTATCCTCCACTGGTAAATGCCGCGCGCAAACCAGGTGAGTGGCAGACTTACGATATCTTCTTCGAGGCTCCTCGTTTTGAGGGCGAGAAGCTGGCGCGTCCGGCTTATGTGACGGTGGTCTGGAATGGCGTTCTCGTCCAGAACCACCGCCAAATTATCGGCGACACTCCCCACGCCAAGCTTGGAACCTACAAGCCGCATCCCGCCGAACTGCCGCTACAACTGCAGAATCATCACGGGGCCGTGCGCTACCGGAATATCTGGGTGCGGCGTCTCCAACCCGCGGAATGATGTGCCACGACACTTTCCGCCCGTCACTTTCCCTGGCGAGGGGAGGCTCGCACTGCGCGCTCGAACGCCCACGCCCGAATCAGATCGATCTGCTCCTTCATGGTTCGCGAGAGCGGGACGATACTGACGGCGGTCTTAACCAGGTCGTGGTCGGTTAGTTCACGATCCTCCAACTTCGCCTTGGTGATCGCTGACACCACGCACTGTTCGATCTCCGCTCCAGCCCAGCCGATGGTAAACTGCTTCAACTCGGGAAGGTTGAACCGCGATGCATCCACGCCTCTGCGCTCCAGATGAATCTTAAAGATCTCGATGCGCTCTTCGTCCACCGGCAGGTCCACAAAGAAGACCTCGTCGAATCGCCCTTTGCGGATCATCTCCGGCGGCAGCAGGTTGATGCGATTGGCCGTCGCGGCGACGAATAACCCGCGCACCTTTTCCTGCATCCACGTCAGGAAGAAATCCGAAGATGCGCCCCTGCTCTCCGCCGGAATCGTTCGAAGTGATGCCCATCTCGATCTCGTCGAACCACAGCACCGCCGGCGCCATATCCTCCATCATCTTGCACGCCGCAACAAACGCGCCCTCAGGCTTGCCATGCCGCCCCGAGAAGATCTCGACCATGTCCACCCGGTACAGAGGGAGTTGAAAGTGACGATGCGATGGCCTTCACCGCCAGGCTCTTGCCGCAGCCCGGCATCCCCATCATGAGCAAGCCCTTGGGCACGATCTCGCTATCGATCTCATCCCGCATCTGAAACAATCTGCGCCGGTCCAGTAACCATTTCTTGAGATATTCGAGACCGCCGACTTCGCCGAGTGTCGTGCCCGACGAAATGAATTCGACGGTCCCACTGCGATTCACCAGCAGTCTTTTTTCTTCGAGCAGGAAAGGTATCGAATCGGGTCCCAGCACCGGGCTGTGCGCCATGGCCCGCCGCACGGCATAGCGAGCTTCGTCGAGGTTCAAGCCCTGGAGAGCGCGTGCCAATTGAAAGTAGACTTCCTCACTCGAGCTATCCTTCGATTCCTCACGCAGAAAAGCCGCCAGTTCCACCACGTCGGGTGGCCGCAGTTCGACGAATACGACGCTGCGCTCGAGTTCCTCCGGAATGAACCGGACCGGCGAGGTGATAACGACATATTTCGGGCAGTCGAAACATTCTTCGTAAACGTCGCGCAGTCGGCGCCGGATCTCGGGAAACTCGCGCAGCGGCTCATGAAAATCTTTGAGATGGAAGATGGCGGCATGCGAATGCGCGGCAATGAAGTCGAGCGCCGCGCGGGGGTCCGCGGTGCCTGGCTCGGAGGCAGCGCCATCGCGACGCAGTCCTTCCGTGAGGGTCCAGGTCCAGACGGGCATGCTTCGCGCCGCTGCCATTCTCTCAGCGGTTTCGCGCAACACATTTCCGACGCGCTGCTCCTCAGGCGTATGAACGTAGGTGATCGGGCGTCCGGACTCAAAGATCTCGCGTAGCAATTTTGCCGCGCGACTCTCGGCAGACTGATTTTTTATGAGTTGTTCCACGGATGAAGGCGTCTCTCTAATTATGGACGACTTCAGGCGGTGCCCTTATTCGCCTTCAACGGCGGCCTTGACAGCCTCACTACTACGTCGTACGATACTACGTGATACGGAATAAATTGTGAACGACCCAAATCTTCTTATACTCGCCAGCCTGGCGGACGGCGACAAACACGGCTACGCCATGATGGAGGACATCGAGCGGTTCGCGGAAGTACGGTTGGGGCCGGGAACTCTCTACGGTGCGATCACCCGCCTCGAAGAGCGCGGCCTGATTCGGCCAGTCGCATCGGACGACCGGCGGCAGCCCTACGCGATCACCGCGGCCGGCCGCAAAGTGCTGGAGGAACAGACCGCGAGTCTCGAACGGGTCGTCAGAACGGCGTTGAAGAGGCTGAAACACGCATGAGACGGTGGCTGGGCTTGGCGGCCAGGCTGTATCCCCGGCGCTGGCGAGACCGGTATGGGGACGAGTTCGGCGCATTGCTCGATGGCGTCGAGCCACGCTGGGCGGACCTGGCGGATATTTTGCGAGGAGCGGCGATGATGCAGCTGAAGACGTGGTCAAGCTCTTTGAAATTGGTGGGCGTGTTGACGCTGGCCGGCGCGGTCATCGCGATTGCAGTATCGTTCTTCTGGCCCAAGGTTTATGTTTCATCTGCTGTGATTCGCGCGGGCGCCTATGATCCGCAGGTATTTCAACGCGCCTGGCGGGACGTTACGACTCGCCATAGTCTGTCGGAATTGATCCAAAGGCCGGACCTGAATCTCTATCGGGGCCAAAGAAACCGTCAGCCTCTCGAAGATGTGATCGAAGAGATGAAGACGAAAGGGCTGCGGATTGAGCCGTTGAAGGAGGGCGACAAGTCCGCCTACCGCGTTTCGTTCGCCTATGAGGATCGATATAAAGCCCAGGCCGTGGTCGATGCAATCACCGGGAAGGTAATCGACGCCGGGCGTATGGCGGAGCGGGCGAGCTTCGCAGCCCCGCCGGCGAATCTGCCGCAAGCTCCGGTGGCGCCGGACCGTGTCGCATTTCTCGCTTATGGGCTCTGCGCGGGGCTGCTCATCGGGGTCGTTGTATCTTTGTTGCGCTGGCGGGCTCGATGGACCCTTGCCGTGGCGGGCTTCGGCCTGGCCGGGTGCGCGGCCGTGTCGGCGCTATCCCTGCTGATCCCGAATCAATACACCTCTAAAAGCACGCTGCGCGTCTTCCTGACTCCAGCTGCGAACGCCGTCCCGCGTTACATGCAAGAAGCTGAAATGGCGGCTTGGCTGCGCAAAAAGGAGCTGGAGATCCTCAGCGATGAGAGTCTCGGGGAGATCATTCAAAGGCGATCGCTCGACCTCTATCACAAGCAGCGTGAACAGCAACCCGTGACGGCAGTGCTAACCGTCATGCGCAGGAATCTGAAAATCGAAGCCCCACATTCCCGCTCCGAGTTCACCATTTCCTTCACCTATCCCGACAGGTTCAAAACCCAGGCCGTGGTTTCCGCTCTGGTCACTAAATTCGTCGACTCGGAGTTCATCGTTACTGAGGCCGATCTGATGGTCTATCATCCCCCGCGCCGCACCACCGATAACTGCATCGGGAAGACTGGCTACGAGTATGTCGAGTGCATCTCCGGAAATCTGGGCCCGGTCTTTCCCTCACCCGTAAAATCGCACCGGCGTAATCCGCATGAGACTCTCGACCTTCTGGATTCCGCCAGCCTGCCGGAAACTCCTGTGGCTCCCAACCGTTTTGTCCTTGCCGGAGCCGGACTGTTTGCGGGATTGTTTCTGGGAATCTATGCCAAGCGGAGGAAGCCTGCCGCAACTCTGAGGCCTGCGTGAGACGAACTTTGGCGTTGGGCGATCTATTTTGACACTGTGAAAAGAGCAGCGTCGAGGAAATGATTCGGAGTGATGGAACCAAACGGCTTCCTTTCAGATGCGCAAATGGCTTTTTGGCTGCGATGAAATGAGGTGAAGGGTGTCATTGGAGAAGAGACTTGCGCGAACGCGGCTTTTTCGGTGCTTCCGAGTGTGAAGGGGCGCTCTCCGCCATGTCGAGGCCAAACAGCGCGGCGAGGTCTTCTCCTCCGAGGACCTTTGCGGGGTCCGGTCTCGGCGTCGCCAGCAGAGCGGCTTTGCCCGCGCCAGAAATAAGTTCCATTTCATCTACCGCACGCAAACGGAAGAGAAGTTCGGGCTGATGATCAAAGCGCGCGCCGATGCCATAGAGGACTGCGGCGACATGCTTGCACATGCGGGCCGCATCTGGACAACTGCAGGAAAGCTGTATCTCGGCAGGCGACGGAAAGAGCCCTTCGCGCTGCCGGCAAATCCGCTCCATCACGCTCTTGGACAAGCGTCCCTGGAGCAATTCGACGAGAGAATCGATAGAACCGGAGCAATCGCTGCAGATGGCCTTCCACTGCGTTTTGGCGACCGGCGCGACTTTCAGAGTGACCTTGTACAATGCTGAGCCGCTCACGTACGCCTCGATAGAGCCGGCGGTAATCTGCAGGTCGACCACCGAGCCGTTGCGCACATAGGTACGCCCACGCGGCAGACGGTTCACGTAGTCGCTATAGCTTTCCAGATTCTTGCACCAGGATTTGCCCCAAAAGGTGGTGGCGATAGCACGGCCTTCAATGCAGATGGGGGAGACGGAATGCCCTTGTTTCCTGCGCTTCTCCATCTCGTACTCGGCCTTACGCCGCCGTTCAGCCGCTGAAATATAGGGCGCGTAACCCCAGCCGTTGTATCCCACCGCCTACGTCTCCTGCAGCGCCGTACTAAGATGCAGCGCCACCAACTTAAGTAGTTCGTCGTCTTTCATTTCGGTGAGCAGCAAGCCGGCGCCGCCTTCCAGCAGGTCCTGGGTTAGCTGGCGCTTGGACTCGATCAGCTCGTCGATTTTCTCCTCCACGGTACCGCGGCAGACGAACTTGTGCACCAGGACATTCTTCGTCTGGCCGATGCGAAACGCACGGTCTGTCGCCTGGCTCTCCACGGCCGGATTCCACCAACGGTCAAAATGTACCACGTGCGACGCGGCCGTCAGGTTGAGGCCGGACCCGCCAGCCTTCAGCGATAGCACGAAGAAGCCAAGGGATTCATCCTCCTGGAAGCGCCGTACCAGATCCTTGCGTTTTTTCACCTCCGTCTCGCCGTGCAGCACCAGGCCGGGCCTTCCGAAAATCGACTCAAGGAAAACGGCGAGCGGCGCGGTCACTTCACGGAATTGCGTGAACACGAGCATTTTCTCCTGCCTGGACGCAATCACCTCGGCAATTTCGCGCAAACGTCCCAATTTGCCGCTATCGCTTTCGTGCCAAGCGCCGTCTCCCAACCATTGAGAAGGATGATTGCAGATCTGTTTGAAACGCATCAGGTAAGACAATACAAGGCCTCTGCGCTGCATCCCAGTTGCCTGCGCGAGTTGTTCCGCGAACTCCTTCACTGCCTGCTCATAAAGGGCGGCCTGCCGGCGGCTCAACGGGCAGAACGCCTTGATCTCAGTTTTGTCCGGCAAGTCCGAAATCACGGACTTATCGGTTTTGAGACGCCGCAGAATGTACGGACGCACCAGTTCGCGGAGCGGACCATACGAGCCGTGATGGCGCTCGGCGAGGCGTTTGGCAAATTTCGAAAAGTCCTTGGCCGAGCCCAGCAGTCCCGGATTGACGAAGTCGAAAATCGACCACAAATCGCCCAGCCGGTTCTCTACCGGCGTGCCGGTGAGCGCCAATCTCGCGCCCGCCTTTAGTTGTTTTACCGCGCGGGTCTGCCTGGCATTGGGATTCTTGATGGCTTGCGCCTCGTCGAGTACGGCGAGTCTCCATGAGGTGTCTGCCAGCCAAGGGATGCGGAGTAGGGAGCCGTAGCTGGTTATCACCAGGTCGACATCCCGGAGGCACCCAGCGTCGATAGCCTTCCGCTCGGACGCCGAGAGAGCCGAGGGATGCGCAACCAGAGCCTTTAACCCGGGTGCAAAGCGCTCGATCTCCGATGCCCAATTGGCCAGCAGGGACGCCGGAGCGACCAACAGGCTCGGCTGAGGTTTCGCGTTTTCCTGCTGCTTGAGCACCAAAAGTAGCGAGAGGACCTGAATGGTTTTGCCGAGTCCCATGTCGTCGGCGAGACAAGCTCCGAGTCCTAGCTTTGCCAGCAGATAGAGCCAGCGCACTCCGATCTGCTGATACGGGCGCAGGATACCTTGCAACCCGTCACCCGGATTGACCTGCGCCAAACCTTGGGGATCACGCAGCCCCTGTAAGGTTTCCGCCAGCCATGGACCCGCGACAACCTGCGCCCAATCGGCATCGTCGGCGACGGCCGCATCTTCTGGCGCAACGTCCGCGCCGGCAAGCAACCGCATGGCTTCGCCGAAGGCCAGCCCGTTCTCCTGCGCCGCACGCTCCACCTGGCTAAAGCGGTCGATCATGCTGGCGAGATGGTCCCGGTCGATCTCGACCCAGCGTCCACGAACCAGGGCGAGCCCATCCGACCTGGCGAGGAGTTCGCGGATCTCGTCAGGCGTGAGAGCTTCCCCATCGAGGGTGACTTCCATGCGGAAGTCGAGCAGCGCGTCCTGGCCCAAGCCGGACGGCGGCTTGCCTCCCACGCTGCCGGTCACGCGCGGCCGCGGCGGACGTTTGCCCCGCCACGCCGCGGGCATGCGAACCACCACGCCCGCATTCTCGAGCTGCGGAACATCCCGCAGGAGTTGCAAAGCCTCGCCAGGAGACCAGCGCAAGGGGTGGAAGATCTCGCCTGCATCCACCATCTGTTTCAGCCACGGGCAAGTTTCCGACGCGCGCTGGACCGGGAGCAGAAGAGAAAGAAGACGCTCCTGATTCGCTGCGCCCGCGTACTCGCTGAGCGCCTGTCCCAGCGGCAGGTGCTGCGCTTTGGATTGCGCCGAGAGGCGGGTGGTGTAGGTCGCGAGAAACGCGAACGGGGAGTCAGGGTCCTTACGATTTTCCGCGACATTGAAGTGTACGCGGCCCACCAGATTCCATGCGGGATTCTGGTTCTTCAGGAATTCCTGGACCCCCTGTTTCGACTCGCCGAGCTCGATCGCAAACGCGGCATCGAGCTCCTGCCAGAGGCCTGCGAGCACAGCGGCGGTTAGATACTCCGCGCCGGTCATCGGCGGCGCTGAGAGCGCGATCCGCTCCAGTTCGTTGTCCGGAGGAGTCGAAACGGCTGCTGGCGCCCTATCGCTATCCTGTCGGGCACACAGCGCGGTTATATAGCGCACGGCGAATCCGCTCCAGTAGGCCAACACCGGCGGCAGGGCGTAGGCGCTTGCGCTCGCGCTTAAGAGGAGGAGGCCGTGTCCCGATCCACGTTCGAACGCTTTCAGCAGACGCTCTTGCAGTGGGCTGTCGAGAGACGGTGCGGCCGGATCGGGAATGAGGGCCAGGCGACCATGCGGAGTCAAACTCAGATTGAGAGAAATAGCCTCCATGCTGACGCTATTTCACCTGGAACTCGACCACTGCATAACGGATGTGATGATTCGGTTTGTCCGGCAATTGTATGCGAGCCAACGCCCGAACGACATGGCCGGACGCGCACCCGGCCTTTATCAGCGGCAGAGAAATCTTCGCTGAAGCGCCGACGTGATCGTAGGGCCCCCAGTTATCGGATGTGCGCCGCGTCAGATCGATGCAGGCATCGTTCGAGAAGAGTTCCGCGGCCCGGTAAGCATCGCCGTCCGGCAGCAGGATGGCAATCCGTTCGCCGGCATTGGCTTGGCCATCGCCATTCCCCGTTCCCAACATCAACGGCTGCACCTTGATGCCCTGTTGATAGACGGGCAACGAGACACCGTCCGCGATGCGGAAATCGGTAGCCGCTGGTGCGGATGGATAGGTCGGAATCTCCAGCGGCAGACGCACTTTTCCGCCCACTGCAAACAATTTGACGATCTCGCGCGTTCCGTCGGCAACCGTGAACGTGAGAGGGACATCCAGGGATTTTCCGGGAGGCAGGGATGGTAGCGCGAGAGCCGCGTCAGCCAGTTGTACCGCCGGATCCGAAGACTCCCAATGCAGCCGCGCCGCTGAGGTGGCATGATCGCCGTTGTTGAGAAAGTGAGCGCGCAGATGAACCGGTTCGGAATCCGTGGCCCACGCGGCTCCATCGATTGTGGCTCCGGTCAGAACGAGCCGCGGCTCTGAGCCGATGCCGACTTCACAATCTTCTCCATCCAGAGTAAGCGTCAAGCGGCCGCTTGAATCCGCCTTTTCCCGCAGATGTTGCGCTGTGCCGTCTCGAAGACGAAGCACATGGACCTTCACGGATTCGCCAGGCCGGAAAGATGCCGGCGTAGTGATCCGCACCTTCACCCCAGCCAGCACCCGTCCGGTCGGCAGCCATTCGCGAACGCTCGAACGAAATCCTGAGGGCGACACGTTCTGGAGGACTGTGAAACCAGGCTCCTTCCGGTCAGTTGAAACCTCCCAACCCCACACGGAAAACTCCGGATAGACGTCGATGTGGTTCCACACGCCAGGCCTCGCGAGCGGATCGGCAAACGCGCGCAAATGAAACATCATGGTCTTCGCGATTCCGGGAGTACCGTGATCGGATTTGAAGATTTCCGACTCATGGTATGGCTGCGTGTAGTCCCAGATGAGATTCATGCGGCGATGATAGAACTGGATGAAATCGTCAGTACCCATGATGATGCGAGTGCGCAAGCCATCGTAGTTGTCGCGCATCTCCTCGTGCCGGTACTCGACGGGGAACTCGCGCGGGCCGACGATGAACTCCGAGGAGCCCATGAAGTTCGACATACTGGAAACCAGGTCGGGATATTTTCCCGCGACCCATGAAGACATGAAACCTCCCATCGACAACCCGGACGTACCCCGGTGCTCACGATCGGCAATGGTGCGATAGGTCGAATCGATGTAGCGGACGAGTTCCGGAAAATAGAGGGGGAATTGCCTGTCCGTTTCCACCGGACCTATGTTGTAAGGCCGGATGTAGTTTTCGTCCGCGGACCGGGGATTGAAGCCGTCCCAGCGCACCACAATCAGATCATGGGCGCCAACGAAGTTGGCGAAATTATCGCCGCCGTAGTCCGAGCCCTGGTCGTAATTGTGACCGGCAATGCATTGGTTGTAGCGCTCACTGTAGCCGTGAAAGAAGTACACGACGGGATAACGTTTACCGGAGGTGTCGTAATCGGCGGGGAGGAAGATGCGATAGTGGCGAAGTTCATGAAAGACCTGGCTCTGGTGGGTGCGATCGAGGACAAGCGCTGTGCCTCCGAACGCGTGCGGGCGAGTCACCGCAAGGCAGAGAAGCGCGGCCGTCAGCTTTGTCACCATACCAACATCCTACCGGCTTCTTGCCAACCGGGTAACCTTTCGCGCGTCACAAGGTACTACTGCTATGCCCTTTATGCGCGACTTCCGCTTCGCTCTTCGGACGCTGAGAAAATCTCCGATGTTTACATTCGTCGCCGTAGCGTCACTGGCGTTCGGCATCGGCGCAAATACGGCCATCTTCTCGCTGATCAACCAGGTTCTGCTTCAGTTGCTGCCGGTGCGCGATCCGCAGCAACTGGTGCTGCTGAGCGGCCACGGGTTGAACTACGGAAGCAATACGGGCAGTAACGCGATTTCATATCCAATGTACCAGGCGATCCGGGATCAAACTCATATTTTCAGCGGCATGTTCTGCCGCAAATCGGTGGCGTTGAGCATTAGCGACGGGGGCAGAACCGATCGCGTCCAGGGAGAACTGGTCTCGGGAAACTTTTTCAATGTGCTGGGAATTGGCGCAGCCCTGGGACGAGTGTTCACGGCGAGCGACGATCTGCATGCGAATGCGCATCCTTACCTGGTCATCAGCTATGACTACTGGCAACATCGCTTTGGCGGCAAGCCGGATGTGCTCGGCAAGAAGCTGGTGGTGGATGGGAAAGCGATGTCGATCATCGGCGTCAGCGAGAAGGGCTTTCACAGCGTGGATCCGGGAGAGTCGCCGCAGGTGAGGATTCCGATGATGATGCAGCCGGCAGTCTTTCCCTGGCGCTGGTATACGCTATGGAACCGGCGGGGCCATTGGGTGAACGCGTTCGGAAGGTTGAAGCCGGGCGTTACCATTCAGCAGGCCAAAGCGGCGCTCCAACCTTTCTACCACCAGCAGTTGGAGATGGAGACTCATGACGCAGCTTTCGCGAAGGCGTCGACTTACACGCGCCAGCAGTTTCTGAAGGGGTGGATGGATGTACTGCCGGCATCCAAAGGACGCGACGGTCTGCGGCGGCAAATGGAGAAGCCCCTGCTGGTGTTGATGGGGGTAGTGGCGCTGGTGTTGCTGATCGCGTGCGCCAATGTTGCCAATCTGCTGATCGCGCGAGCGGCGGCCAGGCAGAAAGAGATGGCCGTGAGGTTATCGCTCGGAGCTTCCCGCGGACAGATCATTTCACAGCTGATCACCGAGAGCCTGCTGCTATCCCTCTGCGGCGGCGCAGCAGGATTCGCGTTAGCTGTCTGGCTGGACCGCCTGCTCATCGCCTTCATCCCCGCGGGCGACTCGCCCGTGCACATTTCGACCGCTCCGGATTGGAACGTGCTGCTGTTCACGACCGGCGTCACGATTCTGACAGGCGTACTCTTCGGCCTCGCGCCGGCGCTGCAGGCCAGCCGTCCCGATCTGGCAGGAACGCTCAAGGACCAAGCCGGCGCAGTCGTCGGCGGCGGCTCCATCCGCATGCGGAAGATTCTGGTTATTGCCCAGGTCACGCTCTCCTTGCTGTTGCTGATTGGCGCTGGACTGTTCATTCGAAGCCTGCAAAATCTGCGCGATCTGGACCCGGGATTCCGTCTGCAAAACCTGCTGGCTTTTACCGTGGATCCCCATCTCAATGGATACGCGGATGCGCGCACGATGCATTTTTTCCGGCAATTGCGCGAAGGAATGGACGCGCTTCCGGGCGTACAATCGGCAACCCTGGCCGTGGTGCCGATTCTCTCGGGAGACGAGTGGGACAGTTCGATCACGATCGAGGGCTACCCCCGCAAACAGGGAGAACGCATGGATCCGCACATGAACTATATCGCGCCGGATTTTTTTAAGACTCTGGGGATTCCGGTTCAACTGGGACGGGATTTCGACGAGCGCGACGAAAAAGACGCTCCCAAGGTCGCGGTGGTCAATCAAAAGTTCGTCAAGCATTTCTTCGGCGACCGCAATCCCATCGGGCGGCATATCGGCATGGGAAGCGATCCAGGAACCAAGACGGATATGACGATCGTCGGCGTGGTGGGCGATACAAAATATGAGGACCTCCGGCAGGACATACCGATAGAGCTTTATCTGCCTTACACCCAAGTCGACTTCGCAACGGAGATGACGGCTTATGTGAGAACCACGCAGCCTTCGAACGCCGGATTCGCGTCGCTGCGCGGTCTGGTACAGAACCTGGACTCGAATCTGCCGATGTACCAAGTGCGGACGATGGTCGACCAGGCAGATAAGACGCTGATTACCGAGCGGCTGGTCGCGAGCCTGGCCAGCGCTTTCGGCATTCTCGCCACGCTGCTCGCCGCCATCGGACTTTACGGGGTGATGGCTTATACGGTCACGCGGAGGACTCGTGAAATCGGCATTCGCATGGCTCTTGGCGCGAGGCGTGGAGATGTTGCTTGGCTCGTCATGCGTGAAGTGCTCATGCTGCTGGCGGTGGGTTTGTTGATCGGAATTCCGGCCGCTGTGGGTTTGAGCCGGTTTGTCCAGGCGCAGCTTTATGGCATCCAGCCCGCGGACGCCGCGACGATAGCTATGGCGGTCGTGGGTATTGCGTGTGTGGCGACCCTGGCAGGGTATCTGCCGGGCAGGCGGGCGACGCGCGTCGATCCTATGCAGGCCCTGCGATGGGAGTGAGTGGGTAAGCGAGCGGATTTTGTGGGTACGTGCATCGTCTCTCGGGGACGTCGCGTTGCGGCCGACGTTACCGGTGGAGGAGATTAGAAATGGCCGCCGGTGAACGCAGATAAACGCCGATAACAAGACAGTCCCGTTCTTATCGGCGTTTATCTGCGTTCATCGGCGGCTGAATTCATCTCGGTTCCCTGGTGCGTCGTGCCGATCCCCGACGTTGTCGTTGTCTGTAATGGATGTTGCCCGTGGTCTCGCCAACGGCTGCCGCTGCCCATTTGCGGCATAACGATTGCGGTGATCGCGGCAAGAGGCAGAAGGCGGCCTTGACCGCGTGGAGATAAAGCCGAGCGGTGTGCGTCACACTGTTGTGGCTTCGTTGGGCCTCCAGTTAGTTGAATATGCTTGCGTGGTTTATGGGTCGTCAATACGAATTACAAACTACGGGTAGTCGCGACGGCGGTGTTCTCCCCAGGTTGTTGTCGGCTCGCGTAGTTACAGTTCACTACTGGTGGTGGTTAGGTCCGGCCCGACCTTATGCGTGATTTGGGCGGGCAAGACTGTCCGTCCGGCGCAAGGAAATGCGAGTGAATGTCGTCAATTCTCTCGTGAAAGACTCACGATATAGCCTTAAAAGGAAGAGTGTACTTCCCCCCGTGTGTATGTCAAGTGTTTCGCGGGATAATTTAAAATAATTTAAGATATTGGAAGCGATTCCCGGGACGGGGGGCTCGTTCGAATTGCCGGTTGCGATCTCGAAGACGCTGCAGCGCAGCGCGGGTTTCCGGTCCTCTACCTCCAGCGACATTTGGGCTGGGAGAGACATCTTTCCCTCGTGATGCCATAGCCGCGATCTCATCGGTAGTAGGAGTAATCCTGGACATACTCGGCATAACTTTACTTTCCTATCATCGCGCAGCTCACTAATGAAAATCGTGCGAAGGAGGGCTGGCTGTAAAAGGACGCAGCGGTTCGACCCGCATCGCGCGCACGTGAATCACGCTGTCGACATTCTGAATCACTCCTTCCACCATCAGAAACGGTTGATTGAGAATCGCCATTTTATACCGCTCCAAAATATCCGGCATCACCACGGCGTTTGAGATACCAGTCTCATCCTCCATAGTCAGAAACACAATTCCCTTAGCTGTCCCTGGCCGCTGCCGCGTGATGACGCAGCCGGCCACACGCACGTGTCCGCCTGACGGAACCTGCGGCAGGAGCGATGCCGGTGTCACTCCGAGTTCATTCATCTCCGCGCGTCGCAGGGCCATAGGATGCCGGCCCAGGTTGACGCCCGTCCCGTGATAATCCGCCGTGAGCCGCTCCTCAACGGACATGCGTGCCAGCGGTGATTCCGGCGCTGTTTCCGGAACCTCCTGCAACAGCGGACCCGCCGGGCGCGTGGCACGCCCTCCCTGCCACAGCGCCTCCCGGCGATGCGCTGCCTGCAGCGGATTCAATGCGCCGACCTCTGCGAGCGTGGTCATTTCATCACGACGCAATTCCTGAACGCGGCCGGCGAGATCGTCAATGCTGCGGAACGGCGTCCGGCTTCGCTCGGCGAGGATCGCGCGACCGGCCTCTTCACGCAGTCCGCGCACGTAGCGCAGTCCCAGACGGACGTGGTAGCTCTCGCCAGGACGTTCGATCGTGCAATTCCAATCCGACACGGTGAGATCCACTGGCAAAATACGCAGCCCGTGCCGCTGTGCATCTTTAATAATTACGGCGGGAGAATAAAATCCCATGGGCTGATTGTTCAGCAGCGCTGCCGTGAAGGCTGCCAGATAGTGAACCTTGAAATACGCGCTGGCATAGGCCAGCAAAGCAAAACTCGCGGCGTGCGATTCCGGAAAACCATACAGCGCGAACGAGGTAATGGATTGCACGATCGACTCCTGCGCTTCGAGGCCGATGCCGTTGGCCGTCATGCCGGCGCGCAGCCGCTCCTCGATCGATTTCATGCGCTGTTCGGAGCGTTTGAAACCCATGGCGCGACGCAACTCTTCGGCCTCGCCGCCGGTGAAGTTGGCGACCACCATGGCCATACGCAAGAGCTGCTCCTGGAACAGAGGAACTCCCAGGGTCCTTTCCAAGACTGGTTGTAGGGCAGGATGCAGATAGTCAACCTTCTCGCGACCCTGCCGCCGGTTCAAATAGGGATGCACCATCTTGCCTACGATGGGTCCCGGCCGGATGATGGCCACCTGAACAACCACGTCGTAGAAACGCTCCGGCCTCATGCGAGGCAGGGAAGCCATCTGGGCGCGGCTCTCCACCTGGAACAGTCCGATGGTGTCAGCCTTCCGCAGCGTCTCGTAAACCTCGGGATCGTCTGACGGAATGCGGCCCATATCGATCTCTTCGCCCCAGTGGTCGCGGATGAGCCGCAAACAATCCTCGAGCGCCGCCATCATGCCGAGGCCTAGCAGATCGACTTTGATGATGCCGAGATCGGCGCAGTCTTCTTTATCCCACTGCACGACCACGCGTCCAGGCATGCTGGCGGGCTCGAGCGGGACTACCTGATCGAGACGCCCCTGGCAGATGACCATGCCGCCGGAATGTTGGCCGAGGTGCCGCGGCAGGTCCTGCAGCGCAACCACCAGTTCCATGAACTTGCGGATGCGTGGATGCTTGAGGTCCAGTCCGGCTTCGTGGAACTGCTTTTCCGGCTTATCGGAATCATCGTGCCAGCCCCAGTTGGGGACCAGTTTGGCGAGCGTGTCCAGAGTACCCACGTCGAAACCCAACACCTTGCCGGCTTCGCGCGCGGCCATGCGTCCGCGGTAAGTGATCACGTTGGCGGTCATGGCTGCGCCCAATTGGCCATAGCGCGTGTACACATACTGGATCGCGCGTTCGCGCTTATCGCCGCTAGGTAGATCGAGATCGATATCGGGCCATTCGCCGCGCTCTTCGGAGAGAAAGCGCTCGAACAGCAGATCCATCCCGACCGGATCGACCGCCGTGATGCCCAACGAATAACAGACCGCGCTGTTGGCCGCCGATCCACGGCCCTGCACCAGGATTCCTTCCTCACGGCAGAATTTGATGATGTCCCAGACGATCAGAAAATAACCCGCGAGGTTAAGCTTCTCGATCAGCGCGAGTTCGCGTTCGATCTGCCGCCGGGCCCGATCATGATAGGGATGATAGCGGCGGCGCGCGCCTTCATCGGCGAGCTTGGCCAGGAGCGAGTTCATCGTCTCGCCGGGAGGCACAGGATATAGCGGGAACTCGTATCCCAGATTCGACAGCGAGAAGCCCAAGCGCGAAGAGACACCGAGTGTGTTGGCGATGGCTTCCGGCAGATCGGAGAAGAGGCTTGCCATCGCCGCGGAAGACTTCACGTGACGTTCTCCATTGTGTGTCAGCAGGCGTCCGGCTTCGGCCAGGGTTACTTTGTGCCGCAAGCAGGTGAAGACGTCGAGCAATTCGCGCTGGCCGGGTGTCGCGTGGCATGGACCGTTGGTAGCGATTAACGGAACACGCATACGGCGAGCCAACTCGATCACAGCCTGGTTGCGGACTTCTTCGTCCCGCAGGTGATGGCGTTGGATCTCGGCATACACGTTTTCGCGCCCAAAGGTGTTCAGGATGCGGTCGAGGACAGGCGCAGCGTTCCCTTTGCCCAGGGCGGCAGCCAGAGGACCGTGGTCATCGCCCGTGAGGCAGATCAGGCCTTCGGCATATTCGGCAATCTCCTCGGGTGTCGCGGCGGAAGGCTCATTCTTGCCGACGCGCAACTTGGTCAGGGTGATCAGCCGGCAGAGATTCTGATAGCCTTGGCGATTGCGCACCAGGAGCGGATAGCGGGCGCCATCAGTGCAGGTGACCTCGGCGCCAATGTGAGCCACGATACCGGCCTTTTTTGCCGCCATGTGGAATCGGGGTGATCCATAGACGCCATCAATGTCCAGAAGGGCCATGGCGTGTTGTTGATGGGCCGCTGAACTGGAGGCATATTCTTCGGGGAGCGCCGCGCCTTGCAGGAAGCTGAAAGCGGATCGCGCGTGAAGCTCGACATAGTGATCGACTTTCGCCATTTGTTCGCCGTACTCTACTTTTGCAGATTCGGCGCCGGATTTCAAGCCTGAGAATAATTCCAGAACCGGCAACCCTCCAACTTGACGCACCAAACTCACGCTAAGAAATTCAACATCCAAATCGTCAATGTTTTATGCTTAGGTTTTGGCTGCGCCAGAAGCGCGGGAAATCCCGGCCGCGGACATTCGAGTCGCTGGGAAAAACTTATAACGGTACAGGCTTAAGACATTTGGGCTGCGAATGCACACGAATAAGAAGTTCAGCCTCCACATTGTCAACGTTTTGTGTTTAGGTTTGGCTGCGCACGCGCAGTTGGTGGAACGGCCTTTGATCAGCGGGCGGCAGGTGATGGTGACTTCGCTCGAGCCGCTGGCATCCATGGCGGGCATGCGTATTCTGCAGGAGGGCGGCAACGCTTTCGATGCGGCGATCGGTACGGCTGTCGCGGTGACGGTGCTCGATCCTCGAATGTCGTCCATCGGCGGACAGGGCTTCGCCACGATTTACGTTGCATCCAAAAAGGAAGTACGGGCGATCAATTTCTTCGGGCCTTCCCCGCGGTCCTCTACGATCCAGGCGTTTGAAGGTAAGGATTACACGCGGGGGTATCTTTCTTCGCCGGTGCCGTCTTGTTTGCGCGGTTATTGGGAACTTCACAGGGCATACGGAAGACTGAAGTGGGCCCAGGTATTGCGGCCGGCAATTGATTTGGCCGAACACGGCTTCATCATGCCCGCGAGGTTGAGTGAGGGAATTCGCGCAAACCAGGCGCTACTCGCTCAGTTCCCGTCCTCCGCAAGAGTTTTTCTGCCTGGAGGTAAAGCGCCTGAACCGGGCGTTCTTTTTGTACAGTCGGATCTGGCTCGGACTTTAAAACGCGTCGCGGAGAAAGGCGTGGACGAGTTCTATTCGGGGCCGATCGCGGATTCCATTGCCGCGTTCTACAAACAACACGACGGTCTGCTGTCGAAGGAGGATCTTGCGGCTTATCATGCGCGGTGGGTTCAGCCGATTTCGACGAACTACCGCGGGTACACGTTCTACACCCAACCGCCGAATAGCAGCGGCATTGCGGTGCTGGAACAGTTAAACATTCTGGAAGGCTTTGATTTGCGGGCACTGGGACATAACACGCCCGAATATCTTCACATTGTGGGAGAAGCGATGCGGCTGGCGGTGGCCGATCGCAATCGCTATGTGGGCGATCCCGATTTCGTGAAGGTTCCGGTGGAGAAGCTATTGTCCAAGGACTATGCCGCGGCGCGCCGCCGTCTGATCAACCCGAAAAGCACCATGCCGCTGGCGACCGCGGGTGACGCCGGCGCGAAGCCCGACCAGTCCCACACGACGCATCTGAATGCAGTCGATGCGGAGGGGAACATGGTCGCGCTGACGCAGACACTCGGCGCCGTGTTCGGATCCGGCGTGATCGTGGGAGACACGGGTGTGCTCTTCAGCAATCAGATGCGGCACCTGCATCTGGACCCGAAGGACGCGTCGCGAATGGAACCCGGCAAGCGGCCGAGATCCAACGAATCGCCGCTGATTGTGCTGAAGGACGGCAAGCCTTTCATGGCGCTGGGATCACCGGGCAACGACGGCATCTGGCAACGATTGGTGCAGGTGATCGTGAACCTCATCGATTTCCGGATGGACATCCAGGCAGCCATTACCGCGCCTCGCATGACTTACGGGGGCACGCAGGAGACGGGCACCGAGTTTGGGCCGATCTTCAACGTCGAAGACCGCATCCCGGTGGCTGTGATGGAAGCTTTGCGCGCCAAGGGGTTCGAAGTCAAGCCGGTGGTTGATGATATCGGACGGGTTAACGGCATTATGATTGACCCGGTCTCCGGATTCCGGCTGGGCGGAGCAGACCCGCGCGAGTACGGCTACGCGATCGGTTGGTAAGGTTTCGGCACCTCCGGGTTAGATTCCTCTTGACACCAGTTGGGCTTTGCAGGTATTCTTCCTGGAAAGCTTGAGAAATTATCGCAAGGTTAGGTCAGCCCAGATTCCCCTCGTTGCTTACCCGGGTTGAAGTTGAATTCAAATCCTCGCAATGGGAGTTGTTAGCCAATGCCGAAACGCCGCATTTTGAGCATCTGGTCCGCGTGCGCTCTGCTCGCGGCCGCACCGGGGCTACTGCACGCCCAGACCACGTCCGCCGAACTCCAGGGCGCAGTCCACGATCCTTCGGGGGCGGTCATTCCTCGCGCCGAGATCTCGGTAAAAAATATCGCAACGGGTATTGTGCGGAGCACGAGATCGAACGGAGCGGGGATCTTCAACGTGCCCGATCTGCAACCTTCACAGTACGAAATGACCGTGTCGGCGAGCGGATTTGCCACGCAGGTGCGGACGAATATCGTGTTGACGGTAGGGGCGCAACAGGTGTTGGATGTAACTCTTACGCCGTCGTCGGTGGCTTCGACGGTAGAGGTGACGGCGGCTGCTCCCGGAGTGGAATTGGCGAACGCAGGGCTCGCAGGAGTGGAGGATGCGAAGACGACTCGGGAACTGCCCTTGAACGGCCGCGATTGGACGCAATTAGCGCTGCTCCAGCCGGGAGTTTCGGCCATCCGGACACAGAACACGCTCAACGGCAGTTCATCGAATCGAGGGAGCCGCGGCTTTGGTTCGGAAGTGAGTATCGGGGGTGGACGGCCGACGCAAAACAATTACTTTCTTGATGGAATCAGCGAGAACGATTACACCAATGGCGTACCCGGCAGTTCGACAGGACTGGCTCTCGGTGTGGATGCGATCCAGGAATTTTCGGTTCTCACCAACGACTACAACGCAACTTACGGTGGGACGTCCGGAGGGGTGGTGAATGCGGTGTCCCGCTCCGGCACCAATGTGGTGCATGGCGACGCGTATGAATTCCTGCGCAACGACGCCTTGGACGCCCGTAACTTTTTCGATGGCGCCAAGCCGCCGTTCCGGCGCAACCAGTTCGGCGCGGCGATTGGCGGACCCATCCGAAGGGACAAGACTTTTTTCTTTGTCAACTATGAAGGCCTGCAGCAGTCGTTAACGAGCACGTCGATCGCGACCGTCCCATCCGCGGCCGCGCGCGCGGGCAATCTCTCGACCGGGAAGATCACCGTCAGTCCGGCGATTGTCCCCTATCTGGCGCTGTGGCCGCTGCCGAACGGGCCGCTGCTCGGCCCCGGAGATACGGGCCAGTATATTTTCACGGCAAGGAGCCCCGCCACCGAGAATACGGGGATGGTGAAGGTGGATCACGTTCTTACACAGAAGGATAATCTGGCGCTCTCGTGGTCCACCGACAACGGCCAGACGCAATCGCCGGACGGGTTGAATTCCATCTTCGCCGACAACAGCCTGTGGAGGAACACGGCGTCGATCAACGAGACGCACATCTTTGGTCCGGAAGTGATCAACGTATTCCGCGCGGGAATGAACCGCGTAAGCGCGCAAGGGCTGGCGACGTCACCGGGAAATAATCCGGCGGCTTCCGATCCGAGTTTAGGAGTACTGCCGGGTCGCGATGCGCCTTATCTGACAGTGCCCGGCCTTACCACTTACACGGGCGGTGTGAACGGCCTAGCGACCACCAATTTCTGGTTTACCAATCTGCAGTTTTATGATGACCTGAGCATGCAGAAGGGCAAGCACTCCATCAAGTTCGGTGGGGAGTTCATTCGCTATCGGTATAACACGCAGGTAGCTTCCGATCCCAACGGCGAGTACGATTTTTCATCGTTGAACGACTTTCTTACCAATCAGAAACTGGCGACGTTCTATGCCGACGTTTTCTATTCGGGCGGGCAGGCGACTCCGACCGGCACGGGCTTTCCGGAACGCGGTTTCCGTCAGAATATGGCGGGGGCCTATTTCCAGGACGATTTTCGATTCCGTCCGAACCTGACCATCAATGTGGGCGTGCGGTATGAGATGTCTTCTACGCCGACGGAGGTGAATGGGTTGCTGTCGAATCTGCGGAATATATATACGACGAACTTGAACGTCGGGCAAACGCTTTTCCAGAATCCGACCTATCTCAATTTCGAACCCCGCGTCGGGATTGCCTGGGATCCCTTCAAAGATGGCAAGACCTCGGTTCGAGCGGGCTTCGGGATGTTCGACGTGCTGCCGTTGATTTACGAATACAGCATGATCGAAGCCTATAGCGGCCCCTTTTCCAGCCTGGTGACGTTGATCAATCCGCCGGCTGGTTCGTTCCCCAACGGCGGCTACAAAACGATTCTCGGGTTGAACCAGTCTAATGCGCCGGTGCGGGAGCCGAGCATCGAATACAATCCGCCGCGTAACTACGTGATGCAGTGGAATTCGAGCGTGCAGCGCGCGCTCACTCCTAATCTGACCCTGCTGGTGGCGTATGCGGGATCGCGCGGTGTCCACATGTTCAGCGTGTTTAACGACGCCGATATCGTGGAGCCGACATACACTCCGCAGGGATATCTGTTTCCATCGCCGGTGGGCAGCGGCACGCGGATTAATCCCAACGTGGGATCCATTCGCCAGTTGACCTGGGGCGACAGTTCGAATTACAACTCCTTGCAGACGCGGCTGCAGAAGAAATTCAGCCACGGTTTCCAGGTACAGGGATCGTTCACCTGGGAGAAGAGCATCGATGGCTACTCCTCCAGCGTGTTCCCTACGCAATTCCAGAATTCCACGACGACCCTGTTCATCAACCGGCATCTGAATCGCGGGCCGTCGGACTTTAATGTCGGGCGCGTGCTGGTGATTGACGGATTGTGGGACCTTCCCAAACTTACGACCGCGCCTGTGGCTGCGAAGGCGCTGGCGAACGGGTGGGAAATGGGCGGGATCTTCACGGCGAGCGACGGAATGCCGTTCACGCCACTGATTTCAGGCGACGCCGCGGGCGAAAACAGCTCGGGATCGTATGACGTGCCGAATCGCGTGATTGGGGGCAATTGTACGAATTTGACTAATTCGGGCAATCCGAACCAGTACATCAATCTCGCTTGTTACAGCTTCCCTTCGCCTGCCAATCTATTGGGAAACGCGGGACGAAATTCGTTGATCGGCCCCGGACTCGCGGAAATGGATTTTTCGATCAAGCGCAGCTTCCCGTTGCCTTTCGTTTCGGAAGCGGCGCACCTGCAATTCCGGGCTGAAATGTTCAACCTGGGCAATCATGTCAATTTCGAGCCGCCGCTGCCCAACAATAAGCTCTACAACACCAAGGGCGCTTTGCTCGCGACGGCCGGGGTGATTACGTCCACGGCCACAACGTCCAGACAAATTCAACTCGCTCTACGCCTGGTATGGTGAGCGTACGGCCGGCTATTGGCGTCTTGCTGGCCGCAGCGGCTGCCTTTCCGCAAGTCAATTCCGCCGACCTGATTCTTGATCACGGCAAGGTCTGGACGGAGGATCCCTCCAAGCCCCTGGCGCAAGCCATCGCGATAAAAGGGACGAGAATCGTGAAGGTCGGCTCGGAGAGTGAAGTCATGGTGTTCCGCGGGTCCGGGACAAGGTTAGTCGATCTGCAGGGCCGGCTGGTTCTTCCCGGGTTCAACGATGCGCATACGCATTTCGAAAACGCTGTGCAATGGTTCTTCGAGGTGCGGCTGATCGATGTGAACGGCCCGGACGAACTACTAAAGCGCTTAAAAGAAGTTGTGGCGCGGGTGCCGGAAGGAATGTGGATCACGGCGACGGATTGGGGCGCAATGGCGGGTTGGAAGCATGATGCGCCTCCTCCGCCCACGGTCGATCTTGCCGCCGTGGATGCCATTACCGGCCACCATCCGGTTCTAATCAGACGGTACGATCGGGCTTTCTTTGCCAACTCTGAAGCGCTGCGACTGGCTAAAGTTCGCGAAACCGCGGCCGACCCAAAGGGCGGACGGTATGGGCGCGATCCCGGTACCGGCAAACTCAACGGCATGCTCTTCGGTAACGCCGGCGAATCCATCGAACTGATGTTGCCTCCGTCGACGGCCGCGAAGAAGCGCATCGGAGCGTTGGGCGTGATTGCGGAACTGAATCGATTCGGCATTACCTCGATTCAAGACATTGCCCGCCTTGACGCCGTCAGCCAGGAGCAGATCCCCAACATCTTTACCGAACGCAGCTATTCCGACGTGAACCTCTTTCGCGACTTAAAGGAGCGCGGTAAGCTCCATGTGCGCGTCTACGCATTCATGCCGTTGCAGACCTGGAGAGCGCTGGATAAATTCGGGATTCGGCCCAACTCAGGCGACGACCGTTTGCGCTACGGCGTCCTGAAGGACTTCACGGACGGGTCGCTGATGTTTGAGCCTTATTCCAACAATCCGAACAATTCGGGGAATTGGACGTTTCGGTTTCCTGGAGAAGAAGTGATGGCGAAGAACATCGCCGATGCGGACCGGGCCGGTTTCGATATCGGGCTTCATGTAACCGGAGACAAAGCCTTTCATTCAGTTCTCGATTGGTACCAAGCGGCTGCGCGACAAAACGGTCCGCGGGACCGGCGCGACCGGGTGATTCACGCGTGGTACGCCAGGGAGGCAGATCTGGAGCGCGCCGGAAAGATGCATCTGATTGCGGACGTAACGCCCGATCAACTGCTCAACGATATCGGGGACATTGAAGGCGTCGGTGGGCCGGAGCGAGCGAAGACGGCGTTCGCCTGGCGCACCATGATTCGCGACGGAATGAAGGTGGACATTGTCTCGGATCTTCCAGGGTTATTCAACAAACAGCAGGTGGCGACAATCAGTCCTCTGGAAAATATCTACATGGCGACGACCCGGCGGCGGCCGGATGGGACGCCACCCGGCGGTTGGCATCCCGAGCAGTGCCTGACGCTTGAAGAGGCCATTGCGGCTTACACGATCAATCCCGCGTTTGCGTCACACGAGGAGCGGGTCAAGGGCACGATTACGGAAGGCAAGCTGGCCGATCTGGTGGTGCTTTCGAAGGACATTCTGCAGGGTCCTCCGGAGATTCTCTTGTCGACGAAAGTGGACTATACGGTTCTGGGAGGAGAAATCGTGTTCGAAAGGCCGGCGATGGCTGGGGCGCGTTGAGAGGCCGTCATCGAACGTCCTCGAGAACAACGTATGATAACGAATGAGCCATGATTCATCGATTTGTTCTGCATAACGGACGTATCTGCTCCTCCACGGACAACGTGTTAGCGCCGGGGCAGCTCGGACTACTCGCCGGCTGGGGCGTGTTCACTACCATTCGGGTGACGGACGGCGTGCTATTCGCCTGGGACCGGCACTGGTCGCGAATGGCGCATGATGCCGGGTTAATGCACGTTCCCATGCCCGACAAAGCGGCGGTGCAGAAGGATCTTATCGGCCTGATCGAAGCAAATGGCGAACAGACGTGCACGCTTCGCCTGGTGGTCATCCGCAATGGTGGAGGGCTGTGGGAGGGTCCGGTGCGGGGCTCCGCCTGCGACGTAGTGGCAATGACGGCTGATTTGAAGGACTGGGGCGATTCCGCGAGGCTTGGCGTGCAGCCGTATGGGCGTTACGCGGCATCGGAGTTTGCAGGCGCGAAGATTAACTCATGGGCCATGAATCTCACCTGGCTGCAGAATGCTCAGCGGCGCGGATTCGACGAAGCCATCCTGCTCAACGAGCGGGGCGAGGTTTCGGAATTGACGTCGGCCAACATCTTCATCGCCACGGGTGCGGAGGTGTGGACTCCACCGCTTTCGTCGGGATGCCTGCCTGGAGTTACGCGGGATTTGTTGCTTTCGGAAGTGCACACACCCGGATTCACGGTGCGCGAGCGGACGCTCAGCCTGGACGATTTGTACGAGGCGGATGAAGTGTTCATCACTTCGTCGACGCGCGACCTGCTGGCCGTTACCGAGATCGATGGGCGCGCGGTGAATCGGAAGGGCAACGCAATGGAAGCTTTGAAGACGGCATTCGCCGGTTACATCGAGGCTTACGTCAGTGCGCACGCGCAACAGGGCGCCGGCGTACGGTGAGCGTGGCGTGAAGCGGCGGGAATTTCTGGCCGGGCTCGCAGTGTCCGGTTGGATGTCGCGTTTGGGCGCGGCGGAATCGGGCGGGTCGCTGCTCATGTTGAGCGTAGAGGAAGCCGAGCGCATCCGGAAGGCTATCCCGCAGGCTACCGGACGGGTGGCAGAACGTGTGAGTCAGTTGCGGTCGCTGGCGACGCACGAACTACACAACGGCCCGTGGAGCGTGACGAGCTACCGGCCCGCAAATTACAAAATTGATCCGCACGATTACTTTAGTGAGGGTCCCTATTGGTGGCCCGATCCCAAAAATCCGGGCGGTCCGTATATCCGGCATGACGGTAAGCGGAATCCGGCACGGTTCGAGCATAATCGCAGCGATCTTGGCGCAATGGCAACTTGCGTCCTCACGCTGGGCGCCGGGACGTGGCTCTTCAGCGACGCGCCTATGGCGCAGCACGCGACGGAGGTCCTGACGGCGTGGTTTATCGATCCGAAGACGCGTATGAATCCGGAACTGGAGCACGGCCAGGCCATTCGCGGGATCAACGAGGGACGGGGCACCGGGCTCATCGATACCGTTTCGCTGATACATTGCGTTCAAGGAATCCTGCTGATCGAAAAGGCCGGGCGAATGGATGCGGCGTTGTCGGCCGGGTTGCGCCAGTGGTTCGCGGAGTTTCTGACGTGGATGACGACCAGCTCGAAGGGGAAAGCGGAAGGAAAATCAGGCAACAATCACGCGACCTGGTGGACTGCGCAAGTCGCCGCCTATGCGACGCTGACGCGCAATCACGACGTACTCGACGAGGCGTGGTCGAGATACCGCACCTATCTGGTTCCGGAAGAGATCAAGCCGGATGGCAGCTGCCCGCGTGAAGAGGCTCGCACCAATTCGCTCAGCTATTCGGTCTTCAATGCCGACGCGTTCGCGACGCTCTGCAGGATTGCTCAATCGTCTGGTGTGGATCTTTGGAGTTTCGAGACAACGAAGGGCATTTCCTATGAGAAAGTGGTGCGCTACCTCGAGCCGTACGTCCTGCATCCGCAGACCTGGAAGGGGCAACAGATTTCGCCGTACAAGAGCGGGGGAACCCTCTTCTTAGGGCTGGCGGGCGCGGGTCTGCACGCCGGCGATCTATTGGACGCGTACCGAAGCCTTCCGCGCGGCGATTCGGCCTGGACAGATTTTGTGGATCTGATCTTGAACGCATGAACCGTCGAAGCTTTCTGACGAGTCTCGGACTGGGAGCCGCGGCCGGCGCCGCGGTGGCCCAGGATGTGGCGCAGCGCATCGAGTCCTCGCAGGTCCATCCCGCGCTGCGCTATATCAATCCGAAGACTGGCGGCCATCCGTTCACGGCTCAAACTCCCGCCAAGCGGCCGCATATTTTCGTGATTACGCTCGACATGGTGAGTCCGGAGCATTACCATCCGTCGCGCAAACTGCAGGGCGTGGTGAATCTGCCGGCGATCCAAGCGCTGAAGTCGGACTCGGTATTCTTTACTAACTCTTTTTGCGCCGCTCCATTATGCGCTCCGGCGCGTGCGGCGTTAGCGACGGGACGCTACAGTTACATCACGGCGAACGGGGAACGCGCTCACGACGGTCATGAAACCATTCTTCGTCCCGGTGATGTGATTTTCCAGGAGTATCTGAAGGCTACCGGATATGTCACGAAGCATGCGGGCAAGGGACATCTGGGTACGCAGAAGTATATGGACGCGTTCGGCGAGAACGATAATGCGTGGGACCGTTGGGCGCCGCCGATTTATGACGACGAGTTATATCTTGCCTATCTCGCGCGCCAGGGAGTGAAGCAGCAGCGGTACCGCCGCGAACTGCACACGACGCAGCAGGATCGGAAGACACCCGGTTTCTCTCTGGGTGGATGGATCGAACAGTCGGACGGAAAGCCGTTCCCGATGGAGGCGCAGTATTCGCATTACCTGGTGGAGCGTGCGATCCAGAAGATCGACGCAGCGCTGGCTGATAATGCGGATGCTCCTATCTACCTGCAGCTGGATATCTTTGATCCGCACCAGCCATTCAGTATTCCGGCGGGGCTCGAAAAACGCGAGGAGATTTTGCGCCGCGAAGTCGGGCTGCCCGAGAGTTATCGCGCCGTGGAACGAAATAACTGGCAGCCATTTGCAGCCGAGCCGAAGGTTTACGATTTCTATCGCCGCAATTGGGGGTTGTACGATCCCGAGATGGTGCGTAATTACCGCGTGGCAGACGCTCTGCAGATGGAAGTGGTAGACCTGGCGCTCAAGAAGTTTTTCCGCGATCTGGTGGCTCGCAATCTGTATGCGGATTCGGTGGTGATCCTGACGTCCGATCACGGCGAAATGAACGGTCATCGCGCGTTGATCGATAAGGGCGTGTTTCTCTATCCCGACGTGCTGCGGGTGCCGCTATTAGTCAAGATGCCGGGGATGACGCCGGGACAGGTGGAAGAGCCGGTGTCGCATTTGGACATTGCGCCGACGCTGCTTGGCATCGCCGGAGTGGAGCCGTTGGAGCGTCTGGACGGGCACTCGCTGTTGCCCTATCTGCAACGCGGCGTCGTCAGCGGCGACCGCGATCTGTTATTCGAATGCGGCTGGCACACGGGCGTCAATTTCGCATGCGCGACGCAGAAGTGGACGCGCGGCGGAGAGCACTATTTATACAGTTACAATTGCTCGGACCGGTATGACGAGTTGTACGACTTGAACTCCGTGGACGCGGAGAATCTGGCGACCCGGGCGGACTACAAGAAGGTGCATCGCGAGATGACTGGGCGGCTGGGAGCGTTTCTGGAAAAAGATCCGCGATGGCGTGGATATTATTCGAGCTTCTCGGTGGATCATTACTGGGACCTGCCGAAACCTAAGGGCGACGTCCAGATGTTCAGACCGGTGTAGCCGTCCTGGCGAGCATTCCCAGCCATCGCGCGGCCAATCGCCGGCGCCGGCTACGCCAATAGTGATCGACACCAAAACACGTTGCCGCCAGCGTCGCCATGATCAAGACCGCCCAGGATCCGGCCGCGCCGGCAAGTGGAGTGAGCACCAGGAAGACGATCGAATAGATTCGCATCACGCGCGCCAACTGTCCAGGAGGGTAGTCGGTGATGCGCAGCGGCTCTTCAATGTAGTAGAGCAACTTTGGCAAATCCTGGTCGTCCACCTGACCGTCGCGCCATAGGTCCTGGAGCGCGAGGGGCAGGATGCGATAGCGTTGGTGCGCTCGGGCGTAGATGCCGATGACGCATTTCGTGGGGATGCTTTTTCTTTGCGGGGAAGCGGGCCGGGGTACTTTAGGCGTCTGACCGATGAAGCTCTCGCCGACGAGTTGGTAGACTACGACGCTCCAGGCGACGATCTTGTCATCGGCCCAGGGGTCGGGTGCGGAAAACTCGTTGTGAGTCCATTGATAGACGGGTACCTGGTTGAATCTAAGCACCATGATGCGCCAATAACCATGCGGTCCAAAGATACAACACAGCCCAATATTCCGCGCGCAATCCATAAACGGAATGCACCGGCCGAAGCACCCGTTCGCGTCCGGTCTGGCGCTCGAGGAACGGTCTCGGCGGACTGGTCTGAGCATGTATCCCCAGGCCGAGACTGACGATTCCAGCGATGATTAAGGCCGCTATTACGGGCCATTTGGGCTCCGTGCGCGAGGGAACGAAGTGAGCGACCCCGTCAGCAGCCACGAAGGCGATGAACAGGCTCGCGAGGATCCAGAAACCTTGTCCGCGCGAAATAAAGAAATACATATCAGCGCTGGTAATGTAGCAGGACAAAGAATTCGATTCCGGAGAGCAGCATGATGAGGGCGCAGAGCACCAGCAGCGCGGTTTTATGCGCCTTGCTGCTATTGACTGTGATAGGACCGGTCCACTCCGGTTTCCAGATCATCAGCGGGCCGCCCAGAAAGGCAGCTGGCCCCAGGATGGTGAGTTTTACTGAAACGGTGTTCTCGGTCATGAGCAAATGCCAGCTATACCAAAACGCAGCGATGCCGACAATGATGGCCGCGACGCCGAAGAGCCGTGCAGGCGTGGGATTCGGACGGGCGGAGGTGTCGTACTCTTTGCGCAAGGCTGGATAGTCCGGGTTCTCCGGCCCGACCTGGCGTAGAGCTCCATTCTGGTCTGAGATTTGGAGGCTGCCGTTGGGGAAGAGTTTCATTCGCATATCAGACAATGCGAATTTCTGGTTTGGATTTGAGCGTGAAAGTGTAAGAAGCCGTACTCGAATTACGACACCACGCGCAACGGGTCTTCGATGGGGCGCGGTGGAGCGGATCGCCGGGCTCTTGCCTGACCAATCCGGACAGAGCCTTTGAAGAGCGCACCGACGGGAATGAAACCACCTAATTTATGGGCCGCAATGGCCGCGAGTCCCATGGAAGCCATACAACCGCACGAATTGCAATCCGGATTCCCGCCGAACTGACAGGGAGCGATTCTGGTCTTCAGGTCGGCTGAAAGCGTTTGGGTGGTGAGCGCGAAGACGCACTCCCGGGGGCTATGCGGAGGTTTGGCAAACTGGCGGATCAGGTCCTCATGCATGTCCAGCTTAGAAAAATCCTTTCGCAGAGCAAGCATATCCGCGATCGCACGCTGCCGTTCCTCGGGCTGCAGGATCTCCGGCAGGCGATCTCCTATTTGCGGGGTAAAGAGGCTGAACCATACCTTTTGGATTTCCGGCCGCGGAGTCCAGAATTCGAGAAATTCCTTCAGGTAGCCGACTCGCTTCATCATTTGACCCGTCACTGTGCAGTGAATGGTAACTGTGTGGCCGGCAATGTTCGTGATGATCCTGTCGTAGGTTGCGGGCGCGCGACGGACATCGTGCTCGGGCTGCAAACCGTCAATTGAGACGGCGATTGTTAAGTGGCGCATCCCCGCCCAGGCGGCAGGTAATTTACGGAAGGCGCTGGTGACCACTTGCACATGGATGCCGCGATCGAGGAGTTGCGGCATCAGCGCTTCCAATTCGCGATATCGAACGAGTGGATCGCCACCTACGATAGACAGGTGTAACGGCCGGGCGCGATCGACCAGTTCGAGCACGGCGTCAATGAGTTCCTGTCCTTTACGGTCATGCAAACTTCGCAAAGTAATGCCACCGCCGAGATGCGCCTCGTCGTAGGCATAACATCCCGGACAACGCAGCGGACATTCACGGGTAATTTCAATGGAGAGAGAGGGCGGCTCTCCTTTGAGGATCTTACCCCACGCACGCATCACGTCGGAAGTTTTCACAATCGGTTCCCTGGTGAGTTCCGTCCCAAAACTGTCAATTGGAAAGAGAGCTTCATTAACTTATCGCGCCAGCGGTAATGCCTTTCCGGTAAAACCCTCCGGCAGTAAATGTGATTACAGCGATAGGATTAATGGCGCACTGAATCGGTTACATCTATTTCTCATCCGACTGATCGGATCTTAACTTAATTTGTGCGTATCATTCGTGTGTCAGGCAAGATGCGATTAGTGGTTCAGCTTCTCATAGCGTTCCGCGAGGGTTTTCAAATCGTAAGTAAATTCGACCCAGGATTTCTTCCAGCGTGCGGAGGAAGCGCGGTCATAGCGATAGAAACCTTTTCCGTTCGAGGCGCCTTCCCAGCCACGCCGCACGGCTTCCCGCATCAAGGCTGGGACGGCCGTCTGATTCGAAAGCTTGGGCAGCAGCCCTTCCATTACCGAGGCATAGGCAGGGATACCGGTCAGGTCCATCCAACGGAAAGGTCCGGCGAAAGTAGACCACCAGCCGATGTCGTGGCGGAATGCGCGGTCCACGGTCTCGACGTCGGCAATTCCTTTTTCGACGAGATAGCATGCTTCGCGCATCATGGCGTACATCAGGCGGTTGCCGATGAAGCCGCGGATGTCTTCGCGCAATACGATAGGATCTTTGCCGCAGGCGACGCCGAACTGGCGCGTGAGAGTGACGGTGCGAGGCGATGTTCGTTGGCCTGGAATGACTTCGAAGAACGGCACCAGTTGAGCGGGAACGCCCCAGTGCATGCCGATGAAGCGCGCCGGACTTCGGAGCACCGACTGAAGGTTGGTGATAGGAAGACTCGACGTGTTGGACGCGAGGATGGCGCGAGTAGATACGAGACCCTCCAGCTCGCGAAAGAGCTGCTGCTTGAGCTCCAGATTCTCCGGCACCGATTCGATGATGAGCGGACATTTGGCGAAGCTGTCGAAGCTGGAGACGCACTGCAAGCGATCAGGCCAGTCCTTAATGGCCGCACGCTTCGCTAACCGGCGTCGCACCAGCTCCGTCAAAGCTTCATCGATGTGAGCCTTGCCGCGCCTGTAGGTGCGGCGATCCGCATCATATACCTTCAACGTGAATCCCCGGGACAGAAGGCACGTGGCAATACTTTGTCCCATCAGCCCGAAACCGATTAGACCTACCGGATCGAAAGTCATATGGATGTTAGTTGTCAGTCCTGATTGTAAGCCGGAGTACTCTTTCACTTAGTCGTTCTGCGATAGCCAGGCTCTCACCTGAAATAAAGGACATGTAAGTATAAAACTCCCCGTCAGAAAGTGTAGCTGACGCCGAAGAGTGGGGTGAACTGCTCAAAAATCCCGCGGGCCGTATTGTGCGGAGCGGGGACTATCTGCTGTCTGGGAAAAGTAGTCAAATAGTCCCGGAATTCCGCCCTGAGAAGCATGTGCGGAATCAGGCGCCAGGTTATTCCACCGCCGACTGTAAACGCGACCTTCCATACGTCGTTCGTCGTCAGGCTGGCAATCTCCGGAAGGGGCTGAGGGAACGGCTCCGGGCCGGCGATTACGTAGTCTTTGGAGCCAAAACCTCCGGCAAGAAATGGCCGCAGGCGGCGATCACGCGGCTTGAAGTGGAAAAGTAGGTCAATGGTCAACGCATGGGACTGCCCCTGGATGTCCGATTTTACACTGGGCGTTTGGAGAAACGGGTGTCCATCGTGATAGAGATAATCAAACTCGGCCGAAACGTATTTGGAGAATTCGTCTCCGAGAATGATGCCGGCTGCGAAGCGATTTCGAATGCCTGCCTGCGCGGTGCCTGAGGTTGAGTAGATCGATCCATCGCGATAGAGACCATATCCGATATCAGCACCGATTTCGAACGGTTGGCCGAACGCCGCGGTTGTGAACATGACTGCCAGGATGTACTTCATTCCGGTATTTTAGCTTTGGCACAGCAAAGGGCGGAACGCACACATTTACCGGTTTTAAGATGCAATCAGCACCGAGGCTAAAGACCGTCACACAGGAAAGTCACAGACTGAAATCTCTGATATGAGCGCCGCCGGGCGTTCGGCGGGCAGCTTTCTAGGGCTGCGTGTACTTCTTATACTGTTCAGCGATCTTGGCCGTCACGGAGTCACCCGGGTGGATCAGGACACGGAAACGGTAGTGCAGATTATGTCCCGGTTCGAGGGTCATGCCGCCTGTCCCGGGAGCATTCTTGTCGAAGTCTTTCAGGCCGAAAAGGTTGATGCCGAACAGTCCGTAGCCTCGCGTGTGCCAGCGATTCGGAAAGCCGGGATTTCTGGGCGAATCGAACATGGCGATTCCGATCTTCTCACCGTTAGTCTCGCCGGAATAATCGATCCATTCGGACTTCTTGCCCCACACGCCGTCCTCGCCCTTGGCGCCCTCCGCGTTGACCACCACGCCGGTGCGCTTCGGCTCCTGCGGGGCTTTCTTCTGTGGGTATTCGAGCCAGGGGGCAAGGCGCATCGAGAAGGTTCCTTCCTTAGTATCGCCAAAGGTCAGTTTGGTCTTGGGCTCGAGGGTGAGGTCGAAATCGATCTGACGATTTTCCGGGCCGGCCGCTTCTCCTGAGTAGAATGTCATGACGCGATGCTCGACCAGCAGCACATTACCTCCGGCGGTCCAGTCGATATCGCAGGTGATTGTGCCTACCTTGTTTCCGCTCTTTATTTTGAGGTTCCGGACGATCTGATGGCCCGCGTTCTTATGATTGACAGTAGGCTCATTCGCCCAGAAGTTGAAGCCGTTTACCTCATCCTGCCCGAACCAGAGGCCGCGGTGGTGGGGATGGTCATTGGTCTCACCGTTGTGGGTCTTGTCCATCGGCCAATAGCGGGTGACCACGGTTCCCGATGCGGTGCGCAAGGGCCACAGATAAGGTTTGGCGTAGTCTTCGCCTCCAGTCACGAAATCGGTGAACGGCTTACCGTCGATTGCGACCGCGACTTTATCCGTCGATTGGGTAATTTTGACTTGTCCGCAAAGGGGCAGCCATGCGGCCAGGGCGCATGTCAACAACGGGAATTTCAACATGAGATTAGTAAACCATAAAACCGGCGTCGTATGATTCTGCCACGGCTATAATCGAGATTGCATCCAGAGGCAGTCAACCCCGGAAAGAAAATCGCGCGCGGCACCACTCCGGAAGGAGCGACCAGCGACGATCAGGCATCGCGCTGGGTCCGAGACATGTTCGGACGCGTGGCGCACCGCTACGATCTGGCGAATCACCTGCTCTCGTTCAACATCGACCGTCACTGGCGATCGCGCACGGTACGCGAAGTTCGCGAGATCCTTCGCCGGCCGGAAGCTCGCGCACTCGATCTCTGCTGCGGCACAGGCGACCTTTTGAGGGCGTTGGAGGAAGATGGACGCTTAAGGGCGTTGGAGGAAGATGGGCGCGCGGCATGTCTGGGAAGCGATTTCTGCCATCCCATGCTGACCGCGGCTGCCGCCAAACTCCGCAAAGGAGGACTGCGGTCCAAACTTTTCGAAGCCGACGCCTTGCGCTTACCGGTGCGGGACAGTTCGCTCGACCTTGTCACGGTCGCCTTCGGCTTTCGCAACCTGGTGAATTACGACGCCGGTCTCAACGAGATGCGCCGGGTGTTGCGGCCCGGGGGGATGGCGGCGATTCTCGAATTCTCGCAACCCGGCAATCCCGCGTTCGCCGCGTTTTACGGATTCTATTCGCGGCGTATTTTGCCTGTGATTGGCGGTGCGATCTCCGGCGAGCGCGATGCTTACACGTATCTACCCGAATCGGTCCGTAAGTTTCCCGACGCTCCAGAGTTAGCCGAACGCATGCGAGCCGCCGGTTTCGAGGACGTGCGCTTTATCCGTATGACCTTCGGGATCGTAGCACTGCATCTCGGACGGGTGTAACGGAAAAAGCTTCTGCACACGAATACGGAAGGCCTTCTCTTGAATGGCGGCTGCCTCCGATCTCGGCCTTCCGTATTCGTGTGCATTCGTGGCCAACAGTTTTTAAGGCTGTGCCCAGTATCGAGGCCGGGCCTGCACGATCAGGCCTTTTTGCCTGACAGTCAACTGGATCTTTCGGAATTCAGAAATGGTGCACGGTTTGTCCGACACGTAGCCGATGCTGTATTGGTTGCGCAATTCGGCTTCGATCATGCTGAAAATCTGTTCGATGCTCAGTTTTTTGTTTACCGAAAAGAACCCTCCGCCTGTTTCGGACGACATCTTGATGAGCCAGTTGCGGCCTTCGTTTCCACCGAAGAGATGCCCGCCAAAGCTGGCGTCGGAGAACTCAATCGAATAAATCAGCGTGTCGGCGCGCTGGGCGGCTTCAATGGCGTCTGAGACGTGGGCTTCGCTGCCGACGTCTTCTCCATCGGACAGGACGATGAGCGCTTTGCGTCCCTGCAAGGGCTTCATGAGTTCATTCGAGGCTTTGATGATCGCGTCGAAGAGCAAGGTGCCGGCACTGCCCCCGGACATCAACTCGCGACGCGTCGGAGTGTCGACGAAAGGCAATATGTCATAGAGCGGCTTCAGCGATGACGTCAGTGCCTGACGAAGTTGAATGGACATGTCGAACTGCATGAGGAAGACATGGTCCTTGTTTTCGCGAAACATCTGGTCCAAAAATCGCATGCTGGCGCCGCGCTCGGCGTCCATTACCTTTTCCTGGCTCATGCTGGTGTCGACCATCAGACCGAGCGTAAGGGGCAAGTCGGATTGCTGGGAAAAATAGCGAATGGTCTGGGGGCGTCCGTCTTCGAGCAGCTTGAAATCATCCTGCTTCAGATCGTGGATCAGCTCACCGCTGCGGTTCTGCACGGTGACGAGCGTGTTGACCACTTTGACGTTGCTCGAGAAGGTGGCGTCGGTTTCCTGGGAAGCGAGTCGCCGGCTGGTGGAAGCCAAAGCTGCCGCGGCGAACAGGAACCGGCGTCTCGAAGTCGGTGAGAACACGTAACTTCAATATACGTGTTGTGGAGGGCCGGGTTTCACCCGACTGCGGAGGGGTTTTCAGAGGAAGATAATACAAACATGAAAATCGTCGCTTCTTACACTTTTCTCGCGATTGTAATGGCACTCGGCGCTGATGGCCAAACCGCGGCGCGATCTACGGTGGTGGCTTCCGGCACGGCCAGCGTTTCGGTTTCTCCGGACCAGGCGCAAATCAATGTGTCCGCGGTCACGCAAGCAGCTACGGCGCAGGACGCAACCAGCCAGAACGCCACCATTGCGTCCAATATCATCTCCCAATTGACGCAGGCCCTGGGCAGTTCGGGCACGGTCCAAACCGTTAGTTATTCGGTGAATCCGGTCTACACCACGCAGGGAGGTAATTCGGTCCTGACCGGCTATACAGTTACCAATAACATCCAAGTGACTTTGAATGACTTGACGATCACGGGCAAGATTATCGACACGGCGGTGCAGGCGGGCGCGAGTCGGATCGACAGCTTGCAGTTCACCTTGAAGGACGACTCCGCGGCGCGTGCGCAAGCCTTGGGGGCAGCCACGAATAAAGCAAAGGCGTTGGCGACGGCGATGGCTACGAGCGTCGGGCTGACGGCCAGTAGCTTCGTCACGATCCAGGAATTCGGAGCTTCGGTACTGGCGCCTACCACGCTGGGCACGGCGGCTCCCACCGCTACTCCGGTTCAGCCGGGGCAACTGACGGTCACCGGGAACGTCACAATCTCCATGCAATTGACTCAATAGAGGACTGGCTACGACAGGCCGCAGACCTAGAAAATACGGGCTGCATCGTACTAGGAGTACAGTTGGCCGCCTGTGAATGTTTGATATACTTCGTAGAAGCGTGCTCTTCACCATTTGATCGTCGTACAGCTCTAATATTGCAACGCTGAATTATTCAGGAGACTTCATGGCAGAAAAACCCAGACACCTTTTTACGTCCGAATCCGTTACTGAGGGCCATCCCGACAAGATTGCGGATCAGATTTCCGATGCGGTTCTTGATGCGGTCCTCGAACAGGATCCTTACGGACGCGTAGCTTGCGAGGTGCTGGTTACCACCGGCATTTGCGTCGTATCCGGTGAGATCACGACAACCTGCTACGTGGATGTGCCCAAGATCGCAAGAGAAGCGATCAAAGAGGTGGGGTATACGGACGCGACCTTCGGGTTCGATAGCAAAACCTGCGGTGTTCTGAGCATGATTCAGAGCCAATCGCCCGATATCGCCATGGGAGTGGATCCCGGCGGCGCGGGCGACCAGGGCTTGATGTTCGGCTATGCCTGTAACGAAACGCCCGAGCTTATGCCGCTGCCGATTATGCTGGCGCATGCTTTGACCCGCCAGTTATCGGAAGTCCGTAAGAGCGGCAAGGTCGATTTCCTTCGCCCGGATGGTAAATCTCAGGTTAGCGTGGAGTATGTAGACGGCAAACCGAAACGCATCGACGCGATTGTGGTTTCGACGCAGCACGGCGATCATGTGACGACCGAAGAATTACGGATACAAGTCCGCAAGCTGGTCATCGATCCGGTTATCCCCAAGGACATGGTGGACAGCGAGACCAAGTATCACATCAACCCGACTGGCCGCTTCGTGGTTGGCGGCCCGCATGGTGACACGGGTCTGACCGGACGCAAGATCATCGTGGATACTTATGGCGGTATGGGCCGTCACGGCGGCGGCGCCTTCTCGGGCAAGGATCCGACGAAGGTCGACCGCTCGGCCTGCTATATGGCTCGCTATATCGCGAAGAACCTGGTCGCTGCCGGCTTGGCCGAGCGCGCCGAAGTGCAACTTGCGTATGCCATTGGTGTGGCGGAACCCGTATCGGTAATGGTCAACAGCTTCGGTACCGGAACCATTCCGGAAGAACAAATGACCGAACTGATCCGGCAGAATTTCCCTCTCACTCCAAAGGGCATCATCCAGCACTTAAACCTTCGCCGTCCAATCTATAAGAAGACTGCGGCGTTCGGTCACTTCGGCCGGAACGAAGCGACGTTCTCATGGGAAGCGTTGGACAAGGTTGCCGACCTGAAAGCGGCGGCCGGCAAGGAAACGCTCGCGGCGGCAAGGTAGGAAAGCGTTCTCCGTCGTCCGTTATCCGTTATCCGTTTTCACTGCCACGGATAACGGGTGACGGCTGGCTTTTTCTCCCATCGCCAGCATGGTTTCAAATCCTGGGGCATGCTTCTCCCGGTCCACAATCCAGCTACTCACGTTTTCAAATCCTGTCTGGCTCAGAAATCGCCGCACATCGACCTCGGAAAAACCGAGCCAGGTGTCGGCATAGACTTCACGAGCCTTCTCGAAAGTGTGTTTCTTCAGATCCAGGACGACGATCCGTCCACCCGGCTTGAGGATATGGAAAGCGGCCGCGACGGCTCGCTGAGGATGCAGGGCATGGTGCAGGCTTTGGCTGAAGAACGCCAGGTCCACGCTCGACTCCTCGATCGGCGGAGATTCCAAGTCGCCCTGCCGGTATTCCAAATTGCTGATCCCGTTCTCCTTCGCCAGTTGGGCGCCGAATTCCACCATCCGGGCCGAGTTGTCTACCGCGATCACCCGTTCGGCGCGCTGGGCGAGGAGTTGAGAAAACGTGCCTTCACCGGCTCCCAAATCTGCGATCACCATCCGGGGCATTAGCTGCAACAGGGTCTCGGCAAGACCTTTCCAGGAACGGCCCGGGACATAGTTTCTGCCGAATTTGCCGGCCAGTTCGTCGAAGTAACTGCGCATCTTGTCCTGCCGTTTTTCGAGGACTAAGTCGAGAGCTTCGGCGTCATCCGCCGCCTCCGGAATTTCGCTCCCCGCCGAGTGCAGCAGATCGGCCAAAGGCGCTCCGGTGAACCGGTAGAGACTGTTTTTCCCGACCTTCCGATCTTCCACTAACCCCGCCTGCTTGAGTTGCGAAAGGTGGGTGGAAATGCGGCTCTGGCCCATGGAGAGGATCTGCTGCATCTCGGCGACCGACAACTCTTCGCGCTCCAGCAGCAAAAGGAGCCGCAAACGGCTCTCGTCGGCCAGCAGTCGCAGCGATTTGAGGATTGACAGCATAGCGATCTCCGATTATTATAGGAGAGTCCGCTTGTCATATCAATGCATCCAGATATATTGATGCATGTTAGTTTAAGGAGATAAATGAGCACAGCTACACTACCCACGATTGCGGCCGAGTACAAGGTCGCCGATATGAAGCTGGCCGATTGGGGCCGGAAAGAAATCATGATTGCCGAGCACGAGATGCCCGGTTTGATGTCCATCCGCAAGAAGTATGCGGCTACTAAACCTCTGGCCGGCGTCCGTGTGACGGGCTCCCTCCATATGACGATCCAGACGGCGGTGCTCATCGAGACGCTGGTAGACCTGGGGGCGACGGTTCGCTGGGCGAGCTGCAATATCTTCTCGACGCAGGACCATGCCGCGGCGGCTATCGCGGAGGCGGGCGTGCCTGTGTTTGCGTGGAAGGGCGAGTCGCTGGAAGACTATTGGTGGTGTACCAACCAGGCACTGAATCATGCCGGCGGCCTCGGTCCGCAATTGGTTGTGGACGATGGCGGCGACGTCACTCTCCTGATCCACAAAGGCTACGAGCTCGAGAATGGCGACACCTGGGTGAATACGCCGTCAGGAAATCATGAAGAGCAGGTGATTAAAGACTTGCTCAAAAAGATCTACGCCGAGGATCCGACTCGCTGGACCAAGGTCGTGAAGGAATGGAAGGGCGTTTCCGAAGAGACCACGACGGGCGTCCACCGGCTTTACAAGATGCAGGAAGCGGGCAAGCTGTTGGTGCCGGCGATCAACGTCAACGATTCGGTGACCAAGTCGAAGTTCGACAACCTTTACGGCTGCCGCGAATCATTGGCGGATGGGATCAAGCGTGCGACGGATGTGATGGTTGCGGGTAAGGTCTGTGTGGTTTGCGGGCATGGCGATGTCGGCAAAGGCTCGGCGCAATCGCTGGCCGGCTTAGGCGCTCGCGTCATCGTAACCGAAGTTGATCCGATCAATGCTTTGCAGGCGGCGATGGCTGGCTTCGAAGTCACCACGATAGAGGAAACCCTGGGGCGCGGCGACATCTACGTAACCACTACCGGTAACGTGGATGTTATCACTCTGGAGCACATGCGTCACATGAAGGACCAGGCTATCGTGTGCAATATCGGGCATTTCGATAACGAAATCCAAATGGATCGCTTGAATCAATCAGACGCAAAGAAGACTAACATTAAACCGCAGGTGGACATGTACACGTTCCCGAACGGCAATAGCATTTTTGTGCTGGCTGAGGGCCGCCTGGTGAATCTGGGATGCGCGACCGGGCATCCTAGTTTTGTGATGTCGAACAGTTTCTCCAACCAGACGCTGGCGCAACTTGATCTGTGGAAGAACAAGGATAGCTATCAGGTTGGCGTCTATGTGCTGCCGAAGAAGCTCGACGAAGAGGTCGCCCGGCTACACCTTGAAAAGATCGGCGTCAAACTGACGACCCTTACCGCGAAGCAAGCTGAGTATCTCGGCGTGCCCGTAGAGGGTCCGTACAAGGCTGAGAACTACCGCTACTAATCGAAATCTCCCTCTCCTCCAGCCGGTCACACGAGTCTTGGTGACCGGCTTTTTTTTGTTTGCTTACGCGATGCCGTTCAGTTCAGAGAGCGTACCTGTACTATCACCTAACTTCTCTATGGCTACGCCCATCGCTCCCAGCATCGAAATATACAGATTCGTGATGGGCGTCTGGGGTGGAAGTTGGAGGAAGCGTCCGGCGCGAATCGCCCCGCATGCGCCGCCGACGAGCATGGTTGGTAAATGATCGTGCTGATGGGAGTTGCCGTCCGCGAGGCCTGCGCCGTAAAGAATCATGGTGTGGTCGAGCAGCGTGCCGTCTCCATCCTGAGTGCGCGCGAGCGACGCGACGAATTCGCTGAAAAGCTGCAGATGATGGCAGTTGATCTGGGCTACCTTTTCGATTAAGGCGGCGCGTCCCTGGTGATGGGTGATGGGATGGTGCGATTCGGGCACGCCGATCTCGTCATACGAACGCAGGCTGCCTTCGCGTCCAACCATGAGAGTCGCGATGCGCGTCGAGTCGGTTTGAAAGGCCACGCGCAAGAGATCGTACATGAGCCTCAAATGGCCCGCAAGCTGGACGGGGATCGCCGGAGGTTTGGCGATTGGAGCGCGCACAGGGTCGTTGCCGGTAGCCTTGATGCGCAGTTCGATTTCGCGGACGCTGGTCAGGTATTCATCGAGCTTGTTGCGATCCGGCGGGCCCAGTTGGGTCTCCAAGCTGTGGGTTTGGTCGAGCACCCAGTCGAGGATGCTGGAATCCCGTTGGCGAGTCGCCGCGCGTACCCCCGGATCGGGATCTTCCGAGCCGAAGAGCGTCTCAAATACCGCGCGTGGATCGACTTCGGGCGAGCCTGGCGTAGAGGCCGATCGCCAGGAGATGTTGTTGCTGTAAAGGCAACTATAGCCGGTATCGCAGACACCGACCATGCGTCCGTCCTCGCAGGTCAACTCGAGCGACGGGATACGAGTGCGCGAGCCGAGTTGTTGAGCGGCAATCTGGTCCATGGAGATGCCCGCCGCGATATCGGAGCCTCCCGTTTTGCGAATATGCACGCCGGTCAAATAGGTGGAAGCGGCACGTGCGTGATCGCCAGTGCCATCGCCGTTGGGCCAGCCGTAGCGCTGCGCGAGACCTTCGATCAAGAGCATCCGGCTGCGATGAGGCTCCATCCCCTGCAGAATTCGAGGGAGAGGAAAGTTTGATTCCCAGGTGGTGGGAAGCCAGTCTTTCATCACCATGCCGTTCGGAACGTAATTCACTAACATCCGGCAGACGGGTTTGTTGGCACGGGGAGCCGCAAACGCGGGCGTCATGGCGTCCAGCAGCGGCAGGGCAAGAGATACGCCGAGTCCGCGAAGCATTTTTCGGCGCGAGAGATGCTTATTCATGGCCGTTCTCCAGTTTTTGAAAAGCCGGGCTGGCGACGATACCGAGAATCAAATCGGAAAGGCGATATTGATTCTTCGCCGCCGATTGGACAATCTCGGCAACAGCTGTGAGGTCGGCGGAGTCGAGGCCGCGGCCGAGCGCAAAGGTGAGCAGCTTTTCGGCGAGGCATTGAGCAAAGGCGTCGGGACGTTTGGCGAGAATCAAGGCGAGCTCCGATGGAGTGGAGAACGCTTCGCCATTCGGGAGTCTGCCGGTTGCGTCGATGGGGAGGGACTCCTCACTGGTTCGCCAGCGTCCGATCGCGTCGAAATTTTCGAGACCGAAGCCCAGAGTGTCCATGCGCGCATGACAGCCGGCGCAGGCGGGGTTGGCGCGATGCTGTTCGAGTTGCCGCCGGAGCGACGAATCGGGATCAGCGGTGGGATTGCGTAGGGCAGGGACGTTGGCGGGCGGCGGCGGCGGCGGATCGTTGAGGAGATTTTCGAGAATCCATTTTCCGCGCAGAACGGGCGAGGTGCGAGTGGAGTAAGACGTCACAGTGAGCACGCTCGCCTGCGTCAGAATTCCGGTGCGAGGCGTGCCGGTGAGATCAACCCGGCGAAAAGCGTTGCCGGCTACACCTGGAATCCCGTAGAGGCGTGCGAGAAGCTCATTCATAAACGTGTACTTTGCGTCCAGGAAATCGAGAATGCTGCGGTCTTCGTGAATGACGTGTTCGACGAACAGTTCGGTTTCCTCGCGCATCGCGTCGCGGAGGTCGGGGGTGAATTGCGGGAACCGTGCGGGATCACGGTGGAGAAAATCAAGGTTGCGGAACTCCAGCCACTGGGCGGCGAAGTTCTCGGCCAACGCGTTCGATTTCGGATCGGCAAGCATACGGCGCGTCTGCTCAGCGATCACCGAAGCCTGGGAGAGTTTCTGTTGCTCAGCGAGGCGGAATAGCTCGTCGTCGGGCATACTGCTCCAAAGGAAATAAGATAGACGCGAGGCCAGGTCGAAATCATTGCCCTGCGGGATGCGAAACAGGAATGACGGCGACACGAGAATCGCTTCGATTCCGGTTTCCATCTGAGTTTCAATCGACTGCGACCCTCCTGTGAGTCGCATTAGCTTGTCGATCTCTGACGGAACGACCCGCCGTCTCCACGCGCGCCGCGCAAGATCCGCGAGATTTGTGCGCAGGCACGAAGCATTGTGCTGTCCCGGAGGATGGCCGCACGTAAAGACCAGCGCGTACCCTGCAGGAATAGCAGGAAACACCAGGCCATAGGGACCGCGGGCTTCGACAGATTCGGGATACGGAAGGGCCGTCGCGCCGGCGAAGTCGGGTAGGGTGCCGGCCATCAGACGAGCTCGGATTTCCTGCTTGGATTTCGGCTCTCCGCCATTTTTCCGCGCACGAGCGACTTCGTAGGCCCACGCCTGATCGAGAGCGCGATCGGTTTCACGAATCGCAGTAATGCGTAGACGATGAACGCCCCCAGCCAAGTGCAAGCGCGTATCGGCATAACGCCGGCCCTCGAAATCTACGGAGACGGACAGGCGTTGCGGCTCTCCTTCATCTACGAACACATTCAAGGTAAAGGGATCGGCGCGTCCGGCGATTGAAATGTGGACATCGTAATCGCCTTCCCAAGTGAAGCCGCGCTGCCAGGTCAGATCGGTTGAGGCAGCGGGGTTGGAACGGCGCTCCAGTTCCGGTGTGGCGGGCGGAGGGACGAGTTCAATCGCGGCCCGGGCAATCCCTTTGGCAGCGTCGAGATATTTCTTCAGCAATGTGGGAGTGACGGTCAGCGTATCGGAGTTGTTGTCGAAGCCGTAGCTGAAGTTGTCGGCCGGGAAGTCGTTGTTGACGCGAAAATCGACGCCCAGCAGGTCGCGGATGGTCGCGTTGTACTCATAGCGATTGAGTCGCCGCGCGAGTGTTGCGGCAGGCGCGGGGAGTATGACAACAGTGGCCAGCAGCAGTGAGAACGCACACAAGTTCATGATGGAGGGCTGCCTTCCATTGTCCCGCAGAAGGACAAATCGTGTGTGTATGCTAAAGGTAGATGCTCTCTACGTTGCCGACGCAGGAACAGGTGGACGCGATCGCACGGGAACTCGCACCCGCCGTCGTTCGAATCCGATTTAGTCCCGGCGAGGATTGGTCCGGCGATCCGGCAATTTACTTTCGCATTGTCCTGGCGGACTCCGCGACAGGACGTGATCGTCTTCATGACGTGGCTCAACTGGTGCGGACCCGTCTACGCGACGAACTCCGGCCTCGCGAATTGGGCTACCTGCCATATTTTAACTTTCGAAGCGTGAGTGAGCAGGCTAAACTTCCGGATCCGCAGTGGGATTAGCCGAAGATCTCTTACGGCAGGCGAACCATCTCGCCAAGTATCAGGGAGCGAACCCGACTCAGGCCGATCTTCGACGAGCGGTTTCGACCGCCTATTATGCCCTGTTCCATCTCTTGATCGACGATCCCGCACAGCGCTGGAACGGCACCTCGGCAGCCGTGACCGGTCTCGAACGGGCGTTCAACCATGGACAGATGAAGAACAGCTCACTGCGATTCGACGCTCCACAGTGGCTAGACTGGCACGACGCGATTCAAATCATACCTCCTGCACTTCGAAGCGTGGCCGGGGCATTTGTCGAGCTACAAAACGCGCGCCATGCAGCAGATTACAACACGCATAGAAAGTGGGCTGTCACTGACATCCAGGAGACCCTGAATACCGCTGCCGCGGCCTTTCGTGATTGGCAATCCGTTCGGACAGATCCCGTCGCTGGAGACTTTTTGCTTTCCATGCTATTAGGTAAGTCGCGTTGAGCATTATGACACGCAACATTCTTCTCATCCTCCTGGCCCCGATGTTATCCGCCCAGGTCACCGTCAATTTGACAGTCCAATCGGGATCGCCGGGGCTGACAGTCCCGCCGCAATTCACCGGCTTCAGTTATGAAATCTCTTCGGTGACAGGTGGGACGACGTTCTTCGGTGCCAATTACACGCTGCAACGGTTGATCGCGCAAGCCGGTCCTGGAGTCCTTCGCTTTGGAGGCAATAGCGCAGACGAGACTGCGTGGACGCGTACCCCACGAAGCAGTTCCACACCCTCCGCCACGCTCACCTCGACGGATGTGGACCAGTTGTTTGCGTTCCTGCCCGCAATCGGGGACAGCGCTCTCTTTTCCGTCAATCTCGCGAGTTCCACGCCGCCGATTGCGACCGACGAAGCGGCGTATGTTATAAGTGATGCAGCTTCCGCCGGTACGCCGCTCGAATTCGAAATCGGCAACGAGCCCGATTTATATTACGAAAACGGCCACCGCGCATCCACCTACAACTTCACGGATTATTTCGCCGAATGGCTGACTTACTATCAGGCGATATCTGCGGCCGCGCCAACTGCCAAGATCACCGGTCCGGCAGACTCCGGCAACATTACCACCTGGACGGTCCCTTTCGCGAAAAATGCGAATGGCGATATCGTGTTGCTGACGCAGCATCTTTATCCTCTCGCGCCGCTGAGTGCGGTTGCAGCTACGGCGTCGAACGCAGCCTCGATTCCGCATCTGCTCGCACAGAGCATTATTACGACGGCGATCTCGAACGCCAAAACGTTGACGAGCGCGGCCCAGAGCGACGGCATCCCGTGGCGCATGGCCGAGACAAACTCTGTTTATAATGGCGGCCAGACCGGTGTCAGCGACGTTTTTGCCGCGGCATTGTGGGGCGCGGATTATATGTTCGCGCTGGCGGCGAATGGCAGTTCGGGAGTGAATTTCCATGGCTCGAACACATCAACTTACACACCGATTTCGCTCTCGAACGGTGTCTATCAGGCGCGTCCGCTGTATTACGGCATGCTGCTGTTCCGTCTCGGCGCGGGTGAGAGCGGCGGCAACTTTCTTCCGGTCACGCGCGGCAACGACGGCTTGAATCTGTCTGTTTATGCGGTAAAGAGGCCCGAGGGTAGCGTGGCTGTCACATTGATCAACAAGGATACCGCGCAGCCCGCGACGGTCAATCTGGCCGCGAGCGGCTACAACGCCGGCTATGTATGGCAATTGAGCGCGCCGGCGCCTACTTCGACGTCCGGCATCACGCTGGCAGGGGCATCGGTAAGCACATCAGGGGCGTGGGATGCCGGCACTCCGCAAGCGCTCGCCGCGACCAACCAGAGCTTCACTATTTCCGTGCCGCCGGCGAGTGCGGCCGTTGCGGTCCTGGGAGGGACACCGCTATTTGTGCGTGACGCCGCGGCCGGAGGCGACGTGCTCACGGCTTCGGGCATCGCGAGTGCTTACGGAACATCACTGACGGCCGGTCAGACTGTGACGATTGCGGACAGTTCGGGCCAGGTGCTCGAAGGCGAAGTTTTCGCAAGCACGGGAACGCAGGTGAATTTTCAGATCCCCGCCCAAACGGCTAACGGACTCGCGACGGTGCGCATTGGAACCGCGTCGGGGGCAGTGGTCATCGAGCCGGTAGCACCGTCTCTCTTCACGGCGAATGACAGCGGCTCGGGTCTGCCCGCGGCGCTGATCACGCGGGTTTTGCCGGACGGTACCCAGAGTATCGCGCCGTTGACTTCCGGGCCGGTCGATTTCTCGGGAGGCGCGCAAGTTTTCCTCACGCTGTATGGCACAGGCATCCGGGGCACGGCGCAGGCCAATGTTTCGTGCACCATCAACAAGACGTCGATGCCGGTGAGCTACGCGGGTCCGCAAGGCAGCTTCGATGGGTTGGACCAGGTGAACATCGCGCTGCCGCCCAGTTTGCAGGGATCGGGAGCGGCGGCGGTGTCGATCACAGCAGCGGCACGAGTGTCGAACCAGGTAAGTGTGACGTTCTGATGCGGTCATCGATAAAATAGCGAGATGTCTCGCCGTGCCCTCCAAAATATTCTCGCGACGGCATTTTGCGTCAGCCAACTTCACGCTGCGTCTGCGGTTGACGCCGTATGGAACCCGGCACCTCAAGAGTCTGCGCCGACCGTCGTCATAATTGGCGGATTGAAAGGCCGCGATGGCACCAACGCGGCGATGGAGAAGATCTCGCAACGGAGGCAGCCGTTCAATCTCTACACCATCAAGCTCGCGAATCCGGATGGCGGCGAACTCGTCTTTCCGCCGACGGGAACGGCGTACCGCGAAAATGGGCAATCGCACTTCATCTGGCGATGGCTGGGACTGCACGCGCCCGATCTGGTCGTCGTGGTGGGCGATCAGGATTTCGGCCTGGCCGAGGCTTTGGCGCAGAATTCGGTGGCCGGAGTGGGACGCATACCCGCGATCCGCGTGAGGTCGGGCGCAGACATTCTCCAGACGATCCCGAAACAGATTGCCGGCTCCGACGCTCACCGGGAGATGGCCCGGCGGCTGAAACGAACGCCGCACGAAGTAGCCGTGGAGTTGTCGAAATTCTACGGACATGAATTCGATCAGCCGGTTTACATTCCGGCCATGGCACTGATCAGCCGCGTCCGATTGGGCCAACAAGCCGATGTCGAAACGCTTGTCGCTCCTTATGTCGACGGCCGGAAGGACAGCCTCGCCGATGCGACCGGCAGCCATCTCGCCGGCCACCTGATCTTCGCGGAGTTAGCGTTCCGAACGCGCGACCCGCGCTATATCGCTCGCGTTCGCGCAGCCGCGGATCTCGCGTTCACCCCATCGGGAGAGATGAAAGAGGCCATGCCGATGCACACCGAAATGAGCGACGCCGTTTTCATGGGCTGTCCGATTCTGGCGAGCGCCGGCGCTTTGACAGGGAAACGGATCTATTTCGATATGGCGCTGCGGCATCTGCAATTCATGCAGAAGTTGTGCCTGCGTCCGGACGGACTGTATCGGCATTCGCCGCTGAATGAGGCGGCGTGGGGGCGGGGAAACGCCTTCCCGGCGCTAGGCTTATCGTGGACGCTGCTCGAAATGCCAGAGAATCATCCCGGACGTGCGCTGATGCTGAAGAATTTCAGCGAGCATATGCACACGCTCGCGAAGTTTCAGGATCGCGATGGCATGTGGCACGAAGTGATCGACCAGCCGGGATCGTATCCCGAATTCTCCGCGACTGCCATGATCGCGACTGCGATGCTACGCGGCGTTCGCCACGGATGGCTGGATGCCTCTTATGAAGCGAGGGTACAGGCTGCGTGGCGCGGAGTACTTGCGCGCATCGGGCCGGAGGGCACACTGGTCGATGTCTGCGAAGGTACCGGAAAACAGAGATTGGCGGAAGACTATCTTAATCGCGCAGCGTCCCTGGGAAAGGACGCGCGCGGCGGTGGGATGGCGATGCTGTTGGCGACGGAATTGGACGAGACTGGAGTCCGCTAAGGCACACGCGGTAGTCCAAACGTCCTAACCCGGCGCGTACCAGGGTGGATGGGAGCAATGAAACGGTGAACCGGTTTGCCGGCATGGCAAGCTGAATAGAAGGGACTGCGCTGCATTAGAACTTAATGATTCATTAGCATCAGATGGATTTCACGTATCCGGCTCTTGAAAATCCGTTGAAAGTAAATCGCGCGGCCATGATGGACGCGATTCTACTTCGCGTTAATCTGCGCCAGTAGATGCTCGGCGGACTGCACTTGCTCCGCGGAACCGCGATACGCCATGCCTTGCGGACTGCTGCGCATAAAAATATAGCGGATATTCGCTTCGTTTCGTATGCTCGTCACCACCCGGTTCAAGTCGCTCTCGGTTCCCTGATGCGCCAGAAAAGCCACTTCCACGATTTCGCCAGTACCGCTCGGGCCAGCGAAAGAATAGCGCTCCGCGCCGGCGTTGGCATGCGCCACGTCCAACTGTTGCACCAGCCACTCAGCCAGTTGCGCTTTCGCTGCAGTGGTTCGGATGGCGATGGCGCGCGTCGGGGTGTAAGCGAAGATTTTCTGGATATCTGCGACCTGTCGCAAATTCGCTACCATCTCATTTAGACCTGCCTGAGCCGGAGTGTTGGAGAGATAGAAGATGCGCACGGCGTCTTGCGGGCTCCCTTGGACGGTGTATTGCAGGGTCGCAGGCTTCGCGTTTGCAGTGTCGAATTGCTCCACTAACCATGCTGCTAACGCCAACTCGGAGGCCGAGCCGCTGACACTTATGGTCTGGTTCTAGCAATACAT
>CAVZRE010000063.1:0-71080 GCA_963777595.1 Terriglobia bacterium
GCTTGCCGGTATCGAGAATGCGCGGCTCGAGCAGCCACGCAGCGGCGGCCGCGAGGTGCGGGATCAGCTTCTCGAGGCGCGGCATGAATTCCGCGAACTCAGTTCGCTGTTCCCGCAGTACGAGCAGAGCACGGGCGGAATCGACGATGAAGATGGAGACGCTATGAAAGGGGTCGCCGCTTTCAGGAAAGCTGCCGTCTTGGGCTTGCCGCGCGTAGCCCCATTCGAGTTCGAGGAGGCCCGCGTCCACGGCTTTATGATCGCCGAGGACTACGGCCGCTTCGATGAGATCGCCGCCTCCGCGCTGGTTTTCGATGAACCAGTCCTTGCGCTTGCCTTCTACCCACTCGCGGCTGAGAGCGGATGCGCCGTCAGGGGCGATCGAGTTGCGTTGAACGACGGCCCGGCGGTGGACCGCCTTGAGTAAAAGGGGGTCGCGGATCAGGGAGAACATCGAGCCCGGCGCCTGGCAGTCCGCGCCGATCAAGGGAGCGGCGAACAGAGCCAAAAGAGTCAACGCATAGCGGCACATGATTCAAGTACAGTGTGCCACGCGAAGGCGCGGCGCGAGGTAGAATTCAGTTGAGATCAAAGAAGGAGACCCCATGCGCAGTACCGTTTTTCTGGTTCTTCTTTCGGCAGCTACTCTTTCCGCCGAGCCGGTCAATATCAGCGGGAAAGTGACCGACGCCTCCGGCAAACCTCTCGACCATGCCGCCGTCATGGTGCATTCAGCCCACGTCCGGACAGGCTACAGCGTTTATTGTCCGACCTGCTGGGTGGATTGCGGTAAACACACATTCACCGATTCCGCGGGAAGCTTCAGCCTCGCCGGTTTAAGTCCGGACCTGATTTTCGATCTGCTGGTGGTCAAAGACGGCTACACGGCGAAATTTGTGAACAAAGTGGATCCTGTAAAGGGCCCAGCGGAGACGGCCGCGCTGCCGGTGCGGAAACCTCCCGCGAATCCAGCTCAATATGTGCGCGGCCGTGTCGTCGATAAACATGGCGATCCTGTACCGGATGCCGTGGTCGAGCAGCAGGGAGTGGTTCTCCTCGGAGGCGGGATGAGTTTCGGACTGCGCGATTGGATTGACCCTCTTGCCGTAACCAATGAGAAAGGCGAATTTGAACTCGCTTATGCCGAGCCGGCGGAAAAGCTGAAGATGAGTGTTTCGCCGCGCGGGATGTCGTCCAAGCTGTTCACGGAAGCAACGGGCGAGGATCGCAAGACGCTTGTGGTGACGGAAGGCGCGACGGTTCGCGGACGGCTGGTGCGAGACGGCAAGCCCGTGGCCAACGCTGAAGTCGGGCCTGTTTACACATAGCCGGCTGGCGGGAAGTGCCTATCCCGAGATGCGGATTGGGACGCGGGAAGATGGCACATTCTCGCTCACCAACGTGCCCGCGGGACGGATCTGGTATTTGTATGGCAAGATGGAGTCGCTCGCATCGCGAGGCGTGGCGGCGGACCTGGTAGAGTGCGAAACGAAAGACGACGGACAGATTGTGAATGTCGGCGATATCCAGGTGAAGCCGGCTTATACGCTGCGCGGAAAAATCGTGCTGAGCGATGGCAGGCCGATTCCGCCCGATATGCGAGTGACACTTTCCTCAGATCGGGGCGTGGACAGTCAAATGACGGTGCTCGCTGGGGATGGCGGTTTCGAATTCAAAGGCCTGGCAAGCGGGGTTTATTCTATCGAGCCGGGCGTGAGAAATTACAGGTTCGAGGGAGGGTTCGGGCAGGAGGCGCTGGTGAACCGCGATATCGATAACCTGGTGCTCACCCTGCAGCCGTCCAAACGGTGACTCCTCTTTTCGACAGCGAAGGGTTGCCGCGCACGTCAGAGCCTCTCGAAGAAGGGGCGGTTCTGCTGCGCAACTTCGCCGGTGACGAGGCGCAGGGATTGCTCGAAGACGTGGATCGCATCGCGAAGGCCGCGCCGTTCCGGCATCTGGTCACGCCCGGCGGCTATACGATGTCCGTCGGTATGACGAACTGCGGCCGAGTGGGTTGGGTATCGGACCGCACCGGGTATCGCTACGACCCGATTGATCCCGCTAGCGGCATGCCCTGGCCGGAGCTGCCCGAGCGGTTCCTGGACCTTGCGGTTCGCGCCGCGGCGGAGGCCGGATTCGCGCAGTACGATCCGGACGCTTGCCTGATCAATCGCTATGTCGCGGGCGCGAAACTCGGACTGCATCAGGACCGTGACGAAAAGGATGCCTGGGCTCCCATTGTGTCTGTCTCGCTGGGTCTGCCGGCCGTATTTTTGTGGGGCGGCAAACGGCGTTCCGATCCGGTGCGGCGGTTGCGCGTGGAAAGCGGCGATGTGGCGGTGTGGGGTGGCCCGGCACGCTTCATCTATCACGGAGTTGCGCCGCTCAAGGGCGGGCAGCATCCGCTGACCGGGGATGTCCGGATCAATCTGACGTTTCGAAAAGTCTTTTGATCGATGCGCGGCACCGGCGAGCGAAATTTCAGCTCCACGGCATAATGGAGAGGTGCCGTCAGGAAGCCGATGTTGGGTCGAAGTCAACCGCTCGCAAATTGCCGCTAATTATCGTAGTGTTCGGGTAGCGGCGGGTTCGGGCGTGGAAGCCGCAGGGGTAGTGAAAGCCGACGCGTATGGCCACGGGATGATCGAAGTCGCGCGCATCCTGGCCGACGAGGGGGCGAGGTGGCTGGCGGTGAGTTCGGTGGAGGAGGGCATCGCGCTGCGCAAAGCGGGGATCGACCTGAGCGTGCTGGTGATGGCCGGAGTTCTCCCGATTGAGCGCGAGGCCGTTGTGGAACATGGTCTGACGCCGGCAGTCCATGCGCTCTCCGAGTTGCCGGAACTGGATGCGGCGGCGGCTCGTGTGGGGCGGATTCTGCCGTTCCATTTGAAGATCGATACAGGCATGGGACGACTGGGAACTCGCGCCACTACGCAAGAGATCGGCGACGCGGTGCGGGGATTGCAACATGCACGGCTCGACGGGCTAATGACTCACTTCGCGTCGGCGGCGGACTTCGAATCGCACCAGACGGACGCGCAGATCGCCTGTTTCAATGCGATCGTCGAAGGTCTCAGCGCCGGTGGATTGAAGCCGCCCTATCAGCATCTTTCGAGCACCAATGCGATCGCTTATCCCAGGCCCGGCGCGTGGCGAGCCATGGTACGGCCAGGGCACGCGATTTACGGTTACGTTTCGCCGGCCCGCGGCAAGGCTCCGGCGAGCACGCTACAGGTGAAACCGGCGCTCTCCTGGAAGACTCGAATCGTCGCAGTGAAGGATGTTCCGGAAGGCGCGCTGATCGGTTATGGAGGCAGTTACAAGGCTGCGCACGCGCTTCGTATCGCGATCCTCGCGGCGGGTTACGCGGATGGCATTCCGCACCGGCTATCGAATCGCGGGAAGGTGATTGCGGCTGGGAAGCTGACGCCGATGCTCGGCACGGTGTCGATGGATTTGACGACGATCGATGTCTCGCATGCGCCGCATTTGAAACCGGGAGATGCAGTAACGCTATTGGGATCGGAAGGCGGCGTTTCACTCGACGCCCAACAGATTGCGAAGACGGCGGGGACGATCTCGTATAACGTTCTTTGCGGCATCAGCGGGCGAGTGAAGCGGGTCTACGTATAGAGGGAGTTCGGGCTCGTGTTCCGATTCGGCCAGGCAACTACGCGAGGAGAAAGCAGTTCTCTAGTCAGATCGGGAGGGTCCGAACCAGCGCTCAAGGATTGCGCGTACATCGACTGAGTGGTTGTAAAACATAATTTTCGCTTTTGGGAGCAAGTTATGAGTGGCGTCGACGATTTGCTCCATGAAGTAACTCATCGAGGGATCGCCTACTACGGCGCCTCCGATCAGGACGCCATCGCAAGGTTGGGTTCTTAACAGATGTTTGAAACCATCGAGGCCGGTCTCGGGCGAAGCGTGGACGATTTCGTAGTTATAGCCAGCGCGTGTCATCCGTTCCTGAAGGTCTTTCAATTTTTTCGCGATCTTCGTGCGCTCTTCAACAGGGATCAAGGGATGATCCAGCGGCAGTCCGATGTGGAAGATGGATATGGCCAAAGTTACCTCAGAAGTTCGACGGGGCAGCGGCAATTCCGTTTCGCAGTGAACGTGAATTATTAGTTGTAAAGTACGCGCTATCAACCGTCAACCGCGATTCCATACGGTTTAATGAAACTTTACGTGGACCGACTAACCTATTCGGATTCATATAGCGTCATCTGGATATGAGCACTTCTATTCCTATCCCCGAAGGCCTTCATTCATTTCATATCGGTAACACGGAAAGCGCTTCGCAACGATTCTCACCTTACCAAACGGAAGCCATTCTACTCAAACGCGTGGTCACGGATTTGGAGAAATGGCTCAACTGCAGTTGGGCCGCGGGCATGGTTCCATCCTGCTCCGGGACGAGCCTGGTGCCGGAGTTACATGTGGTGTGCGTCAGCGGAGACATCCGGCGCCGTAGTGAAACTCCGGAGCTGATCTGTCCGGTTCGCAATGACCGGAGCGCGGGCCTGGCGGCCATCGTCGCGATCGGAAAGAAGAAAGACGGATCACCCTATACGGAAGAAGATCGACTGTTCGCGGATGCACTCTGCGGACATATAGGCGGACTGTTGAGCAATGAAAGGCTGGCGCGCAAGGTATCGGAAGAGCTTCTCACGGTGGAACAAGCCGTGGAACAAAGTAGAGAAGATATCGAGACCGCGCGAGGCATTTACGACCGGTTGGACCATTGCGAGCCGTCGCGGATTCGCGGGCTGGAATACGGCGGGCACTGCCATCGAGCGGGACGGCTCGGCGGCGATTTTTTCGATCTGGAACCGCGAGGCGTAGAGGAACTCTTCGTGGCGATCGGCACGGTTGCGGCGCGAGGGATGGCGGGGGGAATCATGCTGGGCGGCGCTTTAGCATCGGTGCGGGCGCTCGCCGGACCGGGCGATTCGCTGCTGCGGATTGCGCGAGAGATGAATCGGACACTATGGGAGCTATCGCCGGAGGATTCGTTCACTTCCCTACTTTGCGCGCAAATCAATCCATCGAGAAGATGTCTACGCTATATCAACGCCGGTCATGAGCCCGCGCTGCTGCTGCGTAAAGGCGGCGAATGTGTGGAGCGATTGGAAGCCACGGGAGCGGTCCTGGGCTTGAGCCGGCGGAATTCCTTCCGTGAATTGACAATTTCGTTTGAGCCGGGCGATCTGCTGGCGGCGTTCACCGATGGCGTGGCGGAAGCCACGGGGCCATCCGGAGTCGTCCAGATTCTCAGGGAGGGACTCGATTCGGGAGTCTCGGAAATGGCTTTAAATATTTTGGAAGCGGGAGAATCGAGCGGCGACAGGACTATCGTGTTGGTGCGGTCGAGCGAGGCTGAGGCTTGTCCGATACCGAAATCTCATTATGCGTTGGCCGCGGCCTAGGACAAGTGACAGCAAAGGACAGACTGAAAGTCTTTGGCTACAGTCTGCACATGAGTTTGGTTCAAAAGCGGAATTTGGCGGCCAGGGCTAGGTGGCGGGCCTGGCCGATCGCGGTGGTGATGCTGCCGAAATTGGCGTTGGTGTTGGCGCCGGTTGTGTAGTTCAGCGTCAGCGACGTGTTGGGATTGCCGGGATTGAAGTGGTTGAGACACGTTATAGGCTTCGGCGCGGAACTCGAGGATGCGGTTGCCTTCCTTGCCTAGCCTGAATGTCCTTCAGCATGCTGAAGTCGAAATTTTCGAAGCCGGGTCCGAGGAAGAGCGTGGGCGGAGTGTTGCCGATGCCGAGCGAGTTCGCGGCGGGGAGCTTGAAATTGGCGGCGTTGAGCGGATAGTAGAGGTCCTGTCGGCGCGGTGGCGGGATCCGCGGCTGGCCAGCCGGCAAGGAATGGATCGGGCGTCAGCATCTCGCAGCGGAACGGGATGCCGGTGCCGGCGTGGGCCCGTGGGTGCCGGTCCAGTATCCGATGGGCGCACTGGCGGCGGTGCAGGCGACAGTCAGCGGAGTTGCCGGACATGAGCTTGGTGACGCCGTTGAAGTGCCAGCCATCGAGCAGCGACTTGGTGAATTGATTTTTCCAGATCCGGCTGCCGTCGGGGATCTGATAGGAGTAATTGACGTTGACCACTTGCGGCCGGTCGCTGCTGACTTCGGCATATTGCAGATGGTCGGGAGTCCAGGGGCTGCGGGTCCGTAGGACATGGTCTTCGACCAGCTCCAGTTGGCGCCGAACTGCAGGCGTTGCCCGAAGCGCCGGTTGACCTGGGTCTGCAGAGAATTGTAGTTGGCTTCGCCGCAACTGCAGGGATAGTTGATGGCGCCGTAGCCCTACATACGGCCGCAGCAGGTTGGCGGTGTAGAAAGCTTTGCCGCCGCTGGTGGGATCGAGGTACGCGGAATTGGCGCCGCCGGTGGGGGTCCAATCCGTGTAGGGCGCGACGCTGTTGCCATCCACCTGCACAAACTTGTGATGGACGCTGAATTGCCGACATAAGCGACGTCGAGGATCAGGCCTTTGCCGAGATCGCGCTGGATCCCGAAACTCCAGTTATAGGTGGCGGGGTTTTGTAATTGGTGGCCGGCGAAGACGGTGGCGGGTCCCAGGAAGCCTTGCGCGCTGAGGAGTTGGGTGAGAGGTGGTGTTGTAGTAGACCGGGGCCTGGAAGGCGGGCGGCGCCGAGATGGGGCCGACGCCGGCGCTGGTGGCGCCGTCGGTATCGACACCGAAAGCGCGGTCGTAGAAGATGCCGAAGCCGCCGCGCAGGGCCGTCTTGCCGTTGCCGAAAACGTCCCAAGCCGAAGCCGACGCGCGGTCCGAAGGCCAGGCCGGGATTATTGATACGCCTGATTCTTGTACTGCACCATGCCGGAGTAGGGACTGCCATTCGCGGGATAGCTCGCGGGATCGAAAAAGGCCGCGCGCGCGAGTTGGTAGATGGCGCCGGTTTTCAGGTTTTCGGCGACGTTCTGTCCGCCGACCACGGCGGGATAGAGCAGGGTTCCCGCCTGGTTCTGGCGTTATAGTCCGAGGCCGTTGAAGAGCCCAAGCGTGGTGCCCGACGGAACTGAGCGCGCCGGGATATTGGAAGCGGACGCCGAAATCGAGGGTGAGCCGGCGGTTGACTTTCCAGGAATCCTGCGCGAACCATTCGAACTGGTTGTAGCGGGCGTGATTGACTTGCCGCGTGCTATCTTCGCCGTAGGCCTGCACGCTGCCGAGCAGCAGATTGGAATAGCCGTAGCCGGTGTCGTAGGGGCTGGCGGTGTCGGAGCCGAAGTAATAACTGCCGTTGGTGTTGTAGAGGCTGTAGACGCTCACGTTGCGCGCCACGCGCTCGAAGTAGAAGCCGAACTTGACGCTATGCGGAGCCCTTGATCCAGGAAACATTGTCGGTGATGGTTGTCCACCTGGTCGGTGCCGTCAAAGGGGAAGCGGGCGTCGAAGGTGAAGGCCGGGGGATTGGTGATGCCCTGCCCGGCCGATTGCGGATTCAGGGTGGTGAAGCGGATGTTGGGGAGCAGATTGGTCATCAGGCCGGACTCGTTGCCGCTGTAGATTTTGGGCAGAGTGACGGCGCTGGCCGTCAGGCCCTTTGAGCGCGGTGACTTGGTTGGCCGCGAGTTGCGTCTGGCTTTCGACGGAGACGGATCTGGTGGGCGCGATTGAGTCCGGCGGTGAATTCGTTGATCAGGTTCGGGCGGAAGGTGTGGATGACGGTGAGGACCGCGCCGGCGGATTGGATGCCGTAATCGGTGGGCAGCTGGCCCCAGCCGCCGGTGCTGTTGAGCGTGGCGCCGATGCCGCGATCGGCCTGGTAGTCGTTGATCAGGCGCACGAAGGCCTGGGTGCTCGGCGAGACGTTGTAGTCGAGGCGGAGGATGCGGTCTTCATGCGGGTCGTGACGGCTGAACTGGTAGATGGCGTTGTACTGGTGCTGGCCGGTGGGGTCCGTGGTGAAGGGCAGCGGGAAGAGGTTCATCATGGCGTAGCCGGCAGGGGAGATCTGGCTGGCGGGAATGATGTTGCCGGGATAAGGCGTTACCGGTGGTGGGATCCTTGATGGGAATCAGCTTCAGCGTGGTCGTGGTCGGTTTGCGAGAAGTTGCCCTGGCGCTCCAGCGCGGTCGGCATGGTGAACTTGTTCAACGTGCCCGGGCGTGAGGAATGAGAGATAGTCTTCGGAAAAGAAGAAGAATAGCTTGGTGCGGCTCTTATTGAAGTTGGTGCCGGGGATGAGGAGGGGACCGCCGAAGGTTCCGCCTTCGTTGCTGTAGCGATAGAGGGGCCGTTGCAGACTGGCTGCGTTGTTGAAGAACTCGTTGGCGTTGAGGGATTCGTGGCGGTAGAAATAGAACGCGCTGCCGTGAAACTGGTTGGTGCCGTTCTTGACGGTGACAACCAACTGGCCGCCGCCGCGCGAGCCGTATTCGGCGGAGTAGTTCGAGACCATGACCTTCACTTCGCCGATGGCGTCGACGCTGGGCGCGAGATAGCCGTTGTTGGCCGGGGAGCCGCTATCCTGGCTGCCGACGCCGTCGAAGGTGATGAACACCTGACCGGTCTGTCCGCCGTTGACGGTGGGCATGCCGGAGTTCCAGCCGGGGACGTCATGATTATTCAGATCGACAACGCCGGGCAGCGTTTCGAGGACGCCGAGCCAATCGCGGCCGCGGACGGGAGTGTTCGCGATCTGGGTGCTATTGACGAGGATGGAGCGGTCGGAACTATCGGTGGCGACGTGGGCGGAGTTCGGCCTCGACGCTGATGGTGGTGGTGACGTCGCCGACGCGCGAGCCGGATATCGTGGAGGGCAACTTTTTCATCGGCGCTGACACTGATGTGGCGCTGCACGTAGGCTTTGAAGCCGGGGTGGATGACGTGGAGGGTGTAGTCGCCCGGAACGAGGTCGATGAAGATAAAGCTGCCGCTCGATTCGGTGGTCAAGGTGCGGACCTGCCTGGTGAGGTCGTTGGTGAGTTCGACTCTGGCGCCGGCAGATCACGTTGTCGCCAGAATCGGCTACAGTTCCCGTAATTTGGCCAGTCACGCTCTGCGCCCAAGTGGGCGTGGAGAGTAGGGACAAAGTGGACCACAGTATCGCGACGGTGCGAATGCTTCTCATAGATGGCTCCCGGTTGGATCAGGAATGCATAAAGGCACGACCCCACGCGCCAGTTCATTGCAATGTCCTGATGGGAAGCCAGCATATAACGTGTGTATGTGGAAGTCAAATTGATCTAACTGGCATGATCTAACTGGCTTGCGTGGGGCGGTGGGACGGGGTGTCTCGAGGGCGATTGTCTATAGGAGCTAACTTAGGGTGCGCAGACTTTCCGTCCGGGAATTAGGAGAGAGGAAGCAGGCGGAACGACTATTGATCTGACACGACACCATCAGCCTTAGTTTCATGATTACTTCAAATGCGCGGCGAAGAACGCTTCGGCGCGTCTGAAAGTATCTTCCGTTGCCGTGTGATTGGCCGGCACCAATTGGTGGCTCTTGCCGGGATCGTCGTAGTTGTGTCCAGCGCCCGGATAGACATGAACTTCCAGCGGACTCTCCGCGGCCTTGGCGCGCTCCGCGAAGTGCTCGCATATCTTCGGATTGACCTCTTCATCGTTGGCGGCCAGCAGCATCAGAATCGGAGCGTAAGAATGGTACTTGCCTTTGATCGCGTCCATGCTGCACCCGGGATATTCTGCAACAGCAGCGCGAAATCCAGGATCCATGCGCCCAGGCGCTTGATCGCTCATCGTACTCAGCACGGTCATGGCACCGTTCGACCAACCTTGGACGCCGATGCGATCGCCGACCACGCCCTTCTGCGCCCGCAGATAGCGCAAAGCTGCATACGCGTCGAGGGGACGGACCTTCTGTTCACTCAGTTCCGGCGGACGGTCTTTGTAACTGCCCGCGGGAAATCCCTGGGGATAGTGGCGCGGACCGAAGCTATCGACGAGTAGTGTGTAATAGCCGCGCTCCGCCCAAAAGCGTACTGGACAAAGACAGCGGTCTCGCGGCCGGATTACGACCTGCTCTGTTTGGATTATCTGCTGATGGCTGCCGAACGCGGGAATCCTGCCGCGCGAACGGCAGAGTTCCCCCTATTTTCGGCCTTTACACAACGCGATGTATCCATCGATCCAAACGGCCGAAGTTCAGAGAACTTCGTATTCAGACGGATGCCGGAAGGCAGCGTCGAGAGCTCTGTTTAAGCGACCGGCGTTGTCACAATCGATGTCAAAACCATAAAGTAAGCCTTGTAGGAAGCGCCTCCCCCTGAAAGAAGCGGGTTCGCCGCCGGCGACGGAGGCCAATTCACCCTGATGTCCGGAGTCAGATCGGGATCGGTGTATTCCGATTGCGTCACGAAGTTCTGATCGGCCAGGTTTTTCACCTGGTCCAGGTAAACATTGTAAGTTTGCGAGGCGATCAACCGGTCGGCGAAGAACTGGTTGGTTATCACATTCGCAATACCCAGTGTCAGATCGTTGATCGAGACCCCTGCTATCTTTTGGTTGGTGATATCACCGACTGTCCCGCCAGTGTCGGCTCCCGTGAGGCCTTGAGCGACGTCGGACACCTCGTTGGCCAGATCGTTGAGAGCCGAATGAATCGTGTCCCGGATTTTATTCGGATCGCCGCCTTTGTGCTGCCAAAGTGAGAGATAGATGTAAACACCATTGCCTCCGGGCACGGCTTTTCCGACGGGCACGTTCTGGAGTTTGATCTCGCCCTTCTTAATGTCGGCGATCTGGGTAAGTGTGGTTACGGGTGCGCCAAGACTGCCATCGATTGTCGTGCTGACGCCGTACGGAATGAGGGAGACGACCGCATACAACGCGTCGGTATCGTCGGGCCAGTTTGCCAGTGTGCCGAAGCACTTGACCGCCTGAAGGCCGACGTTCACCTCGTAGAAGGTGTCGGCCGCAACTGGCGTTTTCCCGGTTGCGTCCTGCACATGTAGCTTCCCGAAGGTGGTGTTCTGGATGAACGATCCGTCCGGGTTATGGTTGAGGAAACCAACCAGCGGACCCATGCGCCCGAGAGCGCCGTTGCGCTGCCGGTACGCGGCATCGATTGCAGGTAAATCCGTCACGGGGGTATAGGGCAGGCAGTAGCTGAAACTGCCCTGTGGGTCATGCGTGCCACCGGCGGGACAGTTGCCCTTAAATGGGCCGTAGAACAGTGTCAGGCATTTGCGGCAGGAATTCCAAGCTACTTGCAAGTTCGTAGACGGAGCGAGGTCATGCCGCAGGGCGTAGGCAAAGCTATTGGCCTCGGAATGTTGCCCACCCGCGGGACAGACTCCCCTCGTCGGAAAGCCGGCAAAGTGCATCCCCTGGCACTTCGGACATGATGCCCATCCGGACTGAATGTTGCCGTTCGCGGGAATGGCGTAATCCAGAATGTAGCGGAAGCTATTCGTGTGATCGTGTTCGCCGCCCACGGGACACTTACCCCCCAGCGGACCGTAGAAAAGTCCTTGGCATTTCGTGCAGGACGCCCAGTCGTTTTGTGTGCTCATATTTCTCCTTATTCCTTGCAGGTGTGATGGTTGTTATTAATGGCTCAAGAAAGCTAGTTTCTTCTAACATCCTGAGCTGTGAGGCGAAGCCGCAGGCGGATTTCGCAGAGAAACTTACGCAAACCGCGAACTTCGAAGTCACCGTGGCTCCGTTGGCTCCCCAAGGCGGGGAGACCGATCGAACGTTCGCGAGGAAGGGCTGCTCGTGGGGAACTGTTGCGTTGATTCTCTTCGGCCTGTATTGTTGTCGAAGCCATCGCCACGACGAGGACTACGGCTGTGACCACCTAATGTTTGGGAACGCCATTTTTCTGTCTCCGATTTCGCATTTCAACCTAATAAACGCGGCCACTTCGTCAAACCGGACACCCGTACGTTAAAATATCTCGATGAGCGTAACGCGGCCGCCGGCGGGGACGGACGTCGATGGTCTCTTCTCGCGTCTGTACGAGGAGCTTCGCACCCTGGCTCATTTTCGGTTGAGCAGGAGCGAAGCAATCACGATGCTCGATACCACTGCACTGGTCCACGAGTCCTACGTCCGCTTCGTCAAGGCCGGCCGCGTCGCAGATCTCGACCCATCCCAATTCCTGGCCTATGCATCGCACGCCATGCGATCCGTAGTAGTCGATCTGGTGCGTCGCCGCCGGGCCGAGCGCCGCGGCGGGGGTGAGATCCATATCGAATTGAGCCGGATCGACGTCGGGCAATCCAATCCGGGAGAGGATGACATTCTCCGGGTGAACGAGGCACTCGATGAGTTAGCGAAGGTCGACCCCCGCCTCACCCAGGTTGTCGAGATGCGCTACTTCGCCGGCTTGGAAGAACGAGAGATCGCCGCTGCGCTCGCGGTAACGGAACGCACCGTCAGACGAGATTGGAAGAAGGCGCGGATGCTGTTGTCGGTGGCGCTTCAGTAGCTCATGAAACTGACTGCGGAGCAGTTGGCAGCCTTGTCGGAATGCCTCGATGCCGGTATGGACCTCCCGCGCAGCGACCAACGGGCTTGGGTTGACAGCCTGCGCGAGCTCGATCCAAAGCTCAAGCCTGCCTTGCTGCAGATGCTGGAGCGCGGTTCCGATTTCGATGAACAGGGCGACTGCGACGATTTCATCGAGACTCTGCCGAAGTTCGCTTCTTCCGCGCCGGTAGAAGATCAACTGATCGGCCCCTACCGCCGCATCCGCGAACTGGGCCGCGGCGGCATGGGCGCGGTATGGCTGGCCGAGCGAGCGGATGGAGAGTTGACGCGTCAAGTCGCGATTAAGCTGCCGCACGCCATTCATAGCGCCCGTTTCCTGGAGCGCTTTCGTCGCGAACGCGATATTCTCGCTACTCTCACCCATCCCAACATCGCCCAAATCTACGACGCCGGTGTGACCCACGGCGACGGCTCCCCCTATTTGGTCATGGAATATGTGGACGGAATTCCCATCGACGCCTTCTCGGGAGGGATCGGGATTCGGGCACGGCTCGGCTTGTTTCTACCGGTCTGCGAGGCCGTATGGTATGCCCACGAACACCTGGTGATTCACCGCGATCTGAAACCATCGAACATCCTGGTGAATCGCGCCGGCCAACCTAAATTGCTGGACTTTGGAATCGCCAAACTGCTCGATGAGACGGGCGACGCGACCCATACCTCCGAGCGGCTGATGACGCCCGGCTATGCCAGTCCGGAGCAGATTCAAGGAGGCGTGCAAACCACCAGGACGGATGTCTACTCGCTGGGCGCCGTTCTCTACAAAATGCTCACAGGCCGCTCGCCTCACCTCTCGGACACGGGCGTGTCGCAAGCCATGGAGATCGCGACGGGCAAGGCCGCAATTCCCGAAGCCAGCCGCTTGAACCCCGAGGTTCCGCGGGATCTCGATTACATTCTGCGCAAAGCCCTGCGGCGCGAACCGGAAGAACGCTACGCATCGGCGGAAGCGCTGGCCGTGGATATCCGCGCGTTTCTCGATTCGCAGCCTGTGGCCGCGCGGAGCGGCGATGTCTGGTACCGGGCTCGCAAGATGCTGCGACTCTATTGGTTACCGGTAGCCGCGGCCGCAGCCATCATCGCCAGCCTTGCGACGGGCCTTTACGTGGCGAATCGTCAACGCGCGATCGCCCAGCAGCGATTCTCCGAAGTCCGCCAGCTGGCGCACACTTTTGTGTTCGATGTCTATGATGACGTTGCCAGGCTGCAGGGGTCCACGAAGACGCGCGAAATGATGGTGCGCACCGGCCTGCAATATCTGGCCCGCCTCGGCGAGAGTGCCGGCGACGATCTGAGCCTGCAGAAAGAAATTGCCGACGCGTATGTCAAGATCGGACTGGCGCAAGGCTCGCCGACCGACCCGAGTTTGGGCCACACCTCGGACGCGGTGGCAAGCTTCGAAAAGGCGCTCGAAATCTATCGCCGGATTGCCGCCCGAGATCCTGCCTACCTTCCGGTTCTCGCGACACACTATTCCAACTACGGCAACTTGTTGCGGCTGAGCGATCAACTCAAACAGGCTCGTGTGTTCTCCCATTCGGCGATCGAAACGTTTGACCGCTTGCGGGCGACTCAGCCGTTTGACAAGGATACTGAAGCGGCCTACGCCAAGGCCTGGTGCATCGAAGGCGACATTGACGAACGAGTGGGCGACTTTGGTCCCGCCTGGACGGAGTTTTCCCGCTGCAGCGAACTGGCCAAAGCTCATGCGGCCCGATATCCGGAAACCACGAATACTTATCTAGCCAATCAGGCAGCCGAGCGCAAGGCGACTGCGGCGCAAGCGCTGGGTAACTTATCGGGCGCTCTGCAGGCGCTCGACGAGGACGAAGCCGCACTGCGCGGCCTGCTCGCTCAAGAGCCGCGAAATCCCCGCTTTCGCCGTGCCGAGGCCATGCTGTATCAGTTCCGCTCCATCGTTTATTTCGACGACCGGAAGCCTAACCTCGCCGATCCCTCCCGTGCGCTCGAAAACGCCAGGATGTATCTAAGGGCAACTGAGGAGATGGTCAGCCGCGATGCCAGTGATCGCCCTTCGCAAAGGAGTCATGCCATTGCAATGTACCGCGTTTCGCTCTCGCTCAGGCAGTTTGAGCCCGAAGCCGCCGTTAAGATAGCCGGGGACTCCCTTCGAGTCTTCGACAAGCTCATCGCAGCCGGGAAAAGCGATTCTTTGACTCGAGGGAACAGGCTAGCGTCTCTGGCGCGTCTGGCGGGGGCGCAAATCGCTGCCGGCCATTTCGTAGACGCCCGCAAATCAGCCGAGGCCGCTCTTGCCTACGCGCGTACGCTAGCTGCCGGACAGGATCATCATGGCGTTGACGATGTAATCATGGCCCTGGTGATCGCTGGAAATGCGAATGCCGGGGCCAGAGCATTCGATCGTGCAGAAAGCTTATTTCGCGAGGCCTGCGAAAAAGCACAAATCCTCGTTAAGCCTGACGACCTGATGAGCGTCATCCCCTTGGCTAATTCAGAGAAGGCACTTGGGGATTTTTACTGCTCTCGGCGTCGCACTGCGGACGCCCGGGCCTGCTACCAGGAAGCGCAAACTCTCTGGCGAAACTCTGTTGGGCCCAGTGAATATGTCGTGCGCATGCGGGCCGACACAGAAAAATCGCTCTCCAGTCTGCGCTAGGCATACCGCCTTTGGACCGGCCATCCAACTAGGCAAGCGAACCAACCCTTCCGAGTTTGATGATCTTTTGTGCACTGCTCGGCCACGTCGTACGCTGAAGCGGTTGGCGCCGACACGACTTGAAGAAATCGACGGAGCGGCGCCGGCATGCTTTAGTCCGTACCCGACAGGTTTCAATTGTCATCGGTGGGCCGCCGACAAAGGTGCAGATGTAGCGAATGCCCAGTGCGAAATGAGCGCTTCGAAACGGTGAGGTTTGGGGTGAGGGGATTACGCCCAAGACGATCTGGCATATTGAAAGGCAGCGGCAGATCGCGCAGGCATTCAAGAGTTCGCACCGGGGCATAATCTTCGTCGCAGCTGCGCCCGTTGATGTCACCAAGCAGGATGTAACTGGAGCAAATCCAATTTCTTCTGGGCCAGGCGTCGATCCAAACGTCCGAAAGGTATCTTGGCTGCAAACAGAAATTGCAAAACGCTGTCAACGACGCCATCGGCTTGGGCGAGTCCTAACGGTTTCTGTACCACAACGCGACATCAGACCAAGTGAAGTTTAGGTGGTGCGAAGGGGATTTAGGGCCAGGAATCGGATGAGTTGCAGGGACGCCATTTTCCGAGTGGCTAAAATTAACCGGTCCAAATCTGCTTGGCGCCAGGTTTCAGCGCAAGCGCTTCATCATCAAGCAGTTTGGGCACACGGCCCTCAAACTTGAGATCCGCTTTCTTGTTCGGCTCAAAATCTTGCCTGTGGCGGCTACGGAACACGCTCTAGTCCAGCAGCCTGTGGCAGAAGTCCAACGCAGGCCAAAGGCCTACTCTACGAGGCTTGCAAGCCATTGATTCTTCCTTTGTGGATTGGGCGTTTTCGCCTGCTCCTGCAAATTTAGCCGAATGGTTACCCGATTGTTGCGGTCGGAATCACAAATATTTACTGCAATTTAGGCGTTGCGTTCAACCGGGCAACGTATAACAATGGGAAACGCTGTAAGTCCGCGAAGGAAGGAATCTATTATGGCGAGTCCAACACCAGGTCCTATCGGTCTGACGATCGATGTACTTAAAGATCTTGAATCGACGAACGATCTCAAGAGTCTTATCTCCCAAAACAGCAACATTGTTTTTCAACTTGCGTCAGATTTAGCCAAATTTGCCGGGCAGCCCGTTTCCTCGGTATCTGGCAACTTCTCCGTTTCACTCTCGCTGACTGCCACACTGCCGACGTGGACTGCGGGTCCGGTAACGTTTTCGCTGGCGCCAAGCGCGAAGTGCACCATCACAATCGCAGCTCAGGGTGAGGACTTCGAAGCCGCCCTCAATATCGCGGACACAACCAAAACCAGCAACGTGCAACTGGCTCCGGCAGCCGGAACGACGTACATAAACATCGATCTCGACTTCAGCCTGACGGGCAGCGCGTCAGGAAGCGGGACGCTCGACGGCCTCACAATTTCCGGCAAGGCCGCCGGATCGACGGTAACCACACTCAGCTTCTGTCAGCCAGTGCCCTCGACCACTGAGACCTTGCAGGCTCTGAAGGTTGCATTTTCCAATATCGTTTTTCCGACCTCCCCCTCCGGCGCCCTGGACCGCATGACCGCCGGCAGTTCCAGCCGCATGACCTTCGATGGCTCACTCAGCTGGGAAGTCGATCTGAGCTACGGTCTGGCCAATTACAAGCTTTCCGCCGCGAGCTTTGGGCTTTTGCAGAAGAGCTTCACGGCCGCCGGACAGAGCCTTACGCCGCCTTCCGCGCAAATAACGGCCGGCGCTACCGCGTCCGTGAAATACTCCCACACAGATCACTTCGCACTTATCGTAACCAAGTCAGATGCGAATTCCGCGCTTGTCTACCTGGTGCGGGCCGCCGCCAATGAAACAGATGTCAATGTCGGAATTTCCTTCGGAATCACCATCACGCCTGTTTCTGTTACCGCCGATCCAACCCAGATCCAGGGCGCGGTCCAAGCCGTCACCGGCAGTTCTGCTCTCGCGTCGACGGTTTCGAATGTCGTCACCCCGCAGCTGAACAATTTGGAATCCAGTCTCTTATCCGGTCTCAATTCCTTGATCAAGGAAGGGGATGGCACCGCGGGAATGAGCGTCGCTCTTTCGAACAAGCAGAACCGGGTCCTTTTGTTTAATTACCAGGTCGACCTGACCCGCCCCGTCGTGGCCACCCAGAGCTGGAACGACCTCCTCACCAGCAATGTCGCGGATGCGACCATCCTCAGCGGCTTCATCCCATCGCCCGGCTCAGGCGTTTCGCAGCAACTCAGCAAGTCAACAACGTTCCAGTTCCACTTTTTCAATCTCTTCAGCTTTATCGGGTCATCGACATTTTTCGACAATTGCACCGCTGCACTCGCTGCTGACGGATCGATTCAGGTCAGCGCGGATGTTGGCTTGGAGAATATCGCTATTCAGAACAGCTCGAAGGTGGACCTGAAGGTACACTTCACCGCCGTCGCAACGGAAGGGGCCACGGGCAGCCTGTCGGGGGCTAGCGTAGATCTGAACATCGAGTTCTCCGAAAACGGCAGCCCTAAAGCCGCGGCCCTCATCGGCGGCGTGTTGAGTTTGATGAATCAGCCGTCCCTCAGCTCCGTCGTCACAGCCATGGCGAATTACAGTTCGGCCCACCCTGCCGGAGCTCTCGCACTGTTGGCGACACTCAAGAGCTCTGCTTACGGCCGGCTCAACTTCTCACCGTTCATCAATGGAATCGGTGGCATACCGCGAAAAGATCAGAGCGCCGACGAGGCCAACTGGAATGCGATTCATTCGGCTGCCATCACGCTGATGGGCAAAACGGCTCCCTTTGTCACGCCGTGGAGTTTCGAAGAGTGGGGCGTTTTTAACAGCTTCTGCAATACGGGCGATTCCGGCTCCCTACCGAACCGCCGGGCAACGGGTAATGTGAACGCTGTGCCGTCGACTTTCTTCAAAGGCAATAACCCGGGGTTCGTCGGTCCTTTCCTGACCGCAACCGGCCAGGGCATGAACCTCTTTGAAGATCTGGTTACACTCGCGACGGATCTTCAGGATGCGACCAACGATGCCCAGTGGAAGATCATCCAGAATGATCTGGCTGCCATTATCAACGGCGACCTGAATTCCAGTTATGCACAACCGATTGCCGCATCGCTTCTCACTCAAGCCTCCGCGCAGACCGGAACCGGTATTACGGTTGCCTCAGCGCAGGCGGCCGACGCTTCCATGTTCACGACCACGCTGGTTCTCAGCTAACCCGTGAGTTCTAACCGGACGCCCAATCCAGACGGTTGGGACTGAAGGTTTTTTCCCGCTTCACGATCCGGATCTACAGATTCAGCGAATTGTCTGATGCAGCGAATTGTCTTGATGGACTCGTGTTACTTTCTTGCCGACGTTTTCCTAACTTACAGGGAATTTTGATAGATTAGCCCTGAGCCGGCCAGCCATTGCGTTACGAGAGCCTGGCTCGAAGGAGACCAATGAAATGCCTCTTAACGAAGGACACGGTGTAGCCCGGGGGGTCGAACACGGTGTACGGCCGCCGGAACATGTGGTTCATCCGGTCGATCCTCTCTCTCGCGAAGGTCTGGTATTGGATAGTGTGGCCAGGAAATTCAATGCCGATTACGAAGGCCTTTTTAAAAACACATTGGAAGCGAGCCGGCAAGAGCTGCTGCGCGCGACCGAAGTCGCCAAGAGTTATACCTTCGACCTGAACCGCTTTTGGGAGACTTCCCGCGATGCGGCAAGAAACCAATACGTCTTCGACAAAAGAACTGAAAAGCCATGGTTTGACGAGATAAACAGCAAGCTCACGGAGACCGACGAGAAGCTCAAGAGTCAGTTGGCCAAATGGGACGAGGTCACCAGCCCCTATGCGGACCACTATCAGACCGACGAGATCTACAACGCGGCACATGAGCTTCGCAGGACTATCGAAAGCGGCATGGAGAAGGTAACTATCGACGTTTTTGGCGGCGAGCAAACCGATCCGGTCAACAGGGCCAAACAGTTATATAGCATTCGCCTGACGGGCGCGCTCGCCGGCATGGCGGAACGAATCAACAACCGCCTGGGGACGCTCGCCGCGGGTAAGACGGCGGAGTTGGTCACCATTTCCCGCCAGACGAAAGAGCTGCTCGAGAGAACCGGAAAGGACCCGATCGCGGAAAAGATTGCGGGCGAAGAAAAGGAAGCCCGCGAGAATCAGAGCGAGATCGGAAAGAACGAGTACAGCAAGGAGGGACTGCTGGACCTGATGAAGCGGGAACTCGAGTCCAGCCTGGAACTTAATCGCAAAGATTTAACCGCGCAAGAACGGCAGCAATTGAAGGAAGAACAGGAAAAGGTGCGGAAGGCTCTGGCCACGTTTAGAGAAGCACTCGACCACGTCGCCATGGCAGTTGGTGAAAAAACTAAGATTGCGAATGGCAGGAGCGATGTCTTCGGCGATTTCAGACATTTGGTTGCACAAAAGCTCACACCTAAGGAGTTCGCCAGCCGTAAGGACCGCTGGGAACGCGCAGCCGTGACTTTGGCGGGCGTGGAAGGGCGGTTTACGAACGCGGTGCTGAAGACGACTGCGGAGGGTACGCAAAGGGCACAGGAGCGGCAGGAGCGCTATCAACAGCTCCTCGACGATGCCAAAACGTCTGCCGCCAAAGATCCCGCAGGCTATTGGCGGAAAGTGAAGGGGGAGTTTTTCGATCAGATAGAGGCAGTGTCGGGAAGAGAGCTGAAAGAAACCCTCAACGAGGCTTTCAAATCCGACATGGCGAAGCAACTTCAGGATTGGAACGATCAATCGAAAAGAACACGGCTCGATCCGGTCAAATTGCAGGAGATTGCAACCAATCTGATTGCCACCATCACGAACTATTCCGAGCGGGCCGAGTTCGCGCTCCGATCGGAAACGAGAACCGCGGACACAGCGGTTGCGCAAGCTTTGCAGGAGGCCGGCGATGGTGTTCAGGCCGCACTGGCAGCGCTGCGCACGGCGATGACGGCCAAGCTCCAATTGCTGTTCGACAAGGGCGCATTCAACTGAGGACGGCGGAACGAGGAGGAATACGATGGGGGACGTTGCGAACACTATGCCCGCGGCAGTCAGCGTTTTTGATCCGTGTTTCGCCGATACGGTGGAGCGTGGGGCGAAAAATGAGGTATTGGCGTCGACCGTCCGGACGGCGCGCGAAGTCGTACTGACCCAGGAGGCGTCCGCGCCGTCGGCAAAGGCGATCAAGATCGCTAATACGGAGAGCATCACGATCTGGGGCGACGTGGTGCGCGTACACGGAACCATTCGGACGCCGGGACGGGCCATCAAAATCTTCTGCCGGCTGCTCGATTTTATTTCAGGAACGGACGACAAAAGCGGAATCGATGTTAGCGGTGCAGGCGGCAAGGACGGGGAAGCGAAAGACGTTCGGGCCGCGGCGGGAAAGGATGGAATCAACCGGAAGGACGCTGACGGCAAAGACGGTGAAAACGGTACTCATGGCGATCCCGGGAAAAACGGGGGCACCATCGAGATTTGCTGCGACACGATCGTGGTGTCGGGTGAAGTCATCCTGAGCGCGGATGGCGGGCGAGGCGGGAACGGTGCTCCCGGCCAGCATGGGGGACACGGCGGAGATGGGTCCACGGGATTCACGACCGAAGGGGAGAGAGTTGGCGCGTTCGGCGGAAGTGGCGGGAGAGGCGGTCACGGCGGCGACGGCGGCAACGCCGGTAATGCCGGTGCGATCACACTCCAGTTGATGAATATCGTCCGCAGTGGAGATAAAAGCCGGCTGACGGTCCGGGCGTTCGGAGGCCGTGGCGGCAATGGCGCCGCTCCGGGAAAAGGAGGCAACGGGGGCGACGGCGGCACGCCCGCGCCGCAGATTTTCGAAAGTCGTACTGGCCATCAATACGAGCGTTTCTACCTTGGAGGGGCGGATGCCGGCGGAGGCGGAATCTGCGGCGTTCCGGGTTACGGCGGCGGTCCTGGCGTTACAGGCGTCGTGAAGCTGGGGGTTCCGATTTCCGTGAAACCAGGTTCGGAATCGAAGTTCTATTCCAGGTTTCACTGGGATTGGCTTTACGAGGCCAAATCGCCGGCAGAGAAGGGGCTGCTCGATGCGCTGTTGGGAGCAGCGACGGTAGCTTTTCCAGACAAGCCGCTGAGCGGACGGGATTGTGAGCCGCTCCCCAATCGGAATGAGTGCGGGCTACCGGGAAAGCCTGGCCAAGGGTCAGAGCTGGGCCGTGCCGATAAGCAAAACTTCGATCCCGCGCACCCTGAACGTACCGGTATCCATTCGGGCGCGGTTGGCAAAGTGCGCCCAAACGTCACCGCTCGCAAGGAAAAAGCGGCGAAGGCTCCAACGACGCCGGCAAAACTCGACCTCACCCGGCATCAAAAGATCGAGTACAAAGATCTTGCGGCCCAGGCTGACATGGAACAGCTCAAGATGCTTTTCGAGTCTGTGCGGACCCGTTACCTTTTGACCGGTTCGCAAACGGATTTTGAGAATGTCCAGGTGATCATGGAAACGCTGGTGTGGCTGGCGTCGGTCGCCGAGTCGAAGGATAAGCCGCTCTTTGACGCGGCCTCGGCCACGCTAAATAATCTGAGGGAAGGATGGAACGTGTTCGGAAGGGACACCGATTTCGCCGCCTTGGGAACCCTGAAGGACTACCAGGATGATCTGACCACCATGCTTGACCTGTTCGATCCCATCGAACGCACGTATACAAAACTCAATAAGTCTTTAAAGGCCACGAGCGAGCAGGATAAGTACTTGAAGAACGTGATCGGACGACAAAAGACTCTGATCGGCGGGCTGCAGAAGCTTGAGAACAAGATCGTGGATCAAATCAAGAGCGTGGCGGTGGAATTCCAGACTCTCGACGATGCGCGAAGGCATTCCGCAAGTGTACTGACGGATCGTCTTAACCGTCTGCGAGGTGATATTCAAGAGGCCATCGGACTTTCAGCGGCCGATTTTTGCAATCTGTTTACGCAACTCTCGTTCACCAGCGTGGAACCCTCAAGGGAAGACGGGGTGATCGGGTTCCTGGATGGTTTCGGGGCGCGCGGTGGAGCGATGGTCCTCAGCCAGGCAGGGGAGATGGTCCACAAAGCGCTCGAAAACGTTCCATCCGATACGGGGGCTCCGATCAATAAGAACTGGTGTATCCGCCGGATGCAATATCTCAACAAATCGGTGAATACAGTCGCGGGCTTGAAGGAGGCGAAAGATGGGCTCATCAAGACCGATCCGTCGGCCGAGTTTCGCCTGCTGGCGACGCGTGAGCAGTTGGAAGCGATCTGTTCCAATTTTTATGAACAGTTTCCGGTAGCCAAGGAGGCGGTAGACGTTCTCGACGAATATATCGAGACGGTCGCGGCGCGGAACGAGAAGATTGCGGAATACAACCAACTGCTTACCGAACTCTGTTACATCCGCGGCGAGAGGCAGAAGACCGAGGCGCAACAAGTGGAGGCCGAAGGTACGCAGCGAAAGACTTCGAGCCCTGGTCTGCATGCCATGGCCGGCTATGCGAGCGCGCTCCGCAGACATGCTTTGGAGCGGTGTATCGAGCAACTCTACATGGCGAGCCGGGTGCTCACTATGCAGGCGCTCGATTCGTACGATGTGTTTGCTGACGTGCTGGGGCAGTTGGGGTCGACGCCGGGAGAACTCGATTCCAGCGCTCTCAAAGTGGGGCTGATCGACATCATCGAGAAGAAACTGGCGGAGAAGCAGAGCAAGGGTACGTTAACCGACTACGAGTCTCTGGGCAGTCGTTGTAAGGTAATCCTGACTCCGGAAAAGAATCCTCTGTTGTTTAGAATGCTTTCGCAAGGCAAGGCCGGCACGTTCCAAATCCTGCCGGTGGGTCCCGACACGACGATGGAGCGGAATCCGTTCGCCAGGATGGCGGAAGTGAGGGTCACGGGAATTCGCTGCACCGCTATAGGAGCCACGACCAGCGACGGGACGCTGGCTTTCGAGATCACCCATCCGGGCATCGAGACATTTTACCGAGAGGACGGACATTCGATCCGGCTTCGCCATACTCCGGTCACCACACCCTGCCGATACGATATGAAGTCCCCGGGTCCCCCAGGGTATGTGGCGCTTGACAGGGATCACCGGATGATTGGTCCGTTTTGCGCGTGGATCATCAGGATTCCCGAAGCGGCAAACGATAAGCTCAATCTGACGGGGCTGCACTCGATTACCGTCGAATTCCAAGGTAAATTCCGGGCATTCCAAGCGGGCGCGGAGTCCGGGGCTCTGGCTGGGGCGGTCACGGGGTAGCAGCGGGTGGGGGCGTTAGCCGTTTTTGGCGATTCTCCGCCACATTTTGGACGTTGGTCTCAAACGGCCTTCAAGGAGAATGACCGTCGGCATGCGAGGCTGACGTTCACGGGACTACAACGCGACTTTCTGCCAACGGAACACCCCGTTTGATCCGGGCTTGACATGCGACATCTGTCGCGCTTAGAATGTGACAAGCGTCGCAGATGATTCCGGCGCGAGACGATGACCATGCCCAAAACGATCGCTAAGCCGCTCACGCGCCGGGAGCGGGAAATCATGAACGCCGTCTTTGCGCTAGGCAATCGTGCGTCGGCGGAGGAGATTCGCGCGTGCCTGACGAGCCCGCCCGGCGATTCCTCGGTTCGCGTCATGCTCGCGAGGCTCGAAAAGAAGGGCTGCCTGAAACACCAGCAGTACGGCGTCCGCTATATCTACTCGGCCACAATCTCGCCGGCTGTCGCCAAACGCACAGCGCTGCAACAGTACCTGCAAACCTTCTTCGGTGGCTCGCTGAGGCAGATGATGACGGCTCTCGTCGCCGAGGCGTCTTGGACCGACGACGAACTCGACGCGCTCAAGGATGAAATCGACCGTGTTCGCAGGGACAGGAGAAAACAGCCATGACACCGATCATTAACGAGGTAGTGCTCGCGGTGAGTAGTTCGCTGGCCGCGTCGGTTGTCGCCAAGGCGACCGTCACAACGGCGTTGGGACTCATCGGTACCTGGCTGGCGCGTCGTAGCCGCGCGGCAGTGCGCCATACGCTGCTGGCGGTGGCCTTCGGCATGCTGCTGGTGCTGCCGATCGCCTCAATCGTCGCTCCGCCTGTTCACATCGCAGTGAGGTCGCCCGCGCAGGATCAGATCGCGCCCGTCTTCGCAAGGGCGTCCCACGCGATTCCGCCTGTTGGGCCGACGCACTCAAGCGTTGGCGGCCCATCCGTAGGTCCCCAATCGGTCGGACTTTCGCCGTCCTCTCTATTGCTCTGGGGATGGATCGGCGGGGCAGTACTTTTTCTGCTGCCCGTGGTGACGGGCCTGTGGCAAGTTCGTTTGCTGCGGCGATCTGGTCTGCCGTGGCGGCATGGGCAGTCGGTTGGGGAAGGATCGGCGCTCGACGCCGAACCCGGCGCGTCGAGGTGTTTTGCACGACACGGTGCCAGGACCGATGACCTGCGGCGTAGTGCATCCTGCCATCGTGCTGCCCGAGACGCCCAGGCCTGGAGTGAGGACGACCTCAATCGCGCCTCGTGCATGAACTAGAACACGTGCGGCGTGGCGACTGGATGACTCACTGCCTCGCGCGCGTCGTATGCGCAGTCGTATTGGTTCCATCCTTTGGTCTGGGTCGCGTGGCGGCAACTGGCCGTCGAAGCGGAACGGTCCTGCGACGACGCGGTGCTGGCGCGCTCGGGGCCACGGCCTATGCCGATCAACTGGTGGGGCTCGCCCGGCGCTTGTCTGCCGCCGAAATCCCCGCTCTTAGCGATGGCGAACCATGCCGATCTCCGACGCGGGTCCGCGCGGTGCTCGACAGTCGGCAGCGTCGTGGCCGGGCGGAAACTTTCCAGTGGCGCTCGCCTGCGCCGTCGCGGCGGTGCTCCTCGTCACGTTATCTCCCCTCAGGACAGTTGCCGCGCCCCAGCTTTCCAACACAGACGTCCATTTCGATGTCGTCGCGATCCGGGAGAACAGGTCCCGATTGTTAAGGCGGGGATGTCGCTGCGAGACGGATCACTTCAGGTTAATAACCTGCTTTTGAAGTCACTGATTACGAGCGCCTACGGGGTGCGTGAGGTATTGATCTTCGGGTTACCCGGTTGGGCTGAAAAAGCACGCTACGATATTCGCGCCAAGGTGACAGATGCCGATCCGAAAGTAATGGATGGTATCAGCCGTGAACAGCGGCGAGCCTTGATGGCAGCGATGCTGGAAGATCGATTTCACTTGAGGTTGCACGCGGTCACGAAGAACCTGCCGGTCTACGATCTCACGGTAGCCAGGGGCGGACCGAGATTCAGCGAGAGCGTTCGTCCCGGCGTCGAACCACATCTGGAGATCTGGGAGGACGGAGTACAGCGCAACGGACGCTTCGATCCTGGGACTGTCTTATTTTTTGGAAGAAGTTGTCGAGCGCACAGTGATCGATAAAACAGGCCTGACGGGCGCGTACGATCTTCATCTGCAGTGGGCGCCAGATCTGACGGGCGCTCCCGACAGCGATACTTTTCCGTCCATTTTCACCGCACTTCAGGAGCAGTTGGGGTTGAAGCTTCAGCCAAATAGGGGCCCGGTGAAAACACTTTTCGTGGATCATTTAGAACGGCCCTCTGAGAACTAAACTCATGGCGAATGTGGTCGCGATCCTTGCCAAAGCCTCCAAGGGTGAGCGGACTAATCTGCCGCGCCCGCGCAAAACCCCGAAAACCGGAAATTATCGTAATGCGGGTCCCACGTTGCAAAACCAGTAGGTTTTGAGAATACTCGCGGGGCCTGTAGACTCAGGGGTTCGGGCGTTTCAAATTCTTATCGCACAATCAAAGTAAAACGGTGCGCGGCGCGATGTTGGGATTGTCGCCGGCCCGATCGCACAGCTCGGTCTCAAAACTGAGTGAGCGCTTAGGGCGCGACAGGCATATGGGATTGACTCCACTTGGACGCGAAGTCGTTTAAAACCGAACAAGTGGGCCGGAAACGGCGTTCGAGGAGAATGACTTTCGGCGCGAGGGTGTTGGTCCCGTCAACGGGAGCTCCGTACCATACAATTGTGAAGCCCTAAGCAGCGGGACAAGGGGGCAGTTCCTGGCGACATCTTCAACCAGGATTACGCTGCTTTGTTCTTCCGTCCGCGAGTTCGATTCGGTTGGGCCTGGATGGGGGGAGAGCCCCAGCTCCATCGGCTGGGCGCGCGGGCGGACCGCCAGCGCAAGTACCGACGGAAGAAGGCGTAGCCGGATCGAGAGAATAAATTCCGGTATGGACTCACCCTAGTAACATGGCGTACGGGCTCAAGAATTCCGGGAAACTTCACGTTACGTAACGTTAGCTTACAATTCAAGGCTTGACCATTCCCACAGACAGGAGCGAAACTGGCAAGACTGGGACGAATGAAAAATACTCTCTGGCTACTCTTGGCGGCGTCGCTCGCCGCGATCTCTCAAACGGCACCTGCCCCGCGGCCGCAGCAGCAACGCTACTCGAGCAGGATCACGATCCTGGACATTCGCGACAAGTCAACCCGTACGATCTACCAGGCGGATACGCTTTTCGAGGCTCCGAACTGGACGTCCGACGGCAAATACCTGATCGTCAATTCAGGCGGGCGTCTGCTCCGGTTAGCAGTCGATGGGGACGGCAACAAACCCGAGCCCATCGGCATCGATCCCACCTTACGGTTGAACAACGACCACGCTCCTTCTCCAGATGGAAAGATGATCGCGTTTTCCGCGTCGACCGCAACGTCCCACGGGTCACAGGTGTATCTTTGCAATGCCGATGGCTCCCATTTGCGGTTGATGGCGAAAGAGACGCCCAGTTACTTCCACGGCTGGTCGCCGGACGGCAAGTATCTGGCGTATGTCCACCAGCATCCTCCGGCGAACGGCGGTCCCGCGAACTACGACATCTTCCGCATTCCGGCGAGCGGCGGGGAAGCGGAACAACTCGACTCCAATGTGGGGTACGATGACGGTCCCGACTATTCGCCCGACGGCAAGTGGATCTATTTCAATTCCGACCGCTCCGGCAAGTGGGACATCTGGCGTATTCCGGCGAATGGTGCGGGGCCGGACGATCAGAAAGCGGAACGGATCACCAACGAAGAAACCGAGGATTGGTTCCCGCATCCTTCCCCCAATGGCAAGCTTCTGCTGTTTCTTGCGTTCGCGAAAGGCACAGCGACCCACAATGAGAAACTCCCCGGCACGCAACTGCGCATGATGCCGATGCCGGGAGCGAAGCCTGCCGGACGGCCAAAAGTGGAGGTGGTGGCTACTTTCTTCGGCGGCCAGGGAACCATCAACGTGAATTCGTGGGCGCCGGATTCCAAGCGCTTTGCCTATGTTATCTACGAAGCACTTCCTGCTATGAGTCCTGCCACCGGGGCCCGATAAGCAAAGTGATAGGAATAGACACATGATCCGAACTTCCCTCCTCTCTTTCGCACTGTGCTTCGCGCCGTGTGTCCTGGTGGCGCAAACGCCCACACCAGGGATTCCCGATTGGGCGTGGCCTGGTTCACCGGGGCACAAACAAGTTCCGCCGCCGCCCGATTTTCGCCGTCCCAGCCGGAACTTCGATACCCCGGCCGGGGTGTTTGAGGGCCAGTCCGATATCGGTGGTGCGGCGCTGGAGGGGAGTGGCACATACGACGCGAAGACGAAGCAATACACTATTACTTCCGCTGGTTACAACATCTGGTACACGCGCGACGAGTTTCGCTTTCTGTGGAAGAAGATGGCGGGGGATGCTTCCCTTGCCGCCGACGTTACGTTTCCGGATGCGCAAGGCTATGGCGATCGTAAGGCGGTCCTCGTGATTCGCCAGACTCTCGAAGACGATTCCAAGGAAGCGATGCTCGGTGAACACGGTGTTGGAATGGTGCACCTGGCGCAACGTGCCGAACCGGGCGCGATGATGAAGGACATGCAGTACCGTTTCGGCGGATTGCTCGCCAATGTCCATGCCAAGCGGGTCGGGATTGAGAAGCGCGGCGATTCGATCGCCATATTTATCAGCCTGGAAGGCGAACCGATGCAGCGACTGGGTCCCCCGATCACCATGCATTTCGACGAGCCGTTTTATGTGGGAATCGGTTTTTGTTCACACAAGCCGGATAAAGCGGATACCGCCATCCTTTCGGATGTTCTGGTGGAGAACGCCGCGGGCAAGGTGCGCTAGACTCTCGCAGAATCGAATGCTGCTCGGGACGCGGCGGCCAAAGAGACGGAGTGGCTCGACGGGTCTATTCCAAGGACGGCGGATGCTCCATGACGCGGTAAGTCACCATCTCCCAGTTAAGAGGCATGGCCTCGTCCCGGCTGCCTTTAACTACCACCTGATATGAAGGGGGCGGACGCGACAGGCCATCTTTGCGGAAGCGATCGCGCAGAGCCGACAATCCCGATGCGCTCGTAAAAAAATCCATGGCAGCCGGAGCCCCTGCGCCGGTGATGCCCGAAACCACGATCGCGCGCGGCCCTTCCTCCCTTCCGGTCTGGTTGGGAAAGACGGTGATCAAAGCAAGAGCTACGCTAATTCCTCCGCCTTGTCCCACGCTCGGCACCAACACCAGCGGCGACCCGGATTGCGGCGACCGCTCGCGTATGATTTCTTCGCCATATTTGTCGCTCTCCTCAATAGTGAAAGGCGTGTTCTTCAGCACTCGAGCAGCATACGGGCTATAGTTGGGAGCGCCGATGACCAGAATATTGCGTTTGGCAAGGGCCACTTGCCCGACAATGATGTTCTCGGGCAGGAATTGAATGGATCCGCCATAGGTCGCAATGGTATGGGCCGCTTGAATCGCCGCCGCAGCATCGCCAAATAACGGAGACGTCGCGGAATGGTACAAGTACGGCTCTCCCGGGCCGGGCAAGCCAAGACTGGCGTACCACCTGGCGATATCTTTCGATGCAGGCTGAAAGGCAGGGTGACGAGGCGCGGTCGGAAACGGCTTGATTCGCAATGACGGCGGGGTCGCAAGGCAAATCAGCACATCGCTGCCCGCGTGCAGCATCGGCCCCCAAAACTGCTGCAAGAGCGAGGCCTCCGGTGGGCGCGAGTGGTGCACCATCCAGAGCGCACCAGAAACACCGCCGGCAACGAATGAGACGAAGATCGCTGCTAGCGTCCAAAGATTTCTTTTTCTCTTCGGAACGGGAGGCGCTGCGATGGGCACGGCCGGAACGAGTTCGGCGGACTGCGTTACCTCCGGGTGAAGCTGCTCTACTTCGTAGAAATAAGGCGCGTAGGAACCCTTTTGCAGCGCAATCCTTATGCGAGCGTCCGGGCGCTCATGTTTGTAGAAGTGATCGAGTTTCTGCCTGAGGTCGTGCGCTCTGCCCCGAACGCTGGAATCGTCCGCAGGCGAATACGTTGAGGGACGACCTAGGGCGGCGGTGGCTATTGAATATTCGGTAATCTCACTGCCGCGACCAGCGGCCTCCATTTCAGCCACATATCGCAGGAATTTTCTCAACTGATCGGAGCGGGCGAGGGTCTCGCTTTGCAAGACCATGGCAAGCGCCTCCAGCTTTTCCTGGGATGTAACCGGATGCTCTATTCGAAGCTCCAAAACGCCCCCGGATCAATGTATCACATCTAATCTGAGCCGACATTGCCCTTGTTAGGGGTGTCTCACGCCGTTAAATAACGTTTCGTAACGGGCTGTGCCTTGAAAACAACAGAAGTTTCCAATAATATTCCATTCAGACTCTGGCGCCTGAACTGTCGCGCGGCCAGGAACGGGTGAAAGGTATTTCCTTGTTTGAAAAGCCGTCTCAGCATAGTGGCTCCGGCCGCACGAAAAGGCGCGATCTCTTCCTGGGAAGTCTGCTAATGGGCGGTGCTGCGAGCATGCTCAAAGCTCAGAGCTTCCAGCATGAAGAGGAAGGGTATCGGCCGCTGTTCGATGGCGTCACGTTAAAGGGCTGGAATTGCTACGCTCGCGCCCAAGCGCGCCCGAGCCTGGGAAAATGGGCCGTACAGGATGGTGTCATCGTGGGTGGGCAGGATCCGCAAGGAGTCGGATCGTACCTCGTTTCGGATGAAGCCTTCGACGATTTTGAGTTCGTGATCGAGGCCCGGCCCGATTGGCTCGCCGACACCGGGATACTGATACGAACGACTCCGGAGGGTAACGTCGGAATTCAGGTGCTCCTGGAGCACCGCCCGCACGGGGGAATCGCAGGTTATTACGGAAACGGGCTTAACGGATTTCACGCTGATCAATATGCCTTCAGTGCTCATTTAGATAGCGACGGACGAGTCGTACAACTGTTACCGGAAGCGCCTTCCGATCCTGCCTTTCGCGTGCCTCTCGATTTCGCGGCTCCGGTGGAGGTCTTCCTCAAAGCTTGGAAACCCGGAGGCTGGAACCGTTTTCGAATTCGCTCTGTCGGTGCGCTGCCACACCTAACAACCTGGATTAACGGAGAGAAGATCAGTGAACTGGATGTCAGCAAAATCAAGCTTGCCAGTTTCGCCCCCAAGGCAATGCTCGGCCGCATCGGACGACTGGGCCACATTGCTCTAAAAGTGTATGACAACGACGCCCGCATGGGTGGAGACCGTTGGGCGCCAGGTGCGGTGTGCCGATGGCGCAATATTTACGTTCGGACCTTGTAGTCGATCGAGAAAGAACGAAGGGAATTAAGGAAGGACCAAGTTATGTTCACACGTCGCGTTTGGCTGTTCTGTTCATTATTTTCGACCATGGCCATCGGACCCCTCGCCTGGTCGCAGGAATCCCGCGGGATCGTCCTCGGGCGAGTTACAGACAGTACCGGTCTGGTGGTTCCCGAGGCTACCGTGCAAGTGACCAACACCGCAAGCAGCGTTACGGTGACCAGCACGACTAACCAGGATGGAAATTTCTTTACCCCCTACCTGATCCCGGGCCCTTATCGGATCGTCGCGTCCAAAAACGGCTTCAAGAAACTCGTGCGCGACGGAATTCAGGTGGATATTGCCGCACGCATCGAGATCAACCTGCAAATGGAAGTGGGCGCCGTCTCGGACTCGGTGACGGTCACTTCGGAGGTTCCATTACTCTCGACGACCGATGCTTCGGCGGGCCGGGCGATGGATTTCCGCGACGTGAAGGAGTTGCCGATCGAACATGGCGATCCCGATAACATTATCGGACTCGCGACCAACGTGTCTTTCACCGATGCGCTGACGAAAGACCAGCCGTGGCAGACTCTGAATACGGCCTATTCCTCGCTCGGCTCACGGCAGTCGCGACTGGAGTTCCTCCTCGACGGGCAGTCGAACACTGCACATGACGTGCTGCGCGGTTCGGTGATCGAAGGTTGGACTCCGACCAGCGATTCGGTCGCCGAAATGAAAGTGGAAACACTGACTTTCGATGCTACTGTAGGCCAGACGGAGGGAATGGTCCTCAATTACAGCACAAAGTCCGGCGGGAATCAGCCTCACGGGTCCTTTTACTGGGGCAAGCAAGAACCTTCGTGGAATGCTAACCAGTATTTCTCTAACCTGGCTGGAATACCGGCCGCAGGCTTCAATTACCAGCGGTTGGGCGGCGTTCTCGCGGGGCCAGTCTATATTCCGAAAATTTATAACGGCAAGAACAAGACTTTCTTTACGTTCGCCTACGAGCACATTCAGTCCAATACCGACCTGTCGAGCATCCTGACGGTTCCTACCGCGGCCGAACGCAATGGGGATTTCTCCGCATTGCTGGCACTCGGGAGTCAATACCAGATCTACAATCCATACTCCCGCGTTCCGATAGGCAACGGCATTTACCAGAACACACCCCTTCCCGGAAACATTGTTCCGGCGTCTCAGATTAGTCCGATCGCTAAAAACATATTGTCTTACATCCCCATGCCTGATACGAACATCAGCACTGCGACGGCGGATGGCGGAAATAACGTGAACCGGACGAACTGGCCGAGCTTGATCCCGTACCACACGCAACTCTACCGGTTCGACCAGGTGATCGGGGACAAGACACGGGTGATGTTCCGCGCCGACTCAAACCGGCACAACGTGGAGGACAGCGACTACATGGGACATGGCGACCCGGCGACAGGCTCAAACTTCTATACCTACACTCAGGGTTACGATCTGGATGTCGTTCACACCTTCAGCTCGACTTTCGTGATGGATGTACGGGTCGCCGACCAGGCCTTTGTTCGCGCTCAACATGCAGAGACGGGACAAGGGACGTTCCAACTCTCGAGCCTGGGTTTTCCTACTTATATTCAAAACAACATTGCACCTGTTAACTGGGAGTTCCCGAACATCAGCTTCAACGGCGAATACACGATGACGGGTCCGCGGACGCCGCTCTTCAAGCAGACGCAAACGCGCGACCTGAATGCCCAGTTCGACAAAATCGTAGGTCAGCACGACTTTAAGTTTGGCGCTGAGTACCGCAGTTATCCTGACGACCAATCCTCGGCGAACAGCAGCCCTACGCAGGCTACGGGACATCCGTTGTTTGAGCTGGATTTCACGGGCGCGTATACCGGTGGCCCTCTGAGTACGTCGGCAGCCGCTCCCAGGGGACAATCGATGGCAGCGTTCCTCTACGGCTTGCCGACAACGGGCGTGCTGCAAACGCCTTTTACTACCAACTTCGCGGACAATTCCAACATGATCGGATTGTTTTTCCAGGACAATTGGAAGGTTACCCGCAAGCTGACACTGAATATCGGACTACGGTACGAGCGCGAAGGCGCGATGTGGGAACGTTTCAACCGGTCTGTGACGGGTTTCAATCCAACCGCTCCGCAAGCGTTCGCGGCGCAGGTAGAAGCGAACTACGCCGCCAATCCGCTGCCACAGCTTCCGGCCTCGCAATTCAATGTGAATGGCGGCCTGGAATTTGCCGGAGTGGGTGGCAATTCGAAGTACCTGTACAATCCTTTTGATCTTGGGCTCATGCCGCGCCTCGGCTTCGCGTATAGCTGGAATGAGAAAACCGTAATCCGCGGCGGCTGGGGAACTTACTTCGGTTCCATGGGGACCAGGCTTCAGGACGCACTGCAATACGGATTTTCCCAAAACACCAACGTCGTGCCATCGCTCGATGGCGGCCAAACCTTCGTGGCGAACATGGCCAACCCGTTCCCCAATGGCTTTACGCAACCTCCGGGACCCACCGTCGGCGCCAACGTCGGGAACCCGATTGCATTCTTCAATCAGAATCCGAAGCCGGATCGCATGCGGAAATGGACGATCGATATCCAACGCCAGCTTGGAAAGGATTGGATGATCGACATCGGGACAGCAGGAGAGAACGGCGGCAACCTGGAAGTGGGCAACGGACCCGCATCGGTGACCACTTCATTAGACGCTCTCCCCGATCGATATCTGAGTACGTCCCCGGTTCGTGATCAGGCCAACATCAATGCGTTGACCAGAACCGTGCCGAATCCCTTCAACATCCCAGCCTTTGCCGGAACACAGCTCGCCGGTTCGGTCATACCGGCTTTGGACTTACTGTTGCCATATCCTCAGTTCAGCAGCATTGGTTACTACACTTACAACGGCAGAAGCTGGTACAACAGCTTGCAAGGGAGTATCGCCAAGCGTTTCAGCAATAACTTCAGCATGAATGCCGGATACACGTATTCGAAGTTCATGGAAGACACTACTCTGTTGAACCCGGGAGATCCTCAACCTTCGAAGGTGATCTCCGACGTGGATGCTCCTCACCACGTTTCCATTAGCGCGATCTATGAATTTCCGTTCGGCAAGGGGCAGAAATTCGGGACTCGACTGCCGCGCGCGCTGAATTACATTGTGGGTGGATGGCAGTTCTCGCCTATTTTCCGATTCCAGAGCGGCTTCCCCATCACGCTTCCAGACCTCCTGCTAACCGGAGGAAACGAAAACATCGTACCGCTGCAGCCTGGCCAGAGATCGATTTACCAGTGGTTCAACAGCGCCGCATTCAACAACGTTCCCGCACAACAGCTTCAATACAACCTGCGCACATTGTCTCTTCGTTTCGGAAACCTACGTTCCGACGCCTATGATTATTGGGATGGATCGCTGTTGAAGGAGACGCATATCCACGAAAACTATCTGGTGCAGTTCCGTTTTGAAGCGATCAACGCATTCAATCAGGTGACGTTCTCCGCGCCGAGCACTACTGTGGGCACCACGTTTGGACGAGTGACGGCTCAGAGCAATGTACCGCGGCACCTGCAGTTTACGCTTCGGTTCGCGTTCTAAGTTCAATCGACTGCTACGTGGAGATACTAATGAAACGTGCGATTTTCGGATTTATCACGATGGCCGCTGCCGGTTTGTGCCAGCAACCCGCTGGTACAGGCGAGCAGCCCAAGGTGCGAGACACCATGGCTTCCAGGACGGTCGCGCAGGGGCACAAAATCCTGCCCCTCGGGTCGAACGCGCCGGACTTCGCCCTCCCCGGCATAGACGGCAAGATCCACCGGCTGCGCGAGTTCAACAATAGTCCAGTGCTGATGGTTGTATTTACCTGCGTCCACTGCCCGACTGCACAACTCTATGAGGGCCGGGTGCAGAGACTTTATGACGACTATCGCAATAAAGGTGTAGCCATGGTCGCCATCAACCCCAACGATCCGCTGGCGGCGAGCCCGTCCGAGCTGGGCTACACCGACGTACCCGACAGTCTCGAGGGTATGATGATCCGCGCCAAGTATCGTCATATCACTTATCCGTTCCTCTCGGACGCCGCGACTCAGTCGGTCGCGGAGGCTTATGGGCCCGTAGCCACGCCGCACGTTTTCATTTTCGATAAAGACCGGAAGCTGCGCTTTGAAGGCCGCATCGACGATAACCAAAATCAGGCGAAAGTAAAAGTACAGGACACTCGCAATGCTCTTGAGGCGGTGCTTGCGGGAAAGCCTGTTGAGGTGACGCACACGCCAGTGTTCGGCTGCAGCACCAAGTGGAAGGACGAGATCGTGCACAAGCAGAGTCAGTTGAAGCAGATTCAAGCCCAGCCCGTGACTCTGGAGATGGCGACCGCCGAGGATTTGACGAAGCTACGGACGAATCCTAGCGGCAAGATGCTGGTGGTGAATTTTTGGGCAACCTGGTGCGGCCCGTGCGTGGACGAAATGCCTTCGCTCCTGGAAACTTTGTACTGGTACCGGGGGCGCGGTTTCGACCTGGTGACGGTTTCGGCGAACGATCCCGCTGAGAAATCCGCAGTACTCAAGACGCTGCAGGATATGCACGCCGTCAGCCGCAATCTTATCTTCTCGACGGACGACGTTTACGCCATGATGGCGGCGTTTGACAAGAATTGGGAAGGAGGCGTGCCGTTCACGGTGGTAATTACTCCGGAGGGCAAGGTGGTCTACCAGCAACAGGGTGAGATCGATGTCCTGGAGTTGCGCCGCGCGGTGCAAGCCAATTTCGCGAGCGACGGCGGATACCCAGGTTTTGTGCAGTACTGGGCACTGAAGCCGCTCCAACCGCTCCAGTAGGGGAAAGGATAGAATCTCAACATGCGTGGACTGTTGCTCGCGACTCTGCTCGCCGTCTCAGTATTCGCCGAGAGTGGAACGTTCGGCAGTTTCACCAATTCCGACGACGTCGGTGCTCCTGCGCTTAAAGGAGCCGTGGAGTTCGATCCTGCCACGGGACAATATAAGATTACGGGCGCCGGAAGCGACATCTGGGGCAAGGCGGATCAGTTCCATTATGTCTGGCGCCCGATGTCGGGCGACTTTACAATTACGGCGACGGCCAGGTTCCTGACCGACGGCATTGGACACCGGAAAGGCGTCGTCATGCTCCGCAAGAGCCTTGACAACGATTCACCGTTCCTCCAACTCGCCATTCATGGCGACGGCATGCCCGCGGTTCAGTTTCGTAAGGCCAAGGCGGACAATACCAACACAGTCGACTTCCCGGTAGAAGGTCCGGGCACGTGGAAGCTGAAACTGCAGCGGCAAGGGGCTACCGTCACGGTGTGGGTTGCGAAAGATGACGCGCCTCTGAGGGAATTGGGACACACAACCAATCAGCTGGGCAGTCCGGTTCTCGTGGGACTCGGCGTTAGTTCGCATACGCAGGAGGCCACTAACACTGTATTGTTTTCGGATGTTTCGGTCGAGCAACTGCCGGCGCCGGCCGTCGCCGGGAAATGAGAACGGTGAACATATGCTTTCTACCACGCGTGCTTCGCTTCTGATCTGTTTGCTATCCGCCTCCGCATTCGGTCAAAGCGGCTTGGGCGTCTTCACAAATTCCGGTGACGTTGGAGGACCCGCAATCAAAGGCTCCTCCGAATTTAGCGCCTCGAACGGCCAGTACCGGATCACCGGCTCAGGAGCCAATATCTGGGGGATGCAGGATCAATTTCGATATGTCTGGAAGGAGATGACAGGCAACTTCGCAGTCACGGCCACCATGCGATTTCTTGGGACAGGAGCCGATCACCGCAAGGCCGGTATCATGGTCCGCCAGTCTCTGGACGCCGATGCGACTTACGCTGACGTGGTGATCCACGGCACCGGTATGCCCGGGCTTCAATGGCGCAGCAAACAGGGCGAAGACACGAACACTTTCGATCTGCCGATCGAGGGTCCGGGAACGTTCCATCTGAAGCTCGTGCGTAACGGCGTCAGGATCTTCATGTACATCGGGAAGGGTGACGCCGAGCCGAAGGAAATTGCGCACACCGAAGTGTCATTTCGCGCCCCGGTTTTGGTCGGCCTTGCCGTCTGTTCCCATAATGCGGGCGCCTCGGACACGGTCATATTTTCCAATGTCTCGGTGGAAAAATTACCCGAGCCGGTGACGAAGGGACAATAGGCGGGTCCCGCCACTCCGGTCGGGCAGCGGCGCTGTCGCGGGCGCTAGATGCGCCGCTCTCCCGCGCGAGTCTCGTTCTGCATGCACTCCGATCAGAAGTTCAGCCGCAACTGCATGGTGATGGTGCGAGGACCGTACTGCGGGCCGGTAGCGCGTCCGAAGTTGACGTTGCCGACCGTGCCGTTGACACCGAAATTGGTCCGGTTGAAGGCGTTGAAACGCGTTCGCCTGGAACTGCAATCGCACCCTGGTTCCATCTCCCTTGGGCCACACCGCCAGTTGCTTGAGTAACGCGATGTTATCGACGAGCACCGGTGGTTGCCGGAACTTGCTGTTGTACTGCGAGGATGTCCCGAACGAGAACTGTCCGGGAACCGAGAACGCCGCCGCATTGAAATAGAGACTGGCTGGATTATTCGGATTCAGCGAAGTGCGGCTCTGTCCGGTGAGAACGGGTCCGCCGTTCTCATTGCACATGCGGGCATCGGTGAACAGCACGCCATTGCCGAGCGTGTTGGCGCAGGTCAGCGCGATCAACGCGCCGCTGCGGTATTGATGCGTGTCGGAGAGCGTCCAGTTGCCCACGATGGCATTCACCAGCGCGATTGCTGCTGCTGAGGAAATGCTTGCCGGTGCCGAACGGCAGATCGTAGCTGCTCAGGAAATTGAACACGTTCGGCTGATCGAAAGGCAGAATAGGATTTCGCCTGGTTCAGGTTGTACATATCTTGCGGGTATACCTGGGTCTGCGAGAAGATCTGCCGATAGGTCAGCAGAGCGAGCGTCTTCGACCGCACATAGGACGCTGTAAACTGCCAGTTGCCGAATCGCCGCTGCACCTTAAAAGTCGCGGAGTCGTACCAGGTTTGTCCCTGGCCGCTATTGCGGGAGTAAACGTTCAGGAACTGCGGAAACGGCCGCAGTGCCTGAGCCAGCGTACCGGTGAAGTTCGGATAAGGCGGCTTGAATCCCGCGGCCACCACTGCGGGAGCTGTAATATTTTGGCTCAGAAGCGATCCCAGGTAAAGATAAGACGGATTCACCTGGTTCAGATCCACCGTGGAATTCAGACGGTAGCCGCGATTACCCTGATAATCGACGTCGATCAGGAACTTCTTGATTTCGCGTTGCAGGTTGAGACTATAGGTATAGATCCGCGGAGCCTTGCCGAACGTGGGTCCCATGAAATCGACAGCCGTGCCGTTGCCGACGCTGGGGCTAAGGTTCGGCGGGGGCTGATATCCGGGCGGTTTGGGAAGTCCACCGTCCCATTGAAACGGAGCATTGAGTCCGTCGGAAACCTGCGAAAAGGTGTAATTGGCGCCCGTGGTGCAGCCACAACCGCCATTGCTGGTGGCTTCGTAGAAGATACCGAAACCGCCGCGCAGAACCGTCTTGGGGGTGATCTGATAGGCAAAGCCCGGCGCGCGGTCCGATATCTGTGAAGTCCGTGGGCCAGAAACGCGTCATGCCCGAACGATCGGGACCGCTGCCTGCAAAGATATAAGCACCGGGATAATTGTTGGCGGCTGGATTGGGCTCCGTCAATGAGATGGAACCCATGATGGGCGCATACCAGTTAACCGGGATGTCGTAGCGCAGGCCGAGATTCAAGGTGAGCTTAGAGTTGACGCGCCAGTTGTCCTGGAAGTAGAAACCATAATACTGATAACGGATCACCGAAAACTGCACGGGAGTGGCTTCGGCGGTGGCTGAATCCGGTAAGCCGAGCAGGAAACTCGCGAACGAGTTGCCCGTGGTTCCGGTAGCGCCGGGAAGCGCCGTTTCATTACGCGAAAAAGTGTAGTTTCCGTTGGTCCCGGCGAGGTCATACCCATAGGTTTCAAGCCGCCGCATATCCCAGCCCGTCTTGAATTCGTGCTTCCCTTTCACGATGGTCAGGCCCTGCGAGACTTGAGTGGTGTAGTTGTTCTGGCCGCCATTGTTCACTTTGCCTTGCTGCATGCCCCAGCCGGTGTAACCGTCAGCCGGAGCAAAATTGATCACCGGCGTTGCGTCGGAGTCACCCGTAATTCCAGGGAAACCCACTTTGGAAGCGAATCCGCTTTGTGCGGGCACGAACCACAGCTGTACGGTGCGGGAATACCCATAGGTGGAGTGCAACAAGACGGTCGGAGAAAAAGTGTAGTCGTGATTGACCCGAAAGATGCGAGGCTTCTGATACTGGCTGCCCAACGCGGTTCCGAGCGGGCCGGTAAAATCCGATGTCGCGGCAGTCAATTGGCTGTCAATCGACTGGAAATACGCAATCCGATTCTTCTCGCTGAAAATGTGGTCGATCTTGAACGCCCAAACGTGATCAGTAACTTGTGAAGTATTGACGAAGGAATGGTTATTGGTCAAGGCGGACCCGTTGGGCGCGGGAATGTAGGGAATGATGTTAGCCGAGATCTTGCTGAAACGGCTGGTGGGAATAATGTTGTTCGGGAAGGGCGAGCGGGTCGGATTGGTCCCGACCAGTGGTACTGATCGGATCGTAGATAGCCTGCGGGATCTGGCTGAAGTTCCCCTGCGTCTCAAGGGTAGTGGGAACTGTATTCACGATCGCGGAGGGCGTGACCGGCCGCAAATCATTGTCGTCCGAGAAATAGAAGAACGTTTTGTTTCGCCCGTTGTAGACCTTGGGAATGTAGACGGGTCCGCCGATGCCGCCGCCCGTTTCGCTCAACCGGTCCTTTGGCCGGGAACCGGGGGCGTTGGCACGGTTTTGATTGTAGCTCCAACCTGCCGCTTCCCAAATCTGGCTGCGCATACTGTACACCCAGGTTCCGTGCAGATCGTTGGTGCCCGAGCGCGTGTTCAGGATTTCGATACCGCCGCCGGTTCGGCCATATTCCGCCGTGTAAGTTCCGACCAGCAGTTTGAATTCGCTAAACGATTCCGCGGTGGGAGGATTGAAGACCGTCCCGCCGGATTCAGGAATTACGTTGCTGGTGCCGTCGATCAACTGCTCGCGCGCGCGTCCCGTCGACCCCGCAATGCTGGTCTCCGAACCGTTGTTCACGCCCGCCATGAAGCCCAGGAAGGCCGACGGACTCTGCAGGCCTCCCGACCAAAGCGGCAGCGTCTCGTACATTCTCGGGGTGAGAGTCTGTCCTTTTTCACTGGTTTCGGTGTCCAGGAGCGTCTGATTTGCGCTGACCTGGATGCTTTGGTTGACATCGCCAATTTCCAGTTGAAGATCGAGCGTCTGGCGCTGCGCAATGAAGATTTCAACGTGAGTGCGGACCAATTTCTTGAACCCGGATTTCTCGGCGGTCACTGTCCAAAGGCCCGGAGGCAGACTGGGAAACACGTAGATGCCGTCGGCGTTCGAAACCGAGCGCAAGGTAACGCCCTCTGTAGAGGACGTAACGTCAACGGTAGCTCCGGCAATCGCAGCGTGACCCGGATCGAGTACCTCGCCTGACAACGACCCGGTTTGCGATTGTGCGAAGGTAAGGGTGCTACTCAGACTCAGAACAAGAGCACCAATAGCTACTTTTATTAGGTAATTCCCGCGCTTAGCACTAATCGACATGGTCAGTCTCCCTTTTCTGCATCAAGTTATCGAGCAACTATATTCGCTTGACGCAAACAAGTCAAGTGCTTTCGCATACTTCCGCTTTACTACTCCTTGCGTTTCGACCTTAATAGCGATTAACTTGTTTCCATGGATCGACGCCGATTCTTCTCTTCCGCAGTTGGCGCAGTAGCCGCAATGCAAGTTAATTCCGTCGCGCGGGCACAGAAAGCCGCCAAGTCGGTTGCCGGCCGGCCCGCAGATGTGGTCGCTCGCGATGAAGACTTCTGGTTCAACATTCGTGAGGCCTTCACGGTCGACCGCACGCTAATCAATCTGAACAATGGCGGCGTCTCACCTGCCCCGCGCATCGTAATGGATACGGAAATACGTTACCTCGAGATGGAGAATATGAATCCCACTTACTACATGTGGCGAATTCTCGATCCAGGCATCGAAACTTGCCGGCGGCGGCTGGCCCAGACCTTTGGTTGCGATCCGGAAGAGATCGCGATCACACGTAATGCCAGCGAGGCTCTGGAAATCGTGCAGTTTGGTCTCGACCTGAAAGCCGGCGACGAAGTCATCACCACCAACCAGGATTACCCGCGAATGATCGCGTCGTGGCAACAGCGCGAGCGGCGGGACGGAATCGTTCTCAAGCAGTTGAAATTTCCCGTGCCGCCTCCCAGTCTGGAGTTTCTCGCCAAACTGGTGGAAGATGCCATCACTCCGCGAACCCGGGTCATTCACATCTGCCACATCACCAACCGCACGGGCCAGATCTTCCCGGTGAAGAAGAATTTGCCAGATGGGACGCGAGCGAGGGATCGAAGTCGTGATCGATGGAGCCCACGCATTCACGCAGTTTCCGTTCAAGCATGAAGACCTCGATTGCGACTACTACGGCACTTCGCTGCACAAGTGGCTGCTCGCGCCGATCGGCACCGGGATGCTGTACATGCGAAAATCCAAGATCCCCAAAATCTGGCCGATGATGGGCGCGGACGAGTCGCTGCATCATGATATCCGAAAGTTCGAGCAGATTGGCACGCATCCTGCTTCTCAGCGGAATGCCATTGCAGAGGCCGTCAATTTTCACGACAGCATCGGCGCGGAGCGAAAAGCGGAACGTTTTCGTTATCTGCGCCGCCGCTGGTCCGATCAACTGCGCAGTTTGCCGGGCGTAAAGATTCTGAATAGCGACGACCCCGAGCAATCCTGTGGCATCGGCTTCATCAGTGTGGAGGGTTTCGAAGCGGCTAAGTTAGTCGGCTATTTGTGGAGCAAGTACCGCGTCTGGACGACATCGTTCGACTCACCTGGGGAATATCAAGGCCTGCGGATCACGCCCAACGTTTACACCACTCTCGAAGAAATCGACACGTTCGTGGAGGCCATGCAGACAGTGATCAGGAAAGGCGCTCTCCCGTGATGAGGATGTTTTCAGATACTATAGACGCTTGCGAGCGCAAGCCAGATCCTTTTTGTTGTTACTGTTGGTTCCCGGCGCGTATGGCGCGGACGAAACGCCTCAGTCACTTCTGACCGCGCGATGTCAGACATGCCACAACGACCAGATCCGCTCGGGTGGCCTGTCATTGACGACCATGGCGCGGATGCGAAAGGGCGGGAATCGTGGACCGGCAGTGGTACCGGGCAAGCCGGACGAGAGCGTACTCTACCGGATGATCTCGGGCAGTCCACCGGCGATGCCGAAGCAAGGCGAGCCATTAAGCGCTGAACAGGTAGCTCTCATCCGGCAATGGATTCTGAAAGGCGCTCCATGGATGGAAGCTGAGAAATGGTGGTCGTTGCAGCCCCTTTCCCGGCCCGATCCGCCGCCGGTGAAATTGGCTCGCACCCCGATCGACGCGTTTATTCTCGCCAAACTGCAGGAACATGGATTGCAACCTTCAGCCGAAGCGGATCGCCGCACCTTGATTCGCAGGGTGACTTATGATCTGCACGGTCTGCCCCCGACGCCGGAAGAGGTCGACGCTTTCGTCTCCGATCAGTCATCCACCGCTTACGAAAAGTTAGTGGACCGGTTGCTCGCATCGCCGCGCTATGGCGAGCGGTGGGGGCGCCACTGGCTGGATGCCGCGCATTACGGCGAATCGCATGGTTACGACAAGGACAAACCGCGCCGCAACGCCTGGCCCTATCGCGACTACGTGATCACGTCATTCAACGAGGATAAGCCGTACGCGCGGTTCGTACAGGAGCAACTCGCCGGCGACGTCATGTTTCCCGACGACCCGGATGCGACGATAGCGCTGGGCTTCATCGCAGCCGGACCGTGGGATTATGTCGGGCAGGCGGAGTTGCGCGAAGGCACCACTGACAAGAACGATCACGCGCGTGCTCGACCGCGACGATATGGTGACCGTGGCCATGTCCTCTCTCGTCAGCATGACCGCGCATTGTGCCCGGTGCCACGATCACAAATTCGATCCCATCCGCCAGGAGGACTACTACAGCCTGCAGGCCGTATTTGCAGGCGTAGATCGTGCGGACCGGCCGTTTGATCGCGATCCCGAAACATTTCGTCGACGCAACAGTTTGCTCGCGCAACGGCGGCGCCCTCGTCGGCGAAACTACGGCCGCTGGAAGATAGTGCGGCCGGACTGACAACACCGGAGATCGAGGCGCTTGATCAGCAGGTTGCCGGAGTGGAAACAGATCAATGCCACAGATCCCGCGAACCGGCCGGCGGAAATCAAGCAGACAGATTGCGGACGCGGCAGTGCGTCGAGCGGCTTTGGTGAAAGCCGCGCTCTCGCCGTCGACAGTGATGGCGATGGATCGCTTACGGTCCGAAATCGCGAACGTTGACCGCGATATGAAGGCGCTGCCAAAGCCGCAATGGGTGTATGCGGCGGCCAACTATTTTGAGCCGCAGGGAACTTTTCGTTTCGCCATTTCGCCCCGCCCGTGTAAGGTACTGGCGCGCGGCAGCGTGGATAGTCCGGGCGCGCTGGCCCCGCCGGGAGCGCTTTCCTGCGTCCCTGGATTGAAGCCGCGCTTCGATATCGACCCGACGGCTCCTGAAGGCGAGCGCCGCGCCGCGCTCGCGCGCTGGATCACCGACTCGAATAATATGCTGACCTGGCGCTCCATCGTGAACCGCGTTTGGCATTATCATTTCGGTGCGGGGATTGTCGATACGCCCGAATGACTTTGGCCACATGGGTTCGCTGCCCTCGCATCCCGAATTGCTCGATTGGCTGGCTGCCGAGTTTCGCGATAACGGCGGATCCTTCAAGAAACTGCATAAGCTGATCGTGATGAGTTCCGTGTACCGTCAGATCGTCCGCGGACAATCGCGGCCAACGCAAGGAACGATGCCGACAATCGCTATCTCTGGCGGGCCAACCGGCAGCGCCTGGATGCGGAATCCTTACGCGATACGATTCTGGCCGTCAGCGGCAAACTCGATCTCACCATGGGCGGCCCATCGGTGGAGCAGTTCTTCTTCAAGGACGACCATTCGCCCGTCTACGACTACGCTCGGTTCGATCCCGATGCGCCCGGCAACTTTCGCCGAAGCATCTATCGCTTCATCGTCCGCAGCGTGCCCGATCCTCTGATGGAGCGCTTCGATTGTCCGGACGTTTCGATGATCACGGCCAAGCGAACCACCACCATCACGGCGATCCAGGCGCTGGCGCTGATGAACAATCCGTTCGTACTGAAACAGGCGGAGCATCTCGCAGAGCGCATCCAGGCGTGAGCGGCGACCCGTCGAACAAATCGAAGCTTACCGTCTGGTCCTGCAGCGAGAGCCGCGAGCCTCGTGAGGAGCAGACGTCTGTCAGGACTATCTGGCGCGAGAAGGCTTGCCGAATCTTTGCCGCCTGATCCTGAACACCAACGAATTCATTTTCATGGACTGACTATGCCACGACGAATAGGCGACGAAGATTCTTGTGGAATTACGGCGGCGGGTTGGGCGGCATCGCGCTGGCGAATCTGCTGGCCGAGTCGGGCTTGCTGGCAGACACTCCGCCAGGCCTGCACCATCCCGCCAAAGCCAAACGCGTGGTCCAGCTATTCATGTCGGGCGCCGCGAGCCAGTGCGACACATTCGACTACAAGCCGAAGCTGATCGAACGCAATGGCGAGAAGTTCGATCCCGGCGGCAAGGTCGAACTCTTCCAGAGCAGCCCCGGCGCGGTGATGGCGAGCCCCTGGGAGTGGAAGCAGCATGGGCAGTGCGGCAAATGGGTGAGTGGCCTGGTGCCGCACCTGGCTTCCTGCGTGGACGACATGGCGTTCGTTCATTCCATGATTTCGAAATCCAATGTTCACGGGCCGGCGACATTCATGCAGAATACCGGCTTCGTGTCTGCCCGGCTTTCCCTGCATGGGCGCATGGGTCTCCTATGGTCTGGGCAGCATGAACAAAGATCTGCCCACGTTCGTGGTGCTTCCCGATTCCCGCGGCTTTGCGCCCAACGGTGCCGGGCAACTGGACGGCCGGATTTCTTCCGGCCGCGCACCAGGGCACGATGATTCGCGCCAGCAGCGCCAATCCGATCTACGATCTTTTCCCGCCCAAGAGCGCAGCTTACATCACAGCCAGCAAAGTGAAGCCGGACACGCTCACGGTCCTCAATCACCATCAACCGCGCAGCACCTCGCAGTCGCGCGCAGGAGATTCGCGTCTGGAAGCGCGCATCGCATCCTATGAACTGGCCGCCAAGCTGCAGATCAGCGCTCCGGAGGTGATGGACATTTCGAAGGAATCCGACGCCACCGAACGACTCTATGGCATCGACGACCCAAGTCACGGAAGATTTCGGACGCAATTGTCTGGTCGCGCGGCGCATGCTGGAGCGCGGGGTCCGGTTCGTGCAGGTTTGGAGCGGCGCGGATAACGGCTTTCCGCGCCGCAACTGGGACAGCCATGAAGACATTGCCAAGGATCACGCCAACATGGCCGCGGGCATGGACAAGCCCGCCGCGGCGCTGATCAAGGATCTGAAAGTCGCGCGGGATGCTGGACGACACCATCGTCCATTGGGCTACGGAGTTCGGACGCATGCCGTGCAGCCAGGGCGGCAAGGGCCGGGACCACAATCCGTTTGCCTTTACGACGTTTTTCGCGGGCGGCGGATTCAAAGGCGGAGTCAGCTACGGCGCAAGCGACGAATGGTCATATAAGGTGGCGGACAAACCCGCCTATTGTTATGACATGCATGCCACCATGCTGCACTTACTCGGTATCGATCACAAGCGGTTGACTTATCGGCACAACGGTATCGACCGGCGCATCACGGACGTTTACGGCGAAGTGATCCGCGAGGTTTTAGCATGATCATGAAACAGACTTTCGTCTACGCCCTGTTCTTTCTGTCGTCGAATCCCGCAGCGGCCCAATACAGCCTGTTCGCGTGTGTGACGAGCACCAAGGATTATGTAGTCGGCGCGCAACTACCGCCCAGTGGACTGTTTCTCAAGTCCCCAGCCCTGGTTTGGCAGCATATCGCCTACAATCATCCATTCCTGACAGGGATCGATTACGATCCGGCGGAACCCGCAACCGTGTACCTTTCGGCGGGCAATGCTCTCATCCAAGCATCTGGCCGCGGCAACACATGGAAGTTCCTCACGGGCGGCGATGTCACGGAACTGCGCGACGTAGCGGTCGATCGCAACCGGCCGGGCACTCTCTACTTCGCGCATAGCCACGGAATCCGCGTCAGCCATGATCGCGGCGTGACCTGGCGCGAGATCAGCGGCGGGCTGCACAGGAAATATACCGAAGCTCTTCATCTCGATGCCAGGAAATCGGGAGTGCTGCTGGCCGGCGGCGAAGAAGGAATCTTCCGGAGCGAGGATGAGGGTCAAACCTGGCGAATCGCCGGCGCTGCCGGTTTTCAAATTACACGTATCGAACAATCGCCGCACGACACCTGCGAGTGGCTCGCCACCACCCAAAAAGGAGGACTCTTCGCCTCGCGCGATTGCGGCAAAACGTTCGAGAACCTGGGCCGGATTGGAGTGGGCAGCAATCTCTACGATGTTGTCTTTGATCCGACTACGCCGCACCGGGTCGCCGTGGCCGGGTGGGGAACCGGCCTGTCGATCTCCGGAGACGATGGCAAGACTTGGCAGGTCCGTAGCGCCGGTCTCCCGAGGCCGGCGGTGGTGAGCGTAGTCTTCGATCCGGCAAAAGCCGGCCGGCTCTATGCCAGCGTGCCCGAAGACGCGCTGTACGTCTCCAACGACGCCGGTATAACCTGGACCAAAGAGGGGCTGGAAGGCAGTATCGTGAATCGCCTGAAGTTTGTTCCGGAGGCGCCTTTCAAGTGAAATTATTCGCAGCCCTGGTTGTTCTCCTGCCGTCGCTTCTCCCCGCGGGCTCTCCGCCGTTCGAGCAGCGGAAGCTAGCCGTAATCGACGCATACGCCCATCCCCTCGAGAACCGCGATTACGGCTACGGCGAGATCGCCGCCCGTCTTTGGCACAAGCAAGATGCGGGCTGGTGTTCCCAGAGGCTGGAGCAGGCGCTCTCCGCGCCCATCAGCGGCGACATGTTCTGGATGTTTCCGGTAACCGCGATTGCCTACCTGGATCAGGGCCAGTTATCCGAATCCGCGCGGCACGCTCTTCGCGCTGCATGGAAGACCTACATGCCCTATCGGGGAGACACCGAAAACCATTTCCTGCGTTTACTACACAAGTCTCTATCTCATGTCGCAACTCTGGCCCGACCAGCCTGGCGAGCACCTGGTACACGGGCAAGACGTCGGAAGAGAACTTCCAGGAAGCCCGGGAGTGGATCGAATCCTGGGTCAAGTTGACCACGACTCGCGGCCAGGGTGAATACGATTCGCCCCACTACATGGGTTTATATCTCTTGTCGATGTCTTATCTTGCCGCGTGGGCGAAAGACCCGGCAATGAAGAAACGCGCCACCATGATGCTCGACTATCTTATCGCCGACTATGCGCCCGAGAACCTGGACGGTCTTTATGTCGGAGCGCATGCGCGCGTGTATGAGCAACAGTTGCTGGAGAAATGGGCGGGAGTGTCAAGCGACTTCGGTTACCTCTGGTTCGGCGTGGGCCGGCCCCTGCCGTTTCCCGACAACTACATTCTTTATTATTCCGTGGCGAGCGGCTATCAGCCGCCTGAGATTCTGCAACGGATCGCCACCGATCGCAGCCAGCCCTACACCCATTACGAGCGCAAACGTACGCGGAACCGCTGGCGCTTCAATGATGAGTTGCACGGTCCGGTATACAAGACTACTTACGTGCGTCGCGAGTATGCGGTAAGTTCGGACCAGGGGGGCGTCTTGCAGCCGATCCAGCAACATTCCTGGGACGTGACGTGGCATGTGCCGGACCCGCGCGGAATCCAAAACACTTTTTTGACGTTGCATCCTTATTCGTCGGTTGAGGAGTTACAGACCTACTTTGTGTTCAAATCCGAGAACGCAGTGGAGGGAGTGGTCAAGTCAAAGAAGACTTACGACTCGCCGGATAAGTTTCTTGGCGGCTCGCCATTTGAGAAAATCGTGCAGGATCAGGACACTGTGATCACGCTCTACAATATCCCTCCAGGCACCCGGTTCCCGCATGTGAACGGATTCTTCTCGAAGGATCTGGGCGAAGTGATTGGAGGATCCGTCGGGTTGGATTTTCATGCGCGGCGGAGACGCGGCCTACATCGCGTGCCGTCCTCTGCAGCCGTATTCCTGGAAGCCGATCGAAGGAGGAGGACGACGCCTTTTCAGCCCGTTCTTGAAGAACGGTTTCGTGGTGCAGGTGGCTGCGGCATCCGAGTATCCGGATCTCCAGGCGTTTGGACGCGCGATTCTTCACTTGCCCTTAGAGTTTCATCTAGACACCGCGCCCACAGTACGTTTCAAATCGCTGCGAGGCAAGCTGATCGATTTCACCTACGGGCTGGTCCCACGCGTCGATGGCAAAGCGCTGGACTATGAACATTGGCCGTTGTTCGGCGGCCCATTCGTAAAAGCCGGCGTAGACTCGGAACAGTTGACGCTCACATACCAGAATCTTCGCCGTACGTTGGACTTCAAACGTCTGACCGTGATTGACGGCAATTAAGGGATATTTATTCTCAACACGATAAATGCTAAGTTTGCGCCTTAGACGCCATTGACCGAATAGCGCATCGCGTAGAGGTGATTAACGGGAACCGCGATGAACTCTCAACGCGCCGAGACCGTGTGGCGCGGCCCCACTGGTAGGTGGAAAACAGTACTACTAGAACCGTGCTATCTCCAGTACTATTCCCTATCCCTCCGCAAAGTGGAAGACTCCATTAGTGGAGGGTGATCGGATATGGCAAAGGCTTATTTGGTGTTGTTTGCGATTTTGTTAGCGAGTCCGGCTGGTGCGGAGGACGGCGGGGGACGCTGGGCGAAACGATTGTGGAAGGCAAGCATTGCCGCCGTCGCGGCGGGGTCGGTTGCAGACATGCAATCGAGTATGGGAAAGCGGGAGACGAACGGGCTGCTCGCCAATCAGCAGGGCGTCTTTTCAGCGCAAGGAATCGGATTGAAGCTGGCGATTGCGGGCGCTGCCATCGGGACACAACAATACCTGCTGCACCGGCATCCGGCTATTTCCGTGTATAAGACCGGGGCGTTGATTAACTTTGCAGTCGCCGGCGCGCTCGGCGGGGTCGCGGTGCATAACTATGGGAACCGGCCCGTTCAGTAAGTGGGGCTAGCCGCCGTGGCTTTCCTTGTAATGTTCCTTGAGGACGTCCATGCCCCAATCGCCGTTGAAGTCGCGCCAGACCGAGTGAATGTGGTTGGCTTTATCTTGCGTGCAGTCGTACTCCACCAGGAATGAGGGGGACTGGATTCGGTAGTAGTGCGGTCCTCCTTTTTCGACTACGCCGGCCCAGGCGAAGTAAATATTCTTTCCGGCGGCCTTGACCTGCTCCATGCGTGCCTGCGCCAACTGCTCCGGCATGTTGGCGGCGTACATGCCGAGGAGATCCATCAGCAGACCGAACTGCTTGTCGTTCATCTTGGACGCCACCAGGCCGGAAGCCTGGCCTTTCAATGCAGCCTGGCGCGAGTTAGTGGTCAGGATATCCTTGTAGGCTTCTTTATCCACGAGCGCCGTCTTCTGTTGATCCGCCGTGAGGGATTCCATGACGGCGCGGCCCAAGTCCTCTTCCTGCGCCAGCACACGAAGGCCTTTACGGGGTCCTTGCAGCACTTCGCGGGGATTGCTCCCGAAGAAGCTGGGAGTATCGGCAACTTTACCGCCCATGATGGTGAAGTTCTGGCTGACGTGATGGCCTTCGACGCGGAAGCCCCAGGGTTTGGTATCCGAGGGCGTGCCGAAGATGCTGAAGTAGTATTTCTCGGGATTACGGCGCTCGCCGTCGTCCTTTTCGAGGATGCGGAGGACATCTTCGAGGCTCATGATGGTTTCGGCCTTGATGAACCCCTGCTGGCTGAGTCCGGAGGCGAGGAGGGCGGTGGCGAGGCGTTTCTGGTACGGCGACATCTCGCGAACCTGGAGGCCTTTGCGCGGGACGGGAGTGTAGAACCAATTCTCGCGCTCGTCGCTATTGAACGGGATCACGGCTATGGCCTTTTGTTCGGGAGTGAGCGTATCAAGGAAGTGATTAGCAGCCTGGGTGATCACAGAAACGGAATCGACCCGGTGGTACGCGGACATAAGAAGTAAGCCTCCAATGCCAATGGCGGCGAATCTGAGAAAAAGGTGCTTCACGGCGATCTCCAATTGCCGGCGCGGGAATGAAGGCGTCGCGCATCGGCTCAATACAATCTATCAGAAAACGTTGTCCGTTTTTCTTGGTCCGTTTTCCGTTGGGGGGTTTACGGAACGCGCACCGTCGTGGCACCTAGCCAGAGTCCTGCGGCGAGGCCGTAGAGGGCGATGATCCAGCGATTTGGCGAATTGGGGGAGTCAGGGAGGGTGGCGGGGTCGAGCAAATCGACATTGATGAAGCGCGGATTCTGGAGGAGCAGGTTGCTGCTGCAGTCCCAGAAGGGGACGGGCGCGCAGCTACGGTAGCGTCGAGGTAGCGTGAACCCATTTGCCGGGCGCGCCGCGCTAAAGGCGTCGGTGATCTTGGTGGTGAGCGCGGAGACAACCGCTTGGGCCTTCAACCTGTCTGTATAGGGGAACGCGATCGAAAATACTCTGCTGACGTTGTTCGATCGTTTGGGAGCGACGGGCTCGATCTTTATGTCGCTTCGCATCCGGCGGATTTCATCCATGGTTACATCGTTTCCGTATAGCCGGAGAGACGGACGCTGGATGATCTCCAACAGGCTGCTATTGCTGAGCACGTCCCTGCGGCTCACTTCCAGCCAGCGCGAAATTTCTGCCGTCGCATGGTTCTCTGAAAAACCGGCCGAAAGCCATTCCTGGGAGACACGCAGCCGCACAGTCGCTTTGGACACGTAACGGTCGGGGATGAAGAGAGCCAGACTGCTGACAACGGCCGATCCGGTAATCCCGCACGCGATTAGTTTGAGTGTCCGTGCGGCATTCCACCGCATCGAAATGGCGACTGTTCCGGCAAGTATCCCGAGGCCAAGTCCCCAGAGGGCGAGAAGTTTGCGGTCAGGCGGCTCCGGGGCGACAGGCAGGTTTGCGGGCGATATTAAACGGACGCCTGTCCACGGTCTCTGGACCATCTGGCGTGTCAGTTCTTGAACTAAAGCTTGGGCCTTTGCGGGGTCGCGATAGCGGAAGGTGATTCTGAAGGTCGACGCACGGGTGATCTCAATGCCGAGATCTTTGCGCCTCATCCGGTCGATCGACTCCAGCGCGAGGCGGTCCCGATCGGAGGGATAAAGGTCGAATCGCTGAATCAGTTCCCCTAAGTTTCTGAGGCTGGTGCACTCATCCCAAAGGGAGTTCACGAAGGTGTCAGCCGGGAAAATAGAGTCGTGCGCCGGAATATCGAGAACCGCCGAGGAAAGAAACTCGGGGCTCAAGGCGTACGGAACGAGCAATGCTATCAGTGCGCCTGTTAATGCCGTCGCGACCACGAGCGCGACGGAAAACGGGCAACGTCCTAGAACGGAAAATCGCGCGCGGCAGCTTGCACCGCGACCGGCTTATTGAGGAACCGGTAGGGATTCACCGGCGCTGCGCCGACGCGAACTTCATAGTGCAGATGAGGTCCGGTGCTGCGACCGGTCATGCCCACCAAGCCGACGACGTCGCCTTGGCGCACCATCTGGCCCGGCATCACGTTGACGCGAGACAGGTGGCCGTAATAGGTCTGATAGCCGTTGCCGTGGTCGAGGACTACGAGGCGTCCATAGCCGCCGTAGCCGCTGCTCATGCCGGCTTGGACCACGACGCCATCGGCTGTAGCCGAAACGCGGGTCCCGATGGGGGACGAAATGTCCAGTCCGGTATGATAAGCGCCTTCGCCCGAGAACGGGTCTGAGCGCACTCCGTAGCCGCTTTCGAGACGTCCCATGACCGGCCAGCCTGCGGGAACCATGGTCTGGCGCAGGACGGAGCGGGATTCGCTCGAAGTGATCCGCGAGGGAGACGCGCTGTTGCGAAGGTAATCATACTCGGCGACCGATTCCGATAACGTGGGGGTGAGGCGCGCTTCGGCAATGAGGTCGGCGGGACCTTCCAGTTTCTGTTTAATTCCGTAGGCTACCGTGACTTGTTCGGCGAACATCTGGAGCGTCGCCAGTTGCTCGTTGGTCTGGTTTACGGTTTTTTGCAGACGCGCATAGCGGGCCTTCAGATTCTCCGCTTCGTTGCGCAACGAATTGTAATTCGAAACCTTGAGGGCCATTCGCGCGTAGACCGAGACAACACCGGCCAACGACATGAGACCAAAAACCGCCAGCATCAAAATCCCGTACACAAATTTTTGGGGGATATGCACCCGGCGCAAGCGTCCGTGGAGGCTGTGGGCGAGAACGACGATAAAATAATCCTGCTTCAAATCGAATTCTCCTTTCCAGGAGCTGCTGAAGACACACCTCGTCTCAGTCATACTCCATTCCTCCGACAGATATAGCGAAACAAGAAGGTTAACAACCTTTAAGGTTGCTGTCAAGATAAAATCCTGCTACCATCCCGACTTGCAGAAGCGTCTACCCGGGAAGTATTTCCTCCGCAACCTTGTCGGCGGTCGAGCCCTTATTTTTCAATTAGTTAAGAGGGATTTCCAGCAGCGCTATATCGGCTCCGCGGCAGGCTGGGTCTGGGGTGTTATCCATCCCCTGGTGCTCCTTGCAAGTTATTGGTTTATTTTCGGTTATATCCTTAAGATCGCGCCAGACAAGAGTTTAGCCCACGGAAATTACGCACTATTTCTTTTCGCGGGTATGCTTCCGTGGATGCTATTCAGCGAAACATTGTCGCGTTCCACGTCTTCCATGCTGGATCAGGCGAATCTGATCACCAAGACGGTGTTCCCGGCGGAGATCGTGCCGATCTCCATTTTTCTGTCGGCGATGGTAAGCCATCTTTTGGCTGTGATCATGCTCTTTACGGCCGTCGCACTGATCTTGCACCAGATGACCTTCTGGCTCCTCCTGCTGCCGCTATTTTCAGCCTTACTGGGATTGCTGGCGGTCGGCCTCTCATGGATTTCCTCGAGCCTGCAGGTCTATTTGCGCGACACGATTCAAGTGGTCACGGTCATTCTGATCTTCTGGCAGTGGACGACTCCGATCTTCATCGAGGAAAGCAAATTTCCGGGAAGAGCGCACCTGGTGGTCATACTGAATCCGATCACCTACGTGGTTCGCGGCTACCGGGACGTGCTGCTATACGCGAGGCCGCCAGCCGTACACGACCTGGCGATTTTGTGCGGCGTTTCGATGTGCGTCTTCGTGCTGGGCGGCCTCTTCTTCCGCTATATGAAGAGAGGTTTCGCGGACGTCCTCTGACGCATTCTGAATGTGCTGACGCGGGACGAGGGCGTCGCGCGCGGTCAAAGGGTGACGGCGCCACCCAAGTTTGTGGCGGATGGTGGGCAAATGTTTTAGAGATTTTTCCCTCGCTCTTGCCACCATCTTTTCGGGCAGGCACAATTGAAACGAATTCTGGTCAATGGCGCGGGTGGGTTCATCGGCGGCCATCTGGTAAAGCGGCTGAAGGCCGAAGGGAATTGGGTACGCGGGGTGGACATCAAGCGCCATGAATTCTCGACGCCGCCGGCTGACGAATTCCTGCAGGCGGATCTCCGGGATCCCTCGGTAGTGAAAGAGGCTGTCGAGGGCATTGACGAGGTTTATCAACTCGCGGCCGACATGGGCGGAGCGGGGTACATCTTTACCGGCGAACACGATGCGTGTGTGATGCACAATTCCGCCACCATCAATCTAAACACCCTGGAATGCGGCACGAAGGCGGGCGTTCAGAAGTTCTTCTATTCGTCGTCAGCCTGCATTTATCCGGAATACAACCAGCTTGATCCGGACAATCCCAAGTGTTCGGAGGAGTCGGCCTACCCCGCGGCTCCGGACAGCGAGTACGGCTGGGAGAAGTTGTTCAGCGAACGGCTATATTTCTCATACATGCGGAATTTGGGCGTGCAGGTGCGGGTAGCTCGCTTCCACAACATTTTCGGTGTCGAAGGCGCATGGCGCGGGGGGCGCGAGAAGTCCCCAGCCGCATTATGCCGGAAGGTTGCTGAAACTCCGGCGGGCGGTGAGATTGAGATTTGGGGCGACGGCAAACAGACGCGTTCCTTTCTGTACGTCGACGAGTGCGTCGAAGGCATTCGCCGGCTGATGGAATCGGATTTCCCGGGGCCGGTCAATATCGGTTCAGAGGAAATGGTATCGATCGACCGGCTCGCAGGGATGATTATGGAAATCGCGGGAAAGAAGCTGAACCTGCGGCACATCGAGGGTCCACTCGGCGTGCGCGGCCGCAATTCCGACAACCGGCTCATTCGCGAAAAGTTAAGCTGGGAGCCCAAGCTTCCGCTGCGTGAAGGGTTGACGAAGACCTACGACTGGATCTCGCAGCAGATGCAGACCTTGAACGCAGGTTCGGAGTGCCCCTGGGCGGCGTAGACGGCAGGCCGAAGGCCTAGTCCACGTGCGCGACTCTTAGGGTGACGGATTTCTTTCCAAAGGTGGAATGCGTCGCCTCGACGACGATGCGTCCGGAACTGTTGGGCTGAGACTTAATCCAAATCGCTCCTACGCCTCCGGCATCTTTCAGGTGAAAAGGATTGTCGCCGATGATTACCCCCGGCCCGGTAAGCACGAACTGAACTTCGCCAGCGGCGAACGGGCGCATTGCACCAAAGCGGTCTACAGTTTCGAAATACACGCGCGTGGCGTCGGAACCATCCCCGATGATTTCCTGGTCGTCGGCAGCGAAGGAGAATTGATCTTTGCCGCGATCCGAGGAAAACGATCTCGAAAGCAAAAGCTTGCCAGCAAGGTAGCCATCGATACGGAGTTCGGGAGAAACCGCTCCCTCAACGCTGAGATCGCACAGGAACGGGGGATATTTCAGATGAGGAAAGCCAGTACGGTCAGGCAGCGCCTCTGACTTTTTTTCGCCGTCGATAAAGATCTCGAGCCGGTCGCAATTAGAAAATACGACGGCATTCTTCCCTGGGCCTAGCGGCATCTCCGGACCGAAATCCCAATAGAAATCAGGCTGAATGACGGGCCGGACCTCAGGGCTGAGCTGCGCCAGATAAAACGCGGCGCCCAACTTGGGAATCCGAAAGACATCGTAGACGCCCGGGCATTTCACACCATGGTCGGCGTTGACCAGACTGCCATAGTCAAAGGCGCACCAGGCGATGATTCCGGCCAATCTGGGGAGCGCCATGCCGCGGTCGTGTGCCTGAGCGTGGCGAAGGGCTTGGGCCTGTTGCAGAACCACGTCTCCGGTTCGCCGGTACTTGGCATCGAAGCCGCGGCCATGCGCATAGTTGTACTGTCCCACCGCCTCAGCGAGCACATAGGGGACGCCGGGCAGCGGATCGAGGATGCCGACGCTCTTATCGGGCGCAGAGTGGTAGTCGTCGAACGCGAAGACATCCTGATGCCATTGTTCCTGCCAGTTCTTCGTGGAGGTAGGCGTCATGGAACCGGAGGTAGGGCGGGAATCGTCGAGCGAGTGCGCGAGTTCACGGGTACGCGAATACAGCGCCGGATCGTTAGCCGACTCGTTGATCCGGACACCCCAGATGATGATCGAGGGATGATTGCGGTCGCGGGTGACCATCTCCCGCACATCGCGGAGGGCCAACTCTTTCCACGCATCGTTGCCCAGAAATTGCCATCCCGGTATCTCTTCCCAGACCATAAGGCCGAGCTCATCGCAAGCATCGAGGAAGGCGTCGGACTGCGGATAGTGGGAGCAGCGCACGATGTTGCAATTGAGGTCGCGACGCAGGATTTCAGCGTCACGGCGCAGGACGCGCCGCGGCATGGCCGCCCCCACATAGGGAAATAGTTCGTGGCGATTCAGGCCGAAGAGTTGGAACCGGCGACCGTTCAGAAAGAAGCCATCCACATCGAACCGCGCCTCACGAAGACCGAGACGAGTCCGGTACTCGTGAACGGGTTTGCCCTGAAGAGCCAAGGTGGTGACCACGTCGTAAAGATGCGGCGTCTCCGCATCCCAAAGTGCGATATTGCCGAGGTTCGAAAGCGTAAGGACTACTTCGGATTTGCCGGCAGCCTCCAGCTTCAGGGTGCGTTGCGCAGTGGAGATTACGCGGCCATTGTTCCTTAATTCGGTTTTGAGCTGAACGGGTTGATCGGGAACCGATACGGCATCGATCGAACACGAGACTACCACGTGGCGTCCGGGGTCGAGAACGTTCACGGGCTTGGCGAAGACGTCGCTCAAGAAGATTTGGGGCACGGCGCAGAGGCTGACCGGGCGTAAGATGCCGCCCGGTTCAAGGTAGTCGATCGAGCGCGGGCCAACCCTGGAGCCCTCGGGCGGAACGTTGAGCCAGCGGGAATCTACAGCCAGGGACAGCACGTTAGCGCCGCCGGTGAGCCACTCAGTAACCTCGTAATGAAAAGGCACGTAGCCGCCGAGATGTTCGGGCAGGGCGTGGCCATTGATGGCGGGCGATGCGCCCACCATCACTCCATCGAATTGCAGAAACACGCGGCTGTTTCTAAATTCGGTTGGGACCGAAAAGTGCCGCTGGTAGGCCCAGACGTGTTCCCACACGGAGGGATTCCAATCCTGCCAGGAGAGCCTCGCGACACAGTGCGGCAGCGTGATCTTCGCGAAGCCGTGGTCGTCGAAGGGAGGCTTCGCAGCGTCCTCGACCTGGCCTCCGAAAAGCCAGTCTCCGTCGAGGGAGATTCGTCCATGGGCCGGACCCGTCTGCCGGGCTGATAGCAGGCGAGGCGTCAAAAGAGCGGCACTACAGGTCCGGACGAAATCGCGGCGAGAGGTTTTCATGTCCAGTTCCAATCGAGATTATATTCTTGATACCGCCGGCGCGGCCCATCACAGGATCGAGAAACTGCTCCATAGGGAAGCGTCCGGTAATCATGGCTTCGAGCGCTCCCGGCCATCGCGCATGAAAATCTCCGAGATCGCGGACCGCATCTTGAAATGCCTGGCGACCAGAATTTACGATGCCGAGAATTACCTGGTTCTTCAGCACCAGATTGGTAATTACCGTTTCGGTATTGAAGCTCGGGAGCGATTCCGTCCGGGGCACGCCGGTGAAGACGAACACTCCATTCGGTGCGAGCCGTTCGAGCACGTCGAAAGCGAGTTGCGCGGCGCCTAAGGCCTCATAGACGATGTCGATGTGAACGACGTGCGCGGCCATCTGGTCCACGGGAACCTCTTGCGAAGAGATGTAAGTGGCGCCGATGAGCCGCGCGATTGTAGCGCTGGGATTGGGCGCGGGTAGCAACGAATAGATATACGTTTCGAACCCAGCCTGCAACAATTTCATAGCCCCGAGAAGTCCGACCGCTCCCGCGCCCAATACCAGGGCTCGTGGCTGAGATGGTTTCCAGGGCAAGCGTGACTGCACCCGCGTCGCTTCTTCAAAGGCCTTTTCGGCGATGGTGAGCGGTTCCACCAGCACGGCGACATCGCGCAGGCCTGGCGGAACGACGTGCAGCGCGGCGCGGTCTTCGACTACGAAATCCGCCATGAAACCGTCGAGACCGCGTATGCCATGTTCGCGATGATTGCCGGTGGAGCAGAAGTCCTGATGCCCTATGCGGCACGCCTGACAGGACGGGTCGGGGCACGGGAGACGCACAGCTCCAACCACCAGGTCACCCGGCCGGAGATCGGTCACGTCCCGGCCTGTTTCAACGACCTCGCCGAGGGACTCATGGCCCAGAATGAAATGGTCAGAGCCTGCCGGTGGAGTGCCGAAGACGAAGGCGCAGAGCTCTTTGTCAGTCCCGCACACTCCGACTTCGAGCATCCGGATCTTCACCTGGCCGGCTGACGCGATATAGGGCTCCGGCCGCTCGATCAGCTTCACTTCCCGATGGCGAGGGTAGACGGCAACGGCTCTCATGATATGACATTAAGCATTATGATTCGAACCCGAGGGTCCCCGGCGGCGTGCCTTCGACAGGCGCGTTGTGACGCAGTTAGTGGGGATAGCCGATACTCACCACCTCGTGGCGCAGTGCCCGTTCCCCGACGGAAATGTCCGGATGCAGCGGTTTAGGATTGGCTTTTTCGCCGAGCGCTATGAAATAGCGGGGCGTTTCGCGGTGACGGAAATATTCGGCGAGCGCGTGTTTGGCTGCGGTGGTGTTATGCTGCGCAACAGCTACCGCGACGGTCTGCAGGCCTGGCCGCACAAGGTCCAGGGAAGCGAGAAGCTGGTCGTCGGTGAGCGCGGCGGCTGTGGCGACCGACCAAAAGGTCAGCGAAAGAAAAAAAAGTCTGCGCAAACTTTATTTTAAGCCCTCGGATAATGGGGCTTCATTTGTCTGTCTGTTTCGTGATACGTTGAGCGAGTCGTTTATGGGAGAGATCAAATGGCTAAAGGAAAAGCAGGAGCGGACAGTTCGGTCATTGTGACGACGCAGATAGGCGGGCAGAGTCTGATTGCACTAGCCACCACGCACTTCGGACAAACGCCGGTCTTCTGGGGCCGTTATTTCAGCAGCGCTACATCGACCGGATGGGCAGAGTACCGGCATTTGAAGGAGAATGCGGCTTTACGCAGCAATAACATCCGGCTCTTACCGATTGCTCAGCAGACCAAGAATGTAAATGGCACGCAAGCCGCGGGAAGCGCCGATGCGGAAGCGAACGCGGATGATTTTATCGCTACGTTCGGGGCGGACTATCTTGCCAGTCTCGACCAGACTTTCTACATGTTTCTGGACGTAGAAGGCAGTCCTAGTTTATCTCAGGCTTATTACACCGGCTGGGCGCAGACATTGCCTTCGCATAGCTCCTCCGCTACCGGAGGCCGGGTCACGATTCTGCCTTGCCTGTACGCGACGCAAGGCGATACCCCGACCTGGAACGCGGCCGCCGCGGCTTGCGCGGGGGGTGCCCAATGCATGGGCGCATGGGTCGCGCGATGGCCGTCTTCGGGCTGCCAACCGCTTCCAGACTGGAGCGATGCAATGACGAAACTTCCGGTTAAGATTCCCGTTCTGATCTGGCAGTATGCGGACGATTGCAATGGCGGGGGCGGCTTTGACTGTTCGGAGACGAACCCTGAAATCGATCTGCAGAACGATCTTCTCAATCACCTGGTCCTCCCGCCAGACGTTAGTGCTTTGGTTAGCTGACAGGATGATTCTCAGGTTTGTCATCTTCGTTGCTTTCATGTTCTGTTCGGGTGTCTCGGCCGGGCGTGAGATTCAACATTCCCTCCGGCTGAAGCAGGGGCAGACGGAAGTAACCGTCAAGGGGCGGATTCCATCGCCCAGCGACTCGGCCGTATATGAGTTCGCAGCACGCGCGGGGCAGCGGGTTTCGATTCACCTGACCCCGGGCCCGCGATTAGACGCGCAGGCAGTATTGGTCATGCCTGGCGGAACGCAGGAAGGACCTGGGGCAGCCGTCAATGTAACGTTGGGCGAGTCCGGAACCTTCCGGATCCGTATCATTCCGCGGATAGGAACCTCCGGTACGTTTCAGCTCCAATTCAAGCTGTTCTAAGGGGCGTTTGGCGGGCCGAAACGATTAGATAAAGGGGCAACTCTGGCAAAATGGTGGTGTGTGTGAACGAGGATTATTTCAAGTATCCACCGTATTTGTAATTCTGAGTACTTTTTTGCTTCGGACTCCCGCTCAGACCGCCGCTTCGCGAGTGGACGTACTGACGAATCGTTATGACATCTCTCGCAGTGGAGCCAATCTGCGTGAGACGGTGCTCAATACGAAGAATGTCTGTTCAGCAGACTTCGGCAAGCTTTTCGAGCGCGAAGTGGACGGCGATATTTATGCTCAACCGCTGATCAAAACGAACGTGAATATCCCGAATGCCGGGTCGCGTGATGTGGTCTATGTTGCAACGGTGAATAATAGCCTGTACGCTTTCGATGCTACGTCAGCCGCTGAGTCAAAGCCATTCTGGCACGTGACCAGCAAGGTCTTCGGAGATCCGGTGCCAAAGACGGCGGTGACCGATCTTCCCCCGGACGTGGAGTATAAGAATTTCGAGACCAAAGTCGGCATCGTGGCGACTCCCGTAATCGACGATCAAAGTAATACGATCTATGTGGTTGCCGCGTCGACGAGGGCGGGAGAATATCACTTCCGGATCCACGCCTTTGACCTGGCTACCGGGCGAGAGAAGTCGGAAATGCATAGCCCGATGGAAATTCAGGCGTCCTATATGGGGAATGGCGCCGCGACTGTCGACGGCCGGATCCAATTCCGTCCGCGTAAGATGCTGAACCGGCCCGGACTGCTTCTCCTGAATGGGACCCTCTACCTGGCGTTCACCAGTCACCTGGATGGAGAGCCGAAGTTGGACGGCCACGGTTGGATCATGGCGTACGATGCGAAGTCGTTGAAACAGCTTCAGGTTTTCTGCACGACGCCGGACGGGATCCAAGGGGGCATCTGGCAAAGCGGCGTTGGCTTGGCCGGCGAAGCACGGGATAGTTCACCGTATCCTTTGATCTATGCGGTGGTGGCGAATGGAACGAACGGCGGACGTAACTACGGACAAAGCATGATTCAGTTGTACCCGGGGGAGCTGATGAGCGCCAAGCAGTCATTCACGCCAGTCCATCACGAAGAACAGAGTGACCATGATCTCGATTTGTCGAGCGGGCCGGTGTTATTTCCGGATCTGCCCTTTGTTCTGGGATGCAGTAAAGAGGGGAAATGTTATCTGGTGGACAGGTCCGACATGCATCTGGTGCAGGAGTTTCAGGCGGCCTCAAACTCGTACGGCAATGACCGCGCGGCCAATATTCATGCTGCGCCGGTCTACTGGCGCGACACGTACAACAACTTGCAAATGTATGTCTGGGGGGAAGAGGATTTTCTTCGCCGGTACCAGTTCAACGGGCAACGGTTTGAGACGGCGGGGAAGAGCACGATGCGAGCTCCGGAGAAGAGCATGCCTGGCGGAATGTTGAGCCTCTCAGCGAACGCGAAAGCGGCCGAGAGCGCCATCGTCTGGGCTTCGATTCCCATTAGTGGCGACGCGAACATGGGAACGGTGCCAGGAATGTTGCGCGCGTTCGATGCAGCTCATATCGAGAAAGAGCTGTGGAATAGCGAGCAGAACAGAACGCGGGATCGTCTAGGCATGTTCGCAAAGTTCTGTCCTCCAGTGGTCGCGAATGGGAGAGTGTACGCGGCCACTTTCGCGGGAGCGGCAGGCCCGAATCAGCTGGTCGTATACGGTTTATTGCGGTCCAAATAGCCTTCTTACAATGGGCTTCGCAGCCTGCAGACCACAAATTTTAATCTTTGCGCGGGGCGCTGTATCGAAAGCTGACTGAAGTCTGTGATAGACGTGGGTTAATGACAGCGCGGCTTCCCATTGACGACGTGATTCCCGAGATTCTTGCGACACTGCGGCAGTCGAACAATCTCGTCATCGAAGCGGCTCCGGGGGCGGGTAAGACTACTCGCGTCCCTCCGGCTCTTTTGCAAACAGGGGGCGAGGTGCTGGTGCTCGAACCGCGGCGTATCGCTGCCCGCATGGCTGCTCGCCGCGTGGCGGAAGAACTGGGCGAGCGTCCCGGCGAGACTGCGGGCTACCAGGTGCGCTTCGAAGAAGTCGCCGGCCCTCGCACGCGACTGCGATTCCTGACGGAAGGTGTCTTCACACGACGTCTCTTAAGCGACCCCACGCTCCGGAACGTCAGCGCTGTAGTCCTCGACGAATTTCATGAGCGTCACCTCGACACTGACCTCGCTCTGGCACTGCTGTTCCGGCTGCAGAAGACCCAGCGAACAGATCTGCGCGTGGTCATCATGTCGGCGACACTGCATACCGCGTCCATCGCCACATTCCTCGGCAACGCGCCTGTCATCAGTTCGGAGGGCCGGCTCTTCGACCTCGCGATCTACTACACGCCGTACTCTCCGGCGGCGCTCGACCAGCAAGTTGCCGGCGCATTCGAGAGACTGGCCCAACAGCCCGGTCGAGGCGACATTCTCACCTTTCTTCCAGGCGCTGCCGAGATCCGGCGCGCGGCGTCATCTTGCGAGCCATTGGCGCGCCGGTTTGGCTACACAATCGTGTCTCTCCACGGCGACCTTTCGCCGGCGGAACAGGACCGCGCCGTTTCGCCGGCGAGGCAGCCCAAGCTTATCCTCTCGACCAACATTGCCGAAAGCTCGATTACGATCGACGGCGTACGGGCCGTGATCGACAGCGGCCTGGCACGGTTCGCGAGCGACTCCCCGTGGACGGGAATTCCGACTTTGAAAGTCGCCCGGGTGAGCCAGGCATCAGCCACGCAGCGTGCGGGACGAGCAGGCAGGACCGGTCCCGGGCAGGTGATCCGGCTTTATACGGCTGAGGATTTCCATCGCCGTCCGGTACACGAGGCTCCTGAAATCACGCGCCGCGAACTTTCGCAGTTATGTCTGCAGTTAGAGGCGATGGGCATTCATGACCCACGCGACCTCACCTGGCTCGATGCACCGCCCGACGCCGCCGTGCAGGCTGCCGGGACGTTGCTCGACCTGCTACACGCACGCGGCGGTCAGGCGGCGGAAATGGCCCGGTTACCGGTCCATCCACGGCTTGCGCGCCTGCTGCTTACTGAACCTGCCAGTTGCGGTGTCGCAGCGCTGCTGAGCAGCGGGCAGCAGACGCGTTCCGCGGATCTGCAGACAGCGATAGAAGAAGAATGGACACCGGCCACCAGGTCCATTTATGAGCAACTACGGAGGATGGTCCGTCCCCGCGCAGGGGCAGCTACGGCGGACGGTATGCCACGGGCGGTCCTCGCAGCCTTTCCCGATCGGGTCGCACGCCGCGGCGCGGGCGGTCAGGTCTTGCTTTCCAACGGAAGTTCCGCGACGATCAACGGGGCCCTCCCGGAGTTCTTCGTCGCTATCGATATCGAGGATCGGAGCGAACTGCCGCTTCCGTTGATTCGGCTGGCGTGCGAGATTCAGCCAGACTGGCTGCTGGAGCTGTTTCCCTCGCGAGTGGTTGCGCGGAGCGGCGTCGAGTGGAACCGGCAGGCGCAGCGGGTGGAAGCGATCAGCGCACTTGACTATGACAAGCTCACGGTCGACGAGAACCGGGGAGGCGTCCCAGATCCGGCCGCATCGGGGCAACTACTCGCAGAAAAGGCTTTCGAAGCGGGCATTCACCATTTCATTGATGCGGAGGCACTCGAAGAATTCCGGGCGCGAGTGGATTTCGCCTCGCAGCATTCGGCGCTGGCTCCAATTGAAGAGACGCAAGTTCGCGCCGCGTTCATTGAGCTTTGTTACGGGCTTCGAAGTTTTTCGCAATTGAAAGAGGCCACGGCGCCGTTCATTACGATACTTACCAGGTTCATCGATGGACAACATCTCAATCGCGTCGCGCCGGCGAAGCTGCGTCTTCCGGGAGGTCGCGAGACTAAGGTCCATTATGATCGCGATAAGCCTCCCTGGATCGCCTCCCGCCTGCAAGACTTCTTTGGTTTGCGCGAAACTCCGCGCGTGGGCGGCGGGAAGGTGCCGGTGGTGGTGCAACTGCTTGCGCCGAGCAATCGTCCTGTTCAAACGACGTCTGATCTGGCCGGGTTTTGGGAGCGGCTTTATCCGCAGCTTCGGAAGGAATTGGGCCGCAGGTACCCTAAGCACAAGTGGCCGGAGAATCCGTAAAGCCTGTCACACAAGAGAGCGCAGGCGGTTGAACATGCGGAATGTATGGGCACCGGCGGCGAAGCATAATAGCCAGGTGAAGGTGAACGGGAGAGCGGCGGTCTGGAGAATGCTGCGAAGGACAGTGGCTCCGGTGATTCCCGACCGGCTGGCGACGAACTCCCGGATGGACGGCCAATTTTCGCGATCGAACCAGAAGCAGTCGCCGCTTTCGTTGATGACCAGGAGCTTCGCGGGGACGCCCATCATGATCATCCATTTCCACTTATTCAAGATCAGCTCGTCGGAACATACGACGCCCATCACCGCGTAGCCCCGGGTCTTGAACTCTTTCAAGAGTCTCTTGCGCTCGGACTTGGGATAGTCGGCGACACGGTAGATTTGGCCATCATCACCGATGCCTTCGGGAACACCATTAAAGCAGGTGAAGACGTCAATTGGCGGCGTTAAGCCATCCCAGAAAGTTCGAATAGTGGGAATGGCTTTTTCCAGCAATTCGCGGGTGCCACTTTCGACCAGGAGGATGGGCCCTTTCTCGGGAAATCTTTTGATGTTCCAAACGTAGCGCACGCTATTTGCTCCTCAACCGCTTCAAATCCTTCCTGGCGGCGTCCAAGCCCGGGTCCTCCTGGAGCGCTAAATCCAGCTGCGCCATGGCTTCGTCGGGATGCTGCTGCCTCTCCAACAGGGTAGCAAGCTGCCAGCGCGCCATGGCGTGGGAAGGGGCGCTGCCGTCGACAGGCTGCGCGAGGTACTTCATGAGGTAGCCGCGCGCCACCGGAAGGCGTTCGTCGCGACGCACCATGGCGGCTGCGGCGGCATAATAGGGGGAAAGGTCGTCCGGGTTGAACTGGCCGGCGATTTCCAGCATCTCCGCCAGTTGGGTCCAGCAGTAGCTGGCTACGCGAACCTCAGCCAATATACGCCAGCCGTCGGGACGAGCGGGATCGATGGAGAGCAGTCGACACGCCGTTTTTTCCAACTTTGCATAGTCCGGGTCGCCTGTTTTTGTGGGGTGGTCCAGATAATACTGAGCCAGTTCGGACTGGGCGTCGAAGTTGAGAGGATCCTGATCCACGGCCCGCAAGCTGAAGTCGAGTTCAGCGGCGGCATCCTTCTGGGTCCGGGCGAGGGCGGCGCGAGCCAGCCAGCCGCGAAGGGGGTCGACGGCGGCAATGCGGGCAGCCAGTTCCGGGGCCTTGGCCTTATCGCCGCCCAGAAACGATGGAGCTGAGAAGTCATACAGCATGACCCCCATGAGGCCATCGACGTTTTGAGGATCGAGGGAAACGCCCAGATCCAGTTCCTTTTTGGCACGCCTGGCAAGGCTCAATTGCTTGAAGATCGATGCCTTTTCCGCCATACGTCCCAACACAACGCCCAGCTGTACGTGATAGTCGGCGTTGTTGGCGGCCAGCGTCACGGCCTGTTCGGCATATTTCAGCGCACCGTCCAGATCGTCCAGGCCGAGCAGAGTTTTGGAGAGCAGCCAAATCGCATTGCCATTCGATGGTTCGGCATCGACCTGGGCAGTCAGGATGGCTTTTGCGAGCAAATCATGGCCCGCCTCGACCAACTGAACCGGTGTCTGGGCGGGCCGGACTTGCGGCGGTTGGGGCAAGTCGCAACCCGCGGCGGCGACCGCGAAGAGGAAGAAAAAGGGAGCCGGCAGAGAGCCGGGGTTCAGAAAGGGCGTCACGAGTGGTCTATTACAAGTATGACTCGACTGCTGCACGCACTTGCGAGACCTGGGAACCGCAGCGGCGCCGGCGAAACACGCCGTCAATCCGGCAAATCGTCTTTGCCGTCGCCCGCGGTGCGGCCGGTTTTACGATAGACGAGATAGGCCTTGATGAGCGGATCGAGATCGCCACTCAAGACGCGATCGACGTCACCAATGGATAGCTTGGTGCGATGATCCTTAATCATGCGATAGGGCGCGAGGACATAACTGCGAATCTGGCTGCCGAAGTTGATGTCGAGCTTGTTGGCTTCCGTCTTCCGCGTCTCCTCCCGCTTCTTCTCCATCTCGAATTCGTACAGTCCGGGCGCGCAGCTGCTTCATCGCCGCTATCGCGATTTTTATGCTGGGAGCGCTCGTTCTGACACTGAACGACGATGCCGGTCGGGATAGTGCGTGATGCGGACGGCGGAGTCGGTCATATTGACGTGCTGGCCGCCCGCGCCGCCGGACCGAAACGTGTCGATGCGGATGATCGTCGAGCTTGATGTCGATCTTGATTTCGTCATCGACTTGCGGATAGACGAAGACCGAAGCGAACGAGGTATGCCGCCGGGCGTTGGCATCGAAAGGCGAAATTCGCACCAGCCGGTGCACGCCGATTTCGGATTGCAACAGCCCGTACGCATTCTCGCCATTGACTTCGAAAGTCACCGATTTGATGCCGGCGCCTTCGCCTTCCAGGCGGTCGGTAATCACGGTGTCCAAACCCTCGCGCTCGGCCCAGCGCAAGTACATGCGCAGCAGCATCTCCGCCCAATCCTGGCTTTCGGTGCCGCCCGCGCCTGGGTGGATGACCATCATGGCGTCGCGCCAGTCGTTTTCGCCGGAGAGCAGCATCTTGGTTTCGAGCTTGTCCAGCAGTTCGGCATAGGACTTCATGCTGGAGGTGATTTCGCTTTCGATCGGACTCGCCTTCGCGAGCCAATTCGAATAACGTGTCGAGGTCGGAAGTCAGGCCGGAGATTTGGCGGTCGCTATCGATCGCCTCTTCCAGACGCTTGCGATCCCTCATTACCTTCTGACTCTTCTCGGGATTGTTCCAAAAGTCGGGATCGTTGATCTGGTTGGACAGCTGGTTTAATGAAGTTTGTTTGGCGGGAGCGTCAAAGATAACTCCGGACGGCAGAAGCCTGTTCCCGTAGCGGCGCGTATTCACGTTCTAGTTCTTCGAGAGACATCCGTTTCACTTTAGCATTCCGCAGTCCGCGGTGCTATCTGCTACGTCCGCTATAATTTCGAAGCATGAGGAAGCTCAGTTTACTATTGTTTCTCTCGGCCGCAGCGCTGGCGCAGAAGAGGCCCGTGACGCATGAAGACATCTGGACGATGAAGCGAATCGCAGAACCGGTGGCGAGTCCGGACGGGAAATGGATCGTTTTCCCGGTGAACCAGCCGGATTACGATCCCGGGCGGCAATCCGAAGACTTGTGGGTAGTGGCGACGGACGGAAGCACTCCGGCGCGCCAGTTGACCTTCACCAAGGCGCCTGAGACGGGCGTCGCGTGGTCGCCAGATGGGACGCGTATCGCCTTTGTCACCAAACGAGAGGAGGACGCGGTGGGGCAGGTTTATGTCATGCCGATGGAGGGCGGCGAAGCGCAGCGCGTGACACACGTTCACAGCGCAGCCGCGAATCCGAAGTTCCGGCCGGACGGCAGGGCGATCCTCTTCGAGAGCGAGTTCGACCCGGTCGCCGCCGAACGGAGGGAGCAGAAGTCCACTGCGCGCGTCTATGATTTCATGCCGGTGAGGTTTTGGAACGCATGGCTCACCGAGAGGAAGCCGCATATGTTTGTTCAGGAACTGACGGCGGGGTCGAAGGCGGTCGATATTTTGAAGGGCACGAAGCTGGCTGAAGCGCCTGGCTTTGGAGGCCTGTACACGACTTCGGGGCGGCAGACGCTGCACCCGGTATGGGCGCCGGATGGGAAGTCGATCGTTTTTGCGGCGAATGTCAACCGGAACGAGATGATGAGCGTTGAGACCGAATCGGATCTGTTCGTGGTACCGGCCGCGGGAGGCGAGCCGCGCCAACTGACGCCAAAAGGTCAGAAATATGGGAAGCCGAAATTCTCTCCGACCGGCGATGCGCTCTATGCTGTACAGGAGCGGCGAGCCGTGCCGGGTGGACGCCTGTATTCGCTCACGCGCCTGGTTCGTTTCTCATGGCCTGCGACTGGCGCGCCTGTCGGGATGACGGAAGCGTGGGACCGCTCGGTGACTAACTTCGCCATCTCACACGACGGTCAGACGGTCTATCTGGAGGCGGAGGACGATGGCTTCGATCAGCTCTTCAAGGTTCCGGCGCGCGGGCGGCGAGGTCCAGCGGCTTTTGAAAGGTGGAACGTGGCGGCTACACTGGAAGCGATGCCTGTCTGAAGGAGGAGTTGCGGCGCTGTTTCAGACTGCCATTCAGCCTCCGGAGATCGTGCGGCTGAATGGCGAGGCGGGCGCGACGACGATGCTAACCAACTTTAATGCCGATAAGGTTGCGAAACTCGACGCGCCGCCGCCGGTCCATTTCTGGTTCACGGCGAAGGACGGGAGACGGATCCACAACATCATGTTCCTGCCGCCGAAGTTCGATGCGAGCCAGCGATATCCGCTGTTGATCTTTCCGCATGGGGGACCGAATTCGATGTCGAAGGACGGCTTCTCGACGCGCTGGAACAGCTATCTGCTGGCGTCGCCGGGATATGTCGTCCTGGAGACGAATTATATGGGGTCGACGGGTTTTGGCGAGAAGTTCGCGGACGACATCGAAAAGGACGTGTTGCGAGGACCGGCGAACGAGATTTTGGAGGCGATTGTGGAAGCGGTACACCGGTATCCCTACATCGACGAGCACCGTCAGGCAGCGGCGGGCGCGAGTTATGGCGGCTATCTGATGAACTGGTTCAATGGCCACACCGACCAGTTCAAATGCATCGTGAATCATGCAGGCGCAATTAATAACGAGTCGCAGTACGGAGTCAAATGACGGCGGCTGGGATCGCGAACTGCGAATGGGCGGTCCGATCTGGGAGAAGAACGGGCAATGGAACGAGCAGAGTCCGATTCGATTTTCAGGTTCGTTCAAAACGCCTACATTGATTACGGATGGTGAGTTGGATTACCGGGTGCCTATCACCGAGAGCATGACTACGTTCAAGATTTTGCAACGGCGGAAGGTACCGTCGCGGCTGGTGATCTTTCCGGATGAAGGGCACTGGATCTTGAAGGGCGAGAATAGCCGCAAACATATGCAAGAAGTGCTGGCATGGCTGCAGCGGTATCTTTAGGGTTCTGATATGCTGCAGGCGAGAAACGTTCTTATGAATACCCGCTTTGCTCTGCTCTCTACCGCGCTATTCAGTCTGGCTGCGTGGCCCGCGCCCGCGGCGCAGCCTATTCGAGTCATGCTCCTCGATGGGGAAAGCGGAGGGCCTTATCACAAGTGGGCGCTCAATACACCGGTTCTGAAGAAGGAACTGGAGGACACGGGCCTTTTTCAGGTGGAGGTAGTGACGGCGCCCCCTTCGACCGGCGACCTGAGCAGCTTTCATCCGGATTTCAGCAAGTACCAGGTGGTGGTTTCCAACTATGATGCTCCGGACTGGCCGGCTGACTTGAAGACTTCGTTCGAGAAATATGTGTCGGACGGCGGAGGGTTGGTGACGGTACACGCGGCGGACAATGCGTTTGGTCAATGGGGCGAGTACAACAAGATGATCGGGATCGGCGGGTGGCGCGGCAGAACGGAAGCGTCGGGTCCACTCTGGTTTTATAAAGACGACAAACTCGCCTCCGATTCGTCGCCGGGCAAGGCCGGTCAACATGGGGCACGGCAACCTTTCCTGGTCACGATGCGGGATACCAACCATCCGATTACCAAGGGTCTGCCGAAGACCTGGATGCACCAGGGCGATGAGCTATATGCTTCGCTGCGGGGTCCCGGAGAGCACATGATTGTTTTGGCGACGGCGCACTCCGATCCCGCGAACCACGGGACGGGACGCGACGAGCCGCAGTTGATGGTGTTGAGCTACGGTAAAGGACGCGTGTTCCACACCACGATGGGACATGATATCAATGCGCTGAGCTGCGTCGGGTTTATCACTACGTTCCAGCGGGGAACGGAATGGGCCGCGACCGGAAAGGTGACGCAGAAGGTGCCCGCAACATTTCCGTCGGCGAATACGGTGAGCTATCGCGTGGATATTGCGGCGATGGATCCGAATTTCAAGAATGGATTGAATGGACTGGATGCCAAGCCTGCGGCGCGGTCAGCGGCAAAATAGAAAAGCACAGACTGAAGTCTCGAACTACTTTGTCACCATGGGGCGTTCTCGCTTTGGCGGCGGGGGCGGTGCGTCGGTCTTGATCACGCCGCCCTGCGTGTTGCGGAACGGAACGCTCAGAACGATTTCCCGGATCAGGGTGCGCGCGCGATAGTTATCCTTAGCGAGGTCGTCTACCAGGTGCTGGACCGTGCAACTATCGCCATCCTGTAAGGCGCGGCCGAGGGCGTAGCCTAGCACTTTGCCGGTCAGGTGCCGCAGAAACTCGTCTTTGCGATTGAGCAGCGCCTGCCGCAGTTCTACCGGGCCGTTGAATTTTTCGCCGGACGGCAGTGCTCGCCGACGTGTCGAGCGGCTTGCCGTTGGTCTCCTTGTCGCGCCAGCGGCCCATCCAGTCGAAATTCTCCAGCGCGAAACCGATCGGGTCCATCAGCTTATGGCAGGCGGCGCAGGCGGGGTCGGCGCGATGCTGTTCCAGTTTCTGGCGCACGCTCAACTGTTTCGGTTTTTTGTCGGAATCCAGCGGCGGAACGTTGGGCGGCGGAGGCGGAACGGGAGTGCCCAGCAGCGTCTCCAGCACCCACGCCCCGCGCAGCACGGGGCTGGTCTGCGTGTAGTGGGAGTCATGGCGCCAGCACCGCGCCCATCTGCGTGACGCCGCCGCGCCGGTCGTCCGGCCACTTCACTTGCTGGAAGTCGTTGCCCTGCACGTCCACCTTGCCTTCGAGCTGGTAGAAACTTGCACCAGCCGCTCGGTAAGGAACGTGTAATCGGCGGTAAGCAATTCGATCAGGCTGCGGTTCTCGCCCACGATGTGATCGAACAGCAGCACCGGCTCGGCGCGCAGATCGGCGGCCACTTCGGGCGTGTAGTAGGTCTGCAATTCGGTGAGCAGAGGCGCGACGCGTCCGCCCAGGTCTTGCGTTCCCAGCCACTGGCCGACGAAAGTCCTTAAACGCGCGAGATCGCGGATAGTCGAGCATGCGGTCGACCTGCGCGGACAGCACGGCGGATCCTGCAGCCGGCCTTGATCCGCCAAGCGGGAGAGTTGTTCGTCGGGCAGGGTCGACCAGAGGAAATAAGACAGCCGTGCCGCCAACTCGTATTGGCCCAGCGGATGAATGCCCGGCCGTGCTTACGCTGTTCCATGCGGAACAGAAAATCGGGCTAGACCAGCACGCCGCTGAGCGCCAGTTTCACGCCTTCGGTATAGGGATCGCCGCGTTGGGCCGCGCGATCGTAAAGGGTCATGAAGCGGTCGATTTCCGCGGGTTCCACGGGACGCCGGAATGCGCGCGGCAGAAAGGA
>CAVZRE010000064.1:0-43705 GCA_963777595.1 Terriglobia bacterium
CCGCAAAGGGATTTGCGGCCTACGATCGGACTGACCTCGTGATTATGGCAAACCAGATCATTAACGTTGACGCCAGTCTGAAGCTGGGGACGAGCACCGATTCGGTGGAAGTGAGCGAACCGAGTCCGATTATTTCGACAGAGGCAAATGACATTTCCACTAGCCTTCGCGGGGACGCCGCGGAATCGCTCCCGCTGATCGGACGGCATGCGGCTGATCAGGGCATCTATACCTATTCGACTCTGGCAACCGGTACGGCGTACACTTCTTCGAGTTCCTATCCCGTTTTCCAGGGCTCCCGGGATACGGCGGGCGTGATGGCGACAATGGACGGCATCTGGGTGGCGGCGTATTCACAAGGCGCGAGCCCGGTATCCGTCGGCATGGATGCCGTACAGGAGATCAAGGAAGAGACTTCCCTCGCACCGGCAGAGTTCGCTACGGCGGGTAACGTTCAGGTGGTGAGCAAATCCGGAACCAACGTTTTCCACGGCGCGGCGTTCGAAGACTACAACGGGAACAGGCTCAACGCGCGGAACTTTTTCAGCTCGACGGTGCCATGGCGTGTTTACAACGATTTTGGAGTGAGCGGCGGCGGCCCGATAGTGAAGAACAAGCTGTTCTTCTTTGGCGACTATGAGGGCTCGCGCGAAGCCGCGACCGGAACGCTAGTGGAAACGGTGCCTCTTCCGGCATGGCGTACGGGAAACTTCAGCGGCCTTTCGACGGTGGTGAAGGATCCGCTGACGGGTCTTCCCTTCCCCGGCAATATCATTCCGGCGAACCGGATCAGCCCGGTTTCGCAAGCGATTCAGAATTACATCTTCCCGGTACCCAACACAGGGCCGGCGGGAACGCTGAACAACAACTGGACGATGAACGTGCCGTCGCAAACCGGATTTACGCACTACAATCGCGTGGATGGCCGCGCGGACTACAATATCACCGATAAGGACACGCTCTTCGTGCGGTTGAGCTGGATGCGGATGCCCTATTATTCGGCGGGCGTCTACCCGCTGGCGCGCAACCAGACGCGTTATGCCCAGAGCGCGGTCCTGTCCTACAACCGGATCATTTCGCCGACGGCCGTGAACGAATTTCGCATGGGCGCCACTTACCATCGCAATTTCTTTGTCAGCAAACGTAATAGGCAGCAATTTGCTTTCACAGTTCGGAATTCAGGGCATCCCAACGACGGGCGTGCCGACGGCTCCCTATTTCAGCGTCAACGGAGTGACGGCATTCAATCCGAGTTCGGGAGCGGACTATTACAACAGCAATCCGGACACGAGCTTCGAATGGACCGATAACTTGAGTTGGACCAAGGGCCGCCACATGATGAAGTTGGGCGCCGACGCGGTCGTGGAGCGATACAACGGGAACAGCATCAATTACACCGTTTACGGCGCTTACACCTTCAGTGGAGCGTACACGAATTTGGGATATGCGGACTTCCTGCTGGGAATTCCGCAAACGACCGCACTGTCGCTTCCCAGTCCGGACCGCGAGCTTCGCGGCCAAACCTACGGGCTATACGCGCAGGATCAGTTTCGCGTGAACAGTTCGCTCACGTTGTCTTATGGCCTTCGATGGGAACTGCCGCGGCCATACTCGGATGCCCGGGGCCAATTGTATAGCTACAATCCCGCGACTGGAATGCTGGTGGTTCCGAATAACGGAATTCATTTGGTCAATGCGCTCTACCCGAGCAACATTCCGATCACCACGGCATCGCAAGCGGGCTATCCCGCCAACTCGCTAATCAATATGGACTTCAAAAATTTCGAACCACGCATCGGCTTTGCCTATAAATTGTTCGGCAGCGAAAAGACGGTCCTCCGCGGCGGATACGGAATCTACTCCAATTTGATTTACTCTCCGCTGGCCGCTTCGGCGATGACGGGCGGACCTTTCGCCGGCAGCGTAACTTACTTCAACTCACTGACAAATGGCGTCCCCCTCTTCGCGTTCCCCACACCGACTCTTCCGAACGGCACGACAGCGGTACAGAATGTGTCCGGTGTGAATCCCAATTTGCGGACTCCTTATACGCAGCAGTGGAACCTCACCATCGAGCGGCAGATCGGTTCGCTGGGCCTGCGCGCGTCGTACCTGGGGAGCCATACCATCGGCTTGGTGTACGCGCGCAACCTCAATGAACCGGCGCCCAGCACCACTCCATTCACTACGTCGCTGTTTCCGAACCAGCTGTTTAGTTCCATCACTTATTACGACAACGGCGGGACGGATGCTTACAATGCTTTGGAACTGATGGCCCAGAAGAAACTCGGTAGCAATCTGACGTTCAACGCTGGGTTTACATGGGCGAAGGATCTGACGGATGCGCAGGACACCGGCGGCGGCGGACAGACGTTTGGAGGGCAGACTCTGCAGAACCAGTTCTGCCTTACGTGCGAAAAATCCAATAACGAACTTGTGCCGGCGCGCCGGCTGTATGCGTATGCAGTCTACGCGCTGCCGATCGGCAAGGGGCAACACTTACTGTCGAATGCGCACGGGCTGGTACAACAGCTGTTCGGTGGGTGGCAGACGAGTTGGACCGCGGTCGTGCAGAGCGGACAATACTTCACGCCAAGCTTTTCCACCTACGATCCGTCGAACACAGGCGTGATTGGCGGGGTTCCGGATCGCATCCCGGGTGTGGCAATGTATCCGGCGAACCAGACCGTCAACAACTGGTTTAACGGCGCGGCCTTCGCGGTTCCTGGGTGTCCGCTAGCAACCCCGATTTGCAGCAATCCAGCAAATGCCGGCAGATTCGGGACGTCGGGCTGGAACTATCTGGTCGGGCCCCCGATCAAAAATCTGGACTTCGGACTCTCCAAGGACTTCAGGCTACATGAGCGGCTGGCGCTACGCTTCACCATGACCATGGCCGACGCGCTGAATCATCCCAACTTTTCCAACCCTGCAGCGAACATCAGCGTTCCGAGTTCGGTAGGCGTGATCAGCGGGACCAAGGGCGCGCTATCCGGCGAACCCTCGGCACGGAACATCGACTTCGTTCTCCGGTTAATGTTTTGACCCGCGTCCCGTCGTTCCTTCTGCGAATTTGGCGAGAGCCGCGATTGCGCTTACAGCTTAGCTCACCGCGAGCGGCGCGCCGCTCTGAGACGTATAGATGCCGGAAAGTTGCCAATTGTCGAAGACCTGCTTCACTATTTTGTTGTGGATGAGGTTGCTGGTTTTGGCAGCGTGTATCGTACTCCGCCTCGCCGTAGTTCCAGACCTTCGTGTTGACGAGCGAACTGACTCTGTAGCGAATGGTAGATCGAATTACCCGCCCTCGAAGTGATTAGTGATGTTGCCCCAACCGACATAGGGACGAAGGAATTGCGACGGCAATACGGAGTTCTTGTTAGTGGCCTCGAGATTCTGCGGCTGCCAGTCCGTACCAAATGGTTCACTGCTGAATCGGATCTGCAGCGCGCTGGACGCGAGGTAGCCCTGAGACTTTGGGAGTCGAGTCAGATAAGTGTAGTAGTACACCGGATTGTATTGATAGGGCGGAGTGCTGAACTCATAGCCGTAGCCAAAATTATCGACGGAATGGAAGTCATAAGAAATTGCGCCGACCATGCGAATGACCGTCTTGCCGTTGCCAAAGGGGTCGTACGCGAAGCCGATATGCGGAGCAGTCTGTCGGGACCGTCGAGCCCGTTGGGACGCAGTTCCTGGATGTTCTCCGCCTGAATGAAGAAGAACATCTTCTTCTTGGCCGCGCGGAAACCGGGGATCTCCAGCGGTCCGCCGAATGTTGCACCGCGACACATGGCCATTCTCCGACGTTAGCGTTACAACCCGAACGGTCCAAATGATAACGCTACCGTTGATCCGTCAAGAGAAATGTGTGATGCGGAGGCTCAAGGCTTTCACTTTGACCCCTGACTATTTCACGAGCCCTGCATGAACCGAAATTCCGGGACTAACTCTGTGAGTCTGAAGGAGAATCCGGACAAGTGGGCAGTTGACCATCACTGTACTATGTGTCATAGTACTGGCATGATTCCGTTCCGCCTGTCGTTCGAGCCTGGCGTCTCGCTCTACGAGCAGGTGGTGTATGCCGCCAAGAAAGCGATAGTGGCCGGACAGATGCGTCCCGGCGATTCGTTTCCTTCTGTCAGAGCACTCAGCAAAGAACTGAAGATCAATCCCAATACAGCGCATAAAGTAGTTACGCAACTGGTGACTGAAGGGCTGCTCGAAGTGCGTCCCGGAACCGGGACAGTGGTCGCCGGGCGCACTGCATCAACAGCGGCGGAACGGAGCAATTTGATCAAGAAGGAACTCGAACAGCTGGTGGTGGAAGCCAAGAAGTTGGGGCTGGGGCTCGACGCGGTGTTGGATGCGGTAAGGAAACACTGGCAGCGGCTGAATACTCCGGAGGAAGCATTAAGGAGCCGAGAATGAGCGACATGATCCGAGTAGTCGATCTGACCAAACGTTATCGAAAAGTTGCAGCTCTTGATGGCCTCAACCTTAACATCCCGGAAGGCAGCGTCTTTGGCCTCGTCGGCCCGAATGGGGCCGGGAAAACGACGACGATCAAGACGATTATGAACATTCTGAAACCAGATGGAGGATGCGCCGAGGTTCTGGGAGTCGACTCGCGGCAGCTTGGTACTGCGGAGTTGGCGCGAATCGGCTACGTCTCGGAAAACCAGGAGATGCCGGATTGGATGACGGTCGAGTATCTGCTCGCATATTTAAAGCCCTTCTACTCCACCTGGGACGACGCGCGCGCCGCCGAACTGGTTCAGCAGTTCGAGCTGCCGTACCCTCGCAAGCTGCGGCATCTTTCGCGTGGGATGCGGATGAAAGCCGCGCTGGCTTCATCGTTGGCGTACCGGCCTGAGCTCTTGATCCTCGATGAACCTTTCAGCGGACTGGACCCGGTAATGCGGGAGGACCTGATCGAAGGAATCGTGGAGAGCGCCGAAGAGACTACCATCCTCGTCTCATCGCACGACCTCGCCGAGATCGAGAGCTTCGCCAGTCACATCGCGTATCTCGACTCCGGACGGCTTCGCTTTGCGGAGGAAATGTCATCGCTCTCTGCCCGCTTCCGGGAGATTGAAGTGACTCTCGATCCACCGGTGAAGGTGCCAAGCGACGGCGAATGGCCCCCGAACTGGCTGAGGCCTGAAGGCTCTCCCGGTTTCGTCCGTTTTGTTGAAACTAAGTTCGATCCGGAGCGAACCTCGAGCGAGGTCCGGCGACTGTTCGGGAGTGTGCGCAATATTTCGGTGAACGCGATGCCGCTGCGGGCAATTTTCGTTACGCTGGCGCGCAGCAAATCAAAAGCGGCTTGAAGGAGGAAGACGATGCATCAGGCCTGGCACATTTTCAAGAAGGATGTCCGCTACCTGGCGCGGGAAATTGCGTTTCTACTCGCGCTGGAGGTAGCATTATTTTGGCTCGGCGCTCATGGCATACGAGCAGATGCATCCGATGCGTTTAGCGTGCTGGTAGCGATTACAGCAGCGTACACGATTGCGCGATTGATCCACGCCGAGGCGCTCGCCGGCGAGAATCAGTTCTGGGTCACGCGCCCTTACTACTGGCCAAGCCTGCTAGCGGCCAAACTGCTCTTCATCCTCGCGTTCATCAATCTTCCAATCCTGTTGGCGCAGACCGGCAGCTTGCTTGTCAGAGGTTTCCCCCCATCTTGGATCGTCCCCGGGCTGCTGTGGGTGCAGATTCTGGTGCTGATCTGCGTTGTACTCCCCTTCACCGTAATTGCCGCCCTAACAGATGGTCTAGCGACGTTCTTCGGCGCCATTTTAGTGGTTGCCCTCATCGTGTTCGGTCGATATTGGTTCGGCATCTGGTCGCGCCTCGGAACTCCGGAATCCCTGGAGTGGCTTCAAGAGACGGTCGGCTATACTGCCCTCGCGCTTTTCGCGCCGCCCATCATTCTTCTGCAGTACAAGCTGCGCCGGACCCTGTTCGGGCGCACCTTGGGGGTCAGCCTAGCCGTGTGCGGCGCCTGTGCATATATGTTCATCTCCTGGCGCACGCTCTTCCCACTGCAGCAGTGGTCATCGAGCCAGCCTGTGAACGTTCGAATCTCTAAAGCGTCCGATGAGAAGCTGGAATTCAATCGGGATGGCCGCGAACTCCAGCTGAGGTTCCCGCTGGTTGTCGGCGGCGTGCCGGACGGGGACCGACTGGAAGTCGACAGCTATTCGGTCAGCTTGCAGACCGCGGATGGCGGGACATGGCCGTTGGACCTCAGCACCCTCAACTTGCGCCCGACTCCGACGAGACTCTCGATCGTGAGCGGAAGCTACCGCCGCACGGGAGCCGAGCTACCGCAACCCCTTCTCGACCGGCCCAAGCAACCACTGACTCTTCGCGCAACTTTCTATCTCACGATCTTCGGCAACTCGCGGGAGCGCACGATAACTCTCCGCACAAAGCCGTCGGATGTCATGGACCGGATTCAGTGTTTTGCCGGTTACCTCAACAACGTGGTGTGCCAGTCGCCGTTTCGTTGGCCCGGCGAACTTGTGTCTCAGAAATCGGGAGCCGGCCACTCCGACCTGACGCGCCTGATCTCCTATTCGCCCTTTCCCGCGACGCTCAGCCTCGCTCCGATAGCTTGGGAAGGCACCGCCATGTATTCGGAGACGCCGCTCCCGGCCGATCGTCCGGTCACCATACAAGTAGAGGAACCGGTTGCTCACCTGCGCCGGGAGGTGGAAGTCGACAATCTGTACCTGGACGCGAGATAGAATCTGACATAAACTAGTATTCATGTTTTGGGCTTTCGCGTTACCAGCTCTCGCCGCGACCGGGTTGGCAGTCTGGTTCTATACGCGCTTCGCTGCTGAAACCGCCGTGCTCCGCGCGGAAAACTCGCGCCTCATCGCGTCCGAAGCCGACTTGCGCGCCCGTCTTGAAGCCGAGCGCGCCGCACGCGACCAGCTGCGCGATCAGTTCCAGGCGCTGTCGTCCGAAGCGCTCGAACGTAATAACCGGCAGTTTCTGGAGCTGGCGAAATCCGAATTGTCGAGGTATCAAGTTGAAGCGCACGGCGATCTCGCGAGGCGTCAACAGGCTATCGACGAAGTGGTCAAGCCTTTGCGAGATTCACTAACTCGCGTCGACGAGAAGATTCACTCCATCGAACTCGCCCGCGCGGGAGCATACGCCGCGCTTAATGAGCAGGTCAAGACTATGACCGAAGGTCAGAGCATCCTGCGCGAGGAAACGCGCAAGCTTTCGGGCGCGCTGAAGAGTCCGATCGCACGGGGACGCTGGGGCGAGATCCAGTTGAAACGCGTCGTCGAACTGGCAGGTATGACCGCGCACTGCGATTTCGAGGAGCAGGTGACGATTGCGACGGAAGATGGGCGTCTGCGTCCCGATATGGTTGTGCGGCTACCAAATGGGCGTGAGGTGGTGGTCGATTCCAAAGTGTCGTTATCGGCCTACCTGGAGTCGCTGGAAGCTCCGGGCGAAGCGGCTGCGACGGAGAAACTGAAGCAGCACGCACAGCAAGTTCGCAAACACATTGACCGGCTGGGACAGAAGAGTTACGCGAGCCAGTTCGCGCAGGCCCCCGATTTCGTCATTGCATTTTTGCCCGGCGAGATCTTCTTCAGCGCGGCACTGGAGCAGCAACCCGATCTGATTGAGTATGGCGTTCGTAACAATGTCGTACTGGCCACGCCAACGACGTTGATCGCATTGCTTCGTGCCATTGCGTACGGTTGGCGTGAGCGCCAGTTAGCCCGCAATGCCGAGGAGATCCGCGCGCTGGGAGCGGAGCTTTACGACCGGATTCGAATTTTCGCGGAACACTTCTCGGAGATCGGCGCCGGCCTTACGAAGGCGGTCGCCGCTTATTCGAAAGGCCGCAATTCGCTTGAATCGCGATTGCTCTCGACGGCGCGTAAGTTCGAAGATCTGGGTATCGACCGCAAGCGTGAAATCGCCGAGGTAATCGCAATCGATACGGTACCCGATCCCGGCACTCCCGGCCCTTTGTTCGACAAGGTGCTAACTGCCAAAAGAAATGGATAAAGGATCACCGGAGCGTCTAGTGCTCGTGGTGATGGTGATGGTGGGCTTCCGCATCCACCGGGATCACGCATCCGGCTTCGGACACCGCGCAATTTACGTGTTCGAACTGGACCGTGGTGTGGCAGATGTGAAACTTATCGAGCAGGACGTGATTAATGTCGTGCAAGATGCAGTTGCTGGCGGAGGGCGGCACATCGTCGATGAGCACGTGGCAACTCAGCGCGTGCGAACTGGAGCCAATGCTCCAGATGTGCAAATCGTGGACGTCCAGGACGCCCTCGACGCAGCACATGGCGGATTGCACGGAGTTTAACTCGAGTCCGCGCGGCAGGCCTTCGAGCAAAATATTGAGCGACTCCTGGATGATGTCCCACGCCGTCCAGATGATGAGGGCCGCGATCAGGATGGAGAGCGCCGGATCGATCCAGAGCCAACCAGTCCAGCCGATGACCGCCCCTCCGATGAGGATGGCGGCTGCTCCGAGCAGATCCCCAAGCATGTGAACAAAGGCGCTGCGGACATTGATGTCGTGAGCATGTGCGCCGCGCAGGCCCCACATGATGCCGCCGTTCAACAGCAGACCGCCGGTTGCGACTGCCATCATCCAGTTTTGCGCGACGGCCTCCGGGCGGAGGATGCGCAAGTAGCTTTCCCAGAAGATCCAGAGGGATAGCAGCACCAGTAGCAACGCATTCAGAAAGGCCGCTAGAACTCCAGCCCGATGATAACCGTATGTCTTCCGCTCATTCGCTCCCCGCGATTGCAGAAAAAAAGCGAAAGAGGCCAGGAGGAGGGCTAGCGCGTCCGTGGCGTTGTGTCCGGCATCGGAGATCAGCGCCAGACTGTGCGCCCGAATTCCCGCATACACCTCCAGGAACACGAAGAGCACCGTGGCACCTAGTGACCACTGCAGCACCTTTCCGGTCCCGGCCGCGTGATGATGATGCGAGTGCAAATGACCTCCGCTTCTATTGTAGGACTCTGAAAGCGGCAGCCGCGCAGATTTCCACTCGTGGCGTAACGCCGGTTTCAACAGATATGGGCGCCCTGGGTCTCGACGTATACCGCATAGAGGGATTGGCTGGCGGCCATGAACAGCCGGTTGCGCTTCTCACCGCCGAAACAGAGATTGGCGCAAATTTCGGGCAACAGAATCTGGCCGATCCGCTGTCCCTCAGGCGAGACGATATGGACGCCATCGTAACCCGCTCCAACCCACCCAGCCCCGATCCAGATATTGCCGTCGATGTCGGCGCGGATACCGTCTGCCAAGCCGGAACCTTTGCCGCTCATCTCCATATTAAAAAATACGCGACCCTTACCGGCCTTCTTTTCGTCTAGTACGTCGTAGACCTTGATGATATTTTGCGCCTCCGGATAATGGGTTGAACCCGTGTCGCAAATGTATACTTTCTTGTAGTCGGGAGAAAAACAAATTCCGTTGGGTTTGTATAATTCGTCCGTAATCAGCTCGATCCTCGCGGTTTTCGGATCCACGCGGTAAACCGCTTCCTTCAGATTCATCTTGCCTTTGTGCCCTTCATAGTTACCCAGAATTCCATAGCCTGGGTCGGAGAACCAAATGCCTCCGTCGGGATGGACCACGATGTCGTTGGGTGCGTTCAGGTATTTGCTGTTGTACTTCTCTGCAATTGTCGACACACTTCCGTTCAGTTCATATCGGACTACGCGATGAGTATCATGCTCGCAGGATAACTGGCGACCCTGATAGTCGAAAGTGTTGCCGTTACTGTACCGGGCAGGCTTCCGCATCTCGCTGATGTGGCCATCTTCTTCGAGATAGCGCAGCTGTCGATCGTTGGGTATGTCGCTCCAAACCAGGTAGCGACCTGCGGCATTCCAGGCCGGGCCTTCAGACCATAGCGCGCCGGTATAGAGTCGCTGAATCGCCGTGTTGCCGACCTTGGCCTTAAAGCTCTTCTCCAGAACGATAATGTCAGGGTCGGGATAACGTACTGGGTTCTTGCCGCTCCAGTCCCGGGGGGTTTGGGAGAACGCAGGGACGGCTGCGGCGCCAGCGAGAGAAGTCAACAGCGCACGCCGTGTGAGAGAACTACCTGGTTGATTGACTGACATAGCTTGCTTCCAGAAAGCATACATGAATTCGCGATCGTCCGGGTTAGCCGTCGCCGTTTCTGTGTTGCTGATGGTTTACGATTAGTTCGGAATAGCGTTTAATAGTTTGTGCTTTCCGAATGTGCGGGTATATACTAGCTCAGTCTCGCAACATCAGGAGAACCCTGAGACGCGAAAAGTGAGTTCGAACGAAATACAGGTTAAGAGAGGTATTCAATGGTTCAGCAGACTAAGATGAACAAGTTATCGGGCGTGAGTTCAAGCGGTAGGTGGCTGTGCGCTTTGGCACTTTTGTCGGGATGTCAGGTTGCCTCGGCTGCGACGTGGTGCGTTGGTCCCACTGGTTGCGCGTACCAAAGCATCAGCGCTGCAGTTAGCGGAGTGTCAGCGGGGGACACTATCAATGTCCAGGGAGGCGTCTACAGCGAGTCGGTCACGATTACCAAGCCTCTGTCGCTCATTGGTACAGGAAATGGCACGATCATCAACGCCATCGGGCTATCCAACGGGATCTTCATTAATGGCATGGCAGCAGCGCCTGCCGCTGGGATCAAGGGCGTGATTATTTCGGGATTGTCGGTCCAGAATGCCAATTTCGAAGGTATCCTGGCGGCGAATGCTTCAGAGATTACGATTACGAATAATACGGTCACGGGTAACAACCGCAGTCTGAACATCACAGCCGGCGCATGTCCGGGCATTCCGGCATTCGAAACCAGTGAAGGCGACGATTGCGGCGAAGGCATTCACCTGATGGCCGTGGACCATTCAATTATCTCCGGAAATATAGTTAAGAATAACTCCGGTGGAATTCTCATCACCGATGAAACCGGTGCGTCGCATGACAACTTGATCTGGGGCAATACCGTAACCAACAATCCGTTCGATTGCGGAATTACCCTCGCGTCGCATCCGCCTTATTCGGCCACGGGACTGATGCTTCCGCCCGGGGTATACCACAACACCATTGCGAGCAATATCTCAACGAACAACGGACTCCAACTTCCGGGAGCAGGCGCCGGGGTCGGTATCTTCGCTCCCGGGCCTGGCAATAAAAATTACGGTAACGTGGTCATCAATAACACGCTTACCGGGAACGGCTTGCCCGGAGTGACGATGCACAATCACGCATTCGTACCCATGGCGCCGGCGCCGAATCTGAATGACAACATGATCGTCGGTAACATTATCTCGGGCAATGCCGCAGACACCGAGGACGCCGCGACTCCAGCGACAGCCGGCATCAATCTCTACAGCGTTGCGCCAGTGACCGGGTTGATTGTCGCGCTGAACAAGATCAGCAACGAGCAGATCGGCCTCGCCGTCAATATGCCATCGGCGGATGTTATGACGCGCATGAACGATTTGCCTGGACCGACTGGCGTCGACAATCTGGGTTCCGGGACGGTAAACGCGAATCTGAATTATTGGGGCTGTACTGCGGGGCCAGGGGGCAGCAATTGCAGCGCCGCGATCGGTCTCGTGATGACGGCAGTTTACGCAGTGACTCCCTTTTAGTCTGTTATCGGTAATCCGTTATTCGTTATCCGTTATTCGCTGCCGGGGCACCTTCCTCGATCCCGCCGCGGACAACGGGTAACGAACGACGGCAGCCCAAGCGGCACGCTATTTTGCTGCGGGCGCTTCCGGCTTGGAAACTGCCTGCATTCCAACGCATCAACCCCATCTTTCCCTCTCTGATTCAGGAAATGCCATCAGCTACCGGATTCCGCCCGCGGTATGCGACCGGGAGATCCGGCCCCACTTATAATTAGAGTTAATCCTCTAACCCAAGGACTTCAGTGACAGGCAACGACATCCGGCAGCGCTTTCTCGACTTCTTTCAGGCCCATGGCCATGCACGCGTCCGCAGCTCGTCGCTACTCCCGTCGAACGACCCGACATTGCTGTTCGCCAATGCCGGCATGAACCAGTTCAAGGAAGTCTTCCTGGGACTCGAAAAGCGCGACTACTCGCGTGCCACCACTTCGCAAAAGTGTGTTCGCGCGGGCGGCAAGCATAACGACCTGGAGAATGTCGGTTACACTCGCCGTCACCACACGTTCTTCGAGATGCTCGGCAACTTCTCGTTTGGAGACTACTTCAAAGCCGAAGCTATCCGCTTTGCCTGGGATCTGGTCACGAAAGAGTTCGGCATGTCGAAGGACAGGCTGTACATCACAGTCTTCCGCGAAGACGATGAAGCCGAAGAGCTGTGGCAGAGCGTTGCGGGTGTGTCCAAAGATCGCATCTTCCGGCTCGACGAGAAGGACAACTTCTGGCAGATGGGCGAGACCGGACCGTGTGGTCCATGCTCCGAGATTCACTACGATCTCGGTCCCCAGGGCGCGGAACCCGGGCGTGAGCACGAACAGTTTCCGCTCGATGGCGGAGGACGTTTTGTGGAGATCTGGAACCTGGTCTTCATGCAGTACAACAAGGACGCAGCGGGAATCATGACTCCGCTGCCCAGGCCCTCGATCGATACCGGAATGGGCTTGGAGCGCGTCGCCGCGATCCTGCAAGGCAAGCTGTCGAATTACGACTGCGACCTTATCTTGCCCATCATTCATCACACTGCGAATCTGTTCGGCGTCGAATACGGAAACGATCCGAAGGTGGATGTGGCGCTGCGTATCAATGCCGATCACGCGCGCGCCACGGCGTTCCTGATTCACGATGGGGTTCTGCCCTCCAATGAAGGACGCGGGTATGTGCTGCGCAAGATCATGCGGCGCGCGATGCGCAACGCGCGGCTGATCGGTCGCGAACAGCCCTATCTCTTCGACCTTACCGGCTTCGTGGCCGAACTGATGCGGCCGGCCTATCCCGAGATGATGGAGAGCGTGCAGCGGGTGGCGCGTGTCGTCAAGGATGAAGAGCACCGTTACGCGACCACATTCCTGGTTGCGGAGAAGGTTTTCCAGAGCGAAGTGAAACGCCTTTCCGACGGCGTCCTTCCCGGTAAGGTGGCTTTCGACTTATACGACACCTACGGTCTGGCGCTCGACGAACAAGAAGACATGGCGCGCGAGCGGGGCTTGACCATCGATCACGAAGGTTTTCTGCGAGAGATGCGCACGCAGCGGGAACGTTCACGGGCTAGTTGGAAGGGCGCGGAGAAAGGCGCCGTGGCACCGACCTACCAGCAACTCGTGCTGCAGGGACGGACCAAGTTTCTGGGCTACGAAAAGCTTTGCGCAACCAGCCGGGTGACCGGTTTGCTGATCAATCAACAGCTCGTCGAAAGTGTGGGTCCCGCAACCGATGCCGAACTGGTCCTCGACCAGACTCCGTTTTACGCGGAGACTGGCGGTCAGGTAGGCGATCGCGGCACGCTTCTTAACGCGGCAACGGGAGAAGTTGTGGCTACGGTCGCCTCGGCCTATCCAGCGGTGCCTGGTCTGACCGTGCATCGCATCAAGACCGAATTAGGCATCCGAATTGGTGATGAACTGCGCGCCGAAGTTGCTGAAGGCGAACGGCTCTCGACCGAACGCAATCACACGGCGACTCACCTGCTGCATGCCGCTCTGAGACAGGTTTTGGGGACTCACGTGAAACAGGCAGGGTCGGTTGTCGAGCCGCCGCGTCTGCGTTTCGACTTCGCCCACTACACGGCGATGGATCAAGCCGAGCTCGAGGAAGTGGAGCGGCTGGTCAACGAGAACATTCTGAAGAACACCAGCGTAACCACGGAAGTGCTGCCGATCGAGCAGGCGATTGCGACCGGCGCGATGGCCCTCTTCGGCGAGAAATACGGGGACGAAGTACGGGTGGTGCAAATCCCGGATTTCAGCAAGGAGCTTTGCGGTGGAACGCACGTACGCCGCACCGGCGACATCGGCGTATTCAAGATCGTCAATGAAGGTAGCATCTCGGCCGGTGTGCGGCGCATCGAAGCGGTCACGGGCGAGGGTGGTTTGCGGCAGTTTCAGCGTGCTGCCGATTCGCTGCACCGCATTGCTGGAATCTTTCGCACTTCGGAAGCCGAACTGGTGGAGCAGATCGAACGGGCTCTCGCGGAGAAAAAGACGCTCGAGCGGCAGGTGGAGATGCTAAAGCAGCAAGCCGCCCAGGCCGCCGCGGGATCGCTCGAAAGCCGCGCGCAGACAGTGAACGGCGCCAAAGTGCTGTCCGCGCGTATCGACGGAATGGATCGTCCACAACTGCGGGCATTGGTCGATTCGCTGCGAAACAAGTGGAAGTCGGCAGCCGTCATATTAGCTTCCGTCAAGGATGGCGAAGTTTCAATTGTCGCCGGTGTGACGAAGGATCTTACGGCGAAAGTGCAAGCCGGTAAGCTGGTATCGACTGTTGCCCAGGCGACAGGCGGCAGAGGCGGCGGACGTCCCGATATGGCGGAAGGCGGAGGCAAAGATCCGTCACACCTCGCCGAGGCGCTCGAAATTATCTCCCAAGAGGTTTCTCAAAAGTTGTGAGCTCGCGTTCCAATCTCTCAGCGGAAACAGTAGATGTCGTCGTCGTGGGAGCAGGCCCAACGGGTCTCGCTTGCGCCATCGAATTGAAAAGGCGCGACGTCAAAGCCGTTGTCATCGACAAAGGCTGTGTGGTGAATTCCATCTATCACTATCCGATCAACATGGTGTTCTTTACGACGCCGGAGTTGCTCGAGATTGGCGATATTCCCATGACCAGCTTGAATGACAAACCTGGACGTACTGAGGCCTTGAAATACTACCGCCGTGTGGCCGATCATTACAAGCTCGATATCCGGCAGTACGAACCCGTCGCCGGGATTGACGGCGGCGACAACGATTTTCGGATCGAGACGACCGACCGTCATGAATGCCGTCGAGAGTATCGCGCGCGGAAAGTGATTCTCGCGACAGGCTATTACGACATCCCGAATCTGTTGGACGTGCCTGGTGAAGACCTACCTAAGGTCATTCACTACTACAAAGAGGCGCATCCTTATTACAACCATGACGTAGCCGTCATCGGCGCCAAGAATTCGGCGGCCATCGCTGCACTGGAACTCTTCTGGACGGGAGCACGCGTCACTTTGATCCACAGAGGTGGCGAAATTTCTCGGGCGGTCAAGTACTGGATCAAGCCAAACATCGAAAATCGAATCAAGAACGGCGAAATTACCGCGTACTTCCATTCCAAAGTTACCGGGATCTACCGCGACTCCATTGTAGTCGCCACTCCCGAAGGTGAAGTTTCATTAAAGAATGATTTCGTTTTTGCCCTAACCGGATATTCACCCGATACGGAATTTTTAGGTCGTTTAGGCATTCGCTTCGATGCGCACTCGCGGCGGCCCCGCACCGATCCAAAAACCCTGGAGAGCGACCGCGCCGGTATCTACCTTGCGGGTGTTATCGTTGCAGGTATGCATACCAATGAGGTCTTCATTGAGAACGGAAGATTCCACGGCAAGCTTATCGCCAACGCAATCGCTTCCGCTGTCCGCTGATATCTTCATCCAAATTAATGAATTTTCATGTGTAGCCTTCTTTACTGTTGAGCCTTTTTAATGGCGCTCAGATTGCTTGATCTGAAACCGTCAACCACTGCTTTGGATCTAAGACAGCAGGAGAAAGAGGTTCGGTATGATGGCTTCACTACTCAGCTCTTTATTTGGATGCTCCCATCGGAGGACGACTTTTCCCATTACCCCCGCTCGCCGCGCCGGGTTTGGCAGTTCCAACAAAGGGACTTACGTCGTTTGCCTCGATTGCGGAAAAGAATTCGGTTACAACTGGCAGGAAATGAAGGTCGGTGAGGCAGTCAATCCGATTTCCGCCGCCGGCAGCTCTGACACCGTCGCTGTCGCGCACCGCTAACTATCCTTTAGGATAGCGTGTCGCCCTTTTGCACGTCCTACGGCCAGCTTGAACTTCCCGAACGCCACATGCGTAAGCTAATCTTTTAGGAGGTTCGCTTATGTACTGTACCCGCTGCGGATCGGAACTCCGCGAAATCGATAAATTTTGTTCTCAGTGTGGGGTGAGCGTCTACGGCGGTCAACCTGCATCCGCTTATACCCCGTCCCGCCCGCTTGCCAGGCTGATTTACGATAAAAAGATTGCAGGGATCTGTTCAGGTTTTGCGCGATACTTCGACTGCGACGTGACCTTGATGCGGGTGATTTGGCTGCTACTGGCATTTGGGACCGGCATCGGATTTATTGCCTATGTCGTTGCCTGGATTGTGATGCCGAAGGAATATAGCGCGCCGGTCAAGGACATCGTGAGCGTTGGCGAGCGCGGCATCTGCACCTAGTGGATAGGTCCGCAGTTTGCCATGACCGCTGGGCAAAAGAGCTTTGAATTTGTCACTTGCCGCTGAGCCACTTCTCGCTCGTCGGGGGAGTATTCCGGCAGCGCTCAAATTCAGACTGCCCTGACGCCATAAGCGAGCAAGCATTATCCGTTGCGGTGCGAAGCGCTTCATCATGCGTGGCAGCGCGGGCTGTGCGGCATTCGGTTTTTCCCTGGAACACGATGCAGATTTCCACGCGATACCTGCTGTTGCTGCCGCCCAGGCTGGTGTAAAGAATCACGCCCAGGACAACCGCTATAAATATCAACGCCGCCAGCACGGGCTTCTTCATTTGACGGGCAACACCGTTTGAGTGAAGAAGTTCCCCATCATTCGAAACTTGTGATAGCGTTGCTGAACCAGTTCGTCGGCAGTGTGTCGGAGCAGTTCGTCAAGTGACGACCGCAGGACATCGTGAAGGCTCTTGGCGGCACCGTCGGGATTTTCATGCGCGCCGCCCGAGGGTTCAGGGATGATCCCGTCGATGAGCGCGAGTTCCTTCAAGTCTTCGGCAGTGAGTCTTAGCGCGGCGGCGGCGAGTTCGGCCTTGCTCGAATCGCGCCAGATGATTGCGGCGCAACTCTCCGGCGAAATGACGCTGTAGACTGCGTTCTCCATCATGAACACCTGGTTGCCGACGCCGAGCGCCAAAGCGCCGCCGCTGCCTCCTTCGCCGATACAGACGCAAACTACAGGCACCGGAAGCCGGGCCATCTCGCGGAGATTACGGGCAATGGCTTCGGCTTGCCCTCGTTCTTCCGCGTCGATACCGGGATACGCGCCGGGAGTATCGAGAAAGGTGATGATGGGCCGGTTGAACTTGGCCGCCAGTTGCATCGCGCGGATGGCTTTGCGATATCCCTCGGGCTTGGGCATGCCAAAGTTCCGAAAGACTTTCTGCTTGGTGTCGCGGCCCTTTTGTTCTCCCACCAGCATGACTGGCGTGCTATCAAGCAGGCACATGCCGCATACGATCGCGGGATCATCCCCAAAGAGCCGGTCGCCATGGATCTCCTGAAAGTTGGTGAAAATCTTCTCCACGTAATCGAGCGTATGCGGCCTTTTGGGATGGCGCGCGCACTGCACACGCTCCCAGGCCTTATTGGGAGCTTTGTCAGGGTTATCGCCGTCGACAGCCGGGATAATGTCCAGCGGGCTTACTTCCGCTGCTTCAGGTTCCATAGAGTCAGGATAACAGGCGCGTTTACCGCCGGAGATCCTTATAAGCTGGAATCCCCATGACGCCGGTCGCCGTTTTTACCGCGCGCAGGATGGCTTGGGTCATGACTTCAGCGGCGATTGCTCCGATGATACCGTGATCCATGGACGTTGCGATTGCCCCCGTCGAGGCGGCAAAGATCGTATCGCCATCCATGGTCGTATGGACCGGATTGATGGCGCGCGCCAACCCGTCGTGAGCCATCTGCGCAATCTTGGTCATCTGAGCCTTATCAAAGATCGCGTTGGTGGCGACGACGCCAATGGTGGTATTGCGTCCCGGCTGCATGTCTGCCTTGCTATTCCCTTCCCGCCATCGCGCCATGGTATCGATGAATCCGGAGTCATCCTGCTTTCGTGCCCCTGCAATGATGCGTCCCGTCGCGGGATCGCGAACGTCACCGATCGCATTGACGGCAACGATCGCGCCGACAACGACACCCGTCTTGCCGACAGTCAGGCTGGCGGTTCCAAGCCCCGATTTCATCATCGATTTGGGTCCGAAGAATTTGCCGATTGTCGCACCGGCGCCCGCGCCCACGCTTCCCTCCGCAACCTTCCCGTTTGACGCGGCTTCACATGCGGCGTAGCCAGCGGCGGCATCGGGACGAACGTGTCCGTCACCGACGTTGAGGTCGTAGAGGATCGCCGCCGGCACAATAGGAATCACCTGGTCCTGCAGACGAAAACCAATGCCATGCTCTTCGAGGAAGCGCATCGCACCGGAAGCCGTGTCGAGACCGTAGGCGCTCCCGCCCGATAGCATGACAGCATGAATCTGCTGGACGGTGTTGATGGGATTCAACAAGTCAGTTTCGCGCGTTCCGGGGGCTGCACCGCGGACGTCGACACCGGCGACCGCGCCTTTACGGAACACGATAGCCGTACAGCCGGTAGGACGACGGCGGTCGGTAAAGTGGCCGACTTCAATGCCAGGTATATTTGTGATGCAGCCGTCGGATTCAACGCCGGCGGCTTTGAGCGGCACTGCGGAGGCAAACGTGATGGACTTCGCGAACGCCCTTCGATTCAAGCGTTAGTCCTCATCGATGATCCTGCTGTCGCGGAGGACGTGCGCGTCCATGACCGCCGAGAAGACAGACCCCGATTCGCTGGATTTTTTTATGACGCCGGTGGAGGCCCATGTCTGGACGGTCGTCGTGATTGCATCGACCAGGCAAAACTCCTGACACCCGCCGGAGAAGCAGGTCTGGCGTTTGTCTGCGATCTCCGCCTTGGTGTTGGAAGGAGAGAGAACGTCTATCGCCAAGGTGGGCCATCCCAGAAACCAGTCATGCTCATTCCAAGCAGCCCACCGCGCTCGCGAAACGAGAGTCACGTCGGCGGCCCATCGCGAGTGTTCGGGGAGTGGACAAGTTGCCATGGAGTACGTCATTCTAATTAGTTTCCCAACACTTCGATGGTCTCCGCGCCACAGATCTGTTCGATGGCTGCGCGGAACTCGCGGTCGGGACGCACCTTGACGGGAACATCGAGAACCACCGAGAAATCGCGCGGCGATTCGAGCCGCAGACGGACTTGCGTCGCGCCCGGCTTTCTTTCGAAGAGCTGCTGCAAGGCCTGGGCGCGTTCGTCCTTGCCCAGCCTCACCTTGATGGAGATCAGAGACGGCAGCGGCACGTGTGCCTTCTCGAGCGGGACCATTTCCTGAATCGAAATCTTGGTTGCCGCGCCTTCTTCCGGGAGAGCCATAGCACGAATGAAGACAGCCTGGTCCTCGACGAGCAGCGGTGCGAGGCGCTCGAAGTTGGTGGCGAAAAGAAGCGATTCAGTCGTACCGCTATGATCTTCAAGCTGGAACATGGCCCAGGGTTCTCCTTTTTTGTTGCGCTTGCGCACGATGCCCGTCATCACGCCGCACATCGCTACGTTTGCGCCTTTCGCCAAGCCTTCGAGCGAAGTACTGTCGTAGGTCGCGAGTTCCTTGGCTTTATCGCGAATTGGTCCAGCGGATGGCCGGTTACGTAATAGCCGAGAAGTTCCTTTTCAAACTGGAGTTTTTCGCGCAAGCACCAATCGACGGCTCTGGGCAGATCCTGCTCCGGCTGATCCAGAATGAAAGCTTCTCCGAAGAGGCCGCCTTGGCCGTGCTCCCGGTCGCGCCAGACCTTTTGCCCGGCTTCCATGGCCGATTCGACGGCCAGCATCTTCTGCGCGCGAGTACCGGGGATAGAATCCATCGCGCCGGCCTTAATGAGGCTCTCGACGATGCGTTTATTGACCGGGCCGGGATCAATTTTCTCGCAGAACTGATACAGCGACGTAAATTTCCCGACCTCTTTCCGCGCCTTGATGATGGCCTCCCCGGCGTTGGGTCCCAGGTTCTTGATCGCGCCGAGACCGAAGCGGATGGCTTCGCCGTCGGGCGTGAAGTTCCAGTCGCTGAAGTGGACATCGGGCGGCAGAACCTTGATGCCCATGTCGCGGCATTCGTTGATGTACTTCACCACCTTCGCCACGTTGCCGGTTTCCGACGTCAGCAGCGCGGCCATGAAATCGACCGGATAATGCGCCTTGAAATACGCCGTGACGAAGGCGAGATAAGCGTAGGCTGCCGAATGCGACTTGTTGAAACCGTAGCCGGCGAACTGCTCCATCAGGTCGAAGATCTTTTCGACCTTCTTCTGCGGGTGACCTTTGGCCATCGCTCCCTCGACGAATTTTTCGCGGTGCTTGGCCATCAATGCCGCGTCTTTCTTGCCCATCGCGCGGCGTAGCAGATCGGCTTCGCCTAGCGAATAGCCCGCCAGGCGGCTCGAAATCTGCATCACCTGCTCCTGGTAGAGGATGACGCCGTAGGTTTCTTCGAGCACCACCTTCAGGTCAGGGAGGTCGTAGTGGATGTTCTTGCGGCCGTGCTTGCGCTCGATGAAGTCGTCGAGCATGCCGCCCTGAATCGGACCTGGGCGATAAAGCGCATTCAGCGCGGTGAGGTCTTCGATGCGGCTGGGCTGGTAGCGGCGAAGAATGTCGCGCATGCCCGGCGATTCGAACTGGAACACGCCGCTGGTGAAGCCTTTGCAGAACACCTCGTAGCTCTTGGGATCGTCCAGCGGAAGATCTTCGAGCACCAACCTGACGCCATGCCGCTTCTCGATCAGATTCACCGCGTCGTGAATCAGGGTCAGAGTGGTCAGCCCCAGGAAGTCCATCTTGAGCAGAGCCAGCTTGTCGAGACCCTTCATGTCGTACTGGGTGACAATTTCGTCTTTGCTGGTCTTGTACAGAGGGACGAGGTTTTTCAGCGGTTCCGGCGAAATCACAACGCCAGCCGCGTGAATGGAACAATTGCGCGCCAGTCCTTCCAGCCGTAGCGCCACCTTCAGGATGTCGTCCACTCGCGGATCGGCTTTGGCCAGTTCGTTGAATCCCGGCTCGGCTTTGATAGAATCCGCGAGGCCGATGTTGAGGATGTTAGGGACAAGCTTGGTGAGCTTGTCGACGTCGGCGAAACTGACGTCGAGAACACGTCCAACGTCCTTGATCGCGGCGCGCGTACCGAGCGTGTTGAAGGTGATGATCTGGGCGACCTGCTCGCGCCCGTACTTCTCGGTGACGTACTGGATCACTTCGCCGCGCCGGTTCATGCAGAAGTCGATGTCGATATCCGGCATGCTGACGCGTTCGGGATTCAGGAAGCGCTCGAACAGCAGGCCGTACTGCAGCGGATCAATATCGGTGATCTGCATGGCATAGCTGACCAGGCTGCCGGCTGCCGAGCCGCGTCCCGGACCCACCGGGATTCCAATCGATTTGGCGTAGCGGATGAAGTCCCAGACGATGAGGAAGTAGCCGGAGAACTTCATCTGCTGGATCATCTTGATCTCGAAGTCCAGCCGCTCGCGGTATTCGGGAAGATCGTGCTTCAATACGCCGCGATTCCGCATGGCTTCGAGCCGCGGGATGCGTTTCTCGAAACCTTCGCGGGCGACGTGTTCGAAATAGGTATGAACGTCGTGCGGTTCCGGCACCGCGAATTTGGGAAATGGCTCCTTGACCTTGTCCAGGCTGACGTGGCAGCGCTGCGCGATTTCCCAGGTGCGGTCGAGGGAATCCTCGAGTTCACCGAAGAGCTTCATCATCTCGTCGCGCGTTTTGAGATAGAAGTCGGGATGATCCCAGTGCATGCGATTGGGATCGGTCATGGTTTTCCCCGTCTGAATGCACATCAGGATTTCGTGGGCGCGGGCATCCTCGCGCCGCAGGTAATGGGAATCGTTGGTGGCCACCAGGGGGATGCCCGTTTCGTGCGACAGGCGATTGACTTGCGGGGTGAGGCGCTTGTCCTGTTCAAGGCCGTGATCCTGGATTTCGAGGAAGAAATTATTCTTGCCGAAAATGTCCTGGTAGGTGTAGGCGAGTCGGCGCGCGTCGTCATATCTTATCGGCAAGGATGGTTTCGTTGACGTCGCCACGCAGGCACGCGGACATGGCGATCAAACCTTTGGAGTGGGACGACAGCAACTCCTTATCGACGCGCGGCTTGTAATAAAAGCCTTCGAGGAAACTGGTGGAGACCAGCTTGATGAGGTTGCGATAGCCCTCCTGCGATTCGCATAGCAGCACGAGGTGGTTATAGCGGTCGGTATCATTGCGGGTCTTATGGCCCTGCTGCGAGACATAGACTTCGCAGCCGATGACCGGATGGATGCCTTTGGCTTTGGCAGTGTTGTAGAACTGGACTGCGCCGAAGAGGTTGCCGTGGTCGGTCATGGCGACGGCCGGCATTTTCTGTTCGGCGACGACATCCATGAGCTGGCCGATCTCGCAGGCGCCGTCGAGGAGCGAATAATCGGTATGGCAATGCAGGTGGACGAAAGGTTTGTCGGACATCCGGAAAGCTGGGCTCACGTTCTGGGGGAGGGGAGCTGTCTCTATTTTAGACCGGATGTGACGGAACTGCGGTAGTAGGGTGCGTCCCAAGGGCTGCGGGACACAAAAAATCGACCGTTTCTAGCACGAGTACCAGACTAAAGCGAGCCCCACAATGCTATTCTGTAGGCGGCGCTCGGGGCAATGAGGCATTTTGTTTCGGATTTAACCGATTTGCAGAACAAGCTGCTCGAAATGGGCGGCCTGGTGGAGACTGCCATTCGATCGAGCACGCGTTCGCTGGTGGATCGCGACGAGATTCTGGCGAAAAGCGTTTGGGACGTCGAAACGCGAATTAACCAGATGGACATCGATATCGACGATTTCGCCACGCGCCTGCTGGCTCTCCAACAACCTGTTGCGCGGGACCTCCGGTTTCTGACTGCGGCGATCAAAATCAACAGCGACCTGGAGCGGATGGGGGATCTCGCAATCAACATCGCCCAGCGATCACTCTCGCTGATTCGCCGGCCGCTGGTGGCCATGATGATCGACATTCCCCATATGTCGGGAGTGGTCGAGTCGATGGTGCACAAGAGTCTGGATGCGTTTGTGCAACGCGATCCGGACCTGGCGCAAAGCGTCCTGCTCTCCGACGACGAAGTCGACGATCTGAAGAATTCTGTCTATAAAGAGCTGCTAGCGATGACCGAAGAAGGCAAAGCTCCTGTCCCCGCAGCGTTCGACCTGATTTTCGTAGCGCACAACCTGGAACGCATCGCGGACCATGCGACGAATATCGCCGAAGATGTGCTTTTTTTGATAAAGGGCATAGACGTGCGGCACCATCACCACCTGGCATCCTGAGGGTGTGGTCCGAACGTAAGAAAATACCCGGCTGTTCCACATGAATCGCGGCATCTCGAGGGTCCCCAGGCGTAATCTAATGCTTAGGAGACAGCAATGAATAGTAAAAAAAGTTCGACTTTAACTGCGGAACACGGCGGCAACGGACACGCGCGTTCCCAGCATCGTGCCCGTCCTTTAACCGGGCAGCGGAGTCCTGAAATTCAGCAGTTCGGCGAGATTGCCAAGCTACCGATTGGTCTGGACGAAGATGTTTGCCGGTCCAGTGTGGAAGCCCTGAATCAGATTCTTTCTGATACCATGACGTTGCGCGACCTCTACAAGAAACACCACTGGCAGGCTGCGGGACCCACCTTTTACCAACTGCATCTGCTGTTCGATAAGCATTTCGGGGAACAGGCGGAACTGGTCGACAGCATCGCGGAAAGAATCCAGATGCTCGGCGGTCTCAGCATCGCGATGGCTCCGGACGTAGCGGAGACCACGCGCATCGAACGGCCGCCGAGGGGCCGGGAAGAGACTCCGGTGCAGATTTCACGATTACTGGAAGCTCATGAATTGATTTTGAAGGCGTCTCGCGAGGCGGCGTCCAAAGCTTCGGACGGAGGCGATGAAGGCACCAATGATTTGTTGATCAGCGATGTGGTGCGGACCAACGAGATGCAGGTCTGGTTTCTGGCCGAGCATCTGGTGGATGTTCCCGGAGTGAAGGCGGACTGAAGGCAATGTGATTCGTAGTCCGTTGTCCGTTTTCAGTTCCTGGTGTTGTTGGCCTACCGGAAGATGGACAACGGACTACCCTACGGGTTCGGCGTCAATTCTTTATTCTCTATCTCGCTGCCGTGCGGGGTCCACGAGAACCATTGTTTTCCAACACGAATTCTGCCCGTTTGGTAGCCGTTGGCTTTTACGACAAGGTTATGCGGTTCCGCTAACGTATTTAGCGAGTATTGGCCGTTTTGGTCGGTGGTGGTGGAAAAGAAGGCTCCGCCGAATTGAAATTCGGTGGAGACCTCCGCCCAGGGAATCGGCTGGCGAGTGCGGCTGTCAACGATACTTCCAGTTACCTGATAAGTTGGATTCGACCGGTTTTGAACTCTCGCCGCAGAGTACTGGACAGCAGAACCTGACCACCAGAACGTCATTGCGGCGAAACAGAAGACCGCGCCAAATCCGATAATCCACCGCGCGAGCGAACGATGCATAGCGATTCGATCGGAGTCGCGCTCTTCGTCAAGGAAATTCTGCGCTGTGAAGTCAAATTCGGGCTCGATTTGTTTTCGACGCCACAACACAGCACAATTATCTCACTCAATGGCGATGTACACTTGATCGGTAAAAGCGTCCGGCGTGTTGATCGCGATGTCGACTTCTCCGGTAGCAGTGAGGTTCGTCGGGACCGTAACATTGAGCTGGTACAATCCGGGAAATCCGGGAGCGAGGCCGGCAAACTGAACTGCGGCGGGCTGGCCATTCATATATACGAGAAGCTGCGATGATGTCAGACTGACCTTACTCAATGGACTTGACGGCGCGGCGACTCCGTCGGCCGCGGGAGGGGCGACTGCGCCCAAGCCGGTTAAAAACACCTGTACGGTTTCACCCGGTTTGGCGGGACTGGTGGCGTTCACAAGGCTGTAATCCGCGTGCAGGATCACAGCATAACCGGCGCCGCTGAAATCCACCGAATAGATACCGGGTGATGTCCCGGAGAGGGGAAGCGCCACGGTATTGGACGTTCCCAAGCTGTTCTTCACAATAATGTTGGCCGTGGACCCCGTCACTTCGTAAGGAACCAGGAAATTGATTTGACCTTGCGACACCAGATAAATGGGAGCCGCACTCCCGTTTACGGTGACAGTGACACCGCCAAGTGTCGCAGGATAAGGTGCTCCCGCCTGCACGGTGCCGGACGCCAGATTGCTGCCAAACGCGGTGACGAACTCGCCTGGTGAGAGTGGCGCGCCGCCGGGAGCGTTGCTGGCCGCGTTCACGATGCCATAGGGATTGATGAAAACGCCCGGCCCCGAAAATGTGGGGATCAACGAGCCAAAGTCGATTTCGAAGCCGGTGAAGTCGGTCTGACTGGTTTCGGCCTGGACGAAGAGCCCGGCCGAGCCGAGCCCTGCGGTATAGTCTCCCGCTAAAACGCTGGCGTCGGAGTTTACGGTGTAGGTTTGGGACCCTGTGTAACTAAAGGTATTGGGCACCGCTGCCTGCCGGAGGCGACGGGTGAAGAGCGCAACCTTGCCGTTGCTATTGAGTCCTCCCGTATAGCAAGAACTGGTGGGATTGCTGGAACTCACCTGTAGCCGGAGGCCGGCGGAGAAAAAACTTCCGGACCATGAGGCGTTAGTCGGAGCCGGTGTTGTACTCATTCCCTTCACGCCGATAATCAGGTCCTGCACGCCCGGGTCTGTTGATGCTCCGATAAAAATGTTCCCCGACTTCGATATGTAGATGGGTTTGGTCCCACTGACAAACTGACTCTGGTTGAGCGGTCCAAAATTGATGGCGCCGCTGCCGTCGCTATTCACCGTATACGTTGCGCCTTGCGACGAACCGGCGAAGGGAAAGCCATTGTCGACGTTGGCCGCATGGCCATTCATGTTGAACGGCGGAATATTGCCTTTCCCGTCGGGCTGGACGGAGAGCATAAGGGCACTGCGCGCAGTGGCAGCGCTCGCACCGGTGAGTTCAAAAGTGCTGACGAAATAGGGTCCGCTCAGGCTCTTGGCAGTGTAGCCGCCAGCCGGTTCTGGAATCGCAATGAAAAAATCAAAGGTGTTACCGGATGAGTCGGACGATGATCCGAAGACGGCTTCCGCGGTGTAGCGTCCGTTAATCGAACCCGCCGAGACCAGGGGATCGCTAATCGCAACCGCTGCGTTGGATGAGATTACGTAGGTCCCGCTGGTTGTAAGCGGGGTGGCGTTGCCGGTACCGACATTTTCATTAGCGATGAGGCTGTAGCCGCCCTTGCCGTCGAAGATGATGGCTCCGGAAGCGCTGCGAACATCGGTCGGATTCCCTGTAGTATCAGTAGCGAAGTAGAGCTCGCGGAAGTAGTACTTAGCGTTGAGAGTCGCGTTATTGTACGTCTGTGCTTCGGCCGCACCCAATAAGGCAAAAGCGAGTAGGAAACCGCGCGTTGTCATGGCGTCGTTTTAAGCCTAGCTCAACTAACCCGGGATTGAGCCAAAACACGCGTCTCTGCAATACGTTTAATATTAACGTATACTAATTTATATCTTATTCATTATGAAATGTTTAGGGCCGAACCGACCCAGGGGGTACCTTTGGTTTCAAATGAACAGATAACGTTGAGGTCGGCGAAACTAACGTAGCAACTTGGTGTTGAGGCTAGTGAGCGAAAAGGGGAATTCGCTCCACGGGCGGAGGCCAACTTCATGAAATCTTTACGTAACAGGATATTTGCGCCCATCGTGGCGGCGGCGGTGATCGGGGCTTCGTTCTACTGCATGACGCAAAGGGTGAAGGCCGCAGACACCGAAGCGGAGGGTGCCCAGGCGATGCTACCGGTGGAACACGCGGAGTGCGCTTTTTTCGGACCCCAACGCGATCATTATATGCAGGCGTTTCTAAAAAATAAGCCTGGTTATGAATCGCAGACCAACCGGCTGACGCGCTTTGTCACTTCCAAATTGCCTACCGCGAAGTTCATGCCGGGTGGGAGCCCAAGTCACGATGGGTCAGTCAGTACCACCGGCGACACGATCGACGCCTACGTACTGGCGCAACTGCAGTCGCTCGGTATCGCTCCGGCCGAGTCGACCAACGACTACGAGTTTATCCGCCGGGTCACGATCGACTTAACCGGGCAGATTCCCACGCCGTCGCAGGTCTTGCAGTTTGTGAATGACTCCACTCCGACTAAACGGGCTAACCTGATTGATACGCTGCTCGCCTCTTCCCAGTGGGTAGACAAGTGGACCATGTTCTACGGCGATCTGTTCAAGAACACCTATGTGAACTCGCAGATCACGATAAACAATGAAGGTCGCAATGCGTTTTATAAATATATCCATGACTCTCTGGCTAACGGGAAGCCTTATAACCAGATGGCGACGGAAATCATCAGCGCGGAGGGCACGAGCAACATCGACCAGACCAACGGGCAGATGAATTTCCTGATTCTCAATTATCAGGGCGGCGGTCCAACGCAGGACGTTTATGATGCCCAGACCGCCGGTGTGGCCGAGGCGTTTTTAGGACTGGCCTATGCGAATTGCCTGCTCTGCCACAATGGGCTCGGACATCTCGACAGCATCAGCCTGTGGGGCGGAAAAATGACGCGCTACCAGGCTTGGCAGCTTTCGTCATTCATGTCGCATACCGGCATGCCCGGCACGGCATCGCCCGTCAACCCTGCCAATCCCACGGCCGGCAGGCTGACGACTTGGGCCTTCACTACCGGAACGACCGATTACCAGCTGAATACAACTATCGGAAATCGTCCGGCGCGGCAGCCGCTTCCGGGAGGCGCCAAGTCGGTTGCGCCTTTGTATCTGGACGGAGTTTCGGCGCCGGCCAAAGGAGCGGACTACCGGGTTTCGCTCGCCCAATACGTGACGAACGACATGCAGTTTGCGCGCGCCGCCGTCAATTATGTCTGGGCTCATTTGTTCAGCGTCGGTATCGTCGATCCGCCAGATACCTTCGATCTGGCCCGGCTCGATCCCAATAATCCTCCGCCCGCTCCCTGGACCCTGCAGCCCTCGAATCCGAAGCTGCTTGATGCACTTGCCCGGCACTTCATTTCGAGCGGCTACAACATCAAATCACTGCTGCGTGAGATTACAAATTCGCAGACGTACCAATTTTCGTCACGGTATTCCGGCACTTGGAATTCGACTTGGGAGGGTTATTTCGCGCGCCACAATGTTCGTCGTCTGTGGGCCGAAGAACTGCACGACTCCGTCGTGATTGCGAGCGGGATCGTCCCGACCTATAACGTCAATGGATTTTCGAATGCGTCCACTTATTATGGCGTCACGTCACCCGGCTTCGGCCCGGTTTCCTTCGCCATGCAACTTCCCGACGTGAAGGTGATGCCTGACGGAAATGGCGACGTCAGCCAATTTCTGGACACTTTTCTGCGTGGTGACCGTGACCTTACCGCGCGCAAAAAGGACGGCTCGATTCTTCAGGCTCTGGACGAGATGAACGATACGTTCGTGGAGAACCGCGTGAAGTCCACAGGCTCCGGACTCACCGGAAGTAACCTGGTGGCCCTGTTGAATTCCGGCGTTCCCGATAGCCAGCTAATCAGCCAACTATACCTGACGGTCCTCTCGCGTTATCCCACTTCCGCGGAGTTGCAGACAGCAGAAAAATATCTGGCCACCAACCCTAGCCATAGTCAAGCGGCGGAGGACTTCTTCTGGTCCCTCTTTAACAAAGTAGACTTCGTGTTCAATTACTAAGGCTGGAGGAATCCCATGAACGGACAGGAAAAATTCGACAAGTTTACCGAGAAGTACCCGACGCCGCACATGCACTGCACGCGACGGCCGCACCTCAGCCGGCGAAAATTCTTCCAGGTGGCTGGCGCAGGAGTAACCGCGTCATTTCTTGCCAACAAGCTGCCGGCCCAGGACCTGGTGCAGTACCAGGTCAACATGCAGAACACGGCGCAGAACGTAATTTACATTCTGCTGGCGGGAGCGCCGAGCCACACCGATCTTTTCGATTATAAGCAAGTTGCCCAACAACCTGCGTCGTTCGCGCCCACGACAATTAATGGCGCGACGTTCCCGGCGGGCCTGATGCCGAAACTGGCGCAGCATCTGCAGAACGGCAACTTCTCAATCGTCCGGTCGCTCAATTCCTGGGGTCTGGTTCATTCGCTGATGCAGACCTGGACTCAGATCGGCCGCAACCCGAGCGCGGTACTCGGGAACATTTCGCCGAACATCGGGAGCGTGGTGGCCATCGAAAAGACGCAGCCCAATCAGTTGTTCCCGACGTTCCTCGCGCTGAACTCCGCCAATTGCGCGGGGCCGGGCTATTTCTCCGCTAATTATGCGCCGTTCAAAGTGACTCCTTCGACGGGAGGACTGCGCAATACCAGCAGTCCGGAAGGGCAAACCCGGTTCAATTCCAAGTACGCCCTCATGCATGGTCTCGACGATAATCTGCGAGTCAATTCGCCCTTGGGAACGCCCATGGATGACTATAACGTCTTCTACGAAGCGGCTGCCGGAATGATGTACAACCCCATCGTGACCAAGGCGTTTCAGCTATACGACGGCGCAAAGTCAGGCTTACGGTAATACTTCGTTTGGGCAAGCTTGTCTCACGGCCAAACAGGTGCTTCAGGCGAATCAGGGTACCAGGTATATCGAAATCACCCTCGGCGGTTGGGACATGCACGTGAACATCTACCAGCAGGCTCAACTGCCGACGCTTGCCACGCAATTGGACAACGGTCTCAGCCAGTTGATCACCGACCTGCAGACAGCTGGACTGTACCAAAACACGATGATTGTGATGGCTGGTGAATTCGGTCGCACGGTGGGGCCATTGACCGCAGCCGCCGGACGCGACCACTGGCCAATTCAGTTCGCGTTCTTCGCCGGCGGCGGAATCAAAGGCGGCACGATCATCGGTCAGACGGATCCCACCGGTGCCACCGTCACCGACTTCGGCTGGTCTCGCGACCGCGTGGTGCGTCCCGAGGATATCGAGTCAACCATCTATTCGGCGCTCGGAATCAACTGGACGATTATCCGCCAGGACGATCCGCTGCATCGCGGTTTCTACTACGTCCCCAATTCCGATACCGATCTTTACGGCCCGATCAACGAACTGTTCGGTTAGGGAGAACCTGTCCGTCATTCGGTCGTCCTTTATCCGTACCCTTTACTGGCTGCTTTTTTTGGCGGCGGAAAGGTCTTTGGCTTTTTGAAGATCGTCGCTGGCGGTTGCATCGCCAATTTTCTTTTTCAATTCCGCTCTCGCCTGGTAGCCGCGAATGTATTTAGGATTTGCGGCAATGGCTTTATCGAATTCCGCTAAGGCCTTTTGGACGGCATTCTGCTGGATGTAGATCATTCCGGCCGCATAGTAAGCGTCCGCCATGTCAGGCTTCAGGACTGCAGCCTGCTCATAATTCTCCATCGCCTCCTTCATGTGATGCTGTTGCTCCTCGGCGACGCCCAACTCGTACCAGGCCTGCGCGGCATCGGGACGAAGTTCGGTGGCCTTGAGGAAGTCCGCGCGGGCCTTCTTGGGGTTTCCTGCGCCCAAATAGGCTTGACCCCGATAGATATAGGCATGAATGTCGTCGGGCGAGAGTTGGATCGCCGCGGTGAAGAGGTCCACCGCAATTCCGTAATTGCGATCGGCCAATTCCTTGCGGCCATCATGAAGCACTTTGGATTCGGGACCTGCCAAATCTTTGGCGAAGTTAGGAGGCTCGGGGACGGTTGGTATGCCAGCGAGCTCGGGGTGCTCATGGTTGCGCGGCGGGGGCGGCGCGTGGCGCTCCGGCGGCGGCTCTTTGACGAAATGCTGATGCGACCTGGGAGGTCTCCCGGAACCTGGCGTTCGTCCGTCCGGCGCTCCTCCCATGAGCGGGGGCGGCCCGAACGGTCTCAGATCGGGACGGGCGGGAGCCTCTCCGTGTTGACGCCCATTGATCAGGGTGACGACCGTTACCGCGAGGGTGCTGACGATCAGGCCTGTCGCAATGAGCAAGGGTGCGTGCCCGCTGAACTTTCCAGGACGTCGCAGAGGAGCCGTGGCAAGCTTCGGCGTCTCGGGCCCGACATCGATCATCCCGGTGAGGGCGACGGTTGGCTGTTCTTCCGGCGGACGCAACAGGGCCTGCACCGTCTCTCCATCAAAAGTAGAAATTAATGCGTCGATAAATGCGGTGCAGGTCGGAAAGCGGCCCGATGGCTGGCGATCGAGAGCTTTGGCGAGCACCGGGCTGGTGGCCGGAGGGAGTGCAGGATTTTGGACGTGCGCCTGTTCGGGAGTTTCGTTGAGTACCTTCTGCGCTAGCGTGATGGGCGTCTTCGCCTCGAAGAGCGGCTTTCCCGTCAACATCTCGTAGGCGACTGCAGCCATCGAAAACTGATCGGTGCGGCCATCGAGAGCCTCGCCCCGAATCTGTTCCGGCGACATATATTGAATAGTCCCGGCGATCATTCCTGTGGAGGCTGCCTCCGCCTGTTCGGTTGCGCGGGCGAGACCGAAGTCCATGATGCGCACCCGGGCGTGCTGGTCGATCATGATATTTCCGGGCTTGATGTCGCGGTGCACCACCCCTTTGCGATGAGTGTAATCGAGAGCTGCCGCAATATCGCGCAAAACGCGCAGGAGCCATGCCGTGTCCGGGGGCGGTGTGTGGTGCATGCGCGCGGAAAGGGTTTCTCCCGCGATATACTCCATCACCAGGTACGTGGTGTCGCCGGACTCGATGATGTCGTGGACGTTGACTACATTAGGATGCGACAACCCGGCTGACGCTCGCGCATCTCGCAAAAGCTGTGTCCGCAGAAACTCACGCTGTATGGCATCGGTAATCTCGAAATGGATCGTTTTGATGGCGACTTTGCGGCCCAGCAAAGGATCGTTCGCGAGGTACACCACGCCCATGCCGCCGCGGCCCAGCTCTTTTTCGATTCTGTACCTGCCGACCTCTTCCACCACGACCCTTTAATTATCCGCGATCCCCGTCGCTTCGATCACATTGGGCGTAGGTTTGCTCTAGTTCACTGGCCGGAATAACGACATGGACATACAACACTTCAAGCAGAAACTGCTGGATAAAGAGGGCGAGCTCAACGAAGAAATCGCCGGTCTCAAGAGCGGTGCAACCGATAACGACCCGGTCGACGTCAGAGATTCGACCGACACAGCAGAAGTCGACCTGGAAAGCTCGCAAGCTCTTGACGAGGCTACTGCTCTCACGCACACTTTGGAAGAAGTTCGCGATGCCTTGCAGCGCGTCGCGGACGGATCTTACGGTAAGTGCCTTGATTGCGGACGAGAGATCGAACCGGCGCGACTGGAAGCTGTGCCATGGGCGCGGTATTGCCGTGAGCATCAGGAACGTCGCGATGCGCGGGCGCATGTCGCTCAAGGCTCCACTCTTTGATTTGACGCCGCGTTACGGAAAGCTCGATCGGAGAGCTTATCGTTTCTGCGAAACCAGAAGAAGACGCGGCGATCCGAGCTCGTATGGGTCGCCGCGCAGCGAGCTCAGCAGCTCTACCGGATCCAGTCCGGCTTCGGTATGCATACGCCGGATCACGGAGGTAGTGAAGCAATAACTTGACGTCGGACGAGTCTCAACGTTGCCCTGGTGGATGAACGTATAGTCGATATCGAGACGGCTTTCCTCGGGATGGTATCGATTTTCGCTCACAACGATCATGTCCCCAAGACGGTGGTGGCGTCCCTTCCCGAGCGCCGGCAGGATCGATTCCGCGGCCATTCCGGTTTCTACTACAAATTTACCGCCGGGCCGCAGCGTCGCGGCGACGGACGCCAGAAATTTGCATGCGCCGGGATGATCCAGATAGCCGAAGCTATTGCCGAAACAGAAAGTACCATCGAACTCAGCCCTCCAAGGCAGTTCTCGCATATCGCCCAAAATCCAGCGAACGGGAAGCCAGGTAGCCGCACGCGCCTCGGCGAGGAACTCCTCGCTCGAACCGACGCCGGTCACCTGATGCCCACGCTTGGTCAGTTCCAGCGCGTGGCGGCCATTGCCGCAGGGCACGTCGAGCAGTGTCGCATGGTGACCGAGCTGTAAGGCCTTCCCAAGAAAATCGACCTCGGCAAGGGTTTGCTCCGGATGAATCGCGCGTCGCCAGAATTCCAGCGCAACACCAGAAAAAAAATCAGCTTGCCAGTTGGATTGCATTTCTTTTCCTTCATCGGACACACTTAGTCTGCGTGCGAGGGCCGCGAAGGAAAAGCTAGCGGACTGCGGTAGATAAAATCAAAGGCAGCGTAAGCAAGAATACCGCAATTGACTGGGGCAGATCAATACGTCAACCCGTAGCCGACCGGCAGCAGCGCCTTACCCGTCTGGGGCCATGAGAACGAAAGCTTCCCCGTTGGCTTATAGTCGCCCAACAGGACATCCACGACGCCTTGCCCTTCGGTTCCAGGGAGCCAGGCCGCGATGACCGCGCCTGCTTGATCCATAGCATCGCCGAGCAACAGCGGCCGTCCGGATACGATTACCAGGGCCACGGGCACCCCGGAGTTCTTTGCGTTGCGAATCGCGGCGGCGTCTTCCGGCCCAAGCGACAAGTCTGCACGATCGCCCATTCCTTCCGCGTAGGGTTTTTCGCCGACTACAACAACGGCAAGGTCAGCACCCGCCGCGCCGGATCCATCGAGCGAAAATGTAATTTGCGTGTTCCTGGACACCGAGTTCTTGAGAGCCGCCAGGATGGTGGTGCCGCCGGGAGTTACCGTGCCGCTCTTGCCTTGCCACGCAATGGTCCAGCCGCCACACTGATTTCCAAGATCGTCCGCATTCTTGCCGGAGACGTGAATGTGCTTCGCATTCTTCGCAACCGGCAGCGTCTTATGATCGTTCTTGAGGAGCACCAGAGACTCCCGAACCGCTTCTCGTGCGACGGCGCGATGTGCCGGCGAGCCGAAGTTCTTGTGCAGGCTGCGATCGGCCAGCACCGAGCGCTTTGCATCCATGAGGCCCATCGCGAACTTCACTCGCAAGATTCGGCGGACGGCGTCGTCAATCCGCGACACCGGCACCTGGCCCTCATTAACCAATGCCTTTAAGTCACGGATATATTCCTTGTAGCGCGCCGGAACCATCCCCATATCCATCCCCGCGTTGATCGAGACGGCAATCGACGTTTTGTAGTCGTTTGGTTTAATCTGGTCGATCGCGTTGTAATCGGAAATCAGAAAGCCTTCGAAACCCAGTTCGCCTTTCAGCACGTCGCTGAGCAGGTACTTGTTGCCTGACATCTTGACGCCGTTCCAACTGCTGTACGAGGGCATGACGGATCCGACGCCGGCCCGCACCGCGGCGTAGTAACCCTGCAGATGAACGCGGCGGAGGGTGGTTTCATCGACTCGCGTATCTCCCTGGTCGAGACCTTTGCCGTTTCGCGCCGAACCAAAAGCCGTGCCACCATCGCCGACATAATGTTTGGCGCACGCCAGCACTCCGAGCGGATTGTCGAGAGAATCGGATTGCAGCCCTAAGACGGCAGGACCTGCGAAGTCGCGGACGATGCCGGGATCTTCGGAATAGCCTTCGTAGGTGCGGCCCCAGCGGGGATCCTGCGGCACCGTCACGCAGGGCGCAAAGGCCCAATTGATACCTGTAGCGCGCGTCTCCTCGGCGGTGATCTGCATAATGCGGTTGACGAGTGCCGCATTCCGTGTGCAACCCAAGCCAATGTTATGCGGGAAGATCGTCGCGCCTAACACGTTGCTGTGTCCATGAACTGAATCCACGCCGTAGAGCAGAGGAATGCGCAGCCGCGTCTTCAGTGCGCGCTTCTGAAGGTTATCGACCATGTTGGTCCAGGCTTCGAGACTATTTCCGTCGTCGGGATCGGAGTTTCCCCCGTTCAGGATGGACCCGAGAAACAGCGTCTCGATATCCGCGGGATCTTTGACGTATTCTTTGTCGGCCTGCGTCATCTGGCCGATTTTTTCGTCCAGCGTCATACGGGCGAGCACTTCGTTGACCTGGGGATCGTAGGAAGAGAGTCTCATCGGAATCGAGGAGATCAGGGCCGCGGTCAGAACAAGGCCTGCGGCCAGCAGAGTAGCGATACGCATGAAACCTCTACTCTATCGCGAGTCGACGGCGATACTGCCGATATCAGAGGGGACGGGTTTGCCAGGGCCACCGCGACGTCAGTATTTACATGTGAATGGGCTACCCTCACGCGGGGAGGCGTAGATTACCAGAAAGCGCGCTTGAGCGGCGCTTGTCCCGCGTTCACTTGTCCCGCGTTCAACGTCGCGAACATCGGCAAAGGGCCGCAATATCCCCGGGTCCGGGAGTCTGGACCACGTCATTATTCAACGACTTCGACGTAAAAGAACGGCTTCATTTCCAGTTCCGGGCATTCGGCGAGAACACCAACGCGGCGGCAGGCCATGTGATTTCGGGCCCCGAGATCCGCCCGTGAAGTAGCCGGCGCTGCGGTTGATGATCTTACCGGCACGCCGGCAAGCTACTCTAGAAGGAATGGTCAAGAACGTTTTAGGCGGCGTCCTGCAGACTTGCTGCACCGATCCGCTCACCGGCTTTTATCGCGATGGCAAATGCAATTCAGGCCCCGAGGATGTAGGACGGCACTGCGTTTGCGTAATGGTGAACGAGGCCTTCCTCATCCATCAGGCCTCTATCGGCAATGACCTCATTACTCCCCGGCCTGAATATGGCTTCCCCGGCCTGAAGGCAGGAGACTCGTGGTGCGTGTGCGTCGAGCCCTGGAAGGTTTCGTTGGAAGCGGGTGTGATTGCGCCTGTCCGGCTTGAAGCCACCCATGAAAGAGCCCTCGAAGTGGTCAGCCTCGAAATGCTGCTGAAGTGCGCCCGTTTGAATTAATCAACGCTCGCCTCTACGCCATGGCGCACAACCACACGACCTGCATCAGGCGCGGCATCGGATCGCGCGCTGTAGCAAATGGCCCACAATTTGCAGTACGCCGCGCAGATGAGGTATTAGTGTCCCGCGGCAGCACCCATACGTGCGTGAGGCGCCGTGCTACCGTCCGTCATCCCCATTGCCCATTTGCACGCCTCGAAATACATCTTGTAAATATCCGGATCCTTCCAGGCTTCGTTGGTGTGGCCCAATGTCGAATAGAACACGCGGCCTTTGCCGTACATCTTCGACCACGCCACCGCGAAATCGTGATCCTCGCGGTGCACGCGCGGATTGTCGTAATTCAGCTTGCTCTCGTCGAGCCGGAGCAGGACGTTCACCTTATCGCGGGACCATGACTTCGGCTGGTAGATCTCATCGCGTTTCGCCATGCTGTGGGGAAACTGCATCGTCGCCGGAAAGTTGCCACCCTCATTCAGGATGGGAGCTTGAAAAGTGCCCCACGGATGCTGATCGAACCAACCTCCGATCATCTCTCCATACTCGGGCCACTTGTAGTTCGTATCGAGCGCCGCATGGATCCCGACAAATCCCTTGCCATCATCGTGGATGAAGGACATCATGTCTTTCTTCTGCTCATCGGTCAGATCCATTTCGCCGGTCGTGCTCGCGAACACCAACAGGTCGAAATAATTGAGGTTCTTGCCGTTGGCTCCGACCTTGCCCTTGGTAATCAGCTCCGTGTCCGTGCGAATGTACGTCGTCCACAGATCTGAGTCCTGACCCATCTTCCAGACGCTGCCCATCGCGTCGGGAACCGAGTCGTGCTCAAATCCCTTGGTCTGTCCAATTACCAGGACGTGCTTCTTCTTTGGCGCAGCCGTTTGCGATGCAAGCTGCCCGGTGGTCAACGCCCCGGCGGCTAGAATAGAAATGAGAACGCGCGTGATTCGCATGTATTGAGCTCCACTTCCCGAAAGATAAGCATATTCTATTCACACCTCATCCGTCCCAGAATGTCTCGCCCGGAGCGAGGTGAGCTTTCACGACGTCCGTATTTAGCTCTACTCCGAGACCCGGCTTGCCGGTCACCTCGACCATTCCGTTTTTGATATAGCCGCCCTCAAGCACCAGCAATTGATCCATCCAGCCGCCCTGTCCGGTGATCGTTTCCACCGCCAGAAAATCGCGAATCGACGAGGCCCACTGGCATGTGGCCCACGTGTGCAGCTGGCTTCCGGTGTTGTGCGTTGACATCGGCAGTCCGTAGACCGATGCCATGTCGGCGATGCGTTTCGTCTCCAGGAAGCCGCCGCTGTTGCGTAGATCCGGATGCAGGATATCGCAGCCCTGGTGAATGATGAAGTCCTTGAATCCCTGCCTGCGCGATAGATTCTCACCCGTGCAGATGGGTACATGCGACGCCGCGCGCAACGCCGGCCAGACTTCGGAATACTCCACCTGCAGCGGATCTTCGAACCACATCGGCTTGATCGGCTCGATCGCTTCAGCAATCTGGATCGCAGTGCGGAGATCGTACTCCCAATGGCAGTGGACCATGATGTCGTGGTCCCATCCAATGGCCTCGCGGCAGTTCTCGTAGCCCTTGCGGACATCGATCAACTCGCGCAGGGTAAGAACCCGGTTGGAACGGTCCCGCGCCAGGTCGACGGCCTCGCCGGTATGAGGAAATCCAAATTTGTGGGCGGTGAACCCGGCCGGATCGGCCTTCACTTTGTCAGCCCATTCCCGGCATGAAGCCTTGTCGAGCAAATTGCGCGGTGCGGCATGATCGTACACCCGCACGCGCTGGCGAAAGCGTCCCCCGAGCAGCGTGGATGAAGGAACACCGAGTGCCTTACCGGCAAGGTCCCACAGCGCCATCTCGATACCGCTTGCGGCCCGCATTAGCTCATGCGCCGAACCGTCCGTACGCGTTCCGCTGAGGTCTGGGGTATGTTCTCCGAGGAAGGTAAATAAAGTATCGATCTCCAGCGGATCTTTTCCGATCAGCGCGGGCTTTAGCGAGAGAATCTGTTCTTTGACTCCGATGGCCGGTGTTCCATACGCTTCGGCGATTCCGTAAGCGCCGTCGTCCGCAATGACTTTGACCAGGACGTAGGTTCGCGACGGACCTTTCAGTGTCATCGTCCGGATGTCGCGAATCTGCCGTCGACCCTTCTCCGGCGCTGCCAGCCCTACGAACGGAGTCATCGCTCCGAGAGAAAGAAACCGGCGGCGAGTGGTCAGCATGGAATGTCGATTATTGTATCGCCCGCGGGCTTCTATACGTCGCGGGGCCGGACATACCATTCGAGCGATTCTTCCACCGATAAACGTTGAGGCTCGTGAAGCGCATCTGGATGGGTAGTCCGGAACCGGCCGAGCATCAGCCCCTCCAACTTTTCGACGGTCGCACGATTGGAAGCCCCAACGTCGGTGAATTCTCCCGGATCCTTCTCCAGATCGAAGAGACGCACATAGCGTCCGGGAGTCGGATTGTCAGTTTCGTACCCGTCGGTGCGCTTGCGCTTTCCGGAACAGAAGATTAGCTTCCAGCGCTCCGTCCGGACATATGCCTCTTCGTTTTCCAGATACTCGCTGAAGATCCAACTACGAACCCCGTCCATGCGCCGGCCCTCCAGGTAGGGCTTAAGGCTTTGGCCGTGCTGCACCGGCAGCCGCTCAATTCCCAACACGTCGACGAGCGTCGCGGGGACGTCGATGTGCTCGGTCATGTCCTTGACGACGCCTTGCCTGATTTTGCCGGGTAATCGCATCACCAAGGGAACGCGCAGAGCCGGATCGTAACCGCAGTGTTTCTCGAAGCGCCCGTGCTGGCCGAGGCTGTAGCCGTGGTCGGCGTGATATACCACCAGCGTGTCCCGCTCGAGACCCAACCGGCGCAATGCATCGAGAGCCCGGCCGACATTGCGGTCCACATACTCAACCGACGTATAGTAGGACGCTATAATTCCGCGCTTCTGCGCGTCGGTGAGATCGCGGAAGATGAGCGGGACTTGCGGGCCATCCTCCGGGCCGACGCGAGGAACGTCGAAGCGAGCGGGATCGAAACGGGCCCTGTCTTCGATCGGAAAGTCGTAGGGCGAATGCGGTTCCATGAAGCTGAGCCACATGGCGAACGGCTTATCGCGATGAGCCTCCATAAATTGTTCGGCGAGCTTCAGTTGGTAGAGCGACCGCATGTCGCGTTCATAGCGCGGATAGGGAAGCTTGTCGGAGTTCAGCCAGACGCGCGCCGGATCTTTGAAAGGATGCCATGGCGGCTTGGTCGCGAGGCCTTCCGGTACCGGACGCGGTCTGACGGTTTGGTTCCATTCCCGCGTCAGTTCCTGTTCGGTGCGGGGAATATCGAAGCCATGCAACCCCGGTTTCGCCGGCACATTGAAGTGCATTTTTCCGAAGACCGCGGTGGTATAGCCGGCCTGCTTGAGCTGGCGCGCGAGTGTAGGCTTGTCTTCCGCCAGCGGCGTGGGAAGACGCGTCACCCCGGCCATGTGCGGCATCTGTCCGGTGAGAAAGCTCTGACGCGAGGGTGTGCATACCGGAGAGTTACAGTAGTGTGCCGCGAAACGCGTACCTTCTGAGGCAAGCCGGTCGAGATTCGGCGTGCGCGCGAGGCGATTGCCATCGCATCCAAGCACATAGCCCGCATGGTCATCGGCGAGGATGTAAAGCAAATTAGGCTGCGGGCCGGTGGATACCGCTTGCGCAGCGGCACCGGCCAAAAGATCACGACGGCTGATCAAATTGATATTCAAAACGTCACCTGCAGAGACATCTGAATGACGCGCGCACCGCCAGCCGATGTTACTTGTCCATATGTGGAAGCGGTAACCGCCTGCGTCTGTCCTACAGAGAAGTCCGGGTGGTTGAATGCGCCAAAAAAGTCAGTCCGGAACTGCACCCATTTGTTATGCTCGCCGAAGGGAAATCGCTTGAACGCCGAGATATCGAAGTTCAGCAGCCGCGGGCCAACCAATACATTGCGTCCGGAATCTCCCAGCCGCCCCGCCGCGGGTTGGACGAAACACGACGTATTGAACCACCGCGCGATCGTCTGTTGCCCCGAAGACAGCCGGCCATCACAGACGCGATCCGCAACCTGCGTATGGATGCCGCCCGTATTGGAAGTGTCGGTTGCCGTGATCTCCAGGGGCAGACCGCTTTCCGCGGTGGTTACGCCGCTCACTTGCCAGCCCGACGCCAGTTCCCGTCCAAGCCAGCCTGGATTGGAGTAGAACATCTTACCCGTGCCGAAGGGCAGCTCATAGACGTAGCCAAGATTGAACACCTGCGGGCGATCGAAATTCGCTGGACCGTAGCTGCTCTCCTTGGCATTCAGGCCGTTTACGGCGATAGTTGCGCCTGCATCGGCAAGATCGAGAGATTTGGACCAGCTGTAGTTTGCAAAGACCGAAAAGCCATTGTTGTACCGGTAGCGCAGAGTCGCCTGTAAGCTCTCGTAGACCGCGTTAGCCATGTTGTACTGGGCTTCCACGTCGCCTATGTACGAGTACGGGCGCCGGCTGTTGATAGGCGTTGGATTATTTGGATTCACGTCCTGCACGGCCTGGTTGGGATTGAGCCGTAAGGGCTGCTGATGCGAGCCGCTGCCGATGTAAGTAACGGTCGCGAGCAGCTTCGATCCGAAGGAATGTTGAATGCCGAGGTTCCACTGTTCGGTATATGGCGTGGGCATGCGCAGGTTCAAGGTGAAGGGAGTCTCGGCGCTCGAAGTTGGATTGGCGACAAAGACGTTCGTCACCGGTACCGGAGTGGCAATCGGCTCGGTCACGGATTGGAGCGTATAATTCGGCAACTTCGCCAACATCCACTGCAGGAAGTTATAAGGTTCTCCGTTGTAGTAAATGCCGAAGCCTGAGCGGATGACGGTACGGTCCGAGAGGGCGTATGCGAAACCCACGCGAGGCCCGAAATTCAAGTAATTCGGATTCCAGGACCCGAAATGGTTTGTATTGGTCGGCAGGTCGTAGATACTCGCTTTGCCCCACTTATCGTAGGTCGGTTGGTAATATTCATAACGCAGGCCGAGGTTGAACGTCAACTTCTTGGAGAATTTCCAATTGTCCTGAATATAGCCGGCAACATCGGTTTCGCGGAAGGCGCCGTTAGAAATTCCTTGGGCGCCGGAAGCCGAACTGGGGTAACCGAGCAGGAAGTCGGCGAGGCCCGGCCCTAATTTCAGCGCGCTGCCGGTCAGATGATTGGAGGTAAATTGGCCGTTGAAAGTATATAAACCTCCGTTGTAAATCAGCCAGGTTCCATCGAACTGGATACGGTCCGCTTCTACGCCTATAAAAATCTGGTGCCGGCCAATCGTCCAATCGACCTCGTCAGCATATTGAAAAAGATTCTGCGTGCCTCCCTGCGGATTGGTGGCATTTCCCAGGCTGCAACAGCCCGTGATACTGGCGGATGGCGGAATGGATTCGTCAGGAGGCAGGGTCAGATTCTGTAAGCCGAAGAGTTGGACGTAGTTCTGCGCGCCGACACCCTGTTGCGTCAGCAAAAGAATACTTCGGTTGTAACCCATGCGCGCGATATTGATGAGACCCGGAGAGAAGATATGGATATCCTGAATGGACGCATTCTTCCCGCTGTTAAGATACTCGATGCCGAAGAGGCCGTTCGAGATGCTCGGGTTCACCACCGGCGAATTGAACGTTTGAATTTCGCCGTAGAGCAGATCCTTGCTGGATAAGTTATAGTCGACCCGCCCCAGATACTGATCCGAGTTAGTCGTGTTATTGAGGTTTACCTGGTAATTGATTCCACCTACCAGCGGAGTGTTGGGATTCGGGAAGTAATTCAGGTAACGCGATGCGAAGGGACTGATCTGGCTGGCTGGGATGGTGTCGTTCGGAAACGCCGAAATCGTCCCCGTGGCCGCATTGTAGGTTGATGGATCGTAGATGGTCACGCCGTCGCCCTGGAAGTTGCCCTGGCGTTCCGCAGCCGTCGGCACACGGTTCCGGGAAACCGAACCGGCGCTTTGCCGCAGGCCGGCATAATCGAAGAACGCGAACAGCTTATTGCGGAGGATCGGACCTCCGAGGTTGGCTCCGAACTGGTTATAACGCGAGGTGGGAATGGTGGCGGCGAAGAAGCTTCTGGCGTTCAGCGCGTTATTTTGCAGATAGTCGTAGGCGGTACCGTGGAAGGCATTCGTTCCCTGTTTAGTGATGACGTTGACCAAGCCGGGTGACGCGAACTTCGCCGACATGCCATTCGATTCGACGCTGACCTCCTGCACCGATTCTATGGATGCCACGATGTTAGCCGTTTGAGTCAACACGTTCATATTCACCACGCCGTCCTGAAGGAAAGTCGTGCTTCCGATGACCTGTCCGGCGACCACGATCTCATGGCTGCTGCTGCCGAAATTCGTAAATGGGCCGCCCGCCGCGTCTGTGGATTTCTGCACGCCCGGACCCAGGTCCGCGATCGACAGAAATGACCGGCCGCTCGCCGGCAGGTTCTCGAGTGCCTGTGTACCCGCCACGAAGGAGATCTCGTGACTGTCCTTCTCTACCGCGACTTCGGTAGCCTGTTCGGCCACTTGAACCGTCTCCGTCATGTTGCCGACGGATAGATGAAAGTCTGAAGTCACGGTCTGATCAACCCCCACCGTCAACTGACCGGTGGCTTTCTGAAAGCCGGGCGCTTCCGCTGTGATGCGGTACGGACCGGCGGGGAGGGACGCGATGACGTACAAGCCGGCAGGATTGGTCTCCGCTGTTCTCACGCTGGAATTTTCTAAATTGACAACGGCGATTCTACAGGACGGAACGGCTCGTCCGCTTGGATCGAAAACTGTACCTGTAAGGGTTCCGAGGTTGAATTGAGCTTGGCCTGTTCCGAGCAATACAACCAGGTAGACGAGCAATTGAAAGGCGTGGTGCAATCTTCGAGGGCACATGGAAGTCCTTTTTCCTGGTCACCAAGTATATCCATTCGCCGCGGATTTCTGTGGCTTGACGAGCGCCTCCCCTGGAAACAATTGAGATGGAACTCACATCTCGCGCGCCCTCGCGCAGCCGCCGGTTCGCTGCCCTCCGGCGTCGCAGGATCCCATTTGCATATATAATCTCCTCTTGCGCGCAGTGGCACTTATATTTTGTTCGGGGCTCGAACGAACCCAGGGCTATGGACGCCACGATTGACCGGAGACTGAATGCAGCTACCGTTTAGCTTCTTCTTGCAAAGCACCAAACTCATCTCCCTTGGCGGATGGGACATCTCGCTGATCGCGATCTACTTTGTTGCGGTGCTGGCCATCGGATTTTATCTGAAAGGGAAAAGCGAAACGGGCGAAGATTTCTTTCTTGCCGGCCGTGAGATGACCGCATGGATCGCGGGCTTGAGCTTCCTCTCCGCCAACCTCGGTTCACTCGAATTGATGGGCTGGGCCGCGGCTGCATATCAATACGGCATTCTCGGGGCGCACTGGTATTGGATTGGTGCGATCCCGGCCATGCTGTTCCTGGGCCTGGTGATGATGCCGTTCTATTACATCTCTAAGACTCACTCGGTGCCCGGGTACCTCAAGCTCCGCTTTGGTGAGAATAGCCGGCTGCTCTCCGCTGTATCCTTCGCGTTCATGACCGTGCTGATGAGCGGCATCAATATGTACTCCATGGCGCTGGTGATGCGCGTGGTGCTCGGTTGGGACATCAACTTCATTCAGTAGGTGGTGGGTGTGGGTGTGGTGGG
>CAVZRE010000065.1:0-141847 GCA_963777595.1 Terriglobia bacterium
ACGTCGCACGCGTTGCGTTGGGCAATGCAGGACGAGCAAAATGAGCGCAAATGGCAGCAGCAACTGGCGGCGCAGAAAGAGCAGCAGGCAAAATCGACTCGGATCGCAGAACTGCCAGCCAATGCCGCTGGAGTCGATGTTTTTCAACTATCGCTTGAAGGGCGGTGATGACACAATCCGGCCAGTGCGAGTCTTCGATGATGGCAAAGAGACATACATACAAATCAGCGCGGCGGCAAAGAACAGAGAGGCCCCTGTTCTTGTCGTGATAGGCGCGGACGGCAAGCAGGAGATGGTGAACTACCGCGTTAAAGACGACATGTACATCGTCGATCGCCTATTCGAAAGGGCCGAATTGATTCTCGGCAGTGGAAAGAAAGCCCGCAAAGTGGAGATCGACCGTGAACGAAAAAGCTGAAACTCTCTCGGGCAAAATGGACGCTCCCAGCGGCCTTGATCTAAATCCGCGGCCTCCGCGATCTGTGCGGGTCAGTAAACGGGCCGCGGGAACACTGATGACAATCGCCGCTGTCATCCTCGGACTCTTCGCCTATGGAGGATACAAACGCCAGCAACGCCAGGTCGCAACGCTGGCGGAAGGGAGCATGCCGCACAACGTGGCACCCGCCACGGCGGCCGGCGCAGAGATCTTGAAAGACGTGCCATCAGGCAACGTTCCGAATTCTCCGCAACAAAGGCCTGCTGCGGATACGGGCATTCTGCAACCACCGGGTGATCCGCTATCGCCGCAACCGGGCCAACTGGGCGGACCATCTCCGAATGGCGGACAGGTTTTCGTTCGGCAAGCACCTGTTCCTGCGCAGCCTACTGCGGTCCAGATGCCGCAGGTTCGGGAGCCATCTCCGGAAGAACGCCGTCTGCTGGCCGCGTACGAGCGCGAACAGCAGGCAATCGTCGCACCGACGGCGTCGCGAGAGAGCTTTGGATCATCAGGATCCGGGGTTAGCCCGCAAATGAGCACTCCAACTCAAAGCAACGGCGGTGATGATGCCGCCCAGATCGCCCGCGCTGTTCAAAGCTTGATTCGCCAGAATGGAAGTTCACAGGTTACGCCTGACGCTGTCCGTGGTCTGCTCGCCCAACGCTCCCAATCGGCAGACGGGGATGGCGAGCAGACAGACCAAGGCCAGCAGAGCGGCAAAGAAGCCTTCCTGGCGAAAGCACGCGCCGGACAAGCCGACGATTACCTGAAATCCACACGGACGGCGCCACTTTCCCGGTACGAGATCAAGGCAGGCTGGGAGATCCCGGCCGTATTGGAGCAGGCGCTCAATTCCGACCTGCCGGGAGAACTGAAGGCGCTCGTCTCCTCAAACGTCTACGACACCGCCTCCGGGCGCTACCTATTGATCCCGCAGGGTGCGCGCCTAATCGGCGTCTACAACTCACGAATCAACTACGGTCAGGACGGTGTTCAAGTGGTCTGGGACAGGGTTATCTACCCGGACGGCTCGTCGCTCGACCTCTCCGGCATGATCGGCCAGGACGCTCACGGCTTCTCCGGCTTCCGCGATAAGGTCGATCGTCACTACACTCGGTTGATCGGCTTCGCCGTCCTGACGAGCCTGTTCGCCGCGGCGTCGGAGATCTCGCAGAACCAGAACCGCTCGCTACTTACTTACCCGAGCCCGGCGCAAGTCGCCGGAAGCGCGGTCGGACAGCAGGCGTCCGACCTGGGCGCACAGATAACGAGGCGTAACCTGAACGTTCAGCCGACGATCAAGGTGGCCGTCGGGTATCGCTTCAACGTCAGAGTGAACCGGGATATCCTTTTCGACGCCCCTTACGCGCCAGTTTCCCCCATCCGTTAACAGGTTACAGAACACTCCGCCCACAGCGCAATTTGAGGGGGATCGTCGAGAACACGGTTCCTGCAGCGCCGCTTTGCGACCTCGCTGTTCAAATCCGACGATACGCTCATTGCGAAGATGCTTAAATGAAAGCGAGCAGCGGAGCATCGGAGGTCCGCCGAGGCTTTGTTTCAAGCATTCAGGTTAATTGTGGATATCGCATATTCAACTCGGTCGCAGTTCCTAAGCGCGTGTGAGACTGCCATACGCGAACAGCGCGCGGGTTTGGATGGCGGCCGCATCGTGCGTGTGGATTTCGGAGGCGGGGGCTACAACGGCTCCATTAATGCCACCATCCGCCCGAACGACCACGCGTTCTTCGGTGCAGACTGCGAGCTCAAAGACCCGACCAGGTTTCCGGCGCGGATCCGAGCGGCGGCTACTGCTCTGAAAAATTGCGAGTGCTATGGCCTATTCGAAATTTTGCATTCAGATGGATCGATTAAGATTCGCAAGATCTAAGCCCCCGGGCGACGGGTGAGCGAGCAAACGGGGGCTGCCGTGACTTCATCTTTGACTGCGAAAAGTCCACAGTGTGTGCCCGAGCGAAGGCTGTATGTGGTGAGTTGTTTCGGAAGTGCAGTCTAGCAGTGTAGACTACCCGGTCGGTCGCTCACGAACCGGTGAGATCGCGGCCTGTCGGCCCCGCGTGCAAGCATGGATCGTGACGACGGGTCTGAAGGATCTCCAAACGTTGTATTTGGATTTGGTCATGCGGCGGAAGGTATGCATGGAATGTTCCGGACTGGAAAATCCAGCGCGATTCTGCGAGGGTCGATACGACAGTGACCATATCGGACCATGGACGCTATGGCAGGGCAATATCGGATCTGAGCTGATGGTCATAGGCCAAGACTGGGGCGACACAAAGTACTTCGCCAACAATTACGGTCGGGACGGCGCGGACAATCCAACAAACCGGAACCTTCGGCATCTCCTTGCGGTTGCGGGCGTACATATCGACCTCCCACGGCTGGACGACTGCGGTCACGGCTCAGTATTTTTGACGAACGCAATTCTGTGTCTGAAGAAGGGTGGAATGCAGGCTGCTGTGGATCGTTCGTGGTTTGCCAACTGCGGAACGCGATTTCTTCGGCCCACGATTGAGTTGGTCAGGCCGACTGTGGTCGTAGCTCTCGGCCAACAGGCGTATCGAGCGATATGCGAGGCTTACCGCATCCGTCCAGAGCGGTTCCGTCGAGCTGTTGAAGCTCGGCCTTCGGTACTGCCCTCCGGGCCTTCCCTGGTACCTGTGTATCATTGCGGCGCACGAACGCTGAACACGCATCGATGTCTTTCGGCCCAGGAGCTTGATTGGGACCGCGTCCGCCGCGCGCTGGCTGACCGTAGATGCGGCGGTGAGGACGAGCCAAGTAATCGTGCTTGAAGGTTATGCGTCCATTGCAAGTTGAACCTCTCTCCCGTTCCCGCTGAAGAATCCCGCTCTCGAAGTGTTGGCGGCGCGGCGTGCGCAGGAGACCATTGAGGGCGAGTCGCCGTCGTCTCCGTGACCTTTCCCCTGCCGTAGGGGGGCGGTTGTCGGTCGTCTCGGCCCGGCTTCCACATTTCCACAAACACCGGGGTGCCTGCTACTGGATTCTTGTACAGGAACATATAGGATTATGTGCCCCCAGAATGCCGACGATCCGCCCCTACAATGCCGAGAAATCCCCCCAGAAGCGCCCCTTAGATGCCGAGGAAAAGGGCATTTTCCACAGGTGCTTCGCTTTTCCTGAAGCAGCGCCCCTAGAATGCCGACCACTTCTGAAAAGAGAGGCTATCCAGAGCCTCATACGCCATAACGCCCCCAGAATGCCGATGCCACAGCTTCTGACGTGAAGAAAGCGCCCCTACAATGCCGAACGTAGTCACTATGCCGATGCCATTGCCTCTTCCGCCTAAACGCAATCTCAGCGTCCACGGTGGTTCGCAGTAATTAAGTGTGGCCATTCAGCAGAATTGGCGTCACGGCACGGGCTGTTCGCGCCGTACAGATTGGAGGGACACATGGAGAACACACTGGACAGCCTGACCGTGAAAGAGGTCGCCGGTATCTTGCGCTGCTCGAAGGCCCACGCTTTGAATGTGATCGAGGGGCGCGTGCGTGGAGTGCCGAAGTTGCCGCATCTGACCTTTGGCCGTCGAAAAGTCGTCCGCAAAGAATGGCTGGCCGCATGGATGGAAGAGAACAAGACCCGATAAGAACGGGCACCTTCGGAGTCACCAACATGAGCGCAATGCATTCCTCAGCCACGACTACCGGCAGCGTGTCGGCCTCTCGAACTGAATCCCCGCGCGAAGAGCGCCCGCTCACCGTTCGCGATGCCGCCCAGTATCTGGGCGTCAGTTCGCAGACAGTGTATCTTTGGGTTGAGCGAAAGCAGATTCCCCATCTCCGCGTGATGGGCCGTAATATCCGGTTTCTCAAATCGGATCTTGAGCCCTTCCGCGCAACTTTCAAACAGGAGGTGGGATATGGCACGACCGATAAAGCATGATGGCGGCTTATTTAAGCGAAATGAATCGACGGTCTGGTGGATGCAGTACCGGGACAAAACCGGGCATCGCCAGAGAGAGTCGACCGGAACTGAGGATTGGAATGAAGCGCAACGCGTCCTCAGAGAGCGCTTGGAAGCCAGGGACAACAATACTCTTCCCTCGCTGCGCCGAGGGCAAGAGATCACGTTCGGGGAATGGGCGGATTCGTATTTGGCGAACTTTTCTACGCCCCCGTTTCGCGCCCCGAAGACGCACGAAGTGAATCAACGAGGCATAACGCATTTGAGGGCTGTGTTCGAGAAGACGAGACTCACGGACCTGAGCGCCGACCACATCGAGGCCTATCTCCGTGATCGGCTGAAGCAACGTGTGCAGGTTAAGACCGGGAAGGGGGTCATTGAGAAGGGCCTGCTGAAGGCCACAACCGTTCACCAGGAATTTCGTGTATTGCGGCGCATGCTGAACGTGGCAGTCCGCAAGAAATTTCTGGCTGCAAACCCGTGTTCGGGTGTCGAGTTTCCTGCGCGGGTTGACGGCATGTTCCGGCCGCACTACATGGGGTGGTCCGAACAACAGAAGATCGAGTTCAACGCGCCGGAGTATCTCAAGAACTTGATCCAGATCGTCACGGAGACCGGGCTCCGGATTTATAAGGAGCTTGCGCCCATAAGAAAGGAGCATCTAGACCTGCTGAACGGCACCGTGTGGATTCCGGACTCCAAAACAGTGAACGGAGTCGCGGAGGTCCCGCTTACGGATATTGCGATTGAGGCCTTTCGGCGCCAACTGGCGATTTCCGGCCCGGGACCTTTCCTGTTCCCGAGCGAGGAAGACCCGGAGAAACATCAGAAGACGTTCAAGACAACTTGGCGCGCCACGTTGCGTCGGGCGGGTGTTCCATACTTTCGGATCTACGACCTGAGATCCACATACGCCACACGGTTAAGCGCTGGCGGAGTTGCCGACGAATTCGTCACGCAGCTCCTGCGGCAGGGGGACGCGAAGGTTTTCAAGAAGTACTCTCAGATGAAGCTGCAAATGAAGCGGGAGGCTCTGGGCAAGTTGAACCGGAACGCCAACGAAGGCGGGAAGAGTTCTGACACAGGCCGCCCAAACTAGAGGGGTTTTGACACAGTTCTGACACAGTTAGGGCTGGAAACGGGTAAAGACGATGGTAGGGAAACGATCAAGCCTTTTAGAATCAGTAAGGATTTGGTCGGGGCGGGGCGATTTGAACGCCCGACCCCCTGCGCCCAAGGCAGGTGCGCTACCAGGCTGCGCTACGCCCCGACACTTTCTGACTTACTCATTCTAGACTACTTCCTGCCTTGATAGCTATTTCTTGCAAGAAAATCCGCCCAAAACGGACTCAAAACTCTAGCGTAGCGGCCTTTCCCGCCCGATCAAGGACCGCCGAGCTTCGCGTCATGCCGACGCCCGTCGCACTGAACGGAAAACCAAGAAGTGTCTCCCGGTCGACCTTTTCTCTCCGGGTAGTACTAGATGCTAACGCTTCACCCGAAGCGCACTCCAACGCGGCTAATCTGCGGCGGCCGGGCATGTCCCCACCGCGCACAAAGTACTCGGCGGACCCAGATGAACATGAGCCCCAGTCGCCTGATGAGCAACAGCAGCCCTAAAGGCGAAGAACGGAATCTGGTTGTCTACCAGGTAACGGCGCAGCCACACCCCCTCCGGTTGATCCGGACTTACCGGCACGTCCACCCGGCCCCGATGGTCGAATCCCATGGCTCTATGCACTGCTGTTTCGCCATTTGCGCTAATCGGCATGGCTGACCCGAACCGCTTCTGATAAGCATCCCGGATTTTCGCCAGAACAGTGGGTCCGAACTGTCCATTACCGTCGAACCGTTCAACCAGTGGATGCGCAGCCGCCTGTCCAGCCTGGCGCACAGATTCCGCCAGCGCCGCAAACTTTTCGGCGTCCTCTTCAGCCTGGACCATCGCATGTAGCTCAATAATCAATCTCGCACGGCTCTTTGCCCAATCCAGTTCGTGGTCCGCGCGGTCTGCGTCTTCGGAATACGTGCCCATCTCGGCCTTCGAAATGATGCCCTGGTTGAGCAGTTTCTGCATTTCGGTCAAAGCGTGGTGCTTCCGGTCGACCCGGCGTTGGGCGGCCGAAATCATTTCATCGGCTTGGTCGACCGTCAACTCCTTCCCGTAAAGCGTCTGATGCAAGATGGCGACATCCTTGGCATCCTCGAGATTCTCCTTGGCCTGGTCAAGACGTAGCCGCGGGAGCACTCCCGAAACCACCAGGTGCTCTACGTTTTCCAGGTTCGCCCGAGCCCGAACGATAGCGCTATCATTCGGATCTACTGTGACTTGGGCGGCTTGGCAGGAACTCGCAAGAGCGCACAAAAAGATACTGGGAAGGAAGACTTTGAAAAACACGGTTCTCTTTTATAGTACGATATCGGCTGGGAGAGTGTTTCCTGGCAAAGGTTAGTGAAATCGAAAAAAATGATTCGGGCAGCGAGGTCCAGCCGACGTGGCTGGCGGCAGTAAGAGCCGCGGAGTCGAAGAAAGCTACCGACATTAAAGTTCTGGATCTCACCGGCATCACCTCTTTCGCCGACTATTTCGTTATCTGCACCGGCTCCAACTCCAAGCAGGTCCAGGCGATCGCCGACGAGGTTGCGATGCAGTTGAAGAAACTAGGCGAAAATCCGATAAGCCTGGAGGGCTACGCCCAAGCTGAGTGGATTCTGGCGGATTACGGAGATCTCTTGATTCATGTGTTTTCGACCAAGGCACGCGAGTACTACGATCTGGAGCGGTTGTGGCGCGCCGCTAAAGTCGTAGCCCTCCCCGCGGGCCACGATGCTCCTGCCGTGGAGGCGCGGGCGTAAGCGCGGTCTTGAAAGTCTTCTTGTATTACATCGGCAAGCCTCGGGATCAGAACGCTAATTTGCTTGCGGAGGATTTTGTCAAGCGGGCTTCCCGGTATGCTCCGACCCAGATGCTCGAGATCCGTCCTGATCGTACTGACCTCCAGGCCAAACACCCGTCGGCCGATCACATTTATCTCGATCCCACAGGCCGGGTGCTCGACTCCGATGCATTTTCGCGCGTTTTCGCGAAAGCCGAGATGATCGGCAGAGATCTGGTATTCCTGGTAGGGGGTGCAGACGGTTTGCCGGCCGCGTGGCGGGCCAGGGCCGGGATGTTGCTGTCGCTATCGGCCATGACCTTTCCGCACGAACTGGCGCGTGCGATGCTGGCCGAGCAGATCTATCGGGCCTTCGCCATTTTGCGAGGCTCTCCTTACCCTCGATAGCGATCGCGGGATAGACTGCAAGTCTGTTGTGGTAGACCGCCATGTTACGGTAAATAACGGGAATGTCCTGGTTCAAGCGCAAAGAGAGTAACGGAGAGAAGAAGCCGCGTTCCGAAGACGGGGAGCGTACGGTCCGCACCGAAGGGCTCTGGCAAAAGTGTGAAAGCTGCCGGGAGATCATTTGGAAGAAGGATCTCGATGCAACCAACAGCGTCTGTCCTAAGTGCAGCAAGCATTTCCGTATCGACGCACTGACTCGGTTAGCTTTGCTGTTCGACAACGGCTGCTACGAACGCTGCGATGATGGCTTGGTATCCGCCGACCCACTCCAGTTCGTGGATCAGAAGCCTTACTCCGAGCGCCTCACCGCCATGCGCGGGGCTACCGGTCTCGATGACGCAATCGTCTCGGGCTTCGGCACGCTCGCCGGACGCCGTGTGCGAATTTGCGCGATGGAGGCGAAGTTCATCGGCGGGAGCATGGGCAGCGTCATGGGCGAGAAGATCACCCGCTCAATTGAACACGCCATCGCTGAACTGACGCCGATTATCATCGTATCGGCTTCGGGCGGGGCTCGCATGCAGGAAGGGGCGGTTAGTCTGATGCAGATGGCCAAGATCTCATCGGCACTCATGCGGCTCGACGAGGCGCGAGTTCCCTATATCAGCCTGTTAACCGATCCGACCACTGGCGGCGTCACCGCCAGTCTCGCGATGCTGGGGGATCTCAATATCGCCGAGCCCGGCGCACTGATTGGATTTGCCGGGCCTCGCGTCATCGAGCAGACCATCCGGCAAAAGCTGCCCGAAGGCTTTCAGCGGAGCGAATTCCTGTTGAAACATGGGATGCTGGACGCGGTCGTCCCGCGCTCTGAACTCAAGACCTACATCGCGGGAGCGCTCGACTTTTTTTGCGGGCCGGTGAAAGCATTTAAAACCCCCGTTCCGAAACCGCGCGGTTAGGAAGGCATGACCTACGCGGAATCCGTCCGGTTCCTGTACTCGCTCGGCAACGAGTTGAAAGCTGCTAAATACGAGTTAGGGCGTATTCGTTTATTGTTGTCGGCGCTGGGCGATCCTCATTTGCGCGGACGTTTCGTGCATGTGGCCGGAACCAACGGAAAGGGTTCAACGTGCGCCATGATCGAATCAGGATTGCGTGCGGCCGGCTTCCGCACCGGGCTTTATACGTCGCCGCACCTGGCCGAACCCACCGAACGGATTCAGATCGCCGGCCAGCCGATTTCTCAGGCACAATTTGCCGCAGCTTTCGACGAGGTCCACCAATGCGCCGAGTCATTGATGGCCGCGGGCGAACTCGACCAGCATCCCAGTTACTTTGAGACCGTGACGACAATGGCGTTTGTCATCCAAAGCTCGGCGTGCGACTGGATTGTCCTCGAAGTCGGACTCGGCGGCCGCCTCGATGCGACGAATGTGGTCGAACCACAGCTTTGCGTCATCACACCGGTCGACTTCGACCACGAAGCCTGGCTGGGCCGCAGCATCGAAGCCATCGCTTTCGAAAAGGCAGGCATTCTCAAGCCCGGAGTTCCTGCCGTGATTACTCCACAGCGTCCGGAAGCGGACGCCGTAATCAAAGCTCGAGCTTTGGAATTAGGAGTTACTTTAATCGATCCACGCGCCTGGCCCATCGAGAACGCAATCTCGGACCGCGAGGGCAGCCGGTTCACCCTACGGGGGCTTTCGCTCGTTTGCCCTTTGGCCGGAGAGCACCAGGTTGAAAATGCCCGTACGGCCGTCTTAGCTCTGGAGACGCTGGGTGTGTCGACAGCGGCGATTCAATCCGGAATCGCGAGCGCAAAATGGCCGGGACGGCTGGAGCGTTTGTCGCAAAATCCGGAGATCATCGTCGACGGCGCGCACAATCCCGCGGGTGCGCGAGCGCTTGCAGCTTACGTGGACCGTTTCTATGCCGCCGAGTCCCTCACTCTCATCTACGGCGCTATGCGAGATAAGGCAGTCGAGGAAGTAGCGGGAACGCTGTTTCCCCGTTTCGCCAAAGTGATCGTCACCGCCCCGCAACAGCCCCGTGCCTTGGCTCCGGAACGTTTCCTCGAACTCGTCGACCATCCGGATATAGTGATCGCCCCGAACTTAGCCGCCGCACTACGCGTAGCCAAGGGAACCACCTTCATTACCGGCTCCTTGTTCCTCGTAGCGGAAGCGCGCGAACTATTGCTCCCTGCATGACACAGGCTTCAGCCTACTGCAGGATAGTTTCGCCATTTCTCAATGAATGTGGGGCGGGCACCCACCTCCGAGACCACGTCCGCATGGATCCCCGCTCACCAGGATCTCGCTGATCCCTCAGGCAAAGTCTGTGCCCGGCGCCTGCGCGCCAGGCATACAATCGGTAGCTATGTGGAAGATCCTGATCGGCGAATGCAAGCAGGAAACGTCTTCTTTTAATCCCCAGCCTACACGCTATGAGGATTTCGTGGTCGAGTTCGGTCCGTCGATCCTCGATCACCATCGTAAGGTCCGAAACGAGGTCGGCGGAGCGCTCGAAATCTTCGATGCGCGCCGCGATATTCAGCTTTTCCCCGCGTACAGCGCGCGCTTTATCACGTCGGGAGGAACTCTTACAGCCGCAGCCTTCGATCGCATTTTGAGCGAATTCACCGGCGCCGTGCGAGAGGCCGGGCGACCCGACGGCGTCTATCTGGCGCTCCATGGCGCAATGGTAGCGGAGAACGAAGAGGATACCGAAGGCCGAATCATCGAGGAAGTTCGCAGGATCGTGGGAGACACTGTGCCGATCGTCGTGTCCCTCGACCTGCACGGAATTCTGACCGTCAGAATGCTGCGTTTCAGCGACGCCATCACTGTATATCACACCTATCCACATGTTGACTTCGTGGAGACTGGCCGGCGCGCCGCGCAGCTGCTGCTGAAAATCATGGGCCGGGAAGTGAAGCCCGTCACCTCGCGCGTGCGCATCCCGGCGTTAGTGCGCGGCGATGAATTGATCACCTCCACGGGACTTTTCGGCCACTCTATTCGCCACGCGCAACGCGTCGAGAACGGGCCGCATGGTCTTTCCGCTGCTATGTTCATCGGCAATCCCTTTACCGATGTCGCGGAACTCTGCTCGAACGCGGTGGTCGTTACCGACGACGAGCCAGACCTCGCCGAGCGCGAAGCCATCCAAATGGCAAATGGCTTTTGGGCCGTGCGGCAGCATTTGCACTCCAACCTGACGAGCCTCGAACAGAGCCTCCGAATCGCTTGCGATCCCAATGGTCGCGTAGTTCTGGTCGATGCCGCGGACGCTACCAGTTCCGGCGCACCCGGAGATAGCAACTCCATCCTTCGGGGCCTGATCGAGTCTGGTTGCACGCGAACCGCGCTGATTCCGCTCGTTGATGCGCCGGCCGTTCAGGCGGCCTCCGCAGCGGGGGTTGGACGAGAGATCCGAGTCGCTTTAGGGGGAACCCTCGACCCCCGTTTCCGACCGCTTACCGTGGATGCGCGAGTCCGATTGCTTTCCGACGGCTACTTCCCGAGCGAATCCGATGGTTCGATTTACAATTCCGGCCAGACCGCGGTCCTCGAGACCGGTTCCATTACTCTAGTGGTCTCCAGCCGTCCGGTGCACCTGTTCAATCGCTCGCTGTTCCTGGCGCACGGCCAGGATCCCGCGCGTTTCGACATCGTGATTGTAAAATCGCCGCACTGCGAGCGGCGATTCTTCGAGGATTACGCGGATCGCATGGTCAATGTCGACGCCCCGGGCGCCACCAGCGCAAATTTGCCGTCGCTTGGCCACAAACGCTGCGCCCGTCCCATGTTCCCGTTGGATCCCGACGTCAAATTCGTCCCGCGCTCCGAGATTTTCCGAAGAAGCCTGGAATGAATGGCGCAATCATCCACACCAGTTTCGCGTCGCCAAATTGTTACAGCAGATTCCCAATTCGGGTTCACATCAGAGACTGCATGCCAGCAATCTTCATCCAGTTCTCGGAATCGGACGATTTAGGGATTGGTTATTCACGTGCTCATGCGCAGACGTCGAAAGCACCAAGACGATCAAAGGATTGAACATATGACGACGAATACTACCATCCAAGGTTCAGGAACCATCTATTGTCCCAACTGCCATCTGGCAACCCGGGCGAGCAGTAAACGCTGCCTCCACTGCGGTAGGAGCAGCCAGTCGAAACCAGCGACGCCGTCGGTCAACCGTCTCAGCCACAGCGTGCGATGACGGTCATGGCTGAGCGCGCGAAGGCTTCCAACTCCAAAGGCCAAAGTAAAGTTCACAAGGTTATGAAGGAGAAAAAGGAAGGCACACTCAAGTCGGGCAGCGGGAAAAAGGTGACGAGCCGAAAGCAGGCAGTGGCGATCGGGCTTAGCGAGGCACGCAAGTCCGGAGCGAAAATCCCGGCGAAGAAGAAGTCGTAGAAAACTTCTGCGCGTGAGCGGACGTAATCGGGAAGGAGACGTGAGTCTTCCTTGTGAGGCATGCCGCCTGCCGGAGTCCACTCATCACGTTTACGAAGAAGAAGCGTAGAATCGGTGTCATGAGACTTCGGTTTGAGTCCCTTCTGTTTGTGATGGCCTTGTTACTATGGCTGCCTGTGACTGTGGAGGCGCAATCCAGGAACTCCAAAGATTTGGCTACGGGCAAGCTACTGGTGGCTTCCCGCGACTTTCCGGATCCGAGTTTCGCGAAGTCAGTCGTCTTAGTGGTGAAGTATGACGAAGACGGCACTGTCGGCCTGATCATCAACCGGCGGTCGAAGGTTCCAATCTCTCGCGCGCTCGAGCAGTTCAAACCGGCTGGCCATCGTTCCGACCCGGTCTACATTGGCGGTCCCGTCAATCTTTCCGCGATCCTGGCATTACTTAAGTCCGGCAGCAAGCCCGATGACGCCATACCTGTGCTGGGCGATGTCTACCTGGTTTCCACGCGGCCGCTCCTCGAAAAGACCTTGGCCGCGAGTGCCGGGCCAGGTGATTTTCACGCCTTCGTAGGTTATTGTGGCTGGGGCAGGGGACAATTGGAGGGCGAAATGAAACTGGGGGTCTGGTATCTGTTCAACGCCGACGCCAAGCAGGTTTTCGATTCCGATCCGGACTCACTATGGTCCCGTCTGGTAAGCGAGACCGAGCAAATCTTCGTGCGCGCCTGGCAATCCGCACAGTAGGCCGCCTGCGCAATCGGCGTTCATTAGCGCATCCCTCCGGTCCGGCACGTTCCGATGTCCATGATCTCTTGTCGAGTGGCCCTGCCTTAATTGACAGGCCGCTCCAGTCGCACCTCGGTGTCGGCTTCACGCCAACCTGTGTGCGCGTGATTACTGGTACGTTGAATCAGCGAAAATTCCGTCCCAAGGTTGGAGATCTCGCAAACCACCCCTCGTACGTTGTAGAATACAGTCTGATTGCGGCCTGTTGTCTGGGGCGGGAGTTGGCATGGAAAAACCGGCGCAAAACATTCAAGAGAGCTTTTTAAACAATGCGCGCAAAGAAAAAGGGGTAGTCACGATTTACCTGCTCAGTGGAGTCAAGTTATCGGGAAGAATACGGAGTTTCGATAAGTACTCGCTGGTCCTCGAGACTAATAACCAGGAACAACTGATTTTTAAACACGCCATCTCGACGGTGGTCACGGTGCGAAGCGGCCATCCTTATCCGGCTGGATCCGCGGCAAGCAGCCATACGGCGCACGCCGGTCATAGTCCCGCGGTGCCTGCTACGCATAGCGGTGGTACGGAGGTTTAACGAGCGCGGTCTCACTAGAGCAACTACCGGAGCGAGTGGTTCTCGCGGGCTTCACACATAAGGGCCCAGAGCGCAAGGGTCGAACTACGCATATGCTCGCCGACGAGTCGATGGATGAGCTCGTGCAGTTGGCCCAAAGTGCGGGCGCGGATGTGCAGGGCCGCTTACTCCAGTCTCGTGAAACCGCCGATGCCGCGACGCTGATCGGTTCCGGAAAAGCAAACGAGCTGGCGGATCTGGTTGCGGCGTCCCAGGCCGACTCGGTCATCTTCGACTGCGACCTCACTCCTACTCAGCAACGCAATCTCGAAAAAGCGGTTGGTGTCAAGATTCTGACACGTACCCAACTGATTCTCGACATTTTCGCCGGGCGTGCTCGCACGCGCGAAGGCCGCCTGCAAGTGGAACTCGCCCAGCTTAAGTACCTGTTGCCCCGTCTGACCGGCCAGGGTGCCGCGTTGTCCCGGCTCGGCGGCGGAATCGGCACCCGCGGTCCCGGCGAAACCAAACTCGAAACCGATCGCCGCCGCATCGCCCGGCGCATCCGTAAGGTGGAAGCGGACATCGAAGCCGTGCGCACCGGCCGGGCCCTTCACCGGGCGAAACGGCAGTCCGTGCCGCTGCCGCTCATCGCCATGGCCGGCTATACCAATGCGGGCAAATCGACTCTGTTCAACCGACTGACCGGATCGGCAGTATTGGCTGACGCCCGGATGTTTGCTACGCTCGATCCCACCATCCGGATTCTGCCGCTGCCCTCCAAACGGAAGGTCCTGCTGAGTGACACGGTAGGTTTTATCAGCAACCTGCCGGCAACTCTCGTTCAGGCGTTTCGCGCCACGCTGGAGGAAGTCACCCAGGCAGCGCTGATCTTGCATGTAGTAGATTGCTCAGCGGAACACGCTCATGAACAGGCCATCCATGTCCTGGAAGTCCTGGCGGAGATCGGTGCGGCCGGAACTCCACAATTGCTGGTGCTCAACAAGGCTGACCGCCTGGCGCCCGATCGGGAAGAAGTGAGTGTGCTCGCGCAGCGCATCCTGGGCCACCAAGACCCTCCGTCAAACCGGGGGATCGGCGCGGCCCTGGTGAGTGCCTTGACCGGTGAAGGACGCGAGAGACTTCTCACTTGATTGACGACGCTCTGCCGTTTGATACTGTGAGAACGGAGAGATTTCAGATTCCGCTGGCGGCGGGGGCGGACATTGCGCTGCTACATAGTTCCGCGCGGGTGACGCGTGAGGAATACAACGAATTATCATGCGAGATCGAAGCCGAGGTTCCGGAATCGATCCGCGGGAGGCTGGCTCGGTATGTCGTCGCGGATGAAACCCACAGGTAGTGTCATCACGGGTAGGATCTGTGGAAAACTCTGTGGAGATTGCCGGCAGATCGCCGCTAAGTGTCGCCGTTTGTGTGGGTTTGAACGCAATGAACCAAAACGCAGCACCTTAGCTAACGTTAATGAATACTTGACTTTACGAGCTCTAGAGCGCTTTCACTGCAATTTACTACAGAAATTCGGTTGCGGCCTTGACAATCTGGCCATTTTCCACATCGGAAGATGAACACTCCAAATTTTCTAACTATTTCGCGTATTTTTTTCGTGCCGTTGCTGGTAGCCGCGCTGGTCCAGCAGCACGTTCCGATAAAGGTACTTGGAATAGAACTGACCAACGATTGGCTAGCGCTCGCGATTTTCCTGGTGGCCGCGGCAACCGATCTGCTCGACGGGTATTTCGCTCGACGCTGGGGACAGGTAACCACCATTGGTACACTGCTCGATCCCATCGCCGATAAGTTACTGGTGTCGGCGGCCCTTATTTCTTTGGTACAAATCCGCGCGATTCCAGCTTGGATGGTAGTGCTGATTATTGGGCGGGAGTTCGCTGTTTCAGGTCTGCGCAGCATCGCCGCGGCTGAAGGATACACCATAGCGGCCAGTGATCTGGGAAAAACCAAGACTATTTCTCAGGTAGTGGCGATATCGGCGGTATTACTTTCCCTGCGGCATGCATTCTTTCTCACGCCTGCTTACTGGCTGATGTGGGCAGTAGTAGTTTTCTCACTCTTGTCGGCGGTAGATTATTTCTGGAAATTCTGGCGCAGAGTGGATACCAAGGTAAAAAACCGGCGCCGCCGCGAACTGCTCGTGATGGCTCGTCTGGAGAGACGGCGCAGGCTGGCGGAATTGCGTCAGCGCAGCGGATCCGGATTAGCCGAGGGCTCTAGTCTGGGAGACGTCAGGGAAATCACCTGAGCGCCTTGCGGCGTGAATACTACCGTGCGCACTTCGCCGACTCCTCCGAAAGGCTCCAAGTGCTTCCCATTGAAGGTGATTGAGGCGGCTCCCGCGCTCCCCAGTCTGAGCCGGGCTGTCTCCGTAGCATCGACGATTTTGCTGGATCCCGCATTCATCAACTCGGAAACGACTGTCTTGCCATCGGCAACGGCTGTTACCCAAACCGGTCCGGATGCGGAGATCACCAGCTGAATCGGGGATGACGGCGGCGGAGCCGCAGTAGCGTTCACAGGATTCTGATTTGCTGCGACCCCGGGCGTTACGGGTGCGGCGCTTGTTGCGGCCGTAGGAGGCGCGGAAGATGACGTTGCGGGAGCAGCGGAGCCGCTACTCGCGTGCGCTGGAGGCTGATTTTCCAAGGGTTTTGCCGTTGATGAAGCGACGGTCGCAGAGCGGCTGGGAAGATGCGCCAGCCCGTAGTACGCACCGGCACAAACCAGCACCGCGGCGACCACCCAGATGAAGGAAGAAAGCATGCTGGCGAGACGGTCGTTCCTGACCCGGTCGCCCGCTGCCGAGAGCCCGGGGACGCTGGGATGATAATCGTGACGAGTGGCTGCGATGGTCTGGATATCCGAGCTGGAATCGTGGCCGAAGGACGTGCTCCGCTGGAACTCTTCGGCAAATGAGGCCCCATCCAAGCCGACCGCGTCCGCATACTGCTTGACAAACATCCGGGCAAAGATCCCGCTGGGCAGCTTGCCGAAGTCGCCCGCCTCGATCGCCTGGAGGTAGCGGGGGTTGATCTTAGTTTTATCGGCCAGACGGTCCAGATCGATGCCCGATCGTAAACGCGCCTGCCGCAGCGTCTCGCTGATCGCAGCCATAGATAAGGAGAGACCTTCCTCTCTGCCGCTATAATACAACAGGTATGCGGCATGACGGCCTCTCCTCTAATCTCCTGTATCGTCGTAAACTGGAACCGGCGCGAATTGCTGCGTGCGTGTCTCGAATGCCTTGCGCGGCAGGAGTATTCTAACTTCGAAGTCATCGTTGTCGATAATGGTTCCACGGACGGCTCACCCGACGTCGTGGCTCAGGCTTTTCCCCGCGCGCACCTTGTCCGCAATCCGGATAATCGTGGTTTCTGCGCCGCCAACAACCAGGGAATTGCGGCGGCGCGGGGCGAATTCGTAGCTTTGCTGAACAATGATGCTGAGGCGAATCCGCAATTCCTCGGCGCTCTGCTGAGTGCGTTCGAAGGTAACCCGAAAGTGGGCATGGCCGCAGCCAAAATAGTGGTGTGGGAAGATCCGACACTAATCGACAAAGTCGGTCACCTGATTTATCCCGATGGCCAGAATCGCGGCCGCGGAACCGGCGAGCGCGACCACGGTCAGTTCAATCGCATGGAGGAGGTGCTGTGGCCCGACGGCTGCGCCGCTATGTACCGGAAATCCATGCTCGACCAGATCGGAGGGTTCGACGAGAATCTCTTCGCGTATGGCGATGACGCGGAACTCGGGTTGCGCGCCCGCATCGCCGGTTGGACCTGTCTCTATACTCCTGACGCAGTGGTTCGGCATCACCGGGGCTCCACGCTCGGGATTGCCAGCGTGGGAAGGCTCAAGCTGATCGAGCGCAACCGGGTGCTGCTGGCCGTAAAGCTATTTCCCTGGAGGCTGCTGGCCTTGAACCCGTTCTACTACCTTTGCCGCCTGCTGGGTGGCGCTGGAGCGGCGTGGCGTGGCGAAGGCGAGGCTGCGGCGTTCCCCGGCTGGAGAGGGAAACTCAAGCTGGTTGCGGGCCTCATTCTGGGCGATCTGTCGGCCTTGCTCGCAATTCCGCAAACTCTCCTCAAGCGGACAAGCCTTCGCCGGATTCGCAAACTCTCGGGCAGCCAGGTCCGCGCGCTAATTATGGAGAACCGCATCTCGCTTCGCGACCTGAGCGAGAAAGCGGCGCTTCGATGAAGCCTGAAGCAGAACTCTGCCTGCTCTGCGGCAGTCCGGAATCCAAATTGATTTTGACGTCTCACGACCGCCTCTTCGGCATTGCCAGCGGAACGTATTCCTTAGTGGAGTGCGCCGCTTGCGGCCTCGTGCGTCTCTCACCACGACCCACTCCCCTGCAGGTAGCGGGATTCTACGCCCAGAATTACTGGTTCGCCGGAGGCCTTTTAGAGGAAGGTTATCGGAGGCTGGTGCTCCTTGACCATGTGCGCTTCGCCGAGCGGGCAGTGCGCGATTCAAAAGCGCCTGGCTCAGTCCTTGACGTTGGCTGCAGCGGAGGCCTCTTTCTCCGCATGATGAAGGAGCACGGTTTCGCTGTCCTGGGTCTGGATTTTTCCGCTGAGGCTGCGAGAGTGGCATGGGAGAAGAACGGCATCCGCGTCCTGACTGGCGACCTGGTGACCGCGCCCATCGAACCCGGCTCCTGCTCGCTCATCACCATGTACCACGTAGTCGAGCACCTGCTCGATCCCGCTGCCTACCTCCGTGCAGCCTCGAGACTGCTACATCCCGACGGCAGGATGATCGTTCAAGTTCCTGACCGCGATTGTTGGGAAGCGGCGTTGCTGGGAAAAAATTGGACAGGACTGGACGTTCCCCGCCATATCCATGTCTTCCGCGGGTCCGATCTGCGGCGTCTTTTGCGTTCCTGCGGCTTTGAAGTGGTTCGCGAAAAACACTTCTCTCTGCGAGACCACCCCGCGGGACTCGCCACTGGTCTGGCGCCGTCGCTCGATCCCGTCTCACGCGCTATCCGCGGGACCGACCGTGGCGGAGCGGTGCGCCTCATAAAGAATCTGGCCTATTTCGGTGTCGTCGCCGCGGCCTTGCCTTTTACATGGTTCGAAGCATTCTTCCAGAAAGGATCCAGCATCATGATCGAAGCGAGGAGGATCGCGTGACACCCACGAAACTGGCGTCATTGCTGCCTCGGCGCTTGCGTGACCAGGTGCTCTACGTCGAGGGAATGATCGATCGGGAACTAGAGCAATTCGCGCGTTCGCTTGCCCCCGGTGCGAGAGTTCTCGATGCCGGAGCGGGCGAGGCGCGGCACAAAAAATTATTTACCAGGCAAAGCTATATCGGGGTCGACCTGGCGGTTGGCGACACCGCCTGGAACTATTCGAAACTCGATGTGCTTTCGGACCTCTGCGCGCTTGCCCTTCCGCGATGCGTGTATTCGACGCCGCCATCAACATGGTGACCCTCGAGCATGTTCATGATCCCGGACGCGCTCTGCGGGAGATCGCCCGCACGATGAAGCCTGGCGCTCGACTTCTGCTAGCCGTCCCGCTCGATTGGGAAGTTCATCAGGCTCCGCACGATTATTTCCGCTACACCCGCTACGGGGTAGCCCACCTTCTCCAGCAGGCTGGTCTGGAAGTTTTGCGGATCGAACCCAATGGCGGATACTTTCGTCTGCTATCGCGACGCCTCCTCAACGGCATACAATTCTTTAAGGGAGGGTGGCGCTGGATTTTGTTTCTTCCCGCAGCCGCGTGCCTCGGACCGCCGGCCCTGTTGTTACCTCTGCTCGAGCCGCTCGATCGGGAAAAAAACTTCACCCTCGGATACATATGCGAAGCCCAACGATTACCCTCCTCGCCGTCGCCTGCCTGATGCCTGCCGCGTCATGGTGCGCGGCGCACGATTTTAGCGGTCAACGCGCGCTCGATTACACCAGCAAAGCCGTGAGCTTCGGAGCGCGTCCGCCGGGCTCGGAAGCCATCAAACAGCTACAGGCATTTATCGCAAAGGAGATCCGCGCCCATGGCGCTACACTCATCGATGACAATTTCACGGCAACTACGCCCAAAGGCCCCATCGTCATGCACAACCTAATTGCGCGTTTTCCAGGGAAATCGGGCAGAGCGATCGTGGTTAGCGGCCACTATGACACCAAACTTCTGCCGGGTTTCGTGGGCGCTAACGACGGGGGGTCTTCGACCGGCTTTCTGCTCGAAATGCTGTCCGTGCTCGAGGGCGCGCCCCGTCAGGACGACGTCTGGCTGGTTTGGCTTGACGGCGAAGAAGCCTTCGGGCAATGGAGCGCTTCCGATAGCCTTTACGGCAGCCGGCAACTCGCTCAACAATGGCTCTCCGATGGGACTGCGACCAAGGTCAAGGCACTGATCAACGTCGATATGATTGGCGACAAGAATCTCGATCTCCTATACGACCAGAGTTCGGCGTCGGGATTGCGGGATCTTATCTGGCAGAACGCCGATCGCCTCGGTTTCAGTGCCAGTTTTCCAAGAAAGCAGGGAAGTATCGACGACGACCATCAGCCCTTTCTTCGCGCCGGGATCAGGGCGGTGGACATTATCGACTTCGACTACGGCCCCGACAATTCCTGGTGGCATAACGAAAAGGATGCCATGGACAAGCTCAGCGCGAGGAGCTTCCAGGTGATAGGTACCGTCATCCAGAGCGTGATTCCACAGATTGAGGCTTGGCGTTAACTTGACCGAAACCCAAATTCACACGCAAATCAAGACCCTGGACGGCGTGATCGTCGTCGATAAACCGGAGGGTTGGACGTCCCACGACGTCGTCGGGAAAATGCGGCGAATCGCCGGGACGAAACGCATCGGGCACCTCGGTACGCTCGATCCTATCGCGACCGGTGTGCTGCCGCTGATCATCGGCCAAGCGACGCGGCTCGCCCAGTTCTACCTCGGCGCGGAAAAAATCTACGAAGCAGTGGTGCGTTTCGGTTTCGCGACCGATACCTACGACCGTGCGGGAGTGCCTGCCGGAGAACCGGTTCCCGTCACCTTCGACCACGCCAGACTCGAAGCCGAACTGAACCGCTTTGTCGGAAGAATTCAGCAGACGCCGCCGGCAGTCTCGGCTAAGAAGGTCGGCGGAGTGCCTTCGTACAAACTAGCGCGTCAGAAGAAGGCGGTCGATCTGGCCCCCGTCGAGATTGAAATTTACGAAGCGCGGCTGACGGCGCTCGAGGGCGACCTCGCTTCGATTGTAGTGCGCTGTTCCACCGGGACATATGTCCGTGCTATTGCACACGACCTTGGCCAGGCGCTCGGCTGCGGCGCGCACTTGCACGCTTTGCGCCGCACTCGCTCGGGCGAATTCGACATCGCTCAGGCGCGCACCATTGCGGAGCTCGAGATCCTGCGTGCGGAGGATGCTCTGCCGCAAATTCTGATCCCCGCCGCGGAATTACTCCCGTCGTTTCCTACCGTGTATGTCGATCCGATAACCGCCGGCCAAATCCGCCAAGGCCGCGATTTTCACTCGTCGCCGTTCAATGTTCCACGTACGGCCAAGCACGTCAAGGCCGTCGATGAATACGGCACCCTGGTGGCCATCGGCGAAATCATCGCGCCGAGTCTCTATCATCCATCGGTGGTGATGGCTACGGTCACTCCCCTTTAAACTGCATCGATCAGCCCAGCAGCCCACTTCGGCTAACGCTCTGCGCGGCGAAACGATACCGGAGGGCTCGGGTGTCTGCGAAGCCGGCAGCGGCGTCTTGAGGCCAAGGTGCCCGCGTAGCCACGCCGAATGTTCAGTAGTTGCGGATGTGCCGCTAATCGGCCAATTGTTCCAGTCGTCTGCCTCACCGGCGATGGCCGCTGGCCTGACATCTTCACCTAATGCTTATATGGGCTGCCTATTCCACGGCGTCGAGCTGTGCAGACCCGCCGGGCTCGGTTGCCGCTTCCGCCTCTTCGGCTGCCGCTGGACCTGCCGCACGCGCTTCTGCCAGCACCTTTTCAGCTTCCTCCATTTGAGAACGCGGAACCTGGACCTGGAACTCCACGCTGGGGATGCTGCTCGGCCCTACTACCGCCGATTCAATGCCATTCGCCTCGAGCAGAGAATGCAAGGCCATTGCCTCCATCTCGGCGTCATGGTTCATGGAACTGAAGATCGGGACCATGTCGAGATCGTGACTGGGATTTTCCGTTGAAAGCGACGTTGCCATAGCCCCAGCATACCGCTTACGGCAGCGCGCGCCATAGTTTAGCGTGATCGTCATCACCACCGCTAGCCAGCCAGCGTCCGTCGGGACTGATCGCGATCGCTTCCACTGCAGTCGACGGCCCCTGCACCTGCCCGGCGACCTTTCCCGTACTGGCATCCCAAAGAGAAATCACGCCGCGACCGCTGCCCGAGACCAGCCATTTGCCGTCAGGCAGCCAAGCGATCGAAAACACGTAGGGCTGCCCGTTTCCTTGAATTCCGATCTTCCCGCACTCCCCGCTCGCCAGCTGGCAGATCTTCAAGCCCCCTCCGCTGCTCCCCGCCGCCACCCGTCGGCCATCCGGACTCACGCTGAGAGAATAAATCAGAAATCTCTCCGGACTCCCCATGCTAGTTAACACTTGACCGCCGGCCAAGTCCCAGACTTTGATCGTCTGATCCCTGCTCCCGGAAACAATCGACCGCCCGTCAGGAGTGAACGCGATGGTGTGCACGGTCATCGAATGACCTTCGAGCGTCCGCACCGGCTGGCCGCTCGTCACGTCGAAGATCTTGATTCGGGCATGCGATGTCGCGGCAGCGAGCAGGGTTCCATTGGGGCTGAATGCCACCGCCGTCACGTAACTCGGGTCGCCCTCGAACTTGCGGTGTATCTTACCTGAGGAAGCGTCCCAGACGATCACGCTGGTGTCGTCGCTGCCACCCGCGACCCTTCGCCCGTCGGAGCTGAACGCCACCGAAGTAACCGCCATGCTATGCCCGGTCAGAGTGCGAAGCTCACGCCCGGAAGTCACTTCCCACAGTTTGACCGTCCCGTCCCAACTACCCGTGGCCAATGTACCTCCGTCTGGGCTGAAAGCGAGGGCGGCGACATAACGCTGGTGTCCGGTAAGCGTCCGGGCTAGTTCGAATTGTGGCGGTTTTTGGCCGTGCATCGCGGGACAGAAAGCCAGCAGAGCCAAAACACAGAATTGAGTCTGTAGCGTACCAGGCTGGCGCCGGCGAGTGACTCCAGTTTTCATGGTCAATCGCAATCTCATCATTGACCCCTCAAAGCGTTTCGTGCGGGATAACGCTTTGAGAAACCATTGCGCTGATTGGTAATCGTAAACGTCCCGTCCTGCTGAGCGGAAACCTTGATCCAGGTGCCTCCGTGACAGTCATTCACGTTTGGGCAGGCGATGAAGTCTTCATCAGAATTGTTCTGCGGACCACCCTGTGCCTGATAGTGCAGCTCCCAGATGTCTTCGAGGCCGGGTGACGAACGGGTAGTCTGCCACGCCTCCGGAGTCGCCATTCGACCGACGTAATCCTCGCCCGCGCTGAGCACCGCGGCGCGGGGATGTAAACCATACACCTCGGCCGGCGAGTCCGACGACGCACTCCACAAAGCCGGACCTTGCGATTCCTTGTCGATCGTCAGGCCATGGTGGGTCATCATGTAGAGATCCACGTGTCCGATTTTGTTTTCCGGGCAAAAAAGCCGGTAGGAAATGCTCCAGGTCAGGTCTCCCAAATCGATGAAGCGGAACTTCCCGAAAGTGAGCAGCATGCCGAGCGACTGTCCGTCTTCCACCTCGTTATCGATTCGCTCGCCCGTCATGAAACAGCCAGGACTCGCCGGACCCGCGCCGGCAACATTGAGCGGCTGGCCGAGAACCTTCCCCGCGGAACTCACCACCAGCGCATCCACTCCTTGCAACGGAAGCCGATCACCCGGTGCGGGTACGATGTGTTTGCCCTTCTCGCGCGTTTTGACGTAGCGGTCATAGTCGGGATGAGCATTTGAAATGCCCCAGAAGCGATAGAATTCGGGGCTGCGATCGACCTCGACATTGGCGCCGTGATCAACGAAATTCAGGACTGGAACCTGGGAGGCCAACTCCGCGATAGTGCCGAAATGATCCCAGTGATAATGGCTCACTACGAAGTAGTCGATCTGCTTGACCTCGGCAGCCTGCATTGCAGCTAGAATCCGCCTGGTATAGAGGTGTCCCGCAGGCCCTGAATCCAGAAGCATGGATTGTCCCGCCGGAGTTACCACCAGCACTGCGTTTCCGTGATCGACGTCGATGAAATAAATGTCCAGGGTCGACGCTGCGCCGAAAAGCAAAGGTGCCACGAGGAACAGCAAGATGGCGGTGCGCATCGTTAACTCAACCGATTATAACGTCGCGTAGACAGCGTGTTCAAAGTCCTGCAAGACTGCGACAGCCTGTCGATCGCAGAACGGGAGAAATTGCATCATGATGACAGCGCAAGTCGCACGGCGGGGATCGATCCAGAAAAATGTGTTGTCGATGCCTGCCCACGCAAGGCTCCCCGCGGCACGGCCGCCATCGTAATCCACTGCATTGATCAGAAACCCGTAGCCGAAGCCGTCTATATGACCGGGATGCACGTCCATATCGCTTGAAACTCTTGGATTAACGCTCTTCAGCTTACCGGCGCTGAGTTCGCCTATGTGGTTGACGGTCATGAGGTCTACGGTCTCAGGGCGTAAGATGCGAGTCTCGCCTTCGCCTTTCCCGCGACGTAAGATCATCTGCATGAATCGGACGTAGTCCTCCGCGGTCGAGTAGAGGCCGCCTCCGCCGCTGAAAGCCTTGGGCGGTTTTGGCATGCTGCGAGCCTGCTCTTTCAGCATTCCATTGTCTTCCCGCTGGTAATAGCTGACCAACCGCTCAAACTTTTCTTCCGGGAGGATAAAGCTTGTATCTTTCATCCCCAGAGGCTGCAGAATCTCCTGTTGAAACCATGATTCGAGCGTCTGACCGCTCACCGCTTCCACTAACCGGCCGGCCCAATCCATGCTATATCCGTATTCCCAGCGGGTTCCCGGATCGAACCTCAGCGGCGTCGCGTTCGACTCCCGATGCTTCGTCTTGGCCAGATATTGGCTATAGCGGGTCAATTCCGCATCCCAGAGCTCGTAGGCAAAACCGGAGGTGTGAGTCAGCAGGTGCCGGAGTAATATAGGGCCGGATGCGGGTCGCAGGATTGGATGGCCGTCCACGGCGAAGCCGTCAAGGACTTGTAGGTGGGCTAGTTCCGGGAGGTGTTTGCTTACAGGATCATCCAATTTGAGCCGGCCGCGTTCGACCAACTGCATGGCCGCCACTGCCGTAATCGGCTTCGTCATCGAGGCAATACGGAAAATCGACTGCGGCGTGATGGGAGCCCTTAACTGTGAGTCTCGAAAACCGAAACCACCTTGATAGAGAACGCGGTCCGGGCCCGCCGCCATGGCCGAGCACGCGGGGATCCCCCGGCGCTTGGTCGAAGCCTGCAGGATAGTGCTGAGGGTGGTAGCGGCATGAAGACTCAATGGCCCTCCGGTGAATGCGAACGTCAGACTTGCGAAGCTTCGGCGGGAAATCCGTTGCATGATGATCTAACAGCATAGCTCTCCGGGACCCTGCCGTGAAGATTCGCGACCATCGGGCTATTCACGCGACAATCGGCGCCTACCCAGCTCGCCGAACCGGGCCTTGGCTCTCGACTTCAGCAAGCGAAACTGCGTGTCGGTCAGGTTCATCTTCTCGCATATAACTTCCTGAGGCTCTTCCCGCAAATAAAAGCGGATCAGGATTTCCCGATCGCGGCGGGAAACTCCTTTCAGAACCCGGTAAGCGAGTTCTTCTTCTTCCCGATCCATGATGGAGTTTTCCGGGTCTCGTCCAAAATCGGCAACAATTCGGCCGGTTTCCAGTTCCGTAATCTGTTTACGGTTTTGGATAACGGTTTCGATGTAGGCGGCAATCTGGCGCCGGACCACCGTTCGTACGAAGCCCATCAACCGGTCTGGTTCCCGCAACTCGCCGCGGCGAATGGCTTCTACGACAATCAGGAAGCAGTCGTGAACCTTGTCGTCGAGATCCTGCGCGCCCAGCTGACGGCAAATCTGATATTTAATACCGCGCGCAAATATTCGGTATAGTTCTTCGAGTGCCAGGGAATCGCCGGCTTGAATCCGGGCCACTAATTGTATAAGGTCGGGCAGCGAACGTTCAGAGTTCTGGGAGGATTCGCCGGAAAATTGGTGACCGCTGAGCGTCTGACCCTCCATATACAGTTGTATTCTATCGCACAAGGAGAGGTAAATGCCTAAAATTAGCTAAGAGAATGAACCTAGAAGACTTTCCAGGTTCGCAGTCGTGACCGGAAGCGAGTTTGGTCGCCTGTCATCCTGGTATGCTGAAAACAGCATGAGTTTGGAGATTCAGGAGCGGGTGCGTGAGGGGATTATCATTTTGGATCTGAAGGGCAGGATTACTTCCGGGCCCGAAGCGGGGGCGTTCCGTGAAGCGGCTTCGGCCGTTGCCACCAGGCCATCCCCTAATTTGATCCTGAACATGGCGCATGTCGACTACGTGGATAGCACGGGCCTCGGCGCAATGGTGATGGTGGCGACTAGTATCAAGCGCAATGGGGGCAAGATCAAACTGCTCAATATGAACAAACGCAATATTGAGCTTCTGGTCATGACCAAATTAGCCACGATTTTCGAGATCTTCAACGACGAGCAGGACGCCATCAACAGTTTCTATCCGGATCGGGAGATCAAGACTTTCGATATCCTGGCGTTTGTCAAGGAACACGAGAACGATCAATAGTCGCCCGGGAGATCGGACGGTGCTCCGGAGAGCGTCGCCTCAAATTGGGCTACCATACAAGTAGCGATGGCAAATACGCTGGTAACGATCCTGGAAACCGCATCTACCATGGCCAAGGGGATGAGCGTCACTCTCAAGGAGATGATGTCCCCGACGGTCACGGAAAATTATCCGGATGAACCGCCGAAGTTTGAGGAGCGATTCCGCGGCACGCATGTTCTGCAGCGTGACGAGAACGGCCTGGAGAAGTGCGTCGCGTGCTTCCTGTGCGCCGCCGCCTGTCCGTCCAACTGTATCTACATCGAGGCTGCGGAGAACACGGAGAAAGTCCGGATCAGCGGCGGTGAGCGGTACGCCAAGATTTACAACATCGACTACAACCGGTGCATCTTCTGTGGCTATTGCGTGGAAGCCTGTCCTACGGACGCCATTACCCACGGGCACGGCTTCGAACAAGCCAGTTACAACACCTCTACGCTGGTCTACCGCAAAGAAGACATGCTGGCGCCGATTCCTTCAGGGGCTAAGGTGCCGGTGGTCGCGCCGTCCACCGCGGGCGGACACTAGGGCGAGCCGGTTGAAACCGGCGTGAGGCCGGCCTCATCCAATTGCCATGTTCCGAACCATTCGGGAACAACTCGACACGATTTTTCGCGAGGATCCGGCCGCGAAGAGTGTCATCGAGATTCTCCTCTGCTATCCCGGGTTTCACGCCATTATCTGGCACCGCCTCGCGCATCGTCTCTATAAGGCAGAGGTACCGCTGCTGCCACGCTTCATGTCCCAGATTTCCCGTTTCTTCACCGGCATCGAAATTCATCCCGGCGCAAAAATAGGGTGCCGTTTCTTCATCGACCATGGCATGGGAGTGGTGATTGGCGAGACTTCAGAAATCGGCGACGATGTTCTGGTCTACCAGGGAGTCACCCTGGGGGGTACCGGCAATGAGAAGGGCAAGCGCCATCCCACCATCGGGAATCACGTGGTCATTGGGACCGGAGCGAAGGTGCTGGGCAGTATCATGATCGGCGACAACGTGAAAATCGGGGCAGGTTCCGTGGTGGTTCATCCAGTCCCGCCGAACTCGACGGTGGTAGGCATACCGGGTCGGGTCGTGCGCAGGCGCAATGCCGATAACGCGGTGCTCGAACACGGCCAGTTGCCCGATCCCGAGCGCGAAGAGATTGACGAGCTGAAAAAGCGCGTCGGCGAACTGGAGCAGCGGCTGCACTATCTGGTGGACAAATTGGAGATCGAGGCCGAGGCTCGCAATCGATGAGGCTCCTGGTGGTCATTCTGGCTGCGGCTCTATCTCTCGCCGCCGCACCGGACACCTGGACCTATTGGATTCAGCCATGTAGTCCCGAAGCTTCTCAAACCACCCGCTGCGAAGCGGCCGATTCGCAGCTGGCGTCCTGGGCGCTCGAGGCATGGGAAAAGGCTTCGAACGCGCGCATCGCGATGAAACCCGTCAAGGACAAGGATACGGCCCGTTTGCGGGTTTTCTGGGCGGGCGGCGGACTGAACCTTTACGGCGAAACGCGCCCCATTGAAGTCAACGGTCATCGCGGAGCGGAACTGTACATTCTTCCGGACCTCACGGCGATGGGGGCACAAATCGCCAAAGCCGGATCAGCCGACGAACTCTACCGCGATTCAATTGTCTATCTCACTTGCTTGCATGAGAGCGGCCACGCCCTGGGACTGCCTCACAATCAGAATTTCGAAGACATCATGTACAGCTTTCAATATGGCGGAGATATCGTCGAATATTTCGCGCGCTACCGGAGGAAGTTGAAGGTGCGGGAAGATATCAGGCGGAATTCGGGCTTGAATGACGGCGATGCGAAACTACTCGCCGCCGGCCGGTAGCTTCACTCCAGGTAGAGCCGCACTACGGCCGGTCTTGAATTCCGAGTCGCGGTCAAACTCGAGATCCGGCCTAACTCAACGGCAGAGACTATGCCGCCAAAGAATGATCATAGTTTTGAGGCGACCGGCCAATCGACGCCCGAATAGATTTCCTGTAATGGAATCTGGCACCCTAGGGATTCGAGCTTCACAACGTCATCGAGTTCCTGCAATAACACGACGTCCCAATGGTGATTCACCCACCGGACCCAGTGCTCGACGGCGACTTTGTCCTGGTCGATGATCAACAGGTCCCCGAGCGTCGGGACCCGCGTGTACATGCGCGCTTTACTTCCTAGTTCGAAATTGAGAGACGCAGGTGAGAGCACTTCCACCACCATCTTCGGATTGGCCAGGGTCTCGTCCCGCATAGCCAGGCACTCCACCGCGCCTTCCACAACCGTGAGATCAGGATAGACGTAGAATGATGTTTCCAGGTCGAGGCAGACTCGCAGGCTCGAATCGAAGACCCGGCAATTGCCGCCGGCCAATCTCTTGCCCAACGCAATACAGGTGTTGGCCGTAATCAGACTGTGCCGCGGAGATCCACCCGGAACCTTCACCATCTGACCGAACACGTATTCATGTCTCGATCCCGAAGCGCGGTCGAGTTCGAAGTACTCCTCTGGAGTGACGTGCGGATCCGGTTGTTGCGGCATGGTTTCTATTATGATCGACTATGGAACTCAAGGCCTGAGTACGCTCTTCGGTAGCGGGTATGTCTTGACGTCGCTTTCGATTCCTCACCGCTGAGTTTTTCCCCACTGAGGTTTCCGCCCCATTGAAGATCGCCGTCGGGTAGGCGTCCTGCGGCGTCGTCATCGACGTCTATCTGCAACAAGCTATCGCGGGATCGAAGTAGGAAAATGTTATCCTCTGGGCAACGGCTATGTGGCGGCTCGCAGTCGGACTCCTCGTGTTTCTCGCCGCGGTTTACGCTGTCGAACGGCCTTTCCGCGAGTATCCGGGCATCGAGTACAACGACTTCCCCCTACCCCCCGATTACCACGAGAAGACGGAATGGGCCTTCGCGCGCCTGATGTATCCCTCGGCTCCGGGATCGCGTTTCTCTCGCTATGGAGCGGACTGGCATACGGGTCTGACCAGTTGGACCCAGGATTATCCCCGCGCTGACAGGCATTTTTCGAGCGCAATTCGTAGGCTCACCAGGCTGCATGTCAGGTCGGTCGAGCAACCGGTCAGTTTGGAAGACGGTGACGACGTCTTCAACTGGCCTTGGCTGTACGCGGTCCAAACAGGGGAATGGAACCTTACGGATTTCCAGGCCAAACAGTTTCGCGAGTACCTGCTGCGGGGCGGCTTCTTTATGTGCGACGATTTCTGGGGTGACCACGAATGGGATGTGTTCCTGGCCAGCATGAACCGCGTCCTGCCGGGACGTCCGGTGGTGGAGATCCCTAACTCCGACGTCATTTTCCACACCGTCTTCGATCTCGACGATCGCTACCAGGTGCCGGGTCAGCGCTACGTCCGAACCCATAGCACTGAAAAATGCCTGGGATGTCCGGCGCACTGGCGCGGCATCTACGATGACAAGGGCCGGCTCATGGTGGCGATTACTTTCCAGTCCGATCTCGGCGATTCGTGGGAGTGGGCGGATGATCCTGAGTATCCCGAGCGGTTTTCGGCGCTGGGCATTCGCATTGGCGTGAACTATATCATCTACGCGATGACGCATTGACGCTGGGGCAAGTTAACACTTTCTTACTTGATCGGAACTCCATCCCGGTCATACTGAACCTCAAAGCAGGTTACCGGAACTTGGAAAAAGGAGACGGGCGCGGTTAGAAATTATGGGGGGCAAAAAGGAAATGGTTCCAAGTGACCTGTCCAACCATTTAGCTTCCTCCCGGCATGCACGGTCGAAGCTACGCAATCCAGATGGTACGTGCGTATCGGTCCTTGTGCTCCCCGCGACAGAATTTCTTCCGCCTCGGATCAATGCTCCGGGCCACGCCTGCCAACTCACTCCGGATCGGAACCTGCTCCTCGGGACGCCCTTTCGCTCTGTTGAAAAGACTGTCCGCTTCCGGACCACCTTTCCAACGTCAAAGCTCCTGGCCTATCCCTTCGGCTCAACGCCCAGCGTTCGCTCGACTCGTTCGATCTACTCGCTCCTTCACGCCATTCAGGTTAGCCCCTAATAGCGCGAATTCATCGCGTGCAACCCGTTGTCCAGCTCCGGCTAAACGGTCTCGACTGTTTTTCGGCTGTACACTCCCGCTCAGGGCTTTTGCACCCTTCCCGATCAAAGCGTCCAACCAATCACCAGCCGAGAGGCTCACCAAACCGAAACGCCCGATTTCGTTCGCTCCCCCTACCTGCATTTTTTACTTGCACGATAGCGGATCAATGTTCCCGACTCGTTACGTCCCGTTTGGCTTATGGTCTAACAAACCTCTTGGAACCTTCTTCACTATGCTCCCGAACTGCCTTTCCGTCAACGGAAAAGTAACTCTTTTGACACACTTTTGCACAGGATTATAGGTCAATGAAATGAATCGCTTACGGCGAGGGTCCGGTGAATTAGTGGTGGATAAATCGAAGATTTCGCTATTTGTTTTGAACGCGTTCGTCCGGCTTTACAAATTGGGATTAAGGCATCTTGGCCAGCAACTGGATCGCTTTCCCGGCCTCCGGGGAACTCGCGTTAATCTCGATCGCTTTCTTCAAATATTTCGCCGCTGAAGCCTGATCGTTCAGCTTCGCTGCGATCAGCCCGGCTCGCAAAAAGAGTTTCGCATCCTTAACGCCGGTCGCCAGCGCGCGTTCCATCTGGATTCGCGCCTCGCTGTAGTTGCCTGCAGCCGCGAGAGCCAGCGCGTACGTGGACAAAGTGCAAATATCCTGCCGACGTTGTGCCTCTTTCGCTGCCAGCGTTACTGCGTCTCTCGCCCGTCCATGGCCTGCATAGTACTCGATGAGTTCGCGATTCGCATTGTCCGGGTCAGACTCCCGGGCGATGGCGTCTTTCTCGAATCGCGTAAACTCTCCGACGGCCTCCGTTGCCGCGTTCGCCGATTCGAGCGCCTCAGCCAGATGAAATTCCGTGCGGACGTTCGGAGCAACGGCCAATCGGCGGCGCAGCACTTCCACTGCTTCGATGGATTTTTCCTGCTCCATCAGCGCGGCGGCGAGAGCATCGTTTCCGGCCGGATAGTTTGGCATCAGCTCGAGAGCCTGCCGGGCATCCTTCTCCGCATCCTGAGCCTTGCCCATGCGCAGAGCAACCCGGCTCATGTTCGACAAGATCCAGGCCCTCTCTTCCAAATCGGAAGAACTCGTGATGCGCAACGAGGAACTCCACCAGTCAAGCGAAGGTTCGCCGTAACCAAAGTAGTCCCGTAACTGAGCGCCGCGCTGCAAACCCGGGGCATTCACGGGATGCTGGTCGATCATCCACTGCGTCGACTTCTCAGCGGCCGTATAGTCTCCGAGCGCCATCTCGGCGTCCGCCAGATAGCCATACAACTGGTTATCGTCGGGTACTTTTTTATTTAGACTTTTGCCTTCGGACAGAGCTTCGCTGTAGCGCGCCTGGGCCAACCGGATGGCCACCCTCGCTTTAAGCGATTCAAAATGGTCCGGGGTGATCCGAAGGGCGTCCGCAACGGCCTCGTCAGCCTGCTTCAAGTACTCGTTGGAATCCGTGGCGCGAGCCGCTTTCACCAAGGCCAGGGCTAGGGAGGTGAAACCGTCCGCTTGCGTCGGATTCTTCGCAATCTGCTCTCTCGCCATAGCGATTCGCGTGGCAGTCGCATGGTCGATCGCGAGCGCTTCCTTCGATCCGGGAGCTGTCGACGCCGCGCCGGCCAGACCGGCTGCCAAGAGGAAAAGTGCCAGACAAGAATTCATTTTCATTTTCATCAACAACCGCGCCAAAGACGAACGTCACTACCAAACGAAAAAAGGGGCAGGCGCCTAACCGACACGCCTGCCCGCCACACTTTCAAGGACTTGGCAACAGACTAAGGACAATTAGGAGTGCAAGCTGCCTCACCTGGATCCACGTGCCGGCGATCCCGGCCATCGTGCGCCCAGGCGACGTAAGGGAAAGTTTCCTGGTAAGTCACGTCATTCGTATTGACGCCATCGCCCAGAAGTGGAATGTTAGCGGGATAGAATGCCGCGCCGCCCGAAGTACAGGAAGTGCCACACAGAACCCCGGCCACTACTCGTAACGCCACATCCGTCACGTCATCCGAAACGCGCCTGCCGTTGGGGAATCCGGCTCCGTCTCCGGCGAGAAGGCCCAAACGACGGCGTGAAGCCTTCGGCGTCGGTGCGACCGAAGTATCGACACGCAGCAGGTCTGCTACTGGTCCCGATGAAGAACCGGCCCCGGCGAACGGTCCGGAATATTGAACGAGCGGAAGCAAATCTGCCCGCGGAGGATCCGGCACAGGGAGGCCGAACACCGCATTCATGACTCGCGCGAGGAGCGGATCGAGAGCGAATGCCGCAAACTGTGCATCCTGGCTCGGAGGAGACATGCTAAACGTGTCCTTGGAGCCGGTTCCGATGATGAGCTCGTTGATCAAGGGATTGCCCATGCGCTGCACCTGAACGTAGTCGGCAGGAGTTGGGGTGGGAGCTGAAGGGTCGGCGGGGCGAACGGTTGTGCGGAGCCGCGAGGTAGTGCCCCAAGTCCCGATCACTGGTTTTCCAGCTTGCGCCACCATCGTGATCGGCACTTGAATCGCAATGCAATTGACGTTGAAACCGGAGACCATGTCAACGCCTTGGAAGTTGGTCGTATCATTGGAGTCCTGCGACTTACTGAGAATCGGCAGTGCTGCGCCGCCTGCGCTGGTAGCTCCCGCAAAGAAGTTATTGGGACGGAAGTTGAAAGAGTCGAAGGCCGCGCCGAGATCGATGTAAAACGGATCGTCAACCGTGCCTGCAAAGACCTGGACGCCATTCCCCAGGCTAAAGATTCCCTGAGCCGCCAACGCCGGATAGTTAGGCATAGTTCGCGGACCCACGTTGCTCGGTACCGCGATTAGCGTTTGCCCCGAACCCATCGGGGTCCGGACAGCCGTCGAGCCGCTGCCTTGGACCATCGTGACCGTGTAAGTTTGTTGCAGACTGAGACCTGCGGCGCCGGCGCCGGTAAGCGAAGTAATCGCGGGCGGCACAACCGGTTGGCCGACGTTGATCGAGTAGGTGCCGTTCGCTGTGGCTGTGCTCGTCGGTGCATTCGCTGGAGCATTCACTCCGGTGCCCGCGCCGACAAAGCCGGTGAAGACCTGGGGCGCCCGAATGGTGGTCGTAAACTGGAATTCGAAGCTGACATCCTCCACGGCATCGTAGGTATTGTCGATGTGAATCGCATAGACGACACTGGGATCAAAGGGAAAATAATTAGGACCGTTGGACGGTTCCAGGAATGGGTCGACATCCAAGATGAACGTCATCGTGGACGGGTTTTCATAGCTGCGAAATGCATAGAAGTCGGTAATGTCGGCAGCGTGGTCTAGGGCTGTCAAGGGTGCTTCCCGGTGGCTTGCGGCAAACACTGCCGCCGGCATCGCCATAAGAATCGACAGGGTGGTCGCAAGAATTGATCGGACGTCTTTCACACTTCCTCCACTTTCTTTGGTACAAATTTGACTTACGCAAGCTGAGAAACACGGAAATCCAATTGGGTGCTGATTCCCGCGCGTCACTCTGTATACGCAAGTGTATGGGATGGCGGATGGGGCAGTCTGAATTTATTTTACTTTTCCAGAGTTAATAAAATTTTAATGTACGAATCCACCCGTCTATTTTACGTACGATACTAACGTTGAGCTAGATGTCAGCCCTCCCATTTCTGCCGCTCCACAATCTGCTCGGATTTGGCGCTGCCGACTTCATTGAACTCGCTCTTGCGCTATTGCTGACCGTACTGTATCTGACGCGTCCGATCCTTCAGCCTTACATGCGGAGGCTTTCGACTCACACCGGGTGGTCGATGCTGGCGCTCTTCCTCTTTCCCATCGCACTCCGCCTGGCGCTGCTCCCCCAATTTCCGGTCCCAACCCCGACAGGCTCGGATGACTTCAGTCATCTGCTCATGGCAGACACGCTTGCTCACTTCCGGCTGGCGAACCCAGCTCATCCGATGCGCCGATTTTTCGAGGAGGTCTTTGTACTACAAGAGCCACGGTACAGCTCGATGTATCCGCCGGGGCAAGGCATGGTTCTGGCGCTCGGAAAGTTTTTGTTCGGAACCCCCTGGGCTGGAGTCCTGTTGTGCGACGGCGCATTCTGCGCCGTCTTTTACTGGATGTTGCGAGCCTGGGTGGATCCGCTTTGGGCCCTCGCAGGCGGCTTGCTGGCGGTCTTCGAATTCGGGCCTCTGAATCAATGGATGAATACCTATTGGACAAGCGCCATTCCAGCGGTTTCGGGGTGTCTGGTGTTCGGATGTCTGGCGCGTCTCCGCAACCCACTTCCTCCGCGCAACGCGCTGCTGATGGGAACTCTTGCCGGAGCCGGTCTCGCGATGCATCTCATTACCAGGCCGTTCGAATTCCTGATGCTCGCTGTTTCCGCCGTGATCTTCCTCCCTCTGCTTCCGCTGCGCAACTGGCAGACTCTCCGGCGTCCCGCAGCTGCGGCCGTATTGATGTTGGCTCCCGCGGTCACCCTTCTTCTGTTCCAGAACAAGGCGGTGACTGGAACCTGGACCACGCTTCCCTATCAACTTAGCCGCTACGAATATGGAATTCCAACCACCTTTGTGATGCAGCCGAACCCAGTCCCGCACCGGCCTCTTACGCCCGAGCAGGAGTTGAATTACCGGGCCGGAGTAGCGATTCATGGCGATCAACCCGAAAGCGTGCGACGTTACCTTGATCGTCTGATCTACAGCCTCCGCTATTATCGCTTCTTTCTTCTGCCGCCGCTCTATTTGGCGGTGCTCGCCTTTCTCTGCGGCATCCGCGAACGCCGTTACGCCTGGGTAGTCGCGACGATCGCAATCTTTGTCCTGGCCTCCAACTTTTATCCATATTTCTACCCGCATTACGTCGGGGCGACAGCCTCGTTGTTTGTCTTAATGAGCGTCGTGGGACTTCAGAAGTTGAACCGTTTCGGCTTAGCGAGACTTCTATTTCTCTTCTGCGCGGCGCTCTTCTTTTGCTGGTACGGCATCCGGTTCATCGGGCAGGAGCAGCTATTTCCCGTGCTGGCCTATGATGAGTGGGACTTAGTCAATCATGGTGATCCTGAAGGGCGCATCGCCGTGAATGAAGAACTCGCCAGGTCGCCGGGCAAACAATTGGTTTTCGTACACTACGCGCCCCAGCACATGTTTCACGAATGGATTCACAATGACGCGGATATCGATAAAGCGCGAGTCGTTTGGGCACTCGATCTGGGAGACGAGGAAAATCAGAAACTCATCAACTACTATCCCGACCGGCACGTCTCAATGATCGAACCGGATGCTCACCCTCCAAAACTGTTATCCCTTAGCCGCGGCCGTTAAAGCGAGAATTTCCTGCGCGTACAACGCACCCGACGGGTCGTCCTCGTGTTTGAAGAAGACAAAAACGTCGCGTCCTGCACTCTCCAGATCGCGCACCTGGGCACTGATTCGCTTACGGTCATCGGGTGAGTAATCCCCCTTGCGGAGGCGGAAATAGGCGAAACGGGCAGTGAACACTTTGGGCACTTCGAGTTTTTCGGATTCCGCCAGGCACAACGCAACGCCGTGCCTTTCCAGTAACTCGTAGACGGGATCGACGAGCCAGGATTCGTGACGGAATTCGAAAGCGAATCGCAGGTCGCGCGGAAGCAACTCCAAATAATCGGCCAAAAGTTGCGTGTCGCATTTCAAATTCGGTGGGAGTTGATAAAGTACCGGGCCAAGGCGGCGGGCGCTCCGCAATGGATCGATCGCTCGAAAAAAGATTTCCGTGAACTCCGCGGCGTTTTTGAGGCGGAGGATATGAGTCAACTTTATGTGAGCCTTCGGGGAAAACACGAATCCCTCCGGTGTAGCCTTCACCCAACCCTCTTGCGTCGTGGCCTTGGGTAACTGGCGATAGGTGTAATTGATCTCGACGGAATTCAATTTCGTCGCGTAGTAAGCCAGGAAGTTAGCGGACGCAACGTTCTTGGGATAGAACGCGGGTTTCCACGCGGGATAAGCGAACCCTGAGGTCCCAGCAAAAACCGGCATAGTCCTATTTCAACACGCTCCCGCAGTAGCGCGAAAATGGCAGCGGCACTTAAGGGCGAGGTGCGACGTCGGTATACTTGCCATTTACCACGATCCGCACCTCATCGTGGTAAATAACCTTCCGCGGAATGATCACCTTCTGTTGATTGAACGTCTCAGCCTCGAAATCTTTCCAGGCCGGATGGTAGATCCCGATCTTGAAATAAGGTCCGTTGGGATCGTTGTAGCAATTCGGCCCGGGGTGCGTAAGCACAGGCTTCCCATCCCGCCAGATTTCGAGCAGCCCATTATCTTTGTACGACCACAGCACATGAAATACCCAGTCCGTCCAAACGCCTTTGCGAATATTCCCGAGCGGAAACTGTTCCTTCTTCGACCCGTACTTCGCCCAATCCTTGGCATCCTTGACCACTGCGGAAGAAGAATTGACGGCCACCTGCCATTGACTGCCGCGGAGCGATAGAGCCACTGGCGGACGGCCTTTGCCGTCTCCTTCCACTTTGAATTGCTTCTTGTCCTCGCCGAACGAACCATGCCATTGCGCGACGATATCGCCGTCCTGCGGGTCATCGATCCAATCCGCGGGAACGAAGATGCTGAAGCCGTACCAGTAGTCCGAGAACAGAGGCACGCCGGACAAAGCAATTTCCGAACGGAATGAGCCGAGCCGGCGAGGAACCTCGAAACGAATGGCATGCCGGCCGGCCCGCACCGGGTCGTCGACGATGCGAACTAATCCTGCATCCGCAATCGCTTTCGGATCGTTCTTCTGCCGTAGAGGGTCTCTGTCGCCGTTGATCCCATAGTGCCATTGCGACTTGAGCCCATCCTCGAAACCTTCGAAGAATAAACCATCTTTGGCCGTCTGAGATTGGGCCGCGATGGCCAGGAGCAAGGTGAGTGGCCGGCACCGCCGGAGAAGTTGCAGGGAGTTCATAACAGCGTCAGAGGCCATGGTAACAATCTTGGGACGGGTGTTCCATCACTATGGCGATAATCCTGCCTTAGACAAGGCCGACGGGGCAGTTTGACACAAAAATACCGATTAAGGAGAATGCAATGAAACCGAGCACAAAGAACCAGGTTAAGGGCAAAGCCCACGAAGTGAAAGGCGCAGTCAAGGAAAAGGTTGGCAAGGCGACCAACAACCCGGATATGGAAGCTGAAGGCCAAGTCGAAAAGGTTGCTGGCAAGGTCCAGAACAAAGTCGGACACGCCGGCAAAGTTCTCGGCAATTAGTCGAGGAGATAAACAATGTTATTGCTGATCATCATTTTGATCCTCCTGTTCGGCGGCGGCGGTGGTTACTACGGCTACAATCGCTGGGGATACGGAGGCGCGGGCGTGGGACTGGGCACCATTCTGCTCATCCTTTTGATTGCGTGGATGCTCGGCGTCTTCCACTAAGGAAGATTTATGGCTAAGAACAATAAGGAAGACGTTCCCATTCTCGATGAGCGGAACGAGCGTGAAAAGGGCGAAGATCCATTACAGTTTCCCGGCGATTTGCGGCCGGAGTGGGAAAGAGACGACATCGAGAATGAAGGACGGAAGCCAGACCTGGAAGAGATCGAAGAAGATACAGGCAATTTGTGAGGGAGCGGTTGCGCTCCCTCCTGACGCGGTCAGATTCTGTGGTAGATGATCGCCCCTCCCACACGAGCGATCTCACGATAGCCTGACAACCAGGTCTTCAATTCCGGATAGCGCGTCATCGCTAATTGCGGGTTGTACTCTCCAAGTCCATCGACAATGAAGTCCGGATGCGATCTTGCAAGTACTTGGCGAGCTTGAGCAGTAGTCCCCGGCGCCAATATCGGCGACGACTGAGTAAGATGCCGATCAGCCGGAACCCCCGTCATCGCTTGGCAGTCGAGGTACATGGATGCCGCTCGCATATCTGTGTACACAAAAACGTCAGGCCGGTAGCCCCAGACGTAAAGTGTGTCCCCGGGGCGTGCGAGTCGCTCAATTATAGCCGCAGTAGCCCGGCTTTCATTGTCCAATGCCAGATCCGACCATTGGGGGTCAGCATTGACTGCGAGCAAAAGGTACCTGGGGCCGAATCTGGCAAGCGGAGCCAAAAGTAGAATCGCAGCCAGCCACCAACGGCTCCCAAGCAGTGTCATACCTCGTGCAGCAGCGAGGACGGCGACAGGGAGAATGAGAAAGTAGTATCGCGGAAAAAAGCGCCATCCGAGCGCAACTCCTGTCGCGCAACAAAGCGCCCAAAAACCGAATTGAGCTTTTTGGCGGCGTTCCATTCCAGTTAAGCTCCAACCTCCAGCCACAATCAGCCCTGCGTGAAAACCCGCCCAGTTGGCACTACGAACCAATCCAGTGACGATAGGATGATCCACAAAAGTATTTCTTGCGTATGCCGAGGACCAGATCCACACTTGGTCCAGATAGGACGTCCACGCCCCAGACATGGCAAGGACGGCGCCGGCGAATGCGCATGGCAACGCGAACCCTAGCGCAACCAAAGGTCCCGCAAACATCCCACATGACGCCAGGACAAATAACGCTTTATTGTTAAACAGGAATCCGACCCCTGCGGCGGCCCCACTCCAGATCGGGCGTCTCTGAATGGCCAGGAGGATTGCAAGCAGATGAGGCGCAAGCAACAGAGAGTCAGCCGCCAAGGGCAGCACAGACGACGGCGTATCGAACGTCAGGAAGAATGCCATCAGAATCGCGGCCCAACGAGCTTCTTGCTCCGTCCAGAGGGCTTTCGCAGCCGCGAAGGCTAGCCAGCAGACGAGAGTGCAATATAAAGCCCCGGCAAAACGCAGGACGAGGCCGATCTTTGCTCCCCATAACAAATAAACCAACGGGACCAGCGGCGGCTTGTCAAACCAAATGTCCCGGTAGAGGATTTTCCCGAAGAGAACCTGCTGCGCCGCTGCCAAGGGCAGATCTTCCTCGGCCCACAAGACATGAACGTGGCAGAGATGCGCGGCGAGCAGTGCGGTAAACAGCAGGATGAAGAGTTTACTCAAGTCGAACGATGATTTTAACAGCGCACTTGGAGAGAGCGCGGTATACTGGCAAAGAAAAAGCGAAACTGAAAGTGGCGGACTTCGGTGAACAGCTCGCGGCGCTGCGGCGCAGGATGGCGGCCATCGACATCAAGTATGCGGCCCGGGAGAAGCTCGAATCGCCGCGTCCGCATACCGCTCAGCTGCACTATGCCGATGACCTGATCTCGGGCTCCGTCATTGAAACGCCCGCCGGCAAACATTTCGAGACGGTAAAGCTTTGGGAACGCCACCGGCGGCACGGCAGCGTGGGAATTGTCGATCTGGAGCATCTGCCGGACGATCTCCTGGATTCCCTCTCGGGCGGTACGATCGCGAAAGCTCATCCGTCCAAGTGGTGCTTCCTCGACACCGAAACCACCGGCCTCGCCGGTGGTACCGGGACTTATGCTTTCCTGATCGGCTGCGGCAGCATCGAACCGGATGGATTTCGCGTCCGGCAATTCTTCATGCGGGACTACGGCGAAGAGGCGTCCCAGCTCCACGCCCTGGCCGAACACCTGCAGCGCTTTGATGTCCTGATCACCTACAACGGCAAGACTTTCGATCAGCCGTTACTCGAGACCCGCTTCCGCATGGTAAGGCAGAAGACGCCTTTCGCCCGCATGGAGCACCTGGATCTGCTGTTCGGGGCGCGGCGTTTATGGAAGATCCGCCTCGATAGCTGCAAGCTGACGCACCTGGAGCATCAGATCCTGGGGGTCGAACGGCAGGGGGATCTGCCCGGCGAACTGATTCCCTATTACTACTTCGACTATGTGCGGACGCAGCGCGCGGTGAAGCTGGTGCCGATTTTGCATCACAACGTGGTAGACATCGTCTCGTTGGCGTGTCTCACGGCGATTGTGCCGGAGGCGTTCCGGTCGCCCGCGACCGTCCCGGTAAGGCATGGCGCAGATCTTCTAGGCGTGGCGCGCTGGCTGTTGCAGGCTGAGCGCTTAACGGAGGCTCTGGCTTTGCTGCGGCGCGCGATGGAATTGGGACTACCGGATGCGCACCTGTTTCGCACCATGCTGGAGATCGGGCTGCTCGAGAAAAAGCTGGGCAACGAGCAGGCGGCGGTGGCGATGTTTTCGGATTTAGCGGCGAGTTCGAATGGATTTCAGGCGCGCGCGTTTGAAGAGCTGGCGAAATTTTACGAGCATCGCGAGAGGAATTACGCGATGGCGCTCGAGATGAGCCGCAGTGCGCAGGCGTTGGGTCCAAACGAAGGAATTGAGCGCCGGGTGGAAAGGCTGCGTGCGCGGATCATGAAACGCGGCGTTGCGGCGCGTCTACCCATGTGACGGCTCACTCGTTTTGATTGCAGGCAGTCCGATCCACGTTGTTTGCGGCCGGGAAGCAAAGAAAAGGAACGCCCGGAATCTCGCCAAAGATCCGGGCGTTCTTGAAGGAGAGGAACGGCGAGCAGAACCGCAGGAGGGCTAGAGGACGCCCCCCCAAATCAAAATCGAAGTCACCATCGAAAGGATTGTTGGCAGTATTTTTTTCATTTAGACCCTCTCTTTTGCCGACCGAAAACTCAATGTACCATCCCAAGGTTGGTGTTGAAAAGATATCAGTGGGAGTTCGTAGATTGAAAGTACTGCGGGTACCCAATCTACGTAGGAACTTAGCGGGTACTCATGTCGGAACGATGATCGACATACGTCGGGGCATGCTGAGCGTTTCTTGACCAGGGTTCCGGAAGCGTGCGGCGTTCTCATGCCGCACGCTATTGTGGATAGGTGACCGATCCCGGGCTGAAAGACCGCCTCTCCGCCGTCTTGGAACGCATCGAAGTAGCGGCCGCGCGCGCACATCGCCGGTCTGCGGACATTCGTCTCCTTGCCGTCACTAAAGTTTTCCCCGCAACCGCCATCCGCGACGGCTACGAACTCGGACTACGTGAATTCGGCGAAAACTATGTGCAGGAATTCGAGGGCAAAGCACCCCTTCTTGCCGACCTCGCCGGCGCAAAGTTTCATCTCATCGGACATTTGCAATCGAACAAGTCGCGCCGCGCGGCCGAGCTCTTTCAGATGATCCAGACCGTCGATTCCGCCAAACTCGCCACTCGCCTGAATGAAGGAATTGCCGATGGGGGAACCTTAGACGTCATGATCGAAGTCAAGCTCTCCGCCGAACCCTCGAAGTGGGGCGCGTCGCCGGATGACGTTCCGGGAATTGTCGAAGCTTGCCGCGCCGCGCCGAAACTACGCTTACGGGGGCTGATGACGGTCCCTCCCTGGTCGGAGGACGCGGAGCAATCGCGCCCTTACTTCGCCCGTTTGCGCGAGATCGCGGCGCAATATGCGCTTCCGGAGCTTTCGATGGGCATGTCGAACGATATGGACGTAGCCATTGAGGAGGGCGCCACCTGCGTCCGCATCGGAACGGCATTGTTCGGAAAACGTAAGAAAAACGAGTGATCGTCGGGTTCCATTCTCCGCTCCCTCCCGCCCGCACAGGCGTTGCCGATTATTCGGCCGCCCTGCTGCGCGCCCTGCGGAACCTTGGCGACGTCCGGCCTCAAGCTTCCGAAGCTGACGTGCATCTGTATCACATCGGCAACAATCAGCTTCACCGAGCCATTTACCGGCAGGCGATCGGGCGTCCCGGTGTCGTGGTGCTCCATGACGCTGTGCTCCAACATCTCTTCCTCGGTTCCTCAACCGAAACCGCCTACGTGGATGAATTCGTCTATAACTACGGCGAATGGCATCGCGGGAAAGGATTTCAGTTGTGGCTCGATCGCGCCGCTTCCGCAACCGACGAACGGTATTTTCGTTATCCGATGTTGAGGCGGATCGCCGAAGTTTCGCGCGCCGTCATCGTCCACAACCCGGGGGCGGCGCGACTCGTACGGGAGCATGCGCCTGAGGCTGACATCGTCACCATCCCACATTTCTTCGATCCGCCGCCAAGCCTGGATGCGGTCGCGCCAATGGAATTTCGACGCGCCCTCGGAATCCCTCCCTACGCCTATCTCTTCGGAATCTTCGGCTTCCTGCGTGAGTCCAAACGGCTCCTCGCGGCGCTCAATACTTTCGTCCGCTTGCGACAGTCGGTTTCGGAGGAGGCGAAATCCAAAATCGCCATCCTCGTGGCCGGGGAGTTTGTTTCGAGCGACCTGGCGCGCGCCTGCGAACCCTTGCTCACCATGCCTGGTGTCTATCGCGCCCCCTATTTGACCGAGCCGGACTTCTGGGCCGCCGCCTCCGCGGTAGACGCGTGTATCAACCTGCGGGTACCCGCGGCCGGTGAGACTTCTGGCATCGCCATCCGGCTGATGGGACTTGGGAAGCCGGTCCTATTAACGGAATCGCCGGAGAATAGCGATTTTCCGCCAGGAAGCTTTTTCCCGGTCCCGCCCGGAGTTGCCGAAAGCGCCGCACTGTTCGACTATATGGGTATACTGGCGCATGACCGCGCTTTGAGCCGCGAGATTGGCCGGCTGGCCGCAGACCATATAAAGCGGGAGCACGCCCTGGCGGGAATCTCTCAGATGTATTGGGACGCTTTGTGCAGAAACGCAGTATCTTTATCCTCGGTCTGATTGCCGCGAGCGCCCTGGGCGTCTTCGAGAGCCTGGCTGCAAGAGCTACTGCGGCGAAATCCCCAACCACTCAGAAGGTTTTGCCGGCGTACGTGGAGCTCGGACTGAAGGTCCCGATGCGGGATGGCGTACATCTCTCTACCAATGTCTTCCATCCGTTGGGCGCGGGCCGTTTCCCTGCAATCCTGATCCGTACTCCCTACGGCAAGACAAACACGCTGGTGCCAAATTATCGGGCTTTTGTGGACCACGGGTATGTCGTGGTGATGCAGGATGTGCGTGGCCGCTATGCCTCCGAGGGCGTCTTCTGGCCTCTCACGCAAGAGGGTCCGGATGGCGACGATACCTTGAACTGGATGGCGGCGCAACCCTGGTCCGACGGCAAGATCGGTATGACCGGAGGCTCTTACCTGGGAATCGCGCAATGGAAAGTCGCGCTGCTCAACAATCCGCACCTGAAAGCGATTTTTCCGGTGGTGTCCGGTTGGGACGATTATCGCGACAGATTCTATTCTCCGGGGGGTGCCATGAAACTCGGACACCGCCTGCTGTGGATGTCCGAAAATTCGCGTCGCAGCGATTTTATTCCGGACTTCAAGAAGTTCATCTGGAGCCTGCCAGTCTCTTATTCCGACCTTGCGGCCACCGGCCAGCAATCGGCCGTCTATCGTGAATCGATGGATCATCCAGCCGACGACGGATATTGGAAACGCTTCAGCACGCGCGAGCACATCAAGGACATTCGTATCCCCGTCTTCGCCGTGGGAGGTTGGTATGATAACTACGCCGAAAGTGACCTGGACGCTTTCGCTGCTCTGCACAAGCATACCGGCTCCAATCGCATACTCATTGGTCCCTGGCCGCATAATATGTCGATCCCGTTCAAGAACGTCAGCTTCGGTGCGCAGTCTGCGCTGCCGATCCGGCGATTTCAACTGCAATGGTTCGATCACTGGCTGAAGGGTCTGGACACTCCGTTGGTGTCGCAGCCTCCGGTGCAGATTTTCGTGATGGGGGCCAACGTCTGGCGTGAGGAGAACGAATGGCCTCCCGCGAAGACCCGGCACGTACGCTATTATCTGGCGAGCGGCGGACACGCTAACTCCATCTCCGGGGATGGATCGCTCGTGAGTTCTCCACAAGCTCGCGCGTTTCCTGACCAGTTCACTTATGATCCGATGAAGCCCGTTCCGACTATGGGAGGAGCGGTGTGCTGCAATCCGGCGATTTTTCCCTGGGGACCGATGGACCAGCGCCCCGTAGAGAAGCGCCGCGACGTCCTGGTGTATACGTCCGCGGCACTCACCGACGACATTGAAGTTACGGGGGAGGTGGAGGTGATCTTACGCGCCGCCACCAATGCGCTCGATACCGATTTCACCGCGAAACTGCTCGATGTGTTTCCGGGCGGCGAGGCGCGCAATCTGACAGATGGCATTCTGCGCGCACGATATCGCGAGTCACTGGAAAAGCCTTCACTACTGAAGCCGGGCGAAATCTACCGACTGGTCATTGACGCGGGCGTCACGAGTAATTTATTCCGGAAAGGGCACTGCATTCGCGTCGAGATATCGAGCAGCAACTTTCCCCGTTTCGATCGCAATCTGAATACCGGAAAAGTAGTTGAGGACGAGACCGAAATGCGCAGCGCTAATCAGATGATCTACCACGACCGCAACTTTCACTCCTACGTATCGCTGCCCGTAATCCCTTAGCGGCGTGTCACAGATTTAAGTCGGTGGGTGAATCTCTTTGATGCAGCCGAATTTGCCCGCATAAGCTAAATTGGTCTGGTGCTTCGAACGTGTATGCTGTTGGGTTGGGCGAGTATCGCTGCCTGGGGACAATGTTCCAATTCATCACCCGTTTTTCCACACCTCGTGAATGGTAGCGGCTGGAAAAGCAGCCTGTACCTGGTCAACGAGTCAGCGTTCGCGCAAGTCACCTACACCTTGACATTTCGGAACGACACGGCGCAACCCGTCCTTATGTCCTTTGCAGACGGCCGTCGGGATAACCAGATCAGCGGAACGATCGCCGCTGGAGGGTTGGCCATCCTCGACACTCCGGGACTCGACTCCGACCCGTTGGTTGTTGCCAGCGCCACCCTGAGTTCGTCGGGCACCCTCTCCGGCTTCACCATTCTCCGCGAAAGACAAGCCGGACTACCGGATCGCGAGGCTACTGTTCCCCTCTCCAATTCCGTCGCGAGCGGCCTCGTTTTCCCGTTCGACAATACCAGCGGCTTCGAGTTCAGCATCGCCTTGACTCTTGTCTGCGGCCCGAATTCGCCCGTCGCGCTGGCTGCGATCGCAACTGACGAAACCGGCGCGATACTCGGCCACTCGGAGTTGAAAATGACCAAAGGAGGACATACCGCGTTCATGGCCGCGGATCAACTTCCGGGCACCAGGGGGAAACGGGGAGCGATTCGCATCGCGGTCTCCGGTTCTCCAGCCGCGAGCATCCAACTCGCCGGACTCGGCTTGCGCTTCTCTCGCGCTGGAGCCTTGACGGCTTTCCCGCCCTCGGCGTCTTTGCCATCGACGCCGGCGCGTCCAGTGGTGCGCTCCGCGCGCAGCCGTCCTAAGAAGTAAGCGGCCCGAATTCCGCGCGCTCGTATGCTTCACAAACGCGAAAACTGCAACCGATCGAAGGCAATTGGAGCACTGCGTCAGGCTCTGCAGTTTCGCGCAGGTTCCAGGATCCGTCACCCTGGCGAGTGTAATGTTCCACATGGATGCGGTCCTGGGCAACGACAAGATAGTCCTTAAGTGAAGGAATCTTCCGATACTGTTCGAACTTGAACCCGCGATCGAGTTCTCGGTCGAGGGCGACAGAATCTCGATGATCAACGTCGCATCCGTAATCGTGTCGGTCCGCGACTCGACAAATTTCGGTTTACCGCAAAACACGACAATGTCGGGATAAGTGAAAAGGCCTTCGGCGCCTGCCTGGAGCCGGAGGTCGCTGCTTGCGATTCGACAAGCCATTCCGCGAAGTTGCTCGCGGAGTGTTCCAGCCACGTCGCCCGTGATCATAGCGTGGTTCAAACTGCCGCCAGTTATGGCGAACATTTCGCCGTTAAAGTACTCGCTCTTGTGCTCCGCCGTACGCTCGATCTCCAGATACTCTTCGCGCGTTACAAACGGCTTGGGCTGTATGGACACGGTAACAAAGCCAGTATAGCGGGCGACCGCGTCCAAAACGGTCGCCCGAATCGCATCATCTTTATTGCTGAGGAGGACCGCCTCGGCGACGTCCCCCGCCCTGTCCGCCCCCGCCGTATCCCATTCCGCCTCCTGCGCGAGGCGTATATTTCGCTTGCTGCTCCGCTGTCAACGCAGCATAGACGGACGCTTCAGCTTTCGCGTTGTTCACCGTCATCTGCGCGGTCAAAGTTCCTACCGTATTGGCCGCCTGCGACATCGCAGCCGCATCGTTGCTCTTGATGGCGGCGACAAGCGATTCGTTGGCCGTCCGCATGCCGCCCATGACGGTTTGATTAGCAGTCTGGGCATCCATATAGATCGCCGTAACCTGCTTCTGTTGCGCTTTGGTGAGTTTCAGTTCGTCGTTCATGCGGTCAACGCGCATCTGCACCATCTGCGCGGGATCGGGCCTGCCTTCCTGGGCAAACACCGGCGTGAGTGAGAGTCCGGCAGTTATAGCGGCCAGGCTCATTAAGTGAATGGTGATCTTCTTCAAGGGTTCTACCTCTGCCTTATTGGACTACATCCGTGCCGCGCCGTTATATGCGGACACGTTAAAAGAGGTAAAGACTTCGTAGTCTGGAATGCTGCGATCGACCCCTCGTAGATTGTAATATCGACTTTACAAATACTCAGCCGCACCGGGTGCATCATAAACACATGCGAGTGATCGACGGACGTCACATTGAGCGCAGCTACAGGAACCAGTTCATTCGTTCAAACTTGCAGGGACTCCCGAGGTAGTGCATGACCGATGCGATCGGTTTGGCGAAGCGCGAAGCAAACGTGTGATTATCGAAACTACATGAAGATCATCAGCGCGGCGAGCGCGTTCCCCGAACACTACTATCCGCAGGAACTGCTTTTAACCGCACTGCGCACCTATTGGGCCGATGAATTGCGTCGCCCCGAAACTCTTGACCGACTGCACTCGCGCGCCTGCGTCGACGGACGCTATCTGGCTTTTCCCATCGAAGACTACTACCGCATGAAGACGTTCGGCGATTTCAATCGCGCCTGGATGAAAGCGGCCGAAGAACTTGGATCCCAGGCACTGTGCCGCGCCCTCACCCAAGCCGGACTCGCGCCCCAGCACATCGACGCCATCTTTTTCGTCTCGGTCACCGGAGTCTGCAGCCCTTCCATCGACGCCAAGCTCGTTAATCGCATGAAGCTCTCGCCGGCCATCAAACGCGTCCCGATCTTCGGCCTCGGCTGCGTCGCCGGAGCGGCCGGCATCTCTCGCGCCGCCGATTATGTCCGCGCTTTTCCGGACCACGTCGCCGCGTTGTTGTCGGTCGAACTCTGCTCTCTTACGCTGCAGAAGAAGGACCTTTCGGTTGCCAATCTCATTTCTTCCGGGCTCTTTGGCGACGGCGCCGCGGCGGTGCTGGTCGCCGGCGCTCATCGCGAGCAACCCGGTCCCCGGATTGTCGATACGCTGTCCACGTTCTACCCGGATTCGGAAGACGTGATGGGCTGGGATATCTCTGAGAACGGTTTTCAGATCGTTCTTTCGCCCAACGTTCCGGAGGTGATCCGCGAGCACCTCGGCCAGGATGTTGACGCTTTCCTGCGCAGGCACGAACTGAAGCGGCAGGACATCGGTTCATGGATCATGCATACCGGCGGTCCCAGGGTTCTCGAAGCCACGCAGGAAGCGCTCGGCCTGGATCGGGATGCGCTCCATCTGTCCTGGGACTGTCTGCGCAGGACCGGCAATCTTTCGTCCGCTTCAGTCCTCTGCGTCCTCGAAGAAGTCTTGAAAAAAGAGCGTCCGCAACCCGGCACGTTGAGCATCCTGGCCGCGGCGGGGCCGGGCTTCTGTTCGGAATTGGTGTTGTTGCAATGGTAGACAGCCGTTGTATCCGTCATCCGTCTTCTGTCATCCGTACGAACAATGGATAGGGGAGAATAGGGAATAACGGATTGACGGACGGCGAATAACGTCCTATGGACACTGACCTCTTCATCATCGGCGGCGGACCCGCTGGGCTTGCGGCTGCGATTGCTGCGCGCAAGAGAGGACTTCGCGTCATCGTCGCCGACGGAAACCGCCCTCCCGTCGACAAAGCCTGCGGCGAAGGACTCATGCCCGATTCCATCGCCGCCGCAGGCCGTCTCGGCATCCTCCTGCCCGAACGCGACGGATTTCGCTTCCAGGGAGTGCGTTTTTACGGCGAAGGCCACTCCGTAGCTTCCGACTTCCCTCACGGCTTCGGCCTCGGTTTCCGACGCATAGTTCTGCACCGTCATTTAGTCGAACATGCCGCACAGTCAGGCGTCGAGATGCTGTGGTCGACGCCGGTATCGGGCCTCCAGGGCACTCTTGTTCAGACGCAGGGCCGGCGCATTTCCACCCGCTGGATCGTCGGTGCCGACGGCTCCCGATCGCTCGTGCGCCGCTGGGCAGGACTCGATCGGTGTTCACGAAACGCGCGGCGTTTCGCCTATCGCCGCCACTTCGGCTGCCGGCCCTGGTCCGAGTTTATGGAAATCTACTGGGGCGACGCGTGCCAGATCTATGTGACGCCGGTGTCGCGCGGGGAAGTCTGCGTGGCCCTGATTTCACGCACTCCGGAACTCCGCCTCGCCGAAGCCCTGCCGCAATTTCCGCAGCTCGCCTCGCACCTGGACGGCGCTCCGCCAACCAGCACCGAACGGGGCGCGGTAACTGCGACCTGCCGGCTCAGAGCAGTGGCGCGAGACAATGTTGCTCTGATCGGTGATGCTTCCGGTTCCGCGGACGCCATCACGGGGGAAGGCCTCTGTCAGGCGTTCCAGCAAGCGGAAGCACTTGCCGCGGCGCTAGTAGAGGGCAGCCTTCTGCAGTATGCCGGCGCGCACCGCCGCATAGCCTTTCGCCCGGCCCGAATGGCCGGCCTGATGCTCACCATGGATCGTTGGCCCGCAATCCGCCGTCGCGCGCTCGCTGCCATGGCCGCACAACCGCAATGTTTCGCCAACCTGCTGGCCGGACACGTCGGCTCTCTCCAGCCCGCGCAACTCGTACGGACAGCCGTCTCGCTCGGCTGGCAAATGGCTTTCCGGTAAACCCTGGGAAGGTGGGGCCCGACGCCGCCGTCCAAGAGTCACTCTCCGGTCGCCAACACTCCCGTAGAACAAACAGCATGTTATCCTCGTAAAGACAGGTAATGGCAACCAAAGAAACTATTCCGGACAAGCCTAAAATGCCGCCCATCAACGTCTGGGCCGCACCGGTACTCATCGGCTGGATCGTCCCGGGCGGAGGACATTTCTTCCTCAAGCGGCCGGGCCGCGGAGCCTTGCTGCTGGTCTCCATTACTCTCATGTTCCTGCTGGGCCTGATGATGCGCGGCATGATGTTCACTCCACAAAGTGGTGACCTTCTCACTACCGTCATTAACTACGGAGGTTTCATCGGTGATCTGGCTTCCGGTGCGCTCTACCTGATGGCTTCCATGTTCGGTTACAATCAGCCCGATATGGCCGGCGCGGTGCATGATTATGGAACTAAGTTCCTGGTGACTGCGGGCTTGCTGAACATCCTCGCGATGGTCGATGCCTATGAAATAGCCGCGGAGAGAAAGAGTTAATGCCCAAAATGAATCTGTCCCATTTTGAAGCGGCCTTCCTATTTAGTGTGTTTGCTTCAATCGTCCTGGGCGTCGTCACCAAGAAGACCGATCGCGACCGCCTGTATTACGGCGTCTACTGTTTTGCCTGCTTCATCGTCGCGCTCTTCGGTATCGGCTGGGTCATGAAACTCGGCCACGGCTAGGCTCGCCTTCCAACCTTTCCAACTTTCGGCCCTGAATGAAGCGGCAGACCGGACACGACATCGTCCCACAGCATCCGCGGTTTGCGCGGCAACTGAGGCGATTGTGGCGATACCGGATACTGGGTGCTCTCACCATTCTGGGGCCCGGCTTCATCACCGCCAACGTCGATAACGACCCCGGCGGTATCCTTACCTATTCCCAGGCCGGCGCAAAATTCGGCTATGTGCTCCTCTGGACTCTGATCCCCACCACCATCGCGCTCATCGTCGTACAGGAGATGGCCGCGCGCATGGCCGTCGCGACAGGTAAAGGTCTCTCCGATCTTATTCGCGAGGAATTCGGTCTGCGCATCACCTTCTTCACCATGGCCGTGCTGTCCCTCGCGGACCTCGCCAATATTTTTGCCGAATTCGGCGGCATCGCTTCCGGTATGGGCATCTTCGGGGTCAGCAAATATCTCTCTGTGCCCGTGGGCGCGGCAATCGTATGGCTGGTCGTCGTGCGCGGCTCGTACAAACCCGTTGAAAGAACGCTGCTCATCTTTTCCCTGGTCTACTTCGCCTATCCCGTGTCCGCATTTTTCGCCAAACCCGACTGGGGCCTTGCCCTGCGCGACACGTTCATCCCGCAGTACATCAACGATCCCGACTATATCCCGATGATCATCGGCTTGATCGGCACCACCATCACACCGTGGATGCAGTTTTATTTGCAGGCCTCCATCGTCGAGAAAGGCACCTCTCCGCGCGAGTACCGGCTGGCCCGCTGGGACGTCATCATTGGCTGCATCGTCACTGACGTCATCGCTTTTTTCATCGTTGTGGCCTGCGCCGCCACGATGTATAAAGCGGGTCAGCACAACCTGGACGATGCCGCGCAAGCGGCGCAAGCGCTCGCCCCCTTCGCCGGAAAATTCGCCCAGCTCCTCTTTGCCATCGGCCTGGTGAACGCATCTCTTCTCTCGGCCGCTATTCTTCCCCTGGCGACGGCCTATAACGTCTGCGAAGGCCTCGGCTTCGAATCCGGCGTGGAACGCAAATTCTCCGAAGCGCCCATCTTCTACGGACTCTACACCGCGCTCATCACTATCGGCGCAGGCTGCGTCCTGATCCCGCGCCTCCCGCTGGTGAAACTCATCCTGATGTCGCAGGTTGCCAACGGCGTTCTGATTCCGTTCGTGCTGATCTTCATGCTGCTATTGGTAAATAAGCCGAAACTGATGGGCGAATTCAAAAACGGACCGTGGGTGAACGCCATCGCCATCGCCACCAGCGTGATCATGATCGCCCTTACCGCCGTACTTGTCTGGAACACCCTCACCCACTAAAGCCCCTGGTGTGACAAACTTTAGTCTGTCAACTCATGCGAACTATCCTTCTTGCTTTTTGTGCGCTGACAGCCCTCTACGCCGAAGACTACGCTCTCGGACCCGACTCCCAGCCCCAGTCCGGCGTTCCGAAAGGCGTGGTCACCAAGTACGTGCTCGCTCCCGGAAAGTTCTATCCCGGTACGCCGCACGATTATTCGGTCTACATCCCGTCGCAATACAACGCCTCGAAACCCACCCCGTTCATGATCTTCCTCGACGGCGGCGGCTTTGCCGGCAATGGTTTCCGCGTACCGGTAGTCTTCGACAACCTCATTGCTAAAGGCGATCTCCCGCCGCTCATCGGGATCTTCATCAATCCCGGAGTTCTGCCCGCGCTCTCTGACAAGGACCAGAACCGCTTCAATCGCATCTTTGAATACGACAACATCAGCGGACGCTACGCGCAATTTCTCGTCGAGGAACTGATTCCCGAAGTCGGCCAAAAAATACAATCTGTCGAAAGACCCGAACGATCGTGCCATCGGAGGTTCCAGCACCGGTGCGGTAGGCGCCTTCGTCGCCGCCTGGAATCGCCCTGACCAGTTCCGCCGCGTCTTCACCTTCGTCGGCACGTTCGTCGACATGAAAGGCGCGGACAAATTTCCTGCCCTGATCCGCAAAACCGAGCCCAAACCGATCCGCATCTTCATGCAGGATGGCCGCAAAGACCATATCGTCCCCGATGAGCCTTGGGGCACATTTTATGCCGGCAGTTGGCCCATCAATAACCAAGTCATGTACGAAGCCTTCGAGTCCGCCGGTTATGACGTCAAGTATGTGTTGGGCGATGAAGGACACAACGGTAAGCACGGCTCTGCGATCATGCCCGAAGTGCTCCGCTGGCTGTGGCGCGACTATCCCAAACCCATCGTGGTGCACGAACCCGCGGATATGAAATTGCCGGGCTGGGATCCCCGCGGCAAGGTTTTCACGCTTGTCTCAGCGGACAAGCCCTGGGAGCCTGTAGGCGCAGAGAATCATGTGATCGCCGCCCCAACCGCCGGCAAGAACGGCATAGTTTATTTCATCAGCGGGAACAGAATTTACCAGTCGGATGCCTCAGGCAACGCGACCGTATTCAAGGACCATGCAGACGGCGTGAATGCCATCGCTTATGGACCCGACGGACGCATCTACGCATCCCAAGCCAACCGCAAGCGAATTATTTCTTATGGCCCCGGCGGAGACGAAAAAACATTTGCGACGAACTGCGACGCCGACCGCCTCGTGGTCAATGCGAAAGGAGAAATCTACTATACGGATACAGCGCAAAAGACCATCGTCCGCATCGACGCAAGCGGCCGAAAAACGGTCGCATATAGTGCCGGTGAAATCCAGCTGCCGGCGGGACTCGCATTCTCACCGGACCAAGCCATGCTGAACGTCACCGACGCACAATCCCGTTTTAGCTGGTCCTTCCAAATCGCAGCCGACGGTTCTTTAGTAAACGGCGAACCCTTCTATCGTTTGGAGATGCCCGAAACCGGATGGAAAAGCGAAGTCAGCGGCGTGACTGTCGACGCGATCGGCCAGGTTTATTTCGCCACTCCTCTGGGCATCCAGATGACGGAAGCCAACGGACGCGTGGCCGCAATCTTTAACCCTCCCGCGCTCAATGCCGTTACCTCAGTCATCTTCGCCGGCAACAATCTGGACTGGCTCTACGTCACCGCGGGCGGCAAACTCTACCGCCGTCCCGTAAAGCAGCCCGGAGTAGCCATCTGGCAGCCGATAAAACCACCCAAGCCCCCGCTATAACTGGTTTCTAGAAATGGTCGCGCCGTGAACGCTGCAACCCATCAAGCTACCATAAAGGCATATGGTAAAAAGAGCCGGGAAGGTCCGCGTTCCTGATCTTCTCGAAATGAAGCGCACCGGCCGGAAGATCACCATGTTAACCGCCTATGACGCCACCATGGCAGGCATTATGGACGGCGCCGGAATCGATGTGCTGCTGGTTGGCGATTCGCTTGGTATGGTGGTGCTCGGCGACGGAGCCACCGTCGGCGTCACCCTCGACATGATGGTCCATCACTGCCGCGCGGTCGCCAATGGCGCAACACGAGCCCTCATCGTGGCCGACCTGCCCTTCCTTACGTACACCAACACTGCCGATGCCCTCCGCAACGCCGGACGGCTGCTTCAATCGGGTCGCGCCGCCGCCGTTAAAATCGAAGGCGGTGTCTCCGTCTCCCCAATCGTACGCGCTTTAACGGATGCCGGCATTCCTGTCATGTGTCACCTGGGACTGTTGCCGCAGCACGAACATGTTCTGGGAGGTTTCCACGCCGTCGGTAAGACTCAGCCTGAAGCCGAGCAACTGCTAGCGGACGCCCACGCCCTCGAGGACGCTGGAGCTTTTGCGGTAGTGCTCGAATCGATTCCTGCTGAACTCGCTCGCCGGGTCACCAGCGAGTTGGAGGTCCCGACCATCGGAATCGGCGCCGGACCTCACTGCGATGGGCAAGTCCTGGTCAGCTACGATGCGTTTGGCCTCTTTCAGAGCTTCGTTCCCCGTTTCGTGAAACGCTATGCCGACCTCGGAGCCGCCATGACCGAGGCCACCCATACGTATATTGACGAAGTGCGCAACGGAACCTTCCCGGCTTCCGAGCACTCCATCGTCACCCTTCCGGAATGACCCCACAACTCGTCACGACCATAGCGCAATTGCGGGAGCGGATCGCGGCTGAGCGTCGTCAATCCCGCGTCATCGGCTGCGTGCCGACGATGGGCGCGCTGCACGCCGGGCATGGCGCACTCGTCGAACGCGCACGCGCGGCGTCGGATGTCGTCGTCGTCACTATCTTCGTCAACCCTCTCCAATTCGACCGCCAGGACGACTACCGGCAGTACGCCCGGCAACTCGATGCCGACCGTGAATTCTGTGAGGCGTGCAACGTCGACATCCTCTTCGCCCCGTCACGCGAGGAGATCTATCCCGAGCCCAGTGCCACCTTCGTCGAAGTGCCGGACTTCGCCACTCACCTGTGCGGCGCATTTCGTCCCGGACATTTCCGCGGAGTCGCTACCGTAGTCGCTAAATTATTCAATATCATTCAGCCGGATGCGGCTTACTTCGGCGAGAAAGACGGGCAACAACTGGCAATCATTCAGCAGATGGTGCGCGATCTCAACTTTCCGATTCAGATTGTGCCGGTGCCCACCGTCCGTGAGCCCGATGGCCTGGCATTGAGTTCCCGGAACCAGCGGCTGACCCTGGAACAGCGTGCCCTTGCGCCAACCTTGTATCACGCCTTGACTGCAGGACTGCAATCCGTGGCTGCCGGCGAACGATGCGCTGACTATGTGAAAAGTGTGGTGCTCAAGGTGCTGGGAAGCCAACCGGAGATCCGCGTGGAGTATGTTGAGATCGTCGATCAGCGGATGCAACCTGTGGATACCATCGCCGCCGGCACAAGCCTGATGGCCGCAGTATGGTTAGGTTCTACGCGTCTGATCGACAACGTGAAATTTACGCTTCAGGCTTAGGCGAAGTCTCTACCGCTGCCGCAGGTGTGAGTAGCTTCTTCATCTCACGACCCCGCAGGCGCCGCGCAATCTTGGCCTTCCGCAATCTCCCATACCGGGACTTATCTCCATTTTTAGCTGACATGCTTCATTATCGCCCGTGGCGATGAATTCCCGCCGATAATTATTCGCTGCCGCTCTTTTATAATGCGTCCCTGCCGGGCCTTCTCGCCGGTTCCGCTAACCTCTGGCCCCCCCTTGACTCCCCCTCCGGATTCTGCCAAATTATAGTTCAGGCGAACAAAAGGCGAATAAACTATGGCGACCTCACCCCTTCTTCACGACATCGAAGCTCGCTATGACGTGCGTTTTCGCTTGCCCCAACCGCGCACCGTCGAGCGCATCCCCACCGGCATCCCCGCCATTGACACCCTCGCGTCCGGAGGCATTCCCCGCGGCGCCTTGACCGAGATCTACGGGCCGCCTTCCTCCGGCCGCACCAGCTTGCTTTTTTCGACTTTGGCCCGGGTGACCGCTAACCAGGAGTACTGCGCCCTGATCGATACTTCGGACGCTTTTGATCCAGCCTCGGCTGCGGAAGCGGGAGTGCACCTCTCGCGCGTCCTGTGGATCCGCTGCGGCGGCAATGCCGAGCATGCCTTGAAAGCGGCGGATTTGATCGTCCAGGCGGGCGGCTTCGGCTTGATCGTAATGGATCTCGCGGACACCCCGCCGCGCACCGCGGCACGGATCTCGCTGGCCTCCTGGTTTCGCTTACGGCATGCGGTGGAGCGCACCCCGGCTGCCCTGCTGCTCCTCGCCCAAACGTTGAACGCCAAGTCCTGCTCGTCCCTGCAATTGGAACTGCATCACAAGGAAGTGCGATGGTCCGGAGAGCAATTCGGTAAGCTTCTGCGCGGCATGCGGGTGCGCGCGGAGAGCCGCAAGCACCATCAGGCGCAATCGACGGAATTTGAGGTGCACAGGTGAATTCAGCCTATGCCTGCCTTTATGCCTCGGGCAATCCGGCCCTCCTGCTGGAGTGCGCCACACGCTTTTCTCCTCTTATCGAGCAGACCTCGAATGAGGCCGTCATCTTCGACGTGGAAGGCATGGGACAGCTCTACCCGACACCCCGTCATCTCGCCGAAGCCATCGTCGCCCAAGCCGGCATCCCGGTGAACATCGGGATCGCCGCAAATCCGGACGCGGCCTGGCATGCGGCGCGCGGCTTCAAAGGCATCACGGTCATTCCGCCGGGCGAAGAAGCCAAGGTGCTCGCGCCGCTGCCCTTGAACCTGCTGGGAGGCTCTCCTCAAACCGCGGAAACCCTCTACATCTGGGGTATCCGGACCTTTGGCGAGTTTGCCGCACTGCCGCCTATGGGGGTTGCGGCGCGCCTGGGCAAAGAAGGCGTGGGTCTGCAGCGTCTCGCGCGCGGCGAAGGCTATCGCCGGCTGCGTCTCCTCGAAGATGCGCTGCATTTCGAAGACGAGATCGAACTGGACGATCCCGTTGACCTGCTGGAGCCGCTCTCCTTCATCCTGTCCCGATTGTTGAACGACCTCTGCGCCCGGCTCAGCGCTCGCTCGCTCGCGACCACAGAAATCCGCTTGCGCCTGACGCTCGAATTGGCGCCTCCGCATGAAGCTACCCTGCGCTTGCCGGTACCCATGCGCGACCCCAAAGCTTTTCTCAAGATGCTGCAACTCGAGCTGGGCAGCCGTCCTCCGGGTGCGCCGGTATTGAAAGTGTGGCTGGCGCTGGAGCCGGCGCGCCCTAGAACCGAACAGCACGGGCTGTTTACTCCGCTCTCACCCGAGCCTGAAAAGCTGGAACTGACGCTGGCCCGTATTCGCAGCCTGGTAGGCCCGGACAAAGCCGGCACGCCCGAAATACTGGACACCCATCGCCCCGACAGCTTCCGCATCGTCGCTTTAGGACAGGGCCCGCTAAGCGCCGCCGCCCCCCGGACGCACATGGCCCTACGCCGCTTTCGCCCCCGGCTATTCGCGCAAGTTCGTCTGCAGAGTGGACGTCCGTCACACGTGGCTAGTATGACGATGGCCAGCTTGTCGAGAGGATGTCCCGTACTTGCCTGTGCGGGACCTTGGCGTACCGCCGGCGAATGGTGGAAACCCGACCCTTGGGCGCATGACGAATGGGACGTCGCGCTGGGCGATGGCGGAGTCTTCCGCCTGCACCGCGAACTCCCCACCGAGCGCTGGTTCTTCGAAGGCCGATATGATTAAAGTAGTCAGTTATCAGTCGTCAGTGATCAGCCGCCCGCGAGCCATGAAAACTGATAACTGAAAACTGAAAACTGGTTTCCCATGCCGCTCTCCTCCTTCGATCCCCTGACAGCCGAATGGTTCACCAGCCGCTTCGGCTCTCCCACGGAGCCGCAGCTCGCCGGTTGGCCTGAAATTGCCTCCGGCCGCGATGTTCTTATTTCCGCCCCGACCGGTTCCGGCAAAACCCTCGCCGCATTCCTCATCTGCCTCGACACGTTAGTCCGCCAGGCCCGCAGCGGCACTCTCGCGCAGGAAACGCAGGTCGTTTACGTGTCGCCGCTCAAAGCGCTTTCCACCGACGTACACAAGAACCTGGAAACGCCGCTCGCCCAGATTGCCGAACTGGCCGCGCAACGCGGTATTCCTCTCGCCCCCATCCGTACGGCAGTGCGCACCGGCGATACGCCCATGCCGCAGCGCCAGCAAATGACCAAGAAGCCGCCGCACATCCTGGTCACCACTCCCGAATCCCTCTACATCCTGCTGACCGCCGAACATCCGCGACAGAATCTGCAAACGGTCCGCACCGTGATTGTGGACGAAATTCACGCCGTCGCCGACGATAAGCGCGGCTCGCACCTCGCGCTCACTTTGGCTCGCCTGGACGCCGTAGTGCGCGCCACGGGTCGCGCTGCGCCGCAACGCATCGGCCTTTCCGCAACCGTCCGGCCTATCCAGGAAGTGGGCTCATTTCTGAGTCCGGGCAAGTCCCCCAGCATCATCAATGTCGGACATCGCCGCGAGATGGGGCTCTCGATCGAAGTCCCCAATGATGAGCTCGGCGCGGTAGCGACCAGCGAGATGTGGGAAGAGATTTACGATCGCCTGGCCCGTCACATACTCAACCAGCGCACCACTCTTGTCTTCGTCAATACCCGCCGCATGTCGGAGCGCGTCGCCCATGCGCTCGGAGGACGGCTGGGACACGATGTCGTGCTGCCTCACCACGGCAGTCTCTCCCGCGCCTTGCGCCACGAAGCTGAATCGCGGCTCAAGAACGGTGAGTTGAAAGCCGTAGTGGCGACGGCCTCGCTCGAACTCGGTATCGATATCGGAACAGTCGACCTGGCCATTCAGATCGGATCTCCGCGCTCCATAGCGGTGTCCCTCCAGCGGATCGGCCGTTCAGGCCACTGGGTCGGCGCGAAACCGCAAGGCATCTTCTTCCCCACCACGCGTGACGAGCTGATCGAATGCGCCGCTCTGATCTATGCCATTCGCCAGGGAGACCTCGAACGGATCGAGATCCCCCAAAACGCGCTCGACATTCTGGCCCAACAAATTGTCGCCGAGTCGGCCTGCGAAACTTGGGACGAAGACGCTCTCTACTCGACGATCCGCGGTACGCACTCCTACCGCAATATCCCTCGCCGCGACTTCGATGCCGTAGTGACAATGATGTCCGAGGGCATTACCACCGTGCGCGGACGCAGCGGAGCGCTGCTCCATCGCGACGAAGTCAACCATCGCGTGCGCGGCCGTCGCGGAGCGAGGCTCGCGGCCATCACCTCCGGAGGCGCGATCCCCGACACCGCCGCCTACGCCGTTATCGTGGAACCCGAAGGCAAGACCGTCGGCACCATCGACGAGGATTTCGCCGTGGAAAGCCTGACGGGCGATGTGTTCCTCCTGGGCACCCACTCCTGGCGTATCCGTCACGTCGGACAGGGCCAGGTCCGCGTCGAGGACGCGCATGGCGCGCAGCCCTCGCTCCCATTCTGGTTGGGAGAAGCTCCCGGACGTTCGGCGGAACTATCGCGCGCCGTATCGCAAGTTCGCGAAGGAGCGCTGGCAAGCCAGGAATTTCTCACTACGAATTGCGGCCTGGACGAAGCCGGCGCCAGGCAGGCGATCGCCTATCTGCAAGCTGGAGCGACCTCGCTCGGCGCCATGCCCACCACAACCACCGTGATCGCCGAACGCTTCTTCGACGAGTCCGGCGGCATGCAGTTGATCCTCCACGCCCCCTTCGGCTCGCGCATCAATCGCGCCTGGGGACTCGCCCTCCGTAAACGCTTCTGCCGCACCTTCAATTTCGAATTGCAGGCCGCCGCGACCGACAATGGCATCGTCATCTCACTCAGCGAGCAGCATGCCTTTCCGCTCGAGACCGTCTTCGAATTTCTTCATCCCGACACCCTCGAAGACGTGCTGCGCGAAGCCTTGCTGGTCGCGCCGATGTTTGCCGCGCGCTGGCGCTGGAATGCCAGCCGTGCGCTCGCGCTCCTGCGGTTTCGCGGTGGACGCAAAGTGCCCGCTCCGCTCCAGCGCATGCACGCTGAAGATCTGCTTGCCTCGGTGTTTCCAGACCAGGTAGCCTGCGCGGAAAACTTGACCGGACCCATCCGCATCCCGGACCATCCCCTGGTCAACGAAACCATTGCCAATTGCCTGCATGAGGCCATGGATCTCGAAGGCTTGCGAAGCGTGCTCGAAGGTTTGCGAGACGGTAGCATTCGCCGCGTCGCGATCGAGAATCCGGTGCCCTCCGTTTTTTCGCACGAAATTCTCAATGCCAATCCCTACGCATACCTCGACGATGCGCCGCTAGAGGAACGCCGTGCGCGAGCCGTCCAGTTGCGAAGCACGCTGCGCACCGATGCCTCCCAAGGAGCCGGCATCCTGGATCCGGAAGCGATCGAGCAGATTGCCGCCGAAGTCTGGCCGGAGCCGCGCGATGCCGACGAACTGCATGACGCGATGCTCACCCTGATCCGCTGCCCCCGGCAAACCTCCTGGCAGCCGTGGTTCGAGGAGCTCCAAGCCACTGGCCGCGCGTTTTTGAACGCAGAGAATTTCTGGGTCGCCACCGAGCGCAAAGACACCATCAACGACACCTTGGCGATCGCACGAGGCTGGATGGAATGTCTCGGACCCGTAACCGCCAGTGAATTGGCCCAGCATCTCGCCCTCCCGGTCTCGGACGTCCATATCGCTCTGGCCACGCTTGAAGCGGAGGGACAAGTCTTTTCCGGCCGCTACCGCGTGCCTGCCGGCGATGAACTCGAATGGTGCAACCGCCGCATCCTGGCCCGTATCCATCGCCTGACCATCGGCCGTCTCCGCCGCGAAATCGAACCGGTTACCGCCGCGCAATTCCATCAATTCCTCGCGCGCTGGCAACACATCTCCTCCGGAGCCCAACTTCATGGCGCGGACGGTACGCTGCAAATTGTCCGGCAGTTGCAAGGCTTCGAAATTCCCGCCTCGGCCTGGGAGCCCGACGTGTTGCGCCGCCGCGTAGCCGAATACAGTCCGGAAGATCTGGACGAACTCTGCCTGTCCGGCGAAGTCGTATGGGCGAGGCTTTCCGAACCCGAGCATCGGATTCGTCCCACCCGCGTCGCGCCCATCTCTTTCTTCCTACGCGAGGACACCGACTGGCTGATCGCGCCGAACTCCACCGGCCTTGCCCCGGAAAACTTCTCTCACGCCGGCCAGGAAGTGCTCGCAGCCTTGACGAACCACGGCGCTTCATTTTTCGGCGATCTGGTCCGCGCCACGCACCGTTTACCCAGCGAAGTGGAAGACGCGCTCTGGGAATTGACCGCCGGCGGCTTAGTCACTGCCGACGGCTTCGAAAACCTGCGCGCGTTAATCGATCCCAAACGACGCCGTGGCGAGGGCCGAGGCAGCCTCAGGCGACCGCGTCATGCTGCTGGACGCTGGGCGCTGGTCTCCCGGACGGCGAGTACAAGAACCACCGCAGAGCGCACCGAGCGTCATGCCGAACAACTGCTGTTGCGTTGGGGAGTGCTGTTCCGCGACCTCCTCGCCCGCGAAACAGTCGCGCCGCCATGGCGAGACCTGCTCCCAATCCTGCGTCGGATGGAAGCCAAAGGAGAGATTCGAGGCGGACGCTTCGTATCCGGTTTCACCGGTGAACAATTCGCCAGGCCGGAAGCCATCGACTTACTGCGCGCCGTCCGTCGAAGTCAAGTCGACACCCCGGTAGAAGTAGCGCCGGCCGACCCGTTGAATCTGACCGGCATCATCCTCCCAGGAGCCCGTGTCAGCACCCTCTCCGTGGCCCGCATCGCTTAACCTTCTTCGTACAGGCTTTTCCGTGGGGCGGACGCTCGTCCGCGTGCGACTCTGGTCACCACCTTCTATTGTGCTACGTATGAAACGATGAAAAGAATCGTTACCGATATGGATGATGTTATCGCGGACACCCTCGCCAAATACATCCGCGTCTGCAATGCGGAACTCGGGCTTTCCGTCTGTAAAGCTGATCTGGGCCCGAAAGACCTCTGGGACCTGGTGGGCCGGGAGAACTTTCCGCGAATCAAAACGCTCGTCGAACACGTAGATTTTTTCGGAGATCTGGAGGTCATGCCGGACAGCCAGGATGTGCTTCGCAAGTTGACCGAGCGCTATGAAGTCTTCATCAGTTCGTCGGCCATGGAGGTGCCCTCATCCTTCACGGCCAAATACCGCTGGGTGGCGAAGAACTTCCCTTTTATCCCGCCGAGTCATCTGGTCTTCTGCGGGGACAAGAGTATTCTCAATGCCGACTACCTTGTGGACGATCGGGAGCGCCACTTCCAGAACTTTCGCGGCGAAGGCCTCCTGTTCACCGCGCCTCATAACCTGCACGTGCAGGGCTACCGCCGCGTGAACGGATGGCGCGATGTGGAAGCTCTGCTACTTGAACAAAGCTAAATCGATGGCTTCGCCCATGGCCTTGTAGCCGGCATCGCCAGGATGCAGGTGATCGCCGCCATCATAAGCCGCCAGCATCCTGTCCGGATGCTCAGGATCCCGCACCGCCTTGTCGAAATCGACCACTCCGTCGAACGCATGGCCATTGCGGATGAATTCGTTCAGCGCCTTGCGTTGAACTTCCTTCTCGGGTGTGAAGTAGCCTCTGGACGCGCCCTCAAACGGTGTCAGTGTCGCGCCGAACACTTTAATGCCATGTTCGTGAGCGCGATCGATCATCTGCTTCATGCCCTCGATAAGATCCTCGGCGCTGACTGCCTCCGACGCCGGCGCCGAGGTTCCAGCGTGCCCTAAATCATTAATCCCTTCGAGCACAATCAGGTACTTGACGCCCGGTTGCGCAAGAACGTCCCGATCGAAACGCGCCAAAGCGTTTACGCCAAATCGGACGTTGGCTGCGGCGTCGTGCAAAATCCGATTACCGCCGATCCCGGCATCGAGCACTCCGATTTGAGTACGCCCATGCCGCGCTAGCAGGCGGGTAGCAAGAAAATCAGGCCATCGATGGTTCGCATCGATCGTAGACCGCGCGCCATCGGTAATCGAATCGCCGAAAGCCACAACTGTAGCAGCCGATTCGGGAGCCATCACCTCGACGGCAGTCAGGAAAACCCAGGACGTCAAGGTCAAGGGTGCGTCCATGGAAACAGCTTTCGTGAGGTCCCCCGTTCCGCTATAGGAAGTCTGCTGGGCCGAGTAATGGATGCCGCCGCCCATGGTCTTCTCCGGGATAAAGATGCTGATCGCGAGATCGCCGGCAGCAGGGAAGTCGAGCTGCACGGGATCGCTCAACACTAAAGCGTTAGGCGGAATGGAGACGGACGCGCGGCCGCCGAAGGTGAGTGCGCGGTCGGAGCCGGCAGTGATTGCGGCTCCCTTGTCCCGCAGCGCAATGTGCGCCGCGCCAATATTCGCCGTCTCTTTCCCAAAAGCATTGGACAATCGGACGCGTACGGCCTTGCCGCCGATGCTGGTATGGACAATCTCGCGCAGCGTCTGATTCTCGAACTCGAGTTTGGCAGCGCGCATCTGTGCGGCGTCAGTGAGTTGCGGAGCCGGGCTGGCGCCCCAAGTCACCACCCAATGGTCCTTACCGGCCGCCAGCGCGGAGGCGGTAGCAAGAATGAGGAGAAACGTTGCTCTGGTTTTCATGTGGTTTAAAGATGATGTTACACTGCGCGACAGTGGCGCAGGTAAGATGGATAGCCGTTCTGGCGATTACGGCCGGTACGCTCGCGGCGAACGATACATTGGCAACGCTAGGCGCAGGCGGCTTGATTCCACTCAAGTCCTCCCAGATCGCGATGGAGCGCGAAGATCTGCAGATCTCGGTTCATCAGATCACGGTCCGCTACTTGTTCCGCAACAACAGTGAAGTGCGCGCTCTCCGAGCCGCAGCGGAACCAATTCGCCGAAGCCGAATTGCGGCACGGCGGCTGCGCTCGAAAACATGTCATGCTAAAAAAACGTGTTTAAAGGAGCGGACCAACCCACCACGATCTGGGTCGCTCCGATTTTCCAGCCTAAATGATCGTTGTTATTCGTGTGCATTCGTGGCCCTATATTTTTCCTCAGGTTTTACTGTACAATCCGACCATGAGTCTCACCCGCAGAACTTTCTTCGGCGCTACGTCGCTCGCGCCGCTCCTGGCTCGCGCCGCCACCTTGTCAGAGGTGCACATTTCAGTCATCGCCGATGAAATCGATGAAGACCTGGCGCATGACGCCGACTTCCTCCATAGCTTTGGCGTCAAGTTCGTCGAACTGCGGCAGATCTGGGGTAAATACAATACCGAGCAGCCCATCGATAAGATCCGCGAAGCGCGTTCCATCCTGGACGCTGCGCAAATCAGAACCTCGGTCGTTGGGACCGCATTCTTCCGCATTCCGTTGCCGCCCGACAATGCCGCGGGACAGGCGATCCTCGATAAGCAATGGGCGCTCCTGAACGCTGCCATGGATCGAGCCGAAATCCTGGGCACCGACAAGCTGCGCACCTTTGCCTTCATGTCTCCCAAAGAGGGTCAGACGAGTGAGCGCGACTATGCGCGCATCTATGAGCTGTTGAATGAGGCCGGCAAACGCGCCAAATCCCGCAACGTGAAGTTGGCCATCGAAAATCTGGGCGGCAGTTGCGTCTCCAAAGGTTCCGATTCGGCGAAGATGCTCAAAGCCGTCAAGGAGGCCAACGTCGGACTCACTTGGGATCCCAATAATGCCGCGGAATCAGGCGAGAAGCCGTTCCCCGATGGCTACCGTCTGCTGGACCCCGCGCGCATCTACAATGTCCACATCCGCGATTTCCGTCACACCCCGGATGGCAAAGTGGAGTGGATGGCTGTCGGCGAAGGCGAAGCCGATAACCTCGGTCAGATTCGCGCTTTATTAAAGGACGGCTATAAAGGAACTTTCACCCTGGAGACGCACTATAAGAGTCCGAAAGGAAAAGAGTTCGCGACCAAAACCTCGCTTACCGGGCTGCTGAAAGTAGTAGAGGAAGTTTAACTCTACTCGTCAAACAGCCTACAGGCTGTCAGTCGTACCACACACTTCAGCGGTGCTTTCGTCCGTAGGACAGGCCATTATCTTACGGGTTCGCTGACCGTAAAGCAGCCCCTGCTTCACCTTTAGCCCTTTTTCACCGTGACATTCCCGCGATCCGTCGTCACCGTGATCGCGGGACCTCCCGAGGCAGTGCTCTTCATCGACGCCGATCGCCCCTCGGAAGTCGTCGACACGCCCTCTCCATACTGGTTGTCGACATCCCCTTGCGCCGTGTTGGCGTGCAGTTCAAACGGCGCTTTTTCCGGAAGGCTCAAATCGATGTCCCCCGCCCGGAGTCGCACGTCGATTTTGGCCAGCGGAGTCCGCTGCGGATTCAACTCGACATCGCCGCGCTCGACATTCACTTCCAGCTCATTTGAAAAATTGCTGATATGCACATCGCGAGTCTCGCATCGCAGCCGTATCGGACCCGTGATATTGTCGGCCCGGAAGTCTCCTAAATCCATGGAAATCGTGCCCGGCAGCTTTTCCACCCGCAAGTCGGTCTGCTCGCTCTCGAAATGTAGCGGTTTGGCGAGATTGCGAAAGTCGAGCGTACCGAAGTAGCTGCCCTGAATCGTCACCTGACCCTCGATATCTTCGAGTTGTAGATCGTTCCCGGTGCCGCGCAGGTCGACCTTCCCTTTAACTCCCACGGCCCGCACCAGATCCTTGCGTTTAGTAGTTTCCACCCGAACGTCACCGCCGATCGAGGTGAGCCGGACGTTACCGGTGTCGCCGGAAATATCGACACTCCCATCGAGCGATTCAACGGTAACGTTCTCCACGGGACCTTGGTTCGCAAGGCTCAGGCGCCGGGGAACCTTCACGTCGATATCGTAAGCCACGCCGGTTTCCGCCGATCCTGCTGAACGCAAGACAATATCGTTGCCGTTGCGCACCAGTTCCACCTGCACTCGGCGGTTCGCCTGGTCGGCAGCACTTTGCCCGAAAGCGTGAACGATGCGATGTCCCGTTACGCTTACGGCAGTCGAGTCATCCCCTGAGACCGTGACGTTTCCCTTGAGTCCCTCCAGCACCAGGCGGGTATCGCCCGCCGACGCCGCGAGGGTCTGCTGGACATCGAAATCGTACTCGTCCCCGAACATCCGTGTAGGGTCCATCCCGAAGTGCCACGCAGGTGCTCCATGCCAGACCGCCCGCGTCCCCTTGGACACTCCCCAGAACAGGAAACAGGCGAGCACCAGCAGAATGACTCCGCCCGCCGAAATGTGTGAAGGCGCCAGCGGCTGCGATCGCCCCGCGTCGATAAAGACTTCAATCAGCCGAATCACGCCGAGTCCGATCAGCAGAAAAGGCCAGAGCCGAAACAGCGAACGGAACGTAAGAATGTTCGGATAAAAATTATTCATCAGGAAGAGCACGCCCACTCCGATGATGGTCACCGGCCCGCTGATCGACCGTCTCATTGAGTGGCTCCGGGGTCGTCGAACGTCGATCGCGTCTCTTTTGCCCTAGGTTCAGCGCCGCGCGGTGGAGCTCCCGGAGTCGCTTCATAGGTGCTTCCACGGTAGCTGCCCGGACCTGCCGGAGGTGGCGCCGATGAAGCCGCCGGGTTCGGAGCAGTCGCAGACGGAGGCGCGGCCGTCCGCGGCGGACCCCATTGCGCTCGATACTGAAACTTACCCCGCAGTGGATCTTTGCGGTAATTCGACTTACTCAGATTCAAAAGCCCGGCGATCACCAGCAGCACCGGCCATGTCCGGCCGAAGCTCAGTGACGTAAAGTTATCGAGCGCGAATAGGACTCCCACGGTGATCATGATCACGGGTCCCTTGACCGCGCGCAGAAAAGCCGCACTGTCTTGATTCATCGCGTGCCTCCTCTCATCCGGGCGTATAACATATACACGCCGATCAGGATCAGACCGACAGGCCAGAAGCGCAGCACCGCTTCTATGGAAATCAGGTCCAGCGTATTCAGGAGGAGCAGGAAGCCGAGACCGATCAGAACAATCGCGCCAGTCGGGTAACCGGAGTCGCCGGCGATCGTCAGGCTCGAGAACTCCTCGACTGGCTCCCCGGCTTCGCGTTTCCGCGCCGTATGATACGCTTCGAGCGCCATATAGAATACAAAAACACCGAGCAGGATGCCGAGCAGAGGCTCAAACCCATGCAAACTTCGGGAACTGAGGGCGGTAACTAACAGGCCGAAAATAACGGCGTGAACCAGACCCTTCGCATATTGACCGTTGTAAATCGCGCCGACGCCCGGAATGAGCCCAAGAAGAAAAGCCAGAGCTGGAGAGTTCCCGGCCATTGGGTTCCCTCCCCGAGGCGGAATTGGAGCGGTATACGGACTGTCGGCGGCAGGAGCGGAATACGTGGACGAATTCGGTGGGGGAGGGGGAGCCGAAGAAGCCGTGGGCGGGGCGTGTTCCGCGCAAAAAACGGTATTGCCGACCGCCCGCCGGCAGGCCGAGCATAAGGCCTTCCCGCAGGTTCTGCAAAACGATGCCACCGGCAGATCCGGGTGGTTGGCACACATGATGGTTGTCGTGGGGCTCATGTCAATTCTTTCCTGAATCCGTCGCAGCGGTTTTTCGCGCCGGTATTTCGCGGCTCTCCACAGGCGCAGCCGCTGCCTGTTCCTGCTGCTGCTCGCGCCAATCCCGCAATTCCTGCCGGACCTCGTAAACCAGCCGCATGCTTTCGTAGGTTTTTATGCTGCGGTCGTATACCCGCTCCACTTTGGTTTCCAGGTTGACCCACACCCGCTCCGGATTCAGATCGTCTGCCTTCAGATCGCGCACCTGGACTCCGGAACATTGCGTCATCATACTGAGCGACAGAATCGTCATCATCGCCCCGGCCACCAACCGCGGCTGGAGGAACGGTTCCAGCAAGTGATGCAGCCATTTCTTGAAACCGCCTGCCTCCCGCCAGCTTCCGACGCTTTGCATCAGACCCCCGGCGGGCGCCTGGAGCATGATCCGCGTAATCAACTCCTGCGGCGGTTGAGCATCGGGGACATGCTCCAGGAAAGCCAGCCCCGCACCGGCGTCTTTCGCGAACTCCGCGCACGGCACACACCCCAAAAGGTGCGATTCCAACTCGGCGCGGCCTTCAGCCGCAAGGGTGCCGTCGAGGTAATCGCACAATTGAATCTCGACGTCCGCGCAATTCATAATGCTGCCTGTTGCCTTCTCAAAAGCCTTGCCAGTTCAGCCCGGCCGCGATTTAGCCGCGACTTGACCGTACCCTCCGGAATATCTAACACCTGAGCGATCTCCCGGTACTCCAATTCCTGCAAATCGCGTAATATAACCGTCTCCCGGAGCTCCGGCGACAGCTTTTCCAGCGCCGCCTGGAGGATCTCGCCCTTTTCCCGCATCACCACCGCGCCTTCCGGCCGGCTTGACGAGGGAATCGATTGCTCCAGCATCGGGAGCTGTCCTTCTATGGAATCAGTCACCCGGTCCTGCCGTGTCCGCCGGTAGTTGTCGATCAGCAGGTTCCGCGTAATCCGCGTCAGCCAGGTTGTAAACGACCCTTCCGTCGCCCGAAAACTCTTCAAGGTGCGAAAAACGCGAAGAAACACATCCTGCGTCAGATCCTGTGCCTCGCCATCCCGGCCGACAAACCGGTAGCAGATGCCATACACTCGCCGGGTATGGACACGCACCAATTCTTCCCAGCCGCCAGCGTCTCCGCTGAGGCACCGTTCAACCAGACTGAGATCCGGATCCAAGCAGTTCCTGACGATTCCTTTGGCGACCATCAGCCCCGTGCCGGGCGCCATTACCGCTGTAGCCATGTTGCCTCACTTCAGATAACGAGGCTTACTCATGATAAGTTCATTGTAATGGTCGAGTGCAGTAAGTCTTTAGCCTGTCAGCCAATTTCGCTGGCGAGGGTGCTCGGAAGGAACACTGGATGACTTGTCCGTTTTGCGGGCATATCCACGATCGGGTGATCGATTCCCGCGAAAGTAAAGAGGGGGATTCGGTGCGCCGCCGCCGCCAGTGCCTCTCCTGCGAAAAACGCTTTACAACCTATGAGAGGATCGACGAAGTTCCCTACATGGTCATCAAGAAGGATGGCCGGCGGGAGAAGTTCGACCGACAGAAAGTCTTGGGAGGATTGCTGAAGGCCTCCGAAAAGCGTCCCATCAGTATGGGAAGGCTGTCGGAACTGGTCAATCAGGTGGAATCCAAGGTCATGGATTCGGCAGACCGTGAAATTTCCACGATCGACATCGGGGAGTTCCTGATGAACAGCCTGAAGGAAATCGATAAGATTGCCTACGTCCGATTCGCGTCGGTTTACCGCAATTTCCAAGACGAAGAAGCATTTTTCAACGAGCTAAAGAACCTGATGCGCCAAAAATCTCCGTGACCTGGTCTGTGAGCCTCAACACAGACTTCAGCCCGTGCGCCCTAGGTAAGGCTAGCCTCACGAACCAGTTACACGCGGAGCAGCCATGCGCATCTAAAGTTCACAAACCGGGTTTAAATAACTGGATGAGTGTCCGTTGCCGGCCCCGAACTTGAAACCAAATCACTGCGGAAACATCAGTAATAATAGAGCTTAACATCTTGTTAATTTGGTGGTATGATCAATTGATCCAGTGTTAGCAACTGGGCTTGCCGTTCAATCGTTCACCGCGATTTTCCGAGCACTGAAAGCGATCTGTGCACCTCAAATCCAGAAAAATGAATCAGTTAAAAGTAACGCTTGGGGGGAGGTGGGTCTAAGATGGATCATTTTGACGATCAGTTCCTAGCCGAGAGTCCGCTCGGTATCAATTTCGACGAAGACCCTAAGTTCTTCGATGCCGATGCTGCCGCGGAAGGGGATTTCCTCCATCCCCAGCAGCAAGTCGAAGAGTCGATCTATACGGACGACCCGGTTCGCGTCTACCTGCGCGAGATGGGTGCGGTGCCGCTGTTGACCCGGGAGGGCGAAGTCGACTTGGCCCGTCGCATGGAGCGAGGCAAGCTCCGCATGCAAAAGGCCATCAGCCGGTCAGCTCTCGTCCAGTTGGCCGTAGTGGAAGTCGCCGAGCACATCCGTAAAGGCTCCGAGGAACTGGAGAACGTCGTCGACGTCGGCGAGTTCGAAGAAGGCGCCGGTGCTGCGCTATTGAAACGGCAGGAAGAGCTGCGCCAGCAGTTCGCCGAGCTGATCAATCTGCACAAGAAGCAGGCGCTGGTCGAAGAGAAATACGAAGCCGCCCCCCTCATCAACAAAAAAGCCCGTAAGAAGTTGATGGGTAAGTGGATGCGGGCCAAAGTGGAACTTTCGCTTGCTATCCGGCGCGTTCCCTTCCTTCTGGGCCGTTGGAAGGACTTTGCCAAGGAAATCGAGCGCGCCGTCGATGAACTGACGCAACTCGATCGCGAGATGAAGAAGTCTGAGGCCAAGACAGGTCCCATCGCGCAAGCCCGTGTTCGCGAGCTGAAGAAAGAGATCCGCAGGCGCGAGCAGACCGCCGGAGCCCCTCTGGCCGACCTCAAGCACACCTTGACGGTGATCCGCCACGGCGAGCAGGAAGCGGAACGCGCCAAAAAAGACTTGGTCGAAGCCAACCTTCGCCTTGTAGTCTCGGTAGCCAAGAAGTATGTCAATCGCGGTTTGCACCTGCTGGACCTGATTCAGGAGGGCAACATCGGCTTGATGCGCGCCGCCGACAAGTTTGAGTACCGGCGCGGCTATAAGTTCTCCACGTACGCCACCTGGTGGATTCGACAGGCGATCACCCGCGCCATCGCCGACCAGTCCCGTACCATCCGCATTCCTGTTCACATGAACGAGAGCATGAACAAGTTCCTGCGCGCGTCTCGTGAACTCGAAAAGGAACTCGGCCGGACTCCGACCAACGAAGAGATCAGCCGCCGGATGGACATTCCGGTGGAGAAGGTGCAAAAGCTCAAGACCATCTCTCGCGATCCGGTATCGCTCGAAACGCCTGTGGGCCGGGACGGCGAATCTGCGTTGGGCGATCTTATCGAAGATCGCTGGGTAGGTTCGCCCGTCGATGCTGTCATCGATTCCAACGTCCGCGACGAAACCGCGGGCATCCTGAAGACGCTCTCTCCCAAAGAAGAGAAGGTCATCCGGCTGCGCTTCGGTATCGGCTGCGAGCGCGAGCATACGCTCGAAGAAATCGGCCAGGAGTTCGACGTCACTCGTGAACGCATCCGCCAGATCGAAGCCAAAGCACTCCGCCAGCTCCGCGCGCCGGAACGTGCTCGCCGCCTTCGAGCGCTAATGGCCGCTCGCTAAACCGCTCTTGGCTCCAGCCGTCCCAGGGTTCGCCTAAACAGCGCCGCGGGAGTGATCGTCTGTACCGTTTTGCCTAGCGCAAACGGCGCCTCGGAGCCATTCACTTCCCCTGCAGCGCCCGTCCCGCGCTCAGCAAATTAGCAAATATCCGATACGCCCCAGGAACCCCCGCCGGTAGCTGGCGAAACCACGCATACCCGGTAAAGATATAAACGCCCTTACCGTATCGCGTCATCAGCATCCCTCCCGGCATGGGCTTCTCCCCTGGATCATGCGACTCGATTACCGTCTCGTATCGCGGATCCCATTTGGAGGCGAAATACGACCCCCGCTCTTGTACCCAGCCCGCAAAATCCGCCTCCGTAATCTTGTTCGGCTGGTTGAGCAGCGGAGAATTGCTGCTGATGAAAGTCACCGGTGAGTCCTCCACCGTCACACGATCCAGCGTCACGGTGAAAGGATACGGACCGAGATTATCCAACGTTGTACTACGCCGGTCCACCACGTTATACTGCACGATCATCGTGCCGCCCTGGTCGACATACTTCATCAGCCGCTGCTGGTTCGCCCGCAGCGAATCCCGCACATTATAGGCGCGAACGCCCACGACAATCGCATCGTAAACCGAGAGATCGCCGCCGGCCAGATCTCCATCGGTCAATGGAGTCACCTCGCAACCCATTTGACGGACCGCGTTGGCAACCTCGTCACCAGCTCCCGCAATATATCCGACGCGCTTCGCCAGGACCGTCAGCGGAGCCGGAGCTAGCTTTCCATCAGAACGTGGGAAAACCGTCTGCGGCGGGATATGCGAATAGGCAATGACATCTACGCCGGATTCGAGTTCCTTGCCGCCGACGCTCGCCACCGCCGTGAACCGCGCCGGTTTCGCATTTGGCGGAGGAGTCAGCGTAAATGAGAACTGCTGCTCCTCGCCGGCCTTCGCCAGTTGAAATCCAACTGACGCCGGCTCGATCTTCCATGCGCCGGGAGTATCCAGCCGCAATCGCAGAGTACCATTCAGCGCTCCTGCCTGGGTACCTGCCTCCGACCGCAGCATAACCGCTACGCGTTTCGACGCCTGATTGGGAAACACGACAGCTCGATCGATGACATTGACGGCCACCGGAGGAGCGACCACGATCGGCTGCGTTTTCTCCCCTTCGACTCGATCGACATAGCGATACCGCACCGGTTTCACCAGTGTCAGATCTTCGCCGTTTACGTTAACTTTGAAGGTTGCCTGCAGCACCGGAATCGGATCCGGACGTCCGATCAGCCGCTGGTCCTCAATGTTGTAAGTGTCACCATTATGCTTATGGACCAGCCAGAAAGGCTGCGAATACGGCGCATCGGCCGGCACCGCAATTTCAACCTCCTTGTTGGCCATCTGGTTAAACGGCAATGGCGAGGCAACCGTTTCGGTCACCGATTGCCCCAAGCCCTCGACTGTCGCGCTCACCCTCCCGATCACGGCTTTCGACCGGTCGAGCGCAGTCAGCGTCACCTTCCAGCGGGACCCGGGCGTCGCGACCGGCTGCGATGTCTCCGCATCCACCCACAAGCCCGCGCAGAGAGCCGCAGCCTCGTCCAGTTCCCGCAGTTTTCGCACGCCCCAAATATTGCCGCTCTCCGCGAGTTTGGCGATTGCCGGACGAACCGCCAGTAATCGCGCGACAGTCTGCTCCGGATGCTCCATCTCATAATGCGCGGACGCTTCCGATAGTTGACGCCCGATGTCGGCGCCTCCCGGTACGCGGCCCCACGTGATATCGATGCCATCAAATATATCCTTCGACGGTTTGTCGCCGGCGATCGTAACAAAGTAATCCGGAGCCGATCCCCGCCGCTGCGGCGCGCCCATACCCTGAGTCTTGTGTTCGCTCCGGCTGATCCCGGCGATCTCCGCGTATGACTTTCCCAGGACGGGATCGAATTTGCCCGTATCGATTTGCAGACGCCCGGGCAAACTCGCAGCTTCCTTCTGCTGCTCCGGAGTAAACGCAAAGGTGTTCCAAAGCAGGCATTTCGTCTGCCACGGCTTGACCCACTTCAATTGCTCCGGAAATCGTGCCGGATCGGCCGCGACGGAAAACGCCTCTTTTCCTACGATGGCCGAGACCTGATGCTGCCCGTGGCCGTCTCTCGGGCGTGCCGGAGAAGCGTAAAATGATCACATCCGGCTGGTACTCGCGAATCACCCAAACCATATCGGACAGCGGAGCGTCGTGACCCCATTTCTGCAGAGGTTCTCCGCGACCGTCTTGGTGAAGCCGAAATCAATGCGCCCGGGTGAAGAACTGCTGGGCTCCGTCGATCTGCCGAGCCGCGAGTAACTCCTGAGTCCGGATCAGGCCGAGCAGGTCGCCTTGTTCGCTGCCCAGCAGATTCTGTCCACCTTCTCCCGCGGGTGAGCGGACAGGTAGGCTGTCTGCACCTTGCGGCCGCGCGCGTAATACGCCAGGACGGCCGTATTCTCGTCGTCCGGATGGGCCGCGATCATCATCACACTGCCGAGTACGTTTAGTTTATCGAGCGCTAACTTTATTTCGTCAGCGCCCGATAAGTCAAGTTGTGCGGACGCCGTACGAACCAGCCCGGCGCAATGCAGGAGAAACACGAATGTAAGGATTTTGGCAACAAAACTGCGCATTAGAAACAATGTTAGACCATCCCGATAGGTTTACGGAGGAGGCTCAATATGGAATCGGTTAGCGATCGGTCAAAATCCTGGATTTGGAACTTGCGGCGCTGGTTTCCAGCACGCAAAACGCCGTCTCCAGTGGTGGTTCTACCGGTCGACCTTCAACCCATTCCCCAACCTCCCCGGATCGGATTGGCCCTCGGCGGAGGCTTTGCTCGCGGCGTAGCCCACGTCGGTGTCCTGAAAGTGCTCGAAGAGGCCCGAATTCCCCTGCATTGTATAGCCGGCGTCAGCTCAGGCGCGATCGTAGCGGCCGCGTACGCCAGTGGAACTAAGCCGGTCGATATCGGGCGGATTGGTTCAGGGATGCGTTTCTGCGACATTGCCCGCTGGACCATCTGCCGGATGGGTTTTATGCGCACGGAGCGAATGGAATCCTTTCTCCGCAAAGTGCTACAGAAGTCCCGTTTCGAGGACATGCGGATCCCGCTCGGAGTCATTGCGACCGATCTGCAGAGCGGACAGCCCGTGATCTTTCGCGGTGAAGGGGACGTGCTGCTCCCCATCCGCGCCAGTTGTTCCTACCCCGGCATCTTTCAGCCCGTAAAATTTAAGGGGCGGTTGTTAGTGGATGGAGGCGTTACCCTGGAGGTCCCCACCTTGCTCGCGCGCGCTATGGGAGCGACTCACGTGATCTCCGTTTACATTCCCATGCAGGCTGAATCGATGGCTCCGGGCAACATGTTCGAAGTGGTGAATCGCTGTTTCCAGATCATGCACCATCACAGCCAGGAGTTATGGCGCAGGCATTCCGACGTCGTGATCGAACCGGGCGTATCTGAAGTCGGTTGGAACGGCTTCGAAAACGGCCGCCAGATGATCGAGGCCGGCGAAGCGGCAACCCGTGCCGTTCTACCGGAAATTATGAAGATCCTCGACCCCCGCCAAAAAATCCAGCAAATTCGTCGCGCTTGAAACGTCGTCTGCACTCCCGCCAAGCCGTTTGCCACAATAGCATTCATGCGTCGATTCCCCTTGGGAGATTTTCTTGGCTTCGAGTACAACTTCACACCGGAAGGCTGTGAGATCAAATTCCAGCCCCGCCCAGAACACCAAAATCCGCGTGGCACCGTACACGGCGGAATCCTCTGCGATCTCGCCGATGCCGCCATGGGCCTCTCCTGGATGCAGCGGGTCGGTGACGAGAAACCCTTTACCACCGTTGAACTGAAGATCAACTATCTCAAGCCGGTCTGGGACTCGCCCCTTCGAGCCGTCGCTCACATTCTCAAAGGTGGCCGCACGATTGCCCTGCTATCCTGCGATATCCTCGACCAGAAGGACCGTCTGGTAGCCTACGCCACCAGTACGGTAATGATGCTTGAGGGCGACGCTGCCAGAGGACGCTAAACTTCCGGAATAAACTGCTGCGCATTTGCATCTATCCAAGAGCCGGAAAGAGTAATTAGAATTGAGGAGCTTATGCTGATCCAGAAATCGTCCGATCTGAAGTATTCAGATGTCACACCAAGAGCGATGTACGCCAACCGGCGCGAATTCCTGGCGTCCCTGGGCCTTGGCGGTGCGCTCCTCGCGACGGGCGTTGCGAACGCCGCGCCGAAACTCGACATCGCGTCGAAGAGCCCTTTCAGCACGACCGAAAAGGTTAACTCATATGAAGATGTAACGCATTACAACAACTTCTATGAGTTCGGGACGGACAAGACCGAGCCCGCCGAATACGCGAAGAACTATCGCACCTCACCCTGGACCGTTTCCATCGAAGGCTTGGTCGAAAAACCGCAGAAAATCGACCTGACTTCGCTCATGAAAATGGCGCCCCTCGAAGAGCGCATCTATCGCCACCGCTGCGTGGAAGCCTGGTCGATCGTCGTCCCGTGGGCTGGTTATTCGCTAAGCGTTCTCCTCAAGAATGTCGGCGTGATGCCCAAAGCCAAATTCGTGGCCTTTCAAAGCGATTACGATCGCAAGCAGATGCCTCATGCCGCGGGGATCTCATTTCCCTACGTCGAAGGGCTGCGGCTGGACGAAGCCATGCACCCGCTGGCGCTGCTGTGTTTCGGCATGTATGGCGAGGCACTGCCGCCGCAGGATGGCGCGCCGGTGCGCATGATCCTGCCCTGGAAATACGGCTTCAAGAGCATCAAGTCCATCGTCAAGATCAAGCTGGTCGAGAAGCAGCCTCCCTGCACGTGGAACGAGATGCAGGCGAGCGAATACGGCTTCTATTCCAACGTGAATCCGCACGTGGATCATCCCCGTTGGAGCCAGGCTACGGAGCGGCGGCTGGGCGAGCTCTTTCGCCGCAAAACGCTCATGTTCAATGGCTACGAAAAAGAAGTCGCCAGCCTTTACACCGGCATGGACCTGAAGAAGAATTACTGATGGAGAACGCCGCCGCGCCCGTTCAAGCCAGACGCCCGAAGCCTGGGCCGAAGCCCGTTTGGATCCTCTCGAAATCCGTGTTGTGGCTTCTGTGCCTGGCGCCGCTGGGTCTGCTCGTATGGAAAGGCTTTCATAATGACCTGGGCGCCAATCCGGTTGAGTTCATCACCCACGCCACAGGCAATTGGACCCTCCGCTTCATCCTGATTACTCTGGCGATTACTCCCTTGCGCAAGACTTCTCAAGCAGCCGCAACTGACCCGCTTCCGCCGCCTGTTCGGCCTCTTCGCATTCTTCTACGGATGCTTACATTTCCTGACCTGGTTCTGGCTGGATAAATCCCTGGACTTCGGCGAAATGTGGAAGGACGTGTTGAAGCGGCCTTTCATAACGGTCGGGTTCATCGGCTTCGTCGCCATGATTCCGCTCGCCGTAACGTCTACCGCCGGGTGGATCCGCCGGCTAGGAGGCCGGAACTGGCAGCGCTTGCACCGTCTGATTTACCTGACAGGCATTGCGGGAGTCGTGCACTACTACTGGCTGGTGAAGTCCGACGTCCGTCTGCCGCTCATGTACGGAGCCATCTTAGCCGTGCTCTTGGCTGTCAGGCTGAAGAGATAACTTAGTGCACGTTTTCAGCAGATTTGCGGCTCCCAGGTTGTGCTAGCCTCGATCTGCAAACACGCCGAACTCAGAAATCGCCGGGCAAGCCGAACTCTCCGTAATTCTCAACCGCAACCGCGTCGTCGATGCCATTTCCCGAGTTCGCAGCAACCGGCATGGCCCGACACTGGTGGCGCGTCCGAACTCCTGCCACGCGCCCTCCTTCCAGATATCGATAATGCACGCATCGACGCGCTGTCCCAGTGCAATCTCCTCTCGCAACCGGACTACGTTGAGTGACACAGGGCGCCGGAATTCTACCGCGATCTCGGCCGTCGTGACTCCGTCGTCGGTAGCCCAGTAAGTCGCCGGATTGCCGTCGAATAAGTTCTCCGCGCGGAACGACTTACTCTGTCCTCTAACATTTGACGCCGTCACCTTCGCCCCCGCCGCCAGATTCTTGCCGAACGTCGTGCGCCACCGTTCACCGAATCCGCGCAACGATGCGATATCATTTTCGGCCAGCAAGCCCCGGCGGTCGGGCGGCACATTTAAAAGGAAACTCGCCCCACGCCCGACGGACTGGTAGTACAACTCCATCAATTCATCCGGAGTCTTTACCCGGTCGTTCTCCTTGGCATGCCAGAACCAGCCCGGACGTATCGACACATCGCACTCCGCCGGCAGCCAGTGCGACCCATGCCGCGTTCCCGTGCCGGACTCCTTGGCCCGAACGTTCCCGGGCGATGCCGCGCCGCCATCTTCACCCACCGGATCGAAAGTTTCCCAACTAGTCTCGTTGGCGTGGCCCTTCTCGTTCCCAACCCAGCGAATGTCCGGACCGACATCGCTAAAGATCACCGCATCCGGCTGCAGTCTGCGGATCAGTTCCCAGGTTGTGGGCCAGCCGTAGTAAGTCGTCTTGTCGATGGTTCGCTTCTCGTTTGCCCCGCCGTAGTAACCCGTGCCGCCATTTGCTCCATCGTGCCAGACTTCGAAAATCGGTCCGTATCCGGTGAGTAACTCACGAAGCTGCTCGCGATAAGTCGCCACATATTCCGGATGTCCATATTGAGGGTTATTGCGGTCCCACGGAGAGACGTACACGCCAAACTTGAGCCCATGCCTCCGCGCCGCGTCAGAGATCTCGCGGACCACGTCGCCTTTCCCTCCACGCCACCCGCTCTTGCGGATACAGTGCTCTGTCGTGCTGGTTGGCCAGAGACAAAAGCCGTCGTGGTGCTTGCACGTCAGGATCACGCCTTTCATGCCGCCTGACTTCAGAGCCGCGACAATCGCGTTGGCGTCGAATCCGGCAGGATCGAAAATGGCCGGATCTTCGTCCCCGTTCCCCCACTCGCGGTCGGTGAACGTATTCACGGTGAAATGCAGAAAGCTATAGGTCTCGAGTTGGTGCCAGCGAAGTTGTCGCGTCGAGGGCAGCGCTCCGAAAGGCCGGGGAGGCCCCGCCTCCGTAACAGACGCGCCAGCCATTGCGGCAGCCAGCGGAGTGTTCAAAACGAACGATCTGCGGGTCATAGTGCAACTGTATCGCAAGATTTGTCGCGCCTCGCGTAACCTTTCGCTGTCTGCAAAGTATAAGCAATGAGAGGCTTTTATGCGGTTGAATGTATTGATTCCCTTGCTGCTGCTCGCTGTCCTGCTCCTGGCCGAATCGCAACCTGGAATGCCGGGCCGGGAGATTGAAGTACGAACGTCCAACTCGCTGATTGAAATCACGGGCGCGGATGTCAACCAGGTGCAGGTCGACGATTCCGTAGCGACGGTCAGTGATACCGACGGCCATGTAGTGGTCCGGAGCGACGGCGGCCCGCTCCGGTTGCAGGTGCCGCGGCGGAGTTCGCTTGATGTTTCCACCTCGAATGGGTCGATCCACATAACGGACGTGACGGGCTCTCTGCGCCTGACCACCTCGAACGGATCGATAGTCGTGCGGAATTGCGGTGCGTCGGAGCTTCACGCGCACTCGAGCAACGGCGCCATCGAGATCGGCGTACCCCGCGGCTTGAACGCCAACCTTTACGCACGCACCAGCAACGGGCGAATCTATGCCGATGTGGACGTCGCCACCCATCACCTGGCCGCCAACTTCCTCGAGGGAAGGATCGGAACCGGCGGGCCGCCGATCGATCTGCAGACCTCCAACGGCTCGATCTCTTTGCTGTATGGCGCCCGGCAAGAGACCGTGAGCAGTACCTTCAAGCCAGACCCTGTCAAGTAGACGTGTCAGGTACACGTGTGAGGTATAGGGTTGACGCCGCGCCCCTCGGCGGCATATCGTAGTCCCCATGCTCTGGCGCAATCTGCTCTTTTTCTCTCTTGCCCTGATAACCGTAGCCGCACGCTCTCAAACTTCGCCTCAGGGACACGGCACGGAACGTCCTTCCGCTGAACAGGTAGCGAAGCTGAAGACAGCCGCGCCGCTTCCCTATAAAGTCTTACCCGGTTGGGCGCAGTTGCCGAAAGGCTACAACTTAGGCGAATGCTCGGGAGTTGATGTCGATAAACGAGGCAACGTCTGGGTTTTCAACCGGGGGCATTGGCCCATCATCGAATTCGACCGTTCCGGCAAGATGCTGCAAGCCTGGAGCGAAGAAACTTTCCACGTGAAGTCGGCGCACGGAGTTCGAGTGGGGCCGGATGGAAACCTCTGGCTGGTCGATGTCGAAGGCCATGTGGTGTTCAAAACGACTACCGACGGACACATCCTCATGGTGATCGGCAACCGTCAAGGAGTGCCCGGAAACGACAATTCGATCGACGGTTTCAATCGTCCGACCAACGTCGGCTTCCTCCCCAATGGCAACATTCTGATCTCGGACGGCTACGTCAATTCCCGCGTAGTTGAACTAACCGGCGACGGCGAATACGTCCGCCACTGGGGCCGCAAAGGCACTGGTGACGGCGAATTCAACCTGGTGCACGACGTCGCAGTGGACACCCGCCGGCGGATTTACGTCGCTGACCGTAATAACGAGCGCATCCAGGTCTTCGACGAAAACGGCAAGTTTCTGGACAAATGGACCGGCATCGGCTCCCCCTGGGGTATCTATTTCGTCCCCAAAGAGAGCGCGATCTACATGTGCGACGGAAAATACGACCGCATCCTGAAGCTGAATCTCGAGGGTCAAGTATTAGGAGTTCTCAGTTCCTGGGGTAAAGCCCCGGGCAAACTCGACTATGTCCACAGCATAGCGGTGGACCCGGCTGATTCCAGCATTTATACTGTCGAGATCAAGAATTGGCGCGTACAGAAGTGGTTGAAACAGTAACAACAAGTGCGTCTTCGCTGCGAACCGTGTCGTTCAGGCTGCCTGAGTTCTGTGGAGTGGACCCTCGTTTTTCGTGGTCCGCCGCCTGCTGAGCAGCCCCGCAGTTTAGACCCGCCCAATAAGCAGAGATTCACGAGTAGTCTGTACTTTCCACCTTGGCGAAAGGGACCCTCAGATGGACTTACTGTCGATAATTAAGGGGTTGAGAGAAGAAAGGGAGCTGATTGAGCAGGCCATCCTCAGCATCGAACGCTTAGCTTCGCAGCGCGGTCAACGCCGGGGCCGCCCGCCTGCGTGGATGAATCTCCTGGAGGACGTGCCCAAAAAACGTGGTCGTCCACCGAAGAAAATACGTGTCCGCAATCTCGCTCCTGATGAAGGATAAAAGCATGGACGCTCAGTCTAAACTTCGAGCCTGGTGGTTCCTCCGGCAGGGACTGGACGGGCGTTACGCCGGCAAAGATGTGGCCGCCGTTTTGCACGAAACTGGCTGGGCGCGGTCGGTCGGTGGCTCCGGACCGTATCTTGGCATCTTCGCGCGATGCGGCGCGTCTCGCGAAGCGGTGGACGCGGCCGTCGCCAAATGCGAAATTCACGAGTTGCCCGCGGTTCGGGGCTGCACCTATATCGTTCCCGCCGTGGACTTCGCTCTGGCCCTACGGTCCGGCAAGGGCTTCAGCTACGAATCCGACATGCAGGTTGCGCGCAAACTTGGCGTCACCGACCAGGAAATCGACCATCTGTGCACTGAGGTTCTGGCGGCATTAAAGTCCGGGCCTGTCGAGCCCGATGCGCTGAAGTCTGCCTTGGGCGCCGCAGTTCGCAGCCTGGGCGAGGCCGGCAAGAAAAAGGGCGTCACTACCACTCTGCCACTGGCGTTAAGCCGGCTGCAGGAAGAAGGAGAGATCCGCCGCATTCCGACCAATGGCCGCCTCGACCAGCAACGCTATCGTTATGCGCTGTGGAGACCGAATCCCCTCAAAACCTCCAACCCATCCGCCGATGAAACGTACACGGCCCTGGCGCGGCGATATTTCACTTGGACGGGCCCAGCCACACCGGCTGAATTTCAGTCGTTCTCAGCGCTCAGCGGGAAGGCCGTTAAGTCAGCGATTGAGCCCCTGAAACTATTCGACGTCGGAGAAGGGCGCCTGTTGCTGCCGGAATTTCGCGACGCATGGGATGCATTTAGACCGCCGAAAGAGCCTAACATCAGCATGGTCAGCAGTCTTGACGGAATGGCTCTGTTGCGGCGCGATCTGTGCGGGATCGTAGATGCCGCGGATCTGGAGAAGTTGGCGAACCCCGACTGGGCCGGCCGCGGGCTCAAAGATCTCCCCAGTCATGCCATCCTCGATCGCGGCCGGTTGATCGGTCTCTGGGAGTTCGATACCGGCACGGCCTCCATCGCGTGGATGACGTTCACCAGACCCACACCCGCGGTGCGCGAGTGCGTGGCGCGAACCGAGGCCTATGTGAGAGATCAACTGGGGGATGCCCGATCTGTCAGTTTGGATAGCCCGAAGAGCCGGGTGCCGCGTATAGCGGCCATTCGGAAATCGGCCGGAGGATAGGTCCCGCGGTGCAGGCCTCAATCCTTCGCCGTACCGTCCAACTGCCATGCGCTCGGGCGAGGAGGAAGACGTACCTGCGTCGTCCGCCGGGTATTGTGCCGGTTCGGACGCCATCGGCATCGGCGGTAGCCACATTGGCAGTCACCGGTAGAATTCGCCGGACTTCGTAGACCACGGGTCCACGCTCGCTCCAGACGTCGCCCTTTCCCCGCTGATTTTCCCTCTTCGCTTGCTCCTCGATAGCGGCGCGAATATCGCTTTCGTCCTGGGCTGAAAGTTTGATTTGCGCCGCACCGCAGGCGGGCAGCAAAAGTAACAATGCAAGCATCCTCATGGCAAGGTAATGCCGTCGCCCCCGGCTTCCTTGCGCACTTCTTAAGCAACCGCTTTAGCCTCGTCCCGGTCCGGCGATTGGTGCGTGCCAGTACGATACGCTCATAGAGTGAAGCTGACGTTCTTTCTGCTCGCACTCTCGGTTTGCGGCCTTGTCAAGGCGGCCGACCGCAAGGACGCGCGCGTCGATGCCCGCACACTTGACGGCAAGGTGCTGTTCGGATATCAGGGCTGGTTCGACTGCCCTGCGAACGATTCTAAAGGCGGATGGTCCCATTGGTCGCGGGGAGTGCCCACTCCCGCGACCCTCTCCATCGACATGTACCCGGATCTGAGCGAGTTTGACCCCGCCGACCTCTGCGCCGTCCCCGGCATGTCTATCGGGGAAAAGCCGGCCTATCTCTTCAGCGCGCACAACGCCAACGTCGTGTTGCGGCACTTCCAATGGATGAAGCAATATGGGCTCGACGGCGTGCTCGTCCAGCGCTTCATCGGCGAGACGGCCCGCAAACGTGTCGAAGGAGATGTGGTGCTGCGCAACATCATGGCCGCGGCGGCCTCCACCGGACGCACCTTCGCGATCGAATACGATATCAGCGGCGGGAAAGAAGAAACTGTTGCGCAGTTGCTGCAAGACGATTGGAAATATCTTGTAGACACGGTGAAGGTCACCAGTCATCCGAACTATCTTCATCATCACAAAAAGCCGGTGCTGTCGGTCTGGGGTATGGGGCTCGGTGACGGTAAGCATCCGCCCGCCAATCCGGAAGATGCGCGAAAGCTGGTCGAATGGTTCGAGTCCGGAGCGCCCCAAGCGTACCGCGTAACCTATATCGGCGGGACACCCTCCTACTGGCGAACTTTAGAAAAAGATGCCGCGAAGGATCCCGGTTGGAAGGCAGCCTACCGCGCTATGGACGCCGTGCAGCCCTGGACCATCGGCCGCTACAAAACGATGGCACAGGCAGACGACTGGAAGAAGAATATTCTTGAGCCCGACCTGAAAGAATTGAAGAAGAACGGGCAGATCTACATGCCGGTCATCTATCCCGGCTTCTCCTGGCACAATCTCAATCGCGATGCAGCCGAGAACGCGGTTCCCCGCAATCGCGGCGAATTCCTGTGGCGGCAGGCTTATAATGCCCGGACGGCGGGAGCGCAGATGCTTAAAATCGCCATGTTCGACGAGGTCAATGAATCCACGGCCATGTTCAAAGTGGCCTCGAAACGCACACAAGCGCCTGACCAGGGTTTCTGGTTGACGTTCGACGCCGACGGTGCAGACCTTCCGAGCGACTGGTATCTGCGGCTGGCGGGAGAGATTACGCGAGCCTTCCACGGGCAGCGTGAATTGACGCCGGAAATGCCGAAGCCCTGACGCATCTCGGTTCCGGCTTTCGCCGCCAGGCCCAAAAGCCCTTTTCATATTGAGTTATCCTGAATCGAACCGACTCCTGAGGTAAGACCAAGATGTCCAACGATGTTTCAAGACGGCACTTCTTTTTTGGTACGCTGCTGGCCGGAGCAGTGCCAATTGGCGGATACGGCAGTGTGCCGTCCCTGCGCGCGCTCGGCTACAAGCCGTTTTACGATAAGTTGAATGTGGCGTCGATCGGCTGTGGCGGGCAGGGCGGCGTTGACTTGAACGATGCCGCGCGCACCGAGAATATCGTCGCTTTATGCGATGTCGACGCCAACCGCGCATCATCCAATCTGAAGAAATTCGCCAAGGTCCCGAAGTACACCGACTTTCGCGTCATGCTCGATAAGCAGAAAGACATCGATGCATGCACCATAGGAATTCCCGATTTCATGCACGCCACGGTGGCGCTGCATTGCATGGAGCGTGGCAAGCACGTCTACTGCGAGAAGCCGCTCACGCGAACTCCCTGGGAAGCGCGTCTGCTTAAGGATGCGGCGGTGAAGTATAAGGTGGCCACGCAGATGGGCAATCAGGGCTTCTCCCATGAGTGCAATCGCGTGGCCGCGGAGATGGTATGGTCCGGCGCGATCGGCGATGTGACGGAAGCGCACATCTCCGTCACGCCCGGTACTCATCCTACCGGCTTGCAGCAACTGCCTCCCGAAGAGCCCGTCCCCGAGACGCTCGATTGGATGGCGTGGCTCGGTGCAGCCACTACACGTCCCTACAGCTCCTATTACGTGCCCTATAACTGGCGTGGCTTTCTCGATTTCGGCACCGGCCAGATCGGCAATTGGGCCACTCACACCGCGGGTCCCGTGCACACCGCCCTCATGCTGGGCGCGCCGACAAGTGTGGAATGCATCAAAGTCGTCAATCTGAGCCACATCACCTATCCCGATCGGGCGGTCGTTCTGCTGGAATTTCCGGCGCGCGGCGAAATGCCTCCGGTCAAAGTCTACTATCACGACAGCTGCAAGCCGGGCGACCCCGAAGCTTATCACGTCCCTGGAATGGAGAACGAGACCATTCTCCCGCCGACGAATAATCTGACGGACAAAGGTCGTCCGCCGATCGGGATGAGGGGCGGAGCCGGCATGGGGCGTCCGCCGGGGATTGCGAATGGATCGGCATCCGGCGGCGCAGGTAGAAAACGGAACGCGGAAGCTTCGGCTGGTCCCCGTCCCGGCGCGGGTGGTCCCGGAGTTCGCGTCTTCGGGGAGCGCGGAGGACCGCCCGAACCCGGCATTCTGACGGGGAACGGATCAGTCTTCATCGGCACCAAGGGGATCATGGCGACGTCGTCGCGCGGCGAAGGCGTCTGGCTGTTGCCGGCATCCAGGTGGAAAGACTACGTGCTGCCTCCCGAACTGCTGACCCGCTCGCCGGGACACATGCTGGATTGGGTTCGCGCCTGCAAAGGCGGCGACCCGTCGTGTTCCGACTTCAGCATTAGCGCGCCTTACGCCGAATGGCTGGCATTAGCCGCGATCGCGCTGCACGTCCCCGGCAAGCTCGAATGGGATGCCAAGAATCTACGCTTCCCGAATAACGCCGAAGCCAATAAATTCGTCAAACCGGTCTTCCGCAAGGGATGGGAGCTGAAGCTGTAGGAGTTGTCAGTCATCAGTTGTTCGGCACACTCCACCGACCTGAGGCTGTGCGGCTGAGATCCGAAGACAGAAAACTGACGGCTGACGACTGATAAAATACAAGCATATGGACGAAATAGCGTTGCCTAGCAGCGCGCTTTCCGACTTTGATCGAGCGAGTTGGAAGACGGCGCTGAATTGGGTGGCAGCAGTGTTGACGGCCGCATTGTTCCTGGCTTCGGGAATCTGGAAAATCACTGATATGCCTCGCTGGGCCGTGATGCTCCATCAGTTTAAGGTCCCCGAAAATCTCACCATGCCCTTGGCGTTTTGCCTGGGCGTTTCGGAAACTTTGGCCGGAGTCTTGATCCTGGTCCCGCGCTTTCGCCGCTGGGGAGCGTGGCTGGCATCGCTCCTGCTCGTGGTCTTCATGGTCTACATCGGAATCTTCTATACCGATTTGAGCGGCAAGGATTGTAGCTGTTTTCCCTTCGTGAAACGCGCCGTGACTCCCATGTTCTTTGTCGAAGACGGCGGCATGCTGCTCCTCGCGGCCATAGCGGGATGGTGGGCACGAAGACCGGAAAGTTTGCGCACGGCCGGTTTGATCCTTGGAGCCGTGACGGTCTTTGCTGCCGTCTCCCTTGGCGTCGACCTCGGTCCGCACAAGGGCGTCCTGGCGCCGGCGTCGATTACCGTGGAGGGCAAGCCCTTCTCGCTAATGGAAGGCAAGATCTACATCTTCTTCTTCGACCCGGAGTGCCTGCACTGCCTGGAGGCTGCCCGCAAAATGGCGAAAATGAATTGGGGCGATACTAAGATCGTCGTAGTTCCAGCGCGCGTTCCTCAGTTCGCCCACGAATTCCTGCACGATGCCAAACTATCGGCCGGCGTGTCCAATGATCTCGAACTGCTGAAGAAGGCTTTTCCCTATGTCTCAACGCCCGCTGCCGTCGCCATCGAAGATGGCCGCGAAAAAGCCAAGATCTCGCAGTTCGGTGACATCGAGCCGGAAGCGACGCTGAAGAAGATCCAATTCATTTACTGACGCCAGAATGAAATTAGCACTTTTACTCCTGCTGGCTGCCACGGGACCGGCCGTCCTAACCAATGAGGTCTACCAGATTCCGGCAGGTGAATGGCGTTGGGTGCGATTTGAGATCGGCCACCGTCCCGCCACCGTGGAATGCGGCTTCGAGGCGTTAGGCAGCGGGGAGGTGCGCGCGGAACTGGTAAGCCGCCCGGACCTGGAACTCGTCCGTGAGCGCAAAATTCACGACGCGTTGGCATCCACGGATACGGCTCGCAAATCTTCGTTCAGCCGTTTTATCGGGGAGACGGGTGATTATGCTGTGGTCATTGAGAATCCGGGAGACACGCCGGTCGCAGTACGTCTGACGGTGGCTCTTTCGTTCGCTCAACCGGGGCAGCCGGTCTCGCGCTATCTTTCGCCCGAGCGGAGGCTCACGGTAATCCTTGTTAGCTTCGCCATATTTTTCGCGATTGTGACGTTTTCCGCGCGAGCCATGCTGCGCGCGATGCGAAAGACAGAGCCCAACCAGTTCGGCCATAATTGAGAAATAGTGGCGACGTTACGGTTGATCGCAGTTCTGCTTTCCGGCTTCTGGCAACTCGCTGCTCAGACTTCCACTTCGCCGGAAATCATAGTCGATCGCGGACACGGCAAAGAAGTCGGCTCAGTCGCACTGTCGCCGGACGGCCGTTACGCGCTTTCCTCCGCGAAATCCGGATCGATTATTTTGTGGGAGACTGCCGGCGGACGGGAACTGCACCGCATCGAGAATTGCCGCTGTGAGCAGGGAAATGTGGCGTTTTCGCTGGACGGAAAACTTGCGCTCGCTGCAATCTGGGCTGGCTCCAGCGAAAATTATGTGCAGGGTTGGTCGGTACCGGATTTTCAGCCCGTGCGCACCTGGAAGCGGAAAGGGATCGCGCCTCAAACCGTCGCGGTTTCTCCAGTAGATGGGACGCTCGTTACGGCCGGTTTTGATCAGAAGCTCCGTTGGGCGCTAACTTTCTGGGATTATGCGAGCGGTCGCGATCTTCGCAGCGCGGCAATTCGCGATCAGACCAACCGTGTGATGTTCACGCCCGACGCGCGGTTTGTCCTGGTCAATTCGACTTTCCTCGACCCCGCCACCGGGCACGTTGCGAACTTGGCAGGCACGCCTTACGGCAAACTCGAACACCTCGAACGCGGGAGTAGCCCGGCTTTTTCGACTGATGGGAAGTTCGTCTTCATAGCCTCCTACGGCGCAGGCGAACTGCTGGAAACCACCACCCTCGCGCCCAAGCGCCTGCAATCGTCGAAAGACTGCCAAATCTACTCCGCAGCGTTTGCCCGCCAGGGAGACCATCTGCTGGCCGGTTGCTCCAACGGCGGCTTACGCCTTTTCGATGCGGTCTCCGGTGCGCTTCTTCAATCCTTTGCCGGCTTGGCCATCGATCTGCCGCGCTTATCGATTTCGAGAAACGGCAGCCGTATCTTCACCGGGACGACCTGGTGGGACCTGACCTCCGGCTCGCTTGGCGGAATCCTCCCGGTAGGCGAGTCTCCCGTAGCCGTTGCCGTTTCCCCGGACGGCCATCTCGGCGCCACCTTCCGGCAAGGTCCTGTTCTGTGGGACCTCGATAAGAATGCTCTCCTGGCGCACATGCCATCCGATAGCTTCTTTTCGGACGTGCAGTTTCCTGCGGAAGGCAAGAGCGTGCTTATTAGCAACGGCGGCAAAGGCGCGATCATATGGGACATAGCCAAAGGGGGTGTGGCGCGAGTTTTGACGGAGGTCAAATCGGAGCGCATCGCCGTCAGTCCCACGGAAGACTACTGTCTGGCCGTGACCTCCGATAAAGGCGCGGGTCTGTTTTCAGTTGCCACGGGACAAATGCTCCGCACCCTGGTGATGCCGACCAGCTTTCCAGCGATAGCCACGTTTGCCCGCCCCCAATTTTCCGCGGACGGTAAGACCGCTATGGTCGGAAACTCGCGCGTCATTGATGTCTGGGACGTTGCCTCGGGTCGGCTTCTGCGCGAGTTCAAAGCGCCGTATAGCATCTCGGAAGGCATCTCGCCCGATGGGAAAATGATCGTTTCCAGCACCACTACCGGTTTCCTGAACGTCTACTCTACGGCGACTGGGAAAGAGGTCCGCACGGCGCGGTCCCCGCTCATCTTTTCCGCCATCGCATTTACTCCCGATGGGCGGCGTTTCGTTACCACGGGCGATGACCGGACGATGCGGTTATGGGATGCCGCGAGCGGCCGTGAACTGCTCCGCATGATTGCCTTCATAAACGGCGAGTGGGTGGCGATTACTCCGGAAGGCTACTACAAGGCCTCGGCGAAAGGCGATCAGGACCTTAGTGTACGAATTGGCGACCGCGTCTACAGCATCGACCAGTGGCGAAAGACCTTCTACCATCCGCAGGTAATCGATGCGCTGCTGCGAACCGGAGACGAGGGTAAGGCGTTGTCTTCCGTGCTCGGCAACCAGTTGCCGCCGGTAACCCTCTCGAGTCCGAATCTTCCCACACCGCCTTCAATCGAAGTGAAGTCCGACCCAAAATCGTCGGGCGGGACAGCGGAACTATCCTTTGAAGTAAGCGACGCGAAACAGCCGATCGACTCTGTTTCGATCTACGTCAATGGACGCCAGGTGACCGGCGGCGGGGACGACAATCAGCCTGCGGCGCATAGCGGACCGCCGAAACTCAATATCCCCACGGGACAAAAGGAGTTGGCGCTCAAGATCCCGGTGAAACTCGATCCCGGCGAGAATCATGTGGAAATCAGGGCTTCTAACGGGGGTGTCGAGACAAGCCGCGGTGTCACCGTGTTCCGCGATGTCTCCGCGAGCGTGCCCGAAACCATCCTGCCCAATCTATGGATTCTTGCCATCGGCGTCAATCACTATTCGGCGCCCGGTTTGAGTTCGCTCAATTATGCTGAGGCCGATGCAACCGCCGTGGCCGCCGAATTCGGCAGGCAGAAAGGCAAGCTGTATCGTGAGGTCCACACGTTGCTGATCTCGGATAGCAGCGCCGTAAAACCTACTTTCGACAACATCGTCGACAATCTGAATTATTTGAAACAAGCCGGCCAGAATGACCTGGTGTTGTTGTTCGTCGCAGGGCACGGTATGGGCGACGATTCCGGGGATTTCTATTTCCTGCCCTCGGATGCGGCGTTTCAAACTGACGGGTCTGTGCGCCGGTCCAAGGCCATTTCGTGGCGGGAGTTGAAATCTGTTCTGGATGTCCCGGCGCGCAAAATCATACTCCTCGATGCGTGCCACTCGGAAGGCGTGACCGGGCGCACGACCCGCTCCACCGGGAACGATTATCTGGTTCGTGAATTGCGCGAGACGCGTGGCGTCATTCTCAGTTCCAGCCGCGGCAAAGAGTTATCCCAGGAGTCACCGGAATGGGGACATGGAGCGTTCACCGAGGCGCTTCTGAAAGGGATGCGCGGCGAAGCGGATTACTCCAAGAACGGGAAAATTTCCATGCTGGCGTTGGCCAACTATGTTTTGGAAACGGTTCCAGTCCTGACGAAAGGTGCACAGCATCCCATTATCGACACCCCGGAGGGTTATCAGCAGTTGGAGATTGTGCGTCTGAAGTGAACTTCCCGGGACCGCCTCTTATTACGACCGGCGCCAGGCGACCAGCTTGAATCCGTGCACCGAACTGCCCACCATTTCCGCTTCCAACAGCACTTCGAAATAGGGTAGCTCCCCGCGCGTCCCAAACAGATTCACTACCTGTTTGAACAGCTCCGCATTGGTAGCCAGTTCGCCTGCCGCGAGAGTGCCTTCCATGCCGAGTCCGGCAAGGATGAGGACGCTGCCGGTATGCGCCAAATTCGGCTGGAACGCGAGCAGCCCGTACGACTCATTGACCTCTTCAGCCGGTCCCGCATTGGAATAGGCCAACTGTTCCCCGTTCTGCGGATGGGTGTTCACGATCACTCCGCGACTGTTGATGCCGTAATCGAAGCGAAAATTCATCTGGCGCTCGAAGGGCTCAACCCACGGATTCGAGCGGGTGCTTCCCACCAGGATTACGTTCTTTCTCTTGAGATCGTCCGGAACGAAATCTCGCGCGAAGACGACTTCCAGCCGGGCACTTTCCGCATCCTGGAGGAGCAGCGTACTCCGCAGCACATCAACGTCCGCCAGACTCGTATAGCGGCGCGTCATGAGCATGGAAAGCGCCTTTCGATCGCCCGCCGCGCTGGTCGTCTGTTCCGCCCCCAAAAGCAGATTGTTGTGGCGCACGTAATCTTGTAGGGACACCTGCTTGCCGTTCAAGTCTTGAAAAAGGCTGAGGTTGGAATCTGCCAGGACGATCTGCGTCGCCTGCTTGCCTGCGAACATGCGGGACCAGAGCAAGTTCAGCGGCGGCGCCAATTTTGGCTCCCGAAGCCGGCTTCGGAGTTGGAAATTCTCGATCGCCAGCCACCCGCAGGCGAGCGTGAGAACTGCCGCAAGCCAGCAGATTACCATCACTACCTTGGAACCGCGGGTTCCAGTCGGCGCAGGGGATTCCACAATCGACGTAACAAGCGCGGCCGGGGGGATAGCAATTGCCGCCGGAGACTGCTGGAGCTGCGTATGGAATTCCACGCGGTATGAACCCGGCGGGATGGCAAACCGCAGCCCGGCGGTCGTTCCGTCGCCCAGGTAGTATTGCGCCAGACGCTTCCTTAAATGGTTCGCCCAAACCCGGACGATAGAATCTGAGTTGCTATCGTATTTCGGTGGGCGCCCAAATACTTTCTCTCCAATCGCGCGTTCGCGCAGCCCCTCATCGTCCTCGTCGAGCGAATGCGCAACCAGGTAGCGAAGGAGTCGCTCCGCCTGCTTGCTGTTCCGAAAATATTCGCTGGCCAGGACATGCTCCAGTTCTCCCGCTACAACTCCGCGGAATTCTACGGAAATGGCCGTGCTTCGAGTTCCACCCATCGTTTTAACGCCGTTAAAACATTATCGTCACTCGAAGAGAATTGCAAGGCCCCTCATGCATTTACGCGCGTTAACGGGACAAAAGCGTTGATCTCGGCTGGCGTTTGTTCATATTCTTAACCCCAGGTTCCCCTTCAGGAGGCTTACCATGTCGTCCTCGCGATTCGCGTGTGTATTTTTTTTTCTTCCGGCGTCGCTGCTTGCCCAGTCCAATGCCGGCGAGATCACCGGCAAAGTGTTCGATGCCTCCAAGGCCGTTATGGGCGGAGTGGCGATCACCGCGTCCAACCTGGCGACGAACGTCTCCCAGAGCGCTACCTCTAATAACGACGGCGTCTATGCTCTTCCAGCCCTTCAACCCGGCACCTACCGCGTGGCCCTCGAGAAGGCCGGCTTCAAAAAGCTGATCCGCGAACCGATTACGGTGGAAAGCGGCAGCACAGTGGAACTCGATTTCGATATGGTGGTGGGCAGCACGGCCGCGGAGGTCACGATCACCGCTGACGTCCCCATGATCCAGACTGGGACTTCCACCATTCAGTACGGGCTCGACCTGAGGCAGATCGACGAACTCCCTGTGACCAATCAGAGCGCCGTCCAGATTCTTGGCCTGCTTCCCGGCGTGCAGGGCGGCATGGGTTCGGAACAGGCGGCAATTACTACCGGCCTCACCACCCCCGGCGCGGGACTGTCGATTTCCGGCAGCGCGCAGGGAACGGTCCAGTTTCAGGCCGACGGCGTTTCAAATACCAGCCTTTACTACGGCCGCATCGCCCTGGCGTTGAGCACCGATGCGGTCGCGGAAATGTCGGTGGTGCAGAACTCTTATAGTGCGGAGTACCGCAGCGGCGGAGGCGCCGTCGTCAGCATGACGACCAAGTCCGGTACCAACCAGTTTCACGGCACCATGTTTTCCTTTACCCAGAACGATATCCTGAACGCCGCCCCGTGGGAGAGATATCGATCCGAAGGGCGAACTACGCTACTGGCGCGGCGGCATCGACGTCGGCGGCCCGGTTGCCATTCCAAAGCTGTACAACGGACGCAACAAGACCTTTTTCTTCGCCAACTATGAGCCATTGCGGCAGTACACGCAGTCCCAATATTTCGACCGCATGGCGACCCCGCTGGAGCGCCAGGGTAATTTCTCGCAGTCCGTCTACAATAGCATTACCAACCAGCCCATCGAGATCTTCCAGCATTTCCAGCCCGGCACCAACAAGCAGATCGTTGAACCGGCCAATACAGCCTATCCGCAGTTTCCCAACAACATCATTCCTCCGTCGCTGATCTCGCCGACCGGGCAGAAGATTCTCGATCAGGAGCCGCTGCCCAATATGCCGATCAACGGCCTTGGCGAGAATTATGCGGTCTTCCGCAGCGTGCGTAATACCGATAACCGTTGGCTCTTCCGGATCGACCAGGTAATCACCAACAATAACCGGCTCTCCTTCCGGTTCGCCGAAGTCCCTACGCAAGGCATTCGCTTCAACCAGGGCGGCTATATCGAGGAGGTTCCGACCGATAACAATACCGGAACCAACGCGATGCTGAGCGACACGTACACCTGGGGCGGAAACAAAGTCAACGAATTCCGTTACGGCTTCAACCGTTCGAATAACTCGCGCACGCAGGATCCACTGGAACTGTCCGTGAATGGCTTCCAGATGTTCGGCTTTCCCTCTTATTTGACGAAGGGCGTGCCGCTGGTAAACGGCTTCGACGCCAATGTCCAGAGCTTCGGAGTCGACCCCGGCGTCTACGAGATCGACAACTTCTTTGAGACTTCCGACACGTTGAGCTGGGTGAAGGGCAAGCACAACCTGAAAATTGGTGGCGACTGGCAGGCGCCGCAACAGAATATCGTGGATTACGGCAACGTCGGCGGAACCTGGAGCCTTCAATGCGTCGGGTACCAACATCGGGTCGGGGAATACCGGTACCGTGCTGGGCATCCCCAACGCCACTACCGGCACCAGTTTCGCTACCCTGCTGCTGGGATATCCGACTGGTGTCAGCATTGCGCCCGCCGTCATTCCTTATCAATACCGCTGGAAATATTGGGCATTCTTCCTTCAGGACGATTGGAAGATCACCTCCAAGCTGACGTTGAACATCGGCGCTCCGCTATCAGATCGAGAGTTCCGCGCACCGAGAAACACCATCTGCAAGGCGCCTTCGTCGACCAGCCGATCACGCTGGCCACCGGCGCGCAACAGCAAGGCTACATCCAGCTCGACGGACTCGGCGGCACGCTCCAACACGCTTTGGCCCACGCGCTACAACAATTGGGAGCCGCGTTTCGGCTTCGCCTATCGTTTGCCGGCCATCATTCCCGGGCTTGCAGGTGATGCGCGGCGCGTACGCCATCAACCACGTCCCGACCGAGTGGTTTGTTCACCAGCGCGTTTCCCGATCTCAGCCCGAAATCGGAATCCCTGGCGACCAACGGCGCAGCCAACGGCGGCCAGGTGCAGATGGATACCAACCCGCTGGTGCTGCCGACTGGAGGGCTGCAGATCCCGTCCGACGGCAAGTTCACCAATATCACCAACATCAACGCGCTCTACTATCTCAATCCGAGCGTCAAGATTCCCTACGTCCAGCAATGGAACTTCGGCTTCGGATTCCAGTTCGGATCTTCCATGGGTATGGAAATCAATTACGTCGGCAACAAGAGCACCAACATGTTCGGCCCGTCGGCGATCTACAATGCCATCAACCTGCAGCAATATACGCAGGAGTTCGAAGCCGGGATGAACATGAGCCCAGTCGATTCCGAATCCGCAGGGCATTACGGGCGCCAACGGACAGGTGATCAATGTCACTCGCCAGAACTCGTTGCGACCTCTGTCAACGCTCGGAGACATTCAGAATCCCACCTCGCAAGGCTTCGACGCGCGCTACAACGCGCTGCAGATCAACTTCAGCAAGCGCTTCTCCCTGGGCTTCCAATTCAACGTGAACTACATCTGGATGAAGGCCATGGACGATGTTTCCTGCGCCGGTTCATTCTGCACTGTGGTCTGCTGCATTCAGAACTGGGGCGTCGGCGAGCCGCAGCTTTTCGGCGATTCCCATAGCCTTGAGAAGTCCATCTCGACCTACGATGTTCCCAGCGATTTCCGCCTGAATTACGACTGGGACCTTCCCGTCGGCAAGGGAAAGAAATTCTTCAATGTGCAAAGGGGGTGGATCAACCAGATTATCGGGAACTGGAAAACGAGCGGCAATTTGGAAGAGCGGAGCGGCCTGCCGTTTTCGGTTGTAGCGGGGACTTCAGCGGCGTTTCCGGACGACGTGGCGAACCTGCGTCCGAACGTGGTGCCCGGCGTGAATCCAATCCTGCCTAACTGGAAGGCGAGCTGCGACAATCCGGTCACCCAGCAATGCCCTTATATCAACGCGCTCGCCTATTACACTCCTCCCACTTCCCTGAGCGTAGGTGATGCCACGCGAGTGGAGGACAGAGTTCGCATGCCGCACGTCCAGACCTACAATATGGCGATCTTGAAGGAATTCCCGCTCCACGAGCGGATCAAGCTGGCATTCCGCGCCGAGTTGTATGGAGCGCTAAATCATGTGTCGTTCTCGACCAACCAGAACGATTTCACGCTGTATACAGGCCTGAATTATGTCGGCACCGCCACGCCTTCGCCGACGGCGAACAACATCGTGACTTCATTCGCCAGCGTCAATTCCAATATGGGAGGCCAGCGGACCATCCAATTAGGATTGAAATTATATTTTTGAGTGGCGTAACTCATCGAGAGAACAATCAACAAAAGCCTCACCAGTCCGCAATAAGACTGGCCAGACTGGAAGCCACCTGCAAGTCGGCCGGTGGTCCTGCCAGGTTGGCCTCGGCTTGCTTACGAGCCGGCATAATCGCGCCTCCATAACGAGGTCATCCCTGAACCGGCGATGACGTCCGGAGGCCCCTCCCACTCCTAGCCCCGACCGCAACGAATTTTTTTTTGCGCGCCGGTTGTGGTTCTTGCAACCGAATCTCGCGTGTTAGGGAGCAAGCATGGTGCGGCGAATATACCAAAGGCCGCAGCCAGTCAACAAAAGAGGAGAACATTCATGAAAACGAAGTATCGCGCAATCGCCTCATTCTGCGGGGCAACCGCTATGGCGGTGATTCTGGTTCCGGCTGCCGGCGCATGTGGAGCGCTGCCGGCAACTTTCGGTGGGCCCACTCACCAACTCAGAGTGATTTCCAATGACTCGCTGGAAGGAGCATCCGCCGAAAGCCTGGTCCGCGACCAGCGCGCTGCGGCGACTGGCAGTCCCGCGTCGATAAGTCGGAATGTGGAAGGTCACGGAGCTCTCGATGGGTAAAACGACTCATAATCCTCCCATTCCGGATGGCACTCAGATCGACTTCGGCTATGCCCAATGGCACAGCGATGGGACCGAATTCTACAACTCCGGCGGATTCGCGCCGGCCACTCAAAATTACTGTCTCGGTGTATGGGCCGCAACCGGAACTAACACTTTCCAGGTCAACCACTTTGCACTTACCTACGACCTGACCGGCGTTTACACGGTATATTAGAAACACTTACGGTCTCGCCCGGAGGCACGAGATACAGTGGAACGTTCATCATCAACGCCTACGACACAAATGGAAATCAGGTGAATCACCTCACCGGCCAGGTCACCGGCGTACGGGTTACTCTCGACACGACGCCCTGATAGTTCGGACCAGGAGCGGCCGGATAACGACCAACCGCTCCTGGCGCTAAAGCTCACGTAACCACGAAAAGGTTTCCACCAGATTCTGCGACTGAAACACGAGCGAGCCGGGCACGACGACATCTGCGCCGGCGCGCCGCAGGCCTTGCGCCGTTTGTATGCGGATTCCGCCATCGGCAATCAGCCGGACATGGGCACGCCGTTCACCCAGCAGAGATACCGCGCTTGCCAGACGGTCACAGGCTTCCGGCGCGAGATCCTGGCCTTTAACTCCTGGCGCGGTGCCGAGCAGCAGCAGAGAATCAACGCGGTCGAGGTACGGGCCGCATCGGACGACAGGAGTGTCCAGGCGCAACGCCAATCCCGCTGAACATCCCGCGCCTAGAATATTCTGAATCGCCTCTCCCGCCTCGGTTTTTCCGACCTCCTCGTGGATCGTAATCGCGTCAACTCCGGCAGTGATGAAGTCTTCGATTAACTTCGTGGGCCGCTCTACCATCAGGTGAACGTGAAACGGCCGCTTCGTCAGTGGACGCAACGCGCGAACCAGATCGGGAAAAAACAGCAGTCCAGGGACGAAATGGGCATCGGAGACGTCGAGATGAAATGAATCGGCGAATGGCTCGACGCGCTCCATCTCAGCCAATAAGTGCGCGAGGTCCGCCGACCATAAGGAAACGTCGGCCAGCAGGCGCGTTCGCGGCAGATCTCGCCAGGCGCTCGAGTTCAAACTACACCAGCTGCCCTTGTACTGTCGATGCCATGCACATACTTCGGATTATGGTACCAGTTGCGGCGGGTGCCCCCATTTCCTCCGGCCGCAGTGACCCGCGACATCCCGCATTGCGTACAATGCACAACGCGGCACTTCCGGATTAGCATAAAATTGGCGAGATGACGAACCGAAGAAACTTTCTCAAGATGGCATCGGCTGCGGCTGCCACCCCTTTCCTCAAAGCGGCCCCGGCCAAAAAGCCCAACTTTCTCGTCATCCTGGCCGACGATATGGGTTACTCCGACGCCCACTGCTACGGCGGCGATATCGATACTCCCCAATCTCGACCGCCTGGCCGCCGGAGGCTTGCGCTTCACGCAAGCTTATTCCACTGCCCGTTGCGGCCCATCGCGCAGTTGCCTGCTGAGCGGCCAGTACGCGCAGCAGACGGCCAGCGACGTCATGACGCCCGGCAAGATCCCAAACTACGTCCGCTTCCTTCCTGAGTATCTGAAGCCGCTCGGCTACCGCAGTTATCACACCGGTAAATGGCACATGAAGCACGTCACCGGCGAAGGCGGCGTCGGCTTCGACCATTCCTACACCATGATGGACGAAGCTTCGCTTCTTCACCCAGAACCGTCATCTGCTCGACGGCGAGGCGCTCCCAAAGCCCGGCCCGGGCTACTACAGCACGACCGCGATTGCCGACTACGGCGTTCGTTTTCTGAAAGAGCATGCGCGCGATCATGCGTCGGACCCGTTCTTCCTCTACACCGCGTTCCACTCGCCACACTTCCCCTTACAGGCCCCGCAGGAAGACATCGACCACTACAACGACCGGTTCACCGAGGGTTGGGATACCGCGCGCGAACGCAAGTGGCAGCGCATGGTCAAACTGGGTCTTATCAACTGTTCCCTCGCTCCTCTCGAGCCCAACATGTGGACCCAGTGGAACACGCCGGACGCCGAACTGATCGCCAAAATCGGTCCTGGAGAGGTGACTCGCGCCGTGGCATGGTCGTCCCTCACCGGCGGAACAGAAGAAATTGCAGCGCACCAAAATGGCGATCCATGCAGCCATGATCACCCGCATGGATACCGAGATCGGCAAACTTCTCAAGCAGGTGGAAGCCATGGGCGAACTCGACAACACCGTCGTCCTGTTTCTTTCTGACAATGGAGCCAGTTCCGAACAGCTCATCCGCGGAGATGGCCACGATTCTTCCGCGCCGCTGGGCTCCGCGCGTACCCATCTTGGCCTCGGACCCGGCTGGGCGAGTTGCTCGAACGCGCCCTTCCGTTTGCACAAATCCTGGGTGAACGAAGGCGGCATCGCGTCGCCGTTAATCGTGCATTGGCCGAAGGGCGTCCAGAGCCGGAACGAACTTCGCCATGATCCGTGCCATTTCGTCGACGTGTTGCCGACACTGGTCGACCTCGCCGGCGGTAAGCCGGTGCCGCCCTCCGGACCACCTCTCGCCGGCAAAAGCATAGCTCCCGCGTTTTCCCGGGACGGCAGCGTGCCGCGCGATTTCCTCTACTTCAATCACAACCACAATCGCGCCATTCGCGTTGCGGATGAGAAACTGATCGCAACCGGTGACGATGGCTCGTGGGAGTTGTACGACCTCGCCAAAGATCGGTCCGAACAGAAGAATCTCGCCGCCGCTCGACCGGATCGCGTGCTCCAGCTAGCCGCAAAATGGAAAACCGTCGATGACGGCTTCACCCATACGCGTGAGAGCGCCCCGGCCAGCACCCGCAAACTCATGCCGGCAGGTCGTGCGGACCTCAAGGCCAATTGAACCTTGACAGGCTACAATCTGCCAGCCGTACCACAGACTTCCGTCTGACCCGTTTCTCGGCTAAATACTCGCGTCACTCCTCGCGCTTCGGCTGCGGCTTCGGCAGATCCTTGCGGGGAATACGTTCCGTGCGGATGGCCGTTTCATAAACCATCGTGGCCATCACCGCCGACGCTTGCATCAGGTCGCCGGGTTGCAAGCGGTCATACAGGTCCATATTGGAGTGGTGTGTGCGCGTTGGATACTCCACCGGATCCTGAATAAATTGGAAGCCCGGTATTCCGACCGCATCGAAAGATAGATGATCGGTACCGCCCGTATTGCGGATCGACACCGTCTCTGCGCCCATATCCTTGAATGGCGCGAGCCACGCTTCGAAAACCGGCCGCGCCATATCGTTGTTCTGCAAATAGATCCCGCGCACCTTGCCGGTGCCGTTATCAAGATTGTAGTAAGCCGAGACCTTGCTTTGCTCCGGCTTGACCTTCATCACCTCCGGATCGGCGAAGTGCTCTTTTACATACGCCTTCGAGCCGAGGATGCCTTCTTCTTCCCCGGTCCACAACGCCAGACGGACCGTGCGCGGCATCTTGGCGCCAATTGCGGTAAGAATCCGAACCGCTTCCAGAACTACTGCGCAACCTGCCGCATTGTCGGTGGCTCCTGTACCGCCGGTCCACGAATCCAGATGTCCGCCGAGCATGACCAGCTCGGAATTCATCGCGCCCGAGCCGCCGTGGCCCGGGATCTCCCCGATCACATTGAACGAATCGACCGGCTCCGTGACTGCCGCGCGAACTTCCATCTCGACCGTGACCGGCTGCTTGCGTTCGATCAGCCGTACCAGGCGATTGTAATGTTCAGGCGTCAACGCGATGGATGCCGGAGGAATCGGTTTCTTGGGATCTTCCGTACTCGCGCCTTCCGACATCAGCGTGCCTCCATCGCCTGCGCGGCCGGGAGACATGGTTGCAAGCACGCCTTCATCTAACAGGAATTGATTGACCCTGTCCCGGAATCGACGGACTGCGCCGCGTCCTTGCGGAGCGCCTGCCGTAGCGCCGGGTCGCGCCGGAATCGGCGAGGCGAACGGAGAGGTCATCGACGGATCCGGAGCCAGTCCTTCTTCCACTAGTTCGGTAGCGGTGAAGCGCCGGCCAGGCGATGTCATGATCGGCGTCAACGGTCGCATCGCCGCTGTAAGCACGATCTTGCCTTTCAGTTTGCCTTTCCATTTGGCCAAATCCTCCTCGCGTTCGAGAACTGCCAGCACCGGCGTTCCCGATATCGGACCGTTCGTGCCCATCGACCACGGCCGAGGGAAACCGATCAAAGGCGCGTACTCCGGTTCCCTCAGGTGGGCCGCGAAATAAGTGCAGTTCCAGCCCCGGCCAAACGGTCCCCATTTCTCCAGAGCCGTGTTCTTGAGGCCCCATTCCTGCATCTTCTTGACCGCCCACTCGCCCGCCGACTGAAGATTTGCCGAAGCCGTAAGCCGCGGGCCGTAGACATCCGTCAGATAAAACGCATTATCCATGACCTTGGAGTTCTTAAAAGCCTCATTCTTGATCCGGTTGATCATCTGGAGGTCGGGTACGTCAGCGGCGAATAAAATCGACACCGAAAGCCACGCGAGTAGCGCAAATTTCATACCAGTCATTGTAGCGTTTACATTTCCCACACCAGCGAACCCTCGCGATAATACGAAACAAGCCCGTCTTCGCTGATCTTCAGCACGTTGCCAAAACGCGAGGCCGCAACGGCTGCGGTCGTACGTCCACCTTCCAGGATCTGATCGTCCGCTCCGCCCATCCGCGTGTTGCGCAGAATCGCCCCGAATGCCAGCAGATTCGAATCGCGGTCCATGACCAGGCTACCGTCCATTCGAGCGATTGTTTCAAGCAAAGCCGGCGCCATTCCGAGTATCTGTTTATGCCGCAGCAGGTAGTGGATCTGGTCCTTGGTGCCAAATTCCTGCGCATCCACTCGGGGCATTTGCGGCGTGTCGAGCAGTTCGCCAATCGGCACGAAATGCTGCGCCAGTTTGGGATCGTCGAGGACCACGAACAGCCCTCCCCGCCGATCTTCCGCGAGATTCAACGCGGCGCTGAACAAACGTTCGGCGAGCGCGAAATTCCCGACATGTTCCCGCCACAAGTCGAACTTGCGCACGCAATCGGTAAGTCGCCAGCGGCCGCCGAGAAAGTTGAAAACCTGCGTTCCATGCGCCATCACTTTGATCTCGCCATTCGGCGTCAGGACCATGCAGATGTGGCCTCCTTGCAGCGTCGCCAGGCAGTGCGGCCGGTAGATCAACGCGGTCGGAGCCGGAAGGTCTGCTTCGTTGAACATGCAGGTCCAGTCGCGAACATCCACCAGATCCACCAGCAGGCCTTCGCGGTTCACCAGGAAGAGCGTATGGATTCCGTCACACAGTCGATGGAAACTCTTGATCGAAGTTAGCTGGCTCGTATAGAGAATAGCGTCCGCCGACGCGGTCGGAGCTTTATGGCAAAGATCCTTGTGATGGCCCGGTACGGCCGCAAATAACAGCGCGCCGGTCGAGATGCGGCGATTCTCGAATGTCAGCAGAGAACTCTCGCGCAGCACTTCAATCGCATCCGCGATGTAGTCCTGACGGGTGGGAATCTCCGTATCGCCCAGGTAGGTGAAGGGATCGAGGAACGCCGAGATATAACGATCCTCGGGAAGGCCGCGAAACAACGCCAGAGTAGCCGCCGCCGTGCTGGTGTTGAAGAAACTGCGGAAGCGGGCCGCCAGCACATTGCCAACCGCAACGATGACGCGCATCTCGCTATCGCTAAAAGCGCCGCGCGGATGTTCCAACACGTAGTCCTGGCCAAACCAGGAGAGCGCCAACTTACCGTCCGTGCGTGTGACCAGGTCGAGCGTGTCTCGAATGACTTCTGTGCCGGTGATCTCGATCCGGGCGGTCGGCAGAAAATATCGCAGACCCCGTTCGAAGAATTCGTGGTAAAGGACGTGAAATACGTTGATGGCGCCGGTCAACTTCCATTAGAACATTCGGCGGGCTCTCATATTCTGCCCGGCTCCGCAACAGCTGTGCCCGGCGTGAACAGAGACTTCAGTTTGTGACTCTGCCGTTATATCGTCCGGCCTTTCCATTCCCCTCCGCGACCTTGCCAGTAGCGGACAGCCGAGTGTATGGTTGCGCCGGCATAGAACGATGCAATCGCCGGAAGCGCTAATGCCCAGAGTGCGGACAGGCGGTAATAACGTACAGTCGGAGCGTATGCGCACGACATGAGCATCCACGCGATTAAGCCGCCGGCTCGCGCCGTACCGTGGGAAAATACGGCCAACCCCACCGGCAGGAGATACGAGACAAATAAACCGATCAGCGTCAGAAGCAGTAGAACCGGCGAGTATCGCAATTGTGTGAACGCCGATCGCGAGATCATCCGGCCGATCTCTCCAAACGTCTCATAAACGCGCAGGCTATCGCTTGACTCTGCGGGAGCGAGAAACACTCGTCCGCCGGCCTGCTGAATAGCCCCGGCCAGCGCGCAGTCATCGATGAGAGCGCCGCGAATGGTCTCTATCCCTCCGGCACGCTCGAGCGCCCTTCTTCGAACCAGCATGCATCCTCCCGCCGCCCCGGCAGCCGTCGAGCGAGGCGGATAAAGTAGGAAGAAGAAAAAGACAAATGCGGGAATCAAAGCCTTCTCAGCGAGCGTCGTGCAGTGGAGACGCACCATCAGCGATACCAGGTCGAAGCCGCCGCGCTCCGCCCGGTCAATCAACGCATGGAGCGTTTCGGAAGCGTGGACGATGTCTGCATCCGTAAAGAGGAAGTAATCGGGAGCGAAATCGCGCGCCGCCTCGATCCCTCGAGAAACTGCCCAAAGCTTTCCTGTCCATGCCGCGGGCTTCTCGGGCGCGCTCAGAAAGTGGAACCGCCGCGCCCCGCCGATCCTCTCGCGTACGATAGGAGCTGTATCGTCGGTACTATGGTCGTCAATGATGAAGACACACAACGGGCCATTATAATTGTGTGCGGCCCAACTCTCGATCACCCGCGCGATAGAAGCGGCTTCGTCACGCGCCGGAATAATCACCGCAACACGCTTCGAGTCGCGACCCGGAGTCACAGTCAAATGGAACGGTTCAATTCGCCAGAACGAGCTGCGTCCGAATAATAGGAAAACCCAAATTGCGATTGGGACGGCTGCGAGAATCATGCCGTGGATGATAATGAAAAGATCAGGAGAAGGATTCGCATGCGAGATGTAGTATATCGCTCCGCCCGGCAGACTGAAATCTGTCAAACCACTAGACGTAGCTTGCTTTTAGGCGCCGCCGCCGTTCGCGGCATGATGGGAGCCAACGATCGAATCCGCACCGGCATCATCGGCGCCGGTGGACGCGGAAAATATCTTACCGGTCAGTTCAAAGAGATCGGCGCGGAGATGGCCGCCGTTTGCGATATCTATGAGCCAAATCTGCAGGGCGGCCTCAAGGAAGCGAGCACTGGCGCGAAGGCTTATCACGACTATCGCAAGCTCCTCGACGACAAAAGCATCGACGCTGTGATCGTCGCGACACCCGACCACTGGCATGCGCGTATGGTGATCGACGCCGTGGAAGCGGGCAAGGATGTGTACTGCGAGAAACCCATGGCGCATACCATCGCGGAAACCTACGCCGTCGTCGAAGCCGTCCGCCGCACCAAACGAGTCGTGCAAGTCGGGATGCAGCGTCGCAGCGCTCCGTTATTCCTCGAAGGTAAACACATCGTGGACTCCGGACAACTCGGCGAGATTCGCCTTGTCACATCGGCTTGGTACAACTACACACCACCATTTCCAAATCGTAAACTGGCCGGAGATCTCGATTGGAAACAGTGGCTGGGCAGTGCGCCGGAACGTCCGCTAGATCCCATGCGTTTCTTCAATTGGTATTACTATTACGATTACTCGGGAGGCCTGCTCGTCGGCCAGGCCGCGCATATCGTAGATTGCATCCAATGGTACATGAACTCTATGGCGCCCGTCGCCGTCACATGCACAGGCGGAAAAATTAATCTTCCTGGCGCTGAGGTTCCGGAAACCGCGGTAATTGCGATTGAATATCCGGAGAATTATCTCGGCACCTTCACGCTGGGATATAAGGCCATGCAATACTCCATGTTCAACGATCAGATTCAGCAGTACCACGGCAATAAAGCGCGGCTTGATGTGGGACGCGAATGGTATTCGCTGTACCCTGAACAGAAGACTGCGATCGATTTGAAGGCCAGCGTCGAGAGCAAGAAGCCTGGCAGTTTCAGTACCGCCGCGCCGAGTCACATCCGAAATTTTCTGGAATGTATTCGGTCGCGCAAAGATCCCAACGCCCCGGTGGAAGCCGGCCAGGCTACCGCGATTGTGCTGGCCATGGCGATGGATTCCCTGCGCAGCGGCAAGCGCCTGAAGTGGAACCCCGCCACCCGAACTTCCGTAGGGTAGACCATCGTTTTGTGTGGTCTGCCCGCCTGCGCAGCGGCCGTGCTACGGCACGAGCCATCGCTTTACTCTAGCCACCGAGCCTTCCAGATCATCGCGTACCTCGTACACCCACAGCCTGATAATGTCCCAGCCCAGGTCGCTCAGGCGTCGGGACCTGATCTGGTCGCGGCGGCATAGTTCTCCATTCCAATGGCGATGGTAATTCTCGCCGTCGATCTCGATATCGAGTTTGCGTCCCTCATCGAAAAGCGCGAAATCGAGCGTGTAAGGCGCCTCTTCGTATTGCGGCACAGGCCGCATCCCGGCTGCGTACAGGGCTTGGTAAAAGAGGCGCTCCCAATCGGACACCAGTTCAGGATGCGAAACCTCCGGATACTCCGGTCCGATTTCCCCTGAGGCTCTGGATGGGGGTTCGCGTCCTGCAAGATCCTGCGTGTACTCAGCGAAAGCGGCGAGATAGCCGACCTCCGAGTGGATCGCGGCTTGTCTGTCACCCACCACCACTAACTCCGAACGGGCCCGCGTGATCGCTACGTTGAATAGGTTGCCGTTGCTCTTGAGGAAGCGGATCGCGCTGTCTCCGATACCCTGCGAAACGACCGCCGAGAAAAAGATGACATCGCGTTCATCGCCCTGGAAACCGTGAACCGTATCGACGGCAAATTGCATAGCTGCGAGCCTTTGCGATAGATCGCGATCCTGATGCACCAGAGCCCGAATCCGGTTGGCCTGCGCGCGAAATGGCGTGACCACGCCGATCGTGCCCGTGTAGCCATCCTCGAGCACGAGACGCCGCACGCCCTGGATTACGGCCTCCGCTTCCTTCGTATTGATCGCACCGCCCGCGCTGGGCCGTACCACTCGGCCTCTCACATCGACCCACTGCACCGCGGCGCTCGTCTTGCGATTCTCCCCGCTGGGTCGCTTGAGACCTTCGTGATTGGTGACCACTCTCAAGCGCCCGCGATAAAAATGCCGGTTTGAAAACGCGATGATGTCGCGATGGGAGCGATGGTGATCGCGCAGGTTTACCAAATCTTCATGCCGGCACAGGCTTCGGGCTAAATCGAACAAGGAGTTGACCGAATACGCCCATGTTCCCCCGCCTTCCGCCAGCCCGTGCGCGGCCTGCATGAGGCGGTCTTGTTGCGGCACGACCGTGCTGACGTGTTTCAGCTGCAGCGGATCGCCGATGATCACCGCTCGTTTGGCGCGAAACAGCAGCGGCAAGGCCGAAGCGATATCGCACTGGCTAGCCTCATCGATGACTACCACATCGAACACACCGGCTTCGAACGGCAGGCGCCCGCGCGCCGAGAGCGACGTCACAGCCCAACAAGGGAGGAGCTTCGCCACCTTGGGAAAAAGACTGTAGTAGCGGCGGAAAATCTTTCTGCCGGCGCCCTCGTCGAAGCGGTCTCCTCCGGCAATCATTTGCAGCAGCGACACGTACTCGCCGAGTAGTTTGCGCTGCTCGGGTTTCCACCGGCCGGGACGAAGCCGTAACCAGCTTTGCCAGAGCTCCACGGAGTTGTGCGCGGATTCGTCGGCGATGCGCGTCAACTCGCGCGCCTGGACTTCAAGCGGCGTCGCGGCGCGCAACTCGTCAAGTACCCGCAAGTAGGCCTGCACCTGCGTAGCCCATACCAGGCGGTCCCCCATGGCGAGGCGGAATTGATCGAAATCTTCCGTCCGCGTGACACACAGCGCACCCGCGTCGGACGAGAGTTCCTCCACCAGTTCGGCGATTCGCTGAAGACGGCGCGGCTTGACCGAGCTCCAGACCATTCGCACCATCGCCGGCTGAGCTTCTTCCCGGGCTGCGTCGAGTGCGTCGGAAAGCGCCTTCAGACGGCGTCGCACAGCTTCGCAATCGAGCGTACGAAGTCTAGTAAAGGCTTCTCCAGGGAATAAGCGACGCGCGGGTTCGGCTGCCCTTTCGAGTTCATCCACCCGGTTGCGCAGTGTCACGACTTCGGCGATGCTCGACTGCACTGCAGCGAAGCGAGCCCGCATTTCCTCGTAGACCTCTTTTTGCCACCGATATCCTGCCGTGTCGTCGACGCTCGACGTTTCGGCGAGCGTTGCCGTAAGATGCTGGGCGAGTTGTGCGTGATGCTCCTCTTTTCCGAGCCGCAGCAGCAGCGGAGTGGGTCCCAGATCATTGACGCGTGATTCCACGACAGTGACGGCATGATTGTTCCGGCTTGAAAACAACACGCTCGAGCCATGCCATGCCTGGTTGATCAGAAGCGAGGTGACCACCTGCGACTTGCCCGTACCCGGCGGACCCGTAACCACGGTCAGTGGCGAACTCAGCCCCTGCACTACGGCCTGACGTTGTTCCGTATTGAGAGGCAAAATCTCCAGGATTGGCCGATCTTCGGGCGCGGGCGTTTCGGTATTCCCGCCGCGCAGCCACAGCCCCAGCGCGGTGTCCTTTACCGTCTCCTCATCACACTGGGCCAGCTTCCGCAGCTCCATTTCCAAACCATAGGTGAACGGCGAGCGAGCCCCCGCGAATAAGATGGCGCGATTGTAGATGCCATGCGTAGTCAAGTCCCGCAGCAGCACGCCTGGGGAGAGCTGGTAGGGGTTCAAATCCTCCTTCCAATCCCACTCGGGACGACGATGTTGTAGACGAAAGATGATCTCGTCCCATTGCGGAGCGTCGTCATCGGAGTTAGCGAGGCCCAATTCCTCGCCAAGCTGCACGGCTTCGTCGATCAGATTGCCGCTATCCACCGAAGGCAGGTTCTTCAGCACCTCCAGATTAAACTGCGGGATCGCGCTCGCCGGACGGAGGAACTCGCTGTGGTCTTCAGTTTCCTCAAGCGGATAAAGCAGTACCGGCTCGAGACGCGTCTCCTCCTGGTCTCTCGTCTGCACAGTTCGGACACGCACCGCGTACCCGACAAAGAGGGCGAGTTGGCCCGGCTCTCGTCGCACCTTCTGGACCATCCGGCGTGCGGCGCGATCGATCGGCGACGTCGCGTGTGTCGACACCGCGAGCGGCCTCGCGAAAGGCAGTTCGCCCAGGGCGACATACTCCTGGTTCTCGGCGGAAGCCGGAATGCTGATCCCGGATGCGCTTTCTCGAGAAAGGCATTCCAGGTAGTAGCGGCAAAGCTGCGAAAGAAACTGATGGCGGGGCGCCGCAGCGTCTTTCGACCACCTCTCCCGTGTTCTCGGCCACCAGCGGTAGCTGCTGTCCTGAACGATTTCAGCCTCTTCGGTTCGGTATAGCGCCGCGGCGACCTCGGATTTATCAAGGCCCAACTCGGCTGCAATCTGTTGAGCCTTTAATCCCGGCTTACCCGACAGCAACTGATGAATCTTTTGCGCTGGGCTCATAGCAACAGGATATACGGAAACATTGGGCCGGGAACATACACACAAGAATTCGCCCTACGGGCGATGGCAAGGGATTTGCACAAGTGGAGCCATGCCGGAAAAGAAAACACTCGAACGAGCTCGCAGGGATAAGGAAGAAGGCAAGGCTCCCAGCACCCAAGCCGGGGAGTTTGTGCGCGAGGAAATGGATCACATTCGCGAAGGCAAGCACGGCGCGCGGTCCACTAAACAGGCCATCGCGATCGGCCTTTCGAAGGCCCGCCGGGCAGGCGTAAAACTGGCGCCGCCCAAACCAGGGACTACCTCGGAGAAGACGCGTCAACAGGCCAAGCGTGATTCGGCGAAGGGCGCTAGCGGCGGGGCTAAGAAGACGTCGGCCAAACGGTCTGCCGCAAGCACGCGGGCGTTAAAGCGCGAAGGACACTCGGCGGCGTCCAAGAAGTCGTTGTCGAAACAGGCGAAAAGCGCTGCCGCAGCACGAAAATAACAGTTGAAGGGAATATGATGGGGCAATGTATGTGCCTCCGACTTTCCGCGAAGAATCCGTGGACGTTTTGCATGCGCTGATGCGAGCTCATCCGCTGGCGACTCTCGTCACCCTCGACGCCAATGGAATCGTGGCCAATCATATCCCCATGCTGGTGGACGCGACGCCTGAGCCCTTCGGAACGCTGGTCGGACACGTAGCGCGGGCCAACCCGGTGTGGCGCGACTTCTCCAACGAAGTTCCCTCGCTGGGAATTTTTAGCGGGCCCGAGCATTACATTTCCCCCTCCTGGTACGCGTCGAAGGGAGACGACGGACGCGTGGTTCCCACATGGAATTATGCCGTGGTCCATGCATACGGACGCTTGACCATCCATGAAGAGAGCGAGTGGCTGCGCGCACTTGTGACGCGGTTGACCCTTGAGCATGAAGCTGCTTTCGAGCAACCCTGGCAGGTGAGCGACGCTCCGGGCGACTATATCGACGGCTTATTGAAAGGAATTGTAGGACTCGAACTCCACATCGAGCGGATCGAGGGCAAATGGAAGATGGGACAGAATCGTTCGGTCGTGGACCGGGAAGGTGCGGTTGCTGGATTAATGAAAATGGCTCAGAGCAGCAAAAAACTGCCCTGAGCCAGACGTACGTGTCGGGTTACAAACTAGAACGTGTAGAGTTGGACACCCGGCAGGGGAAGGGCCGGCGTCGTTTCACTCTCCCCGTTCGCGGTAACCGCTTCAGGGGCGGGAACGTTTACCTGTCGATAGTAAATCCCGGTGTCGCCGAGATAGACTTCCAGATCCGCTGGTCGGGGCAGATTACCTTGGATCAGCGCTTCAGAGAGCGGGTCTTCGATGTACTTCTGTAGAGCTCGCCTCAGTGGCCGGGCGCCATAACTTCTATCCGCGCAAGTCTTCTCCAGGATGTAGCGAGCCGCGCCCTCATCCAAATGGATGCGGAGCTGCTTCGCCACCAGATTCTGATTGATCTGCTCAACCAGCAACCCGATGATCTTGATGAGGTCCTCATCGGCGAGTGAGGTGAACAGGATCACGTCGTCCAGGCGGTTCAGGAATTCAGGATTGAATGCCCGCTTCACCTCGCTGCGAACCATGTCCTCAATCTTGCCGGGGACGCCCTCCGTAGCCGGAGCCGAGAAGCCCAGGTGGCCGCGCTTTTCAAGGAAACGCGCTCCCAGGTTCGAAGTCATGATAATGATCGTGTTCTTGAAATCGACCGTGTTGCCGAGACCGTCGGTCAACTGGCCGTCTTCAAACACCTGCAGCAGGATGTTATAGATATCCGGATGCGCCTTCTCGATTTCGTCCAGCAGAATTATGGAATAGGGAGACCGCTTCACGCGTTCCGTCAGCTGTCCGCCTTCTTCGTAGCCGACATAACCGGGAGGCGAACCGATCAGCTTGGAGACCGAATGCTTCTCCATGAACTCCGACATATCGAACCGAATGAGACTCTTTTCGCTTCCGAACAGGAAGGACGCGAGAGCCCTGGCGACCTCGGTCTTGCCGACACCCGTCGGGCCGAGGAACAGGAACGAACCTGCCGGACGGGCACTCGCTTTCAACCCTGCGCGCGAACGGCGGATGGCGCGGGCCAGAACAGAAATCGCTTTCTCCTGGCTGATGATGCGCTTGTGCAGCTCCTCTTCAATACGCAGGAGCTTGGCGATTTCCTCTTCCTTGATGGAGGTCATGGGAACGCCAGTCCAGCGCGCCACCACGTCCTCGATGTCGTCCTTGGTGACGATGCCCGTCGAGGAATCGTCCAGATTGTATTTCTCGCGCAGTTGGCGCATGTTCTCGCGCTCTTTTCGCTCTTCATCTGAATAGAAGCGCGCCTTCTCGAACTCGTGGTTCGCTATCGCGTTTTCCATGCGATGAACGATGAACTTGATGCGCTTCTGGATGTCGGCCAGATCGCTGGGAAGCGTCGTCTGGCGAAGCTTCACTCGCGCCCCCGCTTCGTCGATCAGATCGATCGCCTTGTCGGGCAGGAAACGGTCGGGAATGTAGCGGCTCGAAGTGAACACAGCCGATTCGATCGCCTCGTCGGTGTAGCCCACTGCGTGAAACTTCTCGTAACGGTCCTTAATGCCGAAGAGAATCTTCACCGCGTCGCTCTCATTAGGCGGCGGCACCTTGACGGCCTGGAAGCGCCTCTCGAGCGAACGGTCTTTCTCGATCGACTTGCGGAACTCCGCGGGCGTAGTAGCGCCGATGCATTGAATTTCCCCGCGCGACAATGCGGGTTTCAGAATATTGGCCGCATCGAGCGAACCTTCCGCGGAACCGGCGCCGACCAGGGTATGCAACTCATCGATAAAGATGATGGCGTTCTGGTTCTCCATCAGCTCTTTCATGATGGTTTTCAGGCGCTCTTCGAACTGTCCGCGATACTTGGTGCCGGCGACAATCAACGAAAGGTCTAAAGCCAAAATGCGTTTCTCGGCGAGGAACGACGGAACGTCGCCTTCCGCGATGCGCTGGGCCAAGCCTTCCACGATGGCCGTCTTGCCGACCCCAGGCTCTCCGATCAGTACCGGATTGTTTTTGGTGCGGCGGCACAGAATCTGAACCACGCGCTCCAGTTCGTAATCTCGCCCGATCAGCGGATCGAGAGTGTTGTCCATAGCGGCCTGAGTGAGGTCGCGGCTGAACTCGGATAACAGCGAACTTTCCTTAGGCCGGTTCGACGCCACCTTCTCCGATTGCGACCGCTGCAACTCTTCCCGAATCGTAGAAAGCCGCAAACCGCGCTCATGAAGTATTTCGGCGGCGAAACACTTCTCTTCCTTCAGCAGCCCGAGCAGCAAATGCTCGGTGCCAATATGCTTATGTCCGAGACGCTCAGCTTCCTCGGCGCCGTAGGCGAGGACCCGCTTGCACTCATGACTCAGCGGCAAATCGACCGAAGTCGACACTTTCTCGCGGACCGTGGTATGACCCTCGATCTGCTTGCGAATCGAATCCACCGCGGCGTGCGAGCGGAGGAAACGATTCGCCAGGGTCTTGTCCTCTCGCAGCAAGCCGAGCAACAGATGCTCAGTCTCGATATAAGGACTGCCGAATTGGCTAGCCTCATACCGTGCGAAAAAGATGACCCGCCTGGCTTTCTCTGTGTATCGCTCAAACATAAAACGGATGCTCCCTGTCCGAATGGCGCGAAGGATCGGAAGAAAAACTTCTCTCTAATAGAATAAGATACCCACGAACGTGGTTCGGTTGCAAAGGTGCTGAATTGGCGTGGGGTTCGAGAGCGCACGCTATGTGCCAACCCATACTCCGTCCTCGTGACATGGGCTTCGCTCTGTACGGTTTCCGCTCGACAGACGACCGGTAGTCGTCGTCTGCCCGGCCGCCGGCCAGCGATTGACTGTTGTTCAAAGCTGCTGTCTTCATGCCGCCACCAACCCACCCGCCTCAACCCGCAGCGCCCGGTCACAACGAGCTGCAAAGGCTGGGTTATGCGTGACAATCACCGACGTCAGCCCATGGGCCCGGTGCAGATCCTGTAACAATCCAAAGATCTTATCGCCAGTCCGGGGATCGAGATTGCCCGTCGGCTCATCTGCCAGAAGCACCGAAGGCTTGCCTGCGAGAGCGCGCGCCAGGGCGACTCGCTGCTGTTCTCCACCGGACAGTTCTCCCGCCCGATGATTGGCCCGGGCCTCCAGTCCGACTTCGCCCAACAATTCCAAAGCACGGCTCTCGGCAGCAGCACGCGGTTCACCGCGTACCAGCAGCGGCATCGCGACATTTTCAGCTGCACTGAATTCGGGCAGCAGGTGATGGCTCTGCCAGACGAAGCCGATAGTTCGATTGCGGAAGTACGCCAGTGCCGCTTCTTCCAGGTGGGTTACGCATGTCTCACCGTAGTAGACAGCCCCGCCCGACGGAGAGTCCAATGCGCCAAGCAGATGAAGCAGGGTAGATTTGCCTGCGCCCGATTCCCCCGTCAACGCGAGACTCTCGCCTTCTTTCACGGCCAACTGCAGTCCGCGAAAAATCACCAATTCGGTTTCTCCCGATTGGTAGACCTTAGCTAGATTCTCGGCGCGAATTGTGAGATCGGCCACTGATATGAGTCTAGCAAGCTCAGAGACTCATGGCTGGACACGGCTACAAATGAACAGCGGATCGGGTGACGGTTACTAGAGTTCGGCGCCGGTGGTGGTGATGGTCAGGCGGCCGTGTTTGACGCCTTTGGTGCTGATAAGAATTTCGGCAACCTTTTGGACTTGGCGCGCCTTCCCTTTCACGACGAGAACTTCAAGGCAATTATCGTGATCCAGATGCACATGGAGGGTGGAGAGGATAAGCCGGTGATGTTCGTGTTGCAAATCGATAAGTTTCTCGTTCAGGAGCCGGGCGTGGTGGTCATAAACCAGCGTGACGGTGCCGACCACGTTGCTGTCGGGAGCCTCCCAGTGCTTCTCGACGAGATCGCTACGGATCAGGTCGCGAAACGCCTCCGAGCGATTAGTATAGCCGCGCTCGGCGATGAGCGCATCGAACTTGCCGAGTAATTCGGAATCAATCGCCACACCGATCCGGCTCAGTTCACCCATGACTCAAGATTCTAGCGCGGAAAGGGCCGAACAGCGGATGCCGCGCCCGCGTGCGACCTCCCTGTAACCAAATTTATCTCCCAAGAACGTTTTCACCCCGGCCCGGTACTATCCAGAAACGTCTTCAAACGATGGCTCCGGCTTGGATGCCGTAGTTTGCGCAATGCCTTGGCCTCAATCTGCCGGATCCTCTCGCGCGTCACCGCGAAATTCTGCCCGACTTCCTCCAGCGTATGCTCGCTTCCATCCTCCAGGCCAAACCTCATGCGGATGATCTTCTCCTCGCGCGGCGAGAGGCTCTTCAGTACCTCCGCCGTCTGCTCGCGAAGATTCACATTGATCACCTGTTCGGACGGCGATGAGCCCGCCTTATCGACCAGAAAATCCCCGAGATGCGATTCGTCCTCTTCGCCCACCGGCGTCTCCAGCGAGATCGGTTCCTGCGCGATGCGCATCACGCGCCGGATCTTGCCGACCGGCAATTCCATCTTGACGGCCAGTTCGTCGCTATTGGGCTCCCGGCCCAATTCCTGCACCAACTGTCGGGTAATTCGGATCAACTTGTTGATCGTCTCGATCATGTGGACCGGGATGCGAATGGTTCGCGCCTGGTCGGCAATGGCTCGCGTGATGGCCTGCCGGACCCACCACGTGGCGTACGTCGAGAATTTGTAGCCTCGGCGATATTCGAATTTGTCCACCGCGCGCATCAGGCCGATGTTGCCTTCCTGGATCAGATCGAGGAAGTGCAGCCCGCGATTGGTATAGCGTTTGGCAATGCTGACCACCAGTCGCAGGTTAGCTTCGATAAGTTCCTGCTTGGCACAGCCGGCTTCTTTACTGGAGCGCTCGATCACTTGCATCGCGCGCCGCAAATCGGTGGCCGAGGTGCCGTACACTTCTTCGAGTTGCATCACGCGCTGGTTGAGTTGTTTTTGCTCCTTACGCAGATACCGGACTTCCTCTGAGCGAGCCGATGCGGCTTCGATCTTCCGCAGGTTAGCCGCAATCTGCTGCTCCACCGGGCGCATCTCGTCAACCGCCGAACGCAGCAGGTTGAAGATGTCGCGAATCACGTTGTTCTGGTAGTTGACACCGCGCAACACGCGGGAAATCCTGACCGAAGTCCGGCCGAGTTCCCAGCGCAGACGCCGGTGAGCTTTCGGCTTGGTGACGCGAGGAATGGCCAGCAATTTCTGGCGGATCGCCGCTGCCCGCTTGACCAGCTTGGAGATCTCATCGCAGCGCGCGCAAAAGTCGTCCCGCAATGCGTCCCAGGTCTCGTCAGTCGCCAGCGGATCGCTCACTTGCAACACGTCGTGGATCGACATTTGCCCGCGGCGGACTTCCTCGCCAATCGAGACAATCTCATGAACCGCGATCGGAGTTGCGCGAAATGGTCCGGATAACCCGCGTCTGCCCGCGCTCGATGCGGCGGGCAATTTCGATCTCGCCCTGGCGCGTCAAGAGCGGCACTGAACCCATCTCGCGCAGGTATTGGCGCACCGGGTCCGTCAGCTTCTCACCGACACCTGGAGGTAAATCGATGTCGACTACCTCGTCATCGCCTTCCTCGACGGGCTTGTCGAATTCAGGTTTGGGATCCTCCAGGAGATCAAGACCATCCGTCTCGTAGGTCGAGATAATCTGTTCTAGTTTGGCAGGGCTGGGAATGTCGCCTAGGCCGTCGGATCCATCCTCGTACGAGGAAAATCCTTTGGGTCTCGCCAATGCGCCGAGTTCATCGACTCCGTCGTATTTGCTATCGGCCGCCACTCAAGCCCCCGAACCTTCCCGAGTTCGCGATTTCCGAATTATACCAGTAGCCCTTGACGTTTTGCTTCGCGGCGTCGCGTCTGCGAGCTTCCACAATTGCGCAAGGTACGTTGCATTACGACTCCTGCAATTTCTTGGCAGCCTTCCGCACTATAGCGCGAGGTCCGAGCCGCAACGATTGCACCCCTAGCTTGTTCATGATACCCGGAATCACCACCACTTTTCCTCGCATCATACCGCGATAACCCGCTTCCGCGACCTCTTCCGAAGACATCGACAGAGCTTTGTTCTTGAAGAGTTTCACGTGGTCGAGACCCGCCCGTCGCTGGAAATCCGACGCCGTGGGTCCGGGACAGAGCGCCGTCACCGTAACACCTGAGCCGTTGAGCTCTTCTGCAATGGCCTCGGTAAACGACAACACGAAGGCTTTACTCGCATAGTAGATGGCCATCAGCGGTCCGGGTTGAAAGGCTGCCGTGGATGCGACGTTCATGATGCGCCCCGATTTGCGAGCCAGCATGGAAGGCAGAAAAAACTTGGTGAGATCGACCAGGGTGGTGACGTTCACCTGGATCATGTCGAGCTCGGTCCGCGCGGTCGGTCGCCGAAAACGGACCTCCAAGTCCGAAACCGGCATTATTGATCAGGTAGTCGATCGGCGTGGACTCTAGTTCATCGTATATGGCGCGGGCAGCTTGCGCGTCGCCCAGGTCTCGCGCAATCACGCGGGCGTGCAGCCCTGCGGCCGCCTGGCGCAGCCGTTCGGACTCTCGCGCGACCAGGATGAGTTCAACCTTGTTTTGCGCCAGAATCCTGGCGAGCGCCAGGCCGATGCCGCTCGAGGCGCCGGTGATGAGGGCAGTTTGAGGCATGACAACAGTTGATTAATTCGGCAGCGCCGCCGGATAATGTTGCGACAGATTCTTTTGCGTCAGCACCGCGTGCCGCAACACGTGGTTTGACGGGACCTTCTGGCCCGCCAGAATCTGCAGCGCGGCGGGAATCACCCGGTCGCCGAAGCTCTCCGGAAAATGCGCGATGGTGCCCCATAGGGAGCTGCCTTTCCGCCCTAGTTCCTGGCGCGCCGGCGCAACCCCTCCGTGGCTCAGAATCAAAACTTCACGATCCCGATTGAAGTGGGCCGCCGCGCCAACTGCGGACAGCGCCTGCGTATCATTCGTTGCAAGCACCACGATGCGGCGTCCACGAACACGCGATACCAGCGAGACGATCGCCCGCTCTCCTTCGCCGCTCTCTCGTCGCGCCGTCAGGGCGTGAATCCTTTCGGGCGGAACAGAAATCGACTCGCGCAGCCCCTGCAGCATGCCCATGAGTCGCGCCCTTTGGATGTATCCCGCATCCGGCACGTTCAACATCAGGACCATGTCGATCTCGCCCTGCCAGCGCGCAATCACTTCACTGGCGAGCGCTCGGCCTCCGTCCAGACCCGCGCGCAGCACGTCGACCCCGAAATTAGTGGCGCCCGGCAGCGGAAACGCGACAGCAATGAGCGGGATCCCGGCCTTTCTGCATCGCTCTGAAATCGCGCTCCCCAGCTTGACGTCCTGGTTGATCTCGATCAGTACATCCACCTTTGCCGCCAGCAGTTCATCTACGTTCGATAGAGTGCGCACGCCGTCAATTTCGTTGGTCGCGATCAGCACGTCCATGCCGCACCGGGATGCCGCGGCGCGCAGGCCCCGCGTGATCTCAGCCGCAAACGTAATCCACGGGCTGGCCGTCGCTATGCCGATCTGCGGGCGCGCCTTCATCGCATAAAAATAGGTGTCCGGAATGCGGCGCAGACAGCCTTTCTTTTCGAGCGTATAGAGCAGGCGGAAAACCGTACTCTTGGGCAGGCGCAGACTGGCCGAGACATCCCCTAATGTCAAAGGCGCACCGCTACGCCGAAACAGGTCGAGCACATCCAAGACTTTAGCGGCCGATTCAATCAGATAGGGATCCGCATCTCCCGGCATCTTGCCAAGGATTGTAACAGAGTTCCATTTCAACTGCCGGAACGATTACGCCCTGGGTTCAATTGCCACTAAACTATATCTTGCGAGACTCAATCATGAAGTTAATCAGCATCTTCTTACTCGCCGCGGCTGCCATCCGACCCGCGCCCCCAGCTTCGTCCAATGCTTCGTCCGATGCCCCCGTAGCCCCCTCAAAAACTCCCGCCCTTTCCGCCGATAATTGGGAGCACCTCCCCGACGGCTCGCTGGGGCGCCCAGACGAATTTCACGGTAAGGACGGCACGTCGATTCCCGCCTACCTGCGGAAACCTCCCGGTCCGGGCCCGTTCCCGCTGATTGTGCTGGGTCATGGAGGCACTTACGGCAAGAACGCCACGGAAGGGATGGGCCGGTCGCCAAAGGCTCCCACGGAAGCTTTCATTCAGGCAGGCTGGGCGATCTATTCGATTGACTATCGGCCTGCGCCAAAGATCGGGATCTACCCAATTGAGTTTGACGATTCAGTCGAGGCCGTGAAGCACGCCCGCTCCTTCTCGTTTGTCGATGCCCGGCGTGTCGGCTACATGGGCGGCAGCCACGGCGGACAAGTCGGCTCGCGCTTGGCATCCCGCGTGGACCTGTCGGGAGCGATTCTCTGTGCACCGGCCGCGATGGACTTGATTCAGGACAAGTTTGCCGCCGATCGCGGTGAGCCTGTCGTCGGCATCTTGAAACGGATGGAGGCTGAAGTGGAAGCGCAGCTCGGCGCCACTGCCGCGCAGATCGATAAAGATCCCAACAAGTATGGCTATACTTCGGCGCTGACGGAAGCGGCCGGGATCCGCTGTCCGCTTTTGATCATAAACGGGCGCGATGACGATAATTCTCCCGTCTCCATCATTGATTTGTATATGAAGAAGCTGCGAGCCGCCGGAAAGACCGTGGACGCATACCTGCCTGACCACGGACCCCATGGATTTTATTTCGGACGTCCCGATATTCCGGAATACCAAGAATCAACGCGTCGGGCGGTGGAATTCTTCAAAGGTGTCTTTTGAGTAGCGGCATACAACCATCGTCATCGGCTCCGCCATTTGTCGAACCACGCTAAACCCTCGACGGTGTTGCCGGCTGGCCGGTACTCGCAGCCCACCCAACCCTGGTAGCCGATGTCATCCAGCAGCTTGAACAGATATTCATAACGGATCTCACCTCTGTCCGGCTCGTTCCTCCCGGGGGCTCCGGCGATCTGAATGTGACCGCATTGCGGCGCATACTCGCGGAGCTTGGTGGCGATATCTCCTTCCATTACCTGGATGTGATAAAGATCCATTTGCATTTTGAGATTCGGCTCGTCGGCAGCGTCGCAAATTTCGCGGGATCCCGCCTGCGTATTGACGAAGAAGCCGGGAATGTCACGAGAATTGATGGCTTCGAGGAGAACCGTGACGCCGTACGGAGCGAAGCGTTGCGCGGCGTACTTCAAATTGGCGATGAGAGTGGCCTGACATCTGGCGCGATCGACACCCCGCGGAGCAATACCTGCCATGGCATGAAGTCGGGGGATATGCAATGCGCCGGCGTAGGGAAGCGCGGTCTCAATCGCCGCGCGGAAATCGGCTTCGCGGCCGGGAATGCAGGCAAGTCCGCGCTCTCCTGCACCCAAATCGCCGGGAGGCATGTTGAAGAGCACAATTTTCAAGTCGTGTTTCTGCGCCTGCTCCAGAATCGCTCCGGGCGCATGTTCATAAGGAAAGAGGAATTCAACGGCTTCAAATCCACAGTCTGCCGCGGCAGCGAAACGGTCGAGAAAGGAGACCTCGGTGAATAGCATCGAGAGATTGGCGGCGAATTTCGGCATCAGGAGCGGCTCACTTCAGGATCCAATCAGCGATAATCTCCCAGGAGTCCGACTGCAAGTCGGGATCGGCGCCCGCATTGTCCTGGGTGACGCGAGTGCCGTACAACACCGTGCGGCATCCGGTAATGCGGCCCAGATCCACGTCCGTCTTCTTGTCTCCGACCATGAACGACCGGCTGAAATCGATCGCATGCTCGGCTGCGGCTGCCTGTAAAAGGACCGGCGAGGGCTTGCGGCATTCGCAATGATCCCAAGGCGCATGTGGGCAAATGTAGCTGCCCGCGATGGGAATGCCTTCCGCAGCGAGCAGTTCGAGCACACGCTGATGGACGGCGTCGGATTGTCCGGCTGTCATCAGGCCGCGGCCGATTCCCGATTGGTTCGACACGAAGATCAGCCCGAAGCCGGCGTCGTGCAGGCGCCGCAGCGCCTCCTGTGCCCCCGGCTCGAACGCGACTCCCGCGGGGTCGGAAAGATAGCCGCGGTCTACGATGACAGTGCCGTCGCGGTCCAGAAAAACGGCCTTCATGGGCGAACCTTGAGTTCCGCCATTTCGTCCAGGCAGACCGTCGCGGTGCCGGGCTTCTCGACCACAATACCGGCTGCGATGTTGGCGAGGAGCATGGCGTCCTCGATCGCAAGGCCGGTCGCGAGACCCAAAGCGAGCATCGCCACGACGGTGTCGCCGGCCCCGGTGACGTCGAAAACCTGGTGCGCCCGGGAGGCCGAATGCAGCGGCGCGTGATCGTGGCGAAAAAGCGTCATCCCCGAAGCGCCCTGCGTGATGAGCAGAGACGGACAGTTAACCGTGCCCATAATCTTGGCCGCCGCCAGAATCATATCTTGATCGTTGGAAATCGGCCGGGCGGCGGCCAGTTCCGCTTCTTTCAAATTCGGCGTTACCAGCGTAACGCCCAAATACTTCCGGTAATCATGCCCTTTAGGATCGACAAGCACCGGCACGTTGCGCTCTTTGCCTGCGGAAACCAGAGCCGCAACCAACCGGGCTGAGACGACGCCTTTGCCGTAATCGGAGACGATGCAGGCCCCGGCGTGGCTCATGGCGGAGACCGCGGCGCGAATCAGACGATTTTCAAGCGCTTCCTCGATCGGTTCCCGTGATTCGTGATCGATGCGTACAATCTGCTGTCCTCCGGCGATGATCCGGGTTTTGCAAATCGTAGGACGCGACGCGTCGCGCAGCAACGCCGATGATTCGATATGCGTCGACTCGATGATTCGGCGGAAGGATTCACCCGCTTCGTCGTCGCCGGTGACTCCCGCCAGTGTGGCCGAGGCCCCCAGGGCCGCGATGTTGGCCGCCACATTAGCCGCGCCTCCGGTCGCAAACCGCCTGCCGGTGATCTCGACGATCGGCACCGGCGCCTCCGGCGAAATTCGTTGCACCGCGCCGAAGACAAATTCGTCCAACATGACGTCGCCGATTACCAGGACGCGGGCGGACGAGGCCCGCGAAATAACGTGCTGAAGAGCGGCGTCCGAACCCTGGTAACTCGCTTCCGTAATTGCCGGTTGGTTATTCGTGGCCGATGCCTGAGGAGAATCCGCGCTCGCGTTAAAAATACGCAGGCGGAAGGCCGTGCTAGCGGACCGTCAAGTCGCGCAAGTAGATTTCTTTGAACTGCATATTGCCCTTGCCGCCCGAGTGCAGTTGCAGGGCGATGTAGCCGTCGGTCGACTTCGGCGTGGGATCGGTGAAGTCAACGACCGTTACGCCATTCAGCCGAGCCACGTAATGGTTGCCTTCCACCTTCAGCAGGTAATCGTTCCAGTCGTCGTAGTGGACCACGAATTCATTGTCAGGCGAGGGCCAGACGATCCACTGGCGTCTGTCTCCGTAGATCCCCCCGGTGTGGTGCGAGATCGTCGGATCGATCTCGAATTGCAATCCCTGACTCACGTCCGCGGTTCCGGGCTTGAATTCTGTATGGAAAAAGACTCCGCTATTGCCATCGCCCACACACTTGAACCGGATCGACATGTGAAAGTCTTTATACCGATTCTCGGTGCGCAGATAGCCGTAATCCTTCGTGATCCCCTGTCCGTGAATGACGCCATCGGCCACTTCCCATTTCTCGTGGCCGACTTCTGCCCACCCCGTCAGATCTTTACCATTGAAAAGCGACACCCACTGTTCGTTGGGCTGCTTGACGCCCGTTTTGGGAATCTGGGCGAAACATATCAGTGATGCGAAGGCGAATGCAATTCCGATAAAAAAGCGCATGTATGTGTTCTACCCTAATTCGACCCGAATTGCATCTGCAATCCGTCGGGAGAATTCTTCCACACGTGGCAGATCGGGGCCTTCGACCATCACTCGCGCCAGCGGTTCGGTGCCGGAAAAGCGGACCAACACGCGCCCGGAGCCGTCGAATGCACGGTCGCAGGCCGCAATTTCCGCACTGACAGCGGTCATCTCGCTCAAGGGACGGCGCACTCGTACGCGCACATTCACCAGCTTCTGCGGATAAATTTCCAGTCCCGCGGTCAAGCTCGTCGAGACTCTTTCCTGTCCTCGCCACAATTTCAAAGATTCGCAGCGCGGTCAGCATCCCGTCGCCCGTGGTCGAGTATTCGCGAAAAATGATGTGCCCGGATTGCTCGCCGCCCAGCACGGCGCCCCGCCGCTCCATCTCTTCGAGCACATATTTATCGCCCACCGGCGTCCGCAGCATCTCGATGCCCTCAGCCGCCAGCGCGCGCTCCAGTCCCAGGTTCGACATCACCGTCGCCACCACCAGATTGCCCGCCAGATGTCCGTGCGCCTTCAATTCGCGCGCCGCGATCAGCAGGACGTGGTCTCCGTCGACGATTTTGCCGCTCGCGGCGACCAGGATGGCGCGGTCCGCATCGCCATCGAACGCGACGCCCCCGTCGGCGTCGGCGGCCAGCACTTCACGGCGCAAATCTTCAACATGCAGTGCGCCGCAGTTCAGATTGATGTTCCGACCGTCCGGATGATCGGAGATCGCGATCACTTCCGCTCCTGCGCGCCGGAACAGATCCGGCGCCAGATGAGATGCCGCGCCGTTGCCGCAATCGAGCACCAACCTTAAGCCCTTCAGCGGAGTCTGCGCGCTGGCCAGCAGGTGGTCCAGATACTCGCAATCGAGACCAGGATCAACTTCCAGCCGCTTCGGCTCCCGAGGGGATCACGTCGGGCAAAATGCGAAAGATCTCTTCTTCGATGAGGTGCTCTTCGGTATCGGGCAGTTTGAAGCCCGACGTCGCGAACACCTTGATTCCATTGTCTTCGAACGGATTGTGGGAAGCTGAGATCATCACGCCCGCGCCGAATTTATCGGAACGGGTCAGGTAAGCGACGCCAGGCGTAGTCACTACGCCGGCAAAGCGCGAACCGATCCCCTGGGCCTTTAATCCCGCGGCCAGTTCCGCCGCAATCCACGAGCCCGATTCTCGGGTGTCCATGCCGATCAACGCCAGGCTCTCGTGCCCCCGCTCGCGCATGTCTCTGCCTAGCGCCAAGCCGATGGCGTGTACCGTCTTGCGATCCAAGGGTGGTTCCCCAGCTACACCGCGGATTCCGTCTGTGCCGAACAATTGCTTACTCATGGATGTATGACTATTTAGCAACCGAAACTCTGACTGTAACCTCGGGCGAATTCTCGAAGCGCACTTGCGAGTTCGGCAAATAGGCCGTAACGCGCACATTTTTGTCGTCCGTGATGCCGTTCAAATTTACCGGATCCGTGCGCACAGCGGAGAGCCTTCGCACCTTGCTCTCCGGGCCGGTGATGGCGAGTTCCGCCGGCATCGAAACCAGTTTCACGACCCGCAGGCCCGAGGGGAGCGCGCCCGAGACCTGTGGTTCGACCGGAACGTTACGCACCACGCTCGGCTCAAAGGTGAAGCGCAACTGTGAGGGAATCGCGCGAACCAGGTCGACGCCTCGCGGCAAATTGGTATTGTTGCGATCGATGGTGAAAGTGCGTTCCCCGGCATCGTGAACGCCGTTGAAATCCAGAATCACAGAGACGCGCTTTTCGCTGAGGTTGCGCAGCAGACCGGCGGGTCCGCGCGTTTCGAGGTCCACCGATTCCACAATATCGGAGCTGATTTCGAGATGCGCCGGAATATTCTTGAATTGCACCGGCGCCGCTAGGACCGACGTCATCTCCGGTTCGCGCGAAATGAGGATCCACACCAGCATGGCCAGAGCCAGAGAAAGCAGTTTCCAGCCCAGGTTGCGGAATGCCCAACGCAGGATGTTCATGGCGTTCCCTGGCGCGTCACCCGTTCCTGCGGTTCGGCGTCACGGAGCCGCTCCGGTTCGGGGGAAGATGCCGGTGATCCGAGTGAGCCGAAATTGGGACGAACGGATTTGAATTTACCCACGCCGAAATGCCGATTGATCAGTTCGTCCACTTGTTCGATCGTCAGGTTCTGGTGCAGTTCGCCGAACGCCGCGATGGACATCCAGCCGGTCTCCTCCGATACGATGATGGAAAGACAGTCGGCCTCTTCCGTAATCCCGATGGCGGCGCGATGCCGCGTGCCCAGGTCGCCGGAGAGAGCGGGGTTGACGGTCAGCGGCAGAAAACAGGCCGCGGCGGCGATACGGTCTTTTTGTACGATGACCGCGCCATCGTGCAACGCTGTTCCCGGCATGAAGATGGTGCAGATGATGTCGCGGGAAATCACGGCGTCGAGGCCGACACCGCTCTCTACAAATGTTCGCAGCCCGATGTCTCGTTCGAGCACGATGAGGCCGCCGGTTTGCTGCGACGATAGCAACTTGATGGCGAGCAGAATCTCGTCGAGCGCCTCCGGCCGCTGGAACCCTCCGCCGAAGAGAAGATATCGCCGGCGTCCCATTCTGGCAAGCGTGCGCCGGATTTCCGATTGAAAAAGGATGATGACCGCGATCGGAGTGTATGGGATCAGGTAGGATAACAACAGTCGCACAGCCTCGAGATTGGCAACAATGGAGACGCCGTACAGCGCGCCTACCATTCCGATCCCGAGCAGAATATGCGCCGCCCTCGTCCCCCGCACCACGAGCAGTAATTGGTAAATCAGAATCGCCACGATGAGAATGTCGATCATCGCCGTCCAGGAAAGGGGCGGTAGCGTCGAACCGAACTCACCACGCAAGAAATTTAGGGGCATCCCGGCTGCCCTCATCTTACCCTACATCCGGTGGCCGGGAGGCAGGTTTGGCGTTTGTTCCTAGCGACTTCGGCCGGATAACCCGCCGGCAATCCCCCGGGATCAGCTGTTCGTCTACCAGCCGTAAACCGGGTATTCGGTTCTCCGCACCCGATTCCTCGCGTCGACGATAGCCCGGCAATGAAAAGGAAACCGCATATCCACCAAATCCACTTGGGTGCCATTTTCCACCTCCGCCGATGGCACTGTCTGCCAGAGAGGATATTGCGCGAACTGTTGAAAGATGCGGAAGGTTGCCGTCTTCGCCGCGGCATCAAGGGCCGGGCTCCATTCCGGTTTGTAAAGCGTCCGTCCTGCCGTTGGATCGAATGGGGCTCCCAGCAGGCTCATACCGTACACGTGCCACGCGGTCGGCGTCTCCACTACCCCGCGCCAGAGGAATGGCGACGAGGATTGGGGGAACGCGGCCACGCGCAAGGGCGTGGTTTCATCGTAATCCCAGGCGTCGAGCACGGTGATCAAACGATCGTGAATCACACCCCGTCCGGCGAAATAAAGGCAGAGAAACAAGAGTGCCGTGATCGCCCATCCCTGACCCGAGTAGGCCCGTGGCTTGGCGCCAATTTCGCCGCCCACCAGACGCCCGAGCAGCGGCGCGAAGAGACAGACCGCAAATCCCGCATAGATCCAGATATCGAACAGCGTCGCGTTGTCGAGTTGATACCAACGGGGCGAGAACGGTAGCAGAAAGCGGATGCCGTATTGGTTCGTCCAATCCAGCAACAGGTGCGAGAGGACGCCCAGCCACGCGACGAAGGTTGCCGCAATCCACGGCAGAGGTTTGCGCACCGCGAGGTACACAATAGCGACTGACGCCAGCGCCATTACCGGCGACAACAGCAGCGCGTGCGTCCACGACCGGTGCCAGTGCAGGTAATTAATCCAGCCCCACGAAATCGCGACGATATCGATGTCCGGGATGTTGGCCGAGACTAACAGTATCGCGGTGGCGTGCGGTGTCAGGCGATTGAGCCCGGCGCGGCTCATAAAGTAGCCGGTTAACAGGTGCGTCGGATTGTCCACGCGCTTAGTGGATCTCGTGAATCTTCAGATCGCGGAACATGACCACGGTGTTACGATCGTGAAGCTGCAGCCCGATGGGACCACTCAGCGAGCGTGCCGGATCGCCGGCAGAGTGAGAGACCTGCTTCCCGTTGATGAAGACGGTGATGCCCGTTTTGCGCGATTCGATCTTCATATGATTCCAATCGTTCGGGCTGGTAATCACGTCCGGCGCTTTGTCGAAATGGTAGACGCTGCCCGATAGATATTGGTCTTTGTAGCCGTTGCTGAGCTGGATTTCGTAGCCGACGTGCGACGGCGTCTTTTCAGCGTCCCAGTTGGCGGTGATGGCCCATTTTGCGCGCGAGGTGTCGCGAAGGGAGACACCGCTGTTCCCGCCCAGCCGCAGCCACCAGTCGAACTCCAGATCGAATTCGTCATAGCCTCTGCGAGTGTAGAACCACGCCTGGTTCAAACCTTTTTCACTGATATTCTTTTGGCCGATTAAGACGCCGTCGCTGCGCAGCGTCCATGATCCGTCACCAATCGATTCCCAGCCGGCGAGAGTCTTGTCTTCCAGGAGGTTGGTCCACTGCGCCGCTGCGGGCACCGGAAGCAGCATCAAGGCTGGCAACAAAATTCTTAGGTTCATCACGATTTATTAGATCACGTTGAGTATCGCCGGCTAAGCCCGTTACGCGGTGGGGCGGAGATAATCATACAGGGCCCGCGCCATCACCAGCGCGATCGTCAATGCCAGAATGCCCCATGTGGCGTCGCCGAGAACCGAGTCCAAAGCCATAACGCGGTCGCTGAAGATCTGCCCCAGCGAAATATAGAGCGCCACGCCGAAAAACTCTCCAATCACATCCCAAAGTAAGAAGTTGTGCCATGGGTAGCGAGCGAGGCCGCTTGCCAGATTGACCCACGGACCGAGCGGAGAGAGCAGCCATCGCGTCAGGAAGATATAAAGGCCGGCCCGGCGTCTGGCACGCTCTTCGATTTCCTCCAGCCGGTGCCGCCCCCCGATGACGCTGCTGAACCGCTTGACCAGTGCCGTCCCGCCCCAGCGTCCAATCGCATAGCCGGTGAGATCCCCCAGAACCGAACCGGATCCGGCTACCGCGATCGCAGTCCACAGATTCATCGCGCCCTGCGCTGAAAGCGATCCAGTGACGATTAGCAGCAGTGCGATAGGCAGCGGCGCGCCAATCGAGGCCAGCATCACCACTGCGAACAGTGCCGGTGATCCATACTGTGAGACGGCTGCAAGAAGCTGTTCCCGCATCAGGGCTTCTTCGTCTCGGCAGGGATAGGGGCGGCGCCGCTCTTTCCAACCACAGCGTTCAATTCCTCAATGATCTGCTGCACCGGACGCTTCTGTTCCCGCGCGATTCGGCGGATCGGCCGGTGGTCTTTGGGTTGGGGTGTCAGGCCGATGGCCCGATACAGGATCTCCGGCGCCACATGGTGCGTGTGAGCGATGAATGGGATACTCATCCACGCGCGAACAGGCTCATTTTCCCAGCGAATGAACCGCGCATGACGGCCTGCCCGGTAGCCGAAAACGAACGTGAAGGCGATGGCGACGATCAACCCTACGATGAGAAGGACGGTCCGCCTGTCGGGTTTGGCCACTCGACCACTATATCTTTTCTATCTTTTTCCGGTGTTCCCCTTCGTTTTTCAGCCGTCGATTTCTCTCGTTCGAAGGCTGCCAGTCCGTGTTCCGGACGGTAGAATGCAGCCGATGTAAACGCTTATGCATCGAAGGTCCCGGATGGGCAACCCTCACATCGGTTAAAATCAGTCCAGATGGGTTGTGAAACAAATGGGCATGTTGCGGTCAATCAGTACGCGCTGGTCAGCTATATCCCGGAGCCACTCGGGAGCTTTCTCGACAGGTTACGTCTTCGGCTGGCGCCGGAATGCAAGCCGCACGCGCATGTAACCGTTCTGCCGCCTCGACCTCTGCGGGGTACGGCGGAGTTGGCAGAGGCTGAACTGCGCGACCTTACCAGGCAGTTCCACTCGTTCGACGTCAAACTCGGCGACGTACAGCTGTTCGAGGCGACTGAGGTGATTTACATTGCCGTCGAATGTGGTGTCCGCGAATTGCGAAAGATGCATGAGGAACTCAATGCCGGTGCGGTTCAATATGACGAGCCCTTCGTTTTTCACCCGCATATCACGCTCGCGCAAAACCTCCCTCATGAACGCGTCGCGGATACCCTGAGACAAGCCCGCGAAATGTGGTCGGGTTGGAAAAACGGTTCAATCTTCCCGGTGGAAGAGCTCGTCTTCGTTCAGAACACCGCACAGAATGTCTGGGTCGACTTGGCCCACCTTCAACTGGCGCATGAACCGGCTGGAATTATCCGGTAGGTGAACGTTCCGAACTGCACCCTGAACTTGCTGAAGATAAAGGACGGCATCCAGGCTTCAATCCTTGCCGGTCTGCTCGTGTGAAGAACGGCCTTTCGAAGCTCCTTCGCCAGTCGGACCTGACGTTTCGATAACGTTTATACTCAATCGAAGCCCCGTCGTTCCGGCCTCGAATTCTTTTGCTCGATTTTGGGAAGGAGAGACTGCCCTTGCAAGCTCCACACCGCTCGTTTTTCGCCTTCGCCTTCTGCTCCCTTTGCCTCCTGCAGCTTTCCTCAAATTCCGCGGCAGCCCAGCCCTATGATCCGCGGGTCACCTTCGCCCCTCTCACGCTGCCCGATCCAGTGAACGCCTACCGTTCTGCCAATGGAGCCCCCGGTCCAAGCTTCTGGCAGAACGAAGCCGACTACGAACTGCATGCAGATCTGGATACTGCCGCGAAGCAACTGCGAGCCACCGAAACAATCACCTATACGAACAACAGTCCGGATACTTTAACCAGTCTGTGGGTACAGCTCGAGCAGAACAGCTACCGCAAGGATTCGCGCGCGAGGTTACTGGGGGGTCGCCGGGGACGAAGAGGTGGCGCAGAGCCCCAGGGAGAAGCTCCCTCGACCGAAGGCTTCGTCTTCGACTCGTTGGAAATCGAAGCGAACCGCGCCAAGACAAAGGCGGACTACATTGTCTCGGATACGCGAATGCAAATCCGTCTCGCGGTTCCTCTGAGAGGCCATGGAGGGCAGCTCAAGATCCATTCCGTCTACCATTACAAGATTCCCGGCGTGTGGGGCGGAAGAACTTCGTGGGGCAAGTCCGAAAAGGGTGAAATCTACGACATGGCGCAGTGGTATCCGCGCATGGCCGTTTACGACGACCTCCGCGGTTGGGATACCCTGCCCTACATCGGGTCGGAGTTCTACCTGGAGTATGGAAACTTTGACTATTTCCTCACCGTGCCTTCGTCCATGCTGATTGCTGGATCGGGTCAACTGATGAATCCCACAGAGGTGCTGACCAGGACCCAAATCGACCGGCTCGCCCAAGCCCACGACAGCGATAAAACCGTCTACATACGGTCGGTCGCGGAAGTCGGTGACCCTGCGAGCCGTCCGAAACCAACCGGCACGTTGACCTGGCATTTCCATATGGACCATACCAGGGACGTCGCCTGGAGCGCGTCGCCGGTCTTCGTCTGGGACGCCGCGCGGATCAATTTGCCGGACGGCAAGAAGGCGCTGGCGATGTCCGTGTATCCGCCGGAAAGCGTCGGCCCCGACGCGTGGACCCGCTCGACGCAGTACGTCAAGGATACCGTCGAGCGCTTCTCCACGCAGTGGTTCCCTTATCCCTGGCCGACTGCAATCAATGTCGCCGGATTCTCCACCGGCATGGAATATCCAGGGATGGCGTTTGACGGGATCAAGGACAAAGGATCCTTCCTCTTCTGGGTCACTGCGCATGAGATCGGGCATTGCTGGTTCCCCATGATCGTCGGCTCAAATGAGCGTCGCAATGCTTTCATGGACGAAGGCTTCAACACCTTCATCGATATCGGAGAATCCGCGGCTTTCGAAGGAGGTAAGTTCGGCCCCAAGCGCGATTCGGAATATTCCGCCGGTGGGGAACCGCCCGACACCATCCTCAAAGTCCTCGATAACCCAGCTGCGCCGATCGTTCTCATGCGGGCCGACGGCTTTCCCAGCCAGCTCACCCACCCCGTCAGCTACTTTAAAGGAGCTTATGGAATGGTGCTTCTGCGCGAGCAGATCCTGGGTCCGCAGCGCTTCGATTGGGCCTTCCGCAAGTACATCCGCGATTGGGCCTACAAGCATCCTTCCCCCTCGGACTTCTTCCGCGAGATGGACAGCGAGGGAGGAGAAGACCTGAGCTGGTTCTGGCGCGGCTGGTACCTGGAGAACTGGAAGTTCGATATGTCGGTGGACAAAATCGACGGATCCCTGGTCACCATCAGCAATCGTGGACAACTCGTGTTGCCGGCCACCGTCGAGGCGAAATTTCGTGACGGAACCAGTGTGCGGGTGACGGTTCCAGTCGAAACGTGGCTTTCCAAAGGATCGTTTGTGTGGAATGTAGAAGGTGGAAAACCCGTCGCCTCTGTGGTAATCGATCCCGACCATGTCTTACCCGATGATGACCGGACGAATAACGTAAAGAACGTAGAGTAAGTCTGGCGCGGAGACTCCCGCCCGCCCGGCCGAGCCACCAATCAGATAGAGTCGTCCTCCCGGTGACGGTCTGCCCGTTTGACACGGCTCACCAAGAGCCAAATCACCGGTAGTACGCTGCCCAGAAGCAGCCAGGAGCCGGGTTCAGGAGCGGCGCTGGCGGCCAGGCCGTTACTCTGCTCCAAAAACGCGTTCCCGGGCGCCGTGGCGCCTCCAATTGTCGTCACCGGGGAATTCTCGCAGGTGGTGGAGACCACGTTGTTGTCCAGTGTCACTGCGCCCGTAGACGCCAGGGCTCTACCGCAATAAATACTCGCGCCAGTATCCAGCGTGATGCTTACGCCCGCCAGAAGGTTCCCCTCGAAAATGGCGTCGGTGCCGATCGTCGCAGAGGACGACATTACCCAATACAGACTGTCGCCGGCCCCCACATTTTCCAGCACAATCGTGGAACTGCCGTCAGCCGTGAGCGCGCTGCCCACCAAAAAAACGAACGAGGCGTCGGTCTGGTCATTGAAATCGAGGTTAAGCGTTCCCGCTACCTCCAACGTCGATCCCGTCGAATAGACGCCCGGCAAGAGCGTTTCCCCGTCCGTCGTAGCATAAGAACTCGCGCTCAGGACGTCTCCCGGCCCATCGAGGCTCAAATTCGAGATCGCGGTCATGAGATCCGACTGAGCGTTCTTGGCTAAGGTGTCCATCGTGTCTGTCGTGCCGGTCACGGTCCCCGGACCAAAACCGGTGATCGAGTTGCCTGAATACACACCCAAATCCCCTTCGAGGACACTCGCTCCAGTATTGGATACCATCGTTGCCCCCAGAACGGCGAAATTTGCCGCATTTCCCAAACCGATGGCGTCGGCGCGGGCAATCGGAACCCACAACGGGAGCACTAATATCAAAATCAACATGGAACCGGCTGGTAACTTCATTATTTCCTCTTGTCTTCAATCTCTCGCCGCCGGCTTGCGAACGCGCACGCGTACCTGGCGGCGGTCTGAGCTATGGAAAAGCATGTCGGACACCACGACGGATTGTTCAATACGCGCCTTTGCTGTTCGTCCCCAAAAGGTCCGATTCAGAAGGCTTTCATGCGCATGGGTCAGAATTCCTCTTTTTAGCAGGATGAATTGGCGCGACCAAATGGTGTCACGCGACCATGGATGGTCGAGGTCACCGCGAAAATCCCGGAATTTGAAATAATTCAATCGTTTTTCCGTACATTGACCCTAACACAATGAGTGATATACTTTTGTCGACATACTAGTGAACACACGTTTTCGCGATCTGGGAGATAGGTGCTTCCCGTCAATGGTCCGCCTGGGGGAGATTTCTTCCATATTTGATCCCGAGAACGCGCTTTTTTTTGATTTGCGTGACTTTTCTTTTTTTTCCGAGTCACGTCACCCGAGTGAACAAAGTTTGATTAAATTTTTTTGCGCAGCTCACGCATGATGAAAAGCCTCCGTCAGGGAGCGATGTCATAGCTCTCTCCGGAGCGCGCCAGGTTTGGATCTGGCGCAGAAAGAGGGCTTGACGTGGCCGAGGAAGATCCCAAACCCTTCGGTAAACCGATCCGGATGCGGCGCCTGACACGCCAGCTTGCAAGTTCGACTCGACTGCTCTGGCAGCGGGCTATCCTGCGATCGTCGGTCCGGACCGCCATGCTGCGCACCTCCACCAGGTTTGCTTTCTGCCTGGCTGTTGCTTATCTACGCACACGCTATCGCGCCCTCCTCGTTCGAAAGTTGGCAAGCGCCAACCTGCGGCTTCAATTATTGCTCGATGGTGTAAAAGGACATGCTCTCTTTGTAGTAGATACGACTGGCTTGATTACCAGTTGGAATCGCGGTGCAGAGCGTCTATTCGGGTATAAAACGAGAGAGGTGCTCGGCAAACATTTTTCCATGCTGTTTACTCCCGAGGACGTTCAGGACCGGGTGCCGGACGAGTTGCTTCGGCAGGCAGACCGCTGCGAGCGGTCCAATGATCACGGCTGGCAGATTGGTAAAGACAATACACGTTTTTTCGCCGAGGGGTCCCTGGTGGCTTTGGGCAAAGGCGCCCGTCGGGAGTTCGGACGCCAGGTGCACGATATTACCAGGCGGCGTAATGCGGAAGAAGCGCTGCGGCAAGCCCAAAAGCTGGACACCATCGGCCGGTTGGCCGGAGGAGTGGCGCATGACTTCAACAATCTGCTGACCGTCATATTGGGGTACAGCGAGATGGTTCTAGAGCAGTTACCTTCTGATGACCCGAGTAGGCAGTCGATACAGATCGTCGTCGACGCGGGGGTACGTGGCGCGGCGCTCACGCGCCAACTGCTCACTTTTAGTCGCCAAACGGTCTTGGAGCCAGCCGTGCTGAATCTGAATGATGCGATTTCCGAATTGGAGAGGATACTCCAGCGGTTGATTGGGGAGGACATTCTGTTGAGTACAATTCTCGATCCCGCGATCGACTCCGTGAAGGTCGACCCAAACTTATTGGGACAGGTAGTGATGAACCTCGTCGTCAATGCTCGGGATGCGATGCCCACTGGCGGAAATCTGACCATCGAAACAGCTAATGTGAGCTGGGAGCAGGACTACGCTGCCAGCCATCCCCAGATGGCAACCGGTGAGTACGTGATGCTGGCAACTTCCGACACCGGCTGTGGGATGACGTCCGAAGCACGGGCCCGCATTTTTGAGCCTTTCTTCACCACCAAAGAACCCGGAAAAGGAACAGGGCTGGGCTTGGCGGTCGTCGACGGCATTGTCAGACAAAGCAATGGTCACATCGAGGTTTATAGCGAACCCGATATCGGTACCACCATCAAAATCTACTTCCCCGCGGTTGAGGACCAGGTTACGGCAACGAAGGCAGCCGTCAGCGTCAGATCGATGCGTGGCGTCGAGACCATCCTGCTGGTGGAGGATGAAAGGGAGGTTAGGGAGTTAGCCTCACACGTCTTTCAGTCTCATGGATATGAAGTCTTGGTCGCAAACGATGGCACGGAGGCAATGCTGATCGCCAAGAAATTCCTCGGGCTGATTGACTTGTTAGTCACGGATGTCGTGATGCCCCGCATGGGCGGACCGGAATTGGCTAACACGTTGCAGTCTCTCTACCCGAAGATAAAGGTTCTCTATACGAGTGGCTATACCGATAGCACCGTGATCAGACACGGCCTCCTCCAGGAGCAGGTCTCTTTCCTTCAGAAGCCCTACACACCTCATTCGCTCACAAGCAAGGTGCGGGCTGTTCTTGATACAGCGAACGTCTCAACCGCCTCCGGCCAATAGGCACGTCGCGGAACCGGGAACGCGTCACTCCAAGGTCTAATATTTTCCGCTTGGAAGTGGAGCAGCTTTGGATCTGAGTCATTTGGCAAGTGTCATTGCCTGGAGCAAAGCATCGGACATGCCTCTTTGCGCAAAGCCACTAAATCATTCATTCCAGATTGAACGCTGAGGGAGGAGTGAAACAACTGCGTAGGTCGGTCTGTCTTCTTGGATTTGGGTTTGGCCTTCTTTGGAATGTTGCCGTTCAAAATCCCAATGAACTTTTTTGTCGAAACGACATTACCGTCCCTTTAAACGAATCAGTTTTACGGTCAGGCCATCCACGGTAAATCCGCAGTCGAAAACCATGGCAACGATGTCAGGCACCAGCAGAGTGCCTTTCGTAACGGCGCGGTTCCCTTCACTCTGCGGATTCGGTTGTAACTTACTAGGGTACTTAGCAGGTAAGACTGAAACCTGTGCTCACCCGTCACACAAACTCGCCTACTCACTTTTACCGATGGCGTTGGCGATTCCACCATTTCACCGCGATGCACCTGCGAACCTGCTGGTAATTTGCGATACACTTGCTCCAGGATGAAAGTCACTTTCCCCTTGGCTGCCAGCATCGCAATGCTCGTCTTAGCTGCCCGCGGGAATGCCACCACCATTCCCGACGTTGTGTTCACAGTCTCTGCGTCGAATGTTGTCGATTATTGTCTCCTGCCGTCCGGGTCGTGCACTCCTCTCACTCAGACGTCTGCCACCTCGACCCAAACGACAGTCTCATATGCAGCGACTTATTCCTACGCAGATGGTCTGGGAGACACCTTCAGGGCGTATGGCAGTGAAACCGCGGGCTGTGTCCCGGCTGAATGTTTCATTGACCTGAGTGGTGGCATTGGTGGCCTTGCAAGCATGACAAGCGGAGCCGGTTACTTCCAGGGATATCTTGACGTTCACGTCCATATCGATACGTATGTGACGATCTACGGTGGGAGTGGACAAGGTACCGCGATGGGGACCGGGATGCCTTTCCAATACGGCCCTTGCGACCTATACGGCGGCGGTTTTATTTATAGTAGCTGCTATTACACCGCAAGCGGTCTGTCCAGCTTTACATTTGGTGTTCCAGTTCCATTCTCCATGGATGCAGACCTGGAATTCTCTGGCGCTGGCCCAGGGAGCGATAGTTTTACCGTGGCTATTTCGGACGAAGGCGTGATCGTTTTGGATGCAAGCCGCACGGCTATAGATTACACTTTAGCCTTCCAGGACACCACACAGACGCCGGAGCCCGGGACCCTCTCCCTCATTGCCATCGCGGCATTTGTCGGATCTATATATGCTTTGGGCACCTGCAATGCCCGGAATAGGAAAACCCCGATTTCGTAGTCATTGCTACTCGCAACACTTCCCACAAAACATAAAGGTCCAGCGTTAACTATTTCATCAGAGCCGACTAGCCACGGAAACTGCAGCTCATACGAATCCGCGGCCACAAGACGCGCTCAGTGTTCGAGCGCCACAACATCACGTCTGAGTCGGAGCTGCACGATGCGGCGGCGAAGCTGAACGCCTACCTGGGCAACGGGAGGGACTCAACCGTGCCAACAGCAACGCGCCGGAGGCGTCACACCTGCTCACCCTAAACATGCCCGCAGCCCTACCACTGGGGTTTCGTTCAGTCTTGAACCTGTTGACTTAACATCCTGGAATTTTGGAGCTGGCGGAGGGAATTGAACCCCCGACCCGCAGTTTACAAAACTGCCGCTCTACCAACTGAGCTACGCCAGCACAGCAACGATTATATCAGCCGCTTAGGAACATCCCAGCCGCTCGTGTGAGATTACAATAGTCTCCGTGCGGACCACCGTTCTCTTCTTATTGCTGGGCTTGGTTGCCTGCTCCGGACCCGTCCCGGAAAAAGCTGCTTCCTCTGCGCCGAAGCCCGTGGTGCATGATCCGCCAGTGGACCTCGCCACTAAATTTCCCCTTGCCGGCCAGACCTCAATCCAAATCATCTCCGACCATCTGCTAGGCAAGGACTTCATGCCCGGAGGCAATCTCGCCACCTACAAGACTGCGGCAGGAGACTACCAGATCTTCCTCCTAAAACTGGCAGACGCCCAGAAAGCCGCGTTCCTCCTGCTCGACTGGAAGTCTGCCATGCCCGACGCCAAGTACCTGGCCAGTATGGGCGGCTACTTCGGCGACGACCAGGGAAAACCACTTTACTTGTTCGCCAAAGGACCCTATCTCGCGGGTTTCGTCGGACTCAGCGAAGAAAAGGCCGACCCCGAAGCCAGGCGCCTCGCGGCCAAATTGTAGGCCACGCTATTCGGTCCGGTTCAACAGGAAGGTTGCGGTAGAAGTGAAGAAACCGTGCAGCACCTCGGCGACCTCCGGCGGCAGCGAGACTTCTTCAAGCGCGCGCGTCATCAGCCGCATCCATCGGTCCCTAGCAGTCGCGTTGACGGCAAATGGCGCGTGACGCATGCGCAGCCGCGGATGGCCTCGATTTTCGATATAGCTCGGCGGTCCGCCAAAGCGGAAAATGAGGAATTCGCGCAGACGCTGCTCGGCCCCCGCCAAGTCAGCTTGAGGATACATCGGGCCGAGGATATCGTCCTGCGGTACCTGTCGGTAGAACGCGCCAACTAGCTTCCGGAAACCCTCCTCGCCGATCGCGCCATATACTTCGTTCTCTTGCATTCTCTCTATTGTGGAATGGCTGCCGCTGGAGGTTGACACGAGCGCAGGTTTGCCGTACCAGTTGGCAATGTTTTGCAACCATGGCATAGGCTGATTGCTTGCCGCGTCGCATCGCTCGCACCAAAGCCCTCGGAATTGGGTGCCATGCCCTCCGGATCGCTTAGCGGGAGAGGATCGAGCTCCAGGGAGATTTGGCGGATTCCGATTGGACGACCACTCGATAAGTGCTGATCAGGCCGTCTTTAGAGACGATCTTCAATCGCGTCTCACCGAGAGCTTTGCCGCGAATCAGCACCTCGTGATCTCCCACCACTTCCGCGGTTGCTTGGCCAGGCTGCTCCACGGCAATTTCTGCGATGGGGCGATCGGAACCAATCAGTGTGGCTCCTCCGCTCCGCACGGTTACCGCGGCCATCGCATTCTGCAGTCGCCACAGTGGGCTTTGCAGCGCAGCAAGGGACAACATCAGCACGCCGATTGCAATCACGGATTGTTTGTTATGAGTGCTTCTGCGTTTACTTTCCATGAGTTTACGCTCTTACCTCAAAAGCATACGAGCGACATCGGGTAATAGCAATAGAAGATTCCGAACTAAGTAGTTCCCGCAGTTCATTTACAGAGGGAACGCCGTTCGCGTCTATGAGCCGCCGGCTTTGATAACCGCTTGGGACAGAGTACCGCTGGCGGAACTCCAAATCGTACCGGTGGACGCACCGGCTTTTGACATTACGGCCGCACTCGCTAACGTTATGAATGCAAGTAACAGCGTGTATTCGATAAGATCCTGACCGTCCTCATTTGCCCAGAGTTGGTAGAAAATGTTGTTCATGGTGATCCGTAAAGAAATCATATGCAATTTGAGGTGACAGAGCAATAGCCGATTCGGTCCTACGTATTCGCCGCAGAAAACCTGCGAAAATTTAACTGGGTTTAATCTGTCGTGTTTATACCCTTATTCCACCCTGCCTCGTGACTCCGATCACCCAACCGGCAGCCGGTTTTGCGCACTACAATCGGGGTACAGGATGGTGAGTGACGCCCAAGCAAACCTGGCCACATCGATGCTACACTCGAATGGCCAGGGAATGGACGCCGACGGCCTCCTGGCGGCCGCCCCGTAGGTTCAGTCCAGAGTCATTTTTTTGGCAGGGGCCCGTGAAAATAGCAGCGTTCCTATCCATCTACCTCATCTGGGGTTCCACGTTTTTGGCAACCCGCTTCGCGGTGGCCACAATCCCGCCTTTTTTCGTCGCGGGAACCCGCTTTTTCCTTGCCGGGTTGGTGTTATTCGCTTTCGCGCAAATTCGAAATCCTACTCGCCTGACTTGGCGCAATTGGGTAGCTGCGACCTCCATGGGCGCTCTATTCTTTCTGATTTGCCACGGCGGCTTGAGTTGGGTAGCCCAGCACGTCCCCTCGGGAGTCTCGGCGCTGCTGATGTCGTCCATTTCGCTTTGGACCGCGCTCCTTGAAATAGCCACCCGATCTGCCACGCGACCCAATCGCCGGATGGTCGCGGCGCTCTTCATCGGGTTTATCGGCATGATCATGCTGGTGATACGGCCGGAAGTGTTTGCAGGAAGTAAAGTCGGCTCCTGGGGTGCTATCGTGGTTTTGACGGGAGCGTTTTCCTGGGCGCTCGGTACCGTTTTGACCAGGCGAATGCCTATCCCCAGGTCTCCGGTACTAGCTTCCGGTATGCAAATGATAGGCGGGGGCGGACTGTTGCTCGTGGCCGGAGTTCTCAGCGGACAGGCCCGCGGGTTTTCCATCTCCAATGTCTCCACCGCCTCGCTCTGGTCGATGGCGTTCCTCACGCTAATCGGATCTCTTGTCGGGTTCACATGCTATGTCTATCTTCTCAGCGTCTCGACGCCCACTAGAGTGGCCACCTACGCTTATGTGAATCCCATCGTCGCGCTATTTTTGGGCTGGATTATAGGCGGCGAGCATCCAAGTACGCTATCTTTGATTGCTAGCGGCGTGGTGATCGTGGCCGTGGCGACCGTGATTTCGAGTAAGGAAAAGGCTTCGGCGGAACCGTCCGCCCGAAACATTCCTTTGAGGTCTGTGCTGTTGGCAGACGAATCGTAGTTTGAACCGGAAGAGGAACCAGCATGAAGAACATTTCCCGCAGACGTTTTCTCGAAGCTACCACCCTTGGCAGCGTTGCCGCCGCGGCGGCCGCCGGCGCCGAAACAGAGATGTCCCCGAAAGGAATGCCTACCCGCGTCCTAGGCAGCACCGGTTCGCGTGTTTCTATCCTCGCCATGGGCGGCGGCAGCCGCTTCCTGAGCATCGAGGATGAAGATAAGGCTTTGGCGGCCATGAACCACGCTATCGATCTCGGAATCAGCTACATCGACACCGCCTATGGCTATGGCAATGGCAAGAGCGAAGCGCGCGTTGGCAAGATCATGGCAACTCGGCGCAACGAAGTCTTCCTGGCCACCAAGATCAACAAGCGAAACGGCGAAGAGGCGATGCGCATTATCGAGGGCAGCCTCAAGCGTCTCCAGACCGACCATCTGGATCTGATCCACGTCCACCAATTGACTACGCCCGAGGATCTGGCCTCCATCGAGGCAAAGGACGGTGTGCTCAACGTTCTATATAAGCTACGCGACCAGAAGGTGACCCATAACATCGGAATCACCTGTCACACCGATCCGGCGGTTCTCAAGTCCGCCCTGGAACATAACGATTTCAATTGCACCCAGATGGCGTTGAATGCCGCGCTGGTCGGCATGATGGGCGGGACCGGCGGAATGGTAATCAATCCCCAAATGAAGTCGAGTTTCGAGACCGTCGCCTTACCGGTAGCCGTTAAAAAGAAGATGGGCGTGATCGCCATGAAAATCTTCGCGGCCGACGGCTTGGTGGGTCAGGTGCCGGCTGAGAAACTGCTGCGATATTCGCTCTCCCTGCCCGTCTCGCTAGCCGTGGTGGGTATGCCGAAAATGGAATTAATTGACGAGAACGTCCGCATCGCCAAGAGTTTCCGGCCCATGGCGAGAGAAGAAATGACGTCGCTCTCGGACGCCCTCTCGATGAAAAACAAGGCAGCTCTGGACCGCTATTTCGCCAATCACGTGGACATCTATCCGGCGTAGTCTCTGCGAACCTTGTGCGAAATGCACAATCCTGCACAAAGCCCGGGTGTCTAAAACGCCCGGGCTTTTTCTAATTTTGGCTTCCTTCCGAAAAATTAAGCGGCAAGCAGCACAGCCGAGCCTTTTCCGTGTTCATCGGCGGCCATCCTTGATACCATCCGGCCGATGAACGCCCCGGAGGGCAGGAAGCTTTGCGCTATGTTTTCAGAACTGCAACTTGCCGCCAAACTGAATTTCCCGGTTATAAATCGACGTCGAACTGATTGTCCCGAACGAAGCCGTTCCGAAAGTCACGGCAGGATTGCTGAAGTTCGGTTCATTGAAAGCGTTAAAGAATTCGAACCGGAGCTGGAATTTCAGCCGTTCCTTAATCGGAAAGTTCTTGAAAACCGAGAAGTTCATGTCAAACAGCGGCGGCCCATGAAGCAGGTTGCGCCCGGCCGAGCCGTATTCATAAACTCCAGTCGGGATGAGGGCGAAAGCTGAGGTCGAAATGCAGCCGCTCAAATGCCCGTCGCCGCAGTTGCTGCTCGGAGTGCCAATCAGGTTGGGACGATATACGCCGCTCGATGACGTGTTTGCGGTATCGCTCGAAACTTGGACATTGAAAGGGATGCCGGTCTGCAAGGTCCAGATGCCGTTCGACTGCCAGTTGGCAAACGCTCCTCGCAACAACCGGTTCTCGGTTTTGAAGAATGGGATGTCATAGACGAACGAAGTTACGAAGCGGCTACGGATGTCCCAGTTGGAGTTGCCGTAGTCGAGCCTCCAGTTGTACGGATCCATAGGCGCACCGCTGTTGTTGGAGTCGCTGGACACGTCGAGCGTATGAGACCAAGTGTAACTCGCCAGCAGCATCACGCCATGCGACATCCGCTGGTGCAGCGAAATAGTCATTCCGTCATAGTTTGCGATCATATCGTTCTGGACTGTTCGGATCTGGCCGAACAGCTGGTTAGGCCGTCGCGATTGGATCGTGCCCGGCCCGGGATAGTAGGGCTGGTTATTGAAATAGCTGCGGTCGAGATGGTCCGTGTGGTTGCCGAGGTAATACAGTTCGACGCCGCCTCCATTCCACAGTTGCCGCTCCAGGGAAATGCTCCACTGATTGGACCGTGCCGTGGGAAGGTTCCAATTGTCGGTAATCATGTTGGTCAGCAACGGGTAAGTGATCGGACCGAGCGAAAGAGAGGGCGGCGCAGCTCCTCCGTAAGGGTTGCTCAGCGTCAGGTTCGGAGTTGTTGGCGACGCGGTGTAGGTAGTCAGCAGGTTGAAAGGCGGATTCGCATTCAGGAACGTAAAGCTGTTGGTTTGATTCGGGTTGTAATAGATGCCACCTCCTCCGCGGACCACCGTCTTTTCGTCGATGCGGTATGCGAAACCAAGGCGCGGCGCCCAATCGTTGTGATTCGGGTAGATGAAATGGAAATCTTTTACCGGCGGATTGGCGGGAACCACCGCGGTCTGCTGCGGGTTCAACTCGCTGGCATTTCCATTCACCGTATAGGGCACAGTGGGCAGTTCGTAGCGAAGTCCGAAATCGACCGTGAGTTTCCGCGTCACCTGCCACTTGTCGAGCGCAAAGAATCCGTCGCGCCATTCCGCCACCAGGCCGCGAACTTGCAGCCCTCCGGAGGTGTCGTTAGCCTGGTAGCCGAGCAGGAAGTCGGCCGGGGCATAGCCCGAATACTGGCCTGTAAAGTTAAACAGACCTTGCGGATCGTTGGTAGCGGCGCGGCCCGTCTCCAGTTTGCGGAATTCCAGGCCTGCAACGATATTGTGCTTGCCGTGCACCCAGCTCAACTGGTCTGCTCCTTGCCAGGTGCTGTCATCCTGATACCAGTTGGTGCTGGCGTTTCCGAACCCTTGAAAGCCTGAAACTGTAAACACCGGGATGCCCGGATTGCCGTAGAGGACGTCGGCCGTGAAGTTGGGAATGCCTAATTGCGATCCCGCGCTAGTCAGGTTGTTCTCCCCGAAGTAGTTCAAAGAGGCGGTGTTGAAATAGTTGCGTCCGAAGCGTGCATCGTTGACCATGTTCGGTGTGAGGGTGTGCGTGTAACCGATGGCGAAGTTTGAAAGGTAGACTGACGAGTAAGTGTTCTGAGTGACATTCGACGCGCCCGCAACGAGACTTTCCTGTTGCCTCTGATAACGGAAAAAGACGCGAACTTTGTCGCCCAGATTCTGGTCGATCCGGTCGACGGTCTGGTCGGTAGTATTGTTATTGGCAGCGGAAGTCGCAAAGTTATTCGTGAGTCCCGGCAGGTTGGTAGCCGGGTAATATTGCTGCAGCTTCAGTGCGACAGGCGAGAGCCGCGCGACGGGAATGATATTCCCCGCGAACGGCGCGTTTCCATTGAGCGGATCCTTGATTACCGTTGGTGTCTGCGAAAAATTCCCCTGGAACATCTGGGGAGTCATCATCGAGTAGAGTTGCGAAGTGGAGCTGTCCTGCCGTAGCCCCTCATACGATCCCATGAAGAACGTCTTGTCCTTACCGTTGTAAAGCTTGGGAATGATAATGGGACCGTCCAGTTCGAAGCCAAACTGGTTCTGCCGCAACGGCGCCTTGGCTGCCGTCGCCGCCAAAAAGAATGGACGGGCGTCGAAATCCTGGTTGCGGACGAACTCGAAGACTGTTCCGTGGATGTCGTTGGTGCCCGTCTTGCTGATCATGTTGATATGGACGCCAAGGTACGCGCCGTACTGCGCCGAGTAGGTTCCCGTTTGAACTTCCACTTCGGAGATCGAATCCACCATCGGCCGGTTGGGTGTGGTCGAAACCAGGTTATTCGCGATGCTGATGCCATCAAGCGACATGGAATTGTTAATCTCGCGCATGCCTGCCCCGATGAAATCCTCGCCCGGAGGAACACCATTGGTGGCCTTCAGGCCAGGGATGACGCCCGGCGTCGTCGTAGCCAGCTGCATCGGATCCCGCCCGTTTAAGGGTAGGTCCGCTACATTCCGCGAGCCGATAATCTCTTCCACCGTTGCATCGTCAGTCTTGATCGCACTGGATTCCGCGGCTACGGTGACCGATTGGTTCACCGCGCCTACCTGGAGAGTGATGTCAGTCCGGACCGTCTGGTTGATTTCGACATTGATACCCGTCTCGGTAATCTTCTGGAATCCGGCGTGTTCGGCCACGATCCTATAGGTGCCGACGCGAACGAACTCAATGGAATAATATCCTTGGTTGTTCGTGGTCGCCGTATAAGTGTCGAGCCGGTTGACTTCGACGGCAGTAACTTTGGCGCCGCCTATAACTTGGCCGCTCGCATCGGTTACCGTGCCGACCAGCGAAGTAGTAGACGCGATTTGCGCCCACACGGAAGTGGAAAAGAGAAATGCTAACGCACAAAAAACGCGAATGCCGACGTTCTTCAAATTGAACCCTCTTTCAAATTGGATGGCGGGCAACGCTGCCAGACCCCAAAACGCTTTTCCAGAGAGTATAGCGCGAACTAGCCGTGTTTTCTCGCATAGTTTCATTTGGATGACTATCTTCCTTTTGGCAAACACCCCGCCGGATTCCAGCCCGTCGAGGTGTATCTTAAGGCTGTGAAGACGCTTCTTATATTCCTGGTGTCGACCCTCTCCCTAACGGCCCAACAGTCGAAAATGGTATGGACCGAGAGCGAGCGGCCCATTTACGCCTCGATCCGGACGCTGCGCAGCATTCCCGACAGCCGGCGGCCAATGGTGACGAAGGAACTGGCGCTGAAAATTCGCGAATTGCCTGCCACGCCGGGCAAGCCACTTTTGGCAATTCAGCTGGCGAATCTTGTTACGGAAGGCGACCCGGGTCATGAAACGCTGCAGGAGACGGCGGCTACGCTCGCGGCCGCATTACGAGAGCAGCCGGCAAAATCGGATGAGCCGTACGCGACGCTCGCTCAACTCGTGCGGTATGAGCACGTCGACGCGTCCCTGGACGATCCGCGATTCCGTGCCGCTATGACCGCACTCGAAGCCGACGACGAGCATCGGCAGCATCTCGATTTCACCCTCACCGCGCTTGACGGAAAGAACTGGACGCTGCGGCAGCTGTCGGGCAAAGTGGTTCTGGTGAATTTCTGGGCCACATGGTGCCCACCTTGCCGTAAGGAGATGCCGGACCTCGACACTCTCTATCGGAAACTAAGCCCCAAAGGCTTGGTAGTGCTGGCCATCAGCGATGAAGATCGCGCCAAGGTCACTCCCTTTATTGCGGAACACCCGGTGCACTTCCCGGTATTGCTCGATCCGGGCCGGCGCGTGAACGACCTGTTCGTCGTGCGAGGTATTCCCAAGACCTTCGTCTATGACCGTTCCGGCCGGTTGGTCGCGCAGGCAATGGACATGCGCACTCTTGGCCAGTTTATGGAGATGCTCCGCCTGGCTGGACTGTGAACCTGCAGCAACTCGCCATCGCGGCATGGCAGCGCGGGGACACCGCCGGCGCCCTGGATTTATTCCGTAAAGCAGTCAAGGAGGAGCCGGGGTCGGCGGTCGCAGCCAACGCTCTCGGCGCCGCTCTGGCCCAACTTGGCCGAACGGCGGAGGCGATGGCAACCTTTCGCCGCTCCATCAAACTCGCGCCGGCTTATGCCGAGGCGCATAATAATCTCGCCAATATCTACCAGCTGAACGGTGCGCTCGAAGAAGCCGTGGCGAGCTATCGGACGGCTTTGCGGCTGCGCCCCAAATACGCCGAGGCGCATCGCAATTTGGCGAGCGCCCTCCGACGCCTTGGCAGGACTGAGGAGGCTGTCGCGGCGCTGACGAAAGCGGTACAACTGAACCCTGAATATGTCGAGGCAGTCTCGCTGCTCGT
>CAVZRE010000066.1:0-198596 GCA_963777595.1 Terriglobia bacterium
CCGGCTCGTAGGTGAGTTCCTTGAACCAGGTGGGGATGGGCTTGAGCAGCTTCCTCGGGTAGCGGTCCGAGGCCCACACCATGGGGTTTGCGATCCAGTGGTAGGGGTTGTCGGGCTTGACGACCATGCGGGCGTGGAGCTTGAGCATCTGATACGTCGGCACGCGCCAGGTGTATTCGGCGCGCCCGCCGAGTTCCTTGAATCGCATCATGGCCTTGTACAGCCGCTCGGGCTCGAGGCCCATGTCGACGATGTTGTTGCGCATCCGGTTGAGCAGGGGGACGTACATGATCATCCCGATGATCAGTCCCGGGGTGGCCGACCCGCCGACGAAGTCGACGGCCAGCTTGCGGGCCTTGGCATGGCCGATCAGGTTCAGCACCTCGAAGTCGACGGCGATGTGCCGGGACTCGTCGTTGTTGATCTTCTCGAACACCTGGTGGCACACCGGGATCGTCGACCTCGTCGAGCAGGAACTTCAGCAGCGCGCCGTCCAGTGCGACCTCGAGCATCGGGATGACGGTGCCGAGCACCGACAGCGACATGTCGTCGGCGTAGCGGTCCAGCCACTCGATCGCCAGCCGGATGTTGACGTTGGGTTCGGGCATTTCGCCGCCGTCGAGCATGCCCCAGCGCTTCATCAGGGCGAGTTCGGCGTTGGCGTGGCGCTGCTCCTCGGCGTGGAAGTAGCGGTAGATCTCGGCGAGCACCGGCGTCGGCGCCTTCTTGGCCAGGGCGGCGAACCCGCGCGCGCCGACGTTCTCGATCCAGCACAGGTCGGCCATGAAGGCCTTGAGCTTGGGCCGGAACTCGTCGCTGATGGTCTCGGCTCCCGGGGCGTCCCAGTCGATGTCGGCCAGCGCCCACTGCCGGTCCTTGATCTTCGCGAGCATTGCGTCCATGTCGATTGCCATTGCAAGCCTCCTAGTTCGGGTGACGCGGTTGGTCAGGCCCGCGGCGCGGGTGTAGACGGTGGGAGTGAAACGTTTGATGCCCCAACCGATTCGGGCGTCGGGCTGCGGCATGCAGTACAGGCCGCCGCGGTCGTTGGTGTCCAGGCAGGTCCGTGGCGACCCGCTCCGGCGAGAAGCCGGTCCAGCGCATGAGCCGGTCGGCCAGCTGGGTGGAGCGCGCCGAGATCCGGCCCGATTCGACGATGTTGGTCTTGACGAACGTCGGGCACAGCACGGTGACGTTGATGCCGGTGCCCGACAGCTCGGCGGCCAGCGTCTCGGACAGCGACAGCACGCCCGCCTTGCTGACGTTGTAGGCGGCCATCCCCGGGGCGGCGCCGAACGCGGCGGCCGACGCGACGTTGATGATGCCCGCCGGGCTGGCCGGCTTCGCGCAGGATCGGGGTGAAGACCTGGCAGCCGTGGATCGGGACCCCACAGGTTGATGCCGAGGACCCAGCTCCAGTCGTCGAGGTCGATCTCCCCGATCGGCGCTGCCGCCCGCGCCGACGCCCGCGTTGTTGATCACCAGCGTGGGCGGGCCGCCGAGCCAGGACTGGGCTTCCTTGGCGAGCTGCTGGACGTCGTCGATCTGCGAGACGTCGCACCGCACGGCCGTGGCATGCCCGCCGGCGGCCACGATGGCCTCGGCCGTGGCGTTCGCAGCCGCCTCGTCGACGTCGCTGCACACGACCCGGCCGCCGCGGCGGGCGAGCTCGGTGGCGAACGCGGCGCCGATGCCGCTGCCCGCGCCGGTGATGACGGCGGCCGCGCCGTGGCTGCGCTTGGGTGTAGCACCGAAGAGACTCATCCCCGCCACCTGCCTGAATGCCGTTGTCGCTGCAGGGACTCTGCGACGAACGCCGCGACCTGACGCATGGCGGGCGCTGCCTCCGGGGTGAGCCTGGGCAGGGCCTGGAACACGTGCACCTGGTCGGGCCAGACCTGCAGTTCGCCGGTCCCGCCCGCGGCGGCGATGTCGGCGGCGAGCTTGCGGGCGTCGGCTACCAGCATCTCGCCGCCACCGGCCTGCACGAGCGTCGGCGGCATCCGTCGGCCGCCCGCCACGTCGAGGGTCAGCCGTGGGTGGGTGACATCGGTTCCCGCGCAGTACAACTCGACGAGTCGCTTGGCGTCGGCGGCGCGGATCGCGGGGTCGCGCCGCAGCTCCTCGCGGGTGCGGGCGAGCCCGAACGTCAGGTCGATCAGCGGGGAGAACAACGGCCAGTCCGGCGGGGTGCGCGACGTCGGGCTGCAACAGCAGGTCGACGGCGAGGTGTCCGCCTGCGGAGTCGCCGCGACGACGATCCTGCTCGGGGTCGTATCCCTTCTCCGTGCAGAGCCAGTCCCAGCCCGCGCGGGCGTCGACCGCGGCGGTGGGGAAGCGGTAGCGCGGCGCCAGGCGGTAGTCGACGCAGAACACGGGCAGCCCGGTGAGGCGCGACAGCCAGGCCGTCAGCCTGCGGTGGGTGCGCGGTGAGCACAGGGCGAAACCGCTGCCGTGCAGGAAGTAGATGCACCGTCGGCTGTTCGCGTCCTGGTGCTCGCTCTGCCTCCGGAGACGCCTTCGCCCCGCACCCACTCGCCGACGACGCGTCCGCCGTCGTCAGGCGGACGTCGACCTTCTCGACCTCGGTGCCGGCCAGCGAGGGCCGAAGGAGTCCATGATTCGCGACACGATGCGGCGCGACGTCCACAGCCCCCACGCGCGTTCGGGCGGCAGTACCGCGCTGATCTGTCGCAGGGTCAGTCCGCTCACCGTGGCTGCGCCGCGCGATCGCATGGATCCGCGGGCGGGCATCGTGTCGGTCGTCACTCCTCGAGTACAGCAGCAATTGGTGACATTTGTCAATGTCACCATTCATCCGTGCGAGGATCCAGGTCACAGAGCGTCACGATTTCTGCGCGGGCTGCTCGCGGGAAGGAAGTCAGCGCAGGGGGTCGCCGCGCCAGCTGAAGCTGTTGACGTATTTGCCCATGTCGAGGGCCAGCTGCAGGTTGGCCGCCGACGGCTTGCCGGAACCGAAGTCCGGGCCCGAAGGCGTGGTACGGGCCCGACGGCGCCCGCCACCAGGGCGAGGTCGTTCTTGATGGCCACCATGACCACTAGCCGCATCCGCGTGTAGCTGGAGTTCGAGCCCTGCGGCCAGGCATCGGCGACGAGGCCGTAGCCCGGCTGGTAGCCGACCATCGCGTTCGGGATCTCGTAGGCCATCTTGGTGTCGGGGAAGGTCTGCTTGATCAGCTGGTTGGCGATCTGCTGGGGCGTGCGCCCCGCGGCAGGCTGGCTGAACAGGCGCATGGTCCCCTTGTCGCCCACCAGGAGGTCGGCGGTGATGCCGGCGTCGCCGAGGGTGACCTTGTAGGCCGAGCCCACGGCGGGGTAGGCGACCGAGAACGTCCCGTCGGGCGCGGTGTAGCGGGGGTTGATCGTGACGGGATGCCCATCGGCGGACGCCCGCAGCTCGGGTGGGCAGACGTACCGAGCCGATGGCGTCTCGACGGCTCCCGACAGCACGACGAGACCCGCTGCGACGAGGCCGATCGCCGCCACCCAGACGATGAGCAGACGCCGGTGAGAGGTCTTGGGAAGGCGTTGGCACGGTGTAGGTTCCGGCGTGCGTCGAGTAACCCTGCACGATGGTGGTCACGGCGCGTCGGCCCCCGGTTGCGTGGCGCACGGGCCGGAGATCCCGTCGTGATTGCCGCGACGAACGCGAGGACGCTCTGGTGGCCGCGCCGCAGGCCACGCAGAAGGCCATGTCGGGTACGACGTGTCCGCAGTGCGGGCACAGGATGGGGTGATCCGAGAGGATCTCGTCGTGGTTCTCGTGCAAGAGCGCCAGGTGCAGACCGACCCGCAGGGCGAGCAGCGCGCACTGCGGTGACGCGTGAGATGCAGTGCCAGCTGCAGGATTTGGGGCATGCGCGCGACGTCGACGAGGCCCAGCAGCGGCGTACATCGTCAGCGACGATCAGGGCGAAGACGGTCAGCGCGGCGCGTACGTAGTTGCGGTGCTGGTGGTTCTTGTTCTCCGGCCGGGCGAACCACAGCGCGGCGCCGATCAGCCCCCCGACCGCGGCCGCGGTCAGTGGCACCGCGACGCCACGGATGCCCGCCTCGACGAAGAGGCCGCTCATCGGCCTGCCCCTGGCGATCATGCCGCCGCTGAACTGCGGCGCGAGCCGGGTCATCTGCGCTGCGGCGGTGAACATCAACGCGCCGAGGGCGCCGATGGCGAAGCCGTCGAGCGACTCCCGTTCCCCGGGCCGGACCAGGCGCACCAGCAGCGGCGGGAACGAGCATGAGCACCAGGCCGCCGATGGGTACGCCGAGACCGTCGCGGAGCACCCGGGATCCGGCGATGCCGACGCCGAGTCCGACGTCGTACTGCTGCGCGATCATCGCCCCCGTCAGCAGCACCCATCCGACACCGAGGCCGATGCCCAATCCCGCGGTCACCACCAGGGTGCCGGTGGGGACGTCGTCGTAGACGTCGGACTCCTGCAGGTAGATGAGGAACAGCAGCGGAAGCCCAAGTGCGGCAACGGTGATGATGCGCGGCGGGCAGACCGGAACAGGGTCGCGGCGACCAGCGCGGCCAGCAGCACGCCCAGCCCCAGCAGGAACGGCATGCGCGAGCTGGGCGACAGGTGCGGGAACAGCGTGCTGACGATGTTCGGCGTCAGGAGATGCTCGCCGGGCGACGCGCTGTAGGCCTTGCATCCGCAGCCAGTCCGGGCCCTTGGCCTTCGTGATCCTTCAGTGGCAGACCGCAGAGGCCGCAGTATTCGCCTTCGGGTACGCGGGACCTGGCACACCCGGCACTCGACCATTCCGGTCGGGGAGGTCGTCGGTGTCCGGTTCTGGTGCTCATGGCGTGACCCTCTGCAGAAGTGAGGAGGTTGCGGGCGAGGTTGTCGACGTTCGGGGTGCCGAGCCCGCTGACCAGGTCGTAGCCCGGTCCCGCGGTGTCGACGGCGTTCCCGCCGAGGTCGACGTCGCGGAAGGCGGGCAGCGGAGCGCCGCTGGGCCATCCGGTACAGCAGGGGGTTGATGTCGCCGATCGCGCTGCCGCCGTTGGCCTTCAGAAACTGGGTCATCACCGCGGTCAGGCCCGCCCAGATGGGCGCCGACTGCGAGGTGCCGCCGCCGACCACGTTGTGCACCGTCGAGCACGATCTTCACCCCGGTGAACGGGTCGGCGACGGCGGAGACGTCCGGGGTCAGCCGCTTGCCGGTGTTGCGGTTGTCGGGAACCTGTCCGGCCGCGACGCGCTGCCATGGCGGCATGTCGAAGAGCGACGACACTCCGCCGCCGGTGCCCTGGGACAGCGGGACGTCGAACCAGGCCTGCTCGGCCAGCCACCTCCCTTGGCGTCGGTGGACAGGGTGGTGCCGCCGACGCTGGTCATCTCGGGAAGGGAGGCAATGGAATCCAGCCCGACGTCGGCGGGTCCCTGGCGGGGAGTCCCAGTCGTCGCCGCCCTTGCACTCCAGTCCGGCGAGGTCACCGCTGGCGTTGAAGGACGTGGTGCCGTGCGTGTGGGCGGCCGCGAGCGCGGAGCGTACCGGCGCCAAATCCGCTGCGGTGAGCAGCTTGTCGCATCCCCAGCCGATCGAGAAACTCCAGATCGCGCCGGGGAAGCGGCGATCGGTGTCCTCCAGCATCTGGCCGATCTTCTGGAACGCGCCGTCGCCCTCGACGGTGGGACGGGCGTTGACGACGACCGTCTGGGCGTCGGGTGCGATCGCATGGACCACCTCGAGGTCCATCGTGGTCTCGCCGTACGGCGTCGGCGGCTTGTCGCCGACGATGGTCGGGGTGAACTTGGGCAGCCCGCTCGTGGTGGAGAAGGTGTCGAGGTCGGACTGGGCGAAGCCGTTGAAGGCGAAGACCACGATGGTGGTGCCCTTGCCGGTGAAGCCGTTCCTGGCCATGGTCGGCGGCGTTGTAGGTGGTGAGCAGTGCGTCGGGGGTCAGCCCCTGGTCGGGCACGTCCAGCGGAATGATGTTCGGCCGCGACTCGTGATGCGGTGTGTAACTGAGGATTCGGCCCAACTGGTTGACTTCGCCGTTGCAGCGGCGGAGGTACCACGCGGCTGCTGCGGGGACGCGTAGAACTCCTGGCCGCGCTGACCGCGGTAGTCGTGCACCTGCGACGCCGAATGCCGTCGCCACGTGGTCGGCGGTGCCTTCGACGACGGCCCAGCCGTCGCTGGCGCGCCACTGCACGGTGAGTCCGTGCTGGCCCGCCCAGTTCATCAGGGCGTCGGGACGACGCTGATCGTTCAGCATCGCCGTCAGCTGGACGTGGTCGCTGCTGGGCCGGGCCGAGATCGGTCGAGGCGGCCAGCAGCGAGGCGAAGGGCCCGTCGATGAGAGTGGGCGATGGGGTGATCGGGGTGGCCCGCAGATCGGATGTGCATGACAGCACCCCGACCAGTACGGCGACCAGGAGCCAGGGCCACGGACTTCGGTGCCTGGCTCGAGGTGCGGTCACGGTAGGGGACGGCATGGCGGTGTCGGGAAGCGATCTCGTTGTGCTCGTCCTTACTGATCCCGAAGCCGACGCGGACACCCAGTCCCATCCCAGGGAGGTGCCCGGTGACCGGACTTTATCCGACGGGTCCGACGGCCGCATCGGCATTTCACTGGCGGCGTAGAGCTACCGTCCAAGCCCCGATCCGCTTGACGGTGTCGGTGGGTGAGTGTTTACTCAGTCCAATCGAACATACTTTCGAATACGGGATGGTTCTGATGGTGCGAAAGGTGCTGTTGTGACAGCGGTGGCGCGAGTTGACCAACGCTCGACTAAATCGCGCTGAACAGGTAGAACACCTCGACGCAAGATAGCCGAGGTGTCCGGTAGGACGTCGGCCACGGTGGGTCCCACGCGCCGCGGAGCGATGCCGTCGCACACCGCGCTTCCGGCCTCAGAAAATTTGCTGCCGATCCCGGAATCGCTGGCCGAACTGCTGCCCGGCTCGTTGCCGCGGGGGTCGGTCGCGGTGGTGTCGGGCGCCCGGTCGCTGTCGCTGCGGCTGGTGGCGGCGGTGACGGCGGAGGGCGGGCACGCGGCGATCGTGGGCCAGCCCGACGTGGGTCTGCTGGCTGCCGTCGAGATGGGCGCCGACCTGAGCAGGCTCGCGGTGATCCCCGACCCCGGGGCCGATCCGGTCGAGGTGGCCGCGGTGCTGATGGACGGCCTGGATCTGGTGGTGCTCGGCCTCGGCGGGCGGTCGGTGGCGCCGACCAGGGCGCGTGCCGTGACGGCCAGGGCCAGGCAGAAGGGATGCACGCTGCTGATCACCGACGGCGACTGGCACGGGGCGTCGGCCCGGCTGGAGTCGAGGGTCTGCGGCTTACGAGATGACGGGTGCGGGCGCCGGTGCGCCCACCCCGGGGTGCGGGCGGATCAGTCGGGTGCGGCTGGCGACCAGGGCCACGGGCCGGGGTCGGTGGCCATGCGCGCGTAGTGGGCGGATGACGTGTGCCGAGGCCGGGTACTGGCCATCTGGTGCATGGACTGGCCCGCGGTGGCGGCAGCCGCGGCGGCGGGCCTGCCCGCGACCGATCCCGTCGTGGTCACGCTGGCCAATCGCGTCGTCGCGTGTTCGGCGTCGGCCCGCTCGGCCGGGGTGCGGCAGGGGGCTGCGCCGCAGGGAGGCCCAGGCGCGCTGTCCGCACGTCCACGTCGTCACCGCCGACCCGGGCCGCGATGCCAGGCACTTCGAAGGCCGTGACGGCGGCGGTGGACGAGGTCGTGCCGCGCGCGGAGGTGCTGCGGCCGGGTCTGCTGGTGTTGTCGGTGCGGGGGGCGGCCCGCTACTTCGGATCCGAGCAGTCGGCGTCGGAGCGGCTCGTCGACGCGGTCGCCGCGGCGGGGGCGGAGTGCCAGGTCGGCATCGCCGATCAGATGCCGACGGCGGTGTTCGCCGCCCGGGCCGGCTGCATCGTCGAGCCCGGCGGGGATGCGTCCTTCCTGGCCGCGTCTGTCGATCCGGCAACTCGCCACCGAGCCCAGCCTGGCGGCGCCCGGCCGCGACGATCTGGCGGACCTGTTGTGGCGCATGGGTATTCGGAGCATCGGTCAGTTCGCCGCGCTGCCGCGTTCCGACGTGGCCTCCCGCTTCGGCGCCGATGCGATCACCGCCCACCGGTTCGCCCGCGGCGAGCCCGACCGCGGGCCGTCGGGCCGGGAGTCCGCGCCGGATCTCGATGCCGTCATGGAGTGCGATCCGCCGGTGGACCGGGTGGACGCCGCAGCCTTCGCCGGGCGGTCGCTGGCCGGCGAACTGCACCGCAGCCTGGAGGCGTCGGGCGTCGGCTGCACGCGCCTGGCGATCCATGCCGTCACCGCCAACGGTGAGGAGATGCAACGGGTCTGGCGGTGCGCCGAGCCGTTGACCGAGGACGCCACCGCGGACCGGGTGCGCTGGCAGCTCGACGGCTGGTTGAACCGGCGCAACCCGGACGACCGGCCCACCGCCCCGATCACCACGCTGCGGTTGCATCCGGTGGAGGTGGTGTCGGCCGCGGCACTGCAGCTGCCGCTGTGGGGTTCCTCGGGTGACGACGACCGGCTGCGCGCCCGGCGGGCGCTGGTCCGGGTCCAGGGGCTGCTCGGGCCGGAGTCGGTGCAGGTGCCGGTGCTCAGCGGCGGTCGAGGGCCCGCTGAGCGGATCACCCTCACGCCGTTGGGCGACGAACCGGTTCCGCGGGCCGACCCCGACCAGCCCTGGCCGGGACAGCTTCCCGAACCGTCGCCCGCCGTGCTGCTCGACGATCCGGTCGAGCTGCTCGACGCCGAGGGCAACCCGGTGCGGGTGACCGGCCGGGGCGTGTTCTCCGCGGACCCGGTGCGGCTGACCGGGGCGGCCGCGCGGGCAGGCTGACGTGGTGGGCCGGGCCGTGGCCGGTCGACGAAAGGTGGTGGGACGCCGACAGTCATCCGGCAAGGCCGGGCGCACGGCGCGGGTGCAGGTGCTGATCGAGCGGCCGGGTGCGGCGCAGTGGTGACGTCGAACAGGCGATGCTGCTGTGCTACCGGCAGCGGCAGTGGTTCCTGGAGGGGTGTCGTATCGAGTACGCTCAGCCCAGCGTCGCGCGCGTAACGGGCCCACCCGGGCGATGAACCGGTCGAAGAACACGTCGGGGTCGACGCTCGATGCCGACGTGCGCGTTGGGGTATCGTCCCCAGTGGCCGCGCCAGTCGGCCACCGTCATGCCGCGGGTCAGGGTGCCCGTCAGCTCGACGTCGATGGTGGCCTGCCGGTAGCGCACCAGATCCGGGTCGAGCGCCACGGCGGCGGCGAGCGGGTCGTGCAGGTGCGCGAGATAGCCCTCGCCCTGGTCGAAGTGGAACTCGAAGTAGAACCGCATCGCGTCTTCGAGGACGCGGATCAGCGGGTTGGACGCCGCCGACCGGGTGCCGCGGTCGTCGAGCACGCTCATCGGGGTCGTGGCGGAACCGGCGGCCGCCGCCAGCCTGCTGAGGATCGCCGGGGTCATCGCGACGTTCTCGGTCAGGTTGAGCCCCAACACGATTGGCAGATGCGTGGCGGTCGTGGTCCGAGCCCCCACGGCCGCGCTCCACACGGCGAACACCTCGGCAGCCGGCCTCGGGGTCGACGCTGATGTTCCACTCGGCGACCGGCGTGGTGTTGCCGCGGTAGTCGAACGCGCCGCCCATGATCACCAGCCGCCGCAGCAGCCGTGGCAGCGTCGGCTCGATGCGCATCGCCAGCGCCAGGTTGGTCAGCGGGCCGGTGACCAGGCCGATCAGCTCGCCGGGGTGCTCGCGCGCCGCCCGCACCCAGGCTTCGGCGGCGTCGTAGTCGGTGAGTCTGGCCGTCATGCGAGGGCAGCCGGGCGTAGCCGAGTCCTTCGGGGCCGTGGGTGTCCTCGGCGGTGCGCAGCGGTGTGGCCAGCGGCTGTTCGGCGCCCCTGGACACCGGTACGTCCGACAGCCGCACAGGGCTCGAGCAGGCCCAGGTTGTTGGCGCAGACCTGGTCGACGGGAACGTTGCCCGCGGTCGAGGCGATGCCGACGATGTCGGCGTCGTCGCTGGCGAGCAGGTAGGCCAGCGCCATGGCGTCGTCCACGCCGGTGTCGACGTCGACGAAGACGGGAGCGGCGCTGGATCCGTCGCGGACATCGACGGACCCGGTCACGCCGCTCACGATAAGGCCGGCCACCTACCAGTGCACACCCGGGATCAGGCGGACGGCGCGCTTGAGCGGCCGGGGCGCCCGCATGCTCGTCGCGGCGGCACGCGCGGGCCGCTTGGGCCGCCGGGTCGGCTCCTGGGCCACGGGCGTCGACGGCTCGGGCGCCGCGATCGCCGCGGGCCGCCGCCGAGTCCGGGTAGCCGAGGTAGACCTGGTGCAGGATGCGGCGCGACAGCTTCGGGGTGAGGTACATGCCGACGTCGGCCAGCGTGCCGACCGGGGTGTCGATCCGCGCGGGCTTGTCGACCAGACCGCGCACCACCATCGCGGCGGCGTGGTCGGGCGGTGATCGGCCGGCATCGGGTTGAGCCTGCGCGACGGGGCGATCATCGGCGTCTCCACCAGCGGCATGTGGATGCTGGTGAACGTGATGTGGTCCGAGAGCGTCTCGGTGCCGACCACTTCGGCGAACGCGTCGAGCGCCGCCTTGCTCGGAATGTAGGCGCTGTACTTCGGGCTGCTGGCCTGCACGCCCGCACTGGACACGTTGACGACGTGGCCGAAACGGCGTTCGCGCCAATGCGGCAGCAGCGCGAGCACCATCCGCACCGAGCCGAAGTAGTTGACGGCCATCACGCGTTCGTAGTCGTGGAGTCGGTCGGTCGACGCCGACACCGACCGGCGGATCGAGCGGCCCGGCGTTGTTCACCAGGTAGTCGACGTGGCCGAACTGGCCGAGGATGTCCTTGACGGTGTGGTCCACCGATGCCGAGTCGGTGACGTCGCAGGTGAATGCGTATGCGCTGCCGCCGGATTCGCGGATCTCGGCGATCAGGTCGTCGAGCGCCTCGGCCGTTGCGGGCCAGCGCGAACACCGTCGCTCCGCGTTCGGCGACGGCGATCGCCGACGCCCGCCCGATGCCGCTCGAGGCGCCGGTGATGATCACGTGCCGGCCGACCAGCGGGCCGGCCGGGTCGTCGCGGCGGGCGCGGTCGGGGTCGAGGTGCTCGGCCCAGTAGCGCCACAGCTTCGGGCGCGTAGGACGAGAACTCGGGGACGCGGATCCCCGTGCCCCGCAACGCCTCTGCGGCGTTGTCCGACGTGAACGTCGGCGCGAGGTCGACGACGTCGAGGATCTCCGCGGGGATGCCGAGCTGGGTGGCCGCCATGTTGCGCAGGATCTTCGCGCGCCCGGTCGCCTTGAGGAACGGCGTCGCGAGTCGACCCCGGCAGCGTGCCGCGCAGGTCGGGCAGGCCCGGCCTCCCGGGCCACGCCGCGGTAGATGTGCTCGCAGCCCGATGGACTTCGGCGCGGTGAGGTGGAACGTCTGACCGTCGCGGCCGGGGGCGTGCATGATCGACTCGAGCGGCGTCGACGACGTAGTCCACCGGGCACGACGTTGGTGCGGCCGGTGTCGGGCAGCATGATCGGCGTGAGCCTCGGCAGGACCGCCAGCTTCGCCAGGAGTCCGAAGAAGTAGTACGGGCCGTCGATCTTGTCCATCTCGCCGGTGCGGGAGTCCCCGACGACGACGGCGGGCCGGTAGACGCGATACCGCAGACCCGGGGCGGCCCGCACCAGCATCTCGGCCTCGAACTTGGTCTGGTGATACGGCGTCGGCAGGTCCTGCGCGACGTCGAAGTCCTCCTCGGTGTACTCGCCGGGGAACGTGCCCGCCACCGCGATCGAGGACACGTGGTGAAGCGTGGCGCCCAGCCCGCGGGCGAGCTCGATGACCGCGCGGGTGCCGTCGACGTTGGCGGCGCGCTGCGCCTCGTCGTCGGCGGTGACGTCGTAGATCGCGCCGCAGTGCACGACGTGGTCGACGGCGCCGAGCTCGGCGAGCGTCTCGTCGGTGAGTCCGAGGCCGGGCTGCGGTGAGGTCGCCGACCAGCGGCTTCGCCGACTCGCCCCACTGTTCGGCGAGCCGCTCGAAGCGGGACAGCGACTCCCGGCGAACCAGCACCCAGACCTCGGGGTCGTCGGTGCGGGCGACGAGGGCGGACACGACGTCGGCGGCCAATGAACCCGGTACCGCCGGTAACGACATAGCGCATGCGAGCTCATGGTCGCCCCGTCCGCGGCGAAGGTCAACAAGGTGTGACCCGATCGGGATCCGCTGCCTGGACGCGCGCGCTATCGTCCGAACCGAGCCGCCACCGCCTTCCAAGGGAGCAAGCATGCCGATCAACCCCGACGCCATCGGTGCCACGACCGCACCGCAACCCTTCGAATGGACCGAGCGCGACACCCTGCTGTACGCGCTCGGCGTCGGGCCGGGCACGAAGGATCTGGCGTTCACGACCGAGAACAGTCACGACGTCACCCAGCAGGTACTACCGACCTACGCCGTCATCGCGTGCTCCGCCTGGGGTGCCATGGCCGAGGTGGGCTCGTTCAACTGGGCCATGCTGCTGCACGGCTCGCCAGCAGATCCGCCTGCACGCGCCGCTGCCGCCGTCGGGCAAGCTGAACGTGCACTCCGAGGTCGTCGACATCCAGGACAAGGGCGAGGGCAAGAACGCCATCCTGGTCTTCAAGGGCGTCGGCACCGATCCGGACAGCGGCGAGGTCGTGGCCGAGACGGTGTCGACCGCCGTGATCCGCGGCGAGGGCGGTTTCGGCGGTCAGCCGGGGGAGCGGCCGGTCAAGCCGGAGATCCCCGACCGCGCGCCCGACGCGCAGGTGGCGCTGCCGACCACGGAGGATCCAGCCGCTGATCTATCGGCTGTCCGGTGACCGCAATCCGCTGCACAGCGATCCCTGGTTCGCCGAGAACCTCGCCGGCTTCCCCAAGCCGATCCTGCACGGGCTGTGCACCTACGGCGTGGCCGGGCGCGTGCTGGTGGCCGAGCTCGGCGGCAACGACGCCAGCAAGGTCACCGCCGATCGGCGCCCGCTTCACCTCACCGGTGTTCCCCGGCGAGACGTTGACGACGTCGATCTGGCGCACCGAGCCGGGCCACGCGGTGTTCCGCACCGAGGCGGCCGAGGCCGACGGGTCCAACCAGCGCGTCGTGCTCGAGGACGGCACGCGTCGAGTACGTCGAGCCTGACCTACCAGGTCTGCTCGGCCGCGCGCACCAGGATCTCGTTGACCGCGACGCGGCGGTCGCGGGTCACCATGTAGGTCACCGCGTCGGCGATGTCCCCCGGCTCGAGCTTCACCATGCCCGGGCTGCGCGCCTCGATGGACTCGCGGTCGGCGGCGGACAGGTTGTTGGTGATCTCCGTCTGCACGGTGCCCGGCTCGACGAGGCCGACCCGCACCCGCTGCCCGAGCACCTCCTGGCGCAGCCCCTCGGAGAATGCGCCGATCCCGAACTTCGTCAGCGAGTAGACCGCGGTGCCCGGCCTGGCGACGCGTCCCGCGGTCGAGCTGATGTTCACGATGTCGGCGACGCCGCGGGGGGAGTCCTCGGCGGCGGCGACGAGATGCGGCAGGCTCGCGCGGGTGACGTAGAGCAGGCCCTGCACGTTGACCGACACCATCCTGTCCCAGTCCGCGGTGTCCGCCTCGGCGGCCGGACCGATGGTCATCAGGCCCGCGTTGTTCACGACGACGTCGAGGCGGCCCAGTTCGGCGACCACCTCGTCGACCGCCGCCGCGGCGCGCGGCTGATCGGCGACGTCGGCCTCCACCGCGATCGCCGTGCCACCGGAGGATTCGATGCGGGCCCTCAGATCGTCGAGCCGGTCGCGGCGTCGGGCGACGAGCGCGAGGGTCGCGCCCTCGGCGGCCAGTGCCAGCGCCGTCGCCTCACCGATACCGCTGCTCGCTCCGGTCACCAAGGCCACCGTGCCATTGAGTAATTGCGTCATGATGGCCATCATGACCGATGACGCCAAGCCGCCCTTTCCGCCGTTCGACATCGACACCGCCATCGTCAAGGTGCAGGCGGCCGAGGACGCCTGGAACACCCGCGACCCGCACCGGGTGAGCCTGGCGTACACCGAGGATTCGCAGTGGCGCAATCGCGACCAGTTCATCACCGGGCGCGCGGAGATCGTCGAGTTCCTCACCGCCAAGTGGGAGCGGGAGCTCGACTACGTGCTGCGCAAGAGTCTCTGGGGGTTCCGAGAGAACCGCATGGCGGTCCGGTTTCAGTACGAGTGGCACGACGCGTCGGGTCAGTGGTTCCGCAGCTACGGCAACGAGCTGTGGGAGTTCGACGAGCGCGGCCTCATGCGGCGTCGCGAAGCCAGCATCGACGACGTGCCCATCGGGGAGTCCGACCGCCGCTACTTCGGCCCGCGGCCGGACTCCGAACGCGGTGCCGGACACGACATCCCGCTGCGCTAACCGGTGCCGTAGGCCTTCGCGATCCCCGGTGAGTCCAGCCAGCGGGAGTACGTCGGTGACTGCGGCCAGCCCTGCGGGGAGTCCTGCCACTCCTCCTGCCGGCCCCACGGCAGCAGGTCGATGAGCGCGAAGGAGTGGCTGAGCTGTTCGGTGCCACGCCCGTCGGTGTGCCAGGTGCGGTAGACGGTTTCCTCACCCGATGGAGCCGTCGCGCGCAGGAACACGTTGACGGCGAACCCCTGGCCGGGAGCCGCCCCGACGTCGGCGCCGAAGCTGCTCTCCGACGACGAGTACCAGTCCATCCGATTGCCGACCTTCTCCCGGTACGCCAGAGCGCTCGTCGATGGGCCCGTTCGTCACGATCACGAAGCGGGCGTCGTAGCCGTTCAGGAATTCCAGCCGGGTGAACTGCGACGTGAAGCCCGTGCAGCCGCCGCACTGCCACTCGGCGTCGTCGAACCACATGTGGTTGTAGACGATCAGCTGGCGGCGGCCGTCGAAGACCTCGGCGAGCGTGACGGGTCCGTCGGCGCCGACGAGGGTGTACTGCGGCATCTCGACCATGGGCAGTCTGCGCCGTTGGGCGGCGATGGCGTCGAGTTCGCGGGTGGCGGCCTTCTCCCTGGCGCGCAGCTCGTCGAGCGCCGTGCGCCACGATGCCTCGTCGACGATGGGAGGTAGGGCGGTCGTCTCGGTCACGTGTCCTCCTGGTGTCGGGGTGTCCTCACCAGTGTCGACCGGTCGGGCCGGGAAAAGTCATCGCGCGTCGATGAGGACCGCGGCGGCCGACCGGGCGTAGCGCATGGGGGCGCCGTCGTTCAGCGTGGTGCTCAGCGCCAGCGCGCCCTCGAAGAGCACGGCGAGCTGATGGCCGACGGCGCGCGGATCGCGCACCCCGGCGTCGCCGCACGTGCGGACCAGCTCGTCGATGAAGGCGAGTTTGTGAGCGTGCACGATCTCGTGCACCTCGGGCATGTCGTCGGCGGCCTCGACGGCGGCGTTGTGGAACGGGCACCCGCGGGTCCGCTCGTCCGTCCCACCGTCGAAGATCGCCAGCAGGCGGCTGCGCGGTGAGCGGCGCGGGGCGGACAGCGCGCGCTCCAGCGGGATGGCCCGGTTCGCGTCGAGGTCGGCCAGGTACGCCTGAACGAGGGCGTCCTTGGACGGAAAGTGTTGGAACAGCGTGCGTTTGGAGACGTGGGCGTGCTGGGCGATCCGGTCGACGCCGGTGACGTGGATGCCGTCGCGGTAGAACAGCGTCCGCGCCGCGACCATGATGCGGTCGCGGGCGCCCCGTCCGCCGCTGTCGAACTCCGGCCCGGAGGTGCCGTCCACGCTCGCCATGCCTTCGAGTATACAGATCGGTTTACAAATGGCGGTGCCGGCGGTAGCGTCGCTCGAGTAAACAGATCGGTTTACTCCGAAAGGCAGACAGATGACTGATGACGGCCTGATCCTCGTCACCGCGGCGACCGGCAAGACGGGAATGCCTGCGGTGGCGGCACTTCGCGAGCGCGGACTCCCGGTGCGCGCCCTCGTCCACCGTCTCGACGAGCGGGCCGACCGGCTCGCCGCCCTCGGCGTCGAGGTCGTGGAGGGCGACCTGCTCGACGCCGACGCGGTGAGCCGGGCGACCGACGGGGTGAGCAGCGCGTACTTCTGCTATCCCATCGAGCCGGGGCTGCTCGACGCGACGGGCCTCTTCGCTCAGGCTGCCTCGCAGGCGGGCGTACGCGCCGTGGTGAACATGTCGCAGAGCTCCGCCCGACGACAAGCCAAGAGCCATGCGGCCTTTCAGCATTGGTTGGGTGAGCGGCTCCTCGATTCCACCGGCATGATGACCACCCATCTGCGGTCGACGTTCTTCGGGGCGTGGTTGAGCAGGGAGTGGGTGCCCGGCGTCGTGGGCTGGACCGTCGAAGACGGCGAAGGCGTGCTGCGGCTGCCGTTCGGTGACGGCCGCCACGGGCCGATCTCCGAAGGCGATCAGGGCCGCTTCGTCGCCGCCGTGCTGGCGAATCCCGTTCCGCACGATCGCCAGACCTATCAGCTGACCGGACCCGTCGACCTCGACCACCACCAGATCGTCGACGAACTGGGCAGCGCACTCGGCCTCCCGGCGCGCTACGAGTCCCTCGAGATCCCGGTCTTCACCGACGCGCTCCTCGGGGCGGGCTACCCGCCGTTCCTCGTCCAGCACCTGGCGAACGTGGCGCAGGACTATCGGGACGGCGTGTTCGCGGGCGCCAACGACCTCGTCGAGGTGGTGACCGGTACCGCGGCGCAGACGGTCCAGCAGTACGCCGCGGCCAACCGGTCGGCCTTCCTCAGCCAGGGTCTCGTCCGGACCCGCTGAGCCGCGGCTCGCCGAACCACTGCCGCAGCGCCCTTCGCAGACCGGAGACGGCGGTGTCGGTGGGCTCGGCGACCGTTGCGGCCCAGGCGACGTGGGCGTCCGGGCGCAGCAGCAGGGCATCGGCGGACCGGTCGTCGACGACCGCGGTGCGCACGTCGACCCGGTGGTCCCAGCGGTGGACGCCGTCACGGAGGTCGGCGCGATCGGCCAGGTCGAGCAGCACGGGCGCGCTGCGCGCAGGGACGCCGCGACGCCGGGTAGGTCGGCGACGAACGTGCCCGCCAGGGGATGGGTGCCCGATGCCGGGTAGCGGACGTCGGCGCCAGCGATGAACTCCCCGATGCGCCGGCGCGGCGCCTCGTCGGCGAGCAACTCCTCGAACAGTTTTCGCAGCGCGTCGGCGGCCGGGTCGAGCCCGCGCCGCAGGGCGACCTGAGCCTGGGTGTGCCGAAGGGTCCGTTCGCCGGCGAGGTGGCGTTCGAGGTGATAGGTGTCCAGCAGATCCTCGGCCGCCCAGCCACCGACGACGGCGCCCAACTTCCAGGCCAGGTTGACCGCGTCGAGCATCCCGGCGTTGACGGCAACGCCCCCCGACGGGAACCGATGGGCCGCGTCGCCGGCCAGCAGGATGCGGCCGGCGCGGTAGCGGTCGACATGCCGTGCGCCGTAGGTGAAGCGCGTCAACCGCCGTCGGTTCGCGCAGGGCGATGGCCGTACCCAGCACCCGTTCGACGCTGTCGCCGAACTCCGCGAGCGACATGGGCGCGTCGTCGTCGTAGGAGTCCGATTCCGCCACACAGGTGTAGACGCTCAGATCGTCCGGCGTGTAGGAGCTGATGGCGAAGATGCCGCGCTCGGTCTGGGTGTACCCGGCGCGAACACGGCCGAGGCCCCCGATCTCGTAGTCGCCGTCGTCGTGCAGCGTCACCGACTCGGGCATCGGGAACGAGCCGAACCGGTGCACCTCGGGGTAGGTGATGCCGGGGAACGCGATGCCGGCCATCTCGCGGACCCGGCTGCCCACGCCGTCGCAGCCCACCACGTAGCGACGCGGTGACGCGGAAGGGGCCGTCGGCGCCGCGCACGTCGACGGTGACTCCGGCGTCGTCCTGGGTGAGGCCGAGCACCTCGTGGCCGCGGCGGACGTCGGCGCCCGCCTCGGTGGCGAGCTCTTCGAGCAGGCTCTCCAGCCGGGGCTGGGGCAGGAGCAGCGCCTGCATGGGGGAGTCGAGTCCGGCGAGGTCGACGTGCAGGCCGCCGAAGGGGAAGCGGGGTGTGGGCGGTGGCGTGCCGCTGGCCGCCTCGAACCGGTCGAGCAGACCCCGGTAGCGCAGCAACTGGAGGATCCGCCCGCCGAGGCCGCCCGCCTTCGGCACCTCCCACGGCTGCGCCAACCTCTCGAGCACGAGTACCCGCACCCCGGCGAGCCGGAGCTCGCGGGCCAGCGTCAGGCCGGTCGGCGCGGCGCCCACGATGATCACGTCGGTGTCTGGCATTCGTTACTCCCATTTCCGCTGGTAGTGGCGTCGGCGAGCGAGTATGCGGCACTCCCGGGGTCTTGCCGCAAGCCCCCGGGTGCGCTATACCTTGAAGGAGGGAAGGGGCCTGCGCGGCCCCTTTTTTCTTGCCCCTGGCATTCGAACAGGCGTTCGATTACTCTCGTGGGATGGGCTGGAACGACGGGCCGTCGACCTGGGGCGAGATGGAGCGGGTGCTCACCAGCAAGCCGCGTCGCGCCGGGTCTCGCCTGCCCGAGCCGGACGGCGACGGCGGCGACAGCCCGGCCTGGTCGCGCAAGCGCGGGAGTCTACGAGCCGGCCGCGACCGAGCGCCGGGGTGTCTCCGTCGGTGCCGTATGCCGAGCTGCACGCCCACTCGGCGTACAGCTTCCTCGACGGGGCGAGCACGCCGGAGGAACTCGTCGAGGAGGCCGCCCGGCTCGAATCTGCGCGCCATCGCGCTGACCGATCACGACGGGCTCTACGGCGTGGTCCGGTTCGCCGAGGCGGCCAAGGAACTCGACGTGCAGACGGTGTTCGGCGCCGAACTGTCGCTGGGCAACGTGGCGCGCACCGAGGATGCCCGACCCGCCGGGGCCGCACCTGCTGGTGCTGGCCCGCGGGCCCGAGGGCTACCGACGGTTGTCGCGCGAGCTGGCCAAGGCGCACCTGGCCGGCGGGGAGAAGGGCAAGCCCCGCTACGACTACGACGCGCTGACCGAGGCGGCGGGCGGGCACTGGCACGTCCTCACCGGATGCCGCAAGGGCCATGTGCGCCAAGCACTCTCGACGGGCGGACCGGAGGCGGCCGAGGCGGCACTCGCCGACCTGGTCGACCGGTTCGGCGCGCGACCGGGTGAGCATCGAACTGACCCACCACGGCCACCCGCGCGACGACGAGCGCAACGCCGCGCTGGCCGCACTGGCGCCGCGGTTCGGCGTCGGCGTCGTCGCCACCACCGCCGCCCACTTCGCCGAGCCGTCCCGCGGCCGGCTGGCCATGGCCATGGGAGCCATCCGGGCCCGCAACTCGATGGACGAGGCCGCCGGGTTGGCTTGCGCCGCTTGGTGGTTCGCACCTGCGGTCGGGGGAGGAGATGGCGCGGTTGTTCGCCCGCCACCCCGAGGCGGTGACGGCCGCGGCCGAACTCGGCGAGCAGTGCGCGTTCGGGCTGGCGCTCATCGCCCCGCAGCTGCCACCGTTCGACGTGCCCGCCGGGACACACCGAGGACAGCTGGCTGCGGCACCTCACCATGGTCGGCGCCCGCAACCGGTACGGCCCGCCGGAGCGGGCTCCGCTGGCCTACTCGCAGATCGAGCACGAGCTGAAGGTCATCGGCCAGCTGAACTTTCCCGGCTACTTCCTGGTCGTCCACGACATCACCCAGTTCTGCCGGGACAACGGCATCCTGGCCCAGGGCCGGGGGTCGGCGGCCAACTCCGCGGTCTGCTACGCGCTCGGCGTCACCCACGTCGACCCGGTCGCCAACGAGCTGCTGTTCGAGCGGTTCCTGTCGCCGGCGCGCGACGGCCCGCCCGACATCGACATCGACATCGAATCGGACCTGCGCGAGAAGGCGATCCAGTACGTCTACGAGCGCTACGGCCGCGACTACGCCGCCCAGGTGGCCAACGTCATCACCTACCGCGGCCGCAGTGCGGTGCGCGACATGGCCCGTGCGCTGGGCTTCTCCCAGGGCCAGCAGGATGCCTGGAGCAAGCAGATCAGCAGGTGGAACGGTCTGCGCCGACTCACCGGACGTCGAGGAGATCCCCGAGCAGGTGATCGAGCTGGCGCTGGAGATCAAGGATCTGCCGCGGCACATGGGCATCCATTCCGGCGGCATGGTGATCTGCGACCGGCCGATCGCCGACGTCTGCCCGGTGGAGTGGGCGCGGATGGCCAACCGCAGCGTCCTGCAGTGGGACAAGGACGATTGCGCGGCAATCGGTTTGGTGAAGTTCGACATGCTCGGGCTCGGCATGCTCTCGGCGCTGCACTACGCCATCGACCTGATCGCCGAGCACAAGGGCATCGAGGTCGACCTGGCCAAGCTCGACCTGAGCGAAGCGGCCGTGTACGAGATGCTGCAGCGGGCCGACTCCGTCGGGGTGTTCCAGGTGGAGTCCCGCGCCCAGATGGCCACGCTGCCGCGGTTGAAGCCACGGGTGTTCTACGACCTGGTGGTGGAGGTGGCGCTGATCCGGCCCGGGCCCATCCAGGGTGGGTCGGTGCACCCGTACATCAAACGCCGCAATGGGGAGGAGAAGGTCACCTACGACCATCCGTCGATGGAACAAGCGCTACGAAAGACGTTGGGCGTGCCGCTCTTTCAGGAGCAGCTGATGCAGTTGGCCGTCGACTGCGCCGGCTTCTCCGGTGCCGAGGCCGACCAGTTGCGCCGGGCCATGGGCTCGAAGCGGTCCGCGCAGAAGATGCAGCGGCTGCGCGGCCGGTTCTACGACGGCATGCGCGAGCGGCACGGCATCACCGGCGAGGTCGCCGACCGGATCTACGAGAAGCTGGAGGCGTTCGCCAACTTCGGCTTCCCGGAAAGCCATTCGCTGAGCTTCGCCTCGCTGGTGTTCTACTCGTCGTGGTTCAAGCTGCACCATCCCGGCGGTGTTCTGCGCGGCGCTGCTGCGGGCCCAGCCGATGGGCTTCTACTCGCCGCAGTCGCTGGTCGCCGACGCCCGTCGGCACGGGGTGGTCGTGCACGGTCCCGACGTGAACGCCAGCCTGGCGCACGCGACGCTGGAGAACGCCGGCCTCGAGGTGCGGCTCGGCCTCGGCGCGGTCCGGCACATCGGCGACGAGCTGGCCGAGCGCATCGTCGAGGACCGAAAGACCAACGGCGCGTTCACGTCTCTGGTCGATCTGGCCGGCCGGGTGCAGCTGTCGGTGCCGCAGACCGAGGCGCTGGCCACCGCGGGCGCGCTCGGGCTGCTTCGGGATCGACCGGCGGGAAGCGCTGTGGGCGGCAGGCGCCGCGGCCTCGGAGCGTCCCGACCGGCTGCCGGGCGTCGGGTCCTCGTCGCACGTCCCGTCGCTGCCCGGCATGACCGAACTCGAGTTGGCCGCCGCCGACGTCTGGGCCACCGGCGTCTCGCCGGACAGCCATCCCGTCCAGTTCCTGCGGGAGAACCTCGACGCGATGGGCGTGGTCCCCGCCAATCGTCTGCTGTCGGTGCCCGACGGCAGCCGCGTGCTCGTCGCGGGCGCGGTGACCCATCGGCAGCGGCCCGCGACGGCGCAGGGGGTGACGTTCATGAACCTCGAGGACGAGACGGGGATGGTCAACGTGATGTGCTCACGGGGGGTGTGGGCGACGGCACCGCAAGCTGGCGCAGACGGCGTCGGCTCTGGTGATCCGCGGCATCGTGCAGAACGCGACGGGGGCCGTCACCATCGCGGCCGACCGGATGAGTCCCATCGACCTGCGGGTGAAGACGACGTCGCGGGACTTCCAGTAGGTCACCTCCGCGAGATCGACCTGAGTCGATCTCGTGGGCCGAGGGACGCTGAAGACCGCGAATGTAGTCTCCGAACATGCCCTCGCAGCCCCTAGATCTCACCCTCGATCAACTCCTGACGACGACCCGTTCGGTCCGCAAGCGCCTCGATCTGGAGAAGCCCGTGCCGCGCGAGGTGATCATGGAGTGCCTCGAGCTGGCGTTGCAGGCGCCGACGGGATCCAACGCGCAGGGCTGGCAGTTCGTCTTCGTCGACGATCCGGAGAAGAAGAAGGCCATCGCCGACGTCTACCGGACCGCGGCGACGCCCTACCTCGATGCGCCCAAGCCCACCTACGGCGACAGCCGCGACGAGCGCACGCCCCTGGTCATCGACTCGGCGAAGTACCTCAACGACCACCTCCACGAGGTGCCCGTGATGTTGATTCCCTGCCTGGAGGGCCGTCCCGACGGCGCCCCCGCCGGGATGAGCGCCGGCTTCTGGGGGTCGATCCTGCCCGCCGCGTGGAGTTTCATGCTCGCGCTGCGCTCGCGTGGTCTCGGGTCGGCGTGGACGACGCTGCACCTGATCGGCGATGGCGAGAAGCAGGTCGCCGAGATCCTCGGCATCCCGTTCGACAAGTACAGCCAGGGTGGCCTGTTCCCGATCGCCTACACGAAGGGCACCGACTTCAAGCCCGCCAAGCGGCTGCCCGCCGAGCAGCTCAGCCACTGGAACGGCTGGTAGTAGCCGCCCCGTCACACCGCGCCGGTGAACCCCTGCTGGCGCCACGCCTCGTAGACCGCGACCGCCGCCGCGTTGGACAGATTCAGCGAGCGCCGGCCCGCCAGCATCGGGATGCGCACCTGCATGGTGACGTGCGGGTCGGCCAGGGTCTGCGTCGTCGAGACCGGTGGGTTCCGGGCCGAACAGCAGGACGTCGCCGGGTCGGTAGTCGACGTCGGCGAAGGACGCATCGGCGTGCGCGGTGAACGCGAACACCCTGGCGGGCATCACCGCGCGCCACGCGGCGTCCAAGTCCGCGTGCACGGTGACCGAGGCCAGGTCGTGGTAGTCCAGGCCCGCCCGGCGCAGCTTCGGCTCCGAGAGGTCGAAGCCGAGGGGCTCCACGAGGTGCAGTTCGCACCCGGTCCCCGCGACCATCCGGATCGCGTTGCCGGTGTTCGGCGCGATCCGCGGCGAGTGGAACATGACCCTGAACAACGCAACCGCCTCCCGGTGCCGAGTACCCGAAGGGTACGGACCACGAGATCCGGCACACATGTTGAACTCGCCGACCAGTAGTATCCAGTATGTTAGGTCGATCCGGCGCTCGGACCGGAGATGCGTTCGACCGGCGAAGTGATGGGCGTCGGCATCAACTTTGGCGAAGCATTTCTCAAAGCGCAATTGAGTGCCGGGACGCCGCTGCCGAAAGAAGGCACCATTTTCATCAGTGTGAACGATTCGCGCAAACCGGCGATGGTCGAGATTGCGCGAAAGTTCGTCGATCTAGGCTTCAAGCTGGCGGCCACACGCGGCACGGCGTCAGCGATAAAGGCCGCCGGGATGCCTTGCAAAACGGTGTTCAAGGTGAACGAAGGCCGTCCCAATGCTACTGACTTATTGAAAGCGGGAGCTGTGCAACTGGTGGTTTATACGACGACCGGAGCCATGTCCTTCGAGGATGAAAAGCAGATTCGACGCAGCGCCGTGACGTACCGGGTCCCATGCATCACGACGCTGAGCGGAGCGCGAGCGGCAGCCGAAGCTTTGGCGTCGCGCCATCGCGACCCGATCCGCGTCTGGAGCCTGCAAGGCATCCACGCCGCTCATCTGGTGTGACGGGCTTTGGTTGTCTACCCTGATGCTCCTATCGCTTCACGATACGCCAGCGAACGCGGGCGCTCTCGTCCTGCCGCCAATCCGTCCAATCCGCGGGGCTGGTGACAACGGGCGGGAGTTGTAAAGGATAGCGGGCATTTTTCTGACCGATCGCGGTGGTGATGCGGAAACGATCCAAATCGCCAAGCGCGGCCACGGAGCCCTCCACGACGCATTTGTCACCCTCGCATTTCTTGTCGAAGAATTGGGAGATGGGCTTGTCGTCCGCCGCACCGCCTCCCGCGCCCCACATCGCCTGAGCGCTGGGGATTTCCACGCCGGCGAGGGTCGCGGCTGGAACTTCCAGTTGGAACTCGATCACGTAAGAGTAAGAGGGCCCGCGATCGGGATGAGCTGTCGCCAAAAGCAAAAAGCCTCCCAGGGCGATCAGGATGGCGGAGGCGACCATCAAACCCTTGCTCCACGTTGCGGAGCCGCCTCCGAATCGGAGCACCAGGGCAACACCGAGCAGGGCTCCGGCGATTCCTCCGACCGGTCCGAAGCCGAAGAAGCCGCTCATCGACGAGCCGCCGTCGCGATCGCCGATGGCCGATACCAGCAATTGCGCGGCTCCTAAGCCCACCAGGAAGAACCCCAAGACCCCGCCCAAAAGAGCAGACAGGATCGCCATGATGACCATAGGCTTACACTCTCCTGAACAATAGTGCGCGAAACTCTGGGGTTAGTGTTTGACGGGCTCGTCTTTTTCCACTTTTCCGTCGCGGACGTGGATGATGCGGTGAGCGTGTAAGGCGATATCCAGCTCGTGCGTAACGAGCACGATGGTATTGCCGTCCTGGTGCAAGCGCTCGAACAGTGCCATGATTTCGTTGCCGGTGGCTGTGTCCAGGTTGCCGGTGGGTTCATCGGCCAACAGAATGGAGGGATCGTTGACGAGTGCGCGGGCGACCGCGACGCGCTGCCGTTGTCCGCCGGAAAGCTCGTTGGGTTTGTGATCCATGCGGGCCTGCAGATCGACCTGCTTTAGCGCTTTCTTGGCGCGAACGATGCGCTCGGCCGCGGGCATACCGCTATAGATCAACGGAAGTTCGACATTATGCAGGGACGTGGCGCGCGGCAGCAGGTTGAACGTCTGAAAAACGAAGCCGATTTCTTTGTTGCGGATGCGGGCCAATTCATCGTCGGTCATGGAACTGACGAGCCGGCCATTGATGTAGTATTCACCCTTCGTCGGCGTGTCCAGGCAGCCGATCAGGTTCATGAGCGTGGACTTGCCGGAGCCGGAGGGTCCCATGATCGCGACGTATTCTCCGCGCCGGATCTCGACATCACAACCGGATACCGCGTGGATCTCCTGGTCGCCCATCACGTACGTCTTCCACAGATCGTAGGTACGGATCACGATGCCATCGCGCTTGAGCTGTTCGCCCTTATTGAGAAGAGGTTCCGCGACTGCTTGTGCCATTTTGACTTAAACTGTATCCCTTCGCGACGCCGCTATGTCTTCGGCGCGTCCGGTTTCTTATTATCGATCTTCACCCGCGCATCGTTGCGCAAGGTGCGGATCACCTGATAGGTTCCGGTCACGATTTCATCGCCCGCTTGCAGTCCGCTGGTGACCTCGATGTCTGTGGCGCCGGTGATACCCGTATCCACTTTTCTAAACTCGGCTTTGCCGTCGGGAGTGATCACAAATGCACCCTGGATCTCCTCCTTCATGGCTTTCTGCCGTGCTGGATCGACAGCCACGGCATGCCCGTCGCCTTTGTCAACATCCTTTTTCTTCGGCTCGAGATCGCCTTTTTCCCGGACGGTCAGAGCCTGAATGGGAATTGCCAGGGCGTTCGAGCGGGTCGCGGTGGTGATCTTGCCTGTGCACGACAATCCGGGACGAATGTCGTCCGGCGGATTATCGATGGCGATGACCACTTTAAAGTCCTTGGCTTCCTGGCTTGACGTCGTGCTCTGGGACGCTGCTACGCCCGTCGACCGCACGATGGCCGTGTCACCGATTTCGATTACGTGTCCCTTAAATGTCTTGTTGGGAATGGCGTCGATGGTGACTTCGGCCGGCTGATCGAGTTTTACGTTGACGATATCGGTTTCGTCGACCTTCACCTCGGCGGTGATGAGCGACATGTCGGCGATGGTCATGATGGTGCTGGCGGCCGAATTCTGTACGCCGGGAACTACGGTCTCGCCCACGCGGACGGGTAAGTTCGTGACCATGCCATCGAGCGGCGCATAGGAATTGTGCTGTTTCAGGATGTCGGCGATGCGGGTCAGGGCCGCCTGCGCCTGTGCGACGCGCTTTTGCGAAGAAGCGGCTTGAGCAAAGGCTTGCGCTCGCTGGGTGCGAGCCTGTACGACCTGCGCGATGGCTACGTCCACGGCGGCCTTGGCGGAATCGTAAGCGGATTTGCGTTGATCATAATCCTGTTTTGCAATCAGCTTGGCATCATAGAGTTGTTTTCCGCGATCAAAATCTGTCGAAGCCTTTTCCATATCGGCCTTAGCGCGCTCGACTGAGGCCTGAAGAGTCGCGATGTTGTCATCCGCCGCTTTGGTGGCGGCTTCGGAGGCGGCAGAATCGGCTTCGGCGGAGCTCAAGGCGGCTTTCTGGGCCACGACGTCCGCGGCCGACTGCGTGTTTTCGACTTCCGCGAGAAGTTGCCCTTTGCGGACGTGATCGCCTTCCTTCACCAGGATGGCGGTGAGTTCACCGGTCTGGTTCGCGCCAATGTTGATATAATTTTTTGGCTTAACCTCGCCCGAAGCCGTGACGATGCTCGCCAGGTCTTCGGTCACGACTCTCCCTGTCTGCACGGTTACGACGCCCCGCTTCTGATACTGGACGCCAGCGTACACGCCACCCGCGATCAGGATCAGGACAAATATGCCCAATAGTATTTTCCACTTGGTCTTCACAAACGTAGAGAGCCCTTCGGAGATTTCAGACGCAGAACCGCGCCGTTTTGTTCACCCGCTTTTCGATTTTATCATGCAGCCGAACCTCCACCATCGTAAATAATTGAAAACAGGGAACTCACCGAAGTGTATGGAGGCAACAGAAGAATCGTTGCGAAGCCTTGACGGTCCAATCAGCAAACCGTGTATTTTGTTTTGCATAGCATAACGCATAACTTTTGTTAGCAGGCGCAAAGGTATGGAATCCACCAAAAGAGAACGGGATAAGTTCAACCGACGTCAGCCTGTTAGCCTGCAAATCCGACAGACTTTCGGTTTCAAGATGCAAAACAGGGGCGTGGGGAGAAATCCCATTGCGGATTTCAGAGGGTCCCACGTATGATGAGCCGATAGGGGCTTTCCCGGCCAAAATTTCTGGAGGTTTTCACATGAATCGCCTTGTTGCGATCGCTCTTCTCGCGGCGCTGCCGATGCTGGCACAGACCAATCGCGGCGGTATCAGCGGTAACGTCACAGATCCATCCGGCGCGGTGGTTCCGCACGCGGCGGTGACGATTATCAATACCGGCACCAACGAAACCCACAAACTCACCACGAACGAGAACGGCAGCTTCATCCAGGAAAATCTCGACCCGGTCATGTACAAGGTCGAGGTCTCCGCGACGGGGTTCAAGAAAGCCATTCTCGAGAACGTCAAAGTCGACACGTCGACGGTGGTGACGGCGAATGTCAGTTTGACGACGGGCGACGTTGCGACTCAGGTCACGATCAGTGCCGACGCGTCCCTGGTGAATACGGAGTCGGGAACGCTCGGCCAGACGATTAGCTCCCGCATGTTGGATGACACGCCGCTGCCTACACGTAGCGTGCTCGATTTGGCGGTGACGATCGGGAACGTGACGGGTGATGTGGGCAGTTCGGATCCGACATTATCCTCCGGCACTCCCGTTCCCGGTTACAACTTGCAGGCGAATGGCGGCCGCGCGGGAAGCACGAGCATGATCGCGGACGGTATCAACAACACGGGAATAGGACTGGCCCGGGAGGCGGTTTCCTTTTCTCCTGAGACCGTACAAGAGTTTACGGTCCTGACCAACGGTTTCGACGCACAGTATGGGAAGAGCGGGGGCGGCATCATCAGCGTGACCACCAAGTCGGGCGACAACGCATATCACGGCATGGCGCTCTGGTATCTGCGCAACCCGGACACCAATGCTGCGCCATTCACGCTGGCCACGGTGAACCGGCCGGTCAACAACCAGCGCTGGAATCAGTTCGACGGGCAGTTTGGCGGGCCGGTGGTGATTCCCAAAATTCTACAACGGCCGTAACAAGACTTTCTTCTTTTTCGCCGGCGAACCGCGCTATCAGGGCGACAAGATGCAGGAGACGGCGACCGTGCCGACAGACGCCATGCGGAGTGGGGATTTCAGCAACCTGGTATTGCTGCAGGGACAGGCCGCGTATGTCCCGAAGAGCATCACCAGCCAGTTTCCGGCATCGGCGTTTCAGCTGACGGCCAATACCGGCATTTATAACCAGTTCGTTCAATCCGGCAATCAGTTCCTGATTGCGCCGCTCGCCACCGGCGCGACCTACCCGCAATTTCCCGGGAACGTGATCCCTCAATCGATGATGGATCCCGTGGCGGTGAAGCTGATGCAGTATGTCCCGAGGCAGAACACTCCTTACTTTCTGGATAGCAATGGCATCATCGAGGACTATGTCACGTCGGAGTATGTGACCAACCAGAGCGTTCGCTACAACACCCGCATCGATCAGAATTTCGGAACCAACAACCACCTCAGCTTTCGCTGGACCGATGTGCCTGTCGTGGGAAGTCAGGCGAACGACGTGAACTTCCCGACTAACGGCAACACGGGAGTTTTCAGCAAGTCCAGTCAATACACTTTGAGCGACACCCAGATCATCTCGGCCACGATGGTCAATGAACTGCGGCTCGCGTACACGCGGGCGAATTTCAGCGGGCAGTTCGCGCCGCAATATGATGCCCAGTCCGGCGAGAATCTGAGCACCGAGTTCGGACTTCCCAGCTTGACCAAGGGCGGGTTGCCTTTGCTCAATATTTACGACAACACGAGCAGTATCGCAAACATCGGGTCGCAGGTTTCCACGCTGGGAACGAGCATCGAACAGCAGTATGAGATCGCCGACAACGTCTACATTACGAAGGGCGCCATGACCTGGAAATTCGGCGTGGACCTTTCGCGCGCCCTGCTGAACGACGAATCCTTATACAGCCTCGCAGGCGGCAACTACCAGTTCCGCTACGTGCAGACGGACAATACGGGAGCGTCCGGGACCCAGGCGACGGTCGGAGGCAATCCCATCGCGACCTTCCTGCTCGGCGTGCCGAATTCCGTGGTGCTCGGCAACATGGCCATCCCTTATTACTACCGTTGGGGCGCCGGGGCGGCATACATCCAGAACGATTGGAAAGCCAGACCCAATCTTACTCTCAATATGGGCTTGCGCTATTCGCTTCAGCTGCCTCGCCGCGAATTGAATAATCTGCAAGGCTTCCTCGATCCGGCTCTGGCCAAAACGTTTCCGCTTTCCACTCCTTGCCAACTGCCCGAATTGCACGGCAGCGGGAGCCGCAACGGGGCTTCCCGTGATCACCCAGGCCACTGAGATCCCGTTTGCATTTTCGGGCTACGGAGGCCGGTCGCCCTACCTGACGCCGATCCGCTGGCTGGATTTTGAACCGCGCTTCGGCTTCGCCTACACGCCCAAATTCCGCGGATTGAACGCATGGGTGGTGCGAGGAGGATACGGCATTTCTCACGCGCCATTGACTGGGCAGAACCGCAACCCGGTGCCGAACTTCACCACCGGCGCGGCGAACTACAGCGAGACCGCCGGCCAGACGATCACCACGCCGATCACGGTCGGCAGGCGTGACGGGCGTTCCGGTCACTCGCCTTTCAAGCAATCCGCCCTATGTGGCGCCTCAATCGATCAACCAGGTTCTGGGCCTGACCAATAATCCGAGCGGACTGGTTTATGGCCCGGCGATCAATTTTCCAGGTGATATTATAACCGGCGAAAACGCGGTGCCGTATGTGCAGAACTGGAGTCTTTCGCTGCAGCGGCAGCTGGGCGGCCATGGCTTGCTCGAAGTGTCTTATGCGGGCTCGAAAGGGACGCACCTGTTCATGCCGCCGGTGGTCCTGAACGAGCCGGGTACCAGCTATCTGTCGATCCTGCAGAATTACAATGTCAATGCGACCACTACCGTAACGGATCCGCTGGGCCGGACCAACTCGAGCGGCGCCGCGCTCACCGTGCCGGTGTATTCGCTGGCTTCCCAATATCTCGGGTACTCGGGCATGACCAGCTTCTACGATGCGTCGGGAAATAGCAGCTTCCACTCGGCTCTGGTCAGCTATCGCTGGCAGAGCGCATCACCTGACGATGTACACCAATTTCCGCTGGTCCAAATCGCTCGACGATGCGTCGGACAACGGTCCGGATAAGAATGCGCTGACCACTGGCAGCGTAGATGGCGGCCAGTACAGCTTCGGCGCGACCGCCGCGAGCGACAAATCGGTCTCGACGTACAACATTCCGTACGCCTGGAACCTGGTGGCCGTTTACGATCTGCCATTCGGGACCAACCGGCAGTTCTTCGGCGCGACGGCTGGAGGCCCGCGCCGGCTGCTGTTCGGCGATTGGAATATTTCGGGAATCGAGCGCCTGACGACAGGCTACCCGTTCACGCCCACCATCGCGACGGACAACTACATCGACACCACTCACACGCATGAGATTCGTCCCAATATCGTTTCCGGCGTGCCGCTGGTGAATCCGGATTGGAGCTCGAGCTGCCCGACCGGCAATCTTTGCGCGCCTTACGTCAACTACTCGGCTTTCGAACTGCCTCCGGCCGGCCAACTGGGGAATGCACCCCGGACGCTTGCCGGACTCACCGGTCCGCTGGTCCAGACGCTGGATCTCTCGGTACAGAAGAGCATCCGGTTGGGCGAGAAGCGCCGCATGCAGTTCCGCGTGGACGCGCTGAACGCGCTCAACCATCCGGTGTTCCGCACTGCCCCGAACGTTGGCGGCGGTACCGATCTCTTCCAGAATTATCCCTAGCTTCGCCTGGACCGCGGCATCGCTGCAGAGCGTTTACACCTCGTGGGCAGCGGCGAATCCGTCTACTGCCTTCCCCATCACCGATCCGCGCGGCGCGGCTGCCTTAGCGGCTTTCCAGCAGATGATTCTCTCGCAGCAGAATTCGGCAGGCACGCTGCCCGACAATTTTTACACGACGCCTCTACCGGCCCACTTCATCACGACGCAGGCGAATTCGTTTAATATCCTGGACCCGACCGGCAATGGCTTCAAGTACTATGAAGTCCGCTCCAATACCAACACCGGCGGTCAGCTCACGTACAATACGCGGCTGAACCAGATGCGCTATTTGCAGTTTGGGATCAAGCTGTATTTCTGAAATGACGAGGGCGGCCGGCGCGATGTGCCGACCTCCCTCACTCCGCAAAAAGTTCCTGAAGCGTGGCCAAGGTGGAGGTGAGCGTCTTTGCCGATACCGCGCCTAATCGCGTGGTTAGCCGGGCTTTGTTCACGGCGCGCATTTGATCCAGCAAAATCAAGCCCTCCGGCCGGCATGCGTGACGCGAATGCGAAAAGGCGCTGCGTGATTCTTGGTTTTCATCGGCGCGACGATCATAGTCCGCAGGTGATCATGCAATTCCGACGGGGATACAACCACGCAGGGACGCGTCTTCTTGATCTCGCTACCGACGGTGGGATCAGGATTCACGAGCCAAATTTCCCCACGGGTTACCAGGTGAGCTCCGCGTCGGCCACATTACCGAACTCGCCCATTACCAGTTCGTCGTCTCCGGCTTCCGCGATCTTCCTGGCGGCGTCCGCCCAACCTGTACGCACCCGCTTAGCCGGCCTGCGCAACACCAGAGCATCTCCCTCGATAGTCATCTCCGCTCCCGCTTCACCGGTGAGTCCCAGTTGCATCAGGATCGGCTTTGGTATGACCACCCCTTGTGAGTTGCCGATACGGCGGATGCTTACCGCCAAAAGTTTCATGGTAATAACAATGTTGTTCCGAGAGGCGGGATGTGTCAATCGAGCCGGCCAGCTTACTTCTGCAGCAAAAAATTGCCGGCGAACATGGCGTCGATCCCGGATGAGTAGAAACTCCTCACGGCGTCGCGAGGCGTGCAGACCAGCGGCTCGCCGAACAGATTGAACGAGGTGTTATAGAGAACTGGCAAGCCTGACTTCTCTCCCGCGCGGTTCAGCAGCTTCCAATAGAGCGGGTTATCCTCTCGCGCGACCACGTGGACACGGATGAGTTCGCCCGAGAGCAGCGCTCCGGCAAAAGTTTCGCGATGTGCGGGACGCACTTTGCCAACCGTGGCGAGAAAGCGCGCATTAGGGCCGGTCTCGAAATATTGTTCGGCGAATTCCGCCGGTACCGATGCCGCGAATTTCCGGAAGCCTTCGCGATGCTTGATATAAATATTGAGATTCTCGGTCGAATAAGGATCGAGCGGCGAGGCGAGAATGCTGCGATTGCCCAGCGCTCGTGGTCCAAACTCCATCCGGCCTTGCATCCACGCGACGATCTTGTTGTCGCTTAGCTGTTCTACGGCAGCAGCCACGAGTTCGTCACCAGTCAGCAGATAGCGCGCGCTCAGCTTGCAATTTTCTATTGTCTGCTTGATCTCCTGCGCGGTAAACGCAGGGCCGAGACAATAATTCTCGATGGTCGCGCGATCCGCATGACCCAACAGTTCGTGCCACACGTACAGGACTGCGCCGAGAGCCGTCCCGGCATTTCCGGCGGCCGGTTGCACGAATACGCCTTCAAATTTGCCGCTGTTTTCCAAAGCCGCCACCAGCAGCGCGTTCATCCCCAGACCGCCCGCCAGGCATACATTCTTCGCCTCGCCGGCGAACTCGATAACGGCTTGCTCGATGGCCCGCTGCGCACCCGCGGCGATATGGACTCCAAGGGCCTCCGGCACAGGCTCCAGATCCTGCAATTCGAGGCGCTTATAGAACGCGGAACTGAAGCCGCCGTGAGATAAACGGCCGGCATCGAAGTAGGCGCGGCTGAAGCGCGGGCCGGATGCCGGATTCCCGATGATTTCGCGGAAGAATGGCACAAAACGGTCATCTCCGGCCGCGCCCATCCATTGCACTTTATGTTCGTCGACGTCGAGCCTTATAGCCCAGGAATTCGGTGACGCGGCCGTAGAGATCGCCGAAGGAATCGGGATAGAAGAACTCGGATTCGAGCGTCAGGTGCTGCCCCGAGCCATGCCACTTTGCGCCGCATCGGAGATCGCCTGCACGGTCGAGTGTGAGGATAGTGGCGTCCGCGAATGGGGAAGCAAAGAAGGCCGAGGCGGCGTGCGCGGTATGGTGCTCCACCAGCGCGATACGGCTATGCGGAAAATGATCGCGAATGGTGAGGTGTATTCGGGCGTCGGCCTCCCGCGGGCGGACCAGGGCTACGTAGTCGATCTGGTCGGGTGTGAGTTTGGACAGCCTCAGGCACTCCGCGATCGAAGCCATTGGAAGGCGGCCCTGGTGATGGCCGCGCGCCAGTTTCGACTCTTCGACAGCCGAAGTGACGGTTCCATCGTCCAGCACGACCGCCGCGGCATCTCCGCCAATTCCGCCGATTCCCAGGATTTTCATACGGCTCTGAGGCGAGCGATGGCCCGGTCACGTCCGATGGCGATGAAGAGATGGAACGCGCTCGGACCGACCGGCTGTCCGGTGAGCGCCGCGCGTGCTCCGTTGATGAGCAACCCGGCCTTAACCCCTAACTCACCGGCCAGCGCTCGCAGATCCGCTTCCACCGAGGCTTCGGTGAAGTCCGGATGGTCGGCCAGTTTACCGGCCAGTTTGTGGAGCGCTTCACGGGTGCCCGGCAGATCGAGTTTGGCGAGCGCGTCGGGCTCGATGGTGAAGTCGTCGACGAAATAGGCGCGGCCACGAATGGCAAAATCCTTGAGCGTGAAATAACGGGCACGCAGCAGGTCGACTGTGTAGGCGAGCCAGGCGTCATCGTATGGCACTGTAAGTCCAGCCTGCTCCAGTTCGGCTTTCACCAGCGGTGTGAGCAGATCAATCGGGATGGCGCGCAGGTGCTGCGAATTGAGCCAGAGCGCCTTGGGGTCGATGGGATCCTCTTCCTTGAAGTTGACTACGGCATTGCTGCGATTGATGCCTTCGAAGGAAAACGCGGCAATCAACTCTTCCAGTTTCAGTTGCTCGCGATTGTCCTTGGGAGACCAGCCGAGCAGGCAGAGGAAGTTGACGTAGGCGTGGGGGAGGAATCCGGCATCGCGATAGGTGGTCACGCTGACCACCGGGCCATGGCGTCGTTTAGAGAGCTTGGCGCCGTCCGGAGCGACCAGCAGCGGCAGATGCGCGAAGTGCAGGCGGCGTTGCGCCGGCGGCTTCGAAAATGAGGATGTGTTTGAACGTGTTCGAGAGATGGTCCTGGCCGCGGATGACGTGGCTGATTTTCAGATCGGCATCGTCGGCGCAGGACGCCAGGTGATAGGTGGGCATGCCGTCGCTGCGCAGGAGCGCGAAATCTTCAATATCGGCGGTGGCTTTGGATTGGTCCCCATAGACACTAGTCGGTGAAGCGGACGGTCTCGCGGCTTTCGCGCGGGACGCGGAAACGCAGCACGAATTTCTCGCCCGCGGCGGCACGGCGGTCGCTTTCTTCGCGCGGTCAACTCGCGCATCCCGGCATTGAATAGCCAGGGACCGGCCGCGCGCGATCTCTCGCCTTCCTCGTGATCGGCGGGAGTGAAATCGCGGTACGCCATGCCTCGCTGGAAGATCGCCTCGGCGATCTGCTTTGTGGAGCGCGAGGCGTTCGGACTGGCGATACTGCTCGTCCCACGAGAGATGCAGCCAGTTCAAGCCGTCAAAAATGGACTGGAGCGACTGCTCGGTGTTCCGCTCGACATCGGTATCGTCGATGCGAAGGATCATCGCGCCCCCATTGCGGCGGGCATAAAGCCAGTTGAAAATGAAGGTCCGGGCACTGCCGATGTGCAGAAATCCGGTCGGCGACGGAGCAAAACGAACTCTTAGCATGAAAACGGTAAGTATAGCGTACGTGCTTGTGGGACAGCCTTCAGGCTGTCAGTGAACTGTGGGCAAAGCCTACCTTGGCCGGTTCCGCTACTCGGCCCGGTCGACGCGACGAACCCACCCAAAGGGATCTTTTTCGTGACCGAATTGAATGCCGGTCAGGAGATCGTATAAGCGGCTGGCAATCGGCCCGGGCGTCGGGCCCGCTCCCACGTTGACGATGCGGCCATCCTCGAATCGAAACGAGCCGATGCCCGTGATTGTCGCCGCGGTTCCGCACGCCATGGCTTCCGTAATCCTGCCGGCCTCGATGTCGCGTACGGCTTCGTCGATCTGAATGGGAGTTTCGGCCACTGGGATCGAGAGGTACCCGGCCAGTTTAATAATGCTGTCGCGCGTGATGCCGGCGAGAATGGTGTCATGAACGGGCGGAGTGATGAGCTTGCCTTCGCGGACGAAAAATATATTCATCCCGCCCATCTCCTCCACGTGACGCTCGCCTTTGGCATCGAGATACAACACCTGATCGCAGTGGTTCTTTTTGGCTTCTTCGATAGTCTTCAACGTGACTGCGTAGTTCGCCGCAGCCTTCACATTGCCGGTGCCACCGTGAGCCGCGCGCGCCGCCGACTCCGCAATCTGGACCCGAATGCTCCCCGCGCCGGCCGGAGCATTGGGAAAATAAGTTCCCGCTGGGAGCGTGAGGATGAAAAAAATGAATTCCTTGCTGGTCTTCACGCCGAGACACGCTTCGGATGCAATCATTGCCGGACGGATATAAAGCGAACCCGGTTCGGGCGGCACGAAGTTGCGATCGAGATCGACCAGGTTCGTCACTCCGTCGATAAAGAGCTGTTCGGGAACCTCAGGCATATTCATGCGACGAGCGGAGCCGTTAAAGCGGCGGGCATTCGCTTCGGGACGGAACAGGCCGATATTTCCGTCCGGCCAACGGTAGGCCTTCAGACCCTCGAAGATCGCTTGCGCATAGTGGAATACCAGGGCCGCGGGATGAAGGCTAAAGTTTTGGAGCTCTTCGACTACCGGCGTTTGCCAGGAGCCGCTCTCATACTTCATGACGAAGTAATTTGGAGTGCACCAACGGCCGAATTCGATCCTGGCCGGGTCCAGAGACCTGTCAGGCTGGGACGGCTTACCCGTGCGGTGAATGGTTTCGACTAAAGACACGATCCTTACCTTGCAGTTTGTTAACTGATAATTCCAGACTATCACCTTCCGCCGCGCAAGGCAGGCATGGATAAGCTCAGGCGATAATGTAGACGATGATGATGCATTACGCCCGGCTAGGCGCGTACTTGCTGCTCGCCGGCTGCCTGAATGGCTTTGGGGCCGGTCTCGACGAGTCCGCCAGCCGCGGCATTGTCACCCGCGACCCCTCCACGATTGTCAAGTGCAAGGACGAATTCTGGGTGTTCTATACGGGACGCGGCATTCCTTCTTACCACTCGAAGGATTTGGTGAATTGGGAGCCGGGACCGTCCGTATTCCAAACCCGGCCGGAATGGATCGCTCAGGCGGTACCCGAGAAACGCGATTTCGCCTATTGGGCGCCGGACGTGATGAAGGTTGGCGACCGTTACCTGCTCTACTACGCGGTTTCCACCATGGGCAAAATCACCTCGGCGATTGGCCTCGCGACGAATCCGACACTCGACCCGAAAGACCCTGCATTTCATTGGACGGATGGAGGCATCGTAATACAGTCGGGCGTGGGTGGCGACTTTAACGCGATCGATCCGGCAATATTCCGTGACGAGGACGGAGCTCTGTGGCTGGTTTTCGGATCGTACTGGAGCGGTATCAAGCTGGTTTCACTCGATCCCAACACAGGTAAACGCGACGCACCCAACGAGCCGCTGGTCGCGCTGGCGTACAACCGCCAGATCGAAGCTTCGTACTTATATGCGAACGACGGTTACTACTATCTGTTCGTGAATTGGGGATCTTGCTGCAACAGCGTGAAAAGCACCTACAATATCCGCATCGGACGCAGCCGGACGATCACGGGACCGTACCTGGACAAAGACGGGGTCGACATGCTTCACGGCGGAGGCAGCCGATTTTTATCGAGCACGCCGCCGTTGTTTGGACCGGGCCATTCCGGCATCCTGATAGACGGCGCCAAAACCTGGTTCACCTCCGATTTCGAAGGCGATGCACGGATGGGCGGCAAGGCGACACTCGCGATCATGCCGCTCCGATGGAAGTCGGACGGATGGCCTGAGGTCCGCGTGCAGGAAAAGAAGCATCGTCGAGCGGACCCCCGAGCGAAAGACCGGCACAATAAAATATACTGATAGAGAGAATCATCCCCACCACATGGCAGCTAAAACCGATCCGCAACTGGATGTCAACAGTTGGCTCCAGGAAGAGCTACAGGAGCAGTACCGTCACGCCCCGACATCCGTCCCCCAAGAATGGAAACCGCTTCTTGACGCCAATGGCGCGCCCCCTACGGGCACGGAAAGCCATGGCAATAATGGCACAACCAAGGTAGCCGCACCTCCTTCGAATGGCTTGCAGGCCGTTCCTCGCGCGCCCCAGGCTCCGAGTCCGGATCTTGCACCCGGCGAGGAATTGCAGCCGTTACGCGGCGCCGCTGCCGCAATTGCGCGGAACATGAACGCCAGCGTCGCCATTCCCCTCGCGACCTCGCAGCGCATCATCCCTGTGAAGGTGATCGAAGAGAACCGCCAACTCATCAACCACCACCGCGGACTTCTGGGAAAAGGCAAGATTTCTTATACGCATATCATCGGCTGGGCGGTGGTGAAAGCCGTGCAGTCGAACCCGACGCTCAACCACGCGTTTACGGAGAATAGCGGCGAGCCGTGCCGGGTTCTCCACAAAGAGATCAATCTGGGGATAGCGGTCGACGTCGCAGGCAAGGGCGGCGGACGCAGCCTGATGGTTCCCAATATTAAGAACGCAGGAGCGATCGATTTCGCGCGTTACGCCACCGCGTTCGACGACCTGGTCAGCCGCGCGCGCGCCGGCAAACTGGGTACCGGCGATTTTCAGGGCACCACCATATCGCTGACGAATCCGGGCACTGTCGGGACCATGGCTTCGATGCCACGCCTGATGCCGGGACAAGGCGCGATCATCGCGGTCGGCGCAATGGACTACCCGGCCGAATATCGCGGCGTGACGCCCGAGGTGCGGTCGATGCTAGGCATCAGCAAGGTGATGAGCGTTACCTGCACTTACGATCACCGGGTGATTCAGGGCGCGGAGTCCGGTGCGTTTCTCGGCGCTTTGCAGTCTCTACTCGACGGCGAGAAGGAATTTTATGAAGAGATCTTTGGCGCCCTGAACGTTCCTTATCAACCGGTGAAGTGGGAGTCCGAGCCTAAGCCGAATGCCGCACTTTCCATTCCGGGCATGGCTCTCGGGCGTCCTGCAACGTCAATCGACGCAGTGAAGGAAGCCGCGGTGATCCAACTCATCCATTCCTTCCGGGTGCGCGGCCATTTGCTGGCGCAACTCGATCCTTTGGGCACCAAAATTTCTTACAATGCGGAACTGGATCCGCTGACCTATGGCCTCTCGATGTGGGATCTGGACCGCGAGTTCTACACCAGCTATCTGGGCGGCGGCCAGCGCATGGCCATCCTGCGCCAGATCCTCGAGCAACTCCGCCAGACCTATTGCGGAAAGATTGCCTGCGAGTACATGCACATCCAGGATACCGACCAAAAAAAATGGCTACAGGGGCGAATGGAGCCTCAAGCCAACAACTGGCCGTTAAACCGCGAGACCAAGCTTCGCATTCTTCGCAACCTGCTCGATGCCGAGGAGTTTGAGCACTTTCTGCACGCCCGTTACATCGGGCAGAAGCGCTTCTCTCTCGAAGGCGCGGAGACGGCCATCCCGATTGTCGATGCCATTGTTTCCCGGGCGGCGGACAACAACGTCCATGAGGTGGTGATGGGCATGGCTCACCGGGGACGGCTGAACATCCTCGCAAATATCGTCGGCAAGCCGCTGGCGCAGATTTTCTCCGAATTCGAAGGCAATCTCGATCCTTCCAGCACTCAGGGGTCGGGCGACGTAAAGTACCATGTGGGAGCGAGCGGTGTTCGTCACACCGAATCGGGGCGGGAGATTACGGTTTCGCTGGCTCCGAATCCGAGCCACCTGGAAGCAGTCGATCCGGTGGTGGAGGGCATCGTGCGGCCCAAGCAGGACCGTTTGGGCGACACCAAACGCGAACGCGTGATTCCGCTGCTGCTGCACGGCGACGCAGCGTTCGCGGGCCAAGGCGTGGTGGCCGAAACGCTCAATCTTTCAGAGCTGGACGGCTATTGTACCGGCGGCACCATCCACCTGATCATCAACAACCAGATCGGCTTCACGACGCTGCCCGACGATTCGCGTTCGACGATGTACTCGACCGACGTCGCACGCATGGTGCAGGCGCCCATCTTCCACGTCAACGGCGACGATCCCGAAGCGGCCACGAGGGTGGTGGAACTGGCTTACGACTTCCGGCAGGCGTTCAAGAAGGACGTGGTGATCGACATGTTCTGCTACCGCCGCCACGGCCACAATGAAGGCGACGATCCGGGCTACACGCAGCCGATCCTTTACCGCAAGATCAGCGAACACCCCTCGGTTGCGGTGCAATATGGAGATCAACTGGTGGCTTCAGGGCTGGTGAGCAAAGCCGAACTCGCCGGGATGCGCGAAGCCGCCAAACACCGTTACGTGACGGCATTCGACAAGACCAAGAACAGTTCCGATAAATTTCAGGTCTCGGACCTGGGAGCCGGCGCACCGCATCGCGGACGTAGACCGAGCACCAAGGTGGATCGGGAGACGATCGGCCGAGTTATCGAAGGCATCACGGATTTCCCGGCGAGTTTCCATCTGCATCCCAAGCTGAAAGGATTTGTCGAAAAGCGCAAGGAAGCTTTCCAGAAGAACGGACCGATCGACTGGGCGTTTGGTGAAGCGCTGGCATTCGGCAGCCTGGTGCTCGATGGCACTCCGGTGCGTCTCAGCGGGCAGGATTCAGGCCGCGGTACTTTCAGCCAGCGTCACCTGGCCTTCTACGATAACGAAAACGGTGAGCGCTATATACCGCTCCGCCACATGTCTCCCGACCAGGCGACGTTTGACGTGGTGGATAGTTCGCTCAGCGAATATGCCGTCCTCGGTTTCGAGTTCGGCTATAGCGTAGCGGATCCCCTCACGCTCACCATTTGGGAAGCGCAGTTCGGCGATTTCTCCAACGGCGCGCAGATCATGATTGACCAGTTCATCGCCACCGCGGAACAGAAATGGGGCCAGCCTTCGGGTTTGGTAATGCTGCTGCCGCACGGCTACGAAGGTCAAGGGCCGGAGCACTCCAGCGCGCGGATGGAACGATTTTTCGTGCTGTGCGCGCAGGAAAATATCCGGCTGGCCAATTGCACGACGCCGGCGCAATACTTCCACTTATTGCGGCGTCAGGCGCGGACTGAGCGCAAGCCGCTGGTGGTCTTCACGCCCAAGAGCCTGCTGCGTCATCCCAAGGCGGTGTCGACCTTTGACGAACTCAGTTCCGGCGGCTTCCAGGAAGTGATCAACGACACCGGCATCGATCCGGCGCGGGTGACTCGCGTGGTTTTCTGCAGCGGCAAGATTTACTATGATTTGCTGGCCGCGCGCGAGAAAAATAACGCCACGCACATCGCGCTAGTTCGGGTGGAGCAGATGTATCCTTTCCCCGAGCAGGAGATCAACGATGTGATGATGCGTTATCCGCTCACCGCGGAGATCGCCTGGGTCCAGGAGGAGCCGTTGAACATGGGTGCATGGCGCTTTATGTCGGACTGGTTCGCTCCGCTGGTGACTCCGACGCGCCGGAAGATCCAGTACATCGGCCGCGCGGAGAGCGCCAGCCCGGCGACGGGTTCGAAGAAGCGCCACGATCAGGAGCAGGCTGAACTGGTTACTACGGCGATCACTCACCCGATTCTGTAGAGAAGAATCTCTCGACCGGCATCGACCAGCCGTCGACGATGGGCGCCGATCATGTGTCGTCGTCGTGCAATTCGCGGGCGGGGGGCTTCGGGATAGGCGCGTCCCAGGGTCGCAACCTCGCGGAAGGACTCAGTCGTGATTCGCTAGACTGTAGCCGAATGGCACAATTCGGATTTGTAGCAGCCATCGCGCTACTCACGGCATTTTCCTTAGGCGGCCAACCGGCGAAGGAGAGTTTCGATTTCAAACTTGTCCTGCCGGACCATCCAGGCCAGCTTCGATTCACGGCGAGCGGTTTTAAGGTGGTCGAAACCTCTGCGAAACCGGAAGGCAGCGAGATCGGGATCCGCGGGAAGGATGCTTCGGGACGACTGACATTTCTTGCTTTCCTGTTTCTCTTCCCGGAGCAGGCGCCGCTCACCAGTGCGAAATGCCGCGAGGGAGTTCTAGCTTCGGAGCGAAAGGACGATCCGACGTTCCGGTTGATCGGGACAACAGAGATTGCGCGTCCGGGTGGCGTCCCGCTTTCACTCGTCACCTTCACGACGCGCGCTGAGGATGGCACGACCGGCTACCGGGTGCGCGGCTTCGTCGCCACGGGCGATGTCTGCGGCGACCTGGACTTCTACAGCGCGTCGCCCATCGGTAGCCGGGACGCCGATCTTCAAAGAATTTTTGCGAGCTATCTGCTCGATACCAATTATGTCCCGACGCCGGGCGATATTTTCCTTTACGCAGAGACCCTCTTTCGCAAGCAGATGTTCAAAGAGGCGGCTCCATACTACGAGTCTGCGCTGGCCAAACTGCGGGACAATTTCGCGCCCTTCCCGTCGGCGATGGTGGCGAGACGGGTGATGACGGACCAGTCGGGCATTTCCTACGGCCTTTCCGGTGACATACCGAAGGCTCGCGCGATTTTCCAGAAGGCGCTCGCCGGCGATCCGAACTATCCGATGTATTACTATAATCTGGCGTGCGCGGACGCACAGGAACAAAAGCTCGCCGATGCGCGCGTCCACTTGCAAGCGGCGTTTGTCCGCAAGGCCAATCTGATGCCTGGTGAGCGCATCCCGGATCCGACCAAAGATGATTCCTTTCTGCCTTATCGCGCAGACAGGGACTTCTGGGCGTTCCTCGAACGCCTCGCCGCGAGTGATAACGTAGGCAGGTAAATACCGCTATGAAAAATCTCTTGTTCCTTCTTTATTGCGCCGGCATTCTGCAGGCTGCCGAGCCGGTCTACTATCCGCCCCCGGACGCTAGCGGCGGCTGGCGGGCGTTGAAAGACGCAGCGGACGTGCGGCGCGCGGCGGGGCTCGATCTCGCGAAACTCGATGAGGCATTCGAGTTCACGAAAGATACGACGCAACACGGAGGACTGCTGGTGGTGCGTCATGGGTACCTCGCGTATGAGCGTTATTTCGGGCGAGGCAATCGTGAGGCGATTCCGGAACTTGCGTCGTGCGGAAAGGCATTTACGAGCATCGCCGTAGGAATTGTGCTGCGGGAGAAAGCTGCGCTCATTCCGGATGGACTCGATCAAAAGGTTTTCACGCCGAAATACATGCCCGCGGAAATTTTCCCACTCGACGACCCGCGCAAAGCGGAGATCACACTGGGTCAACTCCTGGCGATGTCGGCGGGTATTCGCGGTGTGAATCCGGTTTATGTGCGTGGCGAGAAACAGACATGGGAAGGCCCAAGCGTCGATGGGCCTATCGCCACAACGGATCCCGTTGCGCTACACGAAAAACTCTGGTGCGCGCCGGGGGAATGCTATTCCTACGCCACCTCGTCGCCGCACCTCGCATCCATCGTGCTTCGACGGCTGGCGGGGATGGAAATGGAGGATTACATCCGAATCAAAATTGCGGGCCCGCTGGGTTTCGGAACCTGGGGCTATGCGATGTACCGTCCGGAATTGAAGGCGGGGATCGACGCCCAAGGACGCCTGGAGCATACTCCGGGCGGCGGCAGCATTGCGGTACGTTCGACGGACGTGCTGCGCTTCACTTATCTGCTGCTGCATGACGGCAAGTGGGGCAGGGAACAGATCGTCCCCGCGGAGTTTGTTCGCAAGTGCGGAAGATTGTCGCCATACAATCCGCATTTCGCGCATAGCTTGAATTTCAACGTCAACGAGGAAGGGAAAGTAGCCGGAGTTCCGCGGGATGCTTATTGGAAAGCGGGCGCGGGAGGTTATTGCATGTATGTGGTCCCGTCGCTCGACATGGTGGTTTACAAGATGGGCGGGAATGAAAAACAGTACGATCCGGCGTTGACGCACCTGCCGGTGCGGTATGAGTATGACGGCTCGCGCGCGGGTTGGAAATTGGATCCCAAGAAGGGCGGAGACGCGACAAATAAAACGCTGGCAAAAGTCGTGGCTGCAGTGGTGGAGTAAGTGAACAAACTCCTGAAATATTCGCGTGCCGGAGGCTGTTTCGGAGGTGCGCTTCTCGCTGTTTCGATCTTCGCGCAGACGCATTCCACAGGGGCGCTCAATGGGGTGATCGACATCCATGTGCATTGCGATCCCGATAGTGTTCCGCGTTCGATTGACGCAATCGACGTGGCGAAACTCGGACGGAGCCGGCAGGAGCGGGGACTGGTGCTGAAGAATCATTATGAGCCGACGGCTTCGCTCGCCTACATCGTACGCAAAGAGGTCCCGGGAATCGAAGTGTTCGGAGGCATCGATTTGAATCTGGCGGTGGGGGGCGTAAATCCCACTGCGGTCGAGCACATGACGAAGGTGAAGGGCGGGTGGGGGAAGGTGGTTTGGATGCCGACCTTCGACGCCGAGAACCAGGTGCGTTTTTCGAAGGAGAATCGTTCGTTTGCGGCGGTTTCGAAAAACGGACAGCTGTTGGCTGAAGTGAAGAAGGTAATCGCGCTCTGCGCCCAGCATGATTTGTTGCTCGAGACCGGCCATTCTTCCGCCTCCGAGGCGCTGCTCATTCTTCACGAAGGTCAGCGGCAGGGAGTAAAGCACATGGTGGTGACCCATGCCATGATTGCGCCGATTCACATGAGCGTGCCGCAGATGCAGGAAGCGGCGAAAACGGGGGCATTCCTCGAATTTGTTTATAACGCGTTGATCGGGCCGAATCTTGAATTTACTTTTGCGCAGTATGCCGCCGCTATACGAGCAGTGGGTGCGACGCACTGTATCCTCGCGAGCGATTTGGGGCAGGCTACCAACCCGCTGCATCAGGATGGTTTGGTAGCGTTCTTTGGGGGCCTGCGCCGGGCGGGGATTTCGCAGGAAGATATTGACTTGATGTCAAAAGCCAATCCCGCACGAGCGCTCGGCCTCAGGTGAAAGTTCATTGGTCCGTCAGTTCGACAACTCGCTCATGATGGTCGCTAGAGCTTTGCGGAATTGTTCCGCGGTCATGACATCAAACAGATGCGGATCGAGAGGCTTGAGCAAAGGCTCCAACTGATCGATCTGAGAAGACGCGGTCGTCTCGCCGTCCGGCGGGATGCGCGAACGTCCCGGAAATCCCCCTCCCATGCCATGGTGCCGATTCATGTCAGGGCCGGGGAACAACACTCTCTCACGAGGAATGGTAATCCGGATATAGAAAAACCGGGAGCTGGAAGACGGCTTACTGAGCGGGTCGGGGAATTCCTGCCCGGCGTCAAAGACCATTGGGCCACTAAGAACGATGACCACGTGAGTCGGTCCGGCATCGCCCGGCGAGGTCTCGCCAGGAACTAACCGGCGCGTGATTTCGGAGGCAAAGAATGCCGCGTTGTGCTGACGGTCGGCGAGCGACTTCACATCGATGCTTCCGGAATTAGCTTCCGACAGCGAGGCTTTCATTTTGTCCCAATCGAGTGTGTGGACATTGTCCTGACGAAATGTCATGCGGCGACGGGAGAGGTCGAGGAGTCCGATGTTCAGCTTGAGTCCCGGAGCAGTGATTTCCGAGATCACTTTCAGTGACGGAATCATGAAGCTGAGATTGCGGTCCTGGATTCCGTAGGTGCGCGAACCCTCCTGGGTCGGGGTTAGATTCACCAGTACATCGAGCCGTAGAGGGCGCTTAGGCGTCACGGGAAGATTCAACTTTCCCACCTCTTTCGGCAGGAACCAGTGATCGGGCCCTTCGGAAGATTCCACGAATTCGATCGGCGGGAGATTTTTCCAGGCTTCGGGCAGAGGATCGAGTTTCAGGGGCGCAATGTGCAGCTTGGTTAGTTTCGCGCTGTGTTCTTTGGTCGCGGTGTCGTAGATGGCGAGGGAGACGGCGTAGTCACCAGGTAAGGCAAAGACGGATTCCGTCAGGCTGAGGTCCTGGGAGCGCATGCCCTCCTCCACCTTGGTGAGGTCATAGCTAGTGTGGTCCTGATAGATGACGCCGGCCGCGTCGGTGACCTGAAAGTAGAATATCAGCGCCCCTTCGCCCTTGCGTCTGGCGGCTTCGGCTCCATCGAGTTGAATCTGCACGCGCGCCATGAGCCGCTGATGAACGGATAGCAAGAGAGGCAACGTACGTTCCGACCACTTCCATTGAGCGCCTCCCGACACGTCTCCATTCTTCACGCGGCGGGAAGGCTGCGAGTCATGGGGCGCTAACCACTGATCGAAAGGGACCTTGTCGAACTCCGGATCGTGAATTCCGGCTGCCGTGAGTTTCCCTACCGCGGCGATGCCGAGCAATACCATCGAAATCCCGGCACTGATCGGCAAATGCGGCACAAGCCTATTCTAAGGCAGAAGAGAGAAGCACAGACTGAAGTCCGGTCACGGCCAAGCGCCTGTCAACTCTCGTGGACGTCTTCAAGGTAAGTGTACCCGTGCAAGCCGTCCTCGTAGTAGCGGAGCAGGTGGCCGGATTCTTCGTAGCTCAGGCGGCCCTCACGTACGGCGAGTTCAACGTCGCGACGAAGGCGGGCGATGAGGGAATCCGCCTTGAACTGCACATAATCCAGGACTTCGCGCACGGTATCGCCCTTGATCACGGCATCGAGAACGACCTCGCCGGCTTCATTCAGCCGGACGTGAACCGCGTTGGTGTCGCCGAACAGGTTATGCAGGTCGCCCAGGATTTCCTGATAGGCGCCTAACAGAAACGCTCCCATGTAATAGTCCTCGCCTTTGTAGGTGTGCAGCATGAGCGTGCGCTTCACGTCGCGGCGGTCAATGAACTGGTCTACTTTGCCGTCGGAGTCGCAGGTGATGTCGCCGAGTACCGCGGGGTGCGTAGGTTTCTCTTCCAGCCGGTGGATCGGCATGATGGGGAAAAGCTGTTTGATTGCCCAACTATCCGGCATGCTCTGGAAGAGCGAGAAATTGCAGAAGTAAGTATCGGAGAGCATGGCTTCGAGGCCTTCCAGTTCTTCGGGCAAGATAGTCGAGTTCGTGGGCCAATCTTCAGGACTTTGCGGCAGATGGACCAGTATAGATTCTCCGCGAGGCAGCGCTGTTCGAGCGGCAGGTAGCCGAGGCTGAAGAGATTGAGCGCCTGGTCGAGCGCCTGCTGGGCATCGTGATAACTTTCGAGCAGGTTCCGCGCGGTGACCGAGCGGTAGGTTTCCTGCAGATCGATGAGCGGCTGTTCGGGCTCGGCGGGCATTTCCACGGGAACTTCGTCATCGCCCAAACCGGCGACGCCGAGAACATTGAAGACCAGCACGCTGTGGTAAGCCGCGATGGCGCGGCCGCTCTCGGTGACGATCATCGGATGCGGCACGTTGGATTCGTCGCACACATTCTGGATGTGATAAACGACGTCATTGGCGTACTCTTGCAAGGTATAGTTGACGCTCGATTCGAAGTCGGTCTGAGAGCCGTCGTAATCGATGCCCAGGCCGCCGCCGACGTCGAGGTACTTCATGCCCGCGCCCATCCGCGACAAGCTCCGCATAGAGGCGGGCGGCTTCGTTCACCGCGCCCTTAATTTGCCGGATGTTGGTGATCTGGCTGCCGAGATGGAAGTGCAGCAGGACGAGACAATCTTCCATGCCCCAGCCTTTCAATTCTTCGAGCGCGCGCATGACTTCCGACGTGGTCAGGCCGAATTTAGAGCGGAAGCCGCCGGAAGATTTCCAGCGTCCGGAGCCGCGGCTGGCGAGCTTCACGCGCACGCCGATTTGCGGACGTACGCCAACTTTCGCCGCGTATTTCGCGATGAGATGCAGCTCCGTATATTTTTCAACCACGGGGATGATCTTACGCCCCATCTTGTGGGCCATCATCGCCATCTCGATGTACTCGTCGTCTTTAAATCCGTTGCAGATGATGGGAGTTTCGTTGTCGGCAAGCGCCATCACCGCGAGCAACTCGGGCTTGGAGCCGGCTTCCAGGCCGAATTTGAACGGCCGCCCGAATTCGAGCACCTCTTCGACGATTTGCCGCTGCTGGTTGACTTTGATGGGATAAACGCAGCAATAACTCGCCTTGATAACTTGTGTTCGTTGATGGCGGTTTCGAAAACGCTGTGAATCTCGCCCAGGCGATGCTTCAGGATCTCCGCAAAGCGAACGAGAATCGGCAGAGAGATGCCGCGGAGGATGAGAGTATCGACCAGCTTCTTTAAATCGATGGAGCGATTCGGGTCCTTCTCCGGGATGAACAAGGACATGACCTTGTTCGTCGACGGAGAAATAACCCTTGCCCCAGCTCGCGACGTCGTAAAGTTCGCGAGCATCCTGCACCGACCAGCGATCAGTCGGCTCCAGTACCATTGAGCCCTTGCGGCCGTTTTTTTCCAATATGTTTCCCAAATCAACAGTGTCGGATGAAACCGGAGTTGAGGCAAGCGAAATATCTCAGGGGACCCGGTAACCACGGCCAGACGCCTTAGGGGCACCAATCCAAACCGCGGCCGCTTGCCTCACGGCTCCGAGGCCAGGATGGATTTACAGCCTCGGAAGTGTTTCAGCGAGGTTACGCTGCCCCGCGATGGGTTTGGCGAGACTCCGCGAATTCCTCGATCATGGTCCGGTTGAATGCGGGAATATCCGACGGTTTACGGCTGGTGACGAGGCCGTTACTGGAGACGACCTCTTCGTCGACCCAGGTACCTCCCGCGTTGCGAATATCGGTCTTGAGGGAAGGCCATGAAGTCAGGGTACGGCCTTTTACGAAACCGACCTCTACCAGGGACCACGGTCCATGGCAGATCGCCGCTACCGGTTTTGATTCGCCGACAATTTGGCGGACGAAATCCATAGCTGCTTCGTCCATGCGGAGTTTATCGGGATTCATGACTCCTCCAGGAAGGAGGAGCGCGTCATAGTCGCGGGCTTTGGCGGCTGAGAGAAGCACATCCACGGAAACTTCCTCACCCCAGTGATCGTGGTCCCAGCCCTTAATTTTCGGCCCTTTAGGAGAGACTACTTGCGTTTTGGCGCCAGCCTTTTCCAGAGCCTTTCGGGGTTCGAGCAGTTCGACCTGTTCGAAGCCATCGGTTGCGAGGATAGCTACTTTCTTGCCTGCGAGTGAAGCTGCCATAAAATTTCTCCTTGGAATGGATTCCATTGCTATAGCAGCAGATGGCGGGCCGATGTGTGGTTTTTACCGGCGAAGATAAGCATCGTCTCCGCGTTTCCAATCCTCTCGGGCGGGGGAGAAAACGTCGACGGCAACGGTATCTTCGAGAGCCTCCACGGAATGGGGAATGTCAGGCGGGATCACCAGGGTCTGGCCGCCATGCACGACTATTTCTTCGCCGTCCAGGATGACTTTCAGGCTTCCCGAAATGACGTTCATCACCTGTTCATTGACGTGGTGATGGGTGGGAACCGCACCCCCTTGTGCAATACCCAACCGGGCGATGGTGATGCTGCTTGCATGAATCACCTGACGCGTGACTAGCGGGTTCATTTGTTCTACGGGGATGTCGCTCCAGTTGTATGTGTTCATAAACCTCGCTATTCTAACAAGATAATGAAAGGTATTGTGTTGGCGGGGGGCACCGGCAGCCGGTTGTTTCCTCTCACGAAAATTACAAACAAACATCTGCTGCCGATATATGACAGGCCGATGATTTATTTTCCCATCCAGACGCTGGTGGATGCGGGGATCCGGGACATCATGGTAGTCACCGGGGGACGCAATTCGGGCGATTTTCTTCGGTTGCTGGCCAACGGAAAGTCATTTGGCCTGAAACATATTAACTACACCTACCAAGAGGGTGAAGGCGGCATTGCGGAGGCTCTGGGTCTGTGCGAGCATTTCGCGGATGGCGACAAGGTCTGCGTCGTTCTGGGCGACAACATAATTGAAAAAAGCATACTGGCTGCCGCGGACGAGTTTCGCAAGCAGGAGAAAGGCGCGCGTGTCCTTTTGAAGCAGGTACACGATGCGGAGCGGTTCGGCGTAGCGGAGATTTCCGGCGACAGGATCGTCAATATCGAAGAGAAGCCCAAGGAGCCGAAATCCAATTATGCGGTCACCGGGATCTACATGTACGACGGATCGGTATTCGACAAGATTCACCAACTGAAACCCTCCCATCGCGGCGAACTGGAGATCACGGATGTCAATAACGCCTACGTGAGCGAGGGGACATTGACCTTTTCGTATCTTGACGGCTGGTGGACGGACGCCGGGACATTCGAATCTCTGTTGCGGGCCACGAACCTGGTGGCCGGGAGCACGCCGGCTACAGTAACTTCGGCCGATGACTAGCAGCCTGTGGCAGAAGTCAACGCAGGCCAAAGGCCTACTCCACAAGGCTTGCAAGCCATTGATTCTTTTTTGTGGAGTAGGCGTTTTCGCCTGCTCCTGGCCGTTGGAGAGACTTCTGCCACAGGCCGCTAGGGATGACGTTTGAGGATCGCGCTCGACGCCACGCCGTTGCAACGCGACGCCGGAACCGGCGGATTGACGCGATACACTTCGCAGTTAGTGGCGGCTCTGGCGCGAGTATTTCCCGAGGATGAATACATTCTGGTTTCCGATCAGCCGTTCGAAATGCCTTGCCATGCACCTAATCTGAGCGCCGGTTTCCGTCCGAGGAATGTGATGGAGCGGCGTTGGTGGACCTATGGGCTCCAGCGCGAACTGAAGCGCCGATCGGCCGAAATATTCCACGGGGTGAATTTCGCGGTTCCATTCCCCGCGACGGTTCCGGCAGCATTGAGCATCCATGATCTTTCGCCCTGGGCGACGCGGCAGAACCATCCGGAATGGGTGGATGACGTATGGCGGGTCCGGACTGCGCGGGTGCGCAAACGCGTCCCGTGGATGATCCGGAGCGGAGCGGCTAAGCACGTCATCACGCTGTCGGAGGCGATTCGTAGTGAAGCGATCCGTTTTTTCCGGCTCGATGGGGGGAGGGTCACGGCGGTCCCACTGGCTGCGGCTGACCATTTCCGGCCCCAGCCAGCCGTCAGGAATGTCAACCCTTATTTTCTGTTTGCGGGGATGTTCGAAGCGAGGAAAAATGTAGGCGCAATTTTAGCCGCCTGGTCGGCGCTTCGGGAGTCATTCGATGTGGACCTGGTGATTGCCGGTCCGCGGCGAGAAGAGTTCCCGCTGCCGGCGGCGGCTCCGGGATTGATCTTACGGGGCGAAGTTTCGGAGAGTGAATTGGTGTCGCTTTATTCGGGAGCGCTTGCGCTGGTTTATCCTTCCCATTACGAGGGGTTCGGTTTGCCTGTCCTGGAAGCGATGCAATGCGGAACACCGGTGATCCTTTCGCGTGACCCTGCACTCGTTGAGACCGCGGGAGACGCCGCGCTCTATGCGGAGGGTCGTGAGACGGGCGAGATTTGCCGGGCGATGCGCGCCCTGATGGAGAATCCCGGACTGCGCGCCGATGCTGCGGTCGCGATCGCTGGCGCGTGCGGCATTATTCACCTGGGATCGAACTGCACGCGCTACGCACGGCGTTTACCGGAGAATGCTGGCCACATGAGTCGGCCCGCGGCGGTGGTCATTTCGCCTGAAGCACCCTACCCCATGCACGGAGGCGGGGCCATTCGGACGGCATCGCTGCTGGATTATCTCGCCGGCCATTACGATCTTGACCTGATTCTCTTTCGCCAGGCGGGCGACTCCGATCCTGCCGCTTCGCTGCCGCCGGGGCTGGTACGCCGCAGCTCGACGATTACTTTGCCGTTCCATTCCCGAAAGCCGCTTGCGTGGGCTCTGCGCAACGGACGCCGATGGCTGCTCGGAACACCGCCGCTCCTCAATCGTTTCTCGCAGCAGGGTGACCAGATAGCGGGTGCACTGAAGGGATGCACGTACGAACTGGGCGTGATCGAGCACTTCTGGTGTGCGCCCTATGTAGAACAGCTAACGTCTGTATGTCGGCATACAACCATGGACCTGCATAACATCGAGTCCGAATTGCACGGGTCGTGCGGCCGGTCGATGGCATGGCCGGTGTCGTCGGCACACCGGCGGTTCCAGCGTGCGTGTGCGCGGGAGGAACGGCGATGGCTACCGCGGTTCTCACGACTGTTAGTTACTTCGGAGGAAGACGCGCAGCGAGTCCAGGGGTGTGCTCCGCGGGTTCCGGTGACGATCTATCCGAATGCGCTGCCCAGCGTTTGCGTTCCCGTGCGGCAGGAAGAAGATGTCATAGGATTCTCAGGGAATTTTGAATATCACCCCAACATTCAGGGAGTGCGGTTCCTGGTAGAAGAAGTGTGGCCGCGGCTGACCCGCCAGTTTCCTGATCTGAAATTAAGGTTGATTGGGAAGAATCCGGGCGCGGTTGCTCATCTCTTGGGAGGCGTGACCCGAATTGAAGCTACCGGTCCGGTGGAGGATGCTATCGACGAACTGGCGAAAGTAAAGGTTGTGGTGGTACCGCTGGTGTCCGGAAGCGGGACGCGGCTTAAAATTCTAGAAGCTTGGGCAGCAGCGCGTCCGGTGGTTTCGACAACTTTGGGGGCAGAAGGACTAAGGGCGAGGAACGGAAAAGAAATTGTATTGGCCGACACAGCCACAGCTTTTGCCGCGTCGGTAAGCGAATTGCTGTGTTCAAAAGAAGGACGACGACGGATTGGGTGCGCCGCACGTCATACCTTTGAGGAGAGATTTACCTGGCAAACGGCGTGGAAAAGCCTGGAGGAAATAATCGCCTCCGGTGCTCGAAGCGATTAAGTTACCGAGAAAAGCTGCACATCCGCATCGCGATGCAAACTATACTGGTTGAATCGAATGAAGATCGCCATTGATGCTCACGCAATCGGGCGCAACCTCACGGGGAATGAGGTATATGTCCGGAGCCTCTTAAAAGGGCTGGCTGGAGTGGATCGTCAATCGGAATATCTCGCCTACGTTTCGGTACCCGGCGTTGAGATGCTGATTCCGCCTTCCATGGCCGTTAAGCATGTATCCAACAATCCATTCGTGCGGCTTGGTTTCGACCTGTCGCGACGGGTGAGAATCGACAAACCCGACTTACTGCACGTCCAGATGACCGGTCCGGTTTTCTGCGACGTTCCACAAATAGTTCATGTGCATGACGTTAGTTTTCTGGAGCATCCGGAATACTTTCATTGGGCGCGTAGCGCTCAACTTCGGCTGACCGTCAACCGGACCGTTCGGCGGGCGGCGAAGGTGGTGACGGGGAGTGATTTTGCCCGTCAATCGATCCTGCGGGCGTATGACATCGATCCGGAAAAAGTGACCACCATTCCGATCGCGGCGAATCCCTTTTTTCGGCCACAGCCGCGTGAACGGGCTCAGCGAGAACTCCGGGAACGTCTGAAGACCGACGGTCCTTTCATTCTCACCGTGGGGGATTTGCAGCCTCGTAAGAACCATATTGGTTTAATCCAGGCATTCGACGGGTTAATCGAGAATTATCCACAGATCCGGCACAAGCTGGTTCTGGCCGGGAAGGACACGTGGTTTTCGCCACAAATCCGGGAAGCCGCCAGGAAATCGCGAGGCGCGGATCGCATTATCTTTGCGGGTTTTGTGGACGACGAGGATTTGCTAAGGCTCTATAACGCCTGCGATTGTTTTATTTTTCCATCGTTCTACGAAGGATTCGGTATTCCGATCCTGGAAGCGATGGCTTGCGGGCGTGCGGTGGCTTGCGCGAACACGTCGTCGATGCCCGAGGTGGCCGATGGCGCGGGGATCTTGTTTGATCCGCAATCGAAAGCGGAGATCGTCCGGGCTTTAGCCGATATCCTGCTGGATGGCGAACTGCGCGGGCGAATGGAACGTCTGGGACTACAGAGGGCGGCGCAGTTTACGTGGACGCGCACGGCTGAACGGACGCTGGAACTTTACCAGGACGTCGCAGAGGCCACACAGAAGTCTCCGGAACCCGTCCCCGTTAGCAGTATGCGGGAATGAAAAACGATATGTCCCGGGTGTTTCTTGTGGCTATTGCCATCCCGTTGCTGGCGCAGCCTTCGGTTCTCCCAACGGGCATTCAAGGTTTTCCTTTTACCGATGAAACCCTGAACTACTCGGTAAATTCTCCCGTGGGAATCAGGCTGGGGAAGGCCCAGATGTCGGCGAAACGCGACGAGAACCGCGGTTGGTCCTTTAAATTTTCGCTCGATGCCTCCATTCCCGTGATCACATTTGTCGATCGGTTCAACGCTTACGCCAACGCGGATCTATGCAGCGTGCGGTTCGATCGCAGTTCGGAACATGGCTCGCGGAAAACCGACGAAGTCACGTATTTTGACCGGGGCCGGTCGGTCGCGGTGCGCGCTACCCGGAAAGGCGGTGGTTTGAGCGAGATTCCGGTGGGTCTCTGTCCCTATGACGGTCTTACGTTTCTTTACCACCTGCGACGCGAATTAGGGCAAGGGCGTGTTCCGCCGAACGATATGATTCTGGCCGGCGGTCCGTACCGTGTGAGCATGGTTTACGCGGGGGAAAAGACCTTGATGCGGGATAAGCAGAAGGTTCCGACGGATCAGGTGAATTGCGCGATCCGGGGCCCGAAATCGGAAGTGCACCTCGAAATTCTGTTTGCCCGCGACGCTGCCCGCACGCCGCTCGATAGTGCGATGTCCGTTCGCCCTGGGCACTTTCTCTTTGGAGTTGGTCCGCTGAAATTTTCGCGTTTGCGTGTTGCTTTCTGGTCGCCCATGCCGCCGTCCAAGAGCGGGATTGCGGATTATTCAGCCGCTGCTGCTCTCGGAACTCGAACGACTAGCCGACGTTACGGTATTCGATTCACCGGACAAGCCGTACGATCCGGCGCAGTTCGATATCGACGTTTACCAGATCGGCAACAATCCGTTCCACACGTTCGTCTACGATGCCGCCCTGCGCCGTCCTGGCGTCGTGGTGATGCACGAGGCCAATCTGCACCACCTGATCGCCGACTACACCATCCGCCGCGGAAACTGGGACGCCTACATGGCGGAAGTGGTCCTCAACGGCACGCCGCGCGACGTCGAGTTCTCGCACCGCGTCCGCGCGCTCGAAGTGGGTCCGGATTACGAAGGCATCAAGATGACGCGCCGGATTCTGGCATCGGCGCGGGGCGTGATCGTCCACAGCCAGTTCATGGTGGACGAGATGCGCGATAGCGGCTATGCCGGTCCCGTCGCGCGAATCCCTCATGGAAGCTGGATTCCGGAAGCCGACCGTCTGGAGTGGCGGACCAAATTAGGCCTGAACGCATCCACGCCGCTGATCGGCGCGTTCGGTTTCATCAAGCCGTATAAACGCATCACGGAATCGCTGCGGGCGGTGCGACGCCTGGTGCGGCTGACGCCGGAAGTGCGGATGATCCTGGTGGGCGAACCCCATCCCGAATTTCCGGTACACGACTATATCCGGAGTTTGGATCTGGAGGATTATGTTCATGTTCTGGGATTTACTCCTATCGAGCATTTCACGGGATACATGTCGGCGTGCGACATCATTCTCAACCTGCGGTATCCGACGGTAGGGGAAAGCTCGGGCAGCATGTTGCGTGCGTTGGGATTGGGGAAGGCAGTGCTGGTTTCGGATGTGGGGGCGTTCCGCGAGTTTCCCGACAGCGTGTGTCTGAAAGTGCCGGTGGGCCCGGGCGAAGAAGATCTCATTTACGAATACCTGAATCTGCTGGTCTCGCGTCCATCCCTGGCGCATACGCTGGGTGAGAGCGCCAAGTCGTGGGTGAGCCGGGAGTGCAATTGGCCGCAGGTGGCCGGCCAGTATAGTAAGTTCATCGAAGCGATTTACAGCGGAGCGACTGCATGGGAGTACGCGTCGCGTCCTGCGTTATCGCTGCCAAGTTTGCACGACGCCGCAATGATGGCCGCCGCGCAAGCCCGGCCGATACACGAGATTCCGATCCAACCGCGCGACATTCAGAACTGGGCAGAAGACGAAGCGGCAGGCGCTTATATTGCAGGCCATCAGACGCGACTCGTGAAGACTTTGGAGATCACTCCGCCCGGCGGTCCGGACGACTCCGTCCTGGAGATGGGGATCTATTTTCAAATCACGCCGTCGCTCAAGAGCAAGTTAGGCTACGGTCATATCGAAGGCTGTTACTACGGCGAGGCCGGTCAAAGCAACACCAAGAAGGTAGTTTCGGCCGACGGCGATGAGTTCTGTTGCACGGTGCAGTACTTCGATGCCGAGAAAGATCGATTCCCTTATCACGATGAAAGTTTTTCAACGGTGCTGTGCTGCGAGTTGATCGAGCACCTGTTCGAAGATCCGATGTACATGATGGCGGAGATCAACCGCATCCTGAAGGTTGGCGGACATGTGGTGCTGACTACGCCGAACATTGCCAGCATGCGGGCAATGTCGGCGATTCTAAACGGCTATCACCCCGGTTTTTTCCCGAGTTATATCAAGCCGGGAGGGGAACACAACGATCATCCAAGGCACAATCGAGAGTATACGCCGAACGATATCCATCATCTGCTGACGGGTTCGGGATTCGACGTCGTGAAACTGGAAACGGGCGAGTTTCGGGACGATCCGCATCCGGACTGGGCCTACATCCGGCAGATCCTTGCCGACTTTCAGCTGCCGGAACGCGATCGCGGGGATGGGATCTATGCGGTCGGGCGAAAGACGGGACCGGTGAGGGACCGGTGGCCGGAGTGGCTGTACTACTGACGTTATCCGTTATTCGTAATCCGTTATCCGTCAAAATGGAAAACGGACGACGGACGACGGAAAACGGATAACGCAATGGTCAAATTCGAAAACCTCTCGGTAGTCCTCGATAGCGGCCGGCGCGTGACGGCGGTGTTCGACCTGATTAACCAGTCCGCCGAGACTTGGGTTGCGGCGGATGGGTATGCTTTGGGCTACCAGATTTTCGATCCGGAGACGGGGACTCTGGTGATCGACGGGACGCGGCAGGCTCCCGAATGCGACATTGCGCCGGGCGGCCAGGCTCATTTTGAAGTGGTCCTCGCGCTGCCGCACGAGCCTGGACGCTATCGCGTGTTTCTGTCCATGATGCGGGAGCATGTGGCATGGTTCTGGGAAAAGGGCTGGCCGTTTGTGTTGATCGACGCTTCGGTCAACGACGAGAGCCAGGGACTGTTGGGAAAGACTCGCTGCGCCACTTCGCGCCGGCTGAAGAACGAACGAGCATGGCGTGCAGTGCGCAGGGCTGTGACGCTGCCTTTCGAAGCGCTTTGGACTCATCGCAGCCTGATCCATAGCATGACGCGGCGCGACATGCTCGGGCGGTATCGCGGATCGTTCGGCGGGGCAACCTGGGCGATCCTAAATCCGCTGCTCCTGATGATGACGTACTTCTTCATTTTCGGTGTAGTGCTGCAGCAGAAATTCAACGCCAGCGATAATCGCACCGACTACATCCTCTATTTCCTCGCGGGTATGCTTCCCTGGCTGGCATTCAGCGAGGCGGTGGGCCGATCGGCCACGATCCTCGTGGAGTACCGCAATTTCATCAAGAAGCTGCGGTTTCCGGTGGAGACTCTGCCGGTGAATATCGTCGGCTCGGGATTTGTCACCGAGTGCTTCGGCCTGGTGATTTTCGGGGTGATGCTCATACTGATACGCGGCGGCCTTCCCCTGACTGTCGCGTGGCTGCCGGTATTAATCATTCCACAGCTTCTGTTCACGGCGGGGATCTGCTGGTTTCTCTCGGCGCTGGGTCTATTTGTGCGGGATCTTGGTCAGGTGATCGGATACATCGTGACGCTGTGGTTCTTCCTGACGCCAATCTGCTACTCCGAAGAAGCCTTGAAGCATACCGCTTTGGGACCGATTCTGGTGAAGAATCCTATTTTCAGCCTGGTGCGCGGCTATCGCAGCGTGCTGCTGGAGGGACACGCGCCCGACAGGCATGCGATTGCTATCTTCTGGTGTCTGGCAGTGGTGGTGTTTCTCGCGGGCCACGCGTGGTTCTACAAACTGCGAAAATGGTTTGCGGACGTAATTTGATGCGCTATCTGGTGTTCCTGCTGCTGCCTGCATGGGTGTTCGCGGTGGACTGCAAACATCCCGAGAATACCGTTGAGCAGGCGATCTGCGGGCGTCCCGAACTGCATATGCTCGATGAACGAATCGGGCAGGAGTCGGCGACGCTGAAAAGCAGGTTGAGGGGCGAGAATGGGGCGATCCTCTCCGACAGCGAGCTGCCGTATCTGACGCAGCGTAATAACTGTTCGAATGAATCGGAGGTTCTGGTGTGCCTCCAAAAGGTGCTTGCACAGCGAGACGCTCTGCTCACGCAGGCTGAGGCGGATCCGAGTGCGATTCGTCAGGCGATTGGACAAGCCTATTTCATCGACATTGGGTTCCTATGGAAATATTGGCCGCGATTAGTGGATCGCAAGATTTCGGTCTTCGGGTGTCTGATGCCGGACGATAACGAGAAGACTCATGCGACGCTCGAGACCGAGAATCAGGCGGCCGTTCCGATGGTGTTCAAGAGTATGCCTGAGGAGATCGCGGATTTCCTTGACGACCAAAAGCCTTGTTCGCACTGGCTGGTTACTGTGCGGAAGGCAGGAGATAAGTTTGTGCTGTACGCCGACGACGTGCTCGGCCGGCCGCTGCCGTAACGCAGTTCCCGGTAGGCGCGCCAGTGCCAGGTGTCATTCGGCCGACATGACAATCGTCATTCCGAAGCGGAGTCTTGTTGCAACGAATACGACGTGGTTCCCATGCAGGTCGCTGATCAAGCAGGCGAACGAAAGCCAGGGGCCGTGATCGGCTAAAAGATGGACTTTAGCTCATAACGGAAGGGCCGGTGGGGGCTGCTCTTCCAGAAGTAAGCGAGGATGATCACGCTGGCGACCGCCGCGTAGGCGCACCAGAGTGAAGTAAAGGCATAACGCTTCACCGCCATCACGGCCAGCAGTATGATGAGATTCGCGGCTCCGAAAAGGATCATATCAGTGATTTTGGAGAAAAAAAGCGAACCACATGTGGCGATTACATAAAACACCGCGACGGCTGTGCTGTTGGTGGCCGGGTTGATGTACACGATGCTGTTCCCTTTGATATACACCTGCACTGAATAGGCTGTCAGCGCCCACAACATATAGAGCGTGGTCAGGCCCCCTATGGCGAGGAAGGGTAGCATCCGGCGCCGGCCTGCGAGGTCCGGCTCGAACAGCAGCACGCTGAGAGGCATTAGAAACGGAAGGAGTCCCTGCGCGTAGAGCATAAAAGCTGCGCCCATGTCGTGCGTCACCGCGGGTGAGAGAATGCCGTCAAGACCAAGCCAGACAAACCCCTCAATGAACTGGTGGATCGCAAAAAGTGTAGGGAGCGACGCAAAGAGCAGCTCGCGCCTATGTTTCACTTTGGTGAGCGTGAGGACTCCGACCGCGCCCAAGACTCCACTTCCGATAAAGTTTGCCGCGGCCGAAAAGCACATTGACTCAGTGTAACGGTTCAAGTGACTTCGGTCACACTCCACGGAGCCTTTGGCGGCCTGGGAGACGCAGGCGGCGAAGGCGTCCTCCCCACATCGCGGCTGTGAGGAGGAACAGGGTTTCGGTGATGACCTGGAAGAGGAAGAGGTGCCGGTTGGTGTCGACGGCATCGGCCAGGCTGCAGACGAGGAATTCGCATACTCCCGCGACAAACAACGTCACGATCAAGGGAGGCAGTCCTCGCCTGATCCTGAAGACTCCAGCGGTAAGCACCGGTAAGGCGTACAGTACCAGCAGGTGATGTGGATAGTGGAGGCAGAGCCAGCTTCGCAGGTTGCTCCAGAGGCTGAACCACGTGGCGGCGGTACGCGCGGGAATGCCGTCATCCTGCCTGTAATTGGCCATATAGGCTGGGCGGATGGAGTAGGTGGCCGTCCGCAGATCGTAATCGATCTCCCGCAGCGCAATGGCAGGATGGCGAAGGTAGAGTAAGGCGACGTCACGGAACGATGTTCGCGAAACGAAGGCGCGCGACCAGTCCGGATCGGTTAGTGGGGAACCCGTATGGAAGGCTTGGGTTCCGATGAACTTCGCATAGTCCGAATCGAGGCCTAGCTGATCGAGGAGGGTCGGATCGGCGGGCGCGAGCCGGAAGAAGATCAGGTTATAGAGGGAAATGCTGCGGTATCCGGCCGGAGTCAATTGGGGCATGATCGCGGTGGAAATCAGCAATGCGGCCGCGGTCACCAGCCACGATTTCGCGTTCCTGGCCGTGGCCCAATTCAAAGCAAAGTAGAGCGCGAGGCCCGTGAAGGGAATACCGAGAACCGCGTGCTGGGCCTTGGAGAAGATCAGCAGGACACCGGTAAGCGCATAAGCCGGGGCTACCCAGCGTGACGCCGGGTCAACCGTTACTTGTGCGGCAATGGTCACGAGCAAAAGGAGCAACACCCAGGAAGCGTTGTCCATGTAGGCCGAGTTGAGGTAGGCGACGTAGGCCACGTCGGTGAAGATCAGAATCGCCAACGGAGGCAGCAGGTAGCGAATGCGAGGAGGCTGCCGGGCACTGATGCGAAGAAGCAGCGCCATGGCGATCAGCAGAATGAAGAGATGGATGGCAGCAGAAGCGCGCAGATCGAAATGATAGCGACCGGAAAAGGGCCGACTGAGCCAACGAGCGAGATCGATCAGCAGGATTTCAGTCGAGGTAAAACCACTTGGCCAGGAGCATTTCGGCCCGGCGTCATAGCCGCTGACGAAGTACTTGTTCAGGTATTCGCTGGGAGAATGACAGATGTGAGCCGGACCGAGGACCTTCGCGAAATCGTTATTGTCGGACAAGCCTGTAATCGGCGGAACAAAGAGCTGCCAACTGGTTAGTCCGAGGAAGACGGCCAGACACAAGACTTCCCAGAACCCGACACGGCGTCGCTTTCGCGCGGGGCTTAGCCGGCGCAAAGCCAGCCTGCAGATACTGACGAGGGATTTGCAAAGTGAGCGGAGACTTCGGTAGGTACTGGGGCGGCCGAATCCGGCTGCAGCCGACTATCAACCGAGCCGCTGGAAAAGCGGCTGCGGCCAGGACTGGCCGCGCCGCGATTCAGAATTGCCGAATTCTGCAAGTCCCTCCGAAGTCTGCCTCACCAAGCGGATGATCTTACTGGCCGCCCGAATTTGACGGTTGAATCGAAGACTTGGCGGCGTCTTGCACTGTGACCATCACGGGAGTGCTGGACTGCGCGTTGTCCAGCGAGTGGACCACTACCACATTGGTCCCGGAAACGATGTTGGTGGGAACCTGGGCCACAATCTGATTGGCCGACGATTTTAACAGTTGCAAGGGCACGTCGTTAAACGTGACGCAGGAGCCGCCGAGTACGGTGGGAGGAGGTGTGGTGGTGGCTGCGCCAGTCGACGCGAGAGCGGTTCCGTTGATGTTGACGAAGGTTCCGGGTTTGATGTTCTGGGTACCATCGGTGGAATTAACGATGCCCTTGGTCCCGCTGGTCACGACCGGCGTCGCTACGCCATTGGGGGTCAGCGGAATGACGGTCAAGCCGGAGATCGTCAGGACATAGGCAACGTAGTTGGAATCTACCACCATCTGGCGGGGCGATATGTTATAGCGCGTGGTGCCGAGCAGGGTGAAGCGGGGATTTTCGGCGGAGACCGCGAGTTGTTGGACCGCACCGGTCTGGAAGTTCACCAGGTCGATGAGGGGGCGCGGATCGTCGGCTGGAGTTGTCGTAATGGTGGCCTTCACCGGAGTGGACATGCGAATGTAAGTGCTGGTGGTCAGGGGGTACGTGGCTACGGTGTTACGCGCGGTGCCGACGTCATAAAGCTCAGTGAGCGAATTGTTATAGACGAAACGGCCGATGGTGAAGTAGGAGCCGTCGGGCGCCACGCCGAGAGGTGTGTAGAAGCCGGTAATCGGGGTGGTAATCAGACCGGACACCTTCACGACATATTGATCGTTCAAGGCGCTGTAGACGTAGCCGCTGCCTGTCCCATCGAAGGTGAGGATGGTGCTTGCGTCCGCGGAACCCATCATCATTTGCCAGGGAGCGGGGAGGGTATTGACGGTGCCATTGAGCGTGACGGTGTCCGGCTGGCGAACGGTGGCGCTGTTGCCGAAGACTTCCCATTGGGAAGCTGCGCCTGCCGTACCGGCGGCCAGAAGAAACTGCAGGCCGGAGAGCCCGTAGGCGAGGGCACGGGGATTCGAAACCGTGGCAGTGGTGCCGCCGCCGGTGCGCGGAATCGCGGGGAAGGCGACTGAACCGGTGACAGCCATTTGCGTGAGATCCACGATACTGATCGATTCACCGCCGGTATTGCCGACATAAAGAGTGTTGCTATCGGAGCTGAGCGCCATCTGGTGGGGTAACTGGCCAACCGGGATCGGGTTCAGGAACACTCGATTGACGGTGTCGAAAACTTCAATGCGGTTGTAGCCCGAGTTGGTGATATAGACCAGATTGCGGGTGCTGTCGAGAACGATATCCCACAGACCTTCGTTGCCGCCGGTGGTACCGGTCAAAGGCGCGGTGGCGTTCGCGTTGGGCATCTGGGGCAGAGGATAAGTTACCCCGCGCTGATCCGACTGGCGGTAGTTCATGTAGATCCGAATGTTAGACGGAATGTTGACCGCATTCGAGGAGTAGAGCGTGACGTCGATCGGGTTGCCGGAAACCGACGTGCCACCTCCGGTGATCAGGTTTGTGCCAGGCTGGCGAGTCTCACCGGCGCGTCCGGGCTCGTACTGGAAAGTTATAGTTGCCGGGGCAACACCGGTGCTGACCTGGTAGGTGAGGGAGGAAGTGGTGGGAATGTTGACGCCGAACGTAAGCGTGCCCGTTCCGGCGTTCAGCACTTGGAGTTGACCTGTCACGAGCCCGGGATTACAGGGATCCTGAGACATGAAAACGACAGTGCTGGAGAGCTGCAGAATAGGGTTGTTGTAGAGGGTGGAAAGTGGCAGGTAGGTCACGCCGGATTGGGACAAGCTCCAGGCCTTGGTGCCGTCCGAGGTCATAACCATCCGTGCCAGGATATTTTCCGGAAGCCGGATGCCAAGCTGAATCGCCAGATTCTTAGAATCGTTCACGAAGAGAGTGGACGACTGAGGGGGCGGGGTGGGCGTTCCGGCTACCGCGTTGTTAAAGGCGCTGTAAATCTTGGTGCCATCGGGAGTAAAGACGCTACCGCCGAGGTTGGTCTGCACACTAAAAGGAGTGGCGATCGTCCACGGCGCATTGGCATTGTTGGCTTGGGCGATCACGCCGAGGGTGGCGGTATCGTAGAGCGTAAATCCGGCCATGAACCGCGAACCATCGGGTGACACGGAGAGTACCGTAGACTGGCCTGTCACGCTCCGGGAGTTGATGATCGTACCCGAGGCGACTTCATAGACAAAGAGATAAGTGGTCGTGGTGGTGGGAGTGGTGAGACCGATGATGAAGTTGCCGTCCGGCGTGGTGATCAGCTTACTGTTCCAGGCGAGGGTCGGGCGGGTAACGCTGGTGGTTCCGATTTGCGTGGGCGTGGAGGCGGTCGGCGGGGTCAGAACGGTGAGCAGTTCTTGTCCGGCAGCCTGGGTCTTGTCGAGGATGAGCAGACTGGTGGCGGTGGTGAGAGTGGAAATCAGCGCGCGCCCGTCGCCGCCTACGGCGACGCCTTGCGGCTTAGCCGGCATTGCGACCGTTTGGGTTACCGCGCTTTGGTTCAGGTCGATGATGCTGACCGTCGATACGCCGCGAATTGGTGACGTACAGCGTGCTGTTGTCCGGGGATATGGCCGCTGCCAGAGGGGTGGTCCCCACCGAGATGGACCGAACCAGTTTCTGGGTAGAAGTGCTGACTACATCAATGCGGTTGGAGTTGGTGTTGACTAGATAAAGAAGACCCCGGGACTCATCGAGCACCATATCGGACGGCGAGTAGCCTAGATTGATGATCTGGCCGAAGGTTGCGGCCTGTTGGGTCGTTTGGGCTCGGAGGCTCGCGGTAAGGCTCCCCAAGACGAGCGTAAGCCCAATGAAACTATACAGATGTCGATTCATTTTCACGAAAAAATATCCCCTCGGGACGCGGCGCGTTTACGGAATCACAATTATAACCCTTGTAGTCACGAAGAGTTGCCAACGTGTGACGGGATTCAGTTGCCAAACTGGGGGGCAGACCGTGAATTGAGACGGTATGCCCCGAGAAACGGCGCAAGCTGCTAAGCAAAACCTGTCACGAGTGAGACGGGCGATTACTCTTCTTCTTCCTCTTCGCCGGTACGGGCGGCCTTAGCGGCGGCAATTACTTTGTCGGCTTGTAATTGCGGCACGTAGTCATAGTGGTCGAATTCCATGGAGAAAGATGCGCGGCCCTGGGTCATGGACGTCAAGTCGCTCTGGTAGCTCAACATTTCCGACATGGGGACCTGGGCCTTGATAAACTGCGTGGCGCCTTTGGTATCCATTCCGGAGATGCGGCCACGACGACCATTGAGATCGCCCATGAGATCGCCGGCATACTCCACAGGCGCCTGGATTTCGACATTCATTACAGGCTCCAGCAATGCGGGTTTGGCGGCGGACATCGCGGCTTTGAAGGCTTTGCGGGCGGCCAGCTTGAACGACATTTCCGAGGAGTCGACATCGTGATAGGAGCCGTCGTAGACATCTACTTTAAAGTCGACGACGGGGTATCCGGCGAGATAACCTCTTTCGGCGGTTTCGACGATGCCTTTTTCGATCGCGGGAATATAGTTTTTCGGGATGGCTCCGCCGAAGACGCTGTTGACGAATTCGAATTTCCCGCCGCGCGGCAAGGGCGACATACGGATCCAGCAATCGCCGAACTGTCCATGGCCGCCGGTCTGCTTCTTGTGACGGCCTTGAACGTCCGCGTTGCCGCGAATGGTTTCCCGATATGGAATCTTGGGGGCTTTCAAGGTGACGTCCACACCGTAGCGACGTTTCATGCGGCTGACGACGACTTCGACGTGCTGCTGTCCCGCGCCGGCAACGAGGAAATCCTTGGTCTGGGGGTCGCGATAGAAGCGGAGCGATAAATCTTCTTCGAGCAGGCGGTTAATGGCGTTGCCCATGCGGTCTTCGTCCTGGCGGGATTTGGCCTCGACGGCAAAAGCGATGGACGGCTCCGGCAGATGGACCGGTTCGAATTCAATCAACGATGTCTTGTCGGCGAGGGTGTGGCCGGTGAGCGCGTCCTTCAATTTCGCTACGGCTCCGATATCTCCGGCATGCAGTTCGTTCACCGGTTGGATGGTTTTGCCGAGCGGGGAGCCGATATGCGCGAGGCGCTCATCGGTGGACTTCTGGACATCGATCAGATGCTGATCGTTCTTAATGCAGCCGGACATCACTTTGAAGAATGTAATGCGGCCAGCAAAAGGATCGGCAGTGGTTTTGAAGACGAAGGCGGAAGCGGGGCCTTTATCGCTGATTTCGCGGGTGACGTCCTGGCCGTTCACTTTGCCGTGAACCGCGGCGTGATCGGTGGGCGAAGGGAAAGTTTCACCGAAGAAATCGAGGATGCGATCGGTGCCGATATTGTGGAGCGCGGAAGCACAAAGAATCGGGTAGATGCGAAGTTCCCTTACTGCGGCGTGGAGTCCTTCGACGATGTGCTCAGTCGGCAGGGTACCTTCGTTGAAAAATTCTTCGAGCAGGGCGTCGTTGCCCTCGGCGACGATTTCGACGAGCGCTTCGTGGGCGGTTTTGGCGGTGTCGGCGTACTCGGAGGGAATGTCGCATTCCTTACCTTTGCCATCGCCATCCGGCGGGTAAAGGAAGGCGCGCATGCGGACCAGATCGATGATCCCTTTGAAATCCTTCTCGGAGCCGATTGGGAGTTGGATGGGAATGGCGGTGCGTCCGAAATTCTCCTGAACGCTGGCGACCGCGCGCGTAAAGTCGGCGCGCTCACGATCGAGTTTGTTAATCAGGATGGCGCGGGGCAGGTGGAATTCATCGGCGAAGCCCCAGGTCTTTTCGGTTTGGACTTCGACACCGGCAACGGCATCGACCACGACCAAAGTGGCGTCGTCCGCAATCATGGTGGAGTAAGTGTCGTTGATGAAGATGTTGAAGCCGGGGGTATCGAACAGGTTGATTTTGTACTTCTTCCACTCCAGGGCTGCGATGGAGGTGGAGACGGTGAGCTTGCGCTGGATTTCCTCGTCATCGTAATCCGTCGGAGTATTGCCTTCGTCCACGCGCGTCAGGCGGTTGACAGCGCCCGACGTAAATAACAGGCCCGCGACAAGGGACGTCTTGCCAGAGTGCCCGTGACCTACAATGCCAACATTGCGTATATCCTTCGATTCGTAGACTTTCACTTGGAGCCTCCCGTTTAAAGGACGAATCCTATCACAAAATGGTTAAAAGGGCGGCGGGGTTGTAAGTGCGGGCAAATGGCTCATTCCGATTGGGCACAGCCGGTAAAGGCGGCTACAGCGCAGACGGGTAGGGATGGGAAAAACAACGCGGGGCGAGGCGGCAACGTGGGATCGTCAAGCGTACAGGAAGCCGGCAGCTTTGAGTAGCAACTACTTGTTAGCAATGGGAGGGCGTTCATGCCAGCAGTGTGCGAGAATCGGGTCGCTTCGGGCGTCACCTAGCTCAATAGTTTATTCAGCCGGTCGAAGCTGACTTTGGAGGCGGCCATGGAGTCGCCCCAATCGGCGGCGTTATCCTGCTCGATGCAGAAGTGCTTCATGCCGGCGACTTCAGCGTGGGCAAAGATCGGTTTGTAGTTGACCTCGCCCTTCTCCGACCGGAACCAACGTAATCGCGCCCATTCTCTGCCGCTGATTCAGATCGGCGGCGAAGATACTTGATGCCGCGCGCGTCTTTCACGTGCCAGAGTTCGAAGCGTCCCGGATTCTTCTGGAACATTTCGAGGACATTCTGTCCCGCCACGGTAGCCCAACCAATGTCGAGCTGCATGGCGACGAGGGCGGGATCCGTCTCCTTAAGAAGAATGTCGTAGGGTCGAAGCGTGCCGCCGTCGAAGGGTTGGAACTCCTGCGCGTGGTTGTGATACAGCATCTTCATGCCGAACTTCTTGACGATCTCGCCGTGTTTGTTGAGTTGCTCGGCGGTGCGTTTGACGGACTCTTCGCCAGGAGCCGGAGGTCCGCCGGCGGGAGGCGCGCCTTTCATTTTCTTAGCCGCTGCGCCGGCTCCTCCTCCTCCGCGAGGGGCGCTGATCTCGGTGTACTTGAGTCCCATGATCTGAAAGCCCTCGAGTTCCTTTTCGAGACCTGGACCCTCCGTCGCTGCAACGTGCGTGGACGGCATGGTTAATCCGTAGCGATCCAGCATTGCGCGATACTGCTTGGGGTCCATACCGCCCCAGGCGTTGGACGCAGGCTCGACCTCTTTGTAGCCGAGCTCGGCTACCTTCGCAAAGGTGCCTTCATAGTCCTTGGCCATAAGGTCGCGCACGGTGTACATTTCGAGCCCGATCTGCTTCTTCCAGTCTGGGGCAGCTTGCGCGACTTTACCGGCGAGCGCGAACGCTCCGCCGCAGGCCGCGATCTGTTTCAAAAAAGTGCGCCGGTTCTCTGTCATAGATCCTTCCAAACTAAAGCTTGATTTCCCAGCCTTTTCGGAACTGGGGCTTGATCCATTTATTAGCATCTTTGTTGTTGGTGAACTCGAGCTTTTGAGCGTCCCACAACAGCTTGCCATCGTAGTGCGTGGCTACCGCGCCGAGGACCAGCCATTCGGTGTAGGGTCCGGCGAGGCGGAAATTGGAGCAGGTAGGCGAACCGCCTTTGCAGGCGCGGATCCAATCGCGGCAATGCGCAGAGTGATTGTCGCCAGTGGACGCGCCGGGCGAGCGCTGCAGATAAGCGGGCGGGAGCTTGTATTCCGCCCATCGTGAACCGGGAAGAAGTCCGACGCCTTCGCCTCGGCCGCTCGTGCCGAGATAGCCTTTCGAGCCGACAAAGATCATGTTGTAGCCGCTGGAGGAAGGCGCCGGCGCGGCCGCGGAACGATTCACGCCACCGGGCGGGACACGGGGCGGCGGACCTACCTGCGGCCCTGCGCCGGGAATTTTAGCGGCTTCGGCAGGGGTCATGCCGGGTGGCAGATAAGCGTCCCCGTGAGCGCCGTCGGACCAGTACACCTTCACCGGAGGCATGTCGCCGCGGGGGCCAAATTCATAGGTGACCGCGTTCTTTACAGGATAGGTGAACGGGCTGGTGGTTTCTTTCTTAGTGCATTCCACGCTGATGAGGCTTTCCGGGCTCAACTGCAAAGCCCAGTTAGCAGGGCCCATGATGTGTACGCCCCAATCGCCGAAAAGTGTACTACCGAAATCGAAGAAGCCGCGCCAGTTGAATGGCTGATAGAAACCAAACTCCGGGAGCATGCCGCGAGGTCCCATGGCGGCGTTGGCGAAGCTGCGGTAGGCGTCATCACCGGCTGTATAGGGACGATTGGCGGCGCCGCCGAGCCACAGATTCCAGTCGAGCGTGTCGGGCACAGGAGTGGGGGCTGGGATGGTCTGCATGCCTTGGGGCCAACCCGGTCCGCCGTGCCATGCGTGGACTTCCTGCACATCGCCGATTTCGCCCGACCAGATGATCTCACACGCTACCCTGGTGGCGTCGTGCGAATAGCCTTGGTTGCCCATCTGGGTCGCGACCGGATATTTTTCGACGGCCTGGGTAAGAAGGCGGGCTTCCCATGGGGTCCGGGTCAGCGGTTTTTCGACGTAGACGTGCTTGCCGAGCTGCATGCAAGCGAGAGCGCAAGTCGCGTGCATGTGGTCGGGAGTTCCGATGACGACAGCGTCAATCGACTTGCCTTGCTTATCGAGCATTTCGCGAAAATCTTTGTATTTTTCCGCCTTAGGCCACAGATTGAAGCCGGGCGCTCCGCGTCTCCAATCGACGTCAGCCAAGGCGACAACGTTTTCCACTTTATTCCAGGCGTCCTTCAGATCGCTGAAGGGTTGGCCGCCCGCACCGATACCGGCAAGGTTGAGTTTCTCGTTGGGCGATTTGTAGCCCATGGCTTTCAGCGAAGGAGTGCTGCCGAAGCCGGCCGATGGAATCGCGCCGGCGAGTAGCGCGCCATAAAAAAAATGGCGGCGGGTGAAGTCGTGTGATGGCATAGGGACTTGCCTCTCAGGAAAAAATAAAGCCAGGCGGAGATGAGAATATCACAGTTGCGAAGAGGGGTTGCAAGGAGGGAGACGTACTAAGAGCGCCGGTGCCCTTGATAGAACCGTGGCGCTCCTGGAACGTCAGTTGTGAGGCAACATCCGATCATACTACCGAATTCATGTTTTTCCGATTACAATCGTAAAATTCGATAGGGATGGCAATGGCCGAGAAGTGGCATGCAGCATCAACCGAGATGAGCCCTAGCCCAGGACAACAGCGCAGTCAGGCGATCGTTTTCGCTGCGGTTTACTTTAAAGCGTAAACTTTCAAGCCCTTCACCTTTGCACTAACGCCACCGACAGGAATTCCCACGTCGGTTTTGTCGACATCCACGCGAGGATTCTCGCCGCTGATGGGAGGCGTGTCGTCGAGTTGGGCCATCATCATGGGACCGTGAACTTCGACGACCACCTTGTGCCATTTGCCGGATTCCACGGGGAGAGTCGAGGTAGCCAAGCGCACGGCCTTCAATTCACTTTTCGGATTGGGCGCGTCGACCTGCAAGGTCATCCCTTTTTGAGTGATCATTAGCCGGCAGACGTGTCCGCCTTTGTTATTGAGGCTTACGCCGATGGTGTTGGCGCCATCGAATTCGAAGGACAACTCAAAGATCGCGTCGTGGTAGGGGGGAAGCGGATGGCGCCTCACGGCCGCATGGTTATCCTCCTTCACTTGCGAGACTTTGACCGCGCCATCGATCATTTCCCATTTACCGGGTTTTCCGGCCCAATCGGAAGCCATGGCGGAGCCGGAGAAATCGTCGCTAAACACGAGTTGTCCACGCTGGGAGAACTCGGGGGCAGCCGCGAAAAGGAAAGGCCCGGCTAGCAGAAGAGCCGTGGCCGCCAGTTGTGAATTGTGTTTGAGATTCATTGAATACCTGATCACCGTTATCTTATGCCCAACGCGTGTAGAGGATGCAACGGCACACAGAGTTTTGGTGAATTTGGTTCACAGTGAATCTTCAACACGCAGTTCAAATACTTCGGCCGGCGGCTTTCGAAGCGTTTACCAGTTGGTCCGGTGAGCACTTACTCTTGCCACGGACCACGTGATAGCTCCGATCGAGACGCTGCAGGAATTAACGTAGGCAACCCGTGTTTCAGCACAACCAGTTTCGCCAAAGCGGCGACCTATGTTCACGGGAACGTAATATCTAGATAACTCCGTTGAAGATGCAGCTGCGTCCGTCATCCGTTATCTGTCCGGTGGCCTGTGAAATGGATGATTGGAAACAAAAGCGGGTAATTTTTGTTGCGCATGTAAGTTGACCCTGATAGCATAAGAGCCAAACGGGCTTGTATCAAACACCACAGGTCCGTTAAGGGGTTGTCTTAAAATGCGTGATCTACGTAAGATCTTTGTTCTGCTTTCGCTAGCTCTGCTAATTGCGGGCAGTGCCTTCTCTCAAGCCGTCAACGGTACTATCGTCGGAACTGTTACCGATGCCTCCGGTGCCGTCATGGCCGGCGCCAAAGTCATACTAACCGAAGTCAATACAAAGGTCGTCCACGACCAACTAACTAACTCGAGTGGCGAATACACGTTTCCCGATTTGCCGCCAGGCACCTATAATGTCTCGGCGGAAATGGCCGGCTTCAAGAAAGAAATCAAGACCGGGACAGTGCTGGAAGCCAACAACAGCCCTCGCGTCGATTTGAAGCTGCAGACCGGCGATGTCAATCAGACCGTCGAAGTGATCGCCAACGCGGCAGTCGCTCCAGACTGAGCGCGCCGACACCGGCCGCACCATGGACGCGCAGATTGTCGAAGAATTGCCCCTCGGCGTCAACCGCAATTTTCAGAATCTTCTCGACCTGGTGCCTGGAACCTCAGGTAGAAACCTTCCAGCACTCGCAATTCTTCAATGCGTCGAGCTCGCTGCAGACCAACACCAACGGTCAGCCTCGCATGGGCAACAGCTATCAGATCGAGGGCGTGGATAACAACGAGCGCACCGGCCTCTTACAGGTTTTGATCTCGCCGTCCGAGGCCATTTCGACGGTCAGCGTCTCGACCACGAACCACGATATCGAACTGGGCCGCGGCACCGGGGCCATCACGAACGTGATGCTCAAGTCCGGCACCAACACCGTGCATGGCGAAGCGTACTGGTGGGGCCAGAACAGCTACTTCGACGGCCGTTCGTTCTTCAATCCCTCTGTCGGCCACCTCGCCTACAACCAGACCGGCGGCAATATCGGCGGAGCGATCAAGAAGAACAAGCTCTTCTACTTCGTGAATTTCGTGAACACGCAGGATCACGAGGCCAATACCAATCTGGAAACCATTCCGGACAACTCAGTTCCGTACCGGGAACTTCACCGAAGACCCCACCCACGTCATTTACGACCCGGCGACGGGCAATCAGGACGGGTCCGGACAGAATCGCACCGCGTTCCCCAGGAACATCATCCCGCAGAGCCGCATCAATCCGATTGCAGCCAAGATCTTCGCCACGTATCTGCCGCCCACCAACGAGCCCATAACCAGCTACACCGCGCAGACGAACGACTATTTCTCTCTGCTGCCGGCGGTGAAGACCAATAACCAGATCGATTCCGACATGGATTGGAACCTGACCGACAAGGATCGGATGCGGTTCCGCTTCAGCTTCGGCCGCCCGGTGACATACCAGGCGCCGCAATTCGGCAATGCGGGCGGTCCGGCGCAGGGCGACTTCGAAGGCACGGGCACGCAGAAAACCTATTCGGCCGGCATTGGCTATAACCGGATCATCAGTCCTACACTCTTGACTGAGCTCCGGGTCGGCCTCTCGCATTACCATAACGAGGCGTTACCAACCGACTACGGCAAGAACGATTCCCACGGCGCTTGGGCATTCCCGGCGTCAATCTGGGACCCTTCACCAGCGGTTTTGTCGGCATTTCGATCGGCGGTTATTTCCAGCCCGCTGTTCGGCTACTCCGCGAGTTTGCCCTGGGATCGCGCGGAAGCTAATATCGATGTAGTCAATACCTGGACTAAGCTGATCCGCAACCACTCCGTCAAGTTTGGTGTCGATCTGCGGCGCGTCCGCGACGACTTACTACAGGATCAGACTTATAGCCCGCGCGGGATCATTTATTTCGGCACCGGCCAGACAGCGAAGCAGAACGAAGCACCACGCCGACGTCGTGCTCCAACACCAGCACCAGCATCGCGAACGACGTGGCCAGCTTCCTGCTGGATCAGCCCTACCAGGAAGGGCGCGATTTGAACACATACTTCCCGGCCTTCCGCCAAACGCAGATCTTCTCTTACATCGGAGACACCTGGCAGGTAACGTCGCCGGCTCACGGTGAGTCTTGGCTTGCGTTGGGAGATCTACACGGCTCCCACGCCGCATTTCGCCGGCGGATTCTCGAAGTACAATCCCGCCAACAATACACTCAGATATCGCCGGTGTCGGCGCAAATCCGATGAATCAGGGTTTCAAAACCAATCTAAAGTATTTCTCGCCGCGAACCGGCATTGCGTACCGATTGACCGACAAGACTGTTTTCCGTGCGGGTTACGGTCAGAGCTACACGTCGTTCCCGGATAACTCCTGGATGTACAACTTCCCGGTGCGCTCCAACAATTTCTATGCGCAGCCGGGCGGTTCGACCGACACCAATGGCCCGGTCGTGCTGCCCAACGGCCAACTCGGCAGTTTTGAAGCAGGCTTCCCCGCGCCAGCCGCCGTGGTAATCCCATCCAACGGAATTATTACCAATCCCGATCCGACCACTTCGCAGTTGTACATTCCGCTGAACTATAAGAATCCGTACTTCGAATCATGGAACGCCGCGATTCAACGGCAGTTGCCCTATGGACTGCTTCTGGACGTCGCGTACGTAGGTGGTCATGGCGTCGATATCGGAGCCAATATCAATCTCAACGCCGGCCAGATTATCGGCGCAGGCGCCGCGGGAGAGGAACTCTACGCAAAGTTCGGCACCACGGCAGCCGTGCAGCAACTCTTCGCGGCATTCTCGACGTCCTACCAATCACTGCAAGTGAAGTTCGATCGCCGGCTATCCAAGGGCCTTACCATAACGACGGCGTTTACGTGGAACAAGGCGATGGCATTCCAGAATGGCGACGATGGCGGGCTGGAATTTTACGCCGGCCAAGGCATCGAGCGGAACTATTCGCGGGCTACCTTTGACCGCACGCTGAACTACATCCAGAGCTACATCTACAAATTGCCGGTCGGCCAGCACGAGCGCTTTTTATCTCACAACTTGGCGGGCAAGATTCTCGGCGGTTGGCAGGTGTCAGGCATCTTCTCCGCCCGCACTGGCACTCCGCTCACGTTTACTGGCAGCAACACCCTGAACCTGGGCAGCGGTGGAACGACCACTGATAATCAGGTTGCGCCGATCAAGGATTTGTACGGTATCAACACTGGCCATCCCTGGTTCAGCACCACGAGCATCAAGGCAACCGGAGTCAATAACGTGCAGGGCAGTATGGGCTATGACGTCTGGAGCGGCCCCGGGCTCATCTCACTGAACGCAGGTCTCTCGCGCTGGATCGAACTGCCGATCAAAGACAGGAACGTCCGGATGCAATTACGCATCGATTCGATCAACGTGACCAACACGCCTCAGTTCTCGAATCCGAATACATCGTGCGGCAACAACGGCGCGACCGCCCTGAATTGCACCGGTGGCAGCTTCGGTTTCGTCACGGGTACGCTTAGCTCGGGCACCGGCGTCAATGGTACCGGCGGCGGACGCGTCATCTCGTATGCCGTGAAGATCTTCTTCTAGACCGCAACATTGCCAGAGCAGTAAATTCCTGGCGCGGTCCAGTAGTTACTGGGCCGCGCCAAGCTGTTTCAGGAGTTGTTCGAGGTTGCGATCGGGTGCTAATCGCTCTGCCGCTCTGAGGTGCGGAATCGCTTCCTGGGTGCGGCCCGTGTTGGCCAGCGCGACTCCCAGGTTGTAATGCGCGTCAGCGTAGTCCGGATTGAGCCGTAGCGCGGCCTGGAAATGGCTGATGGCTTCCGGTAATCTTGCCGGAAAGTTGGTCAATGCGAAGCCCAGATTGTTCTGCGCCTCCGCGTTCGCCGGATTGAGCCGCACGGCCGCTTCAAAGTGAGCAACCGCGTCAGGCAGCCTGCCAGGCGCCTTAGCCAACGCAAGCGCCAGATTGTACTGTGTGTCCGCGGAGTTTGGATCCTGCCGCAGCACAGCTTCATACTGCGCGATCGCGTCAGGTAAATGCGCTGGATCATTGGCCATTGCGACGCCCAGATTGTTTCGCGCTTCCTGATTGTTTGGCTGGAGGCGGAGAGCTGTCTGGTATTCGGCGATGGCCTCGGGCAGCCGGCCCGGAATTGCTGCCAGGGCAGTCCCAAGATCGTCGTGAAACCCGGCTGAATCGGGCTGAAGATTTAGGGCGACTTGAAACTGCTCGACGGCTTCCGGGAAGCGTCCTGCCTTCGCCAGCGCAGTGCCTAGATGATCGTGCGCATCGGCGAAGCCTGGCTCAAGGCGTACCGCCTCCTGGCCTTCGTCGATAGCCTCCGGAAGCCCGCCGGGAACCTTCTGCAACGCGCTGCTCAAGTTGGAGTGCGGAATCGGCAAATCGTTATCGATGCGCAGCGCCGCGCGATATTCGGCAATGGCATCCGGCAGATGGCCGGGCCTCTTAGAAAAGGCGTTGCCTAAATCGGTGTGGGCGCCGGTCGAAGCCGGATTGATTTGCAGCGCCGCCTCTAGATGGGCGACGGCGTCGGGCAACCGGCCGGGAAGTTCCAGCAGGGCATCTCCCAGATTATGTTGCGCGACGTCGTTGCGCGTCGTGACGTCGACGGCGTGTTGGAATAAAGATTCACTGTCACGCCAGTATTGAGTCTGCCGCCAAGTAAGCACCGCACAGGCGAGGCAGGCCAGTGCAGCCGTCGCGAACATGGCTGGTCTCAGCTGCGGCCTCGCGGCGAGGAGATCCGCCGCGCCCCAGACCAGCATGATCGTCAGGCCGATCATCGGGACATACATGTACCGGTCGGCTCGGGCTTGTCCTCCAACCTGGATGATGCCGATTACGGGAGCCAGTGTCAGCAGGTACCACAACCATCCGATGGCCAAGTAAGTATAACGGGAAAACCAGTGCACCACAGCTGTCGAGATACCGGCAAGTACGATTGCAGCGAGAAGAGCTTGCCAAACCAGGGAGCCGGCAGGATAGGGATAGAACACTGCCAGGCCAGAGGGCCAAAACGTTGTGGCGATGTAGACGACGTAAGAAGTCAGAGCATTCTCGATGCGCACGTCAAGAGGAATGGCGCTGAACGTTTTGACCGCTCCGCTCGATTGCTGTACCAGATAAGTCGCGATCGCCGCGGCGCCCGAGAGCGCAAAGAAGGGAGCTTTTTCCCAGAGGAGTTGCCTTCCCGAGGTTGTGCGGCTGCGGCGGAGCGGCCAGACGTCCAGCAGTAATAACAAAAACGGCAGGGTCACGATCATCGGTTTGGACATCAGGCCCAGGCAGAATGCGGCTAAAGAAACGCGTCTCCGACCGTCCGCCCAAGCCCAAAGGGAAAGCATCCAGAAAAACGTACATAAGACGTCCTTACGTTCCGATACCCATGCGACGGATTCGACGTGGAGCGGGTGTAGCGCGAAGAAGAACGCGACGATGGCGCTTGGCCATTGGGTCCGCGTGGCGCGATGCAGGAAAGCAAACAGCAGTAAGGTGGAAAACGCGTGGAGAAGCGCGTTCTCCAGATGCGGCCAGCCACTTTGCATGCCGAACAATTGCACGTCGAGCAGCTGCGACAGGCGGGTCATGGGAAACCAGTTGGCTCCCTCGCCGGAGGTCAGCGCCCAACGGATTCCGGAGGAAGTTAAACCTTCCAGGACGTGAGGATTGTGGCTGAAGTAAAAGGGGTCGTCATAATTGATGAAAGCGAAGTGAGAGACGCAGCCATACACAGCAAGCGTGAGGCAGAATAACGCCAGATAGAACCACGGTGAGGCGAAGGCGGCGGTCTGTGAAGCAGACGTCTTCGCGCGCGTTCGAACCTTTTTCTTCACTTACTGCAGAGGTGTGCTTTCGTTACCCGGATTGGCGCTCAGGCTGGCCGTAGGATTTGGCTGCAACAAACCTGTCTCCTGGGGCTTGGGGCCTAAGCCTAACAAACCCAGACTTCGGGCGGTGAGTTTTCCGGTAGGATCGAGATTCTTGTCCTTTTGAAACCGCTGCATGGCGTCGATGGAATCTTTATCCCAGACCCCCGTCGAAGGCGTTTTCAGGTAGCCTTGAGCCGCTAGAGCATCCTGGATCTCCCGATACCGGTCGGCAGTCGGGACCGCCTGCTGGACTGGGGACTGGCGGACCGGGCGACTGTAGCTCGCATATCGATTCCTGGGCGGCGTCCGATAGCCGACAGCGGGATGTCCGGTGGTTGCACGAGTCGCTGTCGCATGCACCGCAACTGGACGGTTTGCAGCCGGGCGAACGGCAGTTGGGCTTGCCACGACCGGTTTGGCGTTAGGAGCAGTTTTTTTCGCGACAACCTTTTGCGTCGCATTTTTCGACGCAGGGGAGGGTGCGGTTTTGGAGGGCGCAGCGGCCTTCTTCTGAGGCGGGGTGGCTTCGAGAGCCAAGCCCGCGACGAGACAGCAGGTAAGGGCGGCGAAAAGTTGTTTCATAAAAAAAAGGACGCGGCTTGCGGGCCGCGCCCCAATCCACCGACAATTGTACTTCAACTCATTGCGTGCTGCCGAGTTCACCCGCCAGGAATAAAGGTTGCCATTCGGCACCGCGTCCCGATGACCTCATAATCCGGAAGGCTACGGAGTCCCCGTTTTTCAGCGTCTTTTGAATGCGCTGCACATCTTCGATGGTGCTTACCGACTGACGGTTGATGGCGGTGATCACATCGTTCTTCCGCAAACCGATATCTTCGGCGAACGATCCAGGCTCAACAGAATCGACCAACACACCGCCAGTACCGTTGAATCCGAGATTCTGTTTCAATCCCGGCGTTAAGGCGCCGATGCCAATTCCGAACTTGGCATTGGTACTCGTTCCGCCCTCATCATCTTTGGGCGCGATATTCTTGCCGAGTTCTTCGGGGAACACTTTCGCCCGGTCGCCAACTGTCACGTTCAAGGACTGCTGCTTGCCGTCGCGAAGGATGGAGAGCGTAACCGAGTTTCCAACCGGAGTTTCGGCGACCTCATCGATCAGATCCTGTCCCTTCTTGATCGGCTTGCCGTTGACGGCGGTAACAACATCCTCAGCCTTGACACCGGCTTTTTCCGCAGGACCGCCCGGTTGTATGCCTTCGACAAACACGCCAAGCTTCGCGCCGTAGGCTTTGAGAAGATCGCCGTTATTCTCCGCCGGGAAACGAATCCCAATGGATCCACGGGTGACGTGCCCAGTCTTAATGATCTGGTTGTAAACTTTCACGGCCGTGTTAATCGGCATGGCAAAGCCAATTCCTTGATTTCCGCCGCTCTGGCTCGCAATCATGGTATTGATACCGATTACTTCGCCTCGAATGTTCAGCAGCGGGCCGCCACTGTTGCCGGGGTTAATTGCGGCGTCCGTTTGCAGAAAGTGTTGGAAAGAGGTGGTATCGCCCGGCATGTCGCGCTCTTTGGCGCTGATGATTCCAGCCGTCACAGTCTCATTCAGCCCGAACGGGGAGCCGATGGCAATCGCCCAATCTCCCACTTGGATGGCGTCCGAGTTGCCGATGGCTGCGGCCGTCAAGTTGCCTTTTTCAACTTTCACTATCGCCAGATCCGTAAGGGGATCCGTGCCGATTACGTGCGCATCATATTCAGTGTCTTCATTGGTGAACTTTACCCGGATGCGGGTAGCCTTTTCCACCACATGATTGTTGGTCAGAATGTAGCCGTTCTTATCGACTACAACACCCGAGCCCAAGCTGGCTTGGCGTTGGGGCCCCTGTGGGGACTCGGATGACGGACCATTTGGCCCACCGAAGAAGCGCTGGAAGAAATCCTGCATGCTTCCGTCGTCTTCGCCGCTGCCCGAGTCAGGGCTAGGAGTGCGGCGGCGCTGTCCATTCTTGCGGGCAGAAGTTGCCGGCTTTTCGATGTACTCCGTCGAAATATTCACGACAGAAGGTTCGACCATCTTGGCTATGGTCGCAAATGAATTCTGTAATTGCACCGGGTTGGGAACAGTGAGAGCCGTGGCCCCAGGTGCCGCTACCTGATCCTTGGCGGCCTTCACGCCGGTATTCAGGACGGTACCGATCAGAATACCGATCGCCAGCGTGAAAAGAACCAGAGCAAACGATAAGAACTTCTGCTTACGCAAACTATCGAAAAAGGTCATACGCCATAAACTCCTTCTGCCTGTCGCAAATCACCCACATTATACCTCTGGTGTCGATGTACTAACTTGTGGATGCTGAATGTCATCTACACGTTTCACTTCTACCCGCAAAATGCCTTTAAGATCAAAGCGGCACTGCTAGCGGTTCCAACGCCAGGCGGGGTCGCGGTTGTATAGCGCTGCGCCCCAGTTTCCAGCCAAACAAAGTTGACGAAAGCGCAGAGCGCTGCGGTTACTTCCCGCCAAACCGCGGGCCATTCGAAGCTGATACCGTATCCCAAAGCTACTCTTACCTCAGTGCCGCCACATCTAGAATGGTGAACCGATCTCCGCGGTTCACTTGCAAGTGATGATCCTGAAGGGTCATCAGAGTCAATCCAAAGGTGGCGGGAAATACACCCGCGAGTTCGAGTTGGTCCCCATCCAAGTTAAAGACGGCGGCGCCGGTCAAAGGTACCGTTGAAAGAGCTAGTTTCAGTAGTAGGAGAAGACTTGGACACTCATCCGCGAAGCAGCAGTGCGAGGGTTAGAAACACTCGTTTCAGGCCCAGGTCCCGGCCGTCCGGGTTAAACCACTCATCCGGCGTATGCGCGCCGCCGCCATGTCCGCCGGCTCCAATGGAGAGAGCGGGAATTCCCATGGATAGAGGGATGTTGGCATCGGTCGAGGAGCATTCGATACGTGAGCGAATGCCGAGATGGGCATCGACGGCCCGGACGTAGCTCAATATGGCGGCATTCTCCGGCAGGCGTGCCGCCGGCCGGGAACCCAGTTCCTTGATCTTGGCGGTGACTTTGGCTCCAGTCGCGCGCTGGTTTTCCACCTCCTGCGCCCTCTCGACGGCAGCGTAAAGAAGTTGCACCGCGTCGTCGATCCGTGAATTATCTTCGGAGCGAATGTCCACTTTGGCCCGGGCCGATGTGGCGATGGCGTTGATGCTGGTACCGCCCTCCACCGTGCTGACGCTGGCAGTCGATCGGGGCCCGGCCATGCGCGCAAGAGGGGCGGTCGCATCGGCGAAGAGTGTGACGGCGCGGGTCAAAGCGTGGACGGGATTGGCGATGCCGAAATCGCTCCAGCTGTGTCCGCCGGGTCCGGTAAAGGAAATTTCGAACCGGCGGCTGCCGAGCGCGTTGGTGGTGATGTGGTCGATGCCCGCGCCGTCCAGCACCAGAAAAGAGGGCGACCGGCGGATCAACGGCGAGTGTTTACAGAGGTGGCGCATGCCGCTCAAATTGCCCTCGCCTTCTTCGCCGACGTTAGCCGCGAACACCAGTTCGCGCCCCTGGTCCCCGAATGGAGAAACGGCCTTCACCGCAGCGGCCAGAGCGAGCAGCGCGGTGAGTCCGGCGCCGTTGTCGGCGACTCCGGGTCCGCGAAATTTACCTTCACCGTCGAGAAAGATGTCTTCTTTGGAGCGCGGCGCGAGAACGGTGTCGAGATGGGCGGTGACGACTACGCAATCGAGTTCCGGATGGGGTTGAGGCGCTGCCGTGACGTTGCCGGCGCGATCGATCTGCGCGTCGCATCCGAAAGAGCGAAATTGCGCCGCAACCCAGTGGGCGCGCTCCCCTTCGAGGAAAGTCGGGGAAGGAATGCGGCAGAGCTGCAAGTGGATCTCGTTGATCCATTGCTTTTCGCGGGTGAACCACTGCAGCGCCTCGCGTACACCACGGGATTCCGAGAGGTTGCGCACCATCGCCCCGGGAGTCGCCGTATTCGCCGCCATCATATCGAGTGTAGCGTGTGGGGCTTCCCGCGAGCACTGGAGCCTGGGGACGGCCCCGAGGCAATCGGACTTCAGATGCCGAGATCGCCGCTCGCCAGGGAATGGCTTATCGATGCTCTTGTCGTGCGGGCTTGTCGTACGCGACCTTCTCGCCAGCAGCCAATATTGATCGTATAAACTACTCCCATGACGCGACGCGACTTACTGAGAGGGACGATGACTTCGATAGCGCTGCGCAGCCTGAATGCGGCAACGCCGGGCGACGTGTTGCCCTCCACACAGGCCTTAACCTGGGGCGGCGACCTTTCGGTGAAGATGATGGACGGCGCGCACCGCTTCGTGGAGCGCAAGATCGCCGAGTCTCTTGAGTCACGCAGACAATTTTGGAGTCGCAATTCCTCGTCGAAGGCGGCTTATGAGGGCTCAGTTCAGTCCAACCGCGAGCGTTTTCGCAAAATCATCGGCGTGGTCGATCCCCGCTTGCCGGCTGAGATGCAGCGTGTTGCTGTCGACGACGATCCGGAGATCATTGCGGAGACAAGCCGCTACCAGATGTTCCAGGTGCGCTGGCCGGTTCTCGATGGAGTTTTTGGCGAAGGGGTGTTGTTGCAACCCAAATCCCCGCCGATGGGCTATGTTGTGGTTCTGCACGATCCCGGCGAGACTAACCGGGATGGACCCGCGGGAGGATTGGCAGAGGCCGGCTTCGAAGTGCTTGTGCCGCTGCTGATCGATCGGATGCCGGAACCCAAGACGAAAGACCAGTCGCATCGCGAGTGGATTTACCGCCAGGCTTTTCAGATGGGTCGTCATGTGATCGGGTACGAGGTCCAGAAAGTGTTGGCGGCCGTGGACTGGTTTTTGCAGAAAGCTCCAGGTGCGAAAATCGGCGTCGCCGGCTATGGCGAAGGTGGGCTGCTCGCCCTCTACTCCGCCGCCGCCGATGCGCGGATCGATGCGGCTCTGGTAAGCGGCTATTTCGACTCGCGCCAGAACGTCTGGTCGGAGCCGATTGAGCGCAACGTTTGGGGATTGCTGCACGAGTTCGGCGATGCGGAACTCGCGTCTCTGATTGCGCCGCGTGGTGTAGTGATCGAATATAGCAAAGGTCCTGAGGTCACCAATCAAAAGGGCGAACTGAAGACGCCGGCCTTCGAGAGCGTCAAGGCTGAGTTCGAGCGAATGGACGGGCTGGTGAGCCGATCTTTCCAGAAGCGCGAGTTGGTGCGCGGAGGACCCTGGTCGCACGAAGCTCTCGGCATTTTCGCGGGGCAGCTGGGAGTGCAAGCCATGGTGAAAGTCCCGGGCGAGATACCTGTAGACAGGCGTAAATCGCTGCATCCGTCTGAACAGCAGCAGCGCCAAGTGGACGAACTGGAGCGGCACGTTCAGGCACTGGTGCGCGGCTCGGCCCACGTGCGCGAGAAATTCTATCTGCACAAGGTTGCGCCCGAACTCGCGGACGACACCTGGAACACGGACTCAACGCGTCCCATTCGCGATCTTAAGAAATTTGTCGAAGCATCCAAGTGGTATCGCAACTATTTCCACGAAGAAATTTTGGGCCGGTTTGACGAGCCGCCCTTACCGCCGAATGCCCGCACGCGTCGCATTTATGACCACGAGAAATGGATCGGCTACGAAGTCGTGCTAGACGTCTTTCCAGAGCTATTCGCATGGGGTATCTTATGCATTCCGCGGGATATCGGGCCTGGCGAACGGCGTCCGGTGGTGGTATGCCAGCACGGACGCAATGGTGTTCCGAAAGAGACAGTGGAAGGCGACAATCACTATTATCACGACTTTGCCGCGAAACTTGCGGAACAAGGCTTCGTTACGTTCGCGCCGCACAATTTGTATCGGGGCGAGGACCGCTATCGCTATTTGAGCCGAAAAGCCAACGGGATCAAGGCGTCATTATTCTCATTTATCCTTGCGCAGCATGCCCAACTGCTGCGCTGGCTGGCTACGCTCAATTTCGTTGATCCGAAACGCATCGCATTCTATGGCCTCAGCTACGGAGGTGAGACTGCGGTCCGCGTGCCGACCGTCTTACAGGGGTACGCGCTCTCAATCTGTTCGGGCGATTTCAATTCCTGGACGGAGAAGGTTGCCGCGACAGACCAGAAGTTCAGCTTCATGTATTCCATCGAATGGGAGATGCCGTACTTCAACATGGGCAGCACTTTCGACTACGCCGAGATGACTTACCTGATGCTGCCGCGGCCGTTTATGGTGGAGCGCGGTCATGACGACCGTGTGGGACGCGACGAATGGGTTGCCCACGAGTATGCGAAGGTGCGCTGGATCTACGCCGAGTTCGGAATAGAAGACAAGACCGAGATCGAATATTTCAGCGGAGGACACACCATCCACGGAGTCGGCACTTTCGCGTTCCTGAAGAAGCACCTGTAGGGGGGATAACAGGTTGCGTCCTTCCTGGCCGCAGTCCAAGGCCCAGAAATAGAGGTTTGTCAGCTACAGCAGTGTCACCGGCTCTCCGATGAGCAGAGGTTTACCGAATACCTTTTGCGTGTCGCCCTGCTCCGTCATCCAGGATTTGAGTTCGGCGCGCATGGCTGTGAGACGGGCCGATTGGTTGGGGTCAGCGGATAGATTGTGTTGTTCGTAGGGATCGGTCTCGAGGTCGTAGAGTTCCTCGGCAGGCCGCTCGACGAAGCGTTTCACGATCATGGCAGCAGCCGGATTGGTTTTCGCTTCCGCCACCCAGGTCCTCCAATATAGAATTCCATTACCGGCGGCATGGCGCGAATCGTGGGTGTGATGCTGGAATTCAGGATGCAGATTGAGAATGTATTTCCAGTCCCGCGTGCGAAGGCTACGAATGGGATAGACATTAAAGTCACCATCGCCGCTGTGTGTATTGAAGACGCGGTCGCGGTGTGTCTTGGTGGTTCCGCGAAGAATCCCGGCGAAGGATTTGCCGTCGAGACCGGAGGGAACCTGGCCGCCAGCAAGGTCGATGAACGTAGGCAAGAGATCGGGGAGACAAATCATGGCGTCGCTGGTCGTACCGGGCTTTAGTTTGCCAGGCCAGACGGCAAGGAACGGAAGGCGAATGCCTGCATCGTAAAGATCCCACTTTGCAAACGGCCACTGCGCGCCGTGGTCACCTGTGTAAATGAAGAGCGTGTCGCCTGGCACATATTTGCGGACAAGCCCACGAAATTTACCGACCAAAGCATCCGTGTGGGAGACGCTGGTGTAATAGTCCGTGCCCTGCTTCCGAGTCTCGGGCGTATCCACCAGGGTGGGAGGGAGCTTGACGGCGGCAGGATCGTAGCCTTCGTCTTTTACCCAGGGAACGTGCGGGTAATGAGAGCCGAAAAAGAGACAAAGCGGCCGGGACGAATCGCGGGCAGCGAGGAATTTCTCAACCGAGCCGGTGTCGGTACAGCCGACATTCGGTCCGACTACGACATCAAAGTTGTAGTATTTGGCGAAGTCGTTGTGCGCCACCTTGCCAAAGACAGCGGTCTCATAGCCGAGCGCCTTAAAGACTGCAGGCAGTCCCTCTACGCCGGGCTTTGGCGGCTTGTGATTCGGCTCGGCTCCGTTGCGCGCGGGCCAAAGCGCGGTGAGCATCGCGGTGCGGCTCGGCCCGCAGGAAGGCGACGCATTAAAGGCGTGAGTGAAACGCAAGCCGTCCGCGGCGAGTTGCGCCAGGTTGGGAGTGTGAACGGCGGAAGCGCCGTAGGGCTCAGAAAAGAGCATCCCGTGGTCGTCAGACATATAGACGATGAAGTTGGGCCGGGGGGACTTGGCTCCGCTCTGGGAGGCCCGACTCAGCACGGGTCCGGCTGCCAAGCCCGCGCCCAGGGCGCCAATCACCTTGATCGATTCACGTCGCGGTATCTTCTTCATAGAATGCCAGTCAAATTTTACTTTGATTGATGGATGGGAGCAACTTGCGCGTTCGATGGCTTGTTACTTTGCGTGCCGGGCCGCCAAAAAGCCGTCTACGGTCATTGCCGAAGCAAGCAGGGCAAGGCTCTATTCGAGGTGGTTTCTTGGACGCAGCGAATCGGTCGCAATCACGACAACGTCAGACGCTAAGATGCGCGCGCACAACCTCGTCAGTGAGCCCGCTGATTGGACCGGCAGCGACGCGGCGGCCCTTGTCGAGAATACAGAAGTCGCTCGCCACGCGTCTGGCGAAGGGCAGCTTTTGCTCTACCAGCAAGACAGTAAGCCCTTCTTCCTGATTCAGCCTCAAGACAATATCGCCGATTTCATGGACGACGTTGGGCTGAATCCCCTCAGTGGGCTCGTCGAGAATGAGCAGCGTCGGCTCAAGCACCAGCGCGCGGCCAATGGCTAACTGCTGTTGCTGGCCGCCCGACAGATCTCCGCCGCGCCGGTTCAGCATTTTCTTGAGAACGGGGAACAGATCGAAGATCCGAGGCGGAATGGTCTTGACGCCGTTCTTACGCACACCGATGCCGATGCGCAGATTCTCTTCTACCGTGAGATACGGAAAGATTTCACGGCCTTGCGGCACGTAGCCGATGCCCAGTTTCGCCCGGTGTTCGGCAGGGCATTTCAGCAGCTCGGTGCCGAGGAAGTTGATACCGCCGGAAGTGGTCGCCTGCAGGCCCATGATGCATTTGAGGAGCGTGGTCTTGCCCATGCCATTGCGGCCCATCAGGCACATGCGAGAGCCGGCCGGGACGGCAAGATCCACGTCCCATAAGGTGTGGCTGCCACCGTAGAACTGATTGACGGCTTTGACTTCGAGCATGCTCACTCTCCGAGATAGACTTCCTTGACGCGAGCGTCATTCTGCACTTTGTCCATATCGCCCTCCGCGATGACGCGACCTTCGTGTAATACGATCACGCGCTTAGCGATCGATCGAACAAACGCCATATCATGCTCGACAACCACCACTGAGTGTTGACCGGCGAGCGACAATAGGAGCTCCGACGTGCGCTCGATTTCCTGAGGCGTCATGCCGGCGACCGGCTCATCGACCAGAAGCAATTCCGGATCCTGCATCAGCAGCATGCCGATTTCGAGCCACTGCTTCTGCCCGTGGGCGAGTGTGCCTCCGAGCGCGTAGCGGTGGTTCGAGAGTCCGATAATGCCGAGAACCTTATCGATTCTCTGTTCCTGTGGTTGCGTAATTCTGGCGCGCAGCGTCTTCAGAAATGACCGCGTTCCGGCCAAGGCGAGTTCAAGGTTCTCAAATACAGTCAGCCGTTCGAATACGGTCGGTTTCTGAAATTTTCTGCCGATTCCCGCAGCTACCACTTCGGCTTCGGACATTTTGAGCAGGTCGAGGTCATCGCCAAACCGGGCCGATCCAGAATCCGGGCGAGTTTTAGCGGTGATGACGTCCATCATGGTCGTCTTGCCTGCGCCGTTGGGACCGATGATGCAGAGCATTTCGCCGGCAGCCACCTGGAGTGTGAGTTCGTTGAGCGCCCTGAAGCCATCGAAGCTGACCGTCAGTTTCTCGAGCTTGAGAGCTTTTTTGGACCCGCTCATTTAGCGTTTTCCTCGCGCTGGAACCAGGCCGACGATTCCTCTCGGAAGGAACAGCGTCACCAATACGAATAATGCGCCGAGTGCGTAAAGCCAAACTTCCGGAAAGGCTCCGGTGAAGATAAGTCTTCGCATAATTCACCAGCACTGCGCCCAGGATCGCGCCATAGAGTGAGCCCCGACCGCCGACAGCGACCCAGATGACGGCTTCGATGGAGTTGATGGGAGCAAACTCACTCGGATTGATGATGCCAACCTGCGGGCACATAAAGCGCGCCCGCGACGCCGGCTATGATGGCGGTAAATACGAAGATCCAGAGCTTGAAGGATTCAACCGGATAACCGAGAAAACGGGTGCGGCTCTCGGCGTCGCGGATGGCATGCAACACCCGCCCAGCTCGCGACTCCACGATCCAGCGGCAAGCGATATAGCTGGCGGCGAGAGCGCCGGCGGTCAACACAAACAGCACCACCCGCGTGGTGTCGGAATGCAGATCGAAACCCAGGATATCCTTGAAATCGGTAAATCCGTTGTTGCCGCCGAAGCCCATGTCATTGCGAAAAAACGCGAGCATCAAAGCGTAGGTGAGCGCCTGGGTGATGATAGAAAAATACACGCCCGTAACGCGCGAACGGAAAGCGAACCATCCGAACACCAAGGCCAAGAGGCCCGGCGCCAGCACCACCATAACCATGGCGAGCGGGAAGTGGTTGAAACCGTGCCAGAACCAAGGCAATGACTTGTAATTCAAAAACACCATGAAGTCAGGCAGGATGGGATCGCCATAGACGCCTCTGCGTCCGATCTGCCGCATCAGATACATTCCCATGGCGTATCCGCCGAGCGAAAAAAACGCCGCATGCCCGAGACTCAGAATTCCGCAGTAGCCCCAGATTAAGTCAACCGAGAGCGCCAGCATCCCGTAGCAAAGATACTTGCCGATAAGAGTAATGGTGAAGGGGGAGAGATGAAGCGCCGACGACTCGGGCAGCAACTGGTTTAAGACAATCACACCGACGGCGAGCACGGCCAGCGTGGCAAGAAGCCATCTGCCGCCTCGATCACCGGTTTGGCTCGGAGCCCAAAGAGTAGTAGCCAATTTATTTATCCTCTCCGGCGCGGCCGGTTTTCGGAAACAATCCGCGCGGCCGGACCTGAATGAAAAGAATGAGGGCGATCAGGACGAAGATCTTCGCGAGCACGGCCCCGGCATAAGGTTCGAGAAGCTTATTAACGATTCCCATCGACACGCCGCCAATGAGAGAACCCCAGAGGTTCCCGACGCCGCCGAAAACCACGACTAAAAACGAATCGATAATGTATGCCTGGCCGAGATTTGGACCCACATTCGTCAACTGGCTCAGGGCGACGCCCGCGACTCCAGCGATGCCTGCTCCTAATCCGAAAGTCATGGCATCGACCCACTCGGTGCGGATACCCATCGCTTTCGCCATGGAACGGTTCTGCGATACCGCGCGGATATCAAGACCAATCCGGCTGCGCTTCAGCACGAGCTGAACCAGGAAGAAGACGATGAGCGTGAAGATGACAATGTAGAGGCGGTTATAAGTGATGGCAAGCGCGTCATTCAGCCTCAGCGAACCGCTCATCCAATCGGGAGTAATCACCGAGCGGTTGAGCGCGGAAAAAATCGAGCGCACCAATTGCTGCAGGATGAGGCTGACGCCGAACGTCGCCAGGAGCGTTTCCAGCGGGCGCCCGTAAAGATATTGGATGATGGTTCTCTCCATCAGGACACCTGCCAAGCCCGCGACGACAAATGCGGCTGGAATCGCGACCAGAATTGAGATCCCTATGTGCCCCGGCATCGCCATCTGTACGACGTAGGTGGTGTAGGCGCCCAGCATCATCAACTCACCGTGCGCCATATTAATAACGCCCATGACGCCGAAGGTGATGGCCAAGCCGATCGCGATCAACACCAGCACCGATCCGAGGCTGAGTCCAAAAAACAAAGTCTCAATGCCTGCGTAGAAGGTGCGCCAATGGTCGATTTTGTCGACGGCAGACGCAGCCGCCTGGCGGACAGTCGCATCGCTCTCAGCAAAATTACCATCGGCTGATTTGTCCAATAGCGATGCCAGCCGGTTCCGCACGTCCTGGCTGACGGTTTGGCTGAGCGTGCTGATGGCCTGCAGACGCGCCGCTCTGTCCGAACCGTCGAGAGCCGCGAGGGCAAGGGCTGTCGAGATTTCTTTTTTGACACTGGAGTCGGGCTCTTCGCTCATACGCTTGCGTAGGAGCGCCACGGTAGCATCGTCCAGCGACCGCGACATCTCGCGGACTGCATCCAGGCGAACGGAGACCTCCGGGCTGAACAACGAGAAACGCGCCACAATCATCCGCAAAGTACTTCTGAGACCATTGTTGGTGCCAATTTTGGTCAGGCTATCAGCAGAGGCAGAGCCGGCATCCTTCAACGTGAGCGGATCGATCAGATTCAAGGGATCGCTCTCGGCGGATTTGACGATGAAGATTTTCTGATCACTGTTGCGGAAATAGAGCCGGTCTTCCAAGAGCGCGGTGAGGACCGGCCTAACGCTCCGGTGACCCGTCTGTCCCAACCGTTCGGCAATACTCGCCTTATCGGAATAGCTGGCTTCCCGCAACTCGCCAAGAGTCGTCAGGAAAGCGGCGTCATCTTGAGATTGAGCGTGAAGAGGGACTGCGCCCCAGAGGGCGAGCAGCAGCACCAAGAGCGACTGCCCGCCCAACATTAGGTTTTTCATTTATTTATAGTTCTGACCCGAACACTTCTTAGTGACCTTATTGTAATTGCCGCACTTCAGGGTTACCCAATCCGCTTCAATGTCCTTGCTGCCCGGTAAGTAGTCGGACCAGGCATCGCCCGGCACTTCGCCGGAAGACTTCCAGACCACATTGAACTGACCGTCCGCTTTAACTTCGCCGATGTAAACCGGCTTGGTGATGTGATGATTCGGCAACACCTTGGCAACGCCTCCGGTGAGGTTCGGAGTTTCAGTACCGGGAAGGGCCGCGAGCACTTTTTCTACGCTGGTCGTACCGACCTTCTGCACGGCCTTGACCCACAGATTGAAGCCGATGTACGTCGCCTCCATCGGGTCATTAGTTGTGCGTTTGGGGTTCTTAATGAAAGTGTGCCATTGATTGATGAACGCCTTGTTCGCCGGCGTGTTGATGCTTTCGAAATAGTTCCAGGCTGCCAGTTCGCCGACGAGCGGTTTAGTGTCGATGCCCGAAAGCTCCTCTTCGCCAACGGAGAAGGCCACAACCGGAATGTCTTCGGCCGAAATCTTCTGATTGCCAAGCTCCTTATAGAAGGGCACGTTGGCGTCGCCGTTAATGGTCGAAACGACCGCAGTCTTTTTGCCGGCCGAGCCGAACTTCTTAATAGCGGCGACACGAGTTTGCCAGTCAGATTGGCCGAACGGCGTATAGTTGATCGAGATATCCGCCGGCTTCACGCCTTTCATCAGCAAATAAGCCTCGAGGATCTTATTGGTGGTGCGCGGATAGACGTAGTCGGTCCCTTCGAGCACCCAACGCTTCACGCCGACTTCCTTCATCAGATAATCTACGGCAGGGATGGCCTGTTGATTCGGCGCCGCGCCGGTGTAGATCACGTTCTTCGATGACTCTTCCCCTTCATACTGCACAGGGTAAAAGAGCAAACCGTCGTCCTTTTCGAAAACCGGCAGGACCGACTTTCTGGAGACGGATGTCCAGCATCCGAACACGACGGCGACTTTGTCCTTTTCGAGCAACTGCGCGGCCTTTTCGGCGAAGAGCGGCCAGTTGGATGCAGGATCGACGACTACCGGCTCCAGTTTCTTGCCCAATAATCCGCCCTTTTTGTTCTGGGCGTCGATCATCATTAGAACGGTGTCTTTCAGCGTCGTCTCGCTGATGGCCATGGTTCCCGAGAGCGAATGCAATACGCCCACCTTAATGGTGCCTTGGGCCTCTGCGGCCCCAGAAAATACAGACCCGCCGACCAGGAGGCATGCGGTCATAAAACTTGCGTTACGTTTCATTAGAATTTTCTCCTTCATTTCGATTTGAGGAATGACGCGCTAAATCTGGACCTGTAGGCCGATGCCCGCCTGCCAGAAGTTCGGCCTCTCCCGATTAAATCGGTAGATTTCGACAAATGACATCAAGCGCGCCTTGAACTGTTTCATCACGTAGTCGACGTTGATTTCGGTGGTCTTCTGATCGTAGCTTGGCGTTGGCCCATGAGTAAACTCGGCCTTGGCAAATTTGCCGAGAACTTCGAACTTACCGTTGATCTTGCCCATGGGAACCACCTTCGGGAAACAGATAGCTCCCGAGTCCGTACGCGCCCTGGCTCTTCGCGTAGGCGGCATTGTATCCGCCCAACCGGTTGTAGTTAGTGTATTCGGCTTCGATTGTCACGACGCCGTTGTTGGGCAGTTTCTTTTCCATGAGGAAATCGATGCTCGACGCGGTGTGGCCGTCTTGAAACTGCGTCGCACCGCCAAGGGAAAGCAGGTTTTTGTCGCCGTAGTAAGTGCCGTTCAGGTAGTAGCCGTCTTCCTTGTCCCAGAAATCGAATTGGATGCGAGCTGCGCCGAGAAGCTTGGAATTGCCGGTTGCGGACGCTCCGTCGAATACGCCGGCCGAGAGCTTCACCATTTTTCCAAAGTCGCCCCAATACATAAATCCGTTATCGCGGCCCGTCGCCACGAAAGGATATCCGTCTTGAATGCCGTCGGTGTAAACCTTAAACTCGTTCGCATAGTAAGGTCCGTAAAGATTCGCCCGATCGCTGGGCGGCAGGAAGCGACCAGCCCAGAAGTTGACCTGGGGAGCGACATGGAATCTCCGCGGCAGCGTCCAGGATCCCAATCTTGTTGGTACTTCCGTCGTATTCGGTGTTGAACATCAGCTTAATGTTTTCGGTGACGTCTCCGCTGATGTAGATTCGGGCGCTGTCGAGCAGTAGCTGGTTGACTGTGGTGCCGCCGGTTGTCGACGTGCTTTGGAAGCTGGTCTGGATTCCAGCGCCGACGGTAACCGGGCCGATGGTGGTCTGCGCCCGAGACAGCGGGGTGAACACGAGCAACCCCAGCGACACAGCGAGAACGGGCGACCAGTACAGCGCCCTGAACGCTGGCGTTTGGGCCTCTCGGCAGTCCTGGTTGCGCAATGCGGCCGCGTGGCGTGCCAACCGCAGGGCAAATTGTATTTTCTGGTTATCGAATATCCTCGTCACTATTTCCTCTCCTCATGTGCCGGTGGCTTGAGTGGCTACACACCAACCGTTAAAAAGATCAGGCGGACCTGACCGGTAATCTGAAAATTTTGAGATGGTCAACGAAGGAGGCTAACGCAGCCGGCTGCCCGTGAATAAAGCTTCGGGGAGTAAAGCGCTTAAGACGAGGAACGCTTGGCCTAAGTCAGAACAGGCGGGCTTTATGTTTGCCCGAACCGTTCAAAAATTTAATTCGGAAAACTCATGCAGCAGACAGTGCTGATCTGGTATACAAGATGGTATCCCAATGCCCCAAGTATGTAAAGAGTTTTTTTCTGGCGCGACTTTGGACGAATGGCAGGCAGGTTACCAGAGCGGAACAATCCTTCCGGACGACTTGCTCGAAGCCTTGGAAAGCGGCGCAAAAGATTCCGCATGGATCACGCTGTTGGATGAGGGACGCCTCCGCTCGCAAATCATTGAACTAGCCGGCCTGCTTGACGAGGCGGGCGGCGACTTGTCGCGTCTGCCGCTCTACGGCGTTCCCTTTGCCGTCAAAGACAACATCGATGTCGCGGGCTGGCCGACGACGGCGGCGTGTCCGGAATTTGCTTATGTGCCGAGGCGGGATGCCACAGTCGTCAAACTTCTGCGGAAGGCGGGCGCTATCGTGGCAGGCAAGACGAACCTAGACCAGTTCGCTACGGGCCTGGTGGGCACGCGTTCCCCCTATGGCATTGTCCCGAACAGCTTTCGTCCGGAATACATAAGCGGGGGCTCGAGTTCTGGCTCGGCTTCTGTGGTGGCTCGTGGGCTCGTGCCTTTCGCGCTTGGGACGGATACCGCGGGTTCGGGGCGAGTACCCGCCGGCTTCAACAACATTGTGGGTCTGAAGCCGACACGCGGTTGGTTTTCCACGACCGGAGTGGTTCCCGCCTGTCGAACATTGGATTGCGTCTCGGTACTGACCCTGACGGTGCCTGACGCTGAGTTGGTCGCTTCCATTCTGGGCGCCTTTGACGATTCCGATCCATACTCGCGCTCCCGGCCCATAACCGCACCCTTCAGCTTTCCCGGGCAATTGCGAATTGCCGTGCCGGCCAAGCCGGAGTTTTTTGGGGATGATGAAGCCGCGGCGGCTTTCAGCAGAGCTCTTGAAGCGACGCGAGCGCTTGGCGCGCAAATAATTCCGATCGATTTCACCCCGTTCCTCGAGCTTGCCACGATGCTCTACAACGGCCCGTGGGTGGCGGAGAGACTGTCTGCGGTAGCCGACTTTTTAGAACGCCGGCCGAATGCCATCCATCCTACCGTCCAGGAGATATTAGGTAAAGGTATTTCATTCTCCGCTTCAGATTTCTTTAAGGCGGAATATCATCGCGCCGAACTGGCTCGCAGGATCGACAGCGTGATGAATACGGTGGACGCTCTGCTGGTCCCTACGGCGCCGCGTTTCTACACGATTTCCGAAGTTCTTGCCGATCCAATCGCCCTCAATACCCGCCTCGGAATCTACACGAATTTTGCTAACTTCGCCGATTTAAGTGCGCTGGCATTGCCGGCGGGAATGCGAAGCGACGGCCTTCCCGCCGGAGTCACACTTTTGGCGCCGGCATGGCATGATCATGCTCTCACGTGTTTTGGCCGGTGCTGGGAACAGCGTCACTCCGAGCAAGGCGCGACTCGCGGTTCGACCGGCCAGGCGCTAGGCCGGCAGGAGGCCGGTCCGTCTCCCCTACAGGCGTCGAGCGTACGACTGGCGGTTGTCGGCGCCCATCTGCGCAACATGCCTCTCAATCATGAATTGACGTCGCGCGGATCGGTTTTTGTGGAAGCGACTCGTACGTCTCGCAACTACCGTCTCTTTGCCATCGCGGGAAGCCTACCTCCCAAACCGGGGTTGCTGCGACTTTCCCCGGGGGAATCCGGCGGAGCGTCCATCGAGGTCGAGCTGTGGGATATGCCTTCCGGCAACTTCGGTTCTTTCGTAAACGAGGTTCCGTACCCTCTTGCCATAGGTACTCTACAATTAGAGGACGGACGCCTCGTGAAGGGCTTTATCTGCGAACCCGCCGGCTTGGTAGAAGCTCAGGACATTACTACCTTCGGCGCTTGGAAAGCGTATCTTGCAAGCTTGCCAAAATAGAAGCCCGCTGCTCCCGGCAAACTGAAACTCGAGAGGGCTTCGATTTATGTTCTCAGGAGTCTTGATTGCGAATCGCGGCGAAATTGCTCTCCGTGCAATTCGCACGTTGAAACGGCTGGGCATTCGCAGCATCGCTGTTTATGCAGAATCCGATCGCAATTCCGCGCACGTGCGAGCCGCGGATACAGCAGTCGCACTCGGCGGCGACAAGCCCGCGGACAGTTACCTCCGCGCCGAAAAAATGATCGCCGCCTGCCGCCAAGCTCAGGCGGAAGCGGTCTTTCCCGGCTATGGTTTCTTATCGGAAAGCGCCGAGTTTGCCTCTGCCTGCGAGGCAGGCGGCATCACCTTTCTTGGTCCCACTCCCGCACAGATACGCGACTTCGGGCTGAAGCATCGCGCTCGCGAACTCGCCGCGGAGGCTGGTCTGCCGCTCACCCCCGGTACCGGCTTGTTGTCGAGCGTAGCGGAGGCATTGCAAAAGGCTGAAAGTCTCGGTTATCCAGTGATGCTGAAGAGCACAGCGGGAGGCGGTGGAATCGGTTTATCCCGCTGCACCACTCCGGGCGAGCTCGCTTTTGCTTACGAGAGCGTAGTGCGTCTGGGCCGCAAATTTTTTCACGAGGGCGGCGTTTTTCTTGAACGTTACATACGTCCGGCGCGCCATATCGAAGTGCAGATTCTGGGTGACGGCGAGGGCAATGTCGCCGTTCTGGGCGAACGCGATTGTTCGGTTCAGCGGCGCAATCAGAAAGTGATTGAAGAGACCCCTGCGCCCGGTCTGGATGACGCCGTCCGAAACGCCATGACAGCGGCAGCGGCTAAACTTGGCCGCTCGGTCAGATATCGTTCGGTGGGCACGGTGGAATTCATCTATGACATTGCCTGCGGAGAATTCTATTTTCTAGAGGTCAATACGCGTCTTCAGGTTGAGCATCCCGTGACTGAGATGGTCAAAGGGCTCGATTTGATTGAGTTCATGCTTCGCGCCGGAGCCGGCGAACCGCTCGATTGGATGCTGCTCAAGCGTCCGCCCCGGGGTGCAGCGATCGAAGTGCGACTCTACGCGGAAAATCCGGCCAGCAATTTTCATCCCTCGCCGGGCGTCTTGACTGAAGTCCACTTCCCCGCGGAGCCAAGAGTCGACACCTGGGTTGAAACAGGGACACAGATTAGTCCTTATTACGATCCATTGCTCGCCAAGTTGATTGTGCATGGTGAGACGCGTGAGGCCGCTCGCGTCAAACTGGCTGGCGCGCTGGCGGCTACACGACTGCAAGGCGTATCGACGAACCTCGAATACTTGCGCGCAATTGTAGAAGATCCGGAGTTCGTGGACGGTGGTGTCGACACTCAATTTCTTGAGCGTTTCACGTTTCAGCCGAAGGCCATCGAGGTTTTAGAGCCCGGCATTCACTCGACGGTGCAGGATTATCCGGGCCGCTTGGGCTTCTGGAGCATTGGTGTTCCACCATCCGGTCCCATGGACGATTACGCCTTTCGACTGGCGAACCGGATCGTGGGCAATTCGAGTGAGGCGGCAGGTCTCGAATGCACTCTCGACGGACCGACCTTGCGATTTCATAGCGATTCGGTAGTGGCTCTCACGGGGGCGCCTAGCCTGGCTGAACTCGACGGAAAATTAGTTCGCATGTGGACTCCCATCGGAGTCAAGGCCGGTCAGACGCTCGCCATCGGCCGTGTGACCGCGGGTTGCCGCTCGTATCTGGCCATACACAACGGTCTCGACGTGCCGCTCTATCTCGGCAGCCGCTCGACTTTTGAACTCGGGGAGTTCGGAGGCCATGCGGGCCGTACGTTGCGGGTGGGCGACATGCTCCCGATTGCGGACCCGACTCTTAATGCCTCGACTACGCCTCCGCCGATGGCTTCTCCGCGCGCAGCGCCCGCCGAACTGATTCCACTCTATTCCGCTCGCTGGAAGATTTTGGTGCTGCACGGTCCGCATAGCGCGCCTGATTACTTTACACACGAGGCAATCGAGGAATTTTTTCGGGTGGAATGGGAGGCGCATTACAACTCCAATCGGCTAGGCATCCGATTGACGGGCTTCAAGCCATCATGGTCTCGCGATTCCGGCGGCGAAGCGGGTTTGCACCCTTCGAATGTACATGACTGCGTGTATGCCGTAGGGAGCATCAATTTTACGGGCGACACTCCCGTTATCCTCACACGTGACGGACCGAGTCTGGGCGGGTTCGTGTGCCCTGTGACCATTGCGAGCGCGGAATTGTGGAAGGTGGGACAGATTAAGCCTGGTGATCGAATTCGCTTTGTCCCCATCACTCACGAGCAAGCAGTGGCACTGGGAACGCTTCAGGAAGCACAGCATTCGCAACCTGGCCGCGGAACCGCTGCCTATTCCGCACTTGTGGCCGCACGCGGCAATCGAGGCACCGGTAGCAGGCGCGATCCTTGGCGCCCGCGCGGCCGAAAAGCATCATCCCAAGGCCGTCTGGAGGCAGGCGGGCGACAACTATATTCTGCTTGAATACGGCGAGGACATCCTCGATCTTGGGCTGCGTCTTCGCGTACATCTTCTGATGGAAAGGATTCGCTCGGAAAAGCTGCCTGTCCTGGAGCTGTCCCCCGGCGTCCGTTCATTGCAGATCCGCTACCACGCAAGCGCTGTTTCGCAAGCCGAACTCATGCGCCGGCTGAACGAAATCGAAGATGCGCTGCCCAGTGTCGACTCTCTGAAAATTCCTACCCGCGTGGTCCGGCTGCCCATGGCCTTCCAGGATTCCGCTACCCTGGCAGCGGTTGCGCGCTATAGTGAAACCGTGCGCTCCACCGCTCCGTGGCTGCCGAGCAACGCAGAGTTCCTCCGGCGGATCAACGGGCTCGGTAGCGTGCAGGAGGTCCGAGATATTATCTTTTCGGCCCGATACATGGTACTTGGTTTAGGAGATGTATATCTGGGTGCGCCCTGTGCCGTTCCGGTGGATCCGCGTCACCGTTTATTGAGTTCGAAGTATAACCCTGCCCGAACGTTCACCGCGGAAGGAACTGTGGGGATCGGCGGCATGTATATGTGCATTTATGGCATGGATTCTCCCGGCGGATATCAGCTTATGGGGCGCACGCTTCCGATCTGGAATAAGTTCGTCAAGAATCCGCAGTTTGAACCCAACAAACCCTGGCTGCTCCGTTTCTTCGACCAAGTGAGCTTCTATCCCGTCAGTGAGGAAGAACTGACGGTTGAGCGGGAATCTTTTCGCGAAGGCCGCAGTTCCATCCAAATTTCCGAAGAGATTTTTGACTGGGCGGCCTACCGGCAATTTCTTGATTCAAATGCGCAAGACATAGGGGAGTTTCGCGCCAGGCAGGGAGCCGCGTTCAAGACGGAAGTCGGCCGATGGATGCAAGGAGAACCGGTTATTTCCGCGCAGTCGATTTCGCCGGTCGCACGGAACGTCGAAATTCCCGTCGGTCACCAGGTGGCGGCGCAGATGCACGGGAGCGTATGGAAAGTACTTGTCGAGCCTGGTGAGCGGGTGGAATTCAAGCAGGTACTGTTGATCATCGAGGCGATGAAGATGGAGGTCGCGGTATTGGCCCCGGTCGCCGGCGTTGTGAAGTCTTGCGCGTGCAAGGCCGGTCAACCGGTATCGGCCGGCGAAGTATTAGCGGTGATTCAATGATGAATGTCTGCAACGATAATTTGACGAAGGATGGACTGTTCAGTCCCAAGATGTGCCATGCGTGAAGAGCCAAAGCAGAACCTGGCGGCTTCCGTCTACGAACAGCTCAGGTCGGAACTATTCGACTTTCGCCTGCTTCCGGGCGATCGCTTCAGTGAAGTGGAGGTAGCTGAGCGTACCGGCGCCAGCAGGACACCCGTCCGGCAGGCACTTTACCGGCTGCATAGCGAAGGCTTTTTGGAAGTCAGACCGCGAAGCGGCTGGGAGGTGAGGCCTCTCAACTTCGAACAACTGGACGCGCTCTATGAGTTGCGAATCCTGTTGGAGCAAGCTGCGGTGAAGCGCCTCGCACTGCTGTCCCCTGAGGATTTAGATAGCGCGTTGGCGCCATTGGAGGCGCGCTGGCTGGTTTCGCTCAAAAAGCGGAACACCAACGCGGCCGAGGTAGCGGCCTGGGACGAAAATTTTCACTGCAGCCTAGTCTCGGCGTCGAAGAATGCAGAGTTTGTCCGTGTGCACTGGGATGTCACGGAGAGAATTCGGATTGTGCGCCGTCTGGATTTTACGAAGCCGGCTCGAATTCGGGCGACCTATGAGGAACACTCTTCGATTCTCCGCGCCTTGCACCAGCGCTCTTTTGAAGAAGCGGCGGATCAACTCTCCGCACACATCGAATGCTCACAAGTTGAAGCGCGAAAGATCACGCTTTATAAGCTGCAAAATGCGAGACAGAGTCTTGGGATAGAGAAGAGTTAGTTCAAGTTGGGCTGCAAATAGATTGTTTCGATGCGCCGAAAAACGAAAAATTTCGTTGTAAGATTGGGAGCCCTGCTGTAACATAGGTTTTTGTCACTGCCGGACTTACCCTGTCTCTCCGTTCTTCAACTCCTCCAACTTGCTGACAGTGCTTTGCCAATCGGTTCGATGGCTCACTCATTCGGGCTGGAGGCGATGATTTTTGATGAAGATATCGAATCAAACGTGCAGGGCTGCCCCTCATCCCTGAACTGGTATGTGGAGGATATCCTTTCCGAGTCGCTGCTGGTTGACGCAGTCTTCTGCCGGGAAGCACATCAGCGGGCGAGCCAAGGGACTTCGATTCGTGATTTGAACGAGAAATCGAGCGCGCTACGGCTGGCCCGAGAAACGCGCGAAGCAAGTCTGACGATGGGTCGACGTTTTGCCGCGCTCGCAGCTGCCCTGCACCCCGGCCCTGCATTGTCAGACCTGGCGAAGATTGATGAACTGCATCATGCGGTGGCGTTCGGTTACACGCTGGGAGTTCTCGCGATTGACTCTGATCTTACAGTAGGCGCGTTTCTCCACCAAGCGGTACTCAATATCATTTCCGCGGCCCAGCGGCTGGTGCCACTGGGGCAGACTCAAGCCAACCGAATCGCCTGGAATTTGAAACCTGTTATCCTGAACGCCATGGAGCAAGCTCGGAACCTGTCGTCTTCGACAGTTTGCTCTTTTGCTCACTTGCCGGAACTCGAGTCAATGCGGCATTCCTGTTTGCCAACGCGGTTGTTTATCAGCTAATTGGGCTGTCTTATGCCACTCCCGCAAATCCTGGAACGATTTCAGCGCCTTCCGGCAGATCCGCGGGAAGAGGAAGTCTGCGCGCGCAGCCGGCTGGAATTGAGGTTCACGCTCGAGTTGAATCGCACGCGCATGTTTGTGCCTGCTCAGGAACCGCCATGGCGCGTCATTCGGGCCTTTCAGAATCCGCAGCGTCAGGCTGTCGTTCATTTGCACAATGTCTCGGGAGGTATTCTGGCGGGGGATTCGCTCCATCTATCGGTGGAAGCCGGTATGGGCACACGGGTTCAAGTGACGTCCGTCGGAGCGACCCGAATCTATCGTCAACGCCCTGGACGCGAGACGGCCCGCATGGTCACCTCGATTTGCGTCGGCGATGGCGCCTTGCTGGAATATTTGCCGGACATGCTCATTCCGTTCGCGGGTTCGCGTTTCAGCCAATCGACTGCTATTTCACTCGGCTCAAACGCCGGATTCATCGGCTGGGAAACCCTTGCCGCTGGCCGCATCGCAGGTGGAGAGGAGTTCGGGTTCGATTTCTATGGTTCCGAGTCGAGCGTCAGCGCTGACGCCCGCCCGATAGCGATGGAGCGCTATTCCATCCGGCCGTCCAGCAGAGACCCGCGGTCCGCGGCCCGATGGGGACGCTTTCGATATTCGTCCACAATGTATATATGTCATACCGGAGTTGAGCGGTCGCGATGGATGAGCCTCGAGTCCCAACTGAACGACCATGCATTCGAGCGGACGAGGCATGCGTCCCGCTGGGGCGTGAGCACTCTGATTGCCGGGGGTCTGGTGATCCGCGGCATGGCGCTCGAAGCACATCAAATTACGGCTGGCCTTTTTAGCTTTTGGGAAATGGCGAAGCAGGAGATCTGGGGTGAACCGGCCACTCCACCACGTAAAATCAACTGAAGACCAACGTCAATGCATCTGACCCCGCGTGAACAAGAAAAACTGATGGTCTTCGTCGCCGCTGAAGTTGCTCGCAGGCGCATGGCCCGTGGGCTGAAACTTAACTATCCGGAAGCGATCGCGCTCATCACGGCCGAGATGCTTGAGGCTGCGCGCGACGGCAAAACGGTCGCCGAGATCATGAGTTTCGGAGCTACGATCTTGAAGCGAGGCGACGTGATGGACGGTGTGCCTGAAATGATCCACGATGTGCAGGTGGAAGCCACGTTTCCGGACGGAACGAAACTTGTTACCGTCCATGATCCTATCCAATAAATCCGGAGACCAACGCGTATGATTCCAGGCGAATATCTACTCGCATCAGAACCGATCGTCGCGAACCAGGGGCGTGAGCTGACCACTCTTCTGGTGCGCCATACCGGCGACCGCCCTATCCAGGTGGGAAGTCATTATCATTTTTTCGAAGTCAATGGCGCCTTGGCGTTCGATCGCGAAAAGGCGCGGGGCATGCACCTGAACGTTCCCGCCGGAACCGGGATGCGGTTTGAGCCTGGAGAAGAAAAGCAGGTGACTCTGGTGGCTTTTGGCGGTCTCCGGCGGATCTTTGGACATCAGGGAAAAATCAAACGGAGACGCCAAATCAAAGTCATGAGCTTACTCATTGACCGCCGCGCTTATGCCGACTTTTACGGTCCTACCACAGGCGATCGTGTCCGTCTGGCCGATACGGCGCTTATCGTCGAAATCGAAAAAGACTTTACCGTCTATGGCGACGAGATCACTTTCGGCGGCGGCAAAGTCATTCGCGATGGCATGGGGCAGAACAGCACACATGTCGCGGCGTGACAATCCGCGGCGTTCTCGATCTCGTCATCACCAACGCGGTTATCATCGACCATTGGGGCATTGTAAAAGGCGACATCGGGGTCCGCGACGGCCGCATCGTTAAAGTAGGTAAGGCCGGAAATCCCGACACCATGGACGGCGTCGATCCCGATCTGGTCGTGGGCGCATCGACCGAAGTGATTGCGGGCGAGAACATGATCGTTACGGCCGGATGCGTCGACAGCCATATTCATTTCATTTCTCCGCAGCAGATCTTCGAAGCGCTTTCGAATGGAACCACGACCATGATCGGCGGCGGCACCGGGCCGGCTACCGGCACGAATGCGACCACCTGCACGCCAGGCGAATGGAACATCGCGCGGATGCTCGAAGCCGTTGAGAATTTCCCGATGAACTTCGGTTTTCTGGGCAAAGGAAATGCCTCGAGCGCCGGCGCCGCTCGAAGAACAGATCGCGGCCGGCGCCTGCGGGCTGAAACTGCACGAGGACTGGGGCACTACTCCGGCGGCCATCGACAACTGCCTCGCCGTGGCCGACCGCTACGACGTTCAGGTGGCAATCCACACCGATACCATCAATGAAGCCGGATACGTAGACGACACTATCGCGGCCATCGCCGGCCGGACGATCCACACGTATCACACGGAGGGCGCGGGGGGCGGTCATGCTCCCGACATCATCCGCATCGCGGCGGAGCAGAACGTATTGCCCTCGTCGACAAATCCTACGCGTCCGCTGACGGTCAACACCATCGCGGAGCATCTTGACATGCTGATGGTGTGCCACCACCTGAATCCGCTGGTGCCGGAGGATGTGGCGTTCGCGGAAAGCCGCATTCGCCAGGAAACTATCGCCGCGGAGGATATCCTCCACGACCTGGGAGTGTTCAGCATGATCTCGAGCGACTCCCAAGCGATGGGACGCATCGGCGAAGTGACCACGCGCACCTGGCAGACCGCGCATAAGATGAAGCTGCAGCGCGGCCCTTTGCCGGGCGATTCGGAGCGCAACGACAATCTGCGCGCACGCCGCTATGTCGCCAAATACACGATTAATCCCGCCCTCACGCACGGCATAGCTTCCACTGTTGGATCGATCGAACCTGGCAAACTGGCTGATCTGGTCTTATGGAAGCCGGCTTTTTTCGGCACGAAGCCGGAGATGGTGATCAAGGGCGGTTTGATAGCCTGGAGTGTGATGGGAGACGCCAACGCCTCCATTCCGACGCCGCAGCCAGTGATTTACCGGCCGATGTTCGGAGCTTTCGGTGATGCGCCTTACTCCACCTCCGTTACTTTCACTTCTCAGGCCGCGATCGACGCAGGTATTCCGGGACGTCTCGGGCTTCGCAGGCGTGTCGTTCCGGTGGAGAACTGCCGGTCGATCGCCAAGCGCGACATGGTTCTGAACAACGCAACTCCGAAGCTCGAAGTCGATCCGGAGACCTACGAAGTGCGCGCCGACGGCGAGTTGCTTACTTGCGAACCCGTCAGCGAACTTCCCCTTGCGCAAAGGTATTTTCTTTTTTAATTTATGTCTGACTCTCATTCTCAACGAGCTTTTCGAATCGGAGTCGCCGGTCCTGTTGGCAGCGGCAAAACGGCCCTGGTGGACCGGCTTTAGCCGACGCCTCCGTGACCGACTCAGTATCGCGCGGTGACCAACGACATTTACACTCGCGAAGATGCGGAGTTTCTGGTTCGCGTGGGTGCTTTGCCGGCTGAGCGAGTGCGCGGAGTGGAAACCGGCGGTTGTCCGCACGCCGCCATTCGGGAAGATTGCTCCATGAATCTGGAGGCAATTGCCGATCTCGAACGTACACTTGGGATGCGTGGACATAGTTTTCATCGAGAGCGGAGGAGATAACCTGGCAGCCGCTTTCAGTCCGGATCTGGCGGACGCCTCTATCTACGTCATCGACGTATCCGGCGGGGACAAGATTCCTCGCAAAGGAGGACCCGGGATCATGCGCTCCGATCTCCTGGTGATCAACAAGATCGATCTGGCGCCGTATGTCGGCGCTTCACTCGAAGTCATGGATCGTGATGCCCGCAGGATGCGTGGTTCGCGCCCATTCGTCTTTACGAACCTCAAGAGCGATGAAGGCCTCGATACAGTGGTTGATTGGGCGCTCGAGCAGATCCAGTTACCTCGCCGTGAGCTATTCGATGCGGCAAGCTACGTTCGTCCCCGTAGCCACTCCCATACGCATTAACAGAGAACTAGCCGCCCAGCGGAAATTGATGGGCCGCATCCGGGTAGAATGGTTGTGGATGGAGTTGACGGGCACACATACGATCCCAGGTTTTCCTGCGCCTCATCCGAACCTCAGCGACGAGGTCAATCGCAACATCATTCAGTCGGAAGTGGAGGGCGGTGTCTACCTGAATGAATTGCCATTCGGCACCGCATTGGTGGTAGAGACGGAAAACCGGCAATACCACTTGATCCATCACGGCAGTGGCCGCGCGATGATTTCCGGTCATCCCGAGTACTGTCCCGATCCGGTGCTGGTCACGATTGACGGGTCGAATTGGGGCGGATCGATGCTGAAGATGAGTTTCATCGGGCGGGGCATGCGGCTGGAATTCCGCCATCCACAGTTCCGCACGATTATGACTTCCCGGATCGTGAACATAAGGCAAGCATAAAACCGGCACGGCCTGTATTATGGGTCAGTGATCGAGACGATGGTTCCTGGCGAATTCCCTTCCAATCGATTATTGACAAAGATGAAAGTGATTCGCTGCTCGTCTTCCGCCATACGTACCAGTTCACGCAATCCCTTACGCGCGGGTTCGTAGATTTCCTGCACCGCCTGGTAGGGTGAGAATTGCTTGACTGCATCTTCGTAGGCTCGCCCTCGTTTCAGCAACGCGCGGCAGACCATGAAGTCGGCTGTCCGGGAGCCTGGAACGCTGATTTGAACCGGTAAATCCGGCATGCGCGTCCAGGCGTTGTAGACGTGCGCGACGTTGAATCGCGCGAGGCAGGCGAAATAAGCCGGCGTCAAGAATTCCGGATTGCGGATTTCAATCGCATACCGGAACAGCGGCGGCAGCACTTCGAGAAACGCCGCGATTCGTTCAACGAACTCATCTACGCCGGACATCGCTCGCGGCGCAAAAGCTCCGAATTCGAAAATCAGTACGGCGGTCTTCGGGCGATAGCGTTCGAGCGGACGCAAGAAGGCGTCCATCAGCAAGCCCGCATCGAGGAAAGCGGGATTCACCTGTCCGGCTGTGGCGCCATAGCGCTGGTGAACCGGGAATACGCGGCAGGTGATCTGCTCCGGAACCTTAAAGCCGAATTGAAACCGGTCCGGCACTTTGCTGAAAAGGCGCTGCCAGAATTCTTCGGTCGGGAACTGGTAGAACGCGAAGTCGCCGCAGACGATAGGGAAGGTCTCAGCGTATTCGGCGATACAGGTATCCTCGAACAGGCGTTTGGAAAAACGTCCGCGCGTCATGTACCGAGATTGCGAATAGATCTGACCGAGCCAGCCCTCGTACTTCCAGGAACTGCCTCCGATGAAGATGTTTCGCGCGGCAAGGCGCTTTAAGCGTGACGAAAGCTCGCTGCGATCGAACGGCGAGGGCTCTTCGAAGAGGCTGTAGTTGGTACTCAAATCACCAGGCACGAGCGGAGCGATAGGCGTAGGGGTCGGCCCCCGCTTCGAAGACGGAGCCGGGAGTGATCCGGATGAGCACTGGCGCCGCGCCGCTTGAGAACCTCGCGCGGGTACCAACCTTGTGATCGCGCTTCATGAGCTCTGCCATTACTTCCGGACGAATGCGCTCGTCGAGCAGCAGATCGCCGGGATTCATCGCGTGGTTATCGAAACTGGACACCAGGTGCCTCGTCTGAATGCGAGGCGCTTCAATCGCAGCCTCAGTCCCCATGCCGAACTCCACTACGTCTAAAAATACCTGGATCAGCGACTGTTCCTGGTTGTCGCCGCCGGGGGTGGAGAATGCCATGCTCGGCTGGCCGTCGCGAGTCACAATTGTCGGACTCAACGTTACGCGGGGACGCTTGCCTCCGGCGAGTTCGTTGGGATTGCCTGGCACGAGCAGGAAGCTTTGGGCGCGTTCGGTCAGCGGGATACCCGTGTCGCCGGCGATGACCGAAGGCAGCCAGGCTCCGGACGGCGTGGCCGAAAACATTATGCCGTTCTTGTCCATCGCGTCCACGCAGGTGGTGTCGCGCGCCATCAGCATGTCGTCAATCTTGAAATGAGTGACTTCGGATAGCGAGGGATGTTGCGGTGGATGTTCGCCGATCTTCCCTGGCCGGAAGTCGAGCGATGCGTTTTGCCCGATCAACTTACGGCGTTCGTCGGCATACTTCATGGAGAGCAGCGTTTCCATAGGAATTTTGCTGAACTTAGGATCGCCGTAGTACGTGTCGCGATCCGCGTAGGCCAGCTTCAAGGCTTCGACGAGGGTATGGATGTATTCAGCCGAATTGAACCTCATGGCAGACAGATTGAAACCGCTTAAAATGTTGAGCGCCTCAATCATGGCTGGACCCTGGCTCCAGAAGCCGGGCTTGTAGACTTGGTATCCGCGATAGTTCGTGGACACAGCTTCCTCTGGTTGCAGCCGGAACGCGGCCATATCTTCGTACCGCAGCAATCCATGATTATGCTCGACGAACGCGCCGATCTTCCGAGCGACTTCGCCGCGGTAAAAATAATCGCGCACGGCATCGATGCCGGCATTTCGATTGCCCCCGGCCGCCAGGGCTTTGCGTTCGGCTTCGGCCATCGAGCGCAAGGTGCGAGCCAGGTCCGGCTGGCGGAAGATGGTTCCCGGATAAGGCACTTGTCCGTTCGGCGTGAAATGCGCTTTCGACGTTGGCCAGAGTTCGAAAAACGGGCGGCAGCGATCGATGGTCATGGCTCGCATCTCGTCGATTGCGGTTCCGTCAGCGAACTCGATGGCCGGTTCGATCGCCTGATTGAAGGAGAGCGTGCCATAGTCGCGCAATGCGACCAGTCCGGATTCGACCATGCCCGGTACCAGCGCGCACATCAGGCCCGCGACCGGAACCATTCCTTTGAGACCGCCCTTTTCGGGCTCTGATGTGACCTCGCCCGGCTGCAGCGGTCGGTTGCGGAAGAATTCCGCCGTCGCTTTCCTGGGCATGGTTCCCACGCCGGCGATGGAGTGAATCTTCCCGTCCCGGGTGCGAATCAAAATCGGAGCTTCACCGCCGTAGCCGAAGTGAGAATATTCGGTGACCGCGGCCGCAAACATCGCGGTGACGCCAGCGTCCACGGCATTACCGCCCATGTAGTAGGCGCGCATGCCGCTGTCCGTCGCATAGTCGCTGCCCCCGGCCACTGCGCCGCGAGTTCCGCGCGCAGCTTGCCTCACCGGACGTTCATAGGTTGTGCGTTGCGCCCAGATGAGTACCGCGCATCCGAACAGTAAAAGAGAAAAAGATATCGCTGAGCGACGAAATGGCATGAGAGAAGTTGCTCCAGGGTTTGCGTTGAACGTCGTCGCAGACGTCTTATATGATTGTTCCATGAAAGAGGAGCGTGTCGCTTGGCAGGGTGACCCGGACCACGCACGCCACGGCCCGACCGATGGAGTGAGCGATTCTGATGAGCCGATGCTTTACTGTCCCGTCTGCTCACGGCGCCTGACAGCAAGGAAATGCAAGTTAATCTGCGAAACCTGCGGCTACTTTATGAGCTGCGCGGATTATTATTGACGCATCGCCGTTAGTGATACATTCATACCGGATGAGGAAGCGTGGCCGAGGTGAACTCTATCGCGTCGCCGTCGTCTGGCTGATGCAGGCTACGTGTCCAGCTCAACAACTTCCTCCTGAAGAGATCGGCGCGCATTTTGAGACTACCGTAGTGGAATCGCGGTTCGGAACTTCGACCGTGATCCCCTTCGGACTTCGCGGCGAGATTTATTACCTTCCTACAGGAGCGGACCGGCTTCCCAAATTCGAAAAGTTGAAACCCGTCGGAGTGATCTACACTAAGGGTCTCAATATTCCACCCCGCGATTTCATGGAAGGATTTCCAGGGGTGACCGACCGCTTCGAATGGTTCGCAATCGACTATAGTGGACGATTCTATGTCGCGAAGCCGGGGAAGTATCGTTTCGCGCTTTTGTCAGATGACGGTTCCAAACTCTACATTGATGGCCGCGTCGTCGTCAAGAACGACGGTGTTCATGCAATCTTGCGGGAGGATGGATCGATTACGCTAACCGCGGGAATGCACAGCATACGATTGTCCTATTTCCAGGGGCCACGGTTTTCGATATCGCTCATCCTGGGTGTACGGCGTCCTGATGACAAAGATTTTCGCATCTTCAACACGGACGAGTTTAAGCCGCCGGCTGACGCGACTCAAAGGCACGACAGAGCTTTGCCGTGACGACCATTTTTGACGGGCCGAGTTTCCAGAGTGACGAGATGATAACATTTGGGTCAGGTAACTCGGATTTCCATAATGATGCGTTGTTTTTTTGCCTGCTGCATCTTATTCTGCCAGGTTGCTGCCGCCCAAACACAGGAAGATGCGGTGGCTCATTTCGGAACCACGGTAGTCATGTCCACGGGGCTTCGCGGCGAAATCTACTTCATCCCGCCGATGAGTTTGAAACTCCCCAAGCTCGAGAAGATGAAGCCTGTCGGCACTATCTACACGAACGAACTGAATGTCCCGCGGCGCAGCTTTACGCAGGGGTTTCCCGGTGTCACTGACCGCTTCGAATGGTTTGCCATCGATTACACCGGAAAATTTTGGATCGAGAAACCGGGTAAATATATCTGGGCGGTGGTCTCCGATGACGGGTCCAAACTCTACATTGACGGTCACACGGTTATCGACAACGACGGTATGCACGCTGCGCGCGGTTACGCAGGCGCGGCCAAACTCAAGCGTGGTGAGCACCGCATCAGGATCTCTTATTTCCAGGGACCTCGCGACGAGGTGGCGCTCATGGTCGCCGTTATGCCTCCCGGCGATGATGAATTCAACCTATTCAACACCGATGATTATCTATCGCCTGAAGCCCTTGCGGAATGGAAGAAGAGCAGGCCGGACGATCCGCAGTTTTCCACCGCTCGACCCCGCCGCAAGCCTGGCCAGGATTTCGTACTGGCGCCATCCATCGACTCGCGGCACTGATTTGTAAGCTTCGATACAGTCGATTGAAGGCTAGCGAAACCAGGGGCACCAACGTGCATCCTGTGTGACAGACTAGACGTTGACTCTCTCCGCGCCCTATGACCGGCCAAACCATTTTGCAGTATGAAATTCTTGAGAAACTTGGGGCCGGCGGCATGGGCGAGGTGTATAGGGCGCAAGATACGCGGCTCAATCGCCTGGTCGCGATCAAAGTCCTATTAGGAAGCAGTTCGGGCATTCCCGAGTCCCGCCGGCGATTCATTCAGGAGGCCCAGGCGGCTTCCAGTTTGAACCATCCCAACATCATTACCATCCATGACATTTTTCCATATGGAAGCGACCAATACATGGTCATGGAATTCGTTAGAGGTAAAACTCTCGGAGAGTTGATTCCGCCAGGAGGATTGGGAACGGCATTGTGTCTGCAATACGCCGTACAGATTGCCGACGGATTGCAGGCCGCTCACAGCGTGGGCATTGTTCATCGCGACCTGAAGCCGGGCAACATCATGGTAACTGCCCAGGGACTGGTGAAGATCCTTGATTTTGGGCTGGCTAAATTGACCGGTCCGATGGGCGATGTTTCCCTAAGCGACGTAACTCAAACCGCGGGTCCGGCGCCGATGACGGTGGAAGGCTCCATCCTCGGCACCATGAGCTACATGTCGCCGGAACAGGCTCAGGGCGCGAGGGTCGATCAGCGGTCCGATGTGTTTTCGTTTGGCTGCGTGTTGTACGAGATGATCACGGGGCGCAAGGCTTTTCTGGAGGGCTCCCCACTCCTGACGCTTACTTCCATCCTCAGGGACGAACCGCCAGCTATCTCGGGAATCGCGCCAGGCACTCCGGTTGAGCTAGAGCAAATTGTTTATCGCGCTTTGCGGAAGGAACCCGGCCAACGCTACCAGTCAATGCAAGAGATGCATGACGAACTGGCGGCATTGAAGCTACGATCGGATTCCGGGGTCATGATGGCACCGGCGATAATTGGGCTGCCACGTAATGAGCACCCCACCAGGATTAGACCCGCAGCACCCAAGAATCGCCTGGCTGCACCTTCGATAGTCATATTTCTTGTGCTGGTCTCCGCGGCGGGATGGTTTTGGTTTTCGCGCGGACGCTCCAGGCCGCAGGCGCCCGCTCAGAGCAACGCGGCTAGCCCAACTGCCGTTCCCAAACCCTCTGCACTTTCTCCAGCCGTTCTGAATAATGAGGCGATCCTCGAAATGGTGCAGGCACACGTGCCGGAATCGGTGATCATCGGCCAGATTCAAGCCTCGCGCACCAACTTTACTTTGACAACTCCCGAGATTATCCGGCTAACCAAGGGTGGCGTGAGCGAAGCGGTGATTCACGCCATGCGCAATCCGGGCAGCGCAGAGGCCGCAGCAACAGGAACGCCGCCAGCAGCGCAGACGCGCATGGTGAATCTGATCGGCGGGCTGCCCTTTGAGATTGCGCTGACCCAGGACGTTCCCTCAGACTGCCAACCCGGCGAGCTATTGCATTTTCGAGCCACTACGGATGTCACGGTAGGCGATACGGTAGTCATCGCCAAAGGCGCAGCAGTTGTCGGCGTCATTGTGGACGCAGCCAAGAGGAAGTTTCTGGTGCACACCACCCGGCCCACTTTCAGGCTTATGGAAGCCACGGCGGTGAACGGTGAGAAGGTGAAAGTGCGCGCCACCGCGGGGCACTTGGGAGAAAGCAGGAAGAATCCATACCTCGATCCCCTCGGCGGTATCCGTTCGAAGGACGCCATAGCTCCGGCAGGCAGCCGTTTCCTCGCCTATTTTGATGGGGACCAAACGCTGAGCGTGCCCAAGTAATCCGCCGATTCATTCAATTCCACCGCAAATTCAGAGGCCGTTCTCGAGAATCCGGCGAATCTCATTGTCACTGATGATGGAGCCGGCGCCGACCGCATAGTCGCAGTGCATCTCGAGCGTACCGGCGCCGAACTTCACGGTGGACGGTTGGTCTTTCACATTCTTCAGCTTCACCAGTTTGAGGCCCTCGCGAACGGCCTGCTTTCCCATATCGTCCTGACAGATCATGCGCAACGCCATATTCAGACGGTGACAGGAAACGTTGTCGATAAAATTCAAGGCTCCCGCATCATCGGCGATGCTCTCCCATTCGATCTCATAGGGAATGGCGGCCCCGCAGATCTCCTCGATTTCTTTTACGCGTCCGGGGAAGGTCACCTCTTGCAGTTCTTTTACTTTGCGTCGTTCATTCAGTCCCATAGATTGTCATAGCCTCCACAAAGGAATTGCGAAATTCGAGCGTACAAATGCGTAAACTTTTTTGGGGCTCCGGCCCGCATGGCTCACAATAGACGAATGGGTTCAGGGGAAGCGGTGGGGGCTTCGCACAGTCGGGGTGTCATCGACGCAGTGCGAGAGGCGCTGTCCGGTTCCCATCGCGATTACACGACGGGGAACATCGGGCGGCTGATTGTGCTACTCGCCATCCCCATGGTGCTCGAGATGTTGATGGAGTCGCTGTTCGGCATCGTGGACATCTACTTCGTCGCACGCCTGGGCGCCGATTCGGTCGCCACTGTCATGCTGACCGAATCTACGCTCGTCCTGGTCTTCGGCATCGCCTTAGGACTGAGCATGGCGACGACGGCATTCGTTGCGCGGCGCATCGGCGAGAAAGATCCCGAGGGAGCGGCGGTGGTTGCGGTCCAATCAATCATCATCGGGCTAGTCATTTCCGCGATCGTCGGAGTGACCGGCGTCTTGTTTGCGCCGCATCTGCTGAGGATGATGGGCGCAAGTCCAGCAGTAATCGCTGCCGGTCATCAATACACGGCTGTGCTTTTAGGCGGCTCGCTGGTGATCTTTCTGATTTTCCTGATTAACGCGATCTTCCGCGGGGCAGGCGATCCGGCGCTCGCGATGAGGACCTTATGGCTTGCCAATGGCATCAACATTATTCTCGATCCCTGCCTGATCAATGGATGGGGACTGTTTCCGCATTTGGGCGTGATGGGCGCCGCTGTAGCCACTACTACGGGCCGCGCCATCGGAGTAGCGTACCAGATCCACGCACTGTTGCGGGGCTCCAGCCGGGTGCGTATTTCCCTGCGCCAGATCCGGCTGGATATCGGCGTGATGACTCACCTGCTTCGGGTCTCGTGTACCGGAATGATCCAGTTTCTGATCTCCACCGCAAGCTGGCTGGCGCTTATCCGCATCGCGTCATTGTTCGGAACGGCTGCCGTCGCGGGTTATGGGCTGGGTATTCGTATTTTCATGTTCGTCATTCTGCCGTCGTGGGGGCTTTCGAATGCGGCTGCGACGCTGGTCGGGCAGAACCTGGGGGCGGGTCATCCTGAACGGTCCGAACAGGCGGTGTATAGGACCGGCCTTTACAACATGTGCTACATGGCTGTGCTCTCGATCCTTTTCTTGATTTTCGCGCCTCAGCTCGCCGGATTTTTTTCGCAGGATCCAGAAGTACTTTCCGTTGCCGTGACGTTACTGCGTGTTTTGAGTATTGGGAATATCGGTTATGCGTGGGGCATGGTGCTGGTGCAGGCGTTTAACGGCGCCGGCGATACCCGGACTCCGTCAGTTATCAACTTCTTCTGCTATTGGTGCTTCCAGATTCCTCTGGCGTGGTTTCTGGCAACTCAGGCGGGAATGGGACCAGAGGGTATTTTCTGCTCGATCCCCGCGGCGGAGACTGCCATGACGATCGCGGCAATGTTTGTTTTTCGCCGCGGGAGTTGGAAAAAAAGCGTGGTCTGAAGGGGGAGAGCGGCGCTCGCTTATTTGGTAATGTAGGCGTTCACGACGTCTTTCAGGAGTTCCAGCGGAAGCGTGCCTTCGCGGAGCGCCGCGTCGTGGAACTCGCGGATATCGAACTTTGCCCCGAGCTGTTGCTCGGCTTTCGTACGCAATTCACGGATGGTGAGTTGTCCCATCTTGTAGGAAAGCGCCTGCGCGGGCCAGGAGATATACCGGTCGATTTCCGCCACCGATTCCTCCGGAGCATGTTGCTTGAAATACGCGAGTGCCTGTTCACGTGTCCAACCGTACTGATGAATGCCCGTGTCTACCACCAGGCGCACGGCGCGAAAGCGTTCGCTGGCGAGTTGCCCGTAACGGCTGGTGGGATCGCGATACAGCCCAAGTTGCGAACCGAGCGCTTCGGCATAGAGCGCCCAACCTTCCGCGAAGGCGCTGTTCGAATAGAATTTGCGGATGTCGGGAAGATTCTGCTGGGCGTGCGCTAACGTGATCTGGAAAATGTGGCCTGGAACCGCTTCGTGCAGCACCAGCGACTCCTTGTCGTACTTCACCTGTTTCTCAGGTTCATAGGTGTTGAGATTGAACCAGCCGGGAACCGTGAAATCAGGAGAGGGCGCCTGGGCGTTGGTTGCCGTGCCTGCTTCGCGATCCGCTGGAATGGGACGAACCCCGTACAGCAGCATGGGAATATGACGAAACTGATTCGGCAGCTCCGGCTCGATAATTTTGGCGATGTTCCGGCAGTAGGCCAACATCTCTTCTTTGTTGCGAAAGTGCTGTTCCGGCGCGTTCTTGATGCGATCTTGAAACTCGGCGAGAGTGCCTTTAAATCCGGTCTCTTTCACCACAGATTGCATTTCGCCCTCGATGCGCTTTACTTCCTGCTCGCCGAGTTGATGAATCTGTTCGGGCGTCAGGCTCGTGGTGGTTAGCCGCCGGACGAGAATGGCGTACGCCTGTTTGCCGTCCGGAATGGAGCTCAGGCTGTCGGCCGGCCGAACGTGCTGCGCGTAGGTGGTGGTCATGAAGTGCTGCAGCTTGCGCCACGCTGGAAGAAACTGTTGGTCGTAAGCCTCCTTGGCTGCAGCGCGCAATCTTTGCTGCTCGTGCGGCGGAATGTTGGCGGGGATTTTGCGGAAGCCGGCGAGCAGCGCGGTATGGTCGGAGTCCTGCGCGATCTGGGCGGCGAGCTGATGGCAGACCGCATCGTTGACGATCTTCGACTGCGTGATTTTGCGGGCAATGGCTTCGTTTAGGATGTCGATACTCTGGTCCACGTAAACCGGAACGGCGCGAAGACGGGCGAGGATGTTTTCGTAATCGTGAACCGTGCGCGCCGGCATGCGGTCGACCGTCAGGTAAATGCGGTTGTGGAAGCCGAAGAGCTGGCCCACGCGAATCAGGTAGTCTTCGAGGTCCCACGAATCGAGCCGGGATTGGAAATCGTATTTAACCAGCCGGACGGTCAGGTCCGTGGAGGGAAACTGATGTAGCATTGCGAGACGCGACTCAAAAAACTGGCGACGCTGGGCTCGCGCCGGTTTGGACCAATCTGTCCAGCGGTCGTCATATTCGTGGCGGCCGATGGAGGTCGCCTGCTCCGGGTTGGCGCGCAACATCTCCTCAAACGTTTGCTTGAAGAATTCATCCATTGATTGAGATTGGGAGAACGCGGTCTGCGCGACAAGTAACAGGAGTAAGCAACAAAGACGAAGCATGTCTACTAGAGTAACGCCGCACGGAAAGGAGGCCTTAATTTATACTTTTTAACCGAGTCCACTCACGCATTTTGCGGGTATAATCAGTTGTACTGCGTCCGCGTCTCCACTCCAACCAATAAGGTGAAACAATCTATGTTTGCCAAACTATATGGATGCGTGCGTCCTGACTTCTGCAGCATCCTTCTCACGTGTTTCAGCGTCGCTACGTTGTCCGCCGCGCCACAGCTTCGGCTCAGCACTACCGCAGTTGGTCCGATTTATGTGGAGTCCGGCGCCACTACTCCCGCGCAAAGCATTAACGCGTTTAATATCGGGACGGGCTCTCTGAATCTGTCGATTGCCTCGTCCGCATCCTGGTTGACGGGGACCATCGGTAGTCCTGCGACCTGTACAGGCGGTCCGGTCGCTGCCTGCCTTCCTGTCACGGTCGCGGTAAGCACCGCCAGCCTGGCAGTCGGCACCTACACCGGGTCGTTGACTTTGAACGATCCCAACGCGATTGATTCCCCGCAGAGCGTGGTGGTGACCGTTCAGGTGAACGGCGCACCGGCGTCTGCCAACTTATATGTCACGCCGTATGGTGGCCCTGCCAGTACCGCAGTATTGAATGTGAACACCGGGGGCTCAGTTCATTCCTCGATCACCACCTCGGATAATGGCCCGTGGCTTTCTTTCGCATTATCCGGCGGAGGCAGTTACATTTTTTATACTCCGTATCAGGTACAGGTCACCGCGCAGCCGAACCAGTCAGGCAATTATACGGGAACAGTAGCTCTCTCCGGGTCGACTTATGCTCCGGACAACCAGACGATTGCAGTTAACCTGACGGTAACCACTCAACCAATCCTGCAAATCACTCCATTGACCTATAACCTGGTTCAGGGGCAGGCAGCCCAGGCTTACAGCGTGAATTTTCAGAACATCGGCATGGGAACGCTCAGTATCTCGGGCGTCACTACATCGGGCGGAAGCTGGCTCAGCGGGATTACATCCGGCGGGGGATCCACGGTGAGTCTTACGGTCGATCCAAGCTCACTCAGTCCCGGAAGCTACACGGGTACGGTGACGCTCGCTTCGAACGCCGCGAACACCACGATTCCCATTCCGGTGCAGGTAACGGTCGCAGCGCAGAGCGGGCCGCAGATCTCGTTCGGCGGAGTCGTCGATAATGCCTCGTTTTCGAGTGGTAAAGCGGTGGGCTCCGGAACGATTGCAGCGGTATTCGGCACCCAGTTCTCGGCGACGGGGCCGGCGTATGCCAGCGTTGTGCCTCTGCCGACTACTCTCGCCGGCATCCAAGTGCTGGTGAACGGAACCGCGGCGCCGCTCTTTTATGTCGACGCATATCAAGCCGACTTCCAGGTGCCGTTCGGTCTATCTGCCGGTTCAGCGGTGGTTCAAGTTGTACGCAACGGACAAGCCGGCAACATGGTCAGCGCGAGCGTGGATTCCATAGCGCCGCGACTCTTCACGTTGCCATCGCTTGGGCCCGCTCCCGACACATCCCCTTGGGGCATCGTCATCAACGCGTCCGACGGTACATTGGCGCTTCCGTCGACGTTGGGTGTGCCGGCACATCCCGCGCACGTAGGGGATGTCATTACCATCTATGCACTGGGCCTGGGCCCTGTTTCACCATCCGTTGACACCGGTGCCGGAGCGCCGTCCACTGCGCCGCTGGCTCAGGCGGTCAATAACGTCTCCATCTATTTCGGTGGCGGATTCCTCGGTGAATCCAGTGCGGTCCCGTCCTACGCCGGTCTCGCGCCTACTTATGTGGGACTGTATCAAATCAACGTGACAATTCCGCCTGGCACTCCGACCGGCAATATACCGGTCACTATCGAAATGCCGGGGCATGCCAGCAACTTCGTGGAAATGGCCATCATTCCCGCCGCTACATCGATGTAAGCATTTCCGCTCGGGGATAAATCAGAGATTTCCGGTCTATCCCTAATCTCCCGCGTTGGCGCTTGCGAAAGCCATCCCCTCCGTGCATAGAATAAACTTCACTGAACTGGTTCCGGAGGGGACCCAAACATGAGACGCCTCCTTGCCTTCGCGGTCAGCATCTGCCTTGCTTTCGTAATCACCGCGCCATGCAACTTGTACCTCCTGGCGCAGAATCGCATGAACTTTCCGCTGGTCGCGCAGGATAGCGGCCACGTCGCTCTTGGTCTCGCGCTGCGCAAACTCGCGGTCTCTGGAACCTTCCTGCAAGTCGCGGCGCATCCGGATGATGAGCATAACGCACTCTACGCGATGTTCACCCATGGCATGGGACTGCGCTCCATTTGCGTGCAAACCACTCGCGGCGAAGGCGGTCAGAACGAAATCGGCCCGGAATTGTTTCACGACATCGGGGTGCTCCGGACTTCCGAATTAATGTCGGCGCACCGCCTGGACGGCGCAGAGCAATACTTCACGCGCGCCATCGACTTCGGTTATTCTTTTGACCCGCAGGAAGTGATTAATAAATGGGGTAGAAACGAAATTGTCGGCGATTTTGTCCGGCTGATCCGCACATTCCGGCCGGACGTAGTGCTTACGATGAATATCCAGGGGCGCGGCGGCGATCGGGCTCACGAAGCCACAACGATCCTGACTCGGGAAGCCTATAAAGCCGCAGGCGACCCGTCGCAATATTCTGAACAGATCCAGGCCGGGCTTCGCGCATGGCAACCGAAGAAACTTTATTTCACAGGCGGATTCGGCGGTCCGCCTGCCGGTGGTCCCGGAGGTCGAGGACCGGGAACTCGTCGCGGCCAAGGGGTGCCTTCTGCGGCTCCTGCCGACCGTCCTGCGCCCACGATCAAGTTGACCCGTGTCGATACCGCGCACTATGATCCGCTGCTCGGCCGAACTTACGCGGAGATCGGTTCCGACGCCCGCAGCAACCACAAGTGTCAAGGGATGGGGGGACTTCCGCCGCTGCCCGGAATCGCTAGTGGACGCGGGGGGCGTGGACCTGCGGGCTATCAGCTTGTGGATAGCGTTCTCGCCGGCCAAAAGGAGAAAGACGAAACATCGCTGTTCGATGGCGTGGCGATCACGCTCGAATCGATAGCCCAATATGCCGGCCCGACCCCGCCCGAAGCATTGAAGGCCGGACTAGCCGCGATTGTAGATCATGCCCGTCAAGCGCAGAAGGCCTACGATTCCGGCAACGACGCCGGTACCGCGCCACCCACTGAAGCCGGTCTGGCAGCCGTGCGAGCGCTTCGCGCACAACTCGCCGCAATGCCTCTCTCCGACTCGGCGCGGTATGAGATCGATTTCCGGTTGAAGACGAAGGAACGCGATTACGAAGACGCAGTGCTCGCCGCGCATGGCGTGAGTTTCGACGCAGTCTCCGATGACGGCCTGGTGGTCGCAGGACAGCCGGTGAAACTCTCAGTGCTGGCAGTGAATCGCGGGCCATCTGAGGTTGCCATTACGGGCGTCTCGATCGGCGGCCTGGATGTTGCTGCGCCTTGCCCGGCAGGACTGGCGAAGAAAGATGGAGTCTATCACTTGCGTGGTCGAGGCCCGTGTTCCCAAAACTGCTGCGGCTGACCACGCCCTACTTCAGCGACGACTATTGGAAGAAGCCGGCGAACCCCGCGATCAATATTTACGCGCCCGACGTGACATTCGGCGTCCCTTTTCGTCCGACGCCGTTCCGCGTTACGTTTCACTTGAAGGCGGGAGATGCCGACGTCACGCGGGATGTGCCGGTGCAATTCCGCTATGTGAAGGATATCTACACCGGGCGATAAGCGGATGGAGATGAATGTCGTCCCGGCCTTCTCGGTGAAGGTTACGCCGCCGCTGGTGGTGATCCCGGCGCCGGCAGGTTCCTCGCCGGCTAAACCTGTTCGGCGCGAGGTTCATGTCACCGTCACGAATGGCACCAAAGGAGCTGCGCAGGCCAGCGTCGCGATCGAATTACCAGCAGGCTGGAAGGCCACGCCCGCCAGCGTGCCGCTCGAATTCGCCCATGAGGATGAATCGCTCTCGGCCCGATTCACGGTGACGGCTCCAGCGCAGGTGAAACTCGGCGAGTACACACTGCGAGCAGTAGTGACACGGCCGAGCGAGCGACACGAAGTTCGGCCGGATACTATGAGATCGACTATCCGCACGTTCAGCGGCGCCAGGATATCAAGCCGGCTGAAACCGCGCTCAAGGTGGTCGACGTGAAGACAGTGCCGAATGTCAGCGTCGGCTACATCGTCGGCGCGGGGGATCAGGTGCCTCCTGCGATCGAGCAACTGGGTGCGAAGCTGTCGTTTATCGACCAGGACGAACTGGCTTGGGGCGATCTGTCGAAGTACAGCGTGATCATCACCGGAGTCCGCGCTTATGAGGCTCGCAAGGATCTGCGCGCTTACAATCACCGCTTGCTCGATTATGTCGAGCATGGCGGCACGGCCATCGTGCAGTACAACAAGATGGAATTTAACCAGGCTCGAATACGGGCCGTTCCCAGCTGAGGTTAGCGGGAATCGCGTGTGCGATGAGACCGTTCCGGTGAAAATTCTGACGCCGTCTCATCCGGTATTCAACTTCCCGAACCGGATCGGGCCTGCAACGTGGGACGGTTGGGTGCAGGAGCGCGGCCTCTATTTTCTGGGCGAGAAAGATCCCAGGTATAGCGATCTGGTTACGATGGTGGATTCGTTCAAGGACAATCCGGGAGAAAAGCGCGGGTCGTTGGTCGAAGCGAGGTACGGCAAAGGGCGATGGATCTATCTGGGACTCGCGCTTTGGCGTCAACTGCCCGCGGGCACGCCTGGAGCTTATCAGCTTCTGGCCAACCTGATCAGCCTGCCCAAACCGTAAGAATCGGGAGTGAGACCGGCGGCTAGCTACAGGCTTGCGTCGCCGTCGAAAGAACTTGGATTCCATGCATTCGGCTGCAAGAGGATGTCGTGGAACTGCGGGTCTGTCGCCTGGAAGAAAAAGGGCCACGCCGGCAGCTTCCGGGAGTAGGGGGCATAATCGTCGATCAGCCGCGTGTCGTTTACGTTGCGGCCGACTTTTTCCAGGATGTGAATTCGATCCTGACGGGCCAGCCGCAAGGCCATCTGTAGTATCGCGTTCAGACAGCCGCATTCTTCGGACAGGCTCTGGAAGTCGACCAGACGAATTCGCTTGAGACCGGTGCGAGGCTCGTCGCGACGTTGAAATATTCCATAGGCGGCCAACCCATTGCCGTGGGAAATCGTGAGGAGCCAGACGTCTCCTCGTTTGAGTTTCGTTCCGAAATGCCAGTCGAGCATCTCGCGATTGCGTACACCTATGAGGACTTCGCTTCGTTCGCGAAGTTTCACCCAGAAGTCGTCGAAGCGTGCATCGAAGGCATTCTCGCGTTTCACTTCAAGGTTCCGCCCTAGGGCCGGCAAGCGTTTGGCGGTCACCCGATCCTTACCCCATAGGCAGACTGCCGCGGGATAGCAGAGCAGTTCTGCCAGCGGAAGTTTTTTAAGCGCGAGGGCAGTCCTTGCGAAGCCGGGGTAGTTGGTCACCCAATAAGATGCGGCGCTCCAATCGCCTGCGGGCACGGGGCTCGACCCGAAGACTCCAAAAGCTTCAGCAGCCAGGGAGTTGACAGTGGTGTTGAGAAACATGTCGACGTTCTGCTGGCTGAAATACTGGTCCATCAGCATAAGAGCGACACTACGGTAACGTTCATCGACAGCCCAGGCGCGGCCCGCGGCTACGATCAGGTCACGCCCCTGGAAGACATACGGCAACGGGATATTGCCGATGGTTCCGACAATCTTTTTGTTCCGGTCTTCGAGGATCCAACCGATGGGCCAACTGGAACCGAGTTTTCTGTAAAGAGGATTGTCCAGCCAGAACCGGGACCATTCTTCGCGCGTGCGGCTGCGAAGGTTCTGTGTCGATTCGAGGCCGATGATCTGATCATAGTCGGCTAACGTCGCTTCGCGCAGATGGACGCGAGTGTCAACTGCCGGCGTCGCGGTCATAGCTCATACGACCCGGAGATCGCTTGCGGGCGAGGCCCGCCCCACATTGATATCTTCATTTTGGCTCGAAGGAAACCTTTAGAGAGGTCAGACCCCGCAAGCCGAGATTCTCGCGCCAAACATGATCCTGTGGTTCGAGACGCAGGCCCGGCAGGCGATGGAGCAGCGTGTCAAAAGCGATCTGGCCCTCCATCCTGGCGAGTGGTGCGCCGAAGCAGTAGTGGGCAGCCCATCCAAAGGCCAGATGACGGTTGTCGGGACGCCGCAGATCCAGGCGGTCGGGATTTTGGAAACGTTGAGGATCACGGTTGCCGGCCGCCATTACGGCGATTACCGCCTGACGCTTGCGAATTTTTTTTCCGCCGAGCTCCACGTCATCCGGCGCCAGTCGCGCAGTATGCTGGCTGGGGCTCTCGTAACGCAAGAGCTCTTCTACCGCCGAGTTGATGATGGAAGGATCTTGGCGCAGCAGTTGAAGTTGATCCGGGTTGCGCAACAGGCTGACCAAGCCGTTGCCGATCAGATTGGTGGTGGTCTCCTGCCCACCGACCATGGTGACGATCAGGCTGGCAATAATCTCGTCTTCGGTGAGGCGCATGCCGTCGGTCTCCGCCGAGATGAGGGCGCCGACGAGACCGGGTCGCGGATTCTGCCGCTGCTCGCGCACGGCTTCCCGAAAATAAGCCTCCATGTTGTTGACCGTCTGCAGCATATGGCTGGAGCGCTCGGGATTGTGCTGGAAGTTGCCCAACATCTCCGCGAAATCGGAGGACCAGCCGCGCAGCATTGCGGAGTCGGAGATGGGTACGCCGAGCATTTCACAGGTGACGATGGAAGGCAGGGGGCCGGCAAAATCAGCTATGACATCCATGGTGCCCGTGGGCAGTACGCGGTCGATCAGGCGATTGGCGACATCTTGAATGTGACTCCGCAGGTCGGCGATCCGGCCCGGCGTAAAGGCACACGCGCAGAGGCTGCGGAGTCGCGTATGGGCGTGGCCCTCCTGAAACAGCATCAGACGAACCATGAACGCGGCGACCGGCGCGAGTTCGCCCATGCCGATAGATTCGAAGTACTCGGGAGTCGGGGTGCGATTGGCTGAGAAGTGCATCAGCACGTGGTGCACGTCTTCATAGCGAGTCACAACCCACGCATGCAGGAACGGATCCCAATGAACGGGATCATGGTCTCGCAATGCCTTGTAGAGAGGATACGGGTTCGCGAGAACTTCCGGATCGAGCAGCCGGTGAAGACTCAGTTCCGAGTCGTTGGGTGTCATGAGCGTAGCTGTCATTTTAATGGTGTCTTTACTTCCCGGCGCTGCTATTTTTGGTATTCAACTTTCCGATCTCTTTAGATAGTGCCGTCACGGTGGGAGCCTTAAACAGCTGGCGGAGCGTGAGCGATGCGCCGAAGTCCTGGCGGATGCGCACCAGCAGTTGTGCAGCGAGCATGGAGTGGCCGCCGATGAAGAAGAAGTTGTCGTCGGGCGAGATATTGCTCGAACCGACCAGCGTGCCGACGATATTCAACAAGCGGCTCTCAATGGTGTTGCCAGTTGGCCCGGCAACAGTTTCCGCATGTAGCGGGAGCGTGTTGGTCTGGCTTGGATCGGGTAGCGCGCGTTTATCGCATTTGCCGCTGGTCGAGAGCGGGAGCTCTTCGATCCGGACAAAAGTGGACGGGATCATGTAGTCGGGCAGCGTAGTAGAGAGAAACTCGCGCAGCGCGGACGCCGTAGGGTTGGTTCCGGGCTGTAAGACGAGGTAGGCAGCGAGCGAGTCGCCATAAGGAATCACGACGCTCGAGCGGATTTCCGGATGGCGGCCGAGTGCGACGACAATTTCTTCAGGTTCGATGCGATAACCGCGGACCTTGATTTGATCATCCATGCGGCCGAGGAATGCAATCTCGCCGTCGGGACGCAGAACCCCGCGATCTCCAGTTCGATAAAGGTTGCCTTGTCCGAATGGATTCGGAACGAATTTGGCCGCGGTCAGAGCGGGTTGATGGCGATAGCCGCGCGCGACGCCGGGTCCACCGATACAGATCTCGCCAGGCCGGCCGGGAACTACCGGCGCCAGGTTAGCGTCCAGGATGTGAACTTCGGCGCTCGGTATGGCTCGTCCGATAGAGGGCTGCTTCGCGGCATCGATTGCGCTGCGAACAATGCCGGACGTTGCGAGCACGGTGCATTCGGTGGGGCCGTAGTTATTGACGAGGGTGAATGGAAGCCCCGGGTCGGGATAGCGGTGAAGGGCATCGCCTCCGGTAAGCACCCAGCGCAGTTTACAGGAAGGCCAGCGGCTGGTGATCAGTCCTTCGGCGATCGCCGTTGGAACAAAGGCGATAGTGATCCGTTGTTCGGCGAGCCAATCCCGCAGAGCTTCGGGAGAGCGCCGGTCTTCGTTGTCGATGATGTGCAGACTCGATCCGGCGGCGAGATAAGGCCAAATTTCCCAAACTGCGGCGTCGAAGCCCAGACCAGCGATCTGGCTGGCGCGATCAGACGGGTTGACTTTAAATTCTTGGACATGCCAATCGATCAAAGACGTGAGATTTGCGTGAGTGATTTCGACGCCCTTCGGCTGGCCCGTCGACCCGGAGGTATAGATAACGTAAGCGAGTTGGCCGGGCATGACTCCCTCGGGCAAGGGCTCGCACGACTGACTGGCGATCTGTTGCTCGTTGACATCAAGGTCCACGGTACTCCACATTCCAGGCGGCAATCCGGCGGCCTTCCAGCGGTGCGAGAGTAGCACGGGCGCCTGGGCATCGCGCAAAATTCCGGCGACGCGTTCGGCAGGCCAGGACGGATCGAGGGGCAAATAAGCACCCCCGGCTTTCATGATGGCAAGGGCGCCGGTAACGAAAGCGAGCGACCGTTCGACATAAATTCCTACGGGTACTTCGCGGCCGACGCCGACCGATTGGAGATGGCGCGCGAGTTGGTTGGATTTGGCGTCGAGTTCGCCATACGTGAGGGTATCCGTGCTGCATTGCACAGCGAGGGCATGAGGCGTTGCGGCAGCAGTGTCAGAAAACATTTGAACCACGGTCCGGCTGCTGGAGGCCTCTCTGTGACTGAGGGACAAGTCGCGAGGGGAAAAATCCAATGCCGAGAGAACGTGGTTCGCGCAAGGTGCTGTGGCGTTCGTCATACTTTCTTTCCTTTCAAATCCGCTGCGGTGGTAAGTAACTGCTGGTACAACTTCTCCCATCGATCGACGATGTGCTCGATGCCGAAATTCTGATGAGTGAACTGGCGGCCTGCGCGTCCCAACCGTGCGCGGTCGAAACTATTGAGGCAGCAGACGCGTTCGATGGCCGCGGAAAGGGCCATGGCATCGCCGCGGGGAACCAGAAAGCCGGTTTTGTTCTGCTGAACCACTTCGCTGTTGCCCCCGACTGCGGTCGCCACGATTGGAAGGGCGCTCGCTGAGGCCTGGAGCAACACCATCGGCAGGCCTTCGGTATCGGATGACAGAACGAAAGCATCGGCGGCGTTCATCACATCCGGGATGTCGCGCCGCACTCCGAGAAAGCGCACATAGTGTTGCAGTCCCAGTTTGCGGACCTGCGCCTCTATCTGCGGCTGCATCGAACCTGAGCCGCAGATCAGCAACACCATATCACGACGGCTGTGCTGAATCGCGAATGAAAATGCGCGGATCATCAAGGCGTAGTTCTTGGGCAGTTCGAAGCGCCCGACCGCGAGCCAAACGAACTGGCCTTGCACTCCGAGCGTGGTGCGCAGTTGTTCACGGCAATACGGACGGGGAAGATAGCGGCCGGTATCGACGCCATTGGGCATTACCAGGACCTTGCCGGCAGGCGCCGCGCCATCCTCGATACAGGAATTTGCCGCAGCCTGGCAGATGGTTGTGGTGACGTCTGCCCAGCGGTCGGTGAAGCGGTGTGCGAGTTCGCGGAATCGCGTAGAACCACCCCGGACGCTGTGCATTTTGGAGCCGTGAAGGGTGCAGACGAGAGCCGGCACCTTGGTCAGCGGACGAACCACGCGAGCGAGCAGATTGGCGTGGGTCATGTGGCTATGGAGCACGTCGGGGCCGAAGCGGCGGACGATATTGGCGAGCTGAGAAACTTTGCGCAGGTCGGCGACTCCGCGCTTCATATTCAATGTGCCGACGTTAATTCCGGAGCCTTCGAATTCCGGCGGCAGAGTGCTGGGCGCCAGCATGGAGATGATGCCGACAGTCCAAGAACGTGAGCGGAGTTCCAGCGCAAGTTGGTGGACTTGTTCTTCAGCGCCGCCGCCGATGCCGAGATTCGTCGACAGCAGCAGGATGCGCTTGGGCCGATCGGACGATGGCGCAACCGTTTCCTTTGCGGCCGTGCCCCGGCGGATGGAAATTACGGCAGAAGTCACAGGTAAACCTCCTCATTGAGTGCGGGTTCAAGGTGCGGCCGATCGCGCTGGTTCAGCAACTCTGCAATCGCGCAGAGGGGCAGGATTTCCAGACGGCCGGCATCGCGTAGTTGACAGGCGGATTCGAGGATCTGACGCAGCCCTTCCAACATGGCGTCCTTGCGAACCACCAGGTCGGTTGGATGAAACCAAAGATGGAAAATCTTCTTACTTTCCGCCGCGGCCAACAGGCCCTTTCGAGCGCGATTCACTCTGGTTCTGGCGGGCACTAAGCAGCGTAGCCCGTGCGACGGTGTGAACAACATGGAGCCAGGAAGCTCCCAAATTCCTTCGTTGTGCCAGACAGGCAGTGAAGGGGTCGGGCAAGTGGCGCATAGGATGTCGATGAGGTGTCCGGCGCGATGAAACCATCGCCGCTCGGAGGTTTGCTCGTACCAACTGGTGTCTTGCCCGCGGAAAACGTTGAAGCCATGGCGCGGCAGCAAATCAAGATGCGCAACGCGGTTTCGGGGAAATGCAAAGGACGTCATGCCGACACCCATCTCGAGCGCAATCCGGGTGCTATTGGACAATTCGCGATTGGCGACCGAGCGGGTGCACAAGGGATCGTCGAAGATCGCGTGCGAAAACGTGTGGCTTCCGATCTCCTGCGGAACCGAGCACTCGCGGATCTTCTCGATCAGGTCGCGACCGTAAAAGATTGGACCATCTGCGCCGGTTGCGCGGGCATCGGTCACGTGGGACTGATCCAGAAACAGGTGGCCGACGGTGCACCAGGTCGCACTGATTCGATATTCGGTAAACAGAGCCAGCAGCCGGTCGATAACTTCTTCGCGCTCGATGGCGCAAAGACGGCGAAAGCGCCGGTGCTTGGGCTTGTCGAGCGTACCCCAAATAAGTTCGAAGTCGAGACTGATGGTGAAAATTCCAGACGGCAATTCCACGATTGGCTTCCTATGCATCGATGCGTTCCTATTGAGGGTTGAAACCTGTGAGGTCGAAGCCAAAATCCTGCCACTGTTGAAATGTGAGTGGCGTGTCGTTCGACTTGTACCACCGATTCGGTCCCGGTGAGTAAAACAGGTTGCCGTCCGACTGAAGATTGGCGTCCTGCGCCTGATCATTAATGCGAATATATCCGCGATAGGTATCAGTAGATGTGGATTGGTAATAGAAGACATTATTCTTAATCTCCCAAGTACCGGATCCGCCGACTTCCGTGCCCATCGCCGTGTAATAGCCGTTGTCGACGAAGGCCGCGTTGTGAAAGGCGCGTGCGTGGTTGGTGGTGAATCCACCGAATTGGCGTAGCGCGTTGTTATAAAAAATATTTTGCGAAAGAGTAATTGCGACATTCACACCTTCGTCTCCCAAATAGATTCCGGCGGAGGCATTATCGTGAACGTAATTATTGGAGACTACAATGTCACCGGTGAAGGTGCCGCTCAAGCCTCGGCCCGCCTGGTTCTGATCGGGATTTCCATTGAAGGCGAGTTCGTTGCCGAGGATCCGCACGCAGCGGAGAACGGCCAACGTGCCCCCGGTGTGCCCGAGGGTAATGCCGTTATCGGAATTCCAGCCTTCGCCGCCCAGGTTGTCATGAATGTAGCAGCCCCGAATGACGAAGCTGGAAAGTTCGCTGCCGCCGCCATCAACACGGATGCCGTCATAGGAAACTGTCGTATCGGTGCCATTGCCGGTGATCTCCGAACCCTCGATTTCAACCGCATTGCAGTTGTAGACCTCGATGCCGGCCTGACGATTAGACGAGACAGTGAGGCCGCGCAAAGTGATTCTCGCGCTGTTATACAAATTGACGCCGTTCATTGGACCATTCCGAAGCTGCACGCAGGAAATCACGATGTCGTTTTTTCCGCTCATCGAGAGGAGATCCGAAGGATGGGGGCCCAGCGTACTTCCATCGATGATGGGGTTGCTCCCTGACCCATATGCGCCGAAAGTGATGGGCACGTCAGGCATTCCCGACGAAGGCGCCGTGAACGGCTCGTACCAGGTGCTGCCGCGTTTAAGCAGGATAAAATCGCCGGGCGCGAAAGAGGACGCTGCGACGCGGCTCAAGGTCTTCCAGGGTGCAGAGACACTGAGCCCGGTTTGGCTGTCGACCCCCGCGGCGGAATCCACGTAATAAACAGCGCCCGAAGCGGACGGCAGGCAGAAGAATGCAAACGCAAACAGGGCGCGATGCATCAGTAAGCGCCCTCACCCTGGATCACTACCCGAACGGTGCAAGCCAGGAGATAAATATCGAACCATGGCGACCAGTTGCGTACGTAATAGCTATCGAGATCTACGCGTTTCTGATAGTCGGTATCGCTGCGCCCCGAAACCTGCCAGAGACCCGTCAGGCCGGGAACTACACGACAGTAAAGATCGAACCACTGGTTGTATTTCGTAGCCTCGTCGGCGACGATGGGCCGCGGGCCGACAAGGCTCATGTCGCCGCGCAGAACGTTCCAGAGCTGCGGGAGTTCGTCGAGACTCGTCTTGCGCAGAATGCGTCCTACGCGAGTGACCCGAGGGTCATTCCGCAGCTTGCGCTTCTCCTGCCATTCGGCGCGTTCTTCGGGATGGTTGCGCAAATGCTCTTCGAGAATGCCGTTGCTGTTCGGCCGCATGGTGCGGAACTTCCACATAGGGAACTGCCGTCCGCCATGTCCGATCCGCCGGTGGAAGAACAGCGCACTCCCGGGGGATTCGAGCCGAATGATCAGCACGATCAGCAGCATGACGGGCAATAAGAGAGTCAGAAGCAGCAAACTGAGCGCCTGGTCAGAGATTCGCTTGACGAATTGATTCACCGGGTCGAGCAGACTGCGGCGAAGTTCCAGGGCGACGGAACTGCAGATGTCGCGCGTCTCAATTCCGAAGCTCGAAAATTCATTGAGGCCCGGCATCACGTAGACGCGCCGGAAGACATTGGCGTGCGATTCGAGCAATTGAATCAGTTCGGGTCCGACGATGCCTGGAACCGCAATGATTGCGTGGTCCACGCCCAAACGCTTGGCGTACAGCGGCGCGGAATCAAAGCACCCGAGCACCGGCACTCCAGGAAAAGTTCCCGAACCGGATTCATCCTCCTGGAAGACGGCAACCGGATGGAGGCCCAATTCCGGCTGCTGCCGCAGCCCTTCGACTATCTTATGCGCGACCTCGCCGGAACCAAAAACGGCCACTGGATAGCCCCACCAGGAGCTCTTGCCGAACCAAAGGCGAACGCGGGTCCTTGCCAGCGGTACCAGTACCAGGGCCAGAATCCAACCGATTACAAATACGACGCGCGAATAAGTTCCCGCTTCTTTGAGGAGGAATAACAAGGTCGCGAAGAGAACGAAGACCAAGGTGGTGGCCTGGGTGAGTTGGCGGATCTCGCGGACGGGATTGTGGCCGACGCCAGGATAAAGACCAAAGAGTCCATACCCGGCAGCGAACAGCAGCAGGCTGGCCGAGAGCCGCCAGTAAAGCGCGAAGTCGTAGTGGCCGTCGAACGCGTGCCGGAGGAGAACCGCGACCACCAAAGAAAGTCCCGCAGCCACCACGTCCCCGGCCATCATCACCAGGGCACAGCGGCCGGGACGCGGCGTATGCTCAGTGGGAATCACAGCCGCAATTGCGGTGCTGGCCATCAGGACCTTCCTCTGTCGATCGTGCCGGCGGGGATTTTGTCGCCCACCGGTTTGTGGTTCAGAATTTCGTCGTAAAGCGCCACAGTCTGTCGCGCCATACGATCGAATGTGAAGTTGCGTTCATACCGCAGTCTTCCGGCGCGTCCAAAAGCCGTGCGCGTCGTGGGACTCAGGATGAGGCTGGCGAGCGCTTTGGAAAGGCTCGTCACGTCACTACGAGGAACTACAAGGCCGGTCTCGCGATGCGCGACAGCTTCCGAGACGCCTCCGACATCCGAAGCGACTACTGGTAGACCGGCTCGCATGGCTTCGAGAATACTGCGGGGGAAGCCTTCTGATTTGGATGCGAGCACGAAGATCTGTGAGCCGGCTAGTTTTCCGACGGTGTCGCTGGTGTGGCCGGTAAAAACGATACGGTTGTCGAGGCGAAGTTCACTCGCCAGAGCGCGCACGGCAGCTTCGCGTGGACCGCCGCCCACTAGTTCCAGCTCCCACAAAAAATCGCGCAGAGGAGCAAGCGCGTGCAGCAACAAATCGTGATCCTTGGGTGTTTCGAGCCGGGCTACAGAGATCAATTTTGGCGGCTCGAGAGACGGGTTGGCCCGATGGCCGTCCGGAAGGTCCCGCACGCCGTTGTGAATGACGGCCAACTTTTCCAAAGACGCGATCCGGTGTCTGAGGGCCAGATTCCTTTCGGCTTCGCAGACATTGACAATGTTCCGGGCCATGGGCGCGGCCAAGCGTTCCGCGACACGAAAGATCCGGCCGCTTGTACTCGAGATTCTATCCGCGATGGCCCAGCCGTGAGGAGTGAAGAGACACGGAATTCCAGCCGCGCGCGCAGCGAGGCGTCCGATCAGGCCCGCTTTCGCTGTGTGCGTCGAGACGAGATCCGGTTGGATGCGGCGCAGTACAGATAGCATTTGGCGCACGGCCAAGAGGTCGTGGACAGGATCAATCGACCGGCGAAGGTTTGGAATCGGGCAACAAGGGATGTCGTAGCGGCGGAACTCGTCCAGCGCCTCACGGTTCCCGTTATTGCGAGCTGCCCCGACGAGCACCGTGACGCGATCACCACGATCGAGCATGTAGCGCGACATGTCGCGCACATGCACAGTTGCGCCGCCGACGGCATCTCCGCGCGTTATGGCAAAAGCGATGTGCATGGGACCTCCGTGGTGAAGCGTGATTTCACAGATCTTAGGGCGCGGTAGCAGTTGTAGAAGACCTGATCAGATAACGTACGCGAGCGATTGCGATAGCAGCGTGTAATCTCATCGAGGCTGACCGTCTTTTCACGAAATGCCAAAATGTCTTGGCAAAACCGGTCGATGCGTCCTTGACTCCAGGGGTTCGTATGCAGGCAGACGGTCCACGTGCCGAAAGGCATTTTGCGAAACCATCCCAACTGCTGTGGGACCCAGAGCATTCCCTCGCGGGAGACGTAAGGATGCAAGGCATAGCCATCACTCAGGCAAGTCACCCGCAGGCTTACGAGCGCGTGGAGAGTGGCTTGATCAAAAGTGTGTCCGGGGGCAATAAAGGCGTCTGTTCTGACTCCCTCGCGCCGGAAGATTTCAATGCCGCGTTCCAGTTTCTCGCGCTGGACCGACTCGGGCAAACCGGCGAACTCACTGTATCCATGACGGCCGAGAACGCCAGCCGCCGGACTGTCATAACGATGCTGGAATCCATGCAGCCCAATGCCCCAGCCGAGCGACTGCCACGCCCGAACCCTCTGCCAGAACTCCGGATTGGCGGGTGCGACGCACAGTTCGGGATCGCGGTTGTCCGGGACTACGGCGAGCAGAGGCTTGATGCCTGAGCGAAGCAGTGCCTGCTCGACTGGCTGCCATTTCTGCCAGTCCATGGTGGGACAGATATCATCGAATCGGATAAGGTATTGGGCCGTCATGGGATTCACTTTTGAAACGCTACTTTCGTCCGCGGATCGCGCCGACGGCATGCCGCAGATGAACTGCGAGCGTACCCTTGAGGGTGACGCCGCGATCGGTGTTGTATTGATGCGCTACCCGTCCGCCGAAGCCCTCTTTAAACCGGTTGATGTTCAACTTCTCGGCATCGTCATGTCCGCTATACCAGCCGCCGAAGTCATAGGTGGTGAAGCCTTGCCCGCGAAGATGCGTCATGTCAAGCCAATGCAAAAGCCGGTTGGCGCGCGAGATGGACGCCGCTCGAGCTTTTTCCGCGGCGCGGAAAAGCGAAGCCGAGTGGACCAGTCGAGCGCAGCCGTTCGCATGCATGTAGCAGTGCCACACCAGGTCGGCGGCGGCGTCGTCTTTAATTCGAGTCAGCAGCAGCGATTGGCAGTCGCGCATGCCCGTGATCCGCTCGCGATTGAGTTCCGGCAGACCCTTCAACCGCGCGAACTCCGCGTAGAATTCGAAAAAGTCGGATAGCCAGGAGTTGTCGGGTTGGGCGTTGCACTCGAACTTCAGAGGCTCTTTTCCCGCGCGCCGGATCTCCTGTCGCGTGGTCTTCGACATCTGGTCGAGCAAAGCATCCGGCTCCTGCCGCAGATCGATCAGTATCGTCGACATCGGATAACAGATCGTGCCGGGGACTTTTTCCGGCCGCGACTGGTAGCGAATGATGTCCACCGGCGGCGTGGCGCCCTGCTCGTCGAAATGGAATTCGGCAATCGTAAGCCGCTGTTTGGAATAAACAATCACAGAGTGACCTCTTTCTTCGAGAGCATTTCGTGATAGAAATGTTCCCACTGCCCGACGACTTCATTCATGCTGAAACGCGAAGTGACATGACGCCGGGCCTGCTCGCCCATCCGCGTCCGGGCCGACGGCGGGAGGGCGGAGAGCCGCAGCATGGCATGTGCCAGAGCCTCGGGATTGGCGGCCGGACACAGGAATCCGGTGACGCCATGGATGACAATATCGGAGGTCCCGCCGACGTCCGTTGTCACGCACGGGAGGCCCGTTGCCGCGGCTTCCAGTAATGCCATCGGTGAGGCTTCGCAAACGGAAGAGAGCACACAGGCATCGGCCGCCGTGAGCAATTCCGGGATGTCGGCGCGCGTTCCGAGGAATCGCACTTTGGAACCGAGGCCCAAGCCTATCGCCAGTTCTTCGAGCTCACTCTGCAGGGGTCCGCTGCCGGCGAGTAAGAGGCGAGACTGGGGTGAGTTGTTGGCGAGCCTCGCGAAAGCGCGGAGGATCGTGTGATGGTCCTTAACGGGCTGAAAGCGACCGACCATGAGCCAGACGAATTCGGAATCGATGCCCAGTTCGAAACGCATGCGCTGCCGGATCGCGGGATCAAAGCGGTAGCGATCCGTGGCGATACCGTTGGGGATGAGCCGGACCGATGCGCGCGTTACGGCGCCGGTCGAGAGATAGTGCGCGGCGGCTGCATCGCAAACTACGGTGGTACCGTCGGATAACCAGTTGGTCAGCCCGTTGAGGGTCTCGCGGGTGCGCCAGCCGGTTCCGCGAACGTTGTACATCTTGAGGCCGTGCAGCGTTCCGATCACGACCGGGACATTCCGCACAAGCCTCGCGATCCGCGCCGTGAGAACCGCGTGTGACATGTGGCAGTGCAGAATGTGGGGACGTTCCTCGCGAAGGAAGCGCGCCAGCCGCAGCGTGGGGCGGACGAGGTCCCAGCCGGGAACGTTCAAAGTGTGAACCGGAATTCCGTTCGTGCGGAGGCATTCGACTTCGCTCTTAGGGGCTCGCATCGAAACTACAGAAATGTCCCAGCCGCGCGCCTTTAGCGCACGCGCCAACTCCATGGACTGCACTTCGGCGCCACCATCATTCGCCAGATTGCTGATGAAGAGCGTCACCCGCCAGGGATGCACCCGGTGGCGTGAGAGCGCGAATCGCCGTGTTATTCCAGCTGTTTCCGCGACGGGTCCCTGCAGCAGCGCGGATTCCAGACGCATAGCTTCAGGCTGCATGGCTTTTGTCGACGGTAAAGCCGCCTGCGGGGCATTCAGCAGGAGCGGAGAGTAGTTCGTCATAGAGCGATTCATAGGCGTCCACCATGTTTTGGTCATCGAATTCTGCTTGCGCGCGCTTTGCGGCCGCTGTGCCAATTGCGCGCCGCATTGCGGGATCGCCGGCGAGACGCATCAGAGCCGCGGAAAGTGCAGCCGCGTCGCCAGGCGGAACCAGCAGACCCTGTTTTTCATGTGCAACTAATTCCGGAACTCCTCCCACGGCGGTGACTACCGAAGGCAAACCGGCCGCCATAGCCTCCATAACGGAGAGCGGATTCCCTTCCCACAGCGAAGCCAGGGCAAACACGTCGCTGCTGCCGAGAATCTCCGGAACATCGTCGCGCCGTCCGAGAAAATAAACTTTATCCAAGACGCCGAGCCCACGCGCCTGCGCTTCCATTTGGGCTCCCAGGTGGCCATCTCCGGCCAGGAGGAGCTTTGCTTTGGCCAGCTTCGCCGGACCGGCGGCGAAGGCCTCGATCAGCGTCTTATGATTTTTTTGCTCGTAATACCGGGCCACGCAGATGAACAGCAAATCTTCCTGCGAGAAGCCGTTACGCCTGCGCCATTCTTCGCGGGAAAGCACGGCAGCGGAATAGCGCGCGATGCAGATACCGTTTCGGATGAGCGGCGGCCGCGGTGCCTGGTAAACATGCTCAAAGCTGATCGCGCCTTCTTCGGCGATGACTACCGGATGCACGCCACGCGCGAAGGCGCGGCTCTGCAGCCAAATCCCGAAGCGATCGACTTCCAGGTGCGCGACGTTGTGAATGGTATGGACCATCAATGGCGGGTTGTGCAGCATCGCGGGAGGCAGGACATAGCGCAGAACGTAATTATGGGTATGCACTACGTCGGGGCGGAATTCGCGCAACACGCGGAAAATCCTGTGGAACATCCGCGGGTCAAGGCCCCGCCGCTTGTCCAGGTGAAAGATCCGCACGCTTTCTTCGCGAAGCCCCGCGGCAAGCGTGCCGGGAACCTCGGCGTAAAGGCTCGCGATGGCAACTTCAAACCGGTCGCGTGATCGCTGTGACGCCAGAGTGGCGACGACCCTCTCCGCGCCGTAAGGCACCAGGTCAGGTAGGACATGAAGCACGCGTATCACGAATATGCCTCCACCGCATGGAAGCGGGGTGTACGGTTGACGCTAGCCCCGGCCACGGAATTGGCGGGCAGGCTCACCGCGTGAACGGCCAGAAGTCCGAACACCAGCCAGGTCGGCTTTCTGTATTCCCAGGTGAGGGAGAGCACGCCGACGGTCCACACGCACAGCAGCGTGAGCCAGAAAGCCCGTGTGACGCGAGGCATCCGCGCGGCCAGCCGGTACAGAGCGGCCAGGATGCCGGCGAAGAGAGCGAGGCCGATGAGACCGGTTTCCACCAGCACGGAGATGAAAGAGTTGTGCGCGACGGGAACGAAGCCCCACGGCCGGCCGATCACCTTGGCGCTGGTCTCCGGATAGGCGCCCGCGCCGACGCCGCCGAAAGGCACGTTTTGAAACTCGGTAAGACCCGCCTTCCACAGCACCGTGCGGCTGTTCAGCGTCCCCTCGCTCACTTCCGACGCAGCCGATGCCAGCCGTTTCCAGGATGTTGCCGGCACGAGCGTCACTGCGCCGGCGACGGCCAGTCCAAACATGACGGCGATGGTAATGCGATTACGAACTGAAATCGCCGGGAAAGTCCAGAGGATCAGGCTGAGCGCGATGAGCATGCAAAAAGTTCCACCGCGCGAGACCGTCAGAAAAATTGTGCCGATCGCCATCAGCATCTGCGCGCGATAGAGCCAGCGAACTGCGCCGGCTTGGCGCAGCGTCAGGTAGTAAGCCATGGGCAGGCTGAGAGCGAGGGTCAGCGCCAGGTCATTAGGATCGAAACTGCCGCTGGCATATCGGTTGTAGTAAGTCTGGGTGCCACCGAGGAAATGCCGTAGCGTATCGCCGGCCGGCACCAGCGTCCCAAGGACGTACGCGCTGAAAAGGGCGAGCACATGGCGCTCTTCCGTGCAGAATTCCCACGCGAGAAGCACCAGCCCGAGCAGTTGCAGGTAGGTCGTGATTCGCTCGATGGTCATATCGGGCGCAATGCTCCAGCGAAGAGTGAGGGAGGACCAGAGGATGAAGAACGCGAGCCCGACCTGGATGGGTCCGGGAATACGGAAACGCGCCTGCACGGCCACCGCGATGGCTCCCGCTCCAAGCGCCAGGAAACCTGCGAGCTTGCTGATTGAGCCTAGCCCCGGGACTTCGAGAGCCTTTTCGATGGGAATCGAAAACACAAAGACCCAGAGACAAGCAAACGCGAAGCGAGTGAAAAGGGACCGCCTCATTGCAGGACGCCCTCCTCGCAAGCCAGCGTCTCAAATGAAGAGCGCAGCATGGTAGTGCGCGGTTCGCGAAGCAGAGAGCGCAATACCCAAAGCTCGCCGGCGATCTGGACGAGAAATCCCAAACCGACCGCCAGGGCCGCCCCGAGAAGACCGAACCGCGGGATCAGGATCAGGCAGCCGAGAGAGGCTCCGGCGACGGACGCGACTTGCAGCGGCATCTGTTCCTTGAATCGGCGGCCCGCAGTGATGACGTAGCCGAGCAGCGACGCGATGAATCCAGCGCTGGCCGCGCCCGCAAGGGCCGGCAAGATCGTCGACTGCGCCGCATACTCCCGGCCGAACAACAGCCCGAGTACCCACCGTCCGGCTAGCATCGATCCGGCGACCGTGCAGAGTCCTAAGACCAGACCCACGCCGGCCATCTGTGCGCTCACCCGGCCGAATCCGCGCCGGTCGCCCGCCTGGTACAACTTCGCGAGGCGAGGCGTCGCGGCCTGTCCGAGCGCATTGACCAGCAAGTTTGCGGCGGTCGTAAGGGATGCAATTGCCGAGAAGATGCCCAGCGAATGAGATCCCAATGCATGCGCGATGAAGTAGCGGGGGATGTTACTCGAGAACGAACCAATCATCAGCACCACTCCCAGTGGAAACGCTGTCCTGGCGATACGCAGCCACTTGCCGGCACGCTGCCGGAGGGTCTGGCTAGACGAGTCATGGCGCTCCAGACATCCGCGCGTCGCGATGGTCGAGTCGTAGAAGAAGAGCGCCAGCAATCTCACGATCAGTACACCGACCAAAGCCGCCATAAGTTGTCCGGTGAATGTGATCACCAAAGCCAAGGCCGCCACCGACAGGATCCCGTGGAGCGAAAGCGAGATGGCGATGCGCTGCATACGCTCATGACGCTGAAAGAGACCAATGTAAATGTCCGCGATCCATTCGACGGACTGCCCCAACGCAACCAGCACAACAGCCATCCTGTCCTGCGCCGAGTGCTCCAGCAATCCGACGGCAGTGACGCCGATCAAAGCCGCCAGTAGCGAGATCACACGCAGATCACGGTAGTCACGGAAGAAGTGCTCGCCGCCGACGTCGGTTGCGAGAACTGTCCGCAGATTCAACTGCGCGAGCATCAGAATGGGAGTGCTCACCGCAACTCCGAGGGCATACTGCCCAACAATTTCCGGGCTGCCGAGATGGGCGAGCACGCTGACCATGGCCCACTGGCAAGCAGCGTAGACAGCGTAGCCAACGGTCATCCAGGCGAAATTACCGCGCATGGCTCCGCTCACGAGGCTAATTCCTCCAACTGCGGACGCTCCAAATGCACGTCCTTCAACTGCACGTCCTGACCATTGAGGATCTTGCCGATAAGCGGGAGACCCTGTTTCAAGCATTGGTCGACGGCCGCGTCGGAGAGTCCCGCGGGACCATGATGATGGCTGCCGGGGGAACGGACCACCAGGAGCACACCGTCGGACTGCAGCCCCAGCGCCACGGCATCGCCCTCCGCGAAGACCGGCGGCGTGTCGATTAAAATCATGTCGAAGTGACAGCACAGACGATCGAGCACTGCGGGAACGCGTGGATCATGCGCCAGGGTGGCCAGGCGGGCCATGCCGCGGCCGGCGGGTGAAACGAACAGATTCTCGACTCGGGTCGACCAGACGGTATCCGAAGCGGCTCCGCCCGCCCTGCCCGGTTGATGGAGGATGAGATCGCTGAAGCCGGATTCGTTGTCAACTCCGAAGACCTCGTGCACTCGCGGATGAATGCGGTCGCCATCGACCAGCAGAACCTTGCGCCCGGACTGCGCCAGCGCCGTCGCCAGGTTGCAGGCGACGAAGGTCTTGCCTTCGCCATGCGTTGCGCTGGTGACGGTAATGACCCGCGGACGGGCCGTCCGCAGTGACGAATAAAGCAGATGCGGCAGGAGCTTGCGAAAGGACTCGGCTGCGAAATTAAGATCACGCCAGACGGCCAGTTCGAGGGAACCGCCGGCGGGCCCTAGCGCGGCGCGCGGATCCTCACTCGATACCAGAGCCTGACCGATCTCGAGGGGCGCCTCGATCATCGGAATGCTGCCGATCTGGCGGACGCTCTGCTCGACCTTCGCGGAAAGCGCAGGAATCTGCTTGCCGCTATTCCGCCGCTCCGCTGCAAAAATGAATACGAGTCCGAAAAGCGAGCCGGCCGAGACGCCGATCGCGGAATAGAGCATTTTGTTGGGACGTATAGGCGCCTCCGCCGCCACGGCCGGGTCCACAATGTGAACGTTGGTGACTTGCATGGCCGACACCACGCCCGCCTCTTTAGCCTTCTGCAACGTGGAATCGTACAGAGTGCGGCGTGTATCCAGGTCGCGTTTAAGTTCATTGAACTGAATTGACTTGCCCATCTGAGTTGAAACGGTTCGCGCCTGAGCTTTGTAATCGCGGGTCAGGGACTCCTCGCGGAACTGCGCGGCTTCATATTGGCTCTTGAGCCTGGCCAGGATGCCCGCGCGCTCTTGCTCGAAATCGTGCTGCAGAGAGTCGATTTCGGCCTGGATCTGGCGAACTTTATAATGCGCGGGCTTCAGGACTTCAGAGTTTTCGGCAAGCTGTTGCTGGAGTTCTGCAAGCTTCACGCGATAGGACTTGAGAGTGTCGCTATCCAGCAGTTTGCCGAGCGCTTCCGGACTCGCGGTCCGAACCAGCTCATATTGCGACTGGGCTGCGACACGGGCTTCGTGTGCCACTCCCAAGGCCGTCTGCACCTGCCGCATCTGGTCATCGGCGAAACTTTCTTTGTCGTTGTTGGCGACCAGAAGTCCGTTCCTTGAGACGAACTCGCGCAGACTATTCTCCGCGTCTGTGAGTGACCTTTTCTGCTCTTCTATTTGACCGGCCAGAAGGTCCTGGGTTTCCGTCGTGGTGCCGACCATCCGCTTCAGAGTCTCGCCACGGTAGCCTTCCGCCAACGAATTGACTAAGTCGGCCGCGAGTTGGGGGTCAGCCGCTTCGTACTCGATCTCCACGATCTGGGTCTGTCCGAATAGGCGAACCGTGAGATGCTTACGCACCATCGCGAGCACTGCCCGCCGTGAGCGGGTTTCGGCAGCCGAATGAGTGACCAGATGCTTTAGCCGGCTAAGTAACCCGGGATTCTGGTTGAATTCGCGATGCCGTACCAGATCCAGTTTGTCGATGATGGAGAGCAACATCGTGTCGCTTTCGATCAACTTCACCTGCGTTTGCAGGAAAGGCTCAAGCAGGATCATGCCGGGCTCGGCGACCGGGTTCAACTGGCGGCGGTTCAGAAAGTCTTCATTCGGCATCTCGACTTCGAGTTGTGCCTTCGCATCGTAAGTGGGCGTCTGACTCAAGGCCAGGAGCGCCGCGAGGACTGCGCCGCCCAGGAGAAACAAACCGAAAGTCCACTTGTTACGCAGAATGACCGAGAAGAACTCGCCGAAAGTCGTGAACTCAGCTGCTGCTGGAACATTCACGGCCGGCGCGGGCATGAGGCTCTGCCGTTCGATGGTAGACCCGGTTTGTTGTGGATGTCTGCGTTCGCGGTTGATAGTCATTAGTGGTGCCAGATCACAATTCCAGTTCCCATCTGAATGGCCGTTTCGACACCGCGCAGTGCTGCGTTTTTGGAGGCGCTATTGGGAACAAAAAGAACGTCGTTGGGGTGCAGCGGCATATCCGGCTTCTTGCCCGACAGAATGCTCTTGACGTCCACCGCGACTTCCGTCCTCGGTTTCCCATCCTCGGCTGGGCGGATAATCTTGGCATTCCGGGATCCAGCCGTGCTCGTCAGGCCTTCCGCCATCGAGATGGCTTGCAGTACGGACATGTTCTCGCGGTCTTTCAAAACGAAGCCACCGGATTTGTGGACTTCTCCGATGACATAGATCAACTTTGCTCTCGGGACAGTGATCACATCATTCGGCAGGATGAAGATGTTGTCGTCGGGATGCCGTCCGTCGACAATGTCAGGCAGACTGACTTGCGCCGAAAAGTATCCTGCCGATTCGGCGATCCCGGCGATCGGCAGTGGTCCCGACGACCGTGGACGGTTCACGTTCACGATTGATCCAGCGCTTTCATCCGCTCCACCGGCGGCGGCGATGACTTCGAGCAACCGCTTCGGAGCATTCAGTTGGTAGACGCCTGGTGTCTTTACTGCGCCTAACACTGAAACGGGCCGGCTCTTCACTTCGATCACATCTACAGATACTTCGGGGTCGCGGACAAAGGAGTCGAGCCGCCTGCGAATTTCGCCGGCCAGTTCGACGGGGGTCAGACCGGCAGCCTTGACCGAGCCGATCATCGGAAGTTCCAGCAATCCGTCTTCACCCAGGCGAATCGGGCCTTGCGGAATCTCGGTGACATGCAGCGCGTGAATAGCAATGGAGTCGCCAGGTCCGAGAGGAGCTGCCGGGCCGGTTTCTCCAGAAAGGTTGGAGAAGGCCAGTAGGGCGACTGGAGTAGATAGTAAGATCCATCGGAGTGTCATTTAGTCACTCGGTCGTTACTTACTTTGGTTGCCATGGAAATAGAATAGGTCAGAATTCTCGAGTTTGTGAGAGATTTAGGACAAGTGATAACTCAATAGTTCTGGCGATACCAGCACTGGAACTGGCAGTACCCTATGAACTTAGACCCCACTTTTCGTCGGCGAGAGACTGCGCTGGGACTTGTTGGCTGGCTGGCAACACCAGTACTAGTACCGGGACGGCTAAATTGTTAGTCCCACTTAGTCCTGGTATCGCTATTACTTTCTCTGCGATGACTTAGATGCTACGGCTTCGTTAAGGTAGGAATAGCTATTATTCTGGGGTTATGTCTCAGTCACACCGGGGATTAGTGCAACAACACTTCCGAGATGATTCCTTCTTCTGGAAGGACGTTTACACGCAAGATACCTTGATCGGGGAGATCTATCGTGAACGCCGGGCGACGGTGCTGCGCTTCGTGGATGGAATAGGCCTACCCTCCGGCGCGAATGTTCTCGACATCGGTTGTGGCGCGGGTACGACTTCAGTGGCGCTCGCGAAACGAGGGCTGAGGGTGGAAGCAGTGGATTCCGTTCCGGAAATGATCCAACTCACCAGACGGGCGGCGCTCTCGAGTGATGCCGGAGGCCGGGTACAGGTGCGCTCCGGGGATGTTCACAGATTGGCTTATCAGAGCGAAAGTTTCGACATGGCAGTAGCAATCGGCGTGATGGAGTGGCTTCCCTCGTTCGCCGGTCCGCTGAAAGAACTCCTCCGCGTTCTGCGTCCGGGAGGGTGGCTCATTGTGAACGTTGACAACTCTCGCGCGTTGCATTGTTGGCTTGATCCACGCATGCACCCCGCTGCGGGACCGGTCAAACGTTACGCTCGAAAGTTAGCCGAGCGGGCAGGCCTGCTAGAACCCGTCGCGCGGCCATCGCGCTGCTCTCGCGGCAAACTTGACAGGGCTCTTTGCGCTGCCGGATTCAATAAAGTCTCGAGTGAAACCTGCGGCTTCGGACCGATAACTATTTTGGGCAGGCACGTCCTTCCCGAGAAAGCCGGCATCGCCCTGCACCGATCCCTCCAGAAACTGGCGCATCATCAATTCCCTCTGCTGCGAAATGGCGGCGATGCATACCTTGTTCTGGCCCGGAGGTCGACCCTTGAGAGTGCCTGATACGTCGACGCCCGTGGTGGTGTTGCGATGCGCGCGGCATGGCGGGCTAGGCATTACGCGATCGCTGGGGCGGCTCGGGGTCGCGGTTTACCATATCGACGGAAATAAATTCGCGCCGTCATTTTTTTCAAGGTATTCGCGAGGGCGGTTGGTATGGGACGTGGAAGGCGCGAGTACGCGGGAGTTGATTGCGCGGTTTGGCGAGATGGCGAACAAGATCGGACGCCGCGCAATCCTGATTCCCACATCGGACGCAACCGCGATGCTGGTCGCGACGCATGCGAGGGCGCTGAGTAAGTGGTTCGACTTCCCGTGTCTGGATCCTGAAGTGATCGACGGATTCTGCAGCAAGCGGAAGATGTATTTCCTGGCGAAGAGGTATGGTGTTCCCACGCCCGCGACTGCGTTCCCTCAGTCACGGAAAGATTTGCTGGACCATGCCGGGGCGATGAAGTTCCCAGTCGTTGCAAAAGGTATTTTTGGAGTAGAACTGGAGCGCAGAGCCGGACGCCGCCTATTTATGGTGGAGAACCGCGACCAGTTGTTGAGTTTGTACGATGCGCACGAAGACTGGTTCCGGCCGAACTTCATGCTGCAGGAGTTCATTCCCGGAGGCGCGGAGTCCTCTTGGATGTTCAACGGATATTTCGATGGGAACAGCGACTGTAAGGTCGGTTACACCGGCCGGAAGATCCGCCAATATCCGGCTTACCGGGGTTTGACGAGCCTCGGCGAATGCATCGCTAACGAAGCCGTCGCTCAATTGAGCTGTGATTTGATGAAGGCGTGCGGTTATCGCGGCTGCGTCGATATCGACTATCGATATGACGATCGCGATGGCCAATATAAGATACTTGACGTCAATCCAAGAGTCGGCGCCACGTTCCGGCTTTTCGCGGACGCGAACGGCATGGATGTGGTTCGAGCCATGTATTTCGACCGCACTGGACAGACGATTGAATCGTCCCTGCCGCAGGAAGGCCGCAGGTGGCTGGTGGAAGACTGCGACTTGATCTCCGGTTGGCGCTATTTCCACGACGGGAAGTTGAACTTGGGAGAGTGGCTGAAGTCTTTTCGCGGGGTTGCAGAAACCGCAGTCTTTGCCAAAGACGATCCACTGCCCGCGCTTTGGACCGGCATACAACATCTACGGACATTGTGGAGTAGCCGGGCGGTTGGGCGTTTTACGAGGACCTCCCCGGCGAAAACGGAGATGCTGCTGCGCAATGCCAAATTGCCGTCGATAATTGCCGCTAAACTTGAAGGAGAGAAGGAAGTGAAGGCGCATGAAGTTATCGAGGCGTAGCTTTTTGGAGACCGGTGTGGGGACAGGTGCGCTAGCGGCGAGTCTGGCGGCCGCATCGCCGCAAGACAACAGTAAGGCGCTGTCGAACCGGCCTAATGTTCTCTACATCATCCAGGAGGATATCGGCCCCCAAATGGCCTGCTATGGCGAGCCTTTAATCCAGACGCCGCATCTCGATCGTTTCGCCAGCCAGGGAATTCGCTTCACGAACGCTTACACTTGTGGTCCGGTATGCTCGGCGAGCCGGTCGGCCTTGATGACGGGGTGCTATCAGACGCAACTCGGAGCGCATCAGCACCGCACGTGGGAGTGGCACAAGAGGACTCTGCCGCCGCCGGTACGACACGTTTCACAATGGTTTCGCGATGCAGGCTACTTCACCTGCAACCTGCAACCACCGCCTGCAAAGAAAGCCGGCGGCATGCATGGAGCCGCGGGGTCGGGCAAGGTCGATCTGAATTTCTTGCTGAATGCGCCCGACAAAAATGGCTTTTTTGACGGCATCGACTGGAACCAACGCAAACCGGATCAACCTTTCTTTGCGCACATCACCATCATCGAAACACATAAGGGCGCGGGCTGGAAGATCGCGCGAAGGCAGCCAAAATCCGAGTTGGTGGATCCGGACAAGCTGAAGCTCGCGTCATATTACCCCGATAGTCCCGTGGCGCGCGATGAATACGCTAATTACCTTGACGCCATCCATCTCTCTGACGGTTATGTCGGCCAACTTTTGGATCGACTGGAAAAGGACGGTCTGGCCAAGAATACGGTTGTGGTGCTATCGAGCGATCACGGTCCACTGTTTCGCGGCAAACAATTCCTTTACGATGGCGGAATTCATATTCCGCTGATGGTTCGTTTTCCGGATGGCCGAGGCGCAGGTACGGTAAAGGACGATCTGGTGAGCGCTGTTGACATCACTCCGACGCTGGTGGGCTTCGCCGGAATTCGACCTCCCGCCGGCGCCATACAGGGTCAGGATCTTTTCGGACCTTCTTACCGGCCACGCACACACATCTTCGCCGCGCGCGATCGCATGGATATTTCGATCGACCGGATGCGCGCCGTTAGAACCAGTCAGTACAAATACATTCGCAATTACTTCCCCGCAATCCCTTACATGCAGCACAATCCTTACAAAGAGGAAAACTATCCGACCTGGAACCTGGTCAAGGATCTCTATAAGGAGGGTAAGCTCGACTCCGCACAATCGTTGTTTCCCTCACCGGTGAAGCCGATCGAGGAGTTATTCGACTTGCATGCTGATCCGGATGAGGTACACAATCTGGCGGACAATGCGGCACACGCGAAAACGCTGAAGGAATTGCGCACCCTGGTGGATGGCTTCGTTAACGAAAACGACAAACTGGTGACGCCGGAAGATCCGGTGGATATTTTCCGCGGCTACTACGGGCGTCTGCCGGAAGACGGGGACGCATAGCCGGCTACCAGTTCAGCATGTGCCTTACATTTCGCGCCAGCCTCTTACTGACAATCAGTTCCTGCGAATTGCTGAGAGTCAATAGCCAGCGTTGGCTGCTGAGGGCGCTCATTTTCCGCACGTGGTTCACATTAACGATTGAATTTCGATGCACGCGTTCAAACGGAGAATTCCGCAGCCTCTCCTCGATCGCGCGAAGGGATTGTGTTGCCGTGTAGCTGCGTTTGGCCGTAATGATGGTAACGATTTCACCGTCCGCCTGGAATGCCAGCACCTCACTCTGGTCCAGAAGATAGTACTCCTCGCCAAGCTTTCCGACGATCTTCCTCCCGGCGGCATTCGGAGAAGTCTCCGCCTGTGAAGCGACGGCCGTGTCGGTTAACCGCAGGACGCTCTCCGCGACCTTGAGTTCTTTGCCGTGAAGAAAGCGGGCGCGTTGAATTGCTTTTTGGAGACGGGCTTCGCTGATGGGCTTGAGCAGGTAGTCGATCGCCCCCGCTTCGAAAGCCTCGATGGCGTGTTGATTGAACGCGGTGACGATAACGATCGCCGGGATCGGACTGCCATGCAGGTTGGCGACGACCTCGAACCCTCCCATCACCGGCATTTGGAGGTCGAGGAAAACAAGATTGGGCCGCAGACGAGTGATCTGCGCGAGTGCTTCGCGGCCGTTGTCCGCCTCGCCAACCACCGACACGTCCGGAAACAGTTCGAGCTCTTCGCGCAGAATTTTGCGCGCTACGGGTTCGTCGTCTACCACCAGGACGCGGAGTTGAAGGTTCATGCCTCCTCCTCAATATAGGACCTGCTCCCCAATCCGCGTTAAAGAAAAATCGCCGACGGGCGATTCTGTGCCACAAGCGGGCTACTGGAGGGTCCGAGCGGATGCATTCATCGAGCAGCAAGTGCGGCAACCGGCACGGGTACGGAAAACCGGACCGTTGTCATTTGCTGACCACGCTCGAACGTGAGATCGGATTCCGCGCCATAGCATAATTGCAGTCGCTTGCTGACATTCGCCATGCCTAATCCCAAGCCGGTGAAGCAAGGCTCCACGGACGGGGCCACGCCGCGACCGCTGTCCTGCACCGTGACCCGGATCACACCCGCCTCGGCTTTGGCCGAAATTCTGACCCAACCGTCTTGCTCACTTGCTGCGATGCCATGCTTGATTGCGTTTTCCACTAATGGTTGCACCGATAGCATCGGGATCTCGATCTCTTTGGCCGCTTCGTCGATGTCCATTTCAACCGTTAGCCGGGATCCCAGGCGAAGTTTCTCGATCTCCAGATATGCCCGCACGATTTCCAATTCCTCGGATAACTGGATGAGTTTCTCGGGCGTCTGGAGGGAGTAACGGAAAATATCGGCCAGATTGAGTACGGTACGGCGGGCGCCCGAAGCCTCTCGCGGAATGATTCCAAAAAGTGTATTGAGCGCATTAAAGAGGAAATGAGGGTTGATCTGGGATTGCAGCGCGCGCAGTTCGGCCTGGACCATGAGCCGTTGCATTTCCGAATCATGGTAGCGATCGATCTGCTCAGTGATGGCTGTCGCCAGGCGTCCCATGGCGCGAAGGTCCTCGCTCAGGTAGCGGCGGCCGCCTCTCCTCCTGCCCAACAGAATATACGTGACCTTACCTACTGAGAACCGCAATGGAACGATGGCTTCCGCCCATCGATAGCTCTCGTGATTTCTCAGACGAGGCGCGTCAGAGGCGGGTACCGGAAAAAAGATATCGGGACCTTCGGAGAAACCGGCCGGCTGCGCCTCGGTAATCGGCAGTGAGCGCTCAGCCTTCATAAAAGATGTGATGAGTCCGGTAGCCCACGAGACGAATTCCGCCTCTCCGTGCCACTCCGGACGGGTTCGGATCTGTTGCAGAACGTTTTCCAGGTTTGGACGGCGGAAGACCGCTTCTGTTAGCCATCGCTGTACCAGTCCGCGCAGCATGGCGAACACAATCAGCAGCATGCAGATCCCCAGTGTCAAGACGGCTTCGCGTGGCGTATTGACCGGCCCCATCAGGCGCAACGCCACGGCAGCTTCTATGGCGGCGATGGTCACCGCGGCTGCGAGCAGCGCGTTGGCCAGAAAGCGCAGAAAGGCGTCCAGCAAAACAAAGCGATAGTCCTGCATCAGGATAAACAATGCCAGGGGAATGCCGCCGTGATGCAGCGCCAGTTCGCTGGACCACGCATGTACCGGATGGCCCGACCCGAAGTGAACGAAGGACATCGAGAAGAGCAGTAAACACATGGAGGCAACTACCCTCGACGTTCTTCCCCGTTGATCCTGTTGATTGGCTGCGCGCTGTTTGGCGACGCGCGCCACCGAGATGGCCGTCAGGATAACAAAACCGATCGTGATGAGCAGCAGCGCGTTCGCCCGGTACTGCTCGGAGCCGGTGATAGCCGCGATGCAGTGCATCACCACCGCTACCAGCGCCAGTCCATAGCCGGCCAGGGTCAATGCGGGCATCCGTCCGTCGAGCGAAAGATGTAACAATACCGGCGGTAAGAGGCTTAAACAACAAAAGGTTGCCGCGATGAGAAATGTTGATGCCGGCGATGAGTTTTGTATCGCCAGCAGAACCGCCAGAGATCCGAAATTCCAGAGGAACGCCAAGCCTGCAGCGGCAGCCGATAACCAACTCCCGCGCCTCGCTGCGGCGCCGCGATCGCGCAGGAAGAGTGCCAGAAAAATTCCGAAGATGATGGCACCGGCGGTATGTCCGATTATGTTGGTGATGATCGGCTCGTGCAGATTGGACATGACTTATATTGTAGGCGCGTGATTCATGCGGCGGAGAGGCGAGTCCGCTCTTGCACAAAACCAGTTTTTTAGCGGCGATAACTGTCCACCCGCGAGTTGTCCTAGGCCGGATCAACAGTTTGAGGGCGGATTGTTCTGACGGCAGCATCCATGCCACGCCCACTTTTCTTTCCACGTTCAGCGGAACGCACTACGCCGCACCACGCTCGTTGACCGCGACGATCGGTTACCATCGCTAGAGCGGACGCCACTTACCCCTCCTGTTGATAGAATTCGAAGTGATTCGAGGATTCTGGAGGATCGATGAAGATTGTCTCTCTCGCTTTCTTTCTTTCGGTGGCTGCCCAGCCGTTGCTTGCCCAGGGTGCTCCGCCTCAAGGTGCGCCCGACCAACCGTACGCGGTCGAGTACTATTACAAAACGCAATGGGGACACCAGGAGGAATTCCTACAGCTCTTCCTGAAAAATCACTATCCGCTGCTCCGGAAAATCGTCGAGTCCGGCCGTATGGTCTCAGTGAAGATCGACACGCCTGCCAACCACATGACCGAGGATGCGCGTTGGGATTATCGCGTCACCATCCGCTTCAAGAATTCGGCCTTGGCGACGACTGCCAACCCCGACGAAGAGCGCATGATCAGGCAACTCTGGCCCGATCAAACGACTTACAAACGCGAAGAGCAGCGCCGGTTCGAGATTCTGCTGGCCCACTGGGATCTTCCCGTCAGCGATATTACTCCGTCGAAACCATAAGTTGATGGTTTGCCGCACGGGTGTGGCGGTTCTGTCCAACGTTGACAGGCGAGACGACTCAACGCCCGGCATCGATTCGGCGTATCTTGAAATGGAGGATCACTCATGACGTCGCCCACTGCTATCTTTCTTGCGGCTGGATTTCTGTTTGCCTTTTCGATGGCCTTTGCTACTCAGAACCCGCCAATCCCCCCTCTATCGAACGACGTGCCCCTCGCGCCTCAGCCCGGAAAACAGACTGCGGTCTTCGCCGGGGGTTGTTTCTGGGGTGTGCAGTCGGTGTTCCAACGTGTCAAGGGAGTGCTGTCTACCGCGGCCGGATATTCCGGCGGGTCGGCGAAGACGGCCACGTATCAGCAGGTCGTGACCGAGACCACCGGCCACGCGGAATCCGTGGAAGTTACCTTTGATCCATCGCAAATCACCTATGGTCAGCTACTGCGGATCTATTTCTCGGTGGCCCACGATCCAACACAACTCAACCGGCAAGGGCCGGATGTCGGAACGTCCTACAGGTCGGCGATTTTTTATACCAGTGAGGAACAGGAAAAGCTAGCCAAAGCCTACATTGCGCAACTCGATTCCCACAAGGTTTTTGGCAAGCCGATCGTGACGGAAGTAACTCCCCTCAAGGCCTTCTACCGGGCCGAGGATTATCATCAGGATTACGCGTATCACAATCCCGGCAATCCCTACATCCAAGTCTGCGATCTTCCGAAGATATCCGCATTGAAGCAGCAGTTTCCGAATTTGTTTGTAGACTACAAACCCAAGAAGTAGCCTGACTAATTACATTCGGCCGATAGTCTTGTAAACGCCAGAGCCGCTGCTGACAGGGCCAAATCCTGAAGCACGATATCGTAATACCCGTGGACAGACACCAGATCGATGACAATGATCCATAACCAGACCGTAATCGCCCAGGAGCCGATCCGCGGTTTGAGTGCGATGGTTACCGCGCAGGCAAGTTCGATAAACCCGGCGAGCATTGTCATGCCGCCTACCGTCATGTGCAGTAGCGAAGCGATTTTAGGGGAAACGTAAACCTCCCAAGTTGTCAGGAAATGGAAGAACTTGTCAAACCCTGCGACTGTTGTCAGCGCGATGAAGGCATAATACATAATCTGGTACGCCTGGTAGGTAGCCCTGCTAACTTCAACCTCGGCATCCACCCAGGACGCATCTGCTGACGACGGAACCTCGGAAACGTCCAATGATTCTATATACTGCGCCATTTTCCCGCCTTCCGTACGAACCGCACAGATTCTACATCCGGTTACGGTACTCGAAGCAAACTACGGGCCAATTGCTTAAGTGACGGGAAACTTTACGCCAATCTTCGGTTTTGGCTGTCCCGCCTTGTAGGGCGTCAGTACAATATTCAGTTCCAGTTCGGTAACCTTTTCCCCTAGCCGGACGATAAGCTTGCGGGTTCCCGTGTTGGGATTCTGCGGCGGAGTGCTATGCGTCGATTCCACATCGAAGAGCGCATGTCGCGGAGTGAGAATCTCCGCGGCGACGAGCCAGTTATCCTTGCGTAGTTCGGCGCGCTGGCCGGCAAGCGAAACTTCCGCATCCGTGATCATGCCCCATACCGCCTCCACCGGCTGTTCCGCGTGAATGGAATCCTGAATCAGGACCGCCTGCCGCTGCGCCAGCCCAATTCGCCGTTGCATCGTTTTGATCTTCCCGGGATAGGCGTGGGAGAGGTCGAACTGGACCCAGGCAAGATCGGGAGTAAATTCGTGCCGGGTAATGTGCCCTTCCGCGTGCACGTCCTGGTTCTCGCCGTCAATGGTCAGCGTATTATGCGATTCCGTGCGAGTGCGATAGTAGCTGAAATGCGGCCGGGTACCGGGACCGTAGTCGTCCGGGCCCAGATCGATGGCCCAACGTATCCCGCCAGCCTCGAAGATGAAGCTTCCCAGGTCGAGGTGGGCATGCGGCGCCTTATTGTCGCGCACGGCAGTGGCGAGGAAGAGCGCGTCTGGATCCTCCCAGTTGCTCCGGAAGGTCGCAATGCCAAGAGAGGGAAAGACTGCATCCAGAGGCCACGCGGGCCCTAATGGTGGTCTCTGATCGCGATCGTACCAGACGAGGTCGAGGGGTTCGTAATGGTTGGTTCTGTCGATGTGATGGGCCTCCAGCCATGCGAAAGTGGGCTGCGAGACGCGCCTCGCCAGCCAGAACATCTCGGGTGCGCTACCATCGTCCTCCGCTGCATCTCCGAAGTTGAACACGCGGCCGGTGGGTCCTGTGTTGTAAACGCGGAAACGTCCTGTACGCTCCAGATGCTTGCTTCCCGGAGACGCCCCATTCGGCCCTCCGCCCAAGCCGAAGTCTGTTCCCACCGCGGTCCCCAATCCTCCCAGCATCAGCGCCACATAACGGGTCGCATAGTTCCAGTACGTCTCTCCCTCCGGCCATCCGCCATCCGGTCCGTAGCTGGCAAGGGCGCGGGGCAGGCTATCCACGGCGAAACGCACGACCGCTTCGCATTTCTGCATGTCCTCCTCGGCCACGGCCAGCGCGCCGAGAGTGATGCCGCCGTTGCAGACGGGATTCCAATAAAAGTGATTAGTAGTCCAGCTGATCTGGCGTTCGTAGATCGGGATGGAAGGATCGAGGCCCTTCTGAAAAATTGCGGTCCGAACTACTTGACGATCTTCGGGACTGAGCGCCCCATAGAGCCAGTCATAGCCGATGGCCATGGCATGCGTGATTTCGGCCGTGTCAAGGAAGTGGGTGGGGTTCCAGTCGCGAAAGGACGCCAGCGAGTGCATCTCTCTGACAGCTCGATCAAGGTATTGACGCTTACGATCGAGCCGGTACAACAGCGCCAGGGTGTACATGCGGTCGACGGCATGCTGCGGCAGGGCAGACCCGCGTGACCCCAGGAGGCGGTACTCGACGGGCGCTACATTGATCAGACGGTCGGCATCCCGGGTCAACTCGACGTAAAGCCGGTGAGCCTGCGGGATATCGTGGATCGTGACGCGGAGGCGCTCGAGGTCCTCGTCGCTGAGCAGCAGACGAGGATGGTCTTTCCGCAAAGTGGCGAGCGCCCGGATAGTTAACGTAGGCGCTTGGGTCTGGGAGACAGGGACCTGCGCGGCGGCTGGCCCTGCCGCAAGCAGCGCGAGTACGGATCGTCTGGTATGCCCCCGGGACTTCACCCTGGTAATAGTTTATGCGAATTCGGGTACGCTGTTGGCAAAGCTTTCATAAAACTGGGCTGCGATTGCCACGCTATTTAACAGCGACGACCGGTTGCGAGTTCACAACCTGCACGCTGACGCCCGCGGAAAGAGTATTGTCCCGAATTATTAATAATTGCTGGCGTTCGTTGGCGGTCACTGCGGCAGGAATTACAGCGTCCACTTCTTTGGCATCCACGTAAGATAATGGCAATGGCTGCCCTTGCAACAACACCTGTACGCCGTTCAACGTGGTCGGAAGAGACGGTCCGTTCGCGTTCGGCATAGCGGAACTCAGACCGGCACCCAGCAGAGAAACCGGAGATCCAGGCGATACCAGACTCGGATACACGGTGCTCACTCCATTGAGAACATGGCTCACCACCCCGGCAGCCCCATCCGGAGCGGCAGTTACAGCGCCGGAAACCGTCGCCAGCCCCGCCACTACACTCCCCGTGGCAGCGGTGAAATTGTCAACCATCGCAGTGAGGTTTACATTGGAGACAGCAGCGCTGGGCGTCCAGGTGCCGGACCATGTTCCGGTGCCTTCATCGATTAGCTCAACGGCAGTGCCGTTTTGGGGTCCGATAAGAGCCTGTACGGAGAGTCCGTTCGTGCGCTTCACAAGGTTGCCGGTATTGCAGTCCTTCGCGATCACCTGTATTGGAACAGGCGTTTGAGCTACTGCGCGGAATCCTTGTTCCGGACTTTGGAAAACAATAACAAAGCCATCCGCAAAACACCCGGGGGTACTCGTCACGCCCGGCACTATTAAATAGACGTCCACTGTATGGATGGTCCCGTCCGCAAATGCCACGCGCGCGACTCCATGCTGCATGCCCGGCGTCAAGCCCTGCAGATTCGCCTGTAGCGAGATTGTGGAAACGCCACTGGCCGGAACTGTGCCACTCGCCGGCTTCTGCACGAGCCAGGTACCGTGATTGTCAGCGACTACAGTTGACGTATAAGCGAGCGGGTTGGCTCCCGGATTGGTGAGCGTCAGTGTCTCAGCCTCGGAAACGCCGGCTGCAGTCGAGCCCACCAGAACCACGCCCGTAGGCGTTAGTTGGACCGGCGCCTGCGCAGCTACCGTGAGAATTACGGTGACCGATTGCGGACTGTTCCCCGCACCCGGCGCGGTCAACGTCACCGAGCCGTAGTAGACTCCCGGAGCCAATCCTTGCGGATTCGCCGAGAGAGTCACGGGTATGGGAACACTTCCACTTACCGATGACCCGGATGCCGGTGTCGCGTTTAACCAGTTCCCCCCAGACATCGTTTGAGCTGTGACGGTCCAATTGATTGGTCCTGAACCTGCGTTGAGCACCGAGAAAGTCTGTGCTGGAGGAGTGGTACCGATAGAAGCAGCGGCTTCGAACAGTATCGCCGTCTGGCTGAGCAGGATGGATTGTGGCAGCGCGCTGACGGTCATGGTGACCGGAATCGTTTGAGTTTGCGAACCGGCACCGATAGTAATCGCGCCGGCGCAGGTCTGGTTTGACAATCCCGCGGGGCTCACTTGGACGGCAACATATCCCGGACCCGCAACTGAGGCCGCGCCGGTTCCATTCAACAGGTTCAGCCAACTGCCGCACGAAGCGGTTTGCACGCTCGTCGAGAAGTTGATCGTGCCGGTCCCAGCGTTGGTCACCAGTAAGAATCGCTGGTCAACGGCAAATCCTTGTGCATAGTCCAGCATGAGGGACGCCGGTGCAACCGAGAGTTGTGGAGGAAGCGTTCCCGCAACATTTATAGTCACCGGCACAACTACCGCCTTCGGCAAAGTCGGTCCGGTAATCGTGATTTGCCCGGAATAAGGCGTATTTGCAGCCAGACCGCTATTCGATACGGCGACCGACAAATTGCCGGGCGTCATGCCGCCTCCGCTGACACTTAACCAGTTGCCTCCAGAAGAAGTGGAGGCAGCCGCGCTATAGGTGACGGGTCCGGTGTTGCTAAAAATCGATAGAGCTTGGGCCGCAAGGGATCCCGGAACTTGCGGGTTGACATTGAATGAAAAGCTCGCGGGTGAAACGAGGAGGCTGGCCTGATTGATCGTGATTGACAACTGCTGCGTCGCGACCACTCCCGCCGCGTCTGTAGCCTGCACCGTAAGACTGACCGGCGCCGGCGTCGAGGTTTTCGGGACGCCGGAAATCACTCCGATCGAAGAAAACAGCGAGAGCCCGGCGGGAAGCGTCCCGTTAACCATCGCCCAGGACGCCGGCGGAGTTCCACCCGAGATAGTCAACGTGGCGCTGTATGGCACGCTCACAATTCCCGGAGGCAGTGAAGTGGAGGTAATGGAAAGAGGGCCGTTGATCGAGATGGTAAATGCCTGTCCCGTGGAAACCGTACCGGCCGAGTCGGCGACTGTGATGGTGAAACTGTATCCTCCGGTGTTGGTTGGAGTGCCGGTCAGTAGTCCCGTGGTCGCATTCAACGTCAGCCCCGGAGGCAGCGCCGCTGACGCAACCGTCCAGCCGCCGTAAGGGGGGCTGCCACCACTGGCGTTCAACTGCGTGGAATAGGGTGCGTTAAGGGTCCAGTTGGGTAGGGAAGTCGTCGTGATCGTCAGACCGACTGCAATACTGAATGCCTGAGGGCTGGACGTGACTCCGTCGGCGTCCTGAACCGCGACGCTGAAGGTGTAATATCCGTTAGCGATTGGGTTTCCTGAGATCCCCGCGCTTAATGGATCTAATGACAGACCCTGCGGAAGAGACCCGCTGACTACGGTCCAGTTCGAGTATGGAGAGATTCCTCCAGTCGCCGTCAAGGTGGCTGAATAAGCTGCGGCTATCATGCCGTTGGGCAGTAGACCGGGCGTAACGGAAGGAGCGGGCTCAATGTTCAGGATGAATCCTTGAGGCGCTGAAACGGTGCCGCCGCTATCGCTCACGGTGACAAAAAAGTCATACATTCCGACAGCCGAAGAGCTGCCGGAGAGCACGCCGGTCGCAGCGTTCAGCGTCCAACCGGGAGGAAATGTTCCGCCAAACACGGTCCAACCCGCATACGGCGGCATCCCGCCGCTCGCGAACAAAATCGTGGAATAGGAAGCTCCCGCCGTCTGATTCGGCAGCGCAGTGGTAGTAATCGTAAGTGGACCTTGCGCCATCGCGCAACAGACCGAAAAGACGGCGAGGCACACCAGAAGCACGGCGCGCAGGCTGTGACAGGGCGTGTTACGCCGAATCGTGGGTAGAATCGTCAACGGCAGTTTCCCTGATAGAAAGCTAGCGCGCGTCACACAACCGATCAACGTCGTAAATGGTGCTACGTAGAGTTCGTGAGCCGGGGCGCCTCGTTCCCTGATGGCTTTCCGGCTGCCTGTTCGAAGCGTCCATGTTATAAACAGAGCTTGCCCGCTGATGCTCCCAACATATTGACCCTTGACGCCGGATCTTCGTCGGTCCGAACGGTATTGTTCGACGCGAAGGGACGGCGTGTCGATGGCTTCGGGACTCAAATTACTTATGCTTTCGACACGACCCCCGACGGCGGCGTACAGATCGACCCTGACCGTTTAGTCGATGTTTGCATCCAAGCGCTCGCTGCGGCCTGCGTGCAGCTTCGTCACGCCAATATCCGGCCCGGAGCGGTTGCCTGCGACACTTTCTGGCATAGCATTATGGGCCTCGATCGGGAAGGTCGTCCGGCGACTCCGCTGCTTCACCTGCTCGACACTCGCAGCGAGCAGGCAGCCGCAAGATTGCGCCAGCGGATCGACGACAGGGCGCAGCATTCGCGCACCGGGTGCGTACTCCACGCCAGTTATCCCCCGGCGAAACTGCAATGGTTGTCGGAGACCCAGCCCGACGCATTCAAACGCGTAGTGCGCTGGATGTCGATCGGAGAGTATCTCTTCTACAAAGTGCTGGGTGATGCGATGCCTTCGACTTCCATGGTATCGGCGAGCGGTTTTTGGGACCAGAATCGCAACGATTACGACGACGAGCTGCTTTCGGTTTTGCCGGTGCGCCGCGACCAGTTTTCCGATCCAGCGGCAATGGACCTTCCGCTCACCAGACTGCAATCGGAGTTCAAGGAGAGTTTGTCGGAATTGGACGGCATTCCCTGGTATCCGGCCTTGGGCGACGGCGCGTGCGACAACATCGGCAGCGGCTGCGCCTCGCCGGAAAATTTCGCATTGATGGTGGGAACCACGGGTGCGATGCGCGCGGTTTTCGAAAAGGAACAGATCGAAATTCCCGAGGGCTTGTGGTGCTATCGTGTCGACCGGCGTCGCGCAGTGCTAGGCGGCGCGATTTCGAGCGGTGGTGAAGTCTTCGCGTGGATGAAGCAGACGCTGCAATTACCGGATCCGGCCGAGACCGAGAAGCAGATCGCCGCCATGTCTCCCGGTGCGCACGGCCTGACCATGCTCCCCTATTTTGCGGGAGAGCGCTCCACCGGATGGCGCTCCGATGCGCGCGCGGCCATTGCGGGAATGGGTGTAGCCACCATGCCGATCGACATTCTGCGCGCATCCTTGGAATCGGTAGCTCTGCAGTTTCGTAACATCTACGACATCATGGAAGGGCCCATCGGAAGACCGAAGCGGATCATCGCGTCCGGAGGCGCACTGCTGCATTCAGCGGCCTGGACCTCGATGATGGCGGATGCTTTATCCCGTCCGGTATTGGCTTGCCTGGAGCCGGAAGCCACTGCACGGGGCGCAGCCCTTCTCGCGCTTGAGAAGATGGGAGTGATCGCCGACTCCAGGGCACTTATACCCAAGACCGGACAAACGTACGAGCCCGTCGAGGCTCACTGGACCGTTTACAGCGATGAGTTGAAACGGCAACGGGTACTCTACCACAGGTTGTTCGAAGAGCGCTGAATCACATGACTGAACCGATAGGAGAAACAACGGCGTGTCTGCCGACATACAAGCTTTAGCTTCCAAAATCAAAATGATCCTGATGGACGTGGACGGCGTACTGACGGATGGCATTCTGCTCAACGTGCCCGACTCCCAGGGCAACATGGTCGAAACCAAAGGGTTTGATTCGCAGGATGGAATTTCGCTGCAGTGGTGCAGTTGGTATGGCATTAAGACCGGCGTGATCAGCGGGCGTGTCTCCCCGGCAACCGCCGAGCGTGCCAGGCAATGCAAGATGGCTTATGTGTACCAAGGGCACATCGAGAAAATTCCGATCCTCGAAGAGATCCTCGCCGACGCCAAAATAGATTCGTCGGAAGTCGCCTATATCGGCGACGATTTGACGGACGTCGTGCTGTTTCATCGAGTGGGTTTGGCGATAGCTACCGCCAATGCCCGCGACGAAGTCAAGCGCGAGGCCCATTACATCACGCGCCGTCCGGGCGGCAATGCAGCGGTCCGCGAGGTGGTGGAGATGATTCTACAAGCGCGAGGAATCTGGGCGGAGATTTTAAAGAAGTACGAGATATCGTAACCGGCGCCGCCCGGAACTGCGGGGCCAACAGATTTCACGGTTCGGCTTGGGAGTTTCCACGCAACACGGATCTCGTCATGAGCGAAACTTCCATAGAATCTGCCGCAGAATCCCGAGCACCAGAGGAGCATCGCGCGAGGTGAGTCGAATGCGCCGGACAAACCTGCGAACCTTTAACTCGATGGATGTCGCGACGATCCGGTTGGTATAACCCGACTCGCGGAGGACCTCCAGCATCATGCGAGTTATCTGTTCCGCATCCGAACCTTCCACCCGCCGCGGACCCAGCGGCATCGAAAAATCGAGCGCCGGCTGTCGAATCAACTCATACAAACACACCGCGACCGCTTGCCCCAAGTTCATCGATGGCGTCTGCGGACTCGTCGGAATATGCACCAAGTGGTGACAGAATGCCAGTTCTTCGTTGCTGAGTCCAAACTTCTCAGAGCCAAATAAGAGCGCCACCGGACCTTGATTCGCGCGGATAACAGGAGACGCCTCTGCCAGTGTCAACAGCGGCTGTTGCAACTCACGGTGGCCGATGGCCGTTGTGCCAATAACCAGGGTGCAATCCCGAAGCGCGTCTGCGACCTGACCATGCAGTTCGGCCGATTGCAAAACGGGCGCTCCGCCGACGGCCGAGACCGCCTCGCGAAACGCCGGATCATAAGGGTTGACCACGCTCAGGCGATGAAAGCCGAAGTTGCTGATTGCGCGCGCCGCCGCCCCGATATTCAGCGGGTTTCGGGGCTGGCAGAGAACTACACGGAGATCCACCGCGGCGAATCCGGTTACGCCGGTACAGTCACCGAGCTTGCCAGTTGCCGCAGCACGAACGGCAAAATTCCGCCATGCCGGAAGTATTCGACCTCCTGCGGAGTATCCACGCGAACGACGACGTCGAACGTTGTCACTTTACCGCCTTCCGCTTTCGCCGTAACTTTAGCGATCTTAGCGCCCTCGCCTTCCAGCGCCTCACGAATACCGCTGACCGCGAACATTTCCTTCCCGGTCAGTTTCAGCGACACGGCTGTCTCACCGGCCTGGAACTGCAGTGGAAGCACGCCCATCCCGACCAGATTCGTGCGATGGATGCGCTCGAAGCTCTCTGCGAGGGCCGCCTTCACTCCCAACAGTTTTACACCCTTCGCCGCCCAGTCCCGCGACGAACCAGAGCCATACTCCTTGCCCGCGATAATCATCAGCGGCACGCCTTCATGCTGGTACATCATCGACGCATCGTAGATGTACATCTGTTCGCCATCCGGCAAGTGAACCGTCCAGCCCCCTTCCGTTCCGGGCGCCATCTGATTGCGCAGCCGGATGTTGGCCAGAGTTCCGCGCACCATCACCTCGTGATTCCCGCGGCGCGCGCCATAGGAGTTAAAATCCTTCGGCATGACTCCAAGCGAAGTGAGATACTTTCCGGCCGGACTGTCCTTGGCAATGTTGCCGGCCGGCGAGATGTGATCGGTAGTGACCGAATCTCCCAGCAGCGCCAGCACGCGCATGCCGGAAAGATCCTCGATGGCTTTTCCTGGATCGCCCATCTCCTCGAAATAGGGCGGCTTCTTGATATAGGTGGACGCACTATCCCATTGATAAACGTTCCCGGTCGGCACGTCGAGCGACTGCCATGTCGCATCGCCGGCCGCGGCGGTTTCGTATTGTGAGCGGAACATCTCAGCGTCGATGGTCGACCGGATGGCAGCCTGAACCTCTTCGGTCGATGGCCAGATCTCGCGCAGGTACACCGGCTTCCCATCCTGATCCGTGCCCAGTGGCTCGTTGGTCAGATCGATGTCCACCGTCCCGGCCAGCGCGTACGCGACCACCAGCGGAGGCGACGCCAGATAATTGGCTTTCACCAGCGGATTGATTCGCCCTTCAAAATTACGATTGCCGCTCAACACGGCGGCTACCACCAGACTGTCGTTCTGCACCGCGGTCGCGACCGCTTCCGGTAGCGGACCACTGTTGCCGATACAAGTTGTGCAGCCATAGCCCACCAGGTTGAAATTGAGCTTGTCGAGATAAGGCGTCAAGCCGGCTTTATTGAGGTATTCGGTCACGACCTTGGATCCCGGCGCGAGGCTCGTCTTGACCCAAGGTTTACTGCTCAAACCACGCTCCACGGCCTTCTTGGCCAGGATGCCGGCCCCGATCATCACTGATGGATTCGAAGTATTCGTGCAACTGGTAATCGCGGCGATCACTACCGCGCCCCCACTGAACTCCACCGGATGCCCGTCGATTTCGATCTTGCTGTGCTTTTTCGTCGCATCCTTGAAGCCCGTCGTGAAATTCTTGCGCACCTCCGGTAATTCGACCCGATCCTGTGGACGCTTCGGTCCGGCCATGGACGGAGTCACGGTGCCGAGATCGAGTTCAATGGAATCGGAAAATAGAGGATCGCGCGTCTCGTCCGTTCGGAAGAGTCCCTGCTCTTTCGAATAGCTTTCCACCAGCTTGAGCAACTGCGGATCGCGATTGCTAACGCGCAGGTAATTGAGCGTCTCATTGTCAACCGGGAAGAATCCGATCGTCGCGCCGTATTCAGGCGCCATGTTAGCGACAGTGGCGCGATCGGCCACGCTGAGCGAACTCAAGCCTGCTCCGTAGAATTCGACGAACTTTCCGACTACGCCTTTGGCTCGGAGCATCTGCGTGACCGTGAGGACGACGTCGGTCGCTGTAACGCCTTCTTTCGGACGCCCGTGCAACTTGAATCCAATCACCGGAGGCAGCAGCATGGAGATCGGCTGGCCCAGCATACAAGCCTCGGCTTCGATACCGCCGACACCCCAACCCACCACCCCCAAACCATTGATCATGGTGGTGTGAGAATCGGTGCCAACTAAACTATCGGGATAAACGGTGACCCCGTTGCCATTCCTCGCGCTAAATACTACGGGCGCGAGATATTCCAGATTGACCTGATGAACGATGCCCGTATCCGGCGGGATGACTCGGAAATTACGGAACGCGGTCTGGCCCCAGCGGAGCAGCATGTAGCGCTCCTTGTTGCGTTGAAATTCGAGCAGCGCGTTGATGGAAAACGAATCCTTGCTGCCGAATGAATCCACCTGCACCGAGTGATCGATCACCAGATCGGCGGGGAGCAGGGGGTTGGCGAGTCCTGGATCGGCACCCATGGCCGCGAGTGCGTCACGCATGGCAGCGAGGTCGACTACGGCAGGAACACCGGTGAAGTCCTGCAGCAGGACACGAGCAGGCATAAAGTTGATTTCTTTCGGATTGGGTCCACCGACGCCGCGCGCAACATAGTCGATGTCGGCGGCCTGGACCTTCCGTCCGTCTTCGCAACGCACCAGGTTCTCCAGAAGAACTTTGGTGGAGAAGGGGAGACGCGAAATATTCGCAACGCCTCTCTCTTCGAGCGTGGCAAGGCGGAAATAATGATAGTCGGTATCGCCGGCGCGTAAAGTCGCCGCGCAACCAAAGGAATTCACACTGTTCATGGGCTACCTTTAGTGTAACGTGGGGCGGGTGTGATGCAAAGAGAGACATGCGCCGGTTTACACACTGCTCTGTTCGCTTTCTTCTTGCGGACGGGGAGATTTCGGCGGTGTTTGCCGACCAGACCGAGCCCAAACCTCTCCGATGCGGGCCGCCCTGTGGCGGAGGTGCTGGATGACCCGCACCATCCGACTTCACGCCAAGGGCACTCTGGATGTCTGGCGTGTCTATCGCTCCCGGTAAACCGGAGTTCAGGTCCTACGGGTGGAAATCAAGAGTATTCATGTGCCCGCCCATCTTAGGCTCATCAATCTTGTAATCCGAAGGTACCTGGAATAGCGTCGCATCCGGTTCCGTGCGGTTGATGTTGGTGACTGTGTGGGTAGTCGTACCCATACGCGGATCGCTGTGGACCGACTTCACTTCAATCTGCAGATCGGGCGAGAACCAGCGTTCCGAGGTAATCGTAATCGGGCGGTCGTTCCCCATGGCGCCGGCCTCTATCACGCTGGTCACTCGTGACCCGGTGGCGCTCACACCTTCAATCTCATTGACGCCAAGATCCTCCTGTTTCGCGGCCATGCCAGAGCTGCTGCGAACAACATGTACGGCTCTCGTCGTCATAGGAGCAACAGGACCGCTGCTTACCGCAGCTCCAAAATCCGCTTCCGCTTTCATCTTTGCCTCGGCGCCCGCCCTCATCGCCTCATGCCCAGGTCCCAGGGAAGGCGGGGCAGGCATTTGATGCGCTACTTTGCTTTGCGAGTCAAGCGTGTAGTTGACCCCGGCGACCGGATCGGAAATCGTGATCATCGTATGAGGCTGTGGGTCTCCACGCAAAGCAGGAAGCGATATTTCACGGCGCGTGCGACCCTGGCTGTCACGGTACACGCGAGTGGTGGTGGAATTCGTAATTTTCGTCCCATCCGCGAGCGTCTGAACAGACTCCGTTTGCTCGTCGGCAGAGTATGGCGCGCCAATCATGGGACGCCCATTAAATGAGTATTCCTGGGTGAAGAACCGGAAGTTCCCGGGTTCGCTTGAAAGCGCCACCACGCCGGCCGCACCCTGCGCCATCATCACACCCTCGTCGTCGAGCTTCTGCGCCCGCATGACGGTGACGGAGTCTTGTGCAAACAACCCTACGGCCGCCGCTGGAATTGCGATCGCCGTCAAAATATTTTTCGTCTTCATCGAAACCTCCTCTTCTTCATCTCTACCCCTACCGGACAAATCGAATCGCTCGCATCACGCCGTCCTCGCCGATCAAAACGTCGGCAGTGACGCGCGAATCGAGGTGGCCGCCCGTCACCGGCAGTCCGAAGACGGCCATATTGGCGCGAGGCATCTCCATACGGAACATGTCGACCCGCTCTTCCGGACGCAACGGTTCGGAATAGGGAATCGCAACAAAATCGGTCGCTACCTCCGGTGTCTCCTCCGGAGGAGGCGGAGCTTGAACTCTAACCACTCGGCGTCGTTTGGCCGGCTTTCGCGGTTGGGCCGCAACCCGAGGAACCGCGGGCGCGACCCTGGCGGGCGCTTCGACTTGCGACGCAACGGCTGTGACAATTTTCTCCGGCCTGCGGGGCCTTGTCCCCAAAAAAACCGCCAGTAAAACCAGCGCCGCGGCAGCAGCCAGCGCAACCCATTTGGCGATTGAGCGCCGGATGGGCGTCGCACGATAGGTTCGCCGGAACTCCGCCATGATGGCAGCTCTGACAGCCGGCGGAGGAGTATCGACTGAAGAGATCGCCACCAGCCCGGCGCTCAGCATTCTCTCATTGGCGACGCGCCGACGGCAGCCGGCACAGCTTTCCAAGTGCTTCTGAAGGGTAAGGTCCGCCGGCGCACCGCGCGCCACATCGACCAAGATACTTCGAACCGCTTCGCATCGGTTCATACAAAACACCTCGCTTGCAACTTCGTGATCAGCATGGTCCTGGCGCGGTGCAGACGGGAACGCACCGTCCCGACCGGACACTCGAGAGCCGCAGCGGCGTCGCGATAATCCATCTCCTGCAAGTCGCACAGCACCACAACTTCCCGATAGACCGGTGGCAGCGACATCACCGCTTGCCGGACCGCCCCGATCGTCTCCCTGCGAGTCAGGTCGCCCAATACGTCCGATGGCGCTGCGCAGTCGTAAGCCGAATCATCGAGACGCGCATCGTCCGGGGAAGAACCCAGCGCCCTCCGAGTGAGGTTGCGGGCAATTCCCAAAAGCCATGACACCAGGGCGCCGCGGGTCTCGTCGAACATGGAAGGCCGGCGGACCAGCATCATGAAGGTATCCTGCGTAACTTCCTCGGCAATGGGCTGGCTACTGCTCATATGCAGCGCGAACCGGTAAACCGATGAGCTCCAGCGATCATAGAGCATCGCAAAGGCGTCCTCGTTTCCGGCCATCATGAGCCGGACCAGATCGCCATCCGATGGGGGTGTGGAGTGCATCGCAGAATCGACGATCCGGACCGGCTTCTGTAACGTATTGCCGGCGAGATGGGAAAAAGTTCCCGTAACACAGAGCTTACTCTGTGCTTTTCAATGGAGCGCCGATCCTGCGTCTTGGACGTAACGGTGCAGGCCTGGAGGGGGGCTGCAGGCGTCAGACTTTACGCAATTTGCTGACGCGTCCCACTTCGACCCACTCGACCACAAAAATATTCCCTGTATGGTCGAAGCACGCGCCATGCGGAGCTACAAACTTGCCTGGTTTGAACTCGGCACGCGGCTGGGTGCGAAGTTTTCGCCATTCGCTGGCCGAGTCATCGCCCAGATTCTCGATCACCTGGTTATGTTTATCCATCAGCGTGACTCGTGCGCCTAGGTCGGGAACCACCACATCGCCGTTCTTATAGAAGCCGAAATGGCATGGCATTTTGGTCCCGTCGACGAAATCGATGTGCTCGCCGGCTAGCGTGAATCGTTGCAAACGCGCGTTCGCCCGATCGGCCACGATCAGGTTCGGCGTGCCACCTCGCAAATCCACCGCAATTCCGTGGGGGCAATCGAGTTTTCCGGCTTCCTTTCCTTTGCCGCCAAACGTGCGGATGTATTTACCGTTCTTGTCGTATTGATTAATGAAGCTAGACCCGTAGCCATCGCCAACATAAATGTCGCCATTAGGAGCGATAGCGAGGTTCGTCGGGCTATATTTGATTTTCTTGCCATCGACCGGCTTGTAAGGCTCGGCTTCCTCGGGATAGCCAATACTCCACACCGTTTCGCCGTTGAGCGTTGCCTTCACCACCACGCCGCGTTTCGTGTCGCACAGGTAAAGAAACTCTTGAGATCCCTCTTTATGGATAAATAACCCGTGCGCGCCACCCTGGAATTCGGCTCCCCACGACTTCACGAATTTCCCTTGCGAGTCGAAGACCACCATCGAATCGTGGCTTTCACTGACTTTGTTCACGGTGTGGTGAACATAAATTTGCCCTTGCGAATCTTCGCAGACCCCATGAGTGTTACCGTACTTGATGTTGGCGGGTAGTTCTCCCCAATCGTGAGTTACTTCGTAGGTGTGGTCACCCGTTCCTAAAACCGGATTGGCGCTGCCCGATTTATTCTGCGCGCCAAGAATAAGAGGAGCGGAGAGTCCCGTCGCTATACGGGTAATGAAATCGCGGCGATTCTGATCCATAGATTCACTGTAGCCTCAACGAAAATATATCAGAATGCGAGTGCGCTCGCTCAAGGCCGCCCAGGCGGTAAGGCAAACGTTAACGGGATCAGCTTTGGGGGCGGTGGTTTCTCAATCAGACAATCGGAGATTATCGGAGAGTAACGTTATAGGATCGATCCCAAAGCGGCCGGGCTCCGATTGCATCGGAAGAAACCACGATCTCGACGCGCCGATTCTCCTGCCGCCCTTCGGCCGTTGCATTCGTTGTGAGAGGTCTGGAGTCCGCTAAGTCGCGTGCGGTTACCGAACTGACTCCACGGTTTGAAAGCATGTCCCGCACGGTCTCAGCGCGCCGTTCCGCTAAGCCTGCACCCGTCGGACTATCCGAAAATCCCTCTACGGAAACCCGTACACCCGGCTGAGAAAGTACGGGAGCGAGGCGCGCTATCGTATCGAGAGCTCCAGACCGTAAACTTCCGCCGTCGAATCCGGAGTCACTGATTGTCACGACCAAACCACGCGGCGTATCGCGTGTGGTCGCTACCGCGTTCATTCGCTCAAGCATCCGCATCCGCGTCTGCTGCTGCTGCTGGTTGAAAGCGTCCGCCTGATCCGGGTGTGAAACCGGCGGCGCCGCATTGCTAGTAGACGGAGGCGGGGGCGCGATCGGTAAATCCTGAGAACTCGGCGCGGCGGCGGCCTGCGATTCCGCCTGTTGCCGCGCGGTGCGCTCGGACTCAACCTGTGCTCGCGCCGCATCCGCCTGGGCGCGCGCCGCGTCGGCTTCGGCTCGCGCCTGCTGCGCGTCTGCCCGAGCCTGAGCGATCTGCCCCTGAGCCTGCGCTGCCTGCTGCTCTGCGTTAGCCACTCGACTTTCCTGTTCACGCCGAGCGGCAATCATGCGAGCATCATCCGCAGTCTCAGCAGCGGCACGCGCCGACTGCACCACCAAGCTCATCCCAGCCTTGGTGCTCATCAGACGCCTGGCTTCATCGTAAGCCGCTTGCGCCTTATTGAATGTTTCAGGAGCCAACTGGTCCGCGTGAGCCGCGCGCGCGATGCCCAACGCATTCTCAGCCTGGTAGAGTTCCAGGACCTGCTCATAGGTATCCATAGATACGCGCGGCGTGTTTACTGCGGCAGCTTCCATGGCGGCCTGTTTGTCATAAGTAAATTGACCCCGCGACAACAATTCGGCTTTCGCGATAATCGGCTGCGTCTGTCCTATCGTGTCGGGTCGAACTTGATTTTCTAAAACCACTACGTCGCTCGGCTGTCGAACCGCCGAGTACGGTTCCGCAGTGACCATTAAACCGAACACTTGCAGTTCCGTTGTCACGTGGACGCGGGCGCTGTCGCCACCATTCGGCACGATCTCGCCGAGATTGTGCGGCGCTCCCTCAGGACTGATGGCCCAGAGTACATAAGTAAGATACTGGCGTCCGAACGGAGTAGGCGGGCTCAACTTGTCGAACTTTGCATCAATTTCTGTGCGGCCACGTTTGGATTCGATGGTGGCGCGGCCTTTCGCTGAGGGCAACAGTACTGTGCCTCTAAAGTCGATCTCAGTCGGTCCGGAGCGATACTGGTAATTTACCGCCTGCAGACTCCGTTCCACTACTGTAACTTTATATACAGGAACTGTGCGCTCAGGCTGCGCCGGAGTTTCTATCGCGCCGTTCTGGCAAAACGCTCCCGCACAAAAAACTAACGTTCCCGACGCACTCCACATGAAATTCCGTAGCATCCTCAACTCCTTATCGCTATTCCCCAGCTACTTCACATTTTTCAATCGGTGCAACTAATCTGCCAAATGTCATGAGCTTTACTTTTATGCGGTTGCGATGCGCGACAAACGGCGCACGGTAAAATATGAGGGTTGCCTTTATCACCATCCCGCTCCTCCGCCAGCCCCGGGTTTAACTGGCCCCTGCTCTATGTCGCCGTAGCTTTAACCACCATGGGGACGCTGCTGCTCGAGTTGTCACTGACCCGGATCTTCTCGGTCGTCTTCTACTACCACATGGCATTTCTCGCCATTTCCATCGCGCTCTTCGGCATGGGCGCCGGTGGCGTCTTCTCGTATGTTGTAGCAGGGTGGCGCGGGGACCTATTCCGCAAAATCGGCGTGTTGAGTGTGATCAATTGCCTGCTGGTCGCGGTGGCTGTCTGCACTGTCCTGGCGCAGCGGAGTAATCCAGGCTTTTTCCAATTCGCAATCATCTATTTCACCAACGCGCTGCCTTTCTTCATCACGGGAACGATCGTTTCGCTGGTTATCTCGGATACAGTCGATCGCGTGAATCGCGTGTATTTTTTCGACTTGCTGGGCGCCGCCGGTGGCTGTCTGATACTGATTCCTCTGCTGAATCAAGCCGGGAAAGCGGGTGGTCCTAACACCACGTTATCGGTTGCGGTGCTGTTTGCCGCGGCGGCCGCGATCTGGTTCAATCTCGGCAAGTCGCGAACTGGGCGCGTGGTTAGCGTAGGAGTCGCGCTGGCCTTCACCCTGCTTGTGATAGTGAATAGCAAGACCGGTTGGATTGATGTCCGCTACGCCAAGGGACAATATCTGCAGAGCGAGCGATTCGTTCGCTGGAACAGCTTTTCGCGGATCGCGCTCTCTGAGGAGCGCGATTCCCACTTGCCGATCATTATCATCGATGCCGATGCCTCCACCGGCGTCGCCGGCTTCGATTTCAGCAAGCCTTTGAGCGATGCTCAGCGACGCAACCTGCTCTATGAAGGTCCCGGTCTGCCCTACGATATTCGGCCGGGCGCCAAGACGCTGGTCATCGGGCCCGGCGGAGGATGGGACGTTTCCCGTGCGTTGGCCTCCGGCAGCCACGATGTTACGGCGGTCGAGATCAATCCAATTATCGCGACTACGATCATGCGGGAGAAGTATCCACAGTTGAGTCACGATCTCTATCTTCGGCCCGAGGTGCACATTGTCATCGAGGATGGACGCAGTTTCGTGCGCCACACCGATCAACGCTTCCAGGTGATTCAGGCGACGCTTGTCGACACGTGGGCGTCCACTGCCGCCGGCGCCTTTGCCCTCAGTGAAAACAACCTTTATACAACCGATGCCTTCCGCGATTATCTGAGCCATCTCACCGATGACGGCCTCCTGGTCTTCACCCGCTGGGGCTTCGATCCTCCACGCGAATCGCTACGGCTTCTCACACTAGCGATGGTCGCCCTGCGCGAGATCGGCGAGTCCGATCCCAAGAGCCATGTAATCGTGGCGCGCGCCGGCGGACGAGAAGCCTTGTCAGGATGGGGAGCGCAAGACACGGTCATTTTCTCTCGCAAACCTTTTTCCGCCACCGATATCGACCGCGCCGTACTGGCTATGGCGGACGCGCACCTCACGCCTATTTATTTGCCGGGGAGTGGCCCCAAGAACCACTTCCGGGATCTGCTCACGTCCCCGGATCCCGAGGCTTGGGAGCGCGATTACCTTTACAATATTGCTCCCGTGAACGACAACCGGCCTTTCTTTTTTTACACAGTTCAGCCCCGCGACCTGTGGGGCTATATTTCGCATGCCTCCCAGGAGACGGCCGACTATAAAATCAATAAAGCCGTGCCGCTATTGTTCGAAGCGTTGTTCGTGAGCATCGGTGCGGTGTTAATTATTCTGCTCTTGCCACCCGTGGTGCTGCGCGCGAAACTGCCACGCGAGAGTTCTACGCTGGCGTTCCTGCTCTATTTTTTCTTCATCGGCGCCGGTTATATTCTGATCGAAGTAGCGCTCATTCAGAAGTTCGTGCTGTTCCTCGGACAGCCGGTCTACGCCCTGACCTGTATTATTTTCACGCTGCTGCTCGCCAGCGGCCTAGGCAGTTTCTTCAGCCGGAAGGTGACTGCCGGCGAAGACGGCCGGCTGAAAATAGTGTTATGCGTCATCGCAGCCCTCGTTGCCGTGCTGGCGGTCTCGATCGGCCCGGTATTGACTGCCGGAGTAGGACTTCCTCTTCCCGTAAAAATGTTGGCGACCGTGCTGATGATCGCGCCGGCCGGATTCCTGATGGGCATGCCGTTCCCGACGGGTCTCGCGCGCCTCGAAGCACGGAACAGCGCAGCAGTTCGCTGGGCCTGGTCGCTCAATGCCGCATCGAGTGTTCTGGGATCGGTCGGAGCACTGGTATGCGCCATCTACCTTGGTTTAATGCAGACGCTGCTGGTCGGAGGAGTACTTTATTTGGGCGCGCTGGCGGTTCTATCGATGGATCGGGTTCGCACCAAACACCTCGTCTCCTCCGCCCGATAGCCCGCTCCCTACCGCTTTCGTCCGCTATGAGGCGTCAACCCCAACATAAGCGAGCCGTAGACCCGACTTCACGAGGACTTGGCTGCAATCAACTACGCGCACAGGAGTAATTGACCCCCGATTCACGTTTGGAAATTTTTCAAGTTCTCTTCAATCTACGCCTCTCTGAGCAGAGTCCGAACCGTTTGTGCGCAGCCGAAGATTCATCGCGGTTTATATTGACTCTCCGGGCGCCATAGTGATAACTTGCACATAGCTTCAGCCGGGTAAGTTTTTGTTTATCTTGTCGCACCGCCGATCCTGCCGGCCGGTCCAGCATGGAGTCGAAAGAGAGCTAATGTTCCTGCGTCACTTTACCTTATTCTTCGTGTCTGCAGCGCTGCTGCTGGCACAAGATCCGTACGGAAGGATCACCGGGCGGGTCGTCGACTCGGCCGCAGCCGTTGTCGCCGGCGTGAGTATTCGGGTAACCAACATTGAAACCGGTGTGGTGACCATTGGCAACAGCGATTCGGCCGGGAATTATGAGGCTCGCAATCTGGTCCCAGGACAGTACACCCTCGCGGCTGAGACTAAAGGATTCAAACGGTACCAGCGAGGTCCGGTCGAGGTTCGCGTGGGCGACGTGTTGACTATCGACATCGCCTTGGAACTGGGAGAGGTTACCGATAGCGTCACGGTAACGACTGAGACGCCTCTGGTCGAGGCAGCTAACAGCAGCTTAAGCCAGATCGTCGACAAGCATCGGCTGGAGGACCTGCCGATGCCCAGTTCCGCGGCCATGTACCTGACGCAACTCATTCCTGGCATCGTTCAGACCACGCCGCCATCCGGCAACTGGCAGATCAACCAGCCTGGAAATATGAGCAACTTCGGAACCTACGGGACTGCAACCCAAACCAGCGAGTACACGCTCAATGGAGTTCCCAATATGCGCCAGTACGGCATGATCAACTTCCAGCCCATGCCCGAAATCCTGCAGGAGTTTCGCGTCGAAACCGCGCCTTTCGACGCATCGTCGGGGCATTTTACCGGATCGCACGTCAACATGGTGACCAAAACTGGCACTAATTCTTTTCACGGTAGCCTCACCTACCAAGGCAATTGGCGGCCGCTGCTGACGCACCCGTTCTTTACTAACTCTGCGATTTACAACCTCGCAACCGGACCGGTCACGGCTGCCAAAGTCGATTCTCTCTTTCCGCCTACCCGTATGAACCGCTATCGCGGCGAAATCACCGGACCGGTCTACATTCCGAAGCTATACAACGGGCGCAATCGCATGTTCTTCACCTTCGGTGCGGACCTTTTTTCGCGTGTCTTTGTGCCCGCCGTGACGTCCCTCACCGTACCCACCATGGCGGAACGCACTGGAGATTTCTCGGCGCTGCTCAAACTCGGCGCTCAGTATCAGATTTACGATCCCGCCACCATTGCTCCGGCAGCCAATGGCCGGTTCAGCCGCGCGCCCCTACCGGGTAACATCATTCCAGCGAGCCGCCTCAATCCTGTCGCGCAGCAGCTTCTCGGCTATTACCCATTTCCCAATGCTCCCGGCACCGTCGACGGCCTGAACAACTATAGCGGCGCTCCCGTGAACCGCCCCACTCACCACAACTACATCGGACGCATCGACGACGTCATCAACCAGAATAATCGTTTGTTTATCTCGGTCCAGCATGGCCGGGAGAACACGCCGGTACAAAATATAAGCGGCGATAACTTTCAGAACGATTTCGCTAAAGCGGCTTTCCTGGGACAGCTCAACGAAGAGCCGGGAATGGGCTATACCGTCAACGATGTCCTCTCGCTTCGCCCGGATCTGGTCCTCGAACTTCGCGCCGGAGTCAATATCCTAAGAGTCACGACCCAACCGGCCTCATCGGGCCTCAATTTACAGACGCTCGGTCTTCCCGGCTCGCTGGTCAGCCAGCTCAATGGTTCCCAGACGGCGTTCCCACAGATGAACATTACCGGTTATTCCCCAATTGGCCCCGCAAACGACGGCACCAGCGTGCAGCACAATTATTACTACCTGGCCGGCGACGTCGCCACCAACCACGGCAATCACAGTGTGCGAATGGGCGTGGAAGCTCGCGAGATTCAAGAGAATACCAACAACGTCGGCGACGTCTCGCCCAACTACACCTTCGGCACCGCCTGGACCCAGGGACCGCTCGATAACTCGCCCGCATCGCCCGTCGGACAAGGTTTGGCGTCCTTTCTGCTGGGCCTTCCCACCACCGGACAAATCGACCGCAATGCTTCACAAGCTCAGCAGAACAAGTACGTGGCCTTGTTCGTCCAGGATGATTGGAAGGTGTCCCGCAAACTAACGGTGAATCTGGGAATGCGTTACGAACTCGAATTGCCGACGACAGAACGTTTCAACCGTGAGAACCGGGGCTTCGCTTTCTCCACGCCGAATCCTATTGAAGCCGCGGCGCAGGCTAACTATGCCAAGAATCCCATCCCGCAAATTCCCGCGGCCGCCTTTCAAACTCTCGGCGGGATTTTGTTTGCCGGCGCGAACGGTGTGCCGCGCGGCTTGTGGAACACCGACGGGCTGACCTTCGCGCCGCGCGCCGGTCTCGCATATCAGCTTGACTCGAAGACCGTCGTCCGCGCCGGCTATGGTATTTTCTGGGACACGCTGGGCGCCGACTCCATCGCGGGGTTGCAGCAGGGCTTTAGCCAGAGCACCACGCTTACGCCGAGCTTAAACAACGGACAAAGCTTTCAAGCCACGCTGACGAATCCCTTCCCGTCAGGATTGCTGTCTCCCTCGGGCGCCGCCGGTGGCTTGCAGACCTTTTTAGGGCAGACCGTCAGTGTGCAGTGGCCGGACCGGAAGCCGGCCTATGCGCAGCGCTGGACTTTCGGCCTCCAGCACGAACTGCCCGGACGCGTGGTGATCGAGATAGGCTATGTTGGCAACCGGGGGACAGGTCTGGCGATGACTCAAGGCCTGGACTCGACTCCCAAGCAGTATCTGAGCACCTCGCCCGTGCGCGACCAGACCGTTATCAATACGTTGAGCCAGGCTGTTCCAAATCCGTTCAACGGGCTGCCGCAGTTCGCCGGAAGTTCCCTGCAGGGCCAGACCGTCGCGCTCTCCCAGTTGCTTGCTCCCTATCCCGAATTCAGCGGTGTCAGCACGACCCTCAGCTCCGGCTTCTCCTGGTATCACGGTTTAGAGGTCCGGGCTGACAAACGAATCACCCATGATCTTTCGATGCAGGCCAGTTTTACCTGGTCGAAGGACATGGAAGCCATTGCCAAGCTGAACAATACCGACGCCGGCCCTTCGCACGTGATTTCCACCCTGGACCGTCCGCTCCATATTGTCGTGAGCGGACTCTATGAACTGCCGGTAGGAAAAGGAAAGCAGTTCCTTTCGAAATCGCCGCGAATCGTGAACCAAGTCCTGGGCGGATGGTCGGTCCAGGCCATATTCCAGGGACAAAGCGGACCGCCGATCGGTTTCGGGAACATTATCTTCACCGGAAATCTGGCTGACCTGGTGTTGCCGATTGATCAGCGAACGATTCAGCGGTGGTTCAACACCAGCGCCGGCTTCAACGAGAGCTCCGCTCAGCAACTGGCCGACAATATCCGGACATTTCCGCTGCGCCTGACAGGTTTGCGGGCCAACGGTTACAACAATTGGGACATGTCGATCTTCAAGGGTTTCCAACTGAGGGAGAAAATCACGTTTCAACTGCGCGCCGAAGCTCAGGACGCCCTCAATCACGCCATGTTCGACACGCCCAATACTACTCCCACCAGTTCGTTGTTTGGACAAGTGACCGCGACGGTAGGCGCGCAGCAGCGCGTCGTCACGATGGGCGCTCGCCTGATGTGGTAGCCCTCCGGATTGCGCCCGCTGATCGCCTGTGAATCGAGATACCCGACATCCGGATGCGCGGTTTTTGTAGCGGTCCTCGGCTGGGCAACCGCCGGCTTGGAATACCACACCAAGTCTGCGCCGGAGGTAATCCGTCTTACGACACGGTATCCTGGTGCTATGATCCCGTCACGCCGACATTTCATCAGGAGCGCTGCCACCGGCATTGGAACATTCGCCGCCTCTCGCGTGTTAGGCGCTAACGATCGAATACGCCTGGGCATCATCGGTATTGGGGACCGCGGAACGCAAATCGCCCGTGAAGCCATCGCCTGTCCCAACACGGACTTCGTGGCTTTCGCCGATATCTACACCCGTCGCCTGGAAGACGCCAAGAAACTCGCTCCCAACGCCAAGACATACCTTGATTACCGGCACATGCTGGAGGACAAGTCGATCGACGCCGTGCTGATCGCAACCCCGCAGCATCTCCATTGCGAGTGCTTCGTCGCGGCCATGCAAGCCGGCAAACATGTCTATCAGGAAAAGACCATGGCGTTCTCGGTCGACCACGCCAAACGCATGCGGGCGGCTTATCAGGCAGCCGGCAACCGCACCGTCCAGATCGGGCACCAATGGTGTTCGTCGGGCCAGGTGACGGATGCGCTTAGCTTTCTCAAAAGCGGTAACGTCGGCAAAATCACGGCAATCCACGCCCACATGTATCGCAATACGCCGCACGGCAAGCCCCAGTGGTCGCGGCCAGTTTATCCGGATATGACGCCCGAAAACATCATCTGGAAATCCTTTCAGGGCGAATCCGAGCCGCACGGTTTCGACGCCAACCGCTATATCAACTGGCGCTTTTTCTGGGACTACTCCGGTGGCAACGTCTATGAAAACATGTGCCACCAGATAGCTTTCTGGTACAAGGTGATGAACCTCCAGATTCCCAAGGCAGTGACCATGACCGGCGGCCTCTATTTGTGGAAAGACGGACGCGAGGTTCCCGATACCATGAACGTTTCCATGGAACAGCCCGAAGACATGCTTTTCACCTGGGACTCCGGCTTCGGCAACAACGCGCTCGGTGTCACCGAAGACGTGCTGGGCGATGACGGCACCATTTCCAAGGGACAGCAGATCCGGTATTCCCCCCAGAAAGTGAATAAGCGAGAAGGCGTCGAGGTGGTCGGCCAAACCCCTACCGATCCTCGCGGGCACATGCAGAATTTCCTCGATTGCATCCGCTCGGGGACCCCGACGAATTGCCCGGTCGAGGTTGGGTTCCGGGTTGCCATTGCCTGCCGGATGGCGGTGGACAGCTATCGCCAGCAGCGGACCCTCCGCTGGGACGCCGCCAAAGAAGAAATCGTCTCGTAAGACAGTGCGCCTGCGCCTCAAATCTATTCTTTTTCGTGCTCTTCAGGTGAAGAACCGCGGGCCGGCAGCGCCGAGGTCCCGTAAAATTGAGGATCGGATTTTGCCGTGTGTCGCGTGCCCGAAGGCGACGGCCGTTTATTCATCTAGCAATACCGATTTCAGCCTGTGAATTATGGACTTTGAGTATTCAGCCGAACAGCTCCAATTGAGACGCGCGGTTCGCGAATTCGCGCAGGTCGAAATCGCGCCGCACGTTCTCGATTGGGACGAGAGCCAAACGTTTCCGCTCGACGTCATTAAGAAACTTGGCCAGCTCGGTTACATGGGTGCGATTTTCCCCGAAGAGTATGGCGGCGCGGGCCTCGGTTACGTCGAATATGCCATCATCATCGAGGAACTTTCGCGCGTCGACGGCTCGGTAGGCATTATCATCGCAGCCCACACTTCGCTGTGCAGCAATCATATCTATAAGGCTGGAACCGAGGATCAGAAGCGAAAATATCTGAGCAAACTGACTACGGGCGAATGGCTCGGCTGCTGGTCCTTGACCGAACCGGAAGCCGGATCGGACGCGGCGGGTACGCGATCCTCCGCGGTTCGCGACCAGGACCACTGGATCCTGAACGGCGCAAAAACTTTCACCACCAATGCCCACTACGCAGACGTCTGCGTGGCCATGGCAGTGACCGATCGCGCCGCGGCTCAGCACGGAATATCGGCGTTTATTCTCGAAAAAGACACGCCTGGCTTCCGTGCCGGCAAGAAAGAAAACAAGCTTGGCCTCCGAGCCAGCGCTACTGGTGAAGTCATCTTCTCGGGATGCCGCCTGGCGGATTCACAACTCCTCGGCAAACCAGGCGAGGGTTTCATCGACAGCCTCAAGACGCTCGACGGTGGCCGCGTTTCCATCGCCGCGCTTTCCATCGGCATGGCGCAGGGCGCCTACGATGCAGCCCTCAGGTATTCTAAAATTCGGAAGCAGTTCGGCCGGCCGATTTCGGAATTCCAGGCCATTCAACACAAGCTGGTAGACATGGCGACCGATATTGACGCCTCGCGCCTGCTTGACCTACCGGGCGGCCCGTATGATCGACCAGGGCAAGCGGGTCACCCGTGAATCGGCTATGGCCAAGTTGTTCGCCTCCGAGGCTGCCGTGCGCATCGCCAACGAAGCTGTGCAGATCCATGGAGGCTACGGCTTCATCAAAGATTATCCCGTCGAGAAGTTCTATCGTGACGTGAAGCTCTGCACCATCGGCGAAGGCACGAGCGAGATCCAGCGTCTCGTCATCGCCCGTCAGCTACTCAAAGACGCATAATACACATCATGCCGGCCCGGACCGTATCGAATCCGAGATGCGGCCAGGTCGCTTCGCCGCAAGCCTTCCTGCGCACCGTCGCCCGTCGAATGCATGGGCATGGCGAAGTTGTTGTGTACCATAGGTGGAAGTGAAAGCGGTAATGAAAGGCCACGACGGAGCCGTGTTCGGCGGATGACGTTGCGAGCTACAGAATTGGACGCTCTCCAGCACAAGATAAATCTATGAACACAACCATCGGCATTATCGGCGGAAGCGGCCTCTACTCCATGCCCGGTTTTTCGCAATCGGACGAAATCGTCATTGACACGCCTTTCGGCAAGCCCTCGGACAATCTCCATCGTAGGCATTCTGGCAGGCAAACAGGTCGCCTTCCTCGCGCGCCATGGCCGCGGTCATCGCGTTTCGCCCAGCGAACTCAACTTCCGCGCCAACATTTACGCAATGAAATCGCTGGGCGTCACCCGGATCGTCTCGCTGAGCGCAGTCGGCTCGCTCAAGGAAGAACACCGGCCCCTCGACTTCGTGATCCCCGATCAGTTCTTCGATCGCACCCGCGGGCGCATCTCCACTTTCTTTGGCGAAGGCCTCGTCGCGCATATCAGTTTCGCCGATCCCATCTGTCCCCAACTTGCGGAGTTGGTAACCGGCGCGGCCACCGAAGAAGGAGTCAACGCGAAGAAGGGCGGAACCTACCTGTGCATGGAGGGCCCTGCGTTCTCCACCAAAGCGGAATCCAATATTTACCGGTCATGGGGTATGGACGTCATCGGGATGACCAATCTTCAGGAAGCCAAACTGGCGCGCGAGGCCGAGATCTGTTACGTCACCATCGCCATGGTCACCGACTATGACTGCTGGCATCCGCACCACGATGCCGTTACCGTCACCGATATCATCGCCATCTTAAATCAAAACGCCGCAAACGCCTGCAAAGTGGTAGCGGCCGTGGTGGATAAAATCCCCGAGGAACGCTCCTGTAAGTGTGGTTCGGCGCTGGCGCACGCCATCATCACGGACAAGCAACTGGTGCCCGAAAATACGCTAAGGAAGTTGGATCTGATTGTCGGCAAATACTTCGCCTGATCAAATCGCGCAACGCGTCTTATCGGCCTGTCTGAATTCTGCCGATGGAAGCGCCGCGTGGCAGCCACACGATATCGACACGCTCGTCGATACTGATTCGGAGGCGCTATTCCGCGTCGTGGCCGAAGGCCTGGCTGACCGCTTCGATCCCCGGCTCGACGATCTATACGCCGACATCTTCAGCCACGCCGTCGCGCGAATCGACAATCGCTACACCGCCGGCGAACTCCGCAGCCGCTACCGCCATCTCAAGCGTATCCGGCCTTACGTCCCCGTCGTCGACCCGATGGATGTGATGCGCGAGCGAGTCTTGAAAGTCGAATACAAAGCCCTGCGCAGTTTGCGGACTCACGGGGCATCTTATCAGGTGCCTGGAGTCGCGCCGCCTCCACTCAAAGATAACGGCCCCGATCCCCAGCGAATCGTACTCCTGTCACGGGTTACTCTCGGCGCGGATATCGCCGTCACGAGCATCTTCGCACAAGCCCTCCAGGCGCGATTTCCCCACTCGGAACTGATCTTTGCCGGCAACCGGAAATCGGCCGAACTGCTCGGCTTGCCGCTGCTGGCGGTGGACTATCCACGCTCGGGCGGCCTCCGCGCGCGGCTACGCGCTGTAGCCGAAATCCGTGCTCTCGGAGACGACTCGCTGATCGTGGATCCCGATTCGCGTCTGACCCAACTCGGGATTTATCCAGTCGCCCCTGAGCAGCGCTATTATTTCTTCAATAGCCGCGGTGTAGATGCCCGCGGTTCGCTTACCGACCTGGCACGCGACTGGTGCGCGCAGGTTTTCGAGGTGGATATTCCCCAGCCGCGTCTTACCGTAGCAGAGCCGCCGTTTGACTACGCACGCCCGGCGATAACCGTGAGCTTCGGAGTCGGCGGGAACGATACCAAACGGATCGACGGCGCGTTCGAGCGAAGACTCGTCGAGGAGCTTAGCAGCTGCGCGGCCACCGTTATCATAGACAAAGGAGCCGGCGACGAAGAAACTGCACGCGCGGAAGCGGCTGGCATCGGACTCTCAAACGTAAGGTTCTGGAGCGGGAGCTTCGCCGCCTTCGCGGCCTTCATCGCCAGAAGCGACCTCTACGTAGGGTACGACTCCGCCGGACAGCACGCCGCCGATGCTTTGGGCATTCCGCTGGTGAGCATCTTCGCCGGAGCCGTCAATGACCGCTTCTTCGAACGCTGGCGTCCCACCGGTCGCGTGGTCCGTATCGACGGTGGCTCGCCGGAATCCGCCTTCGTCCGAGTCCGTTCAGCGCTCCCGCACTTACAATAGCCGTCGAAATCTATTGCATGACGGCCGGCAAGACTTCCTGCGGGCTCGGAGCTGATTCGAAGCGGCCCGCGCGTGCTGCTTTCTCTACCCACGGTCATTTTGCGGCAGCACGATATTGACCTCCAATCCCTGAGGCGATCTGTTCTGAGCCGTGATGGTTCCACCGTGTAAACGAACGATGCGGTCGGCTATAGCGAGACCGAGGCCCGTTCCGCCGGAATAGCGATCGCGTGCACCCTCTACACGATAGAAAGGTCTGAAGATGTTGACAAGGTCGGCGTCAGGAACACCAGGTCCTTGATCGCAAACGGCGACGAGAACACGCGGACCACTCTCGGCATTCACCCTACGCATCTGGATCTCGACGCAACTCTCCGGAGCGGTGTAGCGAGTCGCATTTCGAATGACGTTTTCGAAGGCGCTGCGCAACAGGTTCAGGTTGCCTTGAATCCAAATCTCATTTTCGGCTGCTACGTCGATCGTGACGGCTCTTCGCTGGGATTCGAAACGAGCGTCCTGCGCGATCCATCGCACCAACTCCGCCAAGTTGACGCGATCCATCGGAATCGGTTCCGACTGGCTATCAAGCTTTGCCACCATGAGCAAACGCGCGATCAATTCATTCAGGCATTCCAGATCTTGCTCCATGTGCTCGAAGACAACGTCGTCGCCCTTTCGCTCGCGGCCGAGATCGAGCGCCACCACTAACCGCGCCAACGGAGATCTCAACTCATGCGAGATGTCCGAGAGAAGCTGCTGCTGCTGGCGAATCAACTGCTCGATACGCTCCGCCATGGCATTGAAATCGCGCACCAATTCGCCAATCTCGTCATGCCTCCGGCTCACTTCCTCAGGCGCACGGACACCTAAATTTCCGGCAGCCAGCTCTTGAGCGACTCGTCGCAGATGAAAGATCGGAGTGGTCAGATATCTGGTCAGGAGGAAGCAGACGAACCCCGATACCAGGAAAGCCAAGCCCCATTGCGCTCCGATTCGGGTATGACTCATGCCGAATGCCGCACGAGGTCCCGCCGGCAGTTCGGTTGCAAACGTGTAGAGGCGTCCGTCCGCGCCGTTCAACTTCATGGCCATGCGGGCGAGCCCGTATCGGATATCGAAACAGACGGTCCGTGACGGCGTGATTTGTGAAACCAAACCGGCGAGAGTTGCACACTGGCTGCCCGAAATCGGACGGCCCTGCGAATCGAAGAGGCACGCTCGAAGTTTACTCCGGTAGAGCAGTTGATCAAGGTAGCGAGTACCGGCCAGCGAGCCATGAGCTTCGACGCTCTCAATCGCAGCCTGACCGGTATAGCGAGCCGTGTCGGTTAGGGTGGTGTACCAGAGCGAGGGTACACTTTGCGGTCCGAAAATGAAAGCCAGAACCAGAGCCAGCGCGGTCAGGATGGCAGTGCCCCAGAACCAGAGGAACATCTTCAGAAAAAGGCTACGCAAGGGGAGCCTCACACCGGTTTATGCCGTACCACAAAGATATAACCACTTCCGCGGACAGCTTTTATCCGCTCCCCCTCTTTGTCAAAGCCAAGTTTCTTGCGAAGGTTGCTGACATGCACGTCGATCACGCGATCGAATGGTCCGAGTTTGCGGCCCAGCACAGTTTCCGTAAGCTGCTCGCGCGACACGACCGATCCAGCATTATGCAGGAATGCCTCCAGAAGCGAAAACTCGACGCTTGTCAAGTTGAGCTTCATACCCTCGAGCCAAGCTTCGCGAGCTGCTGAATTTATACTCACTCCGGCTATTTCGATCAGGGGAGTAGAGGATGGCGTCGGTGTGGTTCGGCGCAAGACAGCACGCATCCGCGCAATCAGTTCTCGCGGGCTAAACGGTTTCGCAAGATAGTCATCTGCGCCGATTTCCAAACCCAGAACCCGGTCGATCTCCTCACCGCGGGCGGTCAGAACGATGACGGGAATCGAGGACCATACTCGCAAGTTGCGGAGGACCTCGAGGCCCGGCATGCCGGGCAGCATCAGGTCGAGAATCACCATCGAGTGCTCTCGCGACCGGGCGCGCTCCAGTCCGCGAACGCCGTCATGCACAGATTCCAGAGCGACGCCTTCCCCTTTCAACCGCTCGCAGAGTAGGGCACACAGATTTACATCATCATCCACGAGAAGCACGCGAACACTCGGGTCCGTAAAAGCGACCTCCCGATTTGAGCGTAATATACTGATCGCCCGGTTCACCTGCGTCTTTACATATCTTTATGTCGCTTCACCAATCTTTATCGTACTCGAGTCCACGAAGGGGTGAAATGATTGTGTGAAGCAAGGTTTCACGTCGGTTTGAATGCGCTTACATAGCGTCGATTTACAGGGAGGACGCGACCAGCAATCGCAAGCTCAGCTGGATGGATTGAAGGGACCGCGTGTCACCGGGCTGGGCCGGAGCCGGCTTCCGCCGACCGAGGACTGAATGGGCTGATGAATAACTGGCGATGATGAAAACGTCCCCAACTTCTCGGCAGTTCCCGCACCCTTGGTGGTTGTTGGCGGGATTCTGGTTCTGCGTCGTGATCGCCTTGGCAGCCGTTACGCGGAGAGCGATCGTGCTGATCTTTGCCTCGCGTAACCCTTCCCAGCCATTATCTGCGCTTGAATCCGGTGTTGCGTCGCATTCCGTGCTCACCGCGATGCACATTATTCCGGCGGCTCTCTTTGTGCTTGTGGCCGCAAAGCTTCTTCTGCGGCCCATTGGGGGCGACTGGCAGGAGCGGATCTTCTTCCTTTTGGGCGCGTTCACAGGCCTGACGGCTTATGGGATGAGCGTTTACGCCGGAGGAGGCGTAGAGCTATCGGCAGTCCTGGTCTTCAACACGTGGTTTCTTTGGTCGTTGGTTTGCGCCTATTGGTGTCGCGTGCGCGGCGAGCGGGTGAGAAAGCGCGCGTGGATGACCCGCGCGGTAGGCGTTCTACTCGGAATTGCCACGACTCGGGCCGTCATGGTCGTTTTCTTCGCCACAAGCGCTCGCACGCACCTCAGGCCCAATCAGTTTTTCGGGATTGCGTTCTGGGTCGGGTTTTCGATCAATATGCTCGTCGCCGAGCTGTGGTTGCGCTCTAAGCGCCGTGAACAAACCTGGTCGACTCAAGCTTCAGCTTCTTAACAACCGGTTAGGGCCATCGCGAGGAGCGGCTGCCGGCGGGATGAGATGAGTGCTCGTTATCGATGGAACGTCACGTCGAAGCAAGCTAAACGCGATGTTCTAACTGGTCGATCCTGGCGCGAATTTCATTCAACAATTGCAATACTTCCACATGGTTGCGTTGGTCCACAGGCGGCGTCTTTCCTTTGATGAAAAAGTTGCCCCCGGGTTCCAACACGCAGTGCTCGATATCGCAGACGTCATCGAAGCCCTGACGATGAGCCACCGCCATTAACTCGGACTCCGTCAACAACTCCTTGGCGAGTCCCTCTTTCACCACACGTCCTTCTGAAATCAAGGTGGTCGGTGAACCTTCCAGAATCTGGTCGAGCCGGCGGTGCCGGAAGAGAAATCGGACGACGAAGTAATTTATCGCAAACAAACTAAGCGCGCCCAGAATCCCGCCGGTAACCGAGTTGTCGTCACCGATGATCGCATTCTGCACAGTATTCGATACCGAAAGGAGCACTACCAGGTCGAATGGATTCAGTTGCGCCAGTTCTCGCTTCCCGAAAATTCTCAACAGGACCACGATGGCGAAGTAGACCACGATAGGCCGTACGATCTTCTCGAGCACGGGCACATTGAGAACGAACATATCCTGTAACGTTTTAGCGAGCATAACCGGCATTATCGCCTTTCCGGTGGATCTCGCCAAACTTTATATTGCAAAGTACATTATTGATCGTGTAGTCTGGATCCATGGCTGCCCACAATCCAGTCCCGCTGCACTCGCAAGCAATCGATCACTTGCAATACATCCGCCGCACGATGGAAGGCGCCGCTTCTTTCACTGCGGTCCCCGGCGTGGGAGGCGTACTCATGGGCGCAACAGCGCTCGCGGCCGGCGGCTTTGCGCACCGCAGTGGGGGCGCCGACGATTGGCTGGCAGTCTGGCTGGGGGAAGGGCTTCTCGCCTTGGCGCTAGGCGTTTTCTTCGCGTATCGCAAGGCGCGGCGCATCCAAGTGGAACTCTTTTCGCGTCCCGGCCGAAAATTTATCCTGGCCTTCGCTCCATCGCTCCTGGCAGGCGCGGCACTGACTGCGGCGCTGTGGAAGACCGGTCAAACGGCGTTGCTCGCTGGCTGCTGGCTACTGCTTTACGGCGCCGGGATCTCTGCAGCCGGCGCGTTTTCCGTGCCGGTCGTACCCGTGATGGGGACATGCTTCCTCGTGCTTGGATCGGCTGCATTGTTCTCTCCGCCGGACTGGGGGGATGCCTGGCTGGCCGGCGGTTTTGGAGGGCTACACATTATTTTCGGAATCGTTATCGCAAGGAGACACGGGGGCTAAATTATGCCAGCTAAATCAAACGCCGTTCGCAAATTGGAAACCACCCCGGACCCAGTTGGGCCGGCTAGAAGCGCCGTGCAACTTGACCGGTTGATCCACGAGCGCCTGCGGCTAGGCATCCTCAGCGCCTTGGCCGCGGAGAGCTCGTTGACCTTTAGCGAACTCAAAACGTTACTCGGTTCGACCGACGGGAATCTCAGCGTCCATGCCCGCAAACTCGAGGATGCGAACTATGTCACTTGTGAGAAAGGCTTCGACGGTCGCGTCCCTCGCTCCGAATACCGCATCACGACGGCAGGCCGCAAAGCACTGGAAAAATATCTGGATCATATGGAAGCGCTGATCCGCATTGCCAGGGAGTCGATGTAAAGGTTATGGCGCAAGGGATTCACGCCGCAATCATAATGGACGGCAACGGCCGCTGGGCCCAGCAACGCGGCCAACCCCGAATTGCGGGCCATAGCGCCGGCGCCGAAACGGTCAGGCGAGTAGTGAAGGCATCGCCGGATCTGGGGATCACGAGCCTTACACTTTATGCATTCTCTTCCGACAACTGGAACAGACCGCAGCCCGAGGTCAACGCGTTGATGCATCTGCTTCGACGTTTCTTGCGCAGCGAGGCGGAAGAACTGAAGCAGTCCGGAGTGCGTTTGGCCGTTATTGGCAGACGCGATCGTCTTCCAGCTAAGGTGGTGGAGGCCATTGAATGGGCGGAGGCGTGTACCGCCTCGGGTCGACGACTCCACCTGCGCGTTGCGGTCGACTATTCCGCGCGCGACGCCATCCTCACCGCAGCCATCTCCTCCCAGATTTCCGCGGCAGGGGGCGTGTCCCGCGAATCTTTGACGCAAGCCCTAGGTCCGGACGTCGATCTGCTGATCCGCACCGGCGGAGAGCAGCGGCTTAGTGATTTTTTGTTGTGGGAATCTGCCTATGCGGAACTTTTCTTTACCCCCCGCATGTGGCCGGAATTCGACGAGTCGGACTTGCGTCACGCGGTGGAAGAATTTCACCGCAGAGAAAGACGCTTCGGAGGAGTGCCGACCGGATGGGTTCCAGCCCGCGACGAGAACACATCAACCCGCTGGCTGCGTTGATCAAGTAGGGCGGGCAAAAACCTAGGGCGGGCAAAACCCGCCCTACACTGTATAAAAGCTACCGGCCGAAATGCCGCCATCCTCCGCCAATAATGATCGAAGGACCGCCGTAGTACGCAATCGGGGCATAGCCGGAATAGTAAGGATCATAGTAGTAGGGATCGTAACCGTAGCCGTAACCGTAATAGGGGTAATACCAGGGTGAATACGCCAAGCCAAAGCCCAGACCCCAACCTCCCCACCCGTAGCCGTATCCTCGGCCGTACCCGCCGTAGCCGTATCCATAGCCGCCACGGCCATATCCGCCGTACCCGTAACCACCGCGGCCGGCATAATTTCCTCCTCCGCTATAGCCTCGGCTGGCTCCGCTGTAGCCCCCCCGGCTGGCACCGCTGTATCCACCTCCGCCAAATGAACGACCTCCCATCGACATACTGTGGCCGCCACCGGAAAAGCCACGTCCGCCCCCGCCGCCATGACCTCCGCCGCGTTGGGCGTAAACACCTCCGGCCAGTCCTAAACTAAGAATCAAGAGAATTAAAGTGCGCATGATCGGATTCCTCTGCCTATAGAGTAGCGCCGTTGCCTTCTGGTTTCCAGCGCATGAAAATCTGCTCGCAATAGTATAGCCATACGGTGCACCCGCCATCCCGAGCGTCTTCGCGACCATGACGCCAAGGGTTGCAACCAGCCTCAGGAAACGTTATGAGACCTTTGCGACGCGGGCTAGGCCTGCAGCCTCTCACATTCCGCATTGAACTCGCATCCCAAAATGGCGATCAGGGAGACCAGATACATCCAAACCAGGAGCGCAATTCCGGTCCCCAGGCTGCCATACATTACGTTGTAGTGTGCCATGTGGCGGACATACCAACCGAAGCCCAGGGTGGCACCGAACCAGAGCAAAGTCGCGAGGAATGCGCCAGGCCATACTGCTGACCAACGCTGCCTCCGATACGGCCCGAAATAGTACATTGTTCCCGTGATCGTGATGACCGCCGAAATGGCGATCGCGTATCGCATCACTTGAGACAGAAATGTGTAGATGCCGGCGAGCGGGTTAAACGCGGGATCCACCTTGAGCCAGCCGAGCACCAGATTGTCCACCTGAGTGCCCAGCACCAGCAGCGCTGACGCCCCTACAAGAGGAGCCGCGGCCATGAACACCATGGCGATAGCGATACTGCTTTCATTCCAGAACGACCGGCTGCGTGGAACCCGGTATACAGCGTTGAAACCTTGAATCAGGCTCTTGATGACGCTCGACGCGGCCCATACCGATACGAGCGAGGCCACCACCAACAGAGCATTGGAGCGCTGCCCCGCTGCCTTGAATGCCGCGGCGACTTCACGTTCACTCCCCGGCGGCACAACTTCGTTCAAAAAGTGGTTCAGAGTTCGCGCCACGAACTCCGCCCTGGTCTGCACAAAGATGGTGGCGGCGCTGGTCAACACGGGAAAGAACGAAAGAATCGACGAATAGGCGGCGCCTTTCGCGATCATATACAGGTTATCGTCGAACGAGGAAAGAAAAGTACTCTTCAGCAAATACGGCAGATGTCTGAGAACGCGGCGCGCGTTGGCGAGCACACTATGTATTTACCACGCGGCGGCGTGCCTTCATGACTTCGAGAACCACTGGCAACAGGGACAGGAAGATGATGCCCAGAACCACTTTCTCGAAGTTTTGACGGATCAGGGTGACCTGTCCGAGGCGATAGCCGGCCAGGATGATGAACAGAATCCACCCGGCGCCTCCCGCAAGACTGAAGGTTAAAAAACGCGAGTACTTCATGCGCGCCACGCCCGCAACAAACGGCGTACACGTGCGAATGATGGGAATGAAGCGCGCGTAGATGATGGACTTGCCGCCATGGCGATCAAAGAACTGGCGCGTCTTCACGAGATGATCGGGATGAAAGAAACGCGATTTAGGACGGCTGAAAATTACCGGACCGGAACGGTACCCCAGATAATAACCAACGTTGTCTCCGATGATGGCCGCGCACATCAACAGAAGAATAATCAGCGGAAGATTCAGGTCGCCCGCGCCGCAAACCACGCCCACGGTGAACAGCAGCGAGTCGCCAGGCAGAAAGAAGCCGACCAGCAAGCCTGTCTCCGCAAACACAATTCCACATAAAGCCGCATAGCCAAGCCAGCCGGTGAGCATCGTTCCAAGAAGAGCGATCAACTTCTCGGGATCGGTCAGCGACCGGAGAAAATCGAAGAGTGAGTGGATCATTGGGAGTGGGGCGCGCCGAAAGTGCCGGGTGACTTTAACTGCGCGTGTAGTTATCTATCAGCTGTTTGAGAACGTCATTGTTCACGCGAATCTTCTTTTCCTGTTCCAGCCGCTTGCGCAATCCGGCCGTGAAGATTTCTTCCCGTTCGCGCGCTTTGGTGTTGCGCAACTCGTCCCGAATCGCATCCCGCTGGACGGGAAATTCAGCCATATTGGGCGCAATGTGGGCGACTACTTGCGCCACCACAACGTTCCCCTGTGCGGAGATCGGCCCGAGCAGGCTGCCGACCGGTTTGATGAACGCGTCGCTTAACGTCGATGCGGAACCAACGCCTTCCACCGCTCCCGAATGCGTGAACTCGTCGGGGGATTTCACTTCCAGTCCCATTTCCTTGGCAACTTTCTTAAAGTCCCCTTCCGACTTCACTTTCGCCATCAGTTCGGTGGCTTTCTGATTGAGCAGGTCCTGCAACTTCTGAGCGTTGAGCTTGGTGCGGATTTGGCTCTGCACATCTTCAAACGTTGCCGGGTGCGCGGGCTGCACATCGAGGACGTCCGCAACCACAATCTTGTTGCCGGGTAGAACGACCGGCTGCGACACCTGGCCTTTTTTCAAGGTAAGCAGAGCGTTATCGAGGTCCCTATTGACGCCCACGCCGGGAATGGGATCGCCGGGTCCGTAGCTGGCAACGTTAAAGAGCTGTGCTTTTGAATCGGCCGCGGCCTTATCGGGGTGAGCCGGATCCTTGCGCAGTGCAGCTACCGCCTTGTCTTCATCCGCCTGCAGCAAATCGTTTACCTTCTGATTGCGATATTGCGTGATCAACTCCGGCTTAGCCTCTTCGAAAGGAATTGTGCGGGCCGGTTCTTTGGCCATGACTTCCAGGATGTGATAGCCGTAGGTGGTCTTCACCGGCTGGCTGATCTGATTCAGCGGCAGCGAGAACGCTGCGGCTTCAAACTCCTTCACTGTCTGGCCACGAGTGACCCAATCCAGATCGCCGCCCTTTGCCGCCGAACCCGGATCCTGGGAGTACTTCTTGGCCAGTTCCGCGAAATCGGCGCCGCCTTTGAGTTGCTTCTCCAGGTCCTCGATCTTCGCTTTCACCTGCGCATCGTTGGTGGCGTCGGATTTCAGCAGAATATGCCGGACCTTCACGCGCTCCTGTGTGTGAAATTTGTCGCCAGACATCCGATACAGGTTTTCGAGCTGGGCGTCAGTGGGCTGAATCTCATTCTGTACGCTGGCCGGGTCGAGGACCAGCACCGCCAGACTTTTCTTTTCGGGTAGCTGGTAATCGGCGCGATGCTTGTCGAAATATGCTTTCAGCTCCGCGTCGCTTGCCTGGGCTTCGGCGGTGTACTTGGCCGACGGAATCATCACGTAGTCGACCTTCGCCTTCTCGTTACGCTTGCGGAATTCCTGTTCGACTTCGAGGGGAGAGATCACGACGCCGGCCGCGATTAAATCCCGCAGGCGATTAATAATCACCTGCTGGGCCAGTTCGGACTCGAACTGCTCGATCGTCAGCCCCTGCTCGCCTAACACCTGGGCGTATAGTTCTTTGCTGACTAACTTGCCGTCCTTGAATAACTGCTGGGGCAATGCATGGCGTACGGCCTCGGCAGTTTCCGCCTCGGTAGCGACAAAGCCGAGGCGCTTCGCCTCATAGGCCATCGCGCGTTCGGCTATGAGGTTGTTGATCATTTGAGGAGCGTAGACCGTCAGGATCTCGGGTGGAAGGTTGCGGCCCCGCATCATATTGGAAATGACCCGCTGTGCGTCAGGCGCGGTGACGGTGTAATCGCCGACGGTCGCCACGACGTTGGATTCCGCGGGAGAATTGCCGTTCATCCAGCCGCCCGGGATCAGGTAAGTAACCATCGAAAGCGCCACGACGCCGAGAATCACGCCCAGCATGATTCGCACAGCTTTATCGCGGCTGCGAAAGAGATCAAACATGTAAAGGAAGCTCCTGCAAGAAGTTGAACTTCCAGTTTAGCAGCCCGCGAAGATCGTAGCCGGGACACCGCGTGACGCGCTACTCATTTGTGTAGCAATCCTGGGCCCGTCAAGTTAGTCGTGTTAACATAACCATGTAATTTTTGCAAAACAGAAATAGCGAGACAAGTGATGCACACGCGGCGCTGGTTTTTAGCGGCACTCCTGACGGCGGGTTTCCTGATTGCTCAGGAAGGGCCGCCCACCGTTCAGGTCACTGGGGCCGTTAAAGAGCCGTTGACTCTGTCCGCGGACGATCTTGCGAAAATGCCGCGAGCTTCGGTGACCACCACCAGCAACGGAATCGAGACGGTCTATCAAGGCGTCTGGCTACATGACGTGCTCAAGAAGGCCGGTGTCCCGCAAGGTAGCGAACTTCGCGGCAAGGCTCTCGCAAGCTATGTGCTGGCGGAAGCTCAGGACGGCTACCAGGTGGTATTCTCGCTGGGCGAACTCGATCCGTCGTTTATCGACAACCAGATCCTACTCGCCGATACTGCGAACGGCAAGCCCTTATTCGGAGCGCAGGGACGTTTCCGGCTGGTAGTGCCGAAAGACAAACCGGGAGCGCGGTCCATCCGCATGCTGACCCGAATCGAGGTCGTACAGGTGCGAAAATAATTGTTGTGAGAGCCGGATTCATCGCGGGATTCGCCTTCGCGGCTGGGCTGATGGGAGGCGGTTTCGATTGGAATCTGCCCGAGGGGTTTCCGCGCCCGGCGGTTCCAGCCGATAATCCGATGAGCGCCGCAAAGGTCGAACTCGGCCGCTACCTTTTTTACGATCGGAGGCTGTCGGTAAATGGTAAGGAATCCTGCGCAACCTGCCATCGCCAGGAATTGGCCTTCACAGATGGCAAACCGCGAGCCGAAGGGACGACCGGAAAACTTCATCCTCGAAGTAGCATGAGCCTGGTCAATGTGGCCTATGCCGTCCGGCTCACCTGGGCAGATCCGGAACTCGCGTCGCTCGAAGATCAGGCGCTGGTTCCGATGTTCGGCGAACAGCCGGTCGAGTTGGGACTTAAAGGTCATGAGCGGGAGTTCCTGGCCTCTCTACGGAACGAACCCATTTATCAGAGATATTTTCCTCAGGTCTTTCCAGGTGAGACAGACGCCTTCACGCTCCGCCACGTGACCAAAGCGATCGCGGCTTTCGAGCGCACCATCATTTCCATGCGGTCGCCGTATGATCGTTACCGTTGGGGCGGTGATATGTCGGCCCTTTCCGCAGCTGCCAAACGTGGAGAAATTCTCTTTTCCTCGAGCGAGCGGGCCCGATGCTTTCAATGTCACGGCGGATGGAATTTCAGCGGGGAGGTTCGTGTGGAAGGAGATAATGGCAACGCAGCCGGCGGCTTCTTCAATACCGGTGTGACCGAATACGCTGCGCCCAATCGCGGGCTATACGAAAAAACTCAACGAGCCGACGACATGGGCAAGTTCCGGGCACCCACTTTACGAAACATCGCGATTACCGGACCTTACATGCATGACGGCAGCCTCGCCACCCTTGACGACGTCATCGACCATTACGTTGCGGGAGGAAAATTCGCTCATCCAAACAAATCCCGTATGATCCGTCCTCTCGCCTTGACAGATGCCGACCAACGCGACCTGATCGAATTTCTGAAATCCCTGACTGACGAAGAGTTGCTCCACGATCCGCGATGGGGCAACCCTTGGCAAAAATAGAAATGGTCCGAATTCAAGTTCCTGCTACGAATCTTTTTGGAGCATCACTTCCGTCGACTTGATGACCACCTTGACTATGTCGCCCTTCTTGAGACCGAGTTCTTCGGCACTGCGGCGGGTAATGACGCTTTCCAGGATATTCTTTCCGATCTTGACGTCAACATGAGCCATGATGTCCCCAAGCTTCACTTCAACAACTTTTCCTTCGAGCTGATTCCGCGCTGATATGGGCATGACCTAATCATCCCACGTCAATTCTCGCCCGTATAACTGGAGCCCCACAGCGCAGTCGATCCCCACAACGCGGTAGACCCGGACGGATCGCTCGATCCCCAAAGCGCAGTCGAACCCCAAAGCGCAGTGGAGCCCCAAAGTGCGGTCGACCCCCAAAGTGCCGTTGATCCCCAGAGTGCCGTCGATCCCCAGAGCGCGGTCGAACCATTCACCAATTCCGATCCCCAAACGCTGTTCAGTGTCGTGCCGCTGGTCCCCCAAAGGACGTTCACCGGTAACACGAGGTAGGCTTCGCCAAGCAGCGAATTGTAAGCCACCGTCGGCGACAATGCCGCACCTGACGCGTTGATGGTACTCGACACCGCCGCGGCTGCATCAAGGTATCCCGCACCTACGGTGAACATATCGTAGAAATCCGTGTAGCTTTGGCCGGTAACCGAATCTGTCGTCGTGCTGGAGACGGGAAAATTCTTAGACGCGGACTGCATCAGCCGGGCTTTGATCGTATCTGGACTTAAAGAGGGATTCTTTTGGAGCATCAGCGCGACGGTACCGCTGACTGCGGGAGTTGCCATACTCGTGCCGCTGAGACGTAGATACGAGGTACCCACAATCGATTGAGGATAGGTGTTGGCCAGAGTGCTGCCGGGCGCCAACAGAGAGACTTCCAGATTGCCTGGGGCAACCATGTCAGGTTTGGCAATCATGTCCACTAGCGTGGGACCCCGTGAACTGTAACTGGCGATTTGATCATCGGATCGCGTGATCGTGCCCATCGTCTTCATGACGCCGACTGTGATAACGCTCGGTGTATTTCCAGGAGCCGTAATGGTCCCGTAGCCGTTGCGCCCCAGATTGCCGGCCGCTACGACCACCACGATGCCCTGCTTCCACGCAGCGGCAACAGCCTGGCAAAGTGGATCGACTGTGTAGCTTTCGAAAATCTGCCGGCCGAGGGAAAGATTGATTATCCGGATGTTGTATTTGGTTTTTAGCTGAATCGCCTGCTCGATGGCGGCGATCACGATACTATCCTGGCTTTCGCCATTCTGATCAAGAACCCGGAGATCGATCAGGGAAGCATTCGGCGCGATGCCCTTATATACCTGCGCCGTCCCCAGAGAGTTGTGACCATTGCCGCCGACGATACCCGCGACGTGTGTGCCGTGTCCATAAGGATCTCCCGTCGCGGAATCGATGAAGCTCTGGTGGTATACCACCCGGCTGGTTGTCCCGTTGGCTGAGTTGAGGTCCGGATGATTGGCGATCCCACTATCGATCACCGCGACGCCAATGCCCGTTCCGTTAAAGCCGCTTTGCCAGACGACGGGAGCGTTGATCGCCGGCGCCGAAACATCGAGCAGCGGCAGTACGGAGCGGTCGGGGGTGATGTACGTGATGTTGGGCAGAGAAAGAAGACCGAGTATTTGGGCGGCCGGCAAGGTAGCCGCGATGGCCGGAATGACGGAGTAAGTGCGAGTGATGACCGCGCCGACAAGCCGCAGCGCGGCAAGATCCAGGATCCCCGGCGCGGTTTTGAACTGAATGATGACGTTGGTAGGTGTTAAGGTTTGTCCGAGGATCTGTTGAAGATCTTGGGAAAGTTTTTGGGTTTGACCGTTGGCGATGCCGACAGCCAGAAATATGGAAGTCAAATAGACGACCGATTGCGACCTGAACCATTTCATAAGCTTTTGCCTTAAGCGAACTGCTCAAGCCAACAATAGCCTTCGGCAACAGGGTTGCCTCAGTATGATTTGGTTGATAACGCACACTACGGAGGTCAGCTCGTACTGAGGGGTCTAGTACTGCGTACGCTGACGTTCAGACGACAGATTCCCAGCGGTTCGACTCCGCGGCCCGGAAGATTGCATCGATCACGCGCATGTTGCCGATAGCCGTTTCAAGACTCACTGGAATTTCGCCCTGGCCCAACACCGCGCGCGAAAATACATCCCCTTGTATCGCATACTGATCGAAAGGACCAAGTTCTTCGACACGCCGGCCGCCGCCGATCAGATCGCGCCCATCGTCGACGATCACGCGCATGGTGCGCTCGTTCAGCGTATTGAAAGGGATCTCCAACTCAACGCGTCCCTTGGTGCCCACAAATTTCATGAACTGGTGTGGAGAGATTTGTGTGCTGCAGACGAAAACCGCCTGTCCGAAGGAATAGTCGAGGATTGCGGACGCCAGCCGGTCCGTGCCCATCTTCGGATCGCGCTCGATCATCGCCGCCACGCGCCGCGGCTCCTGCCCGGAGACAAAACGCGAGGTGAAGATGGGATAGCAGCCGATGTCCATAATGCCCCCGCCTCCGAACTCCGGAATGTTCCGGATATTGGCCGGATCGGCATTGTTATAGCTGAAGAATGCGCTGACCGCACGCAGTGTGCCAATTTCGCCGGACTGCACGATTTCGCGCAGCCGGACCCATTGAGGCGTAGTTCGGACCATAAAAGCTTCGCCGATTTTTACGCCTGTCCGGTCACGCACAGCGATAAGTTGTTCCGCTTCCGCGGCATTCATCGCCAGCGGTTTTTCACAAAGGACGTGCTTGCCCGCTTCGGCTGCCTTGATCGTCCATGGCACATGCAGATGGTTAGGTAGTGGATTGTAGATAACGTCGATTTCGCGATCCGCGAGTAACTCCTCGTACGAACCGTACGCGCGGTCGATGCCGAGGGTTTTTGCGGCATCCTGCGCCTTCGCTAAATCGCGAGACGCTATGGCACCCACCTCCGCGAACTCGCACAGCCGCATTCCTGGAACTACACGGCGCACCGCAATTCCGGCTACGCCAAGAATACCCCAGCGAACTTTTCTCATAGTTTTTTGTGTCACAGACTTCGGTCTCTCAGCAGTAACACGGACTTCAGTCTGCGCTTTACTACATCTTATAGCGTCCGAGATCCTCGTCGTTCAGACCTTCCAGATAACGGCGAAGTTCCTCGTTGTTGACCTTATCGGACACTGATGTCGTTGCTTTCGACGATTTCAGCACCGCATCTTCCACGAAGATCGGGCAATCGAGACGCAACGCCAGCGCCAGCGCATCGCTCGGCCGCGAATCCACCGAAATCATCTCGCCGTCGCGTTCCAGCCAGATCAGCGCGTAGAACGTATCTTCCTTCAACTCGCTCACCACTACTTTGCGGATACCCGTGTGCAGGCCGAGCAGCAGGCTCTTGATCAGATCGTGCGTCATCGGCCGGGGCGTCGAGACTTTTTCGATTTCGAGAGCGATGGCATTCGCTTCGTAGACGCCGACCCAGATGGGAAGCACCGTATTGCTGCCGACGTCCTTCAAAATGACGATCGGCATATTGGTAACGGGATCCATCATCAGCCCGCGAATTTTCATCTCGACTTCCATCGTTCGGTCCCCTTCCTTAAACCCATTACATCACAGAGACCGGACGAGTATTGGCGAGGCTCTCACCGACCAGCGAATTGGGACCCGCCCGCGTCACGCGAACATCGAGATACGTGCCGACCAGATCGGGTTCGCCGCTCCATGTCGCCGGTCATGTGAACGAAATTGAGCGTGCGATTCTGCGACGTCCGTCCGATCCACTGGCCCGAGGCCTGATTCTGCCCTTCCACGTGCACTTGCTGCACCTCGCCGATCAGTTCGGAGTTGCGACGGATCTGGATGGCGCGCTGCCGCTCGTTGAGCGATCGACGATGCGGCGCGTTTTTTCTTCTTCAGGAATATGGTCCCCCATGTTCAGCGCCGCGGTGTTCGGGCGCTGGCGAATACTTGAACGCGAACAGCGAATCGTACTGCACCTCATCGAGCAGCGCCAGCGTGTCTTCGAAAGTCCTTCTCGGTTTCGCCCGGGAAGCCGACGATGATATCGGTAGTGATCGCGATGTTGCGGCGCGCGTTCTTCATCCACTCGATGCGGCGCATATATTCGTCCCGCGTGTACAGCCGCTGCATCGCCTGTAAGCATTCGCGTGGAACCGGACTGCACCGGCAGATGCACGTGGTTGCAGAGATTCGGGTTGGTCATCGATGGCGTCGATAATCTCTTTCACGAAATCGCGCGGATGGGAGGTGGTGAAGCGAACGCGCCGGATGCCGGGGACCTGACCGACGCGATCGAGCAGCGTCGCAAAATCCCAGCCAGCCGGCGAGGGATCGCGATAGCTGTTGACGTTTTGGCCGAGCAATTGGATCTCGGTGTAGCCGGAGTCGGCAAGTCCTTGCGGCTTCTGCCAGTACGCTCTCGCTGGTGCGGCTGCGCTCCGGTCCGCGCGTGAACGGAACCACGCAGTAGGCGCAGCTCTTGTCGCAGCCTTCGATGATCGTGAGGTACGCGCGATGCGGATTGTCGCGCCGCGTGAACGGCGTGTCGAACGCTTCGTCGGTATCGAGGCTCAGGCCCGTGACGCGCCGGTTGCCGGCCTCGAGTTGCACCAGCATCTGCGGCAGCTTCGTGTAGCTGGCCGATCCCGCAACCAGGCTGACGTGCGGCGCTTTCTCGAAAATCTTCTCGCCTTCCTGCTGCGCCACGCAGCCGATCACGGCGAAGACCTTGCCCTTGCCGGCGTCGCGCTTGAACTGTCTGCAGGCGGTTGAATACCTTTTGCTCCGCCTTATCGCGGATGCTGCAGGTGTTGTAGAAGACGTAGTGGGCAGCCTCGGGCGTCTCCACCTGCGAATAGCCCTGATGCAGCAGCGTGCCGATGACCTTCTCGGAATCGTGCGCATTCATCTGGCAGCCGAATGTTTCGATGTAAAAAGTTTTATCCACTGAACTACTTCTTAGTTTAGCCGTGCTGAAAGGAATTTATCAGATGGGGGACTTGGCGGGACACTTGACACGGGAGAATAAAAGGCGAATACTGAGGGGGTGCTGTTCGACGATTCTCCCCCGACGTCGCTGATCGGCATTGCCAGGCTGGCAGCGCGGAGCCCCGTGCTCGAGGCCAAGTCGCAAGTGCGCTATTTCGAAATCGAAACGCGCAGCGTCCTGAATCGTACCCGGCCTGGCATGCCGTTCCGGTGGTCCATCAATCCCTTTCGAGGCTGTGAATTCGGCTGTAAATATTGTTATGCCCGCTACACGCACGAATTCATGGGAATGGAAGATGCCACGCTTTTCGAGGACCGGATTTACGCGAAGAGTGATCTCGCGGCGATCCTGCGCGGCGAATTGAGTAGAACGGATCCGGCCGAAGCGATCGCCATCGGCACCGCGACGGATCCTTATCAGCCGGCGGAAAAGCGCTTCCGGCGCACTCGTTCGATTCTTGAGGTCTTCGCGACGGGCCGGGGGCGCAGGCTGTCCATCACCACCAAATCCGACCTGGTCGCGCGTGACGTAGATCTACTCAAAACCTTAGCGGCAACGAATTCGTTGAACGTGAATATCACGATCACGACACTCGATCGAGAGCTGGCGCGCTTACTGGAACCTCGCGCTCCGCGACCGGACCTCCGGCTGAAGGCAGTCCGAACCCTGGCCGACGCCGGAATCAGAGTTGGCGTTTTTCCCAATCCGATATTGCCTCTGATCACCGACTCAGAGCGGCGTCTTGATCGCCTCGCCTGCGCTGCGCGGGATTCGGGGGCCAGCTATTTTGGAGGAGGGCTGCTGTTCCTGATGCCCGCGGCAAGGAGAGTGTTCTTCCCGTTCCTCGCCGATCGTTTTCCGGAACTGCTGGCCCGTTACGAGGAGCGCTACAGCAGAAACGCTTACTTGCGTGGAGAATATTCAGATATGATTCGTGATCGGGTGCGTGCGATCCGGATGCGCTACGGGTTGGACCACGGGCCGACCGAGCATATGCCGGCCGGGGTCGAGCCGGAGCAAGCTTCATTATTCGAAACCGCTTGAGTAGCGCCCCATCGAGCGGGGCCTCATCCGCCGATCTCGTCGTAGCCTGCACCGTTCGATTGTCCCGCCCTCTTCCAAAACAAGGGGACTCGTGGGTCGTACCTGCCGTCGAGTGCCGAGGATGCACGAAAACGGCAGACAAACTAGAAGATTTCTAACGATCTACTGCCACGCGCTTACCGTGCTACCGTCCTACGAAGAAGATCTGGAACGACTCCATGGCCGACCTCAACGAACAGCTCGGAAAACTGGAACATGAGATGTTTGTACGGAACGCGGTAAAAGTGCAGTCATGTCATGAGAACGATGGGAAGAGGAATGGCGGGGACGACGGGGCTCGAATGCGTTTAGCGCGGTGACGCCGATGTCGGCTAGTGCTAAACAACTGATTTTATTGGCTGCCGTTTCGGGAATGATGGCCCTGTCATGTCGTGTTTTTGTGGGATGTTAGCGCGATGTTAGCGCGGCACCATGAAAGAAAGGCGAATCGCCGCTACCTCTTTCCCGTCAGTATCCGATTGATAACGACCCCATGCCATGGCTTCCCAGTACGGGCTGGAATGCCCTCTTGGTTGAGTTTTGCCGCCTCTGCTTCCCGCCCTGCTTTGTCATGGGCTCTGACGCCGCCATGGGATCTGCCGCCGCCATGGCGCTTGCAACCTTTCGCTCAAGAAACGTTTGAGGTGCGCGGCAACCGCACGGGTCGATCTCCGCGTCGAGGTTAACCAAACGAAGGCCATGCACAAGCCGAAACAGCGTTGTCACCCAGCCCAGCGATGGCGAAGAATAGCTGCGTCGTCATGGGCTATCTCCAGATCTGGCGCGGCCTGGTCAGTCTCTCTGCTGTTAGATAGAGCGGATGGCCCGCAGTGCATCCATGGTGCCGATCTCACTGTTCCAGTAACGGACGATCACATCCTGATTTAGCTCGATCCACCGGCGAAGAAGAGCGAGGTCACTCCCGCTGATCTTGCCATTGACAACGCGGATATCAGGGCGAATCGCCACACTTACCAGCTCGGACGGAATCGCCTTGAGTCCCCTCGAAACCTTTACACGAACGTCGTGCCGTGCATTGCCTCGTACCGATATCCAGACGATGAACGGCAGGCCGGTACACTCCTGCTCCAGATTTGCCATGAGGAAAAAGTCAACTCCAGCAGTAGCCATATTGCGCCTTCGTTACCTCCAGTATGGCATTTGACCGGCCCTTATTGCCCCTCGATGACATCAACGCGGCCGCCCTTGGCGCTCGCGCTCAATCAGGCGCACAATGAAGCCATATTCAGGGTCGTTGACATCAGCCACGGAATCGCGCGCTTCGTTGCGATGATCGCCAATTAGGCGATACCAATTCTGTAGAAAAAGTATCAGCAGTGATTTTAAACGAGTTCAGCGCCTCCGAGAAGTGAACAACAACGGAACCACGTCGGGTTTCTGGTCGGGTTTCTAGTTGCGCTACGTGGGTTTTAAGATTATCCTTACTTTGCGTCTACCGACCTTCAGGAACCATGCTGACAGTATGCGGCGACAACCGGGAGCCACCGGCAAAGCGGTTGCTGTGAGCCTGAAACCCAAGGGCGCAAACACGAGGAAGCCGATATGCCCACAAACGCCACAGCACCCGCCCCCCTTTCCGTCCCGAACTACGTCAGGCCGAAGCGCCTCAGTCTCAAGAATCACCCCTCAATCAGTGAAAAGTGGATTCAGGATCTGATCGCAACGGACCCCGCGATACTCGGGCTTGGAGACGACCTTGTCCGAGTCGGGAAAGAGGTTATACTCCCGAGCGGCGGTCGGTTGGACCTACTCTTCGCCAGCGGAGACGACCAACGCTATGAGGTCGAGGTCCAACTCGGTGCAACCGATCCATCTCATATCATCCGAACCATCGAATACTGGGATCTCGAACGGTCGCGCTACCCCGAACGTGAGCACGTCGCCGTCCTGATTGCTGAAGACATTACTAGCCGATTCTTAAACGTGGTATCCCTGCTCAACAAGAGCATCCCCCTGATTGCCATTCAAATGCAAGCCTTTGAAGTAGGGCCTAGCCTGACGCTTGTCTTCACGACGGTTGTTGACCGCTTTACAAGACCCGATGACGATGAAGACGACGCCCAGGAGGTCGCGGACCGATCATATTGGGAGAAGAAGTCCAAAGCGGGGCTTGAAATTGTCGACGACTTGGCTGCCTTCGCCCAGAATATCGAGCCGGATCTTGCACTGAAGTACAACCTCGGCTTCGTTCAACTCAACAAGCAAGGACGAATCTTCCTCGCGTTCAACCCCCAGAAGGCCCAGACAAAAATCAGAATCCGAATGAGCAAGACAGCGGAGTCCGAGGATCTGAAAAGCAAAATCGAGCAAAGTGGCCTAGCTGTTGAGTTTAAGGAACAGGGAAGATCGAGTCGCTATCGAATCGCTGTAGACAACGACAAATTCAAGAGCCATGCTGCCGATATCAAAGCCCTGGTAGAACTGGGCCTGAAGGCAATCGAATGAAACTTACTGGCGCCGGAAGTTTTCTAGCGCCCGGTGGTAGGGCTACAGAAGCGCGTGAAGGTTGGCCAATCGAAAATTGACACGCCAATGCCACAGTGAAAGGAATCAAAGCAAAAGAAACATGCAGACGCGGACGATGATAATAGCGGGAATTCTTATTGGGGCATGCCATGCCCAAGCGCCGGTCAAGCGCTCCTCAACTCCTCCATCGCCGGTGACGGTACATCGCGGCAAGCGCGAGATAGACGGTAGCCGTTGGGTGCTTTTTTCCATTTTCGCGAAAAACTCGTTTCAAAATTACGTCGGACTTTCTGTCCGGCCCGAATTGCGCGTGCAGTGTGACCAGCAAGGTGTGGAACATAAGGTTCTGGTGATCTTGGAATCCGGCCCACTTACAACAACGGACTATGACCAAGCTCGTTTTCGTGTGAAGTTTGACGAGAACGAGCCAGAGATACAGTTCTGGGATCAGCGTTCTGATTACAAGAGTTACCAATACGCGTCGGGTCCAAACGGTTCGTCTGGTATAGACGATGCATCCCGGCAGAAGGATAGACGAAAATTTCTGGAGGTTGTTTTTGCCGCAAAATCCATGCTGGTCGAACTCCACCCGTTTATGAGCGGTAGCGTAGCTGAGTCCAGGTTTGATGTAAGTGGACTAGGCAGGGAGTTCGTTAAGTATCCAGAGTGCAAGTTAGACACGACAGAGACAATCGCGCAATGGATGCCGACGACGCCGGGCAAGCCAAATTCGACCCTGACCACTGAGCCAGTCAATCCAGGCAAGGGGAAAGAAGTATTTGAGCAATGCAGCGTGTGCCACAACGCCGATAGCACCGAAAAGAAGACCGGCCCCGGACTAAAAGGGTTGTTCTCCAAGGACAAGCTGACAAGCGGCAAGAAGCCAACAGAAGCTAACGTCTTGGCCAAAATCAATGAAGGCGGTAATGGTATGCCGGCATACGCAGAGATGCTGTCCCCTGACGAGAAGGCCGAGCTTATCGCGTACCTGAAGACGTTGAAGTGACAACGCAGAGCGTTTTTCACGCATTCGAGGCTAGGGTAGCCAGCTTGCAGGATTTCCGGGACTCTACCCGCGCGCGGCTGAAAGTCACCTTGAAGCTGACCTCAAAGCTGAGTTTCAACCGAAACCCACCAGCGGCGACCAGCGGCGGGGCCTCTGTTTTAACCTTTAGGTTCTTCCGGGCCGCCCTCCCGCGGGCGGGTTAATTAATCGCGTGATCCGCCTACAGGCTGCGGAAAAAGTAAGTGAGGGCTTGCAATCCAAAACATAAGTACTTACAATTGTTTTATGCGCGGCCTTGATCACCAGCAGTCGGCTATGTTCAGCTACTTGTCGCCTGAACAACGTGTCCCTTCAAATCACCCGATGCGAGACATCCGTAAGATAACCGACCGGGTTTTGGCACAGATGTCAGGGGTGTTCTCGCAGATCTATTCATTCCTTGGCCGACGTTCAATTCCTCCTGAGAAACTGCTCCGGGCGCTATTGTTGCAGGTGCTTTATACGGTGCGTAGCGAGCGGATGCTGATGGAGCAACTGGAGTATAACCTTCTATTTCGGTGGTTCGTGGGCCTGAACATGGACGAGCCGGTATGGGACGTGACTGTGTTCACCAAGAACCGGGCTCGTCTACTGGAGGCCGATGTTGCCACGAGATTCTTCACTCTGGTGGTGGAAGAAGCGCGCTCCTTGAATTTGATGTCGGATGAGCACTTCACGGTGGATGGAACGTTATTAGAAGCCTGCGCGAGCCTGAAGAGTTTCAAGAAGATCGACGAAGAAACATCTGCTCCACCGGATGATCCCGGCAATCCTACGGTAGACTTCCACGGGGAGAAGCGCAGCAATCAGACGCATGCTTCAACCACCGACCCGGATGCACTCCTGGCGCGGAAGGGCGCAGGGAAAGAAGCCAAGATGAGCTATAGCGGACACGTGCTGATGGAGAACCGTAATGGGTTGGTGACGGATGTGGAAGTGCTGCAGGCCAATGGCACGGCTGAGCGGGATGCAGCGTTGGTAATGATCGAAGCCATCCCTGGCGATCATGCAGTGACAGTCGGGGCGGATAAGAACTACGACACCAAGGACTTTGTTGCAGAATCGCGCAATCTCAACGCGACGCCGCATGTATCGCAGAACAACAAGAATAGAAGGAGTGCGATTGACGGGCGAACCACTCGCCATGCGGGCTATGCGATCAGCCAACAAAAGCGGAAACGGGTGGAAGAGATCTTCGGCTGGATGAAAACTGTCGGCAGCATGAGGAAGCTTCGACATCGCGGGAAGAAGGTCGCGTTTCTCGCGCGCGAGGAGTCTGCACTGACGGAAAACACGCGGAACTCCATATTCTACGGGCTTCCCGTCCAGTTTCCAGGGTTGAAGCTGCAACGTCATTTCGGCGAACTGGTCAAAATAGCCTGTAGTGACCGATTGATGTATGTCGCATTTCTACGCGCGAGGGAACTGCCGGTTTGCTCGGACGCAAACACGCAGAACTCCAGATAATTCCAAAGGGCTCCACGCGAATCAGGTGGCCCCGGTTCCTGTGTCGGAAAATGTCGGATTCAAAGGTCGCCCTAACCATCTGAATTTAGCCACATAAACCGACACAATCGCGAAAAGTGCGTTTTCTGACCCCCCTGTGGGTGTCGTGTTTTGTCGTGTTGTAGCGGGGTGGCCGAAAGCGCCCGAAGGTACGGACACGATGCGGGCTGATGGGCGTCCCCTTTCGCAGTGGCCTCGCCTGAAGGCGGGATTCTCGGACGACCTCGGCGTCAAGCCTTCGATGAAGGGGCAATAGGCCTCGCGCCCCCCGGAGGGTGTCGTGTTTTGTCGTGTTTGCGCGCCGCCATCAGATAACTTAATTAAGCAGATTTGCGTTCAAGACGTAGGTCTGAAGCATCTCTCCGGGTACTAAAGCCAATTACAGTACCCGATACACTGGCATCGCCCGGCGGCCGGTTTCAATCACAACCAGCTATAGCCTATGATAATTCACGGCGATAATTTTCAACCGGTCAATACAATTGCCACATCAGGGGCGGTCGATGGAACGCCCGTCATGGTTGGTTTGCATTGGTTTTAAGTGATTGATTGTAAATATGTTAACAGTGGATGTTGAACATTATCAGCTATAGAAAAACGCGACGGGAAGCGACGCCTTACGCGCGCGTCCGATATCAATGGTCCAGCACGGCCTTCAGACAAGCCTCGGCACACCGAACCTCACAGTGAACGCAGTAAACGTTCAGCCGGTAAATGCGACCGCGCGCCCTGCAAACCCCGGCAAGCCAAAATACCCGTAACAAGCGGGCAATGCGATGGAGCCTCGACACGACAAAACACGACACCCACAAGGGGGGTCCAAAACCGCACTTTTCGCGATTGTGTCGGTTTATGTGGCTTAAATTCAGATGGTTAGGGTGACCTTTGAAACTCCCGCCCACTTTTCGACACAGAAAATGGGGACACTTGGGTGCAGCAAGTTATAGGGGATTTATCCCTAACTTTATCGCTATATCTACGTCGACACTCATGCGCGGGTGATTTCGTCATGCCGCGGCCGTCAAGGATTGCAGCGGCGGGGGGCACCTGTTTGCACCAACTGTCGCACCGCGCGGGCGTTAGTCCGCAGGCTGGCAGGGCGCTAGGGGGTTCCGCTCAGAAATACTGCTTGTCGGCCCTGCTGCAGAACTGCCAGCCAAACGTCAATTATATATAAACATAGCTTCTTTGTAAATTAATTTCAAACTGACACACTACCTAAAAGTCTTGCAGGGCATTTTGGCGCAGAATGTCGCGTTTTTTGCGCGCGAGGAGTCTGCACTGACGGAAAACACGCGGAACTCCATATTCTACGGGCTTCCCGTCCAGTTTCCAGGGTTGAAGCTGCAACGTCATTTCGGCGAACTGATAATATTTAACATCCACTGTTAAAATATTTACAATAAATCACTTTACAAACCATGCAAACCAACCATGACGGGCGTTCCATCAACCGTCGCTGATGTGGCAATTGTATTGACCGGTTGAAAATTATCGCGTGAATTATCATAGGCTATAGCTGGTTGTGACCTGTACATTGCCCGCGCGCTCCCCGCCGGCATCTGATCCAGCGAATAGATAATTCTTGCGGCGCTGCCTGTCCGACGTGGTGACGCCTCACGAGCCATGCGGATTTCAGGGGCCGTCTCCGAACTCGTATAAGCGACCGCAGATATAGCCTATGATAATCAAATGATAATTATTCAACCGCTGCCGCATCAGCGGCGGTTGTGGAACGCCCGTCATGATTGGTTTGCAGGGGTCTTAAGTGATTGATTGTAAATCTGTTAACAGTAGATGTTAAACATTATCCGCTATAGAAAAACGCGACGGAAAGCGACATCTTCGGCATCGGAGGTCGCCTTATCCATGTTCCCCGCGATCGATGCACCGACGCTGGCTTCGATTAGGCGGACTTCCGGGGCAGGCGGAGGAACTGTCCCGGAGGTCGGCTAGGAAGAGAGCGTTGCGGCGGCCGAAGAGGCGTTGATGTTGCCGTTGACGCCGTTCGGAAAGAAGCCCCCCTGACTGGCGTTGGCTACGCCACCGAAAACAATATAGAGAACCTGTCCCGGAGTGCGGACCGCGGTGAGACCGTTGCTGTCCACCGAAATGTACTGCTTGCCGGAAGGCGGCGGTTGGATGTCGAGCGCGTCCACGGCAATCGTAGAAGCCTGATAAAGAGCGGCGTGCAGGCGCAGGTTGCCGGTATGTTCTGCTTCCGTCGCCAGAATGCGGGCAGCCACGCCAAGGATGGCCGAACTTTGGATCAGCGTGCGGCGCCGCCATACGCCGAAACTCCCACATCTTCAAAGGCGCGCGCTACGTTGATGAAGGCCTCCTGGCTCTCGAAGCCGGTGCCAAGGGCGTTGAGATTGATGGCCGGCTTGGCGATGGGTTGAACGCCCGCCGCCGTCAATGCTGTCCGCAGATACGTTACATGAGCGCGTTCGTCCATGCCGATCTCATCCGCCGAGAGTGCCAGGGTCGACCCTTCTATGAAGGTCACCTTTTGGCCGCCGGTGGTGGCACCCGCATTGCCGCTACCGGTTATCGCGACTCCCATCTGGTCGATGGTCTTGCCGGTGCGGGCTACTGTGTAAAATTCCGATTCCAGATATTCCAGGTTTAGCGCAAATTGCAGGATGTCCACGTCGGTCACGGCTGCCTTGGCTGAGCGCGCGGTCACCAATAGCGCGCCAATTCCGGCGCTGGCCATCCCGAGTTTCCGGACGAACCCGCGGCGGTCGGATAACCTGGCTGAATTCTCGTTTGTTTTGTTAATCGTTTCTTTCACAAATGTCTCCTCGAAGTGTAATTGCGCAGCTTTTACTAAGTCTTGAACCGGCATCGTCAGCGTGAGAAGTAATCTAAAGCTTTCCGAACGCAATCGACTACTGGAAAGCCACCTGAACCGTATTCGCCGGGCTTCCGTCCACGGTGAGTTCGAGGTTCGACATAGACTGTTCTGCGAGAGATTGTGGCAAGGGTCCAAGATTGACCTGATCAAGGCCGGGATACTGATTCTCGGCTGCCGCGTAGATTACCGGCACTTTAACTCCGTTGATCGTCGCCTCAACCGGATTGCCGGAATGGC
>CAVZRE010000067.1:0-157604 GCA_963777595.1 Terriglobia bacterium
TATCTCATGCTCTACATCCTCCAGATGCCGGCTCGCCAGAATCCGGTTGCGCGCGGACTCGAAGACGTAAAGGCCCGCTCCAGTAAATGCCGCGAAGGTGAGCACCATCCGCGGAATGGCGACGGAAGTGACCCAAGGAAAGGAATCGAACGCTTCCACCAGGCCAGTGCAGACAGCCGCGACGCCGGCGATCTGCCATGGGGTCAGGCAGCTTCCGACCATCAACATCGGAAACAGGTACAGGAAGCCGAATGAGATATTGACATCGAAACGCCAGTCGACCAACGCGACTACCGTTATGATTGCGGCCGCCCGCAGCAGTACGAGCTTCCGGCTACCCTGCAGGAGGCGCAAAAGGAACGGATATGGCGCGTTCTGTTCCAAGGCTCTACCTCCAATTTCCCACAGATACCCCCTCCGGTCGTGCGGAGATATCGACAATTTTGAAGCGGCTCGCTACTCTTTAGGACGTCCGCTCTTGAACTTACGAGAGTCGCAGCTTGCACGATGGCGGGATATCCGGAACTCCTACCAAAATGCAAGACCCCGCTGTACGAGCGGGGTCTGTAAATCTACGGAGTGGAAAGGAGGGTCAGCATTATGACTCTTCTTGTTGCTGATCGTGTTCTGGTAGTACTCAGGACACGACGGACGAGGTTCAAGATCGAACTCGATCTCTGGCCTTAAACCGGAGAGGGGCTGGCAGCGCGAACTGCTGGCCTCTCCAGCAACAAAATACCACCTTCCTCGCCTTCCGAAAAGGTCACTAGTACCGTCCGGCCGCTCTCAACTTCGTGTTAGGATTTAGCCGATGGCCCTTGCGCAGTTAGGCAAACAGCTCGCCCAACAGGTAGTGGGCGAAAAAATTCAGGATGTCGTGGACTCGTTCCGGCCTCCGGACGCCGGCAAGATTCTCGACTCGCTGAAACAGGAGAAGCCTCCCTCTCCGGCCCCCACCGAGAGCCTCGGTTCCGTTGTCATAGGCCAGGTCCAGGCTATGCAGCGCGCCTGCAAAGAAGATCAGGAGCTGATGGTGCTCTGCGGAGCCGGCATTGAGACTATGCGTGTGCTGGAAATTTATGCGCCCACCTGGCAGGTGCTGGTCATGACCGGCATCGACGCCGATCGGAATGTGACGCGCGTCATTTCGCCTGTTGCGACGGTGCAACTGGTGTGCAAAATTGTCAGCGTGCAAGCCGGCGTCAAACCGGTCCGGATCAGCCTTATCATCCCCAAAGCCAAGTAGTCTGAGACGAAGCCATGCTAGTCGAGTTACATCGCGAGACGGAATCCCGATCCCGTGAGATTGCGGCTGCTCAGACGGACTGGCCGTGCGGCCGCGGTTGCGATCACTGTTGCCGCACTTTGGCGGAGCTTCCGAGCTTGACTCGCGCCGAGTGGGATTTCATCGAGGAGGGCCTCGAACGCCAGCCGCAAAATATCAAACGCGAAATTGCGGAGCGGGTCAGCGCAGTGAATCCTTTTGCCGAGCATCACATTTGCCCTTTCCTCGATCGCGAAGGCAGAAGCTGTCTGGTGTACGAGCACCGGCCGGTGGCGTGCCGCACGTACGGATTTTACGTCGAGCGGGACCGCGGCCTTTACTGCGGCGAATTCAACGATTCGCCTGAATCGTCGTCTCGACTTCTTCCCACTCCGCCATCAGGTTCTCCAGATCCTTGCGGCGTGCCGTCAGCAGTTCGTTCAACTCGACCGTCTGTTCCACGCTGACGAAATTGCCGAGCGCCAGTTCAAGATCCGCGATCTCCACTTCGAGACGAGTAATCTCATCTTCAATGGCGCGAGAGCGATCCTTCATCTGCCGCAGCTTGATGGGATTCAGCCGGCGGTTCTTATCGTCCTGCGAGACGCCTGAATGACGGCATTCGCTGACGCGGGCCTCGTTTCCGGAACTGCATTCTTGGCAGGTCGAGCGGGCTGCTGGAGCAGGCGCGGGGGCCGGTGCGACGCTCGGCGCCCCATTGCGATCCGGACCGCCTTCTTTGCGCCACAAATAATCTTCGTAGTTGCCGGGAAACGGAGTCACTTCGCCGTCCCCGACTTCGAAAACGCGAGTCGCCAGATTGTCGATGAAATAGCGGTCGTGCGAGACGAACACCACCGTGCCGGTGAATTCTTCAGCGCATCCAGCAGAACGTCCTTGGCGCGCATGTCCAGGTGGTTCGTCGGCTCGTCGAGCAGCATGAAGTTGCCGGGCTGCAGCAGCATGCGGGCCAGCGCGTAGCGATTGCGCTCGCCGCCGGAAAGCACGCCGATCTGCTTGAACACATCGTCGTCGGAAAACAGAAACCAGCCCAGCATGGTCCGCAGTTCGGTGTTGGTGGAGCGCGGAGCCACGCGTGCTCAGATCGTCGATCATGCGCGCGTCCGGATCGAGTTCCTTGTATTGATCCTGCGCGAAATAATCGGGCTCGACGTTGTGGCCCAGCGTGTATTCGCCGCGTCGTGACGCGGCTCCGCGCCCGCCAGAAGCTTGATCAGCGTGGATTTCCCCGCCCCGTTCACGCCCACCAGCGCGACGCGGTCGCCGCGCTCGATGATGAAGTTCGCGCCGCCGAAGACGAACTTCTCGCCGTAGCTTTTCGAAACATTCCTGAACTCGGCCACAATGCGTCCGCTCGGGCTTGGGCTGCGGAAAGCGGAAGTGGATGGTCTCTTCGTCGGGCGGAATCTCGATCCGCTCGATCTTTTCCAGTTCCTTGATCCGGCTCTGCACCTGTTTGGCTTTGGTCGCCTGCGCGCGGAAGCGGTTGATGAAGGCTTCCAGCTGCTCGATCTTGTCCTGCTGATTGTCGTAAGCCGCCTCCAGCTGCGCGCGGCGCTCCGTCTTCAGGCTCGATACTTGGGTAGTTGCCGGTGTAAAAATGGACGCGCTTGTTCCAGATCTCGACGGTTCGCGACACCGTACGTCCAGAAAAAAGCGGTCGTGCGAAATCAGGACGAAGGCGTTCGGATAGTGAGCCAGATATTGCTCCAGCCAGTTGCGCGCTTCCAGATCCAGGTGATTGGTGGGCTCGTCGAGCAGCAGCAGATTGGGTTTTTCGAGCAGCAGTTTGGCCAGCGCGATGCGCATCTGCCAGCCGCCGGAAAACTCTTCCGTGCGCCGCTGCCAGTCGTCGCGCGGGAAGCCAAGCCCGACGAGCACCGTGCCCACCTGCGCCTCGATCGCATAGCCGTCGCGCGCGCGAGAATTCGTTCTCGCAGCTGATGGAAGCGGTCGGCCACCTGTGAATATTCGGCGCTGGCATGATCCAGTTCCGCCATGCTGCGCGTGAGGTCTTCCATCTCGACCTCCATCGTCGCGGAGATCGTCGAACACCGTCATGCATTCGGCAAAGACCGATGCGCCCGGAGAGCGAAAGGCCGTCCTGCGGCAGATAGCCCGCGCTGACGCCCTTCATGGTGACGATGGAGCCGTAATCCAGCGACTCGATGCCCGCCAGAACTTTCAGCAGCGTGGATTTGCCGGTGCCGTTGCCGCCGACAATGCCGGCGCGTTCCTTGGGATTGATCAGCCAGTCGAGATCTTCGAAAAGGAGTTTGGGGCCGAAGCGTTTCCCGGCTCCGGTAAGCTGAATCACGCCTCAGTAGCCCGTTGCCCGACCAGTTCTTCCACGCTTTGCGGGCGGATTGTAGACCAGAATCCGTCCACAGCTTTCGCAAAACATCACCTTGTCGCCCCGGCGGAGTTCCTGCATGAACTGCGGCCGCACGCCGATATGGCAGGCCGTACAACGTCCCTCATTGACTTCGGCGACCGCGATCCCGCGGCGGGCTTTGCGCAGCCGTTCATATTCCTTCAGAACGATGGGCGTGATTTCAGTAGCGATTTCGGTTCCGGCGTTCCTGCAGTTCCGCGAGAACTTTCTCGTCGGCTGCGGTTTTGTCGCGCGCCTGCGCTTTTTCCGCATCCACCTGCAGTTTCTCTTCAGCGAGAGACTTCTCCGCCGCTTTGACGTTTTTATCGAGCGGGTCGGATTCCGACATCAATTCCAGAATGCGATCCTCGTGCTTGCGAACTTCCAGTTCGCAGAATTCGATCTCGTTCTGGAAGGCTTTATACTGATCGTTATTCTTGGCTGCCAGCATCTGGTCGCGCAGCTTCGAGACCTTCTGGTTCTGCAATCTGGATCTGTTCTTCCAGCCGTTTTCGCTCTTTGCCATTGGCCAGGAGAGCTGCCTTATCCATTTCGACACGGCGCTGATGACCTGCCAGTCTGGTCTCAATTTGTGCAATATGCTTAGGGAGGGCCGATACTTCCTTACTCAGTTCTGCTGCCTGACTATCGACTTCCTGAAGGCGGATAGCGGCTTTCACGTCTGAATGCATCTACATGAATCTTAACATTTCCGATTAGCATCGACGTCACTGGTGTACCTTTCCTTACCGAGCCATGCCGATACCTCCGCCAAAACCTGAACTTTCGACAGAGCGCCAAACCTCTCAAGACAACGTACCGGTTGGGTTGCTGGCTTTCAGCGCCGGAACCATCGTCGCCAACATCTACTATGCTCAGCCGCTCCTGGCCGAAATGGCCAGCGCGTTCGGGGTTTCCGTCAGCGGTATCGGCTTCGTCGCCATGTTGAGCCAGATGGGCACAGCAACAGGCATGTTCCTGTTTGTGCCGCTCGGCGATAATCGCGAGCGCCGGTCCCTGATTGTGATGCTTCTCGTGGCGGTTTTTGTCTCGCTCTGCGCGATGGCGACGGCGCAAAATATTCTGTGGCTTCAGCTAGCCAGTTTTGCGGTGGGCGCGACCGCCTCTACCGTTCACGTGATTGTCCCGCTGGCCGCGCAACTCGCTCCCGAGGCCAAACGCGGCAGGGTGGTCGGGACCGTGCTCAGCGGACTCCTGATCGGCATCCTTCTCGCCCGCACCTTCAGCGGTCTGGCGGCCGGCTTTTTCGGCTGGCGCGCGGTGTATGGGATTGCCGCCGTGGCCATGCTGGTTCTCGCGCTGCTGCTCCGAACCCGGTTACCTGAATGCCCGCCACTCGATCGTTTGACCTGGGTTGCGCTAATTCGGTCGATCGGGCATTTAGTGCAGCAGCATCGCGCGCTCCGCGAATCGGCAATGCTCGGATCGACGTTTTTTTTCGCGTTCAGCGCGTTCTGGACCACCCTCGTATTTTTTCTGCAAACGCCACCCTATCATTACGGACCGGCTGTCGCCGGCTTGTTCGGCCTGGCGGGTGCATCCGGCGCCTTGTGCGCCCCTTTCGCGGGACACGTGACCGACCGGCGGGGCCACCGCTTCACTATCTTTTCGGCGCTGATTCTGACCCTTGCATCGTTCGTTCTCATGGCCCGGTACGGAACCTCCCTGGCAGGCCTGATCGCCGGAGTGATTCTAATGGACCTGGGAGTGCAGGCAGGCCACGTCGCCAACCAGACCCGTATCTACTCCATCGATCCCGCCGCCCGCGGTCGCTTGAACACGGTTTACATGTTCATGTATTTCGTCGGCGGTTCGCTCGGTTCATACGGCGGCGCGATCGCCTGGGCTCACTGGGGATGGACCGGAGTCTGTGGTCTGGCGATCGTAGTGCTGGCCTGTGCGTCGGGATCCTACTTATTGTTTGGGTTGCGCCCGTCGGAAGCGACGGGCAATCGCAGGATTCAGCAATAATCGACGAAGGTTTCTTTCATCCTCGCGATGGTCTCGTCGATCGGCGTATCCCAGACGGCCTGATTGAAGATTTCGCACTCGATTGGCCCATGGTATCCCTGGGCTTCGACCGCTTGCCGAAGCCGGCGCAATTTCGATCACCCCATCGCCCATCATTCCGCGTCCCATCAGCATATGCGGTGTCGGCACCAGCCAGTCGCAGACATGGAAGCCGAAAATCCTTCCGCGCGAACGTTCGATCTCCCGGTACACGTGCGGATCCCACCAGACGTGATAGACGTCGATCACCACGCCCACCTGCTCCGACCCGACTTGCGCCGCCATGTCATTGGCCAATCCCAAGGTGGAGACTACTGAACGATCGGCCGCGTACATGGGGTGCAGCGGTTCGATACCGATCCTGACGCCTCGCGCTTTGGCGTGCGGCACTATGGCTGAAAGGCCGTCCACGACCATCCGGCGCGCGCCGTCGAGATCGCGACTGCCTTCCGGAACGCCGCCGCAGACCATCACTACCGTGTCTGTGCCCAATGCAGCAGCCTCGTCAATGGCCCGGAAGTTGTCGTCGATGCGACTCTGACGTTCTTCCGCAGTCAACGCCGGAAACATACCGCCGCGACAAAGACCCGATACCCGTAGTCCGGCATCGCGGATCTGCCTGCCATAGTCCTCCGCCGCCGCGTCTTTAATCTTGTGCCGCCACACGCCGATCCATTTCAAGCCACCACGCACGGCAGCATCGATAGCTTGGCTCAGAGTGGCCGGATCGCAGGTCATCTGGTTGAAGCTGAGCCGTTCCAAATCTGGGGCGCTGCCGGGAACTGTCCGCATCCTAAGGCACCTCAATCCAGCAGCGTTTTTGCCACGATTCGATGGCGACTTCAGAGAGTTGCACGCCGCGCGCGCCCGCCAGTAGATCGTGGGGGAAAGGAGTGCCTTCCACCAGGTGGCGCAGATACAACTCCCATTGCACTTTAAAACCGTTGTCGTAGTTCATGGCGTCGGGCACTGTCTGCCAGTAGTCGCGAAACCGGATCGGCGAGGGAATGTCCGGATTCCAGACCGCGCGCGGCGTCGCCGACTTGTGCTGGATCTTGCATTCACGCAGTCCGGCAACGGCAGTCCCGTGCGTGCCGTCCACCTGGATTTCGAGCAGTTCGTCGCGATCGACACGTACGCACCAGGACGAGTTCATGGACGCAATGATGCCGCCCTTCAAGTTCCAGAATGGCGTATGCTGCGTCGTCAGCCGTGCAGTCATACCATTTGCCGGCTTCGTCGATTCGCTTGGGGATGTGCGTTACGCCGCGGCAGGACACGGCTGTTGCCGGCGCGATCACGCCTTCGAAAACATACTGCCAGTGCGCGAACATATCGAGGATCATGCCCCCGCCGTCTTCTTTGCGATAGTTCCAGGACGGACGTTGCTGTGGCTGCAGGTCGCCTTCGAAGACCCAATAGCCAAACTCGCCGCGCACGGAGATGATCCGGCCAAGGAAGCCGCTGTCGATCACCTGCTTGAGCTTACGCAGCCCCGGCAGAAAGAGTTTGTCCTGCACGATTCCGCATTTCAGGCCGGATTTCGCGGCTAGTTCGGCGAGCTCGAAGGCGGTCTTGGAATCGGGTGCGAGGGGCTTCTCGCAATAGACATTCTTTCCGGCTTTAATGGCGCGTTCGACCCATTCCGCGCGGAGTTGAGTCAACTGCGCATCGAAGTAAACTTCCACTTCAGGATCCTTCAGGACCCGTCGATATCGGTGCTCCAGTGCTCGACGCCGTACTGCCGGGCCATCGCCTCTAACTTCTCCGCATTGCGGCCCAGCAGGATCGGCACGGGCATCAACTTCTCGCCGGTGCTCAGCGCGACGCCGCCTTGTTCGCGGATCGCGAGAATCGACCGGACCAGGTGCTGGTTGGTGCCCATCCGGCCGGTAACGCCATTCATGGCAATGCGAACTGTTTTCATAGATGCTCACTCGAATGTACTACGACGCCCGGGACGGTCAACGCGGCACATTCTCGAACATCAGATTCGGCTGCGTTCCCTTATTCACAGGCTTTGGCTGAGCCGGCGGTTGTGCGGTCGATTGGATAGGCGCGGCTGGCTCGGGCTTAGCCTCCTCGTAAGTCGCCAATTTCGGCGGACGAGCGTCGGGCTCAAGCAGCCAGACACTTCGCCCGGGATAATATTGCCGCAGCTTCCGATTCTCCGCGTCGCCCAGATCACGCGCCCAGACCACGCGCGCCCGATCGATGTCCGCTTCGTTATATACCCATTCGTCCTGAAAGATGTGCTGAGGCCAGTAACGGACGAAAACGAGTATCTGGCCTGGGACTTTCGCGAGTTGTTCGTTGACCGCAATGCGGCGTTCCGGATAGCGGTGGTTGATCGCGTCCCAGGTTTCATAAGGACGCACTCCCTGAGAGAAATCTTCGGTGTCGAAAACGTGCATGCCGTACCAGAAGGTGAAATGCGCGATGCAAAGAAATAGCAGGATTTGTGCGGCTTCCGGATTCAGCCGGCGGATTTGCCGCAATCCTTGCACGCTGACCAGGACGAAGAGGCACGTCACCGCGGACAGGTAGTGGAGTTGAAACGCCGGGAAAAAGTTGGTGCCCAATGCGAAAGCCGCTAGCGTGATCCAAACCCATGCGAATCGCCAGTGCCGCAGCGCCGGTATGAATCCCAGGATAGCCAGGTAAAGCGGCGGCAGGAAGAAGAAACGATAGTAGCGAACACGAAACTTCAAACGGTCGAGATAACTGCCCAGGGTCTCCGGAGAGCTGGAGCGAAATGCCAGTTGCGATTTATATCCAAGTTCCTGTTGAGGAGTCAGTTCGTTGTGAGGCGTGGGATTGGGCTGGAAGGTGAGGGCGGCCGGCACGCCGTATTGATATTGGCTGAGTTGATAGGGCAAGGTGGTCCAGTTGCCGGTAACGCTCTTGTTCTGGAGGAGTGTGATTCCGAGCGCCAATATCACCAGAGCCGCGACGATCGGACCGGCTCGTATGAACAGAATCTTGGCACGCTCCCGATGCCGCAACTCCGGCACGAAAAATAATCCCACGCTCAGGAAGAGAAAGATTGACTCAAACGGCCTGATGAGTAATTGCAGCGCGAGTCCCAAGCCGAGGGCCGTCGCGTCGCGTCGTCTCGGAGAGTGCTGCAATCGGGGGAGCGAGCCGAACACCAGGCATCCGGCCGCGGCGCCTAACGCTCCTCCCCAATAATTATTCATCCACGGCGAAAGAGGACCGAACTCAAAGACTGCCAGCATCCCGCCGGCGAGCGCCCATGCAGGACCGGCCCACGCGCGCAACATCCAGTAGGACAACGCGCAGAAGGCCGCCGTCGAAAGCAGAACCCCGGCCCATGCAAGGCCGAAGAGCGCGCGGCCCGTCGCCAACATCAAACCTTGTCCGATAGGGTAAATCGAGCTGTAGGTGGGCTGCTGCAGAACGAAGAACGTCTCAAAGAATTGGTGCATCGGGTGAGCGGGATTGGCCAAGCGGAAGTGCCTCAGAGTGTCGGCGACGAAGAGATGGCCAAATTCGTCGTAGAGATCAGGCTGGGGAATACCGTGATGAGGCAGTAGTAGAAGCCGCAACGCTACCGGCAGGATGCCGAGCAACACCATACACCAGCCCGTCTGTTCCGCCAGCCGCCGACCGTAAGGCTCGATCCAGGTTCGCCAAAGCAAGGCTAGGATAACGAGCGTCAGAGCAATGAAGATCTCGATATAATCTCCGGCCCCGAAACCGAGCGGATTGTGCAGAGGCAGGAAGGATTGGAACAGGTTTGGCATTAAACCGGCAAACGAGTATTATCCTACTCTACCGTTCGCCCGTCAGATCAGAAATGCCGAGTCTAGACCAGTGCCGCGACCCCAGCTGAACCGCAATATTTTTCCATCCTCTCCTTTAATTCCAGTCGGGCCCGCAGAAGCCGGGACTTCGCCGCCGGCACTGAAATCCCAAGCTGCTCCGCTACCTCTCCGATATCGAGTTGTTGGACATCCCGCAGCAGCACCACTTTTCTCAGAAGTGGTGGGATTCGCCGAATTTCGCGTTGCAATAGAGTCGCTACCTCGCGTGTCGACATCTGGTTCTCCGGCCCCGGCGTGTGGTCTACCAGTTCGAACGTCCCGCGTTCCTCGCCGACCTCCACGTCGTCGATGAAAAGAAATCGGGCCCGGCGAAGTTGTCGCAAGCGCATGAGGCATTGGTTCACGACAATCCTCGACATCCAGGTGGAGAACTTGGCATCGTAGTGGAACTGGTCGAGGTGCTGGTGGGCCTTCCAGAACGCGTTCTGCACCTCGTCCTCAGCTTCTTGCCGCTCTCGCAAAATGGAAAGCGCAAGTTTCATGCAAGTGGATCGGTTCCGGCGCATGAGTTCCGCGAATGACGCGTCGTCGCCCGTCTGCGCATTACGGATTAGCGCATCATCGGACTCCGAGAGGAGCGGATTCAAATTCTTTAGCATTTTTGCCTCATTCGAACAGTCTCAAAGAAGTGCCTACAGTCCAGGATAGAGCTAGAACGATTGATAAATTGCCTGTCAGTGAAACTCGTTTCATGCAGAGTTAAGATGAGCGCTCTTCATTTCAGTGTTGCTAATATGAATTTTAGTGAGATGACACACGAAAGTAGTGAGCAGACCATCCAGCGCGCACTTTCCTCCTATGAATTGGGGCGCAAACTGCGGCAACTCCGCTTGCGCAAAAAGATCGCGCTGATCGATCTCGGCAAGCACACCGGGCTCTCCGCCTCTATGCTTTCGCAGCTGGAGACGGGTAAGATGATCCCCACCCTTCCGACTCTGGCGCGTATTGCCATGGTCTTCGACGTAGGGCTCGATTACTTCTTCGACGATCGCAAACGACGCAAGCTTTTCACCATCGTACGCGCCGCCGACCGCATCCAGTTTCCCGAACGGCCGGACGTGCCGGTTCCGGCATATTTTTTCGAGTGCCTGGCATTCAGTGCACAAGGCAAGGGGCTGCAGGCCTATCTCGCCCACTTCCCGCCAGTCGATTTAAAGGAACCGCACGAACATTTTCACGAGGGGTCGGAGTTTATGTATGTCGTAAAAGGGACAGTAACCATTCGCTTCCAGGAAGTGGACAACGTATTGGAAGCCGGTGATAGCGTCTATTTCGACTCGTCGGAAACCCACTCCTATCGCGCTACCGGTTCAGAACCGGCGAAGGCCGTGGTGATTACGATTCCCCCGCGCCTGTAAGCTCAGTTCTGTTTGGCGCCTTCAATCCACTTCAGGATGGTCTGATACTCCGGAGAATCCTTAGCCCAACGCTGCCCGCCGCCATGCGCCAGTTTTGACGCGTTGACCAGGCCTTCCGTCTCGGAGGTCGAGATCGGTTTTCTTAGCACCAGGCTTTCTTCCGGATGAGCGACGTTGACGACGTTGCCGATGGTCGACCAGGTAGCGTTGAATAACGTGTGAGTTGCGTGGCAATCCGCGCAGGCGTAGCCATCCTTGCCTTTGGCGTGCAAAATTGGCTCGACCTTGGCGTCGAAAAAGCCGCGATCCAACTTCAATTCGCGATGTTGCGCTACAGCCGTGGCCCGCGCTGTCCCTCTGGCGGACGGTGGACGATACGCACGCGCGATTTCCGCGGCATCGGGTGAACTGGCCAGGACCTTCGAGATAGTTTCAATCGACGCGCCACGCTCGCCGGCGAGCTTGCTCGCGGCGGCGTACGGAGTTTCGCGCACCAGCAGCGCAGCCTGCAGCGCAAGTTTCCGCGTCTCTGGATCAGCCGAGTTGAGCAGCGGCGCCAGTGCGCGGGCAAACCGCTCGGCACTCGATCCAAAGAAGACGATTTGCTCAATGTCGTTGCCGATACGGCTATAGACCAAAGGCTCGGGCTTTGCCAAATCGGCATCCAGGTCATAGACATCGCCCCGGCGCTGTGGGAATTCCGTTAATGCCGCGAGAAGTTCCTTCTTTTGCCCAATAGTGCCTTTCTCCAGCACGACGGAGAATTTATCGGCCAATCGCGCTTCGATGGCCAGGCGGCCTTTGATGGCACGCTCACGGTCCTCATCCCGAGCGAGCAGCGGGACCCAATTGTTATACAAGTAGCGGATATTCTCATCCGCCAGATTGTAGACCGCGGCATGCAGATTGGTTTCGATCCAGGGATGTTGCGGCCGGCCCAGGGCGGTGAGGAGGGTGTCCTCGATTGCTCCGCGGGTAGCCGTGTCACCGTTCCAGAACCACGCTTGCCACAAGCCGCGAATCGCGTTCAGCCGCGTGGTGATCACCGGATCCGTCGCACAGGACTCCAGCGCATTGATGAAGTCTTTGTTCCTGGCCAGTTCAGAAAAGTGATGTGCGAAGACGCGAGTCGCAGCCCACCGCGTGCGATCGTCCTTCGCGTTCAAAGCCGACATCAACGGAGCAGTCGGAACATCCGTGTGCCGGCTGTAGATCTCGCGCAGCGCCCATGCGGCGGTTCTTTGAACCAGTTTGCTTGGGTCCCCGAGTAGCGGCGTCAAAGTGGATAACGAGACGGGGAGCGCCAGCCGCCCTAATGCCTCAGCCGCGCCCTGACGCACCAGAACTTCGTTGGAACGCGTGGCGGCTTCAATTTGGGCAATTACCGGCGCAGATGGCTTGTCCCAGATTTCGTCGAGCGCGGTAAGTTTTGCGCCCATGTCGCCGTTGAGCGACTGAATGGGTTGGGAATTCCAACCCTTGTGAGCTTCCTGCGGGAAATAAGTGCTGAGCGCGAGGATGGCGAACTGCGTCTCGCGAAATGGCGTTTTGAAATTTTCGAAGGATTGCAGCGGATCCATCCAGCCGCCAAACGCCTGCTGGCGGCCCATCAGGTAATCGATCGCTTTCTTTACCTGTGGGTTCTCTCGCTCAATCCCGGCTGCGGCCAGCGCCCACAGCGCATGACCGGTCTGGAACTCCACCTCCGGCTGATCGGCTTCAAACTTCATCGACCACTGGCCATCCGGTCGCTGCAGGGACAAAATTCGTTCGGCGTTCTTCGCAATCTGGGCAGCGTATTTCGCGCGATCGATGTCCGCCAGCGCCTGCGTCTGATAGCAGAGGTCGATCATGTTCTTCACGGGGGCGGCGGCGATCTGGTCGGGCAGCCTCGAGTCGTGCGTCGTCTTCCACGAATACCAGGCAACTTCGAAGGTGCTGACGAGCGGCGTGTTGCCATTCGTCTCGTCGGGCGGAAGCTGCGTGCGTCCGGCGTAGTAAAGGTCGAGATACTTGGCGATTCCGTCGTGATACGAGGTGCGCGATTCACCCGAAATCTGCGTTTCGAACATGCTGGTGATCAGCGACATCCGGCTGAGCACATTGGCCGGCGCCGAAATCACCCGCGCCCACACCGCGCCCTCGTTTTCAAATCCGTAGAATGGTCGCGGGTTATTATAGAAGCGCTCGCTCAGAAACTGCAGTTGCTGCCGCTGGTGAACGGGATAGCCATTGACGGCCGCGTAGACTGCGGCGCGCTGCGAAAAATGGCTGGGATGGCAGCCGACGCACAGAGATGTCTCCTGATGCGCGCTTTCGATCCGGTTGACTACGCCGCCACGCCGGGGTGTGTTGGCGAACCAGGAATCACCGGCGCCGAGGATGTAGTCAGCAGCGGTCCGCACAGCCTGCCGCGGATCGTGATACGGGGGCGCCGGATATAAACGCGTGCGCAGTTTGTATTCGGGATGGTTGGCTCGGACGCGGACATAGTATACGCCGCGTTCACGCAGGATCCGCGGCGTGAACTTGTTGCCCGGTAACGCCTGCACTTCATGTGGGCCGCTCACCGGATCCTGTCCCTCGGTGAATTCCGCCGGCTTGCCGTCGACGACACGGAACAGCGAGACGTCGACCGGTACGTCGTCGCGATCCATCAGTTCGACCTGGAAGAAAACCAGTTGTGGCTGCGGAGTGTCGTATTGAAAGCGATACCAATCTTCGCCCGCCGGGGTATTGACGCTGGCCTTGCGTGCCGTGCCGGAGAGCGGAAGGTACTCCTCTTCGTCGGCGGACGCAAATACCGTTTGCCCGAGGATCATCGGCGACGCGTCCTGCCATGAGTGAGCGCCCCCTTGCTTGAGGGATGCGGATTCAGGCAATCGATTGATTTGCAAGCTGAAGCGGCCTGTAACGCCCGCGCCCTTGAGGCGCAATTCCATCGCAGACGGTTGCGTCAGATGAAAGGGCGCGTAGAGATCAGGATCGCCGGCGTGCAGCACCTTGGAGAGGAGCACCCGATCACCTCCCACAACACTGATTTCGAGTGCTGCCTCAGGCGCAAAAGATGCCGCTGAAGATACGGAAAAGAGAAAAGAGTAGTTCTGGCCCCCGGCCATTCGCGGCAGCGAAATCTCGCCACTCCGGATCGGTCCGGATTTTGCGATTACCTGCTCAACCGAATAGGGATCTCTCGCGCTAAACGCGGTCATCGTAGCCAAAAGTGTTACAAATGATAGTTGGCGGATTGTCATACCCTTATTGCGAGTATAAGGGATCTGCAGCGAAAAGTTCGGGCACCGAACTTTCCCCACTTAGCGACCTTTGGTCTTTCAGGGGGCACCGCGCAAATCGACCCCAGCTAAAATTAGATGTTGACTGAAAACGCCTTGCCCGCCGACCTCCACTCCGTGCTCCGACAATACTGGGGTTATGATTCTTTTCGGCCGCAGCAGGAGAGGGTGATTCGCAGTATCCTCGCGGGACGGGATGTCGCCGTGATCATGCCAACCGGCGGAGGCAAGTCGCTCTGCTACCAGCTCCCTGCGATCCTCCGCGGAGGCACTGCGGTGGTCGTTTCCCCTCTCATTGCCTTGATGCACGACCAAGCCGCGCAGCTCGCGCAGATGGGCATTCCCGCCGCCGTCCTCAACAGCACGCTCAGTGTTGCCGACCAATCGCAAGTCATGAGGGAAGCTACACGAGGAGCTTATCGCTTGCTCTATCTCTCGCCGGAGCGTCTGGCCCGCCCGGATACCTTCGGCTGGCTCACGCGGATTCCGATCTCATTTTTCGCCATCGATGAAGCTCACTGCATCTCGGAATGGGGTCACGAATTTCGTCCCGAATACCGTATGCTCAGCCGCTTGCGGGAGCAGTTTCCGGATCATCCCGTAGCGGCGTTCACCGCCAGCGCCACGCAGCGCGTTCGCCACGATATTCTGGCGCAACTCCAACTGAGAGATCCGGGCAAGTTCATTCTTAGCTTCGATCGTCCCAATCTGCGCTACCTCGTACGCGAGGTGGACGAAAGCTCGCAGGAGCCGATGTTGCTGCGCGCCGTCATGGCGCATGCGGGATCGAGCGTGATCATCTATGCCCCGACCATCGCTCGCGTCGAACATACTGTCGACTTTCTGAATGAACGAGGCGTCTCGGCTGTCGGTTATCACGGCAAGATGGACAATCAAGCCCGCAAGCGAAACCAGGAGCTTTGGATCTCGGATGAAGCTGCGGTGCTGGTGGGCACTATCGCGTTCGGCATGGGCATCAACAAACCCAATGTGCGCGCCGTGATTCACTTGTCCCTACCCAAATCGCTGGAGCAGTATTACCAGGAAGCCGGACGCGCCGGCCGGGACGGTCAGCCCGCCGACTGCGCTCTTCTCTGGCAAAAAAAAGATGCGGGACTGCTTGCATACTTCATCGAAGAGATGCGCGATAAGCAGGAGCGCGAGCGAAGCTGGCAAGCCTATCACACGATGCGACGCTTCGTCGACGCACCGCAATGCCGTCACCGGCAGATCTGTCTGCACTTTGGCGAAACACCGAAGTGGATTGCTTGCGGCATGTGCGACGTCTGCGCCGATGCGCCTGAGTGGATGACGACCACCATGATCAAGCGCGAGAAGGCGCGGACGCCGGCCGGTAATCGGACAACAGTATCCGAAAGAGCAGCGGCGGATCCTGAGCTCTTCGCGCTCCTTGCAGAATGGCGTATCGAAGTGGCTCGCCGTAACTCGGTTCCGGCATTCGTCATCCTGAACGACGCGTCGCTAACAGATCTGTGCAATCGCAGGCCGCGCACTAAGGAAGCGCTGATGGATGTCTTCGGTATAGGAGCAAAGAAGGCGGATCTGTATGGCTCCGAACTGTTCACCCTTTTCCAAGCCTTCGACGAGGGTAGGCGAGCGGCGCCCCGGGTCTCCCCTGAAGAGGAGCGAAAAACAACACCTTCCATTCGCACGCTGGAGCTTCTCCGCGAAGGCAAGTCGATTCAGGAGATCGCCACACTGGAGGGCAGGCAGGTCGCGACGATCGTGGAACGCGTGTCCGTGTTAATTGAAACCGGAATGATCGAGCTACAGCCGGCCTGGGTCGATCCGGACCGTGCGGATGAAATCAGGCAGGTCGCGTTGCAGATCGGTTTCGAAAGGCTGAAGCCGATCAAGGATGCGCTGCCCAAAGATCACACGTACGACGAGATCCGGCTGGTTGTCGCGAGCCTTCGTCAAGGCTGTGCCGCACCGGCTGGAGAGCCATTGCCTGGTCCTAACTGACGCTGCATGAGCACGGTGTCCAGCCAGCGGCTAAACTTCCAGCCTACCGATTGGAAGACGCCGATATGCCGGAAACCTGCCGTTTCATGCAGCCGTATGGAAGCCGCGTTCCCACTGTCGCCGATAACGGCGATCAGTTGTCTCCAGCCTCCTCTCTCACACTGCCGGACCAGTTCGTCGAGCAGTTTCGCTCCAATGCCTCTGCGCAGATAGCCCGGATGAAGATAGATGGAATCTTCAATCGTGTATTGATAAGCGGGCCGCGGCCGGTATAGGCCGGCGTAAGCGTAGCCGGCCACCTCGCCGTCGCGTTCCGCTACCAGATAGGGGAGTCCTGCATCCAGAATCGCATCGCGACGTCGCGCGATTTCTTGTGGGCCGGGAGGAGTGATCTCGAACGTAGCCGTCCCGTGCAAGACGTGATGAGAATAGATCGCAACGATCGACGCGACATCAGCCGCACCAGAAGGACGAATCAGGATGTCAGTCATTGGATTAGCACACGGGTGCCCGGTTTCGCGGCCGACGCCTCAGAACCTCAGCCCGTGTTAAAAATAGTGCGGCGTCATCAGGCCCCAGCGGTTACTTCAGGCATAGCCGATCCTGAACGCAAATACTTGCGATAGGCCCACTGCGCTCCGTATGCCGCGCAACCTGCCAGCACCGCGGCAACCGCATTGACCAGCAACACACCGAAGGCCGTGACCAGAAATGCAGTTGCATCCACCAGTCGCATCTTGGGCAACCGGCGCCAGGTGCTGGTATCGAGCAGACAGATACCCATCCAGGCCGTGACCCCCGCTAACGCCGCCAACGGAATGCGCGCAAGAGCGCTCGAACCGAGCTCCACCAGCAGGAACAAAAACAATGCATGCATGACGTTCGATACCCGCGTGGTACCGCCGCATCGGACATTCGCAACGCTTCGGGCGGGAATGCCCACACTCATAGGAGCCCCAAAGACGCCCGCGCACAGGTTGGCAATCCCGTAAGCCCCTAGTTCGGCATCGGCATCGGTGCGCTTAGGAGCTTTGTGGCGTCCCCGGAAATGGTCCACCGCACGAGATGTCAGCAACACATTCACGGACGCTGCAAAGGCCAACCCGAAGCCGGATGGTACAACATTCGCGACGTCCTGCGGAGTCCAGGAGAAACCGACAAACGGCGGCAGGGACAAATGCAGAGATCCAACTTCGAGGCTCATGAATTCGAAATAGGATGGCGATAAGAGCAGAAAGTCCGACACCAATCAGCGGAGCCGGAATGCGGGGCGCCCATTTCGTGGAGAGAGCGGCAGCCACCATGACCGACCCGCCGAGCACAAAAGGAGCCCAGCGAAAACCAGGTAACTCAGCCAGGAAGACGAACAGTTTGACGACGTAATTGGCCCCTCCCGGAGGCGTGTACGCCGGCCAGGACATGAAGTTGGGAGATCAGCATAATACCGCCGATCCCCGCGGAAAATCCGGCCACCACCGACGCCGGGAACTTTACTGACAAAGCGTCCCAGCCGCAGGACACAGAACGCCATCATCAGTACGGAGGCAACGATGGATACCTTGGCTGCGCCGCCGATTCCCTGCGCTCGCACTGCGTTTGCGATGAAAGGAACCGTGGCACTGGCGGTGCCGCCGATCAGGACCGGATTCCGGCCCAACAGCGCCGTTATCGGCGCTGTGAGAATCGATGTAACAACTCCCAAAATCGGCGGCAACCCCATCAAAGCTGCCATCGAGAGGCCGTAGGGCAGGGCAATGAGAGCGGCAATCATGCCCCCGGCGCAATCTCCTAAAAACCGCTCCCAGGTATATTTGCCCCCTTCGCGGCGAATGAACACGTTAGGCCATGACCTTGACGAACGCAGCCTTGAACTTGTTCATCTCCTCCTGGGTTCCAACGGTGACGCGAACGTAGGTCGGCCAGACCGGCCATACGCGTCCGACGTAGATCTTCTCCTTGCGCATCGCCATCGACGAATGTCGTTGCCCGGCTTGCTTCACGTCCACCATGAATTTGTTGGACACGGAGGGAACAACGGTGAAGCCTTTGCCGGTCGAGGAAGCTGCAGGGTATCTTCGCGAACGCCGCCGATGATCTTGCGGCGCTCCGGAATCAGGTTCTTCACCTGAAGGCTGGTGCTGGCGGCGGCCATACCGGTGATCGGCATCATGCCCGCGCCCCAACCGCCCATCTTCTCGAGCAGATCCGGACGGCCGATGGCGGCGCCTGCGCGCAGGCCGGCCATACCGTAGATCTTCGAGAAGGTGCGCAGGATGATGACATCCTTGTCCTTCTGGACCAGGTCGGTGCTGAAGTAGTCGTCACCCGCGATGTGCGTGTAGGCTTCGTCGATCAGCACGACCGAGCCCTTCGGTTTGTTCGCAACCAGCCATTCGATGTCGGACCTCTTGGTCAGCGTGCCGGTCGGGTTGTTGGGGTTGCAGATGTAGATCAGTCCCGCGTCGGGGCTGGCTGCCAGCCATCGCCTTGACGTCGTGCGAGAAGTCCTTGCGTCAGCGGAACCTTGATAATTTTGGCGCCGATGAACTCCGCGGCGCGCCCGCCGGCTTCATAACCGGGGTCGCCCATCACCAGCGGTTTCGTCGGCGAAGTGAATGCCAGAACGGTCTGATGCAGCGGAGCGCTGGATCCCGCATAAATGCGGATGTATTCTTGCTTTACGCCTTCCTGCTCGGAGAGGATCTTCGCGACTTTATCGGTCTCGCCATACATGATAACGGCCGCCTTTGGCAACGATGTTGTGGACGGCATCCCGTGCTTCGGCACAAGGACCCATGGGATTCTCATTGGCGTTGATCATTACCGCATCGGGCGGCACGTTAGCTACGCGAGATAGCTGCGCTAAGGCCGGTTCGTTGTAAAAGGGTAGCGTGGCAGCGCCAGCGACCATGGTCGCAAGCTGTCCAAAATTGCGCCGCGTAAAGCCGCGTTGCAGAAAGTCTTTCATTTCCTGAGAGGTGAGTATCATTGTAAGTTCTCCTAAGTCAAAGGTGTGAGGTGGCTTGTGGGCCCGCCGGAAAGGCCGTAATCGTAGTACGAGCGAGTTTGGGGCGAGCTGCGACAAGCTTGTACATCGCGCACAGCGTCTACCACACAAATCGAGGCACAGTAATTCGGTAATGATCTCCGGACTTGGAGGGGCTTGCAACAAGGGCAAATCAGGCTATTCGGGAAGCGCGTAAACATAGACGCACTTCTGCGTGGAATGACCTGGGACGCCCTTAACTTAGCGTAGATAATGGAGGAAGTCAATAGCGAAAGGCACACGCGAAGTTGGCGTCCCGACAGTAAACGATTTCTGTAACCTGCTCGCCGGCGAATTGTAAAGTGCGTTGAAATACCATAATCGTTATCAAAACTTTATATGGGTATCATTTCAAACCGTGCCCGGCCCTATAGTTTTTTCGAGATAGACTCGAAGGTGACCAAAGGTTTACGTTTGGACCGTCATTTGTCAATCGTCGCAAACGGATTCCGGGCTGCAGGATTCGTCCTGGGAGTTCCGTCCATCGCGGCCCTGCTGTTCCTGTCCTGGGCGTGGATCTCTCTCCGTCCAGGGCACCCCCTTGTGGCACCCACGACGGACATCGGGAAGTACGGATTGATTGCTCTGCTGAGTTCCGGCGCTTATGGCGTGGGCAAGGTTTTCGAATTCTTTGGGGGCGCGACCCGGTGGGTGGCCGGCATGCTGGCAGTGCTGTCGTTCTGCACAACCCTGTTCAGTGCGAGCCTTTTCTATACCGGTAGGGGGCTCATGGCGCACGCTTTGTGGGCCCGCCTTGCGGGAGGCATACTCACGTTCGGTCTGTTGCTTCTTTCCTTCGCCGGCATGATGTCCCTCCCCCGCGGCGGGGCATGGATCAGTGTCCTCTTCGCTGGCTTGGCAACTTATGCCATGTGGGTTTTGGGCTGGAGGTTCTCATAGCACTTTCCGGACAGCCCGCAGGCTTCAACGACCACTTTGGCTGGCCGGAGGCATCAGAGCTTCTTGTAAAAGTTCGAAAAAACATGCGATAGACAATTCCGAGAAGGGACAGTTCCCCTACACTGAAAGTGGTTGATGAAAGGAATAGGTCTTGTTATGAAAAGAATTCTTAGTATGATGTTGGGATTAGCACTGGTATTGGGCACCGTTTCAACGACCTTCGCGCAAAGCGGGACTACCCACAAGCACAAAAAGGGTGGTCACAAAGGGACTACTCACGGCGGACCCAGCAAGTAGATTTTGCCTGTCACGGCGGTCGCCCGGCCGCCGTTCCTAGAACTCTCCTGTAAACCAGTAAGCGCCAAACGCGCTTACCCCATCCCGGAATAAAAAAGAAGAGTGGTGAGCGCGGTGGGAATCGAACCTACAACTTGGTGATGAAGAGTCGTTCAAGATAGGGATGAGCACCTACTCGCCGGTACCCGGGCTCTTGCGAGCGAGATAAACGCAATCGGGGAAACCCCAAAGAAGCCACCCAACCGTTTGGCTTGCTCTTTGCTGATCGCTCGTTTGCCAGAGAGTATCTCTGACACCTTGGCGCGCGATCCGAGCACGCCGGCGAGATCGGCTGCCTTCAGATTTCGTCCATCCATCAGTACCTGCAAAGCGCCGGCGGGGTCCCCCTCCGTCAGCCTGTAGGTGCGACGCTCAAGCTCCTCAATCAGGTGCCCCAAGAAGATTAAGCAGCCTCTCCTCTTCGGCGGTAAGGTTAACCTCCCCCCGTTTCATTAGCGATTCAACGACGGCGAGAGACTCCTCGTTTTCGTTTTCGGTCTGAATGACTTTGGGCGCGAACTTCGCCAGAAGGCGGCTGTAGCGGCGAACGTCAATACCCGACTGTCCCGCGATTGAATGAAGTGTGCTCATTGTTTCCATTGCCCCTTATCGTATTCCCGATGAGTGAGGAGTTGCTTGATGTACAGGATCTGAGTGGCGAAAGCTGACGTACGCAACCAGCCGGTACCGGATTGTTCGCGCTTCAAGGCCTATCTGAGCGAATACACAAGCGATGGAATCGTGCGATCGTCTTAGACCCAGCACGGGAGACATCGCTGCCGCGAATAAGTACCATGTATACGCATGCATATATTGCGTACGTTATCGGCTTCATGATCTCAGGCATACGGCGGCTACGAAAATGGCTGAGGCCGGAGTACCGGCGTCAACGATGCTGGCGTTAATGGGACACGGGTCGGGCAATGTTGGAGTGCTACTCCCATATATGGATGGCGGCGAAGCGGGAAGCGGTAGAGGCGCTCAGCATCAATTCGTCGCGACGTTCCAATGCGTCACTCAAGGCAGCCACGCTCAGCCATGCGCGCAGTCCTCACCTCACCTGACCTGACGTCAGGGCGGCCACTGTTTGCTAGACTCTATTCTTACCACTATGGGAGCGAATGCGCCGGATCAGGTTTCAGTAGAAGCTATCAAGAGCCTGGAGGATCGGGCCGCGAAGCTGAAGGCGTTTCTTGAAGCCAGGCCAGCCAAACGCCCTCTGATCCTAGAATTCAGCGGATCGCCCAAGGCGGGAAAGACGCGATGTATCAGCGTCCTCGAACTCTTTCTCAAGAGGAACGGGATCAAGACAGAGGTGTACGCTGAGCGGGCGTCGGTCTCCCCGATCAAATCGAAAGGACACCTGAATTTCAATGTCTGGGTTTCTTGCGCAAGCCTTCAAGGAATGCTGGAGTCGCTGTACAAGGACATCGACGTGTTCATTCTTGATCGCGGCGTCTTTGATGCTCTCGTGTGGAATGAATGGCTCGAACTGACGGGGAAGATCACGCGCGAGGAAGCCCAACAAGTCGAGCAGTTTTTTACGATGAAGCGTTGGACGGATCTGGTCGATGTAGTTTTCGTGTTGACCTGCAATCCCGCCGTCTCCATCCAACGAGAACACGCTGACCAACTGACAACGAAGCGCGGAACGATAATGGAAGAGGGAACGCTTGGCCAGTTCCTGGAATCTATCGAGAAGACAATGCAGAAGAATGGCGCGAAATTCAAAAGGATCGTACCGGTCGATACGACTCACATGAAAACCCGTGAAGGTGTTGCACAAATCACAGACGAAGCCCTGACTGCGTTGAATGGCCTCCTCGATGAATCCATTTGCGTTGTGCCGACGATGAAGGTAGCCGGACTCCCCCATGCGGGTTTCGTCTCTGATCCGAATGTCGTTTCCAAATTTGTCAATGCCGTGAATGCTGAGAAGCAGTTCGTTCCAAGATCGTCGGCTGAACAAAATCCAAACTACTTGCAGCCGATTCCCTGTGCAGTGCTCCGATACGGCGATAAAGTCTTGTTCCTAAAGCGCAAGAAGCCCGGTCACCCGCTTCATGATACCTATGCGGTTTGGGCCGGCGGACACGTCTGTCGGGCAGACGATGGACCAGAACTATTGATTAACACCCTCGAACGCGAGCTATCGGAGGAGGTATTCATCAAGCAGGCCTTCGAATTGAACCGAACGCCAGTAGGGTTGATCCGAACGGATGAAGACGCCCGTGCCTCACGTCATATAGGAGTGCTGTACGAGGTGTTTCTGAAGAGCGAAGATGTCGCCCTTGCGCTCAATCAGAAGGAATTCAGAGAGACTCGGGGAAGTTCGATGAGCGGCAGGCTCGTGGATATCAGCCGGATCTCAGAGTTCTACGAATCCATGGGCGACTGGTCGAAGTCAATCGTTGAACACTACTGGCCAGATCAGGTTCCCTCAACCGCAAATACGCCTACGCTATTTCGCGAGCCTGGTTCGATAGCCGAGTAGCTAACAGAGGCCGTGTTCCCGTAAACGGGAGTATCCAAACGGGACCACAAAGTCTCCCCGCAGTCGCGAAAACAGCTACTTGACAGCAGCTTGTAAGTCGTTCAGAAGAGTGGTGAGCGCGGTGGGAATCGAACCTACAACCTAGTGATTAAGAGTCACTTGCTCTGCCAATTGAGCTACGCGCCCTTCAGTTAGAACTGGGGACGAAGCACGACGTTCCGCGCTTCTCCAAATAGCTTAACACTATTGCGACCACAGATCCAACTCGCGTGAAAACTGAGAGAACTCTGCGTTACCTTCGCTCAATTCCCGCCAGAAAAATCTCGACCATCTCCGTCGCATAATCTTCGCGCGTCGACTTCACCACCGTATCCTTAAACAGCGCCTGCACTGTTGCATGATGAACGGCCATGCTCACCAGCGCGCGCGCCGCAGATCCAGGATCGATGTCGCTCCGGAACGCGCCTTCATCCATACGCTTGTGGATGTAGCTTGAAACCCGGTCGTAAATCTCTACCGCATCCCTTTCAAAAAAGAGATCCGCAAGCTCATGACCTTCTAGCGCGCTGAAAAGCAATAGCCGCAGGTAAGCAGGATCGCGCTCCACCCTTTGCAACAGCAATCTGGCTACCGCGCCGAAGAACTCGCGATCGCCTCGCGGATTCTCGACGTCCTGCCAATACTCGTTATCCTGCCGGCGTTCGCGCGCCTTGGTTTCGATGATGGCGCGGTAGAGATCCCGCTTGGTTTCGAAATGCTGGTAGATCACGGGCTCGGTCACGTCCAGCGCAGCCGCCAGTTCTCGTGTCGTGGCGCCACGAAAACCCTTCTCGGAAAACAGGCGCACGGCGGCTGCGATGATGGCGTCCCGCCGCTCACCGCTCTTCATTCGGGTCTTGACCGTTGTATTCGTCACGCTTCACCTCGACCGCCTTATATTAGCGAAAAAAACAGTCGGGCGCAGGGGGGGCCGCATCTAATCGAGGTTTTGAAGGAATCGGGGAAAACGGAAGGCGGCGCATCGGGGAAGTTCCGCACGGCGGACGATTACAAGTCGCTCATCCGCCGTGCGGTGTGGGGCTAATTCAAATGGTTGCCTTGCCGTAGATACGCCGGTGTATCGAGATCATCCAGATCGAGCGCCAGAGGAACGATCGGAGGCTCAGCGGGAGGCGCGGCTTCAATCGCTTGCGCTGGCTCGGGCTCTGGCGCAGACGGACTCGCCGGAATGGACGGAACGCCGGGCACCGGATCCAGAAATGGTTTGCTCTCACGCAAAGCATCGAGCATCGGGGTGTCCACTCTGAAACCCAGTCGCAATCACCGTGACTTTGACGCCGTCGCCCAGGGTATCGTCATTGGTAATGCCGAAGGTTATCTGCAGATCGTCGCTGTCGGCTGCTTCGCGAACAATGGAGCAGGCTTCGTCGATCTGGTGCAACCCCAGCGTGCTGGCGCAAGTGATATTGATCAAAATGCGCTTTGAACCTTTAATCTTGGTGTCTTCGAGCAGTGGGCAATTGATCGCCTGACGCGCCGCCTCGACAGCGGCGCTCTCGCCATGCGCCGTAGCGGTGCCCATAATGGCGTGACCCATGCCGAGCATCGTCGCCCTTGATGTCCGAGAAATCCAGGTTGATGACGCCCGGCGTGCAAATGATGTCGGTGATGCCTTCCACGGCCTGACGCAGAATGTCATCCGCGACGCGGAAGGACTGTTTGATGCCGGTGCCGCGAGGCACGATCGCCAGCAGCCGGTCATTGGGAATCGTGATCAGCGTATCCACCACCTGGGCGAGTTCTTCCATGCTCTGCTCCGCGAGCCGCATACGCTTGGGGCCTTCAAATGTGAACGGCTTGGTAACTACTGCAACCGTAAGCGCCTCGAGCTCTTTCGCGAGCGAAGCGACCACTCGAGCGGCGCCCGCTCCCGTGCCTCCGCCCAAGCCTGCGGTGACGAACACCATGTCGGCCCCTTGAAGCATTTCAATGAGCCGGTTGGTGTCCTCTTCTGCCGCCCTACGCCCGATTTTTGGGTCGGAGCCGGCGCCCAGAGCGCCCGTGAGCTTGGCGCCGATCTGAATCTTGTTAGGGACATTGGATGAAGCGAGAGCTTGCGCGTCGGTGTCGATGCCGAAGAACTCGGGACCGGTGAGTCCTTCTTCGACCAGACGGCCAACTGCGTTCAAGCCGCAGCCGCCCACGCCAACCACTTTAATGCGCGCGCCGTGGCGCGACTCTTCCTGAATTTCGTATTTGAGTGAGTCGAGATTCCCGTCCATGATCGACATCGCTTTTCTCCTTCTTTCCTCTTTTGTTTCACGCACTCCACTTGAATAGGGCTACTGCAAGATCCTTCCGAGTAAACCGATCGATTGCCGTTCCAGATCCACCTTCGTTCTGAGTCGCGCGGAATATTTCGCCAATCCCGCCGCCGTGGTCCACGCCGGATCGTTCAGATCGTCCGGCCAGCCGACGATTCCGCGAGGCAGCCCTCGCCACGTCAGACATCCGAGTTCCTGTTCCGCCATTTCCACGAGCCCGTGCAACAGGGAGCCGCCGCCAGTCAGAACCAGCCCCCCGGTCAGCGAATGCTCCATACCGACACGCGCCAGATCCCGCCGGACCAGCGCAAATAAATGCTGAGCGCGCGACTTCAGCACCTGGTTGATCTTCCAACGCGAAGCCTCACGCTGCGCCTGCCCCTCGCGGGCCGGCAGTTCGATCACACTCGACTCCGTAGTGGATTCAGGAATGACGGATCCGAACTGTTCCTTAATCTCGACCGCGTCCGGAAAGCTGATGCGAAGAAAATGTGCGACGTCCGAGCTGAAGTAATCCCCACCGATTCCGACCGTGGACGCGAGTTGCAACGCGTTGCCGTAATAGACCACCAGTTCCGACGACTGCGCGCCAATGTCGAGTACCGCGATACCCTCCGGGCGGTTCTCGGGCAGCCCGGCTGCATAGCACGCGGCGAATGCTTCAAACACCGTTTCATCCACGCTCAAATGACTTTGATTGATGGCTCCCACCAGCGCGTTGTGCTCCATGGTCGACACTACGATGGCGTGAGCGTTGGCTTCGAGTACCGCGCCAAGAACCTTCCGCGGATCGCGCACGCCAGGCTGATCGTCGACCACGAAATCCTGCGGGAGGAGTTGCAGCACCATGCGATCTTCCGCCAGGGCCACGCGTTGCACGCCCTTCATTACGCGGTTCACGTCGCGCTGATCGATTTCGTGAGGCCGTCCGAAGTCCGTCTTGCTATGCGCATCGGCGCCGCGCGCGGTGAGACCGCCGAACCCCGCGACAATAGTTTCGATCTGTGCATGGGCCATCGCCTCGGCTTGCTGCACAGCTTCCAGCACGCATCGCGACACGGCTTGCTGGTCGATGATCCTGCTCTTGTCCCATCCCGCTGATGGCACAGAGCCCGCGCCGAGAAAATTTACGTGCGATCCGTCCATGCGGCATAGGACACAACGCGTCCGTGACGCACCGGCGTCGATGCCCGCCGCGAAAAATGGCTTATGGTTCACTGCTTCATACTCCTGAAAACGAATAACGCAAGACGGACAACGGATAACGCATTTACCTGACAGTCGTGATACGATCGTCCAGCCGCAAATCAAACACCGATACACCCTCCGAGCGCCGTAGGATCTCGTCGAAGTGACTGGTGAAATTCTGGAACCGGACAAGATAGTTGCGATCGCCCAGCCAAAGTTCCACCGGACGTCCATTGATGGTGGCCGAGATGCGCATATCGTGGGGCATCGAAGCATTGATCTCAGAAATCATCGGCGCAGCGGCAGGTCCCAGTTCTTTCAGCAGTTGTTGCATCGACAAGACTCTCGCGCGTCGATCGGCTTCGGATTGCTCTTCCGTCACCCCGGACAACACCGGAAAGTCGAATCGTTGGCGCGGCACGCCCAGGAGTACGCCTTGCGCGTCGATGAGCATGTAGCGGAACTGGCTCGGCCACCCCAAAAGGCAGTTTGGCGAACGCCACCGGATGACGCTCGCGTACCCTTACGATGACCTGATTGGGCCAAACGCGCAGTACCGACGCGTCCTCCACCCAGTCGATGGCCAGTAACCGGCGGCGGCGCTCGGCAAGCGGAATACTGAAAATACTGCGGTTCAGATCCGGCGCAAACACTAGCGCGATACGGTCAGTCGAGGCAAATCGATTGCCTTCCACGTGAATCGCAGCCGCCGCGGGCGCATCGCCGGACTCGAACTTCGGCATGAGAAAGAAACGTTCGTTCGAGAGCAGCATGGATTGAACCCGCCGCGCCGCCATGGCGGTAGAGACGAACAGCAGCAAGCCAGTCAGGATGGCGACGGCTAATCGCCAGTTAAGTCGCTTTGGAGGAGCAGGCTTAGGCATACGAATCAGCTCCCTTCCACTCCAGCTTCTTCAAGCCTTCGAGGATCATCTCGGACGCTGACGAAACGCTGCCCGCGCCGAGCGTGATGACCATGTCACCGGGTTCCAGACCTTCGCCAATTTGCTCAACTCCATTGGCGAGACTGCCCACATACGCGGCGCCCCGGTGGCCGTATTGGCGCATGCGGTCCACCAGCGCCTCGGCAGTGACGCCTTCAATCGGCTGCTCCGACGCGGGATAGATATCGAGGACGAAGACGCGGTCTGCCTGGTGAAAAGAACGCGCGAACTCGTCCATCAGGTGAAGGGTGCGGGTGTAGCGATGCGGCTGGAACAGCACGTGCAGCCGGTGCGGAGAGCACGCGCGCGCCGCGGCGAGCGTCGCCCGGATTTCAGTCGGATGGTGACCGTAGTCGTCAACCACTGTGACGCCGCGCTCGACGCCTTTTACCTGGAAACGCCGGTCGACACCGCGGAACTGCGCCAGACCTTCGCGGATCACGTCGCTCTTGATCTCGAGTTCGAGCGCCGTGGCGATCGCCGCAGTCGCGTTCAGGACGTTGTGCTCGCCCGGGACGTTCAACTGGAATGTGCCCAGATTGTCCATGCCATGTCGCAGGTCGAAGCGGCTGCAGAAGTGCCCGCAGTCCGAGATTGGAAACCTCGAAGTCCGCTTGCGCGCTCTTGCCGTACGTGATGGTGCGGCGTTTGACCTGCGGCAGGATCTGCTGTACGTTCTCATCGTCCAGGCACAGGAAAGCCGCGCCGTAAAACGGGACTTTGTTGACGAACTGGGTAAACGCTTCGCGGATTTCCTCGATGCCGGCGTAATGGTCGAGATGCTCGCGATCGATGTTGGTGACGATCGCGAAAATTGGCGCCAGCTTCAGGAACGAACCATCGCTTTCGTCCGATTCCACCACCAGAAATTCGCTCTTGCCGACACGCGCGTTGGAACCGCCCATGGTGGCGACTTTGCCGCCCACGACCACCGTAGGATCCAGGCCCGCAAAATTCAAAATCGTCGCAATCATCGACGTCGTCGTCGTCTTGCCATGGCTCCCGCCGACCGCGATTCCGAACTTCAAGCGCATCAGTTCGGCCAGCAATTCACCGCGCGGGATCACGGGAATCTGCAGGCGCCGCGCTTCCTGGATCTCGGGATTGCTTTCGTCTACCGCGGAGGTAACCACCACCGCCTTCGCACCGCCCACGTTAGCCGCTGTATGCCCTTCGAAAATACGCGCGCCGAGCGACGTCAGACGCGCTGTAATGCGCCGACAGCTTCTGGTCGGACCCGCTGATGGTATAACCCAAATTCAGCAGCACTTCGGCGATGCTGCTCATGCCGATGCCTCCGATTCCGACGAAATGCAGGTGCTGCTTTTTGAAAAACATTAGCTTAATGTATTGTTCTCGTAATCTTTCGCTGTGTCAATGCATTCTTGTGCGACAGACTGCAGTTCCGTCAGGCCGCAGGCCGGCCTACCTCCAATAGAATCTCCGCCGCGCGGCGAAGCCGCGCCGGGTCGCGCCAGTTTTCGCGCGGCCTCACCCATCGCTGCCAGTTGCCCGCGTTTCTCGCATCAACTCCCTGACCACTTCAAACATCCGCTCGCCGGTCCAATCTTGATCGAGAAACATGCGGCACGCGCCGGCCCGCTCGAAAGCCTCGGCATTTTTCAGCTGGTGCTGATCGGCGGCAAAAGGGAAGGGAATCATCACGGAAGGTTTACCGGCCGCCGCGATCTCAGAGACGGTGCCGCCCGAGCGGCAGACGACCAGATCGGCCTGGGCGAACGCCGCCGGCATGTCGGCGATGAAGGCGCTGATTTCGCCTTCCACTCCGGCCGAGTCCCAATCGCGTCTGCAGCTCATCGAACAAATTGCGCGTCCCGTCTGATGGATCAACCGCACCGGCGTACCCGCCGATTTGAAGAGCGGCCAGCTGTCGCGCGCGGCATAGTTCAGCGTTCGCGAACCCTGGCTGCCTCCGGTGATCAGCACGGTGAAACTCGACCCTGCTGGTTTTGGAGGAATCGCGAAGAACTCTTCCCGCACCGGCCGTCCGGTCACTTCCGTGCGACCGGCGGGAAATACCGCTCCGTCTCCTCGAAGCTGACCAGCGCGCGCTTTACCCAGCGCGCGATATAGCGGTTGGTGAAGCCGGGAACGGCGTTCGGTTCCATGACGACCAGTGGAATGCCACGCAGCACCGCGGCCAGCACTGGCGGTCCGGCGACATATCCGCCCATACTGAAGACCGCGTCGGGACGGCGCGTCCCAAAGCGACGGAATTGCGTTGCAGGTGCTGCGCACCAGCCCCCATAAACTCGAAATTTTGGTGAGCGGCGCCCGACATTCTTTAATCCGCCGAGCTCTACGAACTCGAGCGGAAAACCCTCCGCCGGCACCATCCGGCTCTCCACGCCCCGTCGCGTGCCGACAAAATACACTTCATGTCCTCGCGCTCGTAATTCGCGTGCGACAGCCAGCGCCGGAATCACGTGACCGCCCGTGCCTCCGCCGGCCATGCAAAAAAAGCCCATCGATTAGGCCACTTGTCGGACAGACCCTCGTCTGCCAAAGCTCGTACCCGCCTTCATCCCGCATGCTCCGAGACATTCAACAGAACGCCGATCGATGCCAGAGTACTCAGCAGCGACGTGCCTCCGTAGCTGATCATCGGCAGCGGGATGCCCTTGGTCGGCCCTATCCCAGCACCACGCTCATGTTGATCAACGCCTGGATCGCCAGCGCCGACGTGATCCCGAGCGCAAGGTAACGTCCGAATTCATCCGGCACCAGGACGGCCGCCCGGATGCCCCGCCAGAAAATCACCATGAAGCCGAGCAGCACGGCAGTCGTGCCCCACCAGGCCGAACTCCTCGCCGACCACCGCATAAATCATGTCGGTATGCGCTTCCGGCAGATACAGCAACTTCTGCTTCCCCTGCATCAGCCCGAGTCCGCGGATCCCGCCTGAGCCCACCGCAATATTCGATTGCTCCTACTTGATAATTGGTATCCTTGGCGACCAGCGACTTGCTCAATACTCTTGACGCGGCCAGTTGCCGGATCGGACTTTGTCAAGCACTTTGAATTGCGGATCGACGAACTGAATCACGCGTGTCAGCCGGTACGGTTTGCTGGATCACCAGCCCGATCGCGGCTGAGCACCCCGACCAGGGCGATCGACCCCGATGAAACGCCGGTCGAGCCCCGCGACGATGAAGATCAGTGCGGCCGACACGAAAAGGACTAACGCGGTTCCCAGATCGGCCACTACCGACGAAGAAGGTGACGATGCCGACCGCCAGAGCCGCGGCGGCAGCAGCGTGTGCTTGTCATTGATGGCCCGCGACCGCATGGCAATGAAGAACGCGAGAAACAGCATCATCGCGGGCTTGGCGAATTCCGACGGCTGCAGACTCAGGCCTGCGAAGCGTATCCACCGGTGCTGTTTGGGATCGGCGAAGAAGACCACGATCAGCAGAATGAGCACAATCCCCATGGATGCGAACGCCACGCCCGGATGCTGCAGCTTGCGGTAACTCAAACGCTTCAGCACCATCATCACCGTCAGTCCGATCGCGACCCAGACCATCTGCCGCTCGATATAGAAATAGCTGTTCTGCGAGTTGCTGCTCGGCCTTCACCGACGACGCGCTATAAATCATCAGTGCGCCGAAGAACACCAGCAGGATGACGGTCGTGAAAAGAATCCAGTCGGTCTTAAGTCTCAATGCCATCTTTCCTTTCTCCGCAGACTCGCCACGATTTCCTTGAAAACCCGTCCGCGATGTTCGTAACCTGTGAACTGATCGAAACTCGCGCAGGCCGGAGCCAGCAGCACCGTGTCGCCGGGCTGCGCGCGGTCGTAGGCTTCCCGAACGGCCGCATCCAGCGTGCCGGCTTGAATCACCGGCACTGACGTCATCGAGATGCGACGCAATCAATGCCGCCGCTTTGCCGATCAGCAGTACGCCTTTCGCCTTTTCCCGCAGCGGCGCCTGCAGCGGATGATAATCGCTGCCCTTATCTTTGCCGCCGAGAATCACCCACAGATTGCCGGCAAACGAATCCAGCGCTTTCAGCGTGGCGTCTACACTCGTCGCTTTCGAATCGTTATAAAAATCGACTCCGCTGACGCTGCCGCACAAATTCCAGACGGTGCTCCACGGCTTTGAACGTCCGCACCGCCGCCGCGATCGGCTTCGAGTGGAACGCCCGCCAGATGCGCGGCCGCGGCTGCCGCCATGGTGTTCTCCGCGTTATGCCGGCCCCGGATGGGAATCTCCGCGAGCGGCATGAAGGTCTTTCCGTTGAGCCAGAGATGCTCACCGCTGAATCGACCATCCCGGCGCTCCGGGATGCTGCGCGCTGAACCAGATCGTTGTGCCAGGTGTAACTTCGGACCATGCGCGGCACATGGCGTCATCCAGATTCAGAACTGCGAAATCTTCCTTCGATTGCGTTCGGAAGAGCCGGCCCTTGGCCTCCGCATAGGCATCCACAGTGTGATGCCGGTCCAGATGATTCTGTGTGACATTCAGTCCGACTGCGATGTGCGCGCGAAATGTCTCGATGGTTTCGAGTTGAAAACTGGAAAGCTCCAGCACATTCCACTGGTCGGGACGCGAGTCGCCGATCATGTCGATGACGGGGCGCCCGATATTGCCGCCCAGCAGCACCGGTACACCGGTTTCACGCAGGATGTGCGCCGTTAACGACGTAGTCGTTGTTTTTCCGTTCGTACCCGTGATGCCGATGGTCTTGCCTTGCAGATACGGCGCGGCGAGTTCGACTTCGCCGATTACTTTCACGCCGCGGCTGCGCGCTCGCTCGAGTCCCGGCAGATCGAAAGGTACGCCGGGAGACGTGACGATCAGATCGAAAGCTTGGTCGAACAGCTCATCAGTCTGCAACTGAAACGGTACTTCCAGTCCCTCCACCGGCTTCAGGTCGGACGCGGTCACATCCGCTCCCTGGGAAAGCAGAAAACGCACGGCCGCCTTCCCGGAGGCTTCCATCCCGACCACAAGCGCGTTTGTGCCCAGAAGGTTCATCGCAGTTTCAACGTCGTCAGAGCGAACAGCGCCAGCACCAGGCCCACGATCCAGAAACGGGCGATGATCTTGCATTCCGTCCAGCCCAATGCTTCGAAGTGATGATGGATCGGCGCCATCTTGAAAATGCGTTTCTTGCGCAGCTTGTAGCTGCCCACCTGCAGGACCACCGAGAGCAATTCCATCACGAAGACTCCGCCGATGAAGGGCAGCAGCATTTCCTGTTTGATCAACACCGCGACCACGCCCAGCGCGCCGCCCAGCGAGAGCGAGCCGACGTCGCCCATGAAGATGTCGGCGGGATGCGCGTTGTACCAGAGGAAGCCCAGGCACGCGCCCGTCATCGACGCCGCAGAAGACCGTCAGTTCGCGCGGTGCGCGGATTGCGCGCGATTTGCAGATAGCTCGCGAGTTCGCGGTGGCCGCCCATATACGTCAGGACGGTCATGGCGCCGGCCGCGATCACCATCAGGCCGATTGCCAGGCCATCCAGACCGTCCGTCAGATTCACCGCGTTCGATGCGCCCACCACGATGATCACCACGAAAAGAAAAAAGAAGATGAAGCCGAAGCGCATACGTGAACGGATTGTCCATCAGCGAGTGGATCAGCAGGTCGGGCTGAAAGCTTTTGAAGAACGGAACGTTCAGAGTGGCCGAGTAGGCGCCGTAATACTCCATGACGCCGAGCACGACGGTGAGCAGCAGAGCCACCAGTACCTGAAGCCGAACTTGCGCCGACTGGTCAGGCCCAGGTTGCGGCGCTTCATCACTTTGGCGTAATCGTCGATGAAGCCGATGGCCGGCAAAGCACAGCAGCGCGAACAGCGCGATCCAGACGTAGGCGAAGCGCAGATCCGCCCAGAGCAGCGTGGGCACGATGATCGAGATGACGATCAGGACGCCGCCCATCGTCGGCGTGCCGGCCTTCTTCTGGTGGCTCTGCGGACCCTCTTCGCGAATGTACTGGCCCGATCTGAAATTCGCGCAGTTTGGCAATCAGCCACGGCCCCAAGCGCGATGCAGAGAAACAGCGCCGTGATGCCGGCGAAGGCCGTCCGCGACGTCAGATAGCGAAAGACGCGGAACCCGCTGATCGCGGGATAGAGTTGCTCGTAGAGCAGGTAGTAGAGCATGGTTACGTGCACCGCCCCGGCTGGTTGGCGCGGCGAAGGCTGCCTCCAGCGCCTTTTCCACGCGCACCCCGCGCGACCCTTTAAACAACACAGCATCGCCTTCGCGCAGCATGCCGATGCAACAGTTCGCCGGCCTCCACAGGATTTTCGAAAAAGAACGCGGCGCTGTCCGACAATCCCGCTTTCACAGCCTCATCGACTATGAAGCGGGCAGCGCCGCGGATGCCAATAACGACATCAATCCCGCGACACGCGAGATATGATCCCATCCCGCGATGTAACGGCTCGGCCGACTGGCCAAGTTCCAACATTTCTCCCACGACAGCAATACGGCGGCCGGCTTTTTCGGCTGCCAGCACGTCGATCATGGCGCGCATTGCCTCGGGATTTGAATTATAACAATCGTTTAAGACCACGATCCGCATTTCGCACCGATCGTTCCCCTCGCATTTTGCCCGGCGCGAACGTGGCCAACCGCGTTCGCGAAGGTCTGGCTGCGTATATTCCAAAAGCCCGCGCTACCGCAAGGCCCGCTAGAATATTCAGCACTCCGTGCGTGCCCGGCCAGATGGGTCTCGAAAACCGTCCCGTCACACTGAAAGCGCGATCCGCCGGGGATGAATTGCACCTCGGTAGCTCGCACATCCGCGGCGTTCCGGATGCCGAAGGTGATTACAGGTCCCGGTATGAACTTCGCGAAACTTCGCGACTCGTTCGTCGTCGGCATTCAGAACCGCGATGCCCGACGCAGGCAGCTCTTCGATCAATTCGCGTTTGGCCCGCGCAACGCCTTCGATGGCATCCGCGAAAAACTCGACGTGCGCGTATCCCACGTTCGTCACCACTCCTACCTCCGGACGCGCGATTTTGGCCAGTGCGCGGATCTCTCCGGCATGGTTCATTCCCATCTCCAGGACGGCCACCTCGCAAGTCGTCCGGCAACCGCAGAATCGAGAGCGGGACGCCGATGTGGTTATTGAAATTGCCGACTCGTCTTGCCCGTTACGAAGCGCGTGGCCAGCAGATGCGCGACCATGTCCTTCGTCGTAGTCTTTCCGGCGCTGCCCGTCACTCCGACCACTCTCCCACCCCAACGGTCTGCGCGCCCAGACGGCGAGTTGTTGCAGCGCCGCAAGAGTGTCTGGGACGACGATCTGCACGCCCTCTACCGGCCACTTCATGATCCACGATTACGGCGAGTGCGCCACGCTCCAAGGCGAAGGCGACATGATCGTGACCGTCGTGATTGGGCCCGCGAAGCGCAAAGAAAATATCTCCTGGCTGCAAGGTCCGCGTATCGACGCTGTAGCCCGTCACCAGGACGCGTCTCGATCATCGCGTCGGGCTCGATGGACGACCGACAAGGGGATCTTCATAAGCTCGCTTGCCTCCAGTTCAGCAATGCGCGACAAAATTTTTCGAGTCACGCGAGAACAGACTGAAGTTGCTCGACCGACAGGCTGAAGCTGCAGAGAGGCGCAAGTTGGGCGATCGTGCAGGTCGCCGAGCTAGACTTCGGATAGCCGAACTCCTTGAGCACCTTCCGGGCCACTTCGCGATCGTCGAAATGGATCGTGCGGTCCGCAAAAATCTGATACGTCTCGTGGCCTTTCCGGCGATCAGAACGAAGTCTCCGGCGCGCGCCTCTTCAATCGCCCGCCGGATGGCGGCCTCACGATCCGGCTCGAAGATATGCTTCGACTCGGTGCGCTGCAAACCGACGTTCGCGTCATTCATGATCTGCAGTGGATCTTCCGATCGCGGATTGTCGCTGGTCAGGACCACGAAGTCGCTCAATTCTCCCGCGGCCTTCCCCATTAAGGGTCGCTTGCGTCCGGTCGCGATCGCCGCCGCATCCGAATACCGTGAGAATGCGTTTGGGACCCAAGCCGCGCGCGACAGTGAGCGCATTGCGTAGCGCGTCGTCGGTATGCGAGTAGTCCACCACCACAGCGAACGGCTGCCCTTCGTCGACTCTTTCAAACCGCCCTGGAATCGCCTGGCACTGCGCGAATCCCGCGCGCAGATCACCTCCGGCGATCAATGCCATAACTCAAACCCGCGCCCACCGCGGCCAGGATGTTATAAACGTTGATCCTGCCGATCAGGCGGCGAATCGATGTCGATGCGCTGCTTCCCCGCCTGAATATCAAACTTCAAGCCCTTGAAGGACGAATCGATATGGCGCGCCCGAAGGCTCGCGTCCGGGCCCAGCCCATACCACCAGGTTTCGATGCCGGCCGCGGGCTTGAATCCGCTTCCCGTATTCATCGTCGCGGTTGATGACTGCAAAGAGCGGCGCACGGCCGCCATTGCTCTCGAAAAGCAGATGCTTGGCTGCGGAAATAATTCTCCATCGTTTCATGGAAGTCCAGATGGTCCCGAGTGAGGTTGGTGAAGACCGCTGTGTGAAAGCGGAACCCATACACGCGGCCCAAGAGCCAGCGCGTGCGACGAAACTTCCATGGTGGCCTGTGGTAGCCGCTCGTGCCGCCGGCGTGAAGCAGTTCGTCGAAAATCCGAAAGATGTCGAGCGATTCCGGCGTAGTATTGACCGCGGGCAGAACCTTACCGGCCAGATGATACTCAATGGTGCCGATCATGGCGGTCACGTTGCCCGGCCGCCCGCAGAATCGAATCGATCAGATAGGTGGTCGTGGTCTTGCCGTTAGTGCCGGTGACCGCCGTGAGCCCGAATTTCTCATCCGGCAGGCCATAGAAGTTGCGGCCGGCTGATCGCCAGCGCATTGCGGCCGTGCTCCACCTGGATCCATGGCGAGCGGTCGCGGAAAAGCCTTCCGGACGCGGAGATTCGCTCACCACCGCCACTGCGCCCCGATCGACGGCCGCTTGGGCAAACGCCCGCCCATCGGCTTTCGCGCCGGGAAAAGCGAAAAACAGATAGCCTCGCCGAACACGTCGCGAATCATACTCCAGCCCGCCTGATCTCCGCTGCGCAAGTTCGGCAGGCAACGGCGTATTTCAGCGACACTCCGGAGAGGACCTGTTCGCCGTTCATCGGGCGAAATTCGACCTTCACCTTCTGGCCGGGTAGAAGAATTTCACCCGCCAGTGGCATCTGATCCCGCACGATTCCGCTGCCGGCCAGAATCACGGGGATACCATTGCTGCGAGGCCAGAGCGACGACCTGCCGCACGGTCTTGCCCATGAAATTCGGGACCCGCGACCCTACCCTGTGCAGCGGATTTTTCGGCTGCGAGTTGTCCAGGCTCTGGGCGGCCGGCGCGGCAGCATCCTCGTCTTCCATAATGTTCGGCTGGCTGGCATCGAGACCGGCGATTGCGAGATCGTCGGCCTCTTTCGGGTCGGGTTTGGCGGCTGTTGCGCGTCTCCTTCTCCGGAGTCTCAGGCAGATCTTTAGGCATATCCATGATCCGCAGTGCTTCTTCGGCCACCACGTTGAAAACCGGACCCGCCGCCGAGCCGCCGAATCCCGCGTTGCCGCTGGTCCCGTTCAGCGTTACCACCATCACCAGTTCGGGATTCTGTATCGGCATGAAACCCATGAACGAGGCGTTGTATGTGTGCGGTATGATGCCGGCTTTTAAAATCGAATATCTGGGCAGTTCCGGTCTTACCCGCCACGCTGTAGCCCGGAACTTTAACAGTATTTCTGGCCGTGCCCCGCAGTACCACGCCCTCCATGATAGAGCGCACCGTTATGGCGGTCTGGGGCTTGATGATGCGCTTGCCGGGCACCATGGGTTCCGCTACATTCCCGCGTTTTAAAATCAGCCTGGGCTGGACCAGGATGCCGCCGTTGGCGATCACCGAACAAGCGCGCGCTAACTGAATCGATGTGGCACTGACTTCCTGTCCCATGGAGACCGAAGCGAGCGATGTGGTGCCCCAACTTTTCCAGTTTGCGGAGCCGTCCGCCGGACTCCGCGGGTAGCGGTACGCCTGTCGGGGCGCCAAAGCCAAAACGCCGCACGTACTCGTACATCTTTTCCCGGCCGACCCGCGTGCCGATCTGGATCGCCCCGATGTTGCTCGAATGCTCGATCACTTCCCGCACGCTGATGATGCCCAGTCCGCCGTGTGAATCGTGAATAACGCGGCCTGGCAGATGAAGGACGCCGCCCATGCAGTTGATCGGCGAATCCGGCGTGAGGTTAGTCGTCTCGAGCGCTGCGGAGACCGTCATGATCTTGAAAATCGAGCCGGGCTCAAATGGCACCTGAACGCCGAGATCCATGCGCGCCAGCGGATCCTCGCCGGGTTTGGGCGGCTCGCTGGGATTGTACGTCGGATAATTGGCCAGCGCGTAGATCTCACCCGTGTTGGGATTCATCGCGATCACCGTGCCGCTGTTGCAATGATGCTTGTCGACCGCGGCTTCGATCTCCCGCTCCGCGACAAACTGAATGCGCGCGTCGATGGTGAGCGTGATGGACTGGCCGGGTTGCGCTTGCTTATCGACTTGCGAATCGAGGACCGTTCCTGCCGACGCCGATGACGACGTTTTCCTTGCCGGCCTGACCCTTCAGGACATCGTCAAGACTCTTCTCGACGCCCGCGAACCCTTGCTCTTCTTTGTAGACACCGCCCAGCAGATGAGCGGCCACGCCGCCATCGGGATACTCGCGGACGCTTTCTGATTGGAACTCGATCCAGTCGCACTTGAGATCACGTAGACGCCGCGATTCCTCAGGCGAGATCTTCCGCTTGACCCACAGGAATCCGCGATGATCCTCAGCTGCATCGCGAAAATCTTTTTCGAGCTTTGTTCGATCGAGACTGAGAATGGGCGCAATCAATTCCGCGGCGACCGAGATATCCGGCAGGCGCAGGGGATTGACGAAGACCGAGTCAACCGGCACGCTGATCGCCAGCGGGCGTCCCTTGCGGTCATAAATATATCCGCGGGGCGCCTGCACCGGTATGACATGTTCTTGCTGTTTGCGCGCGAGCGTAAGATACTTCTGGTGATGGACCACCTGCATCGAAATGAGCCGGTAAAAAATTGCGGCGGCCCAAATCAGGACCGCCGCTACAAGAAAGGTCATCCGCTTTACCGCGGCGGCCCTCTCATTCAGGGTTCACCAGGGAAAACTCCTTATCGGGACTTGAGACCGAAAGACCCGTTCATCGCGAACGAGCGCTCATTCTTCGGTTGCAACCGGATCACCTGGTTGGCTGTCGGGCCGCACGAGGTTGTGTTCGGCCGCCATGAGTATTCAGGCGAGGCGGCATTCAACAATTTCTCTTCCGCAACATCGAGCTTGCGGACGTTCGGTACGAAGCTTCGCCTGCTCGTGTTTCAGCTCCTGAATCTTATAACTGTCCATGATGCCCGCGACGCCAGGAGCAATCATGCATGCCCCCGACCAACAGGGCCGCCGCGCAAACGCCCGCGATGGCTGACCATTCGCCTTTCGCCTGGGTGTCGGCCTGACGCACCAGCCGCGTGTTGTCGATGGGCTTGACTATATAAATAAACGTCGTCGTTGGGAAGACCGGTCAGCGCATCGGGATCCGTCCGCCTCCGCTGCTACCGCGGTGTCTGGCTATCGGTTGCTCACGTCGGTGCCGCGAAACATCGCGGCCGGTTGCCTGAAGAATGTTGATGCTGCCGTCGCCATGATGATTTGATTCCTCGCCAGCCAAGTCAGATGCGTTACTACCACCCGCCGGTTCCGCGCGAGCATTCCGTCCTGCTCTGAGCCGGCCCCCCTCGCGACCCATTGCGCCGGTGAGCGCTAGGCCGCGTCCACTACCGCCAGCGCGCGTAGTTTCGCGCTGCGCGACGCCGGGTTCACCTTACCTCGTCTTCGTCAGGCTGCAAAGGCCGCTTGGTGAGAATCGCTCCCTTGCCTTCCTTCGCCAACTGCCGAAAACGCTCTTTCACCTTCCGGTCCTCCAGACTGTGAAACGAAATCACCACCATCCGCCCACCGTTTTAACCAATCCCGGCGCTACTTTCCAGCAACCGGTCCAACTCACCCATCTCATCATTTACTACAATCCGTATTGCCTGAAAAGTCCGGGTCGCGGGATGCATTGGCCCCGTTCGGGGCACGGCCCGCTCCACAACATCCGCCAGATGTCGTGTGCTCCGAATGGGCCGTGACTCGAACGATTGCTCTGGCTATCGTCCGCGCCCTCCTTTCTTCGCCGAACTGGTAGATCCAGTCGGCGAGCGCCTTTTCGGCACTCTCGTTGATCAAGGTCGTCAGCCGTTAACTCCTGACTGCGGTCCATCCTCATATCCAAAGGACCATCCGACATGATCGAAAATCCTCGTTCTCCCGTGGTGAGTTGATAGCGGCTGATTCCCAGGTCAGCCACCAGGCCATCTACCTTCTCGATGCCCGCATCTTGCAGCGCCTCATCGAGCGAATCGAACGAACCGTAATGGAACTGAATCCGCCCTGCTAAACGCCTTCCGTGTTCGCTTTCGCTTGCGCGAGAGAACTGGCATCGCGATCGTTCGCGATTACCTTTCCGGTGGTTAACTGCGCAGCAATCGCGCCCGTATGGCCCCCCAAACCACACGTCGCATCTAAATACCAACCCTCCGGCCGAACTGCCAAAAACTCCAGCACCTCGCGACTCATCACGGGAAAATGCTGCTGCATCGGCTATGGGAGCTTTAAGCTCCTCAAAGCTTCGAGGGCGTTTGGAGCCTCCTCGATCGAGCGCTGATTCAACTGCTGATAAATGGCGTCCGGCACCACTTCCACATGATTTCGGGACTTGTAAAGGTGCAGTTCGGTGTCTTCCAGCTTGAGTTCCCGCCGCAGGTCGGAATTGAAGAGAATTCTCCCCTGGCTGTCCATCTGTACTTCCGAACCGAACTTGTTCGCCGTGAAACTGACGATTCCTGCCGCCGCGTCATCCGACTCATCGAGCAGCGCTTCAGTTGCGCGCCACGCATCCATCGTGTAGACTCTGGCTGAACGGCTATCTAGACTTGTTACAAACAATGTCCTCTCGAGAATACTGTCGTAATACCGTTGAAATAGAGCAGGGACCTTTAGTCGGCCTTTGTCGTCGAGGCGTCCGGGATACATGCCTCTCGGCAGTTCAATCCTCCCGTCCCCCACTTTTAATCCCCTTTCGCTCCACTTAAGACTACACCACAGATTGTAGCGGCGTCAAACTCCTCCGCGCAACAATTTTTTCGTCGAAATCTCGCATTCTTAAGGGTTTATTAGTAGATAGATCTAGACTCAGACCACCATATATAGATGTGGGAGAGAATATAAGGCGAAGGTACTATTACTACGTGGAGTACTGCCAGTTAGTAACCCCAAGGGTCAATCTGATAGTTTAACCTGCATCTAGCTGAAAATAATATATTTGTTGATGCTAGATTGTTAGGTGGACAAAAAATGGATCAATTCGCGCTGTGTCAGTCCCTATTTGAGCCTTTGAGTGGCCGGAGGGACTGAAGTTGGCCACATTCGACCTTGCATCGCCGAATCGTCATATCCCGGTACGGGACGTCCGGGCAGAACGAAATGCTCGTCGCAGCGCGGCTCGTAAGTCTCGTCGCCGCCCACCAGAATCTGCGGGCTGTTGTAGTGCGCGGGGATCCCATCGATGATCCGCTGCGGATACGGAGCGCGGCTGCCGCACTTGGTGCAGTACGCCGTCATCCACATGCAGCGATCTTCGGCCAGAAGCGCCAGGTCCGGCGTGGAGCCGAAAGGTTCGCCGCGGAAGTCGAAGGCGAGACCCGAGGCGAGGACATCGTAGCCTTCGTCGAGCAGATCCTTCACGAGTTGGAAGAAGCCCGAGTCGCGAGCGAAGAACTGGACTTCGTCAAACGCGATGACTTGAAACCGGCAGCCGGACGTCGGATTCCTTGGCGCGCAGAACGCGGCCACATTTCGTTGGGCGCGGTTACGGAGATTTCTTCGGCGGCATCTTCGTCGCCTTTGCGGCTCTTGATGCAGTTCATCCCGCTGCGGGTGTCGGTGCGCGGCTTGAAGACGGCGATCTTCTTGTTGCCGTACTTGCGCAAGGTGTCGATCTCGGTCAGCAGATGGCGCGTCTTGCCCGAAGCCATGTTGCCGATGAACAATCTCAAAAATCTTCCGCGAGCCAAAGCGAATTCTCCCTTTGCGATTGTAAAGGATACGTCATTGGAGGTTCGCCGCTTCCCTCAGGTGTGCGAAAATAAGGAGTTCAACTTCAGATTCTGGAGCTATAGCTTTTCATGATTTCGGCAACACAGATGCGTCCGGGTATGGTCGTCAAATTCAATAACGATCTGTTCTCCGTTTTCAGCGTCAACCACCGGACGCCGGGTAATCTCCGCGGCTTCGTCCAGGCGAAGATGCGGAATCTTCGCAGCGGAACAATGATGGAACATCGGTTCTCGTCGGAAGACAAGGTGGAGCGCGCCATCCTCGATGAAGTCACCATGGAGTACTTGTACGACGACGGCGAGTACTACTACTTCATGAACAGCGAGAACTTCGAGCAACTGCACCTTACCAGGGAAATCCTTGGCGACGCTGTCAGTTACCTCATCCCCGAACTCAAAGTCTCGGTGGAGTTTTACGAGGGAAAGCCCATGAGCGTAGAACTGCCGGCCACCGTCGATCTGAAGGTGATCGAGACGGAGCCTGGCCTCAAGGGTGCCACGGTATCCAACGTCACCAAGCCGGCGAAGCTCGAGACCGGTCTCGTCGTGCAGGTGCCTCCTTTCATCACTGAAGGCGAGAAGATCCGCGTCAATACCGCCGAAGGCACCTACCAGGAACGCGCCTGACCTCTGCGTGACGAAATAAATCGACGCCTCGTCGCACCTCGTCGCGCCTCTTCACGGAGTCCTCTTGATCTTCAGATTTCGGAATTCGACCCGCATCTCGGGCCCCTGGTGGAGTTGCAACGCGATGATGCCATCCGCCGCGGCCTTATCATGCATGTCGATGGTGACCTGCCCGTTGAACGTCAGCCTGATGTGATCGCCATCGGCGAGAATTTCGTAGCTGTTCCAATCGCCTCGACGGAGCAGCGGCTTGGCGATCAGCCAACCTTCGTCCGGCGTCTTCATCACGTCGCGTCCTCGCAAGCGCTCTTCGTACAAATTGCCCCATGCGGACTTGGCATCTCCAACTTCGGAGGCATCGGCCTGATATCCCCGCACCATCCAGCCGTCCCCCGGCAGTTGTTCGCTGCGGAACTGAATTCCGCTATTGTGATTGCGCAACTTGATGTCGCCTTTGAGGACGAAATTCCGGAATGTTCCTTTGTAAATTAGGAATGTATTTACCTTGAAAGGATGCCCGTCACTGCAGCCGTCGATCACGCCATCGTGAACGCTCCAGCGGACCGGATCTCCCTCCCATCCATCCAGATTTTTTCCATTGAAAAGAAGCGTGTAGCCTTCCTTCTTTTCTTCGGGAGTCAATTCGTTGGGCGCAGCGGCGTGCACCATGAGCGGCAAAATCAGGCAACCAACCAGACGAAACATGCGGTCCTCACTACCTCCTAATTGTGTATGAATAACTTTGTCTGTCAATCGCTTTACCTCCCCTCGGACCCCATCTCAGCCATTCGCTACACTGAAGGTTCCCCCATGCAACTAGAGAAAGTCTATGAGCCTCAGCGGTTTGAGCCGCATTGGGCCCAGTGGTGGATCGACCGGAACCTCTATCGCGCCAACGCGCGCCCGGAGCCCCAACCTTCTCCCTCGTCATCCCGCCGCCCAACGTCACCGGCTCGCTGCACATGGGCCACATGCTGGAGCACACCGAGATCGACGTCACCGTCCGCTGGCACCGCATGCGCGGCATCGCCACCCTCTGGCTCCCCGGCACCGACCACGCCGGCATCGCCACCCAGATGGTGGTCGAACGCAAACTCGCCGAAGAGCACCTCGACCGGCATATGCTCGGCCGCGAAGAGTTCGAGCGCCGCGTCTGGGAGTGGAAAGCCGAATCCGGCGGCACCATCAAGCGGCAGATGATCCGCATGGGCGCCTCCTGCGACTGGTCGCGCGAACGCTTCACTCTCGACGCCGGCCTCTCCCGCGCCGTCCGCGAAGCCTTCGTCAGCCTCTACGAAAAGGGCCTCATCTATCGCGGCGAGTACATGATCAACTGGTGCCCCCGCTGCCACACCGCCATCTCCGACCTCGAAATCGCCCACGAGGAAACCGCCGGCCACCTCTGGCACATCCGATATCCCGTCATCGGCACTGACCGGTATCTCGTCGTCGCCACCACCCGTCCCGAAACCATGCTCGGCGATACCGCCGTCGCCATCAACGCCAAAGACGAGCGCTATCAGGATCTTCACGGCAAAACCGTCCGCCTGCCCCTCATGGACCGCGAAATCCCCATCATCCTCGACGACCTCGCCGATCCCGAATTCGGCACCGGCGTCGTCAAAATCACGCCCGCGCACGATCCCAACGATTTCGAAGCCGGCAAGCGCCACAAACTGCCCATCATCAAGGTCATCGACGAACTCGCCAACATCACCGCAGCCGGCGGCCCCTACCCGGGCCTCGACCGCTTCGAAGCCCGCAAACGCGTCGTCGCCGATCTCGAACGCGAAGGCCTGCTCGAAAGGGTCGAAGACTACACTCTCAGCATCGGCAAATGCGACCGCTGCAAGACCGTCGTCGAGCCGCTCGTCTCCACGCAATGGTTCGTCCGCACCAAGCCGCTGGCCGAAAAAGCCATCGCGGCCGTCGAGACGAGCAAGATCGAGATCGTCCCCGAAAACTGGGTCAAGACCTAGAACGAGTGGATGTACAACATCCGCGACTGGTGCGTCTCCCGCCAGCTCTGGTGGGGCCATCGCATCCCGGCCTGGCACTGCCAGGGCTGCGGCGAGGTCATCGTCGCCCGCGAAGCTCCTAACGCGTGCACAAAATGCACAAGTGTGCACATCGTCCAGGATCCCGACGTCCTCGATACCTGGTTCAGCTCCGGCCTCTGGCCCTTCTCGACGCTCGGCTGGCCCGATCAGACGGAAGACCTGCAGACCTTCTACCCGACCACGCTGCTGATCACCGGCTTCGACATCCTCTTCTTCTGGGTCGCCCGCATGGTCATGCTCGGCATCGAGTTCATGGGCGACGTTCCGTTCCGCCAGGTCTACATCCACGGCCTGGTGCGCGATGCCGAAAGCAGAAGATGTCGAAGACCAAAGGCAACGTCATCGACCCGCTGGTGGTCACGGAAGAGTACGGCACCGACGCCGTCCGCATGGCGTTGCTGATCGGCGCCGCGCCCGGCACCGACATCGTCTTCAGCCCGGACCGCCTCGAAAGCGCCCGCGCCTTCGCCAACAAGATCTGGAACGCCGCCCGCTTCATCTTCATGAATATGGAGCGCTCCGCGGTTGAGCCGTGGACTCCGGCAGATCCCGCGATCTTTGAGATCCAAGGCGATGCCCTCGAAGACCGCTGGATCTTCAGCCGCCTCAATGCCTGCGCCGAGCAGGTCAACCGCGCCATCGCTCAGTACCGCTATCACGAAGCCGCCCAGTCCGTCTGGCAGTTCATCTGGAGCGAGTTCTGCGACTGGTACATCGAGCTGAAGAAGCTCAAGCTTCACTGAAGATTCCGGCCGCAACGACGACTGGCGCAACATTCTCGCCGTCTTCGAAGCCTCGCTGCGCCTGCTGCATCCGGTGATGCCGTTCCTCACCGAAGAACTCTGGCAGCGCCTGACGGTCAATACGCCGGTTCGTCCGCAATCCATCTCGCTCGCCCGCTTCCCCGAACCGCGCCCCGACCTTTCCCATCCCGCGGCCGAGCGCGATGTCGCAGTCATGCAATTCATCATCACCGGCGTCCGGGATTACCGCTCAACACTTAAGCTTGGCCCGCGAATCAAAGTCGGCGCGACGGTCCATGGCGCGGACGCTGTCCGTGTCCTTCAGGAACACTCCGCCACCATCGAGACGCTCGCCAACGCCGGACTGGAAGCCGGCTCGCCCGAAGGCGCGCTTCGCTTGACCTTCAGTCCGACCGACGAATTCGACGCCCAGCTCGAAACCCTCCGCCTGCGCAGGAAAAAGGATCTGGAGCAGGTCGACAAAAATATTGGCAACCTGGAGCGCCAGTTCGCCGACGAAGCATCCCTAACCCGTAAACCGCCCCATATCGTCGAGGGAATGCGCAAGAAACTGACCGAATACCAGGCCCGGCGCCAAAGCCTTTTAACAGAACTCGAATGACCGACGTTGAACAAACCGTACGCCGCGCCCTCGAAGAAGATATCGGCACTGGAGATGTCACCAGCGAAGCCTGTGTTCCCGCTGATCGCCGCGCAACCGGTCTCTTCATTGCGCGCCAGCACCTCGTCCTCGCCGGAACCGAAGTCCTCCCTGTCATCTACGAACAACTTCACTTGCGCAAGCATGATGGCGACGAAGTCCGCAACGGCGAGACCATTGCCGAAGTTCGAGGACAGGCTCGCAGGCTGCTCGAATGCGAGCGCACCGCGCTCAACTTCTTGCAGCGCCTCAGCGGAGTCGCCACCCTGGCGCGCGCTTTTGCCAATCAAGTGAAGGGGACGAAGTGCAAAGTCCTCGATACCCGCAAAACCACCCCTGGACTTCGCCTGCTGGAAAAGAGAGCCGCGGCCGCCGGAGGTATCACCAACCACCGCAAGGGCCTCTATGACGCGATTCTGATTAAGAATAACCACATCGCCGCTGCCGGCGGGATCAGCCGGGCCCTCAAGAATGCCCGCGCGGCGAGCCAACTCGAAATCGAAATTGAAGTCCGCACCCACGATGAACTCCGCGAAGCCCTCGACTTCGGCGCCACCAGGCTCTTGATCGACAACCTTACGCCCGCCGAAGCCGCGGACTGGATCAACGAAATCGCCGGCCGCGCCACCGTGGAAATCTCCGGCGGCGTCACGCTCGAAAACGTTCGCGCCTACGCGGAAACCGGCGCCAACTTCGTCTCGTCCGGCGCCATCACCCATTCCGCCCCAGCGGTAGATCTAAGCTTCCGCCTGGAGCTCCTATGACCCGTCCTGTGTAACTGGCTTCAGCCTGTCAGCCATTCAGAGCATCCCATGTCCCTAGACATCGCCAGAGTCCGAAGAGCCCTCCCCACACACCGCATCGATTACCACGATACCCTTCCGTCTACCCAACCGCTAGCCATCAAGCTAGCGGAAACCGGAGAGCCCTCCGGTACCGCGGTAGTGGCAGGTGAACAAACCGCCGGGATAGGACGCCAAGGCCACTCCTGGCACTCCGAACCCGATTCCGGACTCTACGTCTCTCTCATACTCTATCCGCCCCTCGAACCCGCGACGCGCCCCGTCTTAACTCTCGCTCTCGGCCTCGCCACCGCCGAAGCCATCGCCCGAGTCGCCGGTATCCAATGCGACCTGCGCTGGCCCAACGATGTCATGATCGACGACCGTAAAGCCGCCGGTATCCTCGTCCAACTCGCCGGCGACGCAGCGGTCGCCGGCATCGGCATCAACGTCAACCACGAAACCTTTCCCGCGGACATCGCTGATCTGGCGACTTCCATTCGCATCGCGACCGGTCACCACTACGATCGCGCCGACCTTCTCATCGCTTTAATTGAATCCGCCACCGCCTACGCAAAGATGCTCGACGAAGGCGGGAAAGAAGCCATCTTGTCGGCCTTTACCCGTGCCTCCAGCTACGCCAAAGGGAAACGCGTCCACGTCGACATGGGAGATCGCCACATCCAGGGCATCACTGCCGGTCTGGACGACTACGGCTTTCTCCGCATCTTGAAACCTGATGGAACGGTGGAGACAGTGCTTGCCGGAGGGGTCCGGCCTGCATGAGCGATCCCGATTTCACTTATAACTACTTCAATTACTACACCGAGATCGAAGAGCACTTCCAACGCGTCCGAGGCACCAGCATCTTCATGTTGTCCCCGCTCGACTGGGCGCTCCTCGAAAGTTGGAAGACCTCGGGAGTGCCGCTCGAAGCCGTTCTGCGCGGCATCGACCTCGCTTTCGAGAAGTGGCGCGCCAAACCCAAGAAGACCCAGATGGTGAATTCCATCGCCTTCTGCGCTCAGGCGATTCTGACCGAAGCGCAGCGGATGGCTGGCACCGGCCAGCCGCGTCCCGAGAAGACCGAAGCCCCGCCGTTCGAAGCCGGGGAAGTCCAACGCTATCTTTCGACGAACGCTGAAGCGTTGAAGCAAGCCGGGTTCGATGAAGCCGCAGCCTCGCTCGAAAATCTGCTCGCCGGGCCTCTCGACGACCTCGAAGATCTCGAACAGCGTCTCGGAGTCATCGAGCAAAAACTGATTGCAACCCTCCGCAGCCGGCAATCCGAAGAAGAAGCGCTGGAAACACGCAAGTCGCTCGACCAGCAACTGCGCTCGTATCGAAGCAAGATGACCGCCGATCAACTGGCCATGCTGGAGCGCCAATACCTGGACCGCGACCTCCTGGAGAAAGCGCAAATCCCCAGGCTAAGCCTGTTCTACCTGTAGCGAAGCAGCCCTTGCTTTTTGATTCGTGTGGATTCGTGTGCATTCGTGGCCCAATGTTCTCGCGAGGCCTGTCGAAGCCGCATGATATCGTCAATTGAAAGGCTTTATCTTACCTTTCAACCGCATTTAAGGAGCCGACGTTTGTCATCAATTGCACTGGTCACCGGGACCGAGATTCTCGATTCGCGTGGCAATCCCACCGTCGAGGCGGAAGTTTTTCTGGCCGATGGCAGCATGGGCCGCGCCGCGGTTCCGTCCGGCGCCTCCACCGGCGAGCATGAAGCGGTCGAGCTGCGCGACGGCGACAAGTCGCGCTACCTCGGCAAAGGCGCACCAAGGCCGTCGCCAACATCAACGGCGAGATCGCGAAAGCCCTGCGCGGCCACGACGCCACCGCGCAGGCCAAGATCGATCGACATCATGATCGAGCTCGACGGCACGCCGAACAAAGGCACATCTGGGCGCGAACGCCATTCTGGCCGTATCGATGGCAGTCGCGCGCGCCGCCGCCGCATCGCAGCGCACTCCGCTCTATCGCTATCTGGGCGGCGTCGGCGCCAACCTGCTGCCCGTCCCGATGATGAACATCCTCAACGGCGGCGCGCATGCCGACAATTCCGTCGATCCGCAGGAGTTCATGATCGTCCCCTACGGCGCGACCAAGTTCTCCGAAGCGCTGCGCATGGGCGCCGAAGTCTTCCACACGCTGAAGGGCGTGCTGAAGAAGCGCGGCTACTCCACCGCCGTCGGCGACGAAGGCGGCTTCGCGCCCAATCTGAAGTCGAACGACGAAGCGCTCGAAGTGGTGCTCGAAGCCATCACCCAGGCCGGCTACAAGCCCGGCGAGCAGATCGGCATCGCGCTCGATCCCGCCGCCAGCGAGTTCTATTCAGAACGGCAAGTACGTCTTCAAGAAGTCCGACAAGAGCGAGCGCACCTCCGAACAGATGGTGGAATTCTGGGCCAACTGGGTGCGCCAATATCCCGATCGTTTCGATCGAAGACGGCATGGCCGAAGACGATTGGGACGGCTGGAAGCTCATGACCGACACGCTCGGCGACGAAGATCCAGCTGGTCGGCGACGATCTGTTCGTCACCAACACCGAGCGCCTGGCGCGCGGCATCGAGACGGGCATCGCCAATTCGATTCTGATCAAGGTCAACCAGATCGGCACCCTGACCGAAACGCTGGAAGCCATGCAGATGGCGGCCAACGCCGGCTACACGTCGGTCGATTTCGCACCGCTCCGGCGAAACCGAAGACGCGTTCATCGCCGATCTCGCGGTGGCCACCAGCGCCGGCCAGATCAAGACCGGCTCGGCCAGCCGCACCGATCGCATCGCGAAATACAACCAGTTGCTGCGCATCGAAGAGAAGCTCGGCGCAGCCGCGCAAGTTCGCCGGCCGGAAGGCGTTCCGCCAGTAATGGCACGCCCGAAGCCTCTGATTCTGACGATTCTCGATGGCTGGGGCTTTTCCCCGGCCATCGAGGGCAATGCCATCGCCGCGGCGCACAAGCCGACTTACGACATGCTGCTGCGCGAATTTCCCGAACACGCTGGTCCACACCTCCGGTCCTTCCGTCGGGCTTGCCCGAAGGGCAGATGGGCAACAGCGAAGTCGGGCACCTGAACATCGGCGCGGGGCGCGTCGTCCATATGGACGTGACGCGCATCGATCTGATGATCGCAGGACGGCGAGTTCTTCAACAATCCGATCTTGCTGAATGCGATGAAGCACGCCCGCACGCACCGGCTGCATCTGCATGGGCCTGTGCAGCGACGGCGGCGTGCACTCGCTGCTGACGCATCTCTACGCGCTGCTGAAGATGGCGAAGCAGCAAGGCGTCGAGCAGGTCTTCGTGCATTGCTTCATGGACGGCCGCGATACGCCGCCCCAGAGCGGCGCGGGCTTCATCCAGCAGATCCAGCAGCAGATGAACGACGATCGGCGTCGGCAAGATCGCGTCGGTCTCCGGCCGCTATTACGCCATGGATCGCGACAAGCGCTGGGACGCATCGAGCGGGCTTTCGACGCCATGGTGCTCGGCAACGGCGAGAAGGCGACCGATCCCGTCGACGCCGATGAAGCGCTCCTACGAGAAGGGCGTCACCGACGAATTCATCGAGCCGGTCACCATCGTCGACGAGCCGCAACGAGCCGGTCGGACTGATTCGCGACGACGAGCCGTGCATCTTCTTCAACTACCGCGCCGACCGCGGCCGCGAGATGACCGAGGCGCTGACCAGCACCACGCTGGAGCAGCCCGTCGCGATCGCAAGACGCCGAAGAACTTGCACTACGTCACCATGACGCAGTACGACAAGAAGTTCACCGTGCCGTTCGTGCTGCCGCAAGGAGACGGTCAACAACATCCTGGCCAACGTCATGGCGCAGTTGAACTGGAAGAATCTGCGCGTGGCCGAGACCGAGAAGTACGCGCACGTCACTTACTTCTTCAACGGCGGCAACGAGAAGCCCTTCGCCGGCGAAGAGCGCGAGATGGTGCCGTCGCCGAAGGTCGCGACTTACGATCTGAAGCCGGAGATGAGCGCGGAAGGCGTCGCGGAAGTGGTCGTGAAGGCCATCGAATAAGCGCGATTTCGACGTGATCGTGATGAACTTCGCCAACGCCGATATGGTGGGCCATTCGGGCAAGATGGAGCCGACGGTGCGCGCCGTGGAAGCCGTCGACGCGTGCCTGGGCCGGATCTGGCAAGCGCTGAAGCGCAAGAACGGACGCTGGATCATCACCGCCGATCACGGCAATGCCGAGATGATGATCGACCCGGTGACCAAGGGTCCGCACACTTATCACACCACCAATCCGGTGCCGTTCATCCTGGTGGACGACAGCCGGGCCAAGTTGCGTCCAGGAGGCGCGCTCCGTGACATCGCCCCAACTGTTCTTGGAGTGCTCGGGGAAAAGCAGCCGTCCGACATGACCGGCGTCGATCTCCGCGTTTTGTGACGCTTTGAGTCGGTTAGTCGTAACACAGACTTCGGTTTTGTTCCTCTCTCCGGCGGCAGACCATTATTAGTCAATGGTCTGCCGGCTGCGGAGCAGTCGTTACCGGTACGAAACCCGCCAGATCACCTTCCCGCCGTCATCGGAGATCAGCAGGCTGCCGTCCTGCAACTGCAGCAGTCCCACCGGACGCCCCCAAACTTCTTTCTGGCCCGGACCGAGCATCCATCCCGTCGCAAAATCGCTTACCGGACCCGACGGCTTGCCATCCTTGAACGGCACGTAGGATATGGAATACCCCACCCGGTCCGCCCGGTTGGAAGACCCGTGATTCGCCAAAAACGCACCGCCGCGATACTTCGCCGGAAACTGCTTCCCCGTATAGAACAAAAAGTCGAGTACCGCGCAATGTGGTTCCAGCCGGATATCCGGCGTGATCGTGCTCGCCACCAGGTCCTTGCGCCGTTCGTTCTCCGGAACCCTCGGCTCCTCGTGCGGACCCAGATACGCATAGGGCCATCCATAAAACCCGCCTCGCTTCAGACTCGTGAAGAAATCCGCCACCAGGCCGTCGCCCAGCCCGTCCCGCTCCTCCACTGTGGCCCATAGCTGTTCGGTGCCCGGATAGAATCGCAGGCCCACCGTATTGCGCAAGCCGGTCGCATAAACCTCGTGCCCGGACCCATCCGGATTGTACCGGTGAACCGCTGCCCGCATCTCGGGATCACCCGTCACCAGATTCGCCGACGACCCTATGGTCAGGTACATCTTGCCGTGGCGTTCGTCGAACAGAATGGTGCGCGTCACGTGCCCCTTGACGAAGCCTGCCATCGATACGACCTCCTCGCCAGGGCCTGCCGTCAACGCCTTCGAATCATACTGATAGCGTTTCAGCGACGCCGGCTCGGCGACATAAAGAAAGTCTTTCCACAATCCAAGGCCGTAGGGACGGTCGAGCCCGCTGATCAGCGTCTTCTTCGCGCCGTCCTTGAGCACGACCACTGATCCGTTGGGAATGCTGTCGCTGACCAGCACTTCTCCTCCCCTGCCCTCTACCATGAACCGCGGCCTCTGAAACCCGCTCGCATACTCTTCCACCACGAATCCAGGGGGAACTTTTACCTTGCCGTCTTCCGGCCGCGGGATGATCTTCGGACCGTTGCTGACGGCGGGGGTCGCGAACGGCGCGGGGAGCGCGGCACTATCTGGCGTCGGAGATTGCGCCCGCGCAACCGCGCCGAGCAACATGAGAACAAAAGTTGTGTTCATGAGGTACGGGTACTTATTTTACAGGGAATTTCGCCAGGGCATCGACAAGGATAGGTTAAAAGGATATAGTCTAACCAAAAGGATAGGGGTTTCTACTCCCATTGGTAAATACGAAAACGTAAACTTATGAAAGAAAGAGCCGAATCCGTCGACCGCAAAATGGCCCCTCAAATGTAAGCAGACTCGGAGTAGCCAAAGGAAAGGAATCCGAATATATGGCTCGAGTATTTCCGCTAAAGCTGCAGGGCGGGGCAATTCCGGCGCCGAAACCCGTCAATAACCACCTCGGTGCTTCCCTTCTTCCCGAGGACTTATGGTCGAAGCTGCAAACTCTACTCCGGCTTTCCGCCTGGGAGTTGCAGATTGTCCAAAGAATCTTCGCGGAGCAGGAACAGGAAGGCATCGCGCAAGCTCTCGGCGTTTCCCAGGAAAATGTGAACCGGGCAACCCAGCGGATCTACATCAAGCTCCGGATCGGCAGCCGCAAAGAACTCAGATCGAGAGTGAGATCGGAATGCCTGAAGTTTGCCCTGGCTGAAGTTCAGAACGTGAAATCCTACCGCGCCAGTTAAGGGGACGTGGTTGCCTGACGCGCCCGGATCCACCCTTTCATCGCCAATAGCATCGCTACCAGCAAACTTACCCCGTATGCGGTGAATTTTATGGAAGTCAGTCCTGCGGCGATCACCGCCAGCACTGAATGCTGCGCCGGATACGCCATCAGTAACGAGGTCTCCGTAAGATTCTCGGCGTAGTCCGACCCTCCCGCGAGGAGTCCCAACCAGCTCAATCTTCGAACCCGCGAGAAAGATCCGAAGGCCATGCTTGCCGCACGATCGATCGCATCGGTCAGAAACGCGCTGAAGAGGAACGGCAAAATCAGGTCTACCGTCCAGATCAACATCAGATAGTAATGCCTCCCGGCCTGTCCCATTTCGTCGAGCATCCGGTAGGTGGTCCCGGCCGAACGCGCCGGGACCATATCCAGCAACCTGGTGCCATGAGTCACCACCATCATCCACGGGATACTGAGCGGAAAATGCAGAGTATTCTCGGCGACGGCGCCGCAGATTGCGGCAGCCGCTTTTAAGCCGAGAGGAATGACAGTTTTCTGCGGTTCCTGAACACTCACTCAGGGCTGGACCGCGGGCAGGCTGGAAGGGAGGGCCGTGTTGATGCACTTGGGGTGTCCAAACCCTCCGGTGCTAATTCCCGTGCCTCCGTTGGGATTTTCGGTGATGTCATAAACAATGTTGTCCGGACGCGCAGTATCGCCCGAGACACCTCCGACGCCGGACAAATGATCCAAATTCAAATTATGGCGGACTCGCCATGAAACTCCGTGGTCCCGGCAAGAAGTATCTCCGCTCACGCCGACTGCGCCCAGGATTACCTTGCCCGGCCCGTATAGCGCCAGTCCACCGCCAAATACATTAACGCCGCCGATTTTATTGCCGACCATCGGATCGCTCGCCGTCCCGTAAATGGCTGATGGCGCTTTGTACACGACGCTCGTATCCACGGGATTGCTCGCTTGCAAGCCGAACAGGCTCCCGCCTGGCTGCACCGCGGAATAGAGATTCGCGGTAGACAGAGCCAAACCGTTGGCTTGGCCGGTGCCGCCGCTGCTGGACGTAGAGTCCAGACTGAAAGCGTTGGCGGTGTTCGCTTTTTGCGCTGAAATGGCCCGGCTTCCGGGCCACTGCGCGCCACGATTGACTCCCGAGAATGCCACTGCGCAAACAATACCGTCACGGTCCACAATTGTGGCCCACATCTGGTTATTCAATCCACTGGTGTCGGCGGACGTGGCACTTGCCAAAGCAGCCTGCAAAGTGGTGTAGCTCGGAAGGTTTTGGCACCCGTTCGCACCCGCTGTAAAAGCGCTCTGTGCCCATATCAGATTCACCGGAAACAGCAGCCCGGCGAATGCAATCGCCCTTCCCGAAACAAATCGACTTAGAACCATTCTTTTCACCTCTTCTTTGATCTGGCCACACGCCATCTGCGATGGCCACGTGGATTATATCTCACGTCGTCCAGCAAATGTAGACCGGGCTTGCTAGTTTATTTTGCCTTCTTGAGTTCCACCACCATCACCTCGATCGGCTTATCGCCCTCATTGGCATCGGCGTGCCGCTTCTTCCCCTGTTCGCCGGACAACCAGTACGCTTTGCCCGTCTCCCATTGATGCAACTCCGACGGCCCTGTCTCATTGACAACCTTCATCGTTCCACCCGACAGCGCGATGATGACTCGCGGATGATCGTGCGTATGCATGGTGAGCGGAACCTTCGGATTGACGATCGCTTTCCAGACTTTCACGTCGTCGTTTTCGAACTGCGGGATCCGCTGGACCTGGCTGGACTGTTGAGAAGTCAGCGTACCAAACGGCGCCAGAATCACCGCCAATACAATTGCGGCCCGGTTGAGCGAAGTTTTCATGAGAACCACTCTAGCAGCCCTCCAACGGCCAGGAGCAGGCGAAAACGCTACTCCACAAAGAAGAATCAATGGCGTGCAAGCCCTGTAGAGTAGGCCTTTGGCCTGCGTAGCTCCGTCGAAGACCCTGATCATACCCGTCGTTCGGGATATCGGCGGTTCTGCCGTTCGATTACGAGCATTTCGCAAGAAATCAAATCGTAAAAACGTATATTGACTTTCGCTTTCAGGCGGTCGATCGAGTAATCGGAACTATCCGTGAAAGATCCCTGGTCACCGACGCTGCGGCGTAAGGTCCCATCGCGCAAACAATCCCAAAAACGCATGGGCGCATTACCCGAACCGAGTGCCCGTATGACGTTCCACCCTATCAAGATCGATCGTGATGCCAAGCCCCGGTTGATCCGGTATCGCCAACATCCCATCCTCATCCAACTGCCACCCGCCGTCGCGAAGATCGTCGATAAAAGGCGACCCGGCAAGGTACTCCACCATGTCAGTGCGCGGAAAAGCGGCCGCGAGCTGCAGGTCCGCGGCAAGACCCAAAGCGGTATTCCATCCATGCGGAATGAATCGCACGCCGCATTCATCGGCCATCCACGCGATGCGCCTCTCCTCGCTGATGCCGCCCACCTTAGTGACATCCGGCTGCACAATGTCAAACGCTCCCGCACGTAGCCAAGGCGCGAACGACTGCCGCCGCGTCAGGACTTCGCCGCCCGCAATCGGGACCGGTGAATTGCGTCGCAACAGCACGAAGTCGTCGAGATCGTCCGGACGCAGCGGCTCCTCAAACCAGTACACGTCGTAGTTTGCCAGCATGTGCGCCGTCCGGATGGCCCACTTGTAGTCCCCCGGCCAGAACGCGTCGCTGCCGCCGGGATCGACCATGAGGCGCGCCTCCGGCCCCACCGCTTCCCGTGCCGCTTTCACGATCGCCTCGTCCTGCTGGTAGCTTCCGCGGCGTCCGAATGGACCCCAGCCGATCTTGAAGGCGCGAAAACCCTGCTCGCGAATTTCCCGCAAACGCTTCGCTAGCGGATATGGCTGATCCATCAGGATGGATGCGTAAGGCATCACCCGTTCGCGATAGCGGCCGCCCAGCAAACGGCTGACCGGCTGACCCGTGGCTTGCCCCAGAATGTCCCATAAGGCAATATCGATCCCGCTGATGGCATGCGTGATCGACCCTCCGCGACCCATCCAGAAGGTGTTGGCATGCAATTTCTCGCTGACGCGCTCGGGCTCCAGCGGATTCTCCCCCGCGTAAAGCGGTTCGAGCAGTGCCAAGGCTGCGCATACCAGAGCATCGTTGCTGAAGACCGAGCCCCAACCCGTTAAACCTTCGTCCGTCTGAACGGCAACTAGCGTGTGCACGCAATCGGTTGGCTTGATTTCATTGGACCAGCCGCCCTCCGGCGTTGCGCCCCGCAACCCCGCAGCCTTGATTTGTTTGATTTTCATAGAGCAATTCCCGATTGCCGGTAGCAGATTACCGTCGCGCCGCTGTCTGTTTTGCACTGGGTCAGCCTCAACTCCTGCTGCGCTTCATCCAAATGCCGCGTCTCCCCGAGGACCATCATCTAGTTGTACCGCGTGAGCGCCTCGCCTGGCCGCAACCGGAGGGCAATAACGTCAACTCTGTGAATGCGTTGCCTTTAGTCGTCTGCCCGGTTGCGCAGCAACGCTGACAGTCTCCCTAAGTAATACCTCCTTGGAGCAATTTCAAATCCCTTAGCCATCTGGTACTTTAAAGTCGCACCAATGAGGATTACCCTCCTGGCCTGCGCCTTGATCGCCTCACTCATGGGATTCAGCCAGGCCTCTACGGCTGCAACACCGACCAGCTCCAGTACCACCAAGAAAGCCCCTCCCCGCGGACTTCCCGACGCTGTTCTGGAACGCAACATTAAAACCAAGCTCGCTAAATCCAAAATAGGCGCCGATAAATTTACCATCAAAGTACAAAATGGCGTCGCCTATTGGGAAGGCAAGACCGACGTGATCCAACACAAAGGCGCCGCGACTCGAATGGCACGCACCGCTGGAGTCGCCGCCGTGGTCAATAACATCCAGATCAGCGATGCGGCCAGGAGAAAGGCGGCCCACAACCTCTCCGGCACGACGCCCCGCGCGCTGGTGAAGCACCCCGACACCGCCATGCCCCAGTCGAAATAGCCTTCATGTTACGCTGGAATTTCCGAGTCCGGAGAAATTTCCCTCATGAAGAAGCTGTTGTCATCAGTATTGTTCGCTTTTGTTCTTCACGCCCAAGCTCCGGTCGCGGCCCCAGCGGAACCCGCGCCGGGTACCGTGATCGCTACCATCGACGGGAAGAACCTCACCTACGGTGAATTGCATTCTTACATCTCGACCCTCTCGCAGGCCCAGGCCACCAGCGCGATGGTGAACCTGGCGCAGACGGTTCAGCAATATGCGATGTTGACGCGGCTCTCTAAGATGGGTGAAGACAAGAAGCTGGACCAGAAGCAGCCTTATATAGATATCCTTCGTGCGGGTCGTATGCAGGTAATGGCGCAGGCCACTATCTCCGAGCAGTACCTTCAGACCGTCGTCCTTCCCGGCGAACAGGAGCAGTATTACAACGAGCACAAAGCCGACAAATATTCGAAGCTGAAGGTCAAGACCATTTATATCGCCTTCGCCGCAAATCCTTCGGCGACTTCAGACGCGGGAAAAAAGTATCGGAGCGAAGCCCAGGCGCGCGAACTCGCCACCAGCCTGGTGGCTAAGATCCGCACCGGAGCTGATTTCGTCGCTCTGGTCAAAGAGTACTCGGAGGACGAAACTTCAAAGAAAGCGAATGGCGACTGGGGCACCGTCAACGCCGCCGACAATCTTCCCGATGACTTCAAGGCTGCCGTTCTGGCGCTAAAGGTCGGACAGATCACGGATCCCATGCGCCGTTCCGGCGGCTTTTATATTTTCAAGGCCGATTCGATGGTCGAGCAGCCCTATGCCGAAGTGAAAGACGATATCTACAACTTGTTGAAGAACGTCAAAATGCGGCAGTGGATGGATAAGCTGCAGCAAAGCATTCCTGTTAAAATCGACCCGGCCGCCCTCAACCCTGCCGCTGCGCCGCCTGCCGGTCAGTAATTTTCGTCTGCCCTATTGTTCGAAACGTCTGGTATCGCGGCCCAGCGCAAAATCTGAACGTGAAGGCGCGCCAGGCTGCAAGATCAGCCCTTCTCACTTCAGCTCTTTCATCATCCCCGGCAGACTCCACTGCATCTGCATGCTATTGTCGGCCCACCCGAATTCCGCTTTCATGACCTTGCCGACATCTTCCTGGCTCTTGCCCTCCCGGATCAACCCCGCGGCCCGGTTCCGCAATTTCTCCACGTTATTCCGGTACGTCATCAGGCCCGCTTTGTCCGTCACCTTGCCGTGCCCCGGAATCACAGTATCGAAGTCCAACTGTAACGCGCCGTCGAGCGTCTTAGTCCAATCCACCACGCTGCCGCCGCCGGTGTAATCGATCAGCGGAGTATTTCCCGCCATCAGATCGCCGGTATGCAGCGTCCGCAGAGCCGGAAAGTAGATCACCGCGTCGCCATTCGTGTGCCCTCTTCCGAAATACTCGGCGCGAACTTCCTTGCCGCCCAGGAACACGGATAGCTCTTTCGTGAATACCAGGCTTGCGGGAGTCATATTGGCCGGAGCGCCCGGCTGCTTATGTTCCACAATGTTCGCCCGCGCGTTGGCGGTCGAGATAATCTCTGCCGCGCCCACGAACCTTACGTTGCCGCCGCTGTGATCGGAATGATGGTGCGTGTTGATCACGTATTTCACCGGCTGGCTGGTCACGCTCTTGACCTTTTCCATAATGCCTTCATGGTCCTGCTCGAATTTGTCGTCGATCAGGATGACGCCCTCGCCCGTGACATACACCGCAACATTTCCGCCGTCGCCTTCTATCTCATATAAATCTTCCTTGACTTTGTTCAATGTCAATTGTGCCGGCGGTTTCTGGCTCTGCGTGTAAGCGACCCAGCAGCCCAGCGATAGCAGTGCACCGGCGCAGGCCCGTGCGATCGTCGTTCGACCCATGTCCGCACACTATAACATGCTACTTTGAAGAATTATGCTATTCGCGCGCCTTGGAACCGTGTTACTCCTGATATCCGCCACGAGCCTCGCCAAGTCTCCTCCCACCCCAGTCGTTAGAACTCCGCGTGAAACCACCACCGTTTGCGATCGCTACCGTCAGAGCGATCTCATCTTCACCGGTTCCGCCGAGGATGCCTGGATCAGCATGCTGGACACCCACAAGTCGCCGATCCACAAACGTTCCGAGAAGAGCAGGCGCGTCCGCTTTCTTGTCCGCGAATGGTACAAGGGCAAGCGCCAGGACATCGTGGAAATCTGGATGACGCCTAGCGATTGTCCTCTCCAGATCGAAGCCAATCAGATGTATCTGATCTACGCAAAAGTGAATAAGGAGAACGGACGCACCGAAAGCAATGCGTGCCTGGGCACCATGCTCGCCGGAAGCGCGAACGGCGATCTTACCTATCTAAACGCGTCCCTCCAAGGCAACGGCCGCGCCACCCGTATCTCCGGAATGGCCGGAGGCCCGGGGATTAACGTCCAGGCCAAATCCGGAATCGATATCCGATACGCGATCGCGGATAGCGCCGGCAAGTTCATCTTCGACGGTCTTGCGCCCGGCGAGTGGGACCTCTCCGTCGTTGGAGGCACTCCCAAATCCGTTCCTCTCGCCGCCGATAGCTGTGTGACAGCAGATCTGGGAAATTAGTTGTCAGTCGTCAGCCGGGAACCCCCGCACCCACAGGCATCCTTCTTCACGGATGACGGACAACGGACGACGATCCGCTACAACCGGCAGATCAATAGCTCCCGCTCATAAATCATTTCCGGCGGAAGATGATCATGCAGATCGAGCAGCATCTCTTCATGGTCAATCACCTCGCTGCGCCACGCTTTTCGGTCGAAAGCCTGTAGTTCCTCGAACTCCTCGCGCGGAAACGGCATCCCGCTCCACTCGATATCTTCGAACCTCGGCATCCAGCCGATCGGAGTTTCCCGACCCAGGGCGCGGCCATGCGCGCGATCCACAATCCACTTCAACACCCGCATATTCTCGCTAAAGCCGGGCCACAGGAACTTGCCGTTCGAGTCTTTGCGAAACCAGTTTACGTGGAAGACCCGAGGCGTGACGTTCAACGACCTCTGCATCTTAATCCAATGCCGGAAATAATCTCCCATGTGATAGCCGCAAAACGGTAGCATCGCCATCGGATCGCGCCGCACCTTTCCCACCGTACCCGCGGCTGCCGCTGTCGTTTCCGATCCCATGGTAGCTCCGACATACACGCCGGACGTCCAGTTGAATGCCTGGTAAACCAGTGGCATCGTCGTCGCGCGCCGGCCGCCGAAGATCATCGCCGCGATCGGCACTCCCTCCGGATCCTCCCAGGAAGGATCGATCGTCGGGCATTGCGACGCGGGAGCCGTAAACCGCGCGTTGGGATGCGCCGCCTTCGCGCCACTCTCTTTGCCGATTTGCGGAGTCCATCGATTGCCGCGCCAGTCGAGGCATTCGGCCGGAGGTTCTTCCGTCATGCCTTCCCACCACACTCCGCCCTCCGGCGTCAGCGCCGTGTTTGTGAAGATGCTGTTCCTGGCCAGCGTCGCCATCGCGTTCGGGTTGGTTTTCCACGAAGTTCCCGGCGCCACGCCGAAGAACCCCGCCTCGGGATTGATCGCACGAAGTTGCCCGTGTTGGTCCGGCCGGATCCACGCGATATCGTCACCGACAGTCCACACTTTCCAGCCTTCGAACGATTCCGGCGGAATCAGCATGGCCAGATTCGTCTTGCCGCATGCACTGGGAAAAGCCGCCGTGATATAAGTCTTCTCCCCGTTTGGATCCTCCACCCCAAGGATCAACATGTGCTCGGCCAGCCACCCTTCGTCTCGCGCGATATTGGACGCAATGCGCAGCGCGAAACATTTCTTGCCGAGCAATGCATTGCCGCCGTAGCCCGAGCCATACGACCAGATCTCGCGTGTCTCCGGAAAGTGGACGATGTACTTTTCCTTGTTGCACGGCCACGCTACATCTTGCTCCCCGGGAGCCAGTGGCGCGCCCACACTATGCACGCAGGGAACCACGCGCTGTCCCTTGTCGATCTCCTGAAACACCGGCACGCCGATTCGCGCCATGATCCGCATGCTCGCCACCACGTACGGCGAGTCGGTAAGTTGCACGCCGACGCGCGACATCGGCGAACCGACCGGCCCCATGCTGAAGGCCAGCACATACATCGTCCGGCCCTGCATCGAGCCATTGAACAGGACCTTCAGCGTGCGCCGCATCTCAAACGGATCGACCCAGTTATTGGTCGGCCCCGCATTATCCCGTGCCTGGGAGCAAATAAACGTCCGGTCCTCGACCCGGGCGACGTCGTTCACGTTGGACCGCGCGTAGTAGCATCCCGGCCACAACTCCGGATTGAGTTTGATCAGCGTGCCGGTCTGGCACATCTGCGTGCAGAGTAAATCATTCTCTTCCTGCGAACCATCCACCCAATGGATCGCGGCGGGCTTGGTCAATCGTGCCACCTTCTCAACCCACCGGAGAAGATGCGTATTCTCGCTTAAAGGCACTGTTGGATCATGTGTCGGCATAGACGCGATCTCTTATTATTGCAGCCGGACGTTTCACAACCCGTCTAGTGTGGCGGACTTTGGCCTCGAGCAGCCGTAACACCGACTTTCAGGCTGCGCTTTTCCCCGTGAGGACCACCGACTTGTGGTGCTTCGCCCGCCGGCTCCCCAATCTCTTTTAAATATCCCTTGACGAGTATATGCTCTCCGGAGTATAAAAAGAGCGTGGAATCTGTGTTCGAAGTGATTGCGGAGCCGAACCGCCGCGCGATTTTAGGCCTCCTGGTCTCGTCCCAACAGTCGGTGGGAGAAATTGAGCGTCAGCTTGGTATGCCGCAGCCGGCTGTCTCCAAGCACCTGCGCGTGTTGCGCGAGGCCGGCTTCGTAGAATCCACGGTCGATGCGCAGCGCCGTCTCTACCGGCTGAAACCGGAGCCACTTCAGGAGATCGACGCCTGGCTGGCTCCGTTCCGCCGGTTCTGGTCCGCGCACGTCGATGCTCTCGAACGCCACCTCGACCGCATGCATCAACCAACACCAACGAAACGGAAGACAACGGCAAAAACAACGCGGCCTAAACCGCGAAAGTGACAAAGGAGCAACCAATATGAAAATCAAAGTGACTAGCATTTATGTCGATGACCAGGATAAGGCACTGCGCTTCTATACGGAAGTCTTGGGCTTTACCAAAAAGACCGATTTCAGTCAGGGTCCTTACCGCTGGCTGACCGTGGCCCCTGCCGAAGACCCGAACGGCACCGAACTGCAGTTGGCTCTCAACAGCAACCCGGCGGCCAAAGCATATCAGGAGGCGATCTTTCAACAAGGGCAGCCCGCGATCATGTTCTTCACCGACGACGTCAAGGGCGACTGCGACAAAATCAAGGCCCGCGGCGCCGAGTTCACGATGCCCGCCACCGAGGTGACCGGCTCGACCATCGCCATGCTCAAGGACACCTGCGGCAACCTCATTCAGCTCACTCAACTTGCCCGTTACTAAATGCGTCCCTTCCGAACTTTGGCGCAGCTCCGCCGCTTCTGGTCCGCTCACGTGGATGCACTCAGACGACACCTCGATCGTATGGCTCGCTTCACACCACAGAAAACGGACACGAGGAAAAGACCATGATCGATCCCGAGCAGTACTCACCAGGTCCGGCCCGCGGCGCGGAAGTGCGCAAGCAAGGCGAAAAGTGGACGCTCATTCTCGTCAGAGAAATGCGTCACTCGCCTGAAAAAGTCTGGCTCGCACTTACCGATCCCGCGCAGCTACGCGAGTGGGCGCCCTTTGACGCCGATGGCAGCCTGGCTACGGTTGGCGCTTCGGTGAATCTCACCTGGACGGGAACGGGTAAGCCGCAGATGACAACCGTGAAGCGAGCCGACCCTCCCGAGGTGCTTGAGTACGGCGATATCCGGTGGGAACTCGAAACCTATGGTGGCGGCACGCGCTTGACGCTATGGCACAAGATCGATCACCGCTTCATCTCGTGGGGCGCCGCGGGTTGGCACATTTGTTTCGAGGTTCTGGATCACCTTCTCAGTGGAACTCCCATCGGCCGCATCGCCGGCGCCGGCGCGATGCAGTTCGGCTGCTGGCAGCGGCTGAACGCGGAGTACTCCAGGCAGTTCGGCTTGAAAACTAATAGCAAAGGAGGCCTTGCAGATGAGTAATGCTACTAAGCGTTCGATTTTTCGCTGGATTCACATCGTCTTCAGCATTCCAATCATCGGGTACATTTACAGTCCGTTCGACCAAATTCCAAACTACGCCCCCGCGACTCGGTTTGTCTTCGTTCCTGTCCTTGTCCTTTCGGGATTATGGATGTGGAAAGGCCACGTCGTCCGCGGATTTTTTTCAAAAGGATCGTCCCAGCCAGATGCCGCCGGGAAGAGGCTCCCCCTGCGGAAGCTGCACAGCTGAAATCGGTGCGGGTTTGGAAAGGCACACGTTGTTTTTGGAGTTGTCGAAGCCTGCGAGTGCTCCGGTACTCACCCCGCACCAGAGCTCGTCCCACGCATTATTGGCGATTCTCTAGTAACCGCACGGCTTCGGCATGCTGCGCCGCCAACGCTGGATGGTCCAGGCGATAGGCGCGAATCAAAAGAAAATGAATTTGACTCGCCGACACGCTTCCGCCGGGGAGTTCGAGCGCATGCTCCCCTTCCTTGGCCGCGGACGTTGGATCGTCTTTTCGTAGCAGCAGTCTGGCCATCTCGAAATGAGCATCACGCGAATTTGGCTCGAGCTGTAGCGCTCTTCGAAGCCATCGCTCGCAATCCTCGAACCGCCCCATAAGATACAGCAACCGCGCTCCGATTAAATATGTGTCAGCCAAAGGTTCCAGCCGTACCGATTCGCCATACAACTCCATCGCTTCCTGCGTCCGGCCGAGGCTCTCATAAGTAAGACCCAGGTAGAGTGGTGGGCGGGAATCTTTAGGGTTGGCCTGCCGGGCACGCAAAAACTGTGGCAAGGCATGCTGCAGATCATTACTGAGGTAATAATTCAGCCCATAGAGAAAACGGGCGTAGGCCGCGTTCGGATCCGCCGCAAGTGCCCGTTCGAGACTCTCGCGCGCAAGCTCGAAACGGTTCATGGTCATTGCGATTTTGGCATACAGCGTTAACGCGGGAACCAGCTTGTCGTCCAGGTGCAGGGAGATTTCGAGAGACGATAAAGCCTCGGGAATCTTCTTGGCCACAAACAACGAATTGGCTTCTCTGTAAGCTGCATAGCCGGGCGACTGATCGTAGTTTTGTCCCCAGGCAAGTGAAGCGAAAAGTAGAAAGATCGCACCATTGGTCATCGCGTCTCCTCCACTACCTCGACGACGCGGTCACCGCTCACGTCTCTCATCTCTTGCGTCCTGCCGCCCGGCCAATGGATCTCTATCCTCTCTACCTTGCGATTGAGACCCAATCCAAAACGCACCAGGGCCTCGCTGGAACTTCCATATCCGACAGCCGTCGTCGCGTGATTGTGCAAGCTCCGCCCATCCGGCAAGACGACGCGAATCGTGGCGCCGAGCCCCTGACGGTTGGCATGCACGCCGCGCAACTTCACCCCCAGCCAGTGCGCCCCGCCTCCCGAAATATTGTGAAACAGTTTCGCTGGACTGTTCATGCAGGTCACCACCGCGTCCATCCGCCCATCGTTATCAAAATCCGCGAACGCGACTCCACGGTGGAGGGCTGCTCCCTGGAAGTCCACCCCGGCGCTTGCCGACACATCGGTGAAATGGCCGCCGTCGTTTCGAAATACCCGGTTGGGCAGCGCAGCGTCCCTGCCAAGATAACGTCCCAGTTGCGTGAAATGCGCCATGGCGAAAAAGAGATCCTTCGAGCCATCGTTATCGAAGTCATACATGCCCAGACCCCATCCTGTGAACTGCCGCGTGCCCATCAACAAACCGGTCCGTTCACTGTCGTCCTCAAAGCCCTTCCTCTCGCCCAGGTTGCGAAACAACAGGAAACCATCGTTGATCATGCCGTCCACCACGATATCCGGACGCCCGTCGTTATTGAAGTCCCGCCAGTCCGTTCCCATGCCGGCAATCGGAACCCCGTCATCGCGCAACGCGACCCCCGCTTCCAATCCGATCTCCCGAAATGTCCCATTCCCCTGATTGTGAAAAAGAAAGTTTCGCACCGAATCGTTGGCCACGAAGATGTCGCTGAATCCGTCGCCATCCATGTCTGCAAACGATACTCCCATCCCTTTGCCAACATGCGCTCCGATTCCCGACTTTACGGAAACATCCGTGAAAGTCCCATCGTGATTGTTATGGAACAACTGGCTGGCAAGGCCTTTGTACTGGTTGGGATGGCAGTAGAACTGTTGATCCGGCGTTCCGCAGCGTGGCTCCTGCGCGGGATTCCACGCCACGTAATTCGTCACGAAGAGATCCAGCCAGCCATCGTTGTCGTAATCCACCCAGCCGGATGATACGGACCACGGCTTGGGCTGACCACCGCTGACGCCGGCTTTCACGGTTACGTCCGCGAAATGCCCGTTCCCCAGGTTGCGATAGAGTATATTGCGGTCCACTCCTGCCACAAATAAATCGGTGAACCCATCGTTGTCGAAATCGCCTGCCGCGACCGCCATCGAGTAGCCTTCTCCAGCCAGGCCGGCATCCTGGGTAACGTCGGTAAACGACATGTCGCAATTATTTCTGAAGAGCCGGTTGGGGAATTCCGGCGTGGTCTTCTTCAGTTCCGGAATCGACGCGCCGTTGGTGAAGAAGATATCCATGCAGCCGTCATTGTTGTAATCGAGGACGGCGACGCCGCCGCCCATCAATTCAATCTGGTGGAACTTGCCCGCCTCCCCGTTCTTCAATTGAAAGAGGAGGCCGGCTTTTTGTGCGACCTCTTCGAATTGAATTGCGGGAGCCGCTACGAAGCCACGCGCGATAACGGTAATCGCCACCAGCCCTGCTGCCCCTAAAATTCGAAGCGCGCTACGATCTGTGCGGTTCGCGGCGATGGAAATGTCCCTCCAACACTATTAGATGTGATCGCCGTATAGTTGACATAGCCGAACCCCCCGGTGAGCAGTCCGGCCGGTGATCGGGTCGGTGCGGTTGCAGGGCTGCTGGTGCTGGGGTCCGAGAGCACTTCATCCCGGTTGAATGGGTTGAACACTTCCATCCTCAGACTCAAAGCCATCCGTTCCCGGATAGGAAACTTCTTGCCCAGGTTAAAGGATTCCACCGGACGCCGCTGGCCCCGGAAGTCCGAATAATACACCGTGCCGCTGCCGAACACTCCCTGCGCCTGGTCCTGCCACGCAGCGGGATTTAAAACGGTTTGCGTGGTCGGGTCGTAACAGCCGCAGTTAAGATTCTTGGTGTACAACGGCTGTCCCGGCACGCGGAATTCCCGCGACGAACTTCCTGGAAGATAAGTGCCGATGCCGTTATTCGATGGGGGCGCCGCGAGTAATGTGCCACTGCTGTATTGATCGACGGTGCCGATCGTCCAACTCGCCAACAGCGCTCGCGTCACTTTATTCTTTCTCGTGAAACCATAGGCCGGCATAGTATAGTTCACGCTGATGCTGAGGATCTGCGGCCGGTCCTGCACCGATAAACCTTTAAAGTCCTGACGGTGGAAGATGTAGCCGTTGCCTTCGTAGCTATCCAGCGTTTTGGAGAACGCGTAACTTCCGGTGAATGTCAGGCCGTGAGAGTAGCGCTTCGTCAGTTTGGCTTGCAACGCGTCATACCAGGAATCGCCGAGCGGCGCCCAGAGCGTCCCGATCGTTCCATACTGCGGATACGGCCGCAGGCTTTGAATGACGGTGCCGCTCGAGGGGAAGTTCGCGTAGGGTTTCACAAACCCGGCCTTAACCGCAGTCGCCGATGTGATCTGGGAAGTCAGCAAGCTCCGCGCTGCCGAGTTGGTAAGGTCAAGCCCCAGACTTTGATACTCCGAGAGATTGATGGCGTTATACGTGGTCAGGCCGCCTCCGGCGTTGATCCACGCAGTGCGGTTGCCCACGAACGAACCTTCCAATAAGAGTCCGCTCATCACTTCATGTTGCAGAGTGATGTTCCACTGCTCGGTTCGGGGGGGACGCCCGCCATTCTGATCCACCACCGCGGGTGAAGTCTGTACGCTCGCTCCCGGCGCCACCAACAGCCCTGGATCGTAACTGGCGGCATTGAGCTGTTGCAGCGTGTAGTTGAGCGGCGCGGAAATGCTTCCGGCCGCGACACCGTTTCCAACCGCCGGGAACGTCAGCGTGTTGAAGCCCATGCCCTGGCTATTCCCGCCGCCAATGTAGTTGAAGATCGTCACTTGCCCGTAGCTGATTCCGAATCCTCCGCGCAGCACCGTCTTCGCAGGCAGTCGGTATGCGAAACCCAACCGTGGCGCGACAGCATAAGGATAGATGTGTACGAAGTTGCAATTACAGCGGCCGGCCCCCGATCCTTCATAAAGCACGCCGCCCAAAAGCCCATTGGCATTCGGGTTGACTACTTGGCCGCTGAAGCTGCTGGTGCGGTCCCAGAGTTCCTGATTCGGCTGCTGTAAGTCATAGCGGATACCATAATCGAGCGTCAGTTTGCGCGCAATCTTCCACGTGTCCTGGACGAAGAAGCCCCACGTGTTGCGCCGGTACTGAGGCGCCAGCGTGTTGCCGATCGACGCGCTGTCATAGAGGCCGAGCAGAAAGCTCGCCAGGGCATGCCCGATAGTCGTTCCGCTCGGCAGTCCTTGACCGTAGAGCGGCTGCGCCGTTTCCGCGGTGCTGAAGTTGAATGCCGGACTCAGTCCGATATAGCTGATATTCGTGAAGTCGTCGTGCTTGAATTCGCCCCCCGCTTTGTAGCTGTGGTTGCCGTGAATCCAGGTCAGCTGAGCCGTGGCCGTAGGTTTGTTGGTGACATAGAGCGCTCTGCTGCCCGGCCCCATAGCGATCGCCAGACCGCCATACACGTTGCCTCCCAGAGTGCCGGCCGAAAAGCGCGGAAAGCCCAGGCCAGGCGGATTCGGAATACCGATCGCCGTCGAGTCAAAAGCCGAACTGTCCGGCGGAACCGTGTCCGGATTGACGTAGCGGATGAAGCCGGCGCCCACATGGAGCAGCAGAGTCGGACGCAGCGTCTGGTCGTAATTCAGGCGAACCGTGTGGCTGCGGATCACCTGCAGCCGTACCTGCGAAAGAGGTTCCGGCAGACCATCCACACCATTCGATTTATCCACGTTCTCCCAGGAATAATATCCGGAAACTTTGATGTTGTCGCCAAAGCTGTGGTCAATCTTGATCGAGGGGATCAGCGTAAGTTTGTAGAAAGCGCCTTGCGCCACGAAGTTGTTCACCAGCGTGTCGGAGATATTTGGCTTCGGAACGAGACTTAAGATTTTGGCCGATGTCGGATCGATGCGGCTCGTCGGAATGATGTTGCCGGGGAACACCTGCAAAACGCGCTGGCCCGCTGCATTGAGCACCGCCGTATCAGGATCGTAGATCGCGTTCTGCAAAATCGCGCGGCCTGCAAAATCAGTGGCGAGGTTCTTGCCCAGGATCGAACTGAAATTGCCACTCGCCAGCGCCGAGTCCGGAACGGTCGTGATGCCGTTATAGAGAACCTCGCGATCGCGATATTTCTCCCAATTGAAAAAGAAGAAAGTCTTGTTTCTCCCGTTATAGACTTTCGGGATCCAGACCGGTCCGCCAATTGAGAAACCGCCGTTGCTGAGATGCTTCACGTCTTGCACATGATGGCCGCTTCCATCGTTGGTAAAAGGAAGACCGGCATTGAAGATCGTATTCTGCAGGTAATCGTAGCCGCTGCCGTGGAACTGGTTGGTTCCGGACTTCGATGTGAAATTAAACAGCCCGCTTCCCACCGTGCCGTATTCGGCGGCGAAGTTGGAGGTCTGCAGCGTGAACTCCTGCACCGCCTCCACCGATGGCTGCGATTCGTCGGACACCCGCGGATCGAGCGAACTGCTCGACTCCTGCCCCTCATACAGAATCTTAAAGCCTCCGTTCGTTCCATTGATCGTAATGTTATTCCACCCGTTCATGGAAGCTCCCGGCACCAACTGGGCAAACGAGAGTGGATTGCGAATCGCCCCCGCCCCAATTCCAAAGTTGATCGGCAGCTCGTTGATCTGTTTGCCCGTGACCGTGAATGAGACCTCGCCGTTTTCGTCGTTCAGCAGCGATGATTCCGCCGTGACCTGAACGGATTCGTTGGCGCCCCCGACTCTCATTGCAACCTCAACTCGCGTGGTGACCGCAACCGCCACGTCAATATTGGTCTGCTCGAACCTGACGAATCCTTTGCTTTCCACCTGCAGAGTGTAGGTGCCCACCGGTAATCCCGTGAACGTATAGTTGCCCGTCCCCGTCGAAACGGTCTCGGATTTGAATCCAGTGGCAGCGTTGGTCAAAGTAATCTTCGCCGCCGGAATCAGGGCGCCTGAAGCATCCGCTATGGTTCCGGTGATGGCCCCGCGGTCACTCTGAGCGCAAAGTGAAACAACGGTTACAAGATACGCAAGCAGAGCTAATAGCTTTTTCATGAATCACCCCTGGCTGGAAATTGTATCCCGAGAATAGGGGTCAGCGGGAATCGCCTATTTCCCGGAAAGACGATCGAGCCTTGCTCTGGCAGCTTTCGAAGCAGGATTGAATTCCAGATAGCGGTTCAAAATGACGCGCGCCTCCGCGGTCGGCCTGATCTGGGCAAGGTTCAACACCGCCTCTTCGATCGCCGGATTGGTGTCGAGCGCACGCTCCCATAGGTGGCCGGCTTCTTTTATGCGCCCCGCTCGCGCATACAGCGAGCCCAGATTGACCAGCGCCACTGTTTGGAAAGGGTCTTCCCGTAGCACCGATTCGTACAGAGCCGCCGCCCTTCCGGCATCAGTTTCTAACGCAGCCAGTCGTAGCCGGACAATAGCGTCGGCGGGTTGAGCCCGTAGCAGATACTCCCGGGCACGGGCATCTCCCAGTTCCGCGTACGCGAGCCCTAGCGAACGGTCATCCGGGTCGCCCAAAAAAGCCGATAGGCCGTTTCCCGTTGACCCGCGACCGTGGCTCGAAATGCCGTGATCCGTCAGTACGCCGTGGCCCCCATCGCTGGTCTGAGACTTCGGCATGTGGCAGTCGGCGCATCGCTGGCTCAGCCGGCTCGCCTCGGTGTGATGCGCGCCGGGATGGCAGCCGGAACATGCCGCCTGTGTCTTCTCGCGAGTGACCTGCGCCTGATTGCCGGCATGCGGATCATGGCACGTCCCGCACCACAACTTGTCCCCCGATATCCGCTTGCACTCGCTCGCAGCCAGTTTCTCCACATGGCTTGTGACCTTGAGGTCCGCGCGATCCCGGCTCCTGACCAAATAGGTCGCATAGGTCGACAGATCGTCGCCCGCCCGGAACTCCGCCATCCGCCTGCCCGCTCGTTCGATGCGCGCGTCGCCGGTGAGGTGACACTGGCTACAGACCGAGTCTCGCAGCGTCGGCGCCAGTTTCGCCGGATTGACCATACGGGCATGGCTCGGATCGCGTACATGTTCGCTGCCCGGTCCGTGACAGCGTTCGCAACTTACACCATTCTCGAGAAACGGCGGGTCTCCGTACCGGTTCTGCGTCCCATAGATAGGCCGTACCTGGCTCGCATGACAGAACAGGCAACTCGGTTCGACCGCGCGGTTTAACTTCATTTCCGGTTCGCGCTCGTATCCGGGAGAAGCGTCCCAAACCTTCTTTCGCGAATACCACGTTACCGGCAGCTCAAAAAGATAGCGATCTCGAGCGAACACGAAAGTCCGTCCGGCCGCGCTCGAGCCAACGAAAAGGTCCATCGGGATCGCGACTTCACTTTCGTTCGCCCGGAAGCTGAGTTGGTTGTCTGCGATACGGTAATGATGGCCGGCAGCCGTAAAATCAGCCGCCGGAAATGAAATCGATGAAACCCGCCCGCTGGATCGTGCCATGCCTGTTTGTGCATAGGAATCCGCAATTGCCGCATGACATGGCTGGCAGGCTTGACTGCCAATGAATACCGCCGCCACCGAAAGAAGCATCAGGAGCATGATCTCACTCCGCACGATCCAACGCAGGGGAGCGAGCGGACACCAGGCGCCGCTGGCACTCGAGCCCGTTCTCATGAGAATATGGCAGGTCATGGACTGTTTTCAGCGCGTCGGTACCCTTCTTCTCGGCGTGGGTTTATCGACAGCATTCCTGCAGGCCGGTTGCCGGGAACTAAGCACCCTGGCAATTCCCCACGCCGTGATCGCTTCGGCTGAACTGACTCCGAGCGGGGCATTCAAGCTGCGCCCTCGTCGCGCGACTACCAGCCCTCCCGTCCTGCCGGCCTTTTGCCGCGTGTCTGCCATCCTGCGCCCCAGCAGCGATTCGGATATCCGGATGGAGGTTTGGCTCCCGGTTTCGGGCTGGAATGGCAAGCTCCAAGCAAATGGAAACGGTGGCTGGACCGGTTCTATTGATTCCTCGGCACTCGCGGCGGGACTGCTCCGCGGCTATGCCAGCACAATGTGCGATCTCGGCCACGAAGGCAGTAGCGCCGAGTTTGCCTTTGGACATCCCGAAAAGCTCATTGACTTCGGATATCGCGCCGCGCACGAAATGACGTTAGCGGCCAAGGCAATCGTCACCGCTTTCTACGGTCACGCTCCAAAGCACGCTTACTGGACAGGTTGTTCGGCGGGCGGAAGGTCGGCTTTGATGGAAGCCCAGCGGTACCCGGACGATTTCGATGGCATCATCGCCGGCTCTCCGGGACTCAACTGGACCGGTCGCGCTACCCAATCGATCTGGATCGCCCAGGCTGCCCACAAAGACGAGGCAAGTTACATTCCGCCCGATAAATATGCCCTGATTCACGACGCCGTTCTCCATGCCTGCGACTCCCTCGACGGCCTGCGCGACGGCATTCTCGAGGATCCGACCCGCTGCCATTTCGATCCATCGGACCTTGCGTGCAAGAGTAGTGAGACCAATTCCTGTCTCACCGCGCCGCAGGTGCAGACGGCTCGCGCGATCTACACAACTGTCCTCGATCCGAACACTCAGCAACCGGTTTTCCACGGGTTCCAACGCGGCAGCGAACTTGGATGGCGTACCATGGCCGGTCCTCAGCCATTCGCGATCGGCCTCGGCTTCTTCCGCTATGTGGTCTTCCGCAATCCGGAGTGGGCCTACAAAAGCTTTCAGTTTGACGCCGATCTCGCCGAAATCGATGGCCGCACGAAGTCCATCCTCAACGCGATGAATCCCGATTTGCGTCCCTTCATCGATCACGGCGGCAAATTGATTCAATATCACGGCTGGAATGACCCGCAGATCGAACCGGAGAGCAGCCTCGCTTACTATCAAAGCGTTTTAAAAGCCTTGGGAGCAGCCGCCGCCATACGGGATTCCTATCGCCTGTTCATGGTTCCCGGAATGGCACACTGCGGCGGAGGAGAAGGGACGTCCGACTTTGATATGCTGACCGCCTTGGAGAACTGGGTCGAGAAGGGCGTTCAGCCCGATCGTGTTCCAGGAGCGCGCATCCGGGACGGCAAAGTGGACCGCACGCGACCCCTTTGCCCTTATCCCGACATAGCAGTTTATAAAGGTGCAGGGAATACCGATGACGCCGCCAATTTTCTCTGCAGACAACCGTGAAGCGGATAGAAGACGTTTTCGACTGACATAAATTGGTAAACTTTGTATAAAGGTTTCTATTAGGCAGGAGGGCCCGCGGATGAGACGGTCCGCAACGTTGATTAAGGCAATCGGGTATCTTGGCGTCGCGCTTTCGTGTGGCTTGTTCCAGGCAGCCTTGTCGCAAAGTGCGCGGCCGCCGGTACCGCAGCAACGGGCGCTCCTCAATAAGTACTGCGTTACCTGCCACAACACAAAACTGCGTACCGGCGGACTCGCACTCGACACGGTAGACCCCACCGATACCGCGAAAGACGCCGCAATCTGGGAAAAGGTGATCGCCAAAGTCGGCGCGGGTGAGATGCCGCCGGCTGGCTTGCCACGACCGGATTCCGTTACCTCGCATGCTTTTGTGAACGAGCTGAAAGCGTCTCTGGATCGAGCCGCGGAAGCGTCCCCCAATCCCGGGAGGGTTCCGGTCCACCGTCTCAATCAGGCCGAATACACCAACGCCATCCGTGATTTGCTTGCGCTCGATGTAGATGCGCATTCGCTCCTGATTCCTGATGATGCGGACCAGAACGGATTCGATAACATCGCGGGCGCGCTCTCGGTATCGCCTGCCCTCCTCGATCGCTACGTGGCCGCGGCAGGGAAGATCAGCCGTTTGGCGGTTGGCGACACGCACGCATCGCCTGCGTTCGATACCTACGAGATTTCGAAAATGATGGTGCAGGAAGACCGCGCGAGCGAAGACCTGCCATTCGGTACACGAGGAGGTATCGCGGTTCGTCACTACTTTCCCGTGGACGGCGACTACATCATCCGGGTGCGTCTGCGGAAACAGCTTTACGGGTACATTCTAGGCATGGGCCGGGCCCAACACATCGATGTCCGGATGGACGATCGCAAAATCAAACTCTTCACGATCGGCGGAGACGCTCCCGGCAAACCGGTACCGAATACCTACGCCGCGGATATTCCCACCGATCCGCATTGGGAAGAGTTCATGCATTCGGCTGACCGGGCTCTCGATGTGCGGCTGGCCGTGAAAGCAGGCCCGCATGTGGTGGGCGTCTCGTTCGTCCGTGATTTCTGGGAACCCGAAGGGGTGCTCCGGCCGCCCGAGGCAGACAAAGTCTTAGCGATCGATCAAAAGTACGATGGAGATGCCGCGGTCGAAAGTGTCGCGGTGGGCGGCCCCTACAATGTCTCAGGTCCGGGCGACACGCCCAGCCGGCGCAGAATCTTCAGCTGCCGGCCTGCGGCAGGGGGCGACGATGAGGCTTGCGCCGGCAGAATTCTTTCGGCGCTGGCCCGGCGCGCTTACCGTCGGCCCGTCAGCAGTGAGGATGTGCGTACGCTTCTCGCTTTCTACCAGTCAGGCCGCACTCACGGCGGGTTCGACGCCGGCATCCAGTTCGCGTTGGAGCGCTTACTGGTGGATCCTGATTTCCTCTTCCGCATCGTTCGCGTCCCGGCGAATACGGCGCCCGGCAAGGTTTACCGTCTCAGCGATCTGGAACTGGCGTCGAGGTTGTCATTCTTCCTTTGGAGCAGCATCCCGGACGAGGAACTTCTCAACGCAGCGACCGCCGGGAAGTTACGAAATCCGGCAGTGCTCGACCATGAGATCGAGAGAATGCTGGCCGATTCCCGGTCGAGCTCTCTGATCGACGGGTTTGCGAGTCATTGGCTCGGGCTGCCCAAAGCGGCCATGCAGAAGCCCGATCCGCAGGTCTTTCCCGATTTTGACGAAAACCTACGGGCCGCCATGCTCGAAGAGACGAGGCTTTTTCTCGAAAGCCAGTTGAGCGGAGATCACAGCATTCTCGAACTCCTGAATGCCGGCTATTCATTCGTAAACGAGAGGCTGGCTCGGCATTACCAGATTCCCGGTGTTCATGGCACGCAATTTCGTAAGGTGACGTTTGAGGACGGGCGCAGAGGCGGACTGCTCGGCCAAGCCAGCATCTTGATGATTACCTCATACCCGAATCGCACGTCCCCGGTACTCCGCGGTAAGTGGGTCCTGGACAATCTGCTGGGAACTCCTCCCCCGCCCCCGCCGCCGAACATTCCCGCACTGAAGGAAAATAGCGAGACCGGCAAATCCGCCTCCATGCGGCAATTGATGGAGGAGCACCGCAATAACCCGGCCTGTTCGGGTTGCCACTCGCGGATGGATCCCATTGGCTTCTCGCTCGAGAATTTCGACGGGACCGGCAAGTGGCGAGTCCGCGATTCGGGAGTGCCCATCGACGCATCAGGCGTGCTTCCCGATGGCACCAAGATCGACGGAGCGGCCGACTTGAAGAAGGCCCTGCTGGCGCATCCCGATCAATTCGTCCAGACCTTCACCGAAAAGCTTCTCACTTACGCGCTAGGTCGTGAAGTGGAATACTATGATCTGCCCTCGGTGCGCGGAATCGATCGCGACGCCGCGGCAGGTGGGTACCGTTGGTCGTCGATCATAAAACAAATCGTCAAGAGCACGCCGTTTCAAATGAGTATCGCGCCAGGCGCGCAAGTTCCCGTCAAGGAGTCAGAATGATCATCAAGAAGAAGGGTATCGATCGCCGGACCATATTGCGAGGCATCGGCGCTGGTTTAGCACTTCCTTTTCTGGACGCCATGGTGCCCGCCCTCTCGGCCATGCCGGCCACCCCCAAACGCTTTGGGGTCGTCTACGTGCCAAACGGCATCATGATGCAGAACTGGACCCCGGCAACGGAAGGCAAGGATTTCGTCTTCACACCGATCCTCAAACCTCTTGAGGGATTTCGCGATCATATGGTGGTGCTTGCGGGCCTGAACAGCAAGCCGACGACCGATTCAGGAGCCGTCCATTCGCGCGCCAGCACGCGATTCCTCACCGATGTGGCGCTCAAAGCGACGGCGGGAGCCGACGTCGGCGCCGGCATTTCGATGGACCAGATGGCTGCGAAGCATCTGGGCCGCGACACGCAGTTGTCCTCCCTCGAACTCGCCCTCGACTTTAAGGACTCCGCCGGCACGGCCGATACCGGCCTCAGCCGTGCCTACTGCAATACGATTTCCTGGAGCAGCCCGACCACTCCGCTGCCGATGGAGAATAACCCCCGCATAGTGTTTGAGCGGCTCTTCGGAGATACCGACAGCACGGATGCGAAATCGCGGCAAGCTCGCATCGCGCAGGAGCGTAGCATTCTCGATTCGGTGTGCGAGAAGGTAAACACGCTCGAGAAATCGCTGGGGACGGGCGATAGGGCTAAACTCAGTGAGTATCTGGACGGCGTACGGGATGCCGAAAGGCGAATCCAGATGGCGGAAAAACAAACTAACCAGCAGCTACCGGTGATCGAACACCCGGCTGGCATACCGCCCACGTTCATCGAGCACGCCAAGCTTATGTACGATCTTTACGCGCTGGCGTACCAGTGCGACCTGACGCGGGTGGTTACCTTCATGATCGGTCAGGAGTTCACCGGCCGAACCTACCCGGAGATCGGGGTTCACGACGGGCACCACGCCACGTCACATCACCGCAACGACCCGGAAAAGCTGGCAAATCTGGCCAAGATCAACACCTATCACACCACCATCTTTGCCTATTTCCTCAACAAACTCCGATCCACTCCGGATGGCGATGGTACATTGCTAGATCACGTTACGCTGGTGTACGGAGCGGGCATGAGTGACGGCAATGCTCACGACCCGACCAATCTTCCAGTCCTGCTGTTCGGCGATAGGCCGGGAACGATGAAGGCCGGCCAGCATATCCGATTCCCCAAAGGAACGCCGCTGGCCAACCTGCACCTTACGTTGCTCGATCACGTCGGCGTGCGGCTGGATAAACTCGGGGATAGCACCGGAGAGATTGAGACTCTTTAGAGATTCGCGACCGAGATGTGCACCAATGTTAAGCGGGCAGCCGCCTTGTTGACGGCGCTTTTGATTTCGACACTCCTTGCCGCCAGCAGTCCGAGTCTGGTAGAAGCTGTAAAAAATCGAAACCAAAAGGCCGTGACCGACCTTTTGCGCGAACGTGCGGACGTCAACGGGACCGAACCTGACGGCGCTACGGCTTTGCACTGGGCAGCGCACTGGGACGATCTCGATACCGCGCGGCTGCTGACCGGCGCGGGCGCGCATGTCAACGTGCGGAACGAACTCGGCATGACTCCGCTGCTACTGGCCTGCGGCAACGGTAGCACCAAAATGATCCAACTGCTTCTGGGAGCAGGCGCAGACGCCAATCTCGCTTCCCCGGACGGCGAAACGCCACTCATGGTCGCGGCACGGACTAGCTCGCCGGAAGCCGTTACAGCCCTAATTGCCCACGGCGCGGACGTGAACGCCAAAGAGAGTTCGCGGGACCAGACCGCCCTGATGTGGGCGGTCGCCGAGCACCGTCCGGAAATTGTGCGGGTCCTGATCGGGCACGGCGCAAACGTCAACGCGCGATCCCGCGTCACGCGCGAGTTGATCTACCGCGAGAATCCCGACCCGGGCGACGAAAACAACGCAAAAGGTCAGCCGCATCCGGTTGGAGAATGGATCGGACGAGGCGGAAGCACACCGTTTCTGTTCGCGGCCCGGCAAGGCGATCGGGAATGCGCCAGCCTTCTGATTGCCGCAGGGGCGAATGTGAACGATACGGCGCCCGACGGCACCAGCGCTCTGGTAATGGCCGCGTACAGCGATCATGGCGCGTTCGCTGCGTTCCTGCTCGACCACGGTGCCGATCCCAATGCAGCGGCCGGCGGCTACACGGCTCTCCACATCGCCGTATTGACGCATGATACGGAATTGCTACAAGCGCTCGTCGCACACGGCGCGAATGTGAACGCGAGGTTGACCAAGGGCACTCCGGTCCGGCGATTCGAGGAGGACCTGGTGCTGCCGCAGTCTTTAGCCGGCGGCACGCCGTTCCTTGTAGCGGCGCGATTCGCGGAAGCCGACCTGATGCGTCGACTGGCGAACGCGGGAGCCGACACGCGCCTCGCGGCCAACAATGGGCTGACGCCTCTTATGGCCGCAGTGACCCCGGACCGCCGCAGTCTGGTCCTTCGCGGACTGCGATCGAGTGAGGCGACTACCCGGACCATGGAAGCGGTTCAGCTCGCCCTCCAATTCGGAGCGGATGTCAATGCCACCAACGCGGACGGCGATACCGCGCTGCACATGGCTGCCGCCAAAGGGTCTAATGCGATGGTCCAATTTCTGGTAGAAAAAGGCGCACGCATGAATATCAAAAACAAGCTCGGTCAGACGCCGCTCGGTCTGACGGAACGCGCACTGGCCGGCGAATCGGCGCGGCCGCGGCTGCGCAGCACAGCGGACCTCTTGCGAAAACTCGGCGCGTCGGAATAGCATTTCAACAACCGTCCGGAGTCCGAAGGATTCACACGGCATTAATGCGGTTATTCGTCTCAGAATATTTGAAGCGGTAGTGAATCATCCAAAACGAATGTTCATCTCTCGGCGTTGGGTTGCTTTTTGCGTGTTCATCGACATAGAATTTTTCTGAGTCCCACCGGCCGCATAGCAGTTCAGGGATGCTGAGAAGCTCCGGTGGGCTTGGAGGGAGTTAGAACAGCGCTCGCAGTCGTGCCGTGTATGCGGCCGCGCTACCTCTATACGCATCGCAATCTCCTTATCCCACGTCGACTCCGGAGATGCTCGAATGACACGCCTAGGCAGGTTTTGGTTCTTTCTGACCTCGTTTTGCTTTTCGCCGGTGCTGGTTTTTGGACAAGGTACCTTTGGCTCCATCAGCGGATCGGTTGCCGATCCGAGCGGTGGGGCGATCGCGCACGCCCTGGTGACCCTCACCAATCTGGCGACCAACGCGAAAACGACCACCCTCTCCAACGACTCCGGTTTCTATGAATTCGTCAATGTCGCGCCCGCCGATTACAGGCTCGAGGCAGAGCTCAGCGGCTTTAAACGGTTCGCGCGACAGCCGGTCACGGTGCAAGTGCAGCAGGCGTATCGCGTCGATATCCGGATGGAACTCGGGTCTGTGACCGAGACGATGGAGGTGAAGGGCGAGACCCCGTTGCTGCAGGTCCAAACGTCTTCACTGGGCGAGGTCATCGCCGGCCGGTCCGTCAATGACATGCCGTTGAACGGACGAAACGTTTTCAACCTGATGGAACTGGTGCCGTCAGTGGTGCCGCAGGGTTCTGCCGGAGGTACCTCGATCGGCATGTACAGCGCCTCCCTCAACAACTACCAGGTGAACGGCGCATTCGCAGGGCAAAGCGCCATTTCGCTCGACGGCCAGCCATTGAATACGGGCTTCTGGAACTACGCCTCGCTCATCCCTACACAGGATTCGATCGCCGAGTTTAAAGTTCAGACCAACAATCTGGGTCCGGAGTGGTCGCGCTTCGCGGGCGGCGTCATGACGCTGGTAACGAAATCCGGCGGCAACGACCTGCACGGTGGCGCCTACGAGTACCTCCGTAACCGGGTGCTCAACGCGAACACATTCTTCAGCAACAAGGCGGGGATTAAACGTCCCGCGTTTACGCAGAATCAGTTCGGGGCATTCGCCGGCGGTCCGGTCTATATTCCACATGTTTATGACGGCCGGAACAAGACGTTCTGGTTCTTCAGCGGCGAAGGGATCCGGCTGCGCCAGGGCCAGACCTATACCGACACCGTTCCTACCGCGGCCCAACGCCAGGGCGATTTCTCCAATACGCGCAATGCGAACGGCAACCTGGTCACCATTTACGATCCCTTGACGGTGTGCGGGCAGTTGGGCAACAGCGCCTGTGCCACGCCGAATAGCGACCTGCGGTTACCCTTTCCGGGTAATATCATCCCGCAGAGCAGAATCAGCCCTACGGCGGCTGCGCTAACGCCAATCGTCTGGCCGTTGCCGACAGGTCCCGGCGCGCCGTTCACAAACGTCAACAACTTCACGGCAAACGCCAGCGTCGGCGGCAACCAGAACGAGTTCGTCACGCGGATTGACCAGAACATCAACGACAAGCAGCGCTTCTTCGCGCGTTATAACTATTGGACCAATCTGGACCTGCCGCCTGATCCTTTCAACAACGGCATGTGTGTCGGGTACTGCACCATTAAGTTTCAAACCAACGCTATTGATCTGGATCATACCTACACCTTCACGCCCACCCTCATTTCAGATATCCACGCCACCTTCGATCGCTACACTTACGATCGGACGCCGCTACTCAGTAACTTCGATCTGACGTCGATCGGGTGGCCGGCTTATTACAACCAGATTTCGCCAATTCTGCGGACGCCGCCGACGATTAGCGTTTCGGGAGAATCGGATGACTTATTCTCGCAGCAAGGCCCGGGTAGCGTTATTTTGTCGCAGGACAATACCTGGAACGTTTCTGGCGACCTCACTAAGATCGCCGGACACCATACTTACAAATTTGGCGCACAGTTCATGAATATCGGGCATAGTTATTATTCGACCAACACCGGCAGTGGTTACTTCACGTTCAACTCCGGCTATACGGCCAGCTCTCCTCTCAGCGGGACGAACGGTTACAGCATGGCTTCATATCTGCTGGGGTACCCGGCGACTGGATCGGCCAGTGAACCCGCTTATCCTAACGGCCAGCAGCGCTATCGTGCGGTTTACTTCGGAGATACCTGGCAGGTTACGAAACGGCTTACGCTGAACCTGGGATTGCGATACGAACAGGATGGGCCGTGGTCGGAACGCTATAATCGCCTGACATTTTGGGATCTTTCTGCGCCAAATCCGCTCGCGCAGCAGACGGGTCTGGCCTTGAAAGGCGAAGCCGGATTTGTGGACTCCAGCCTGCGCGCCAGCCGCAATCCATGGAATCTGAATGAGCTGCAGTTCGCCCCGCGATTTGGTTTCGCCTATCAGCTTGGGCCGGCGACGGTAGTGCGGGCAGGCTACGGAATCTTTTGGATTCCCGAACTGGCCGTCGGAGGCGCGCTTCAACCCTCCAGCGATCCGGCAAACAGCGCCAGCACGACTTTCGTTTCCTCCTTGAATGGAGGGATCACACCCGTGGGAACTTTGAACAATCCTTTTCCTGCCGGCTTGCAACAACCGCTCAATCCCTCGGTCGGGAACGATGCCCTGAACCAGGCAATCGAGAACCGCGGCGGAGGCACCGATGCTTCCCCAACCGTACGCAACGGTTACATGCAGCAGTGGAATTTCGATATCCAAAGGCAATTGCCGGCAGGCTTCTTTCTCGACGTTGCCTATGCGGCGGCCAAGGGTACTCATCTGGGCTATACCCAAACGCTGAATCAGCTTCCCGATCAGCTTCTCGCGCTGGGTAGCGCGCTCCTTACGCAAGTTCGCAATCCGTTCTACGGCTATATCCAGTCCGGACCGCTGTCTTCTGCAACGGTGGCGGCCAGCCAGTTGCTGCTTCCCTTTCCTCAATATTCCACAGTGAATGTAAGCGGCACGGGATATGGCACGAGCAGCTATCAATCGTTGCAATTGAAAGTGGAAAAACATTTGGCGAAAGGAGGAACTCTGCTCGTCAGTTATACCTTAGCCAAGCTTCTCTCGGACGCCGATACGGCGCTGAGCCAGACGGAAACCTCTACGGGCGGAGTGGCCGCCGTGCAGGACTGGAATAATATCCGGGGTTCCTATTTCTGGCCAGCCAGGATGTTCCGCAGCGGCTGGTGATCAGCTATATCGTCGATCTCCCCTTTGGTTCCGGGCGCAAGTATTTCAATGGCAATCACGGGTTTGCCACCCGGCTGATCTCAGGCTGGGGCGTAAATGGAATCTCCATTTTCCAGCGCGGGTTTCCCTTGAAGTTCACAACGTCCGTGAACCTGACGAACTCGAACGGCGGCGGGTCGCGGCCGAACGTCGTGGCCGGCTGCAACACCGGAATGTCGGGCAACGCGGAAGCTCGACTATCGGAGTGGTTCAATACCGGATGCTTCGCGCAACCCGCTGCGTTCACCTTCGGTGATGAATCCCGCACCGACCCCACGCTGCGTATGCAGGGGATCAATAATTTCGATTTCGCCGTCTTCAAGAACACCACCTTCGGCCCGGAACAAAAGCTGGGGATGGAGTTCCGCACCGAGATATTTAACCTGTTCAATACACCGCAATTCGGACCCCCAGGAGAGACCTTCGGGACGGCCCAGTTCGGCGTCGTTAGTTCGCAGGTCAACAACCCGCGCCTACTGCAATTTTCGCTGCGATTCAGATTTTAAAAACCAGGAGATCAGCGCATGACAATTACACGTAAACATTTTCGCGGGGTATCGTTTCTCCTCGCATCAGTTCTCGTACTTTGCGGGAGCAACCGAGTCGCGGGGCAGGTGCTTTATGGTTCGTTGGCGGGCGAGGTGACGGACAGCAGTGGAGGGGCGCTGCCCGGCGCGCTGGTGACGATCACCAACCAATCCACGGCACAGTCGCGTACAACAACCACGACTAACTCCGGGGCTTATGTGCTTGCTGACGTGCCGGAGGGATCTTATAAGGTCACTGTCGCGGCGACGGGATTTCGGACCTCGCAAGTCAACAATGTCGTGGTGAGCATTAACACGGTCACGCGATCCGACATTCGTCTGCAGGTCGGAGAACGGGCCGACACCGTCACGGTTGAGGGGGACGTAGCTGCAATCCAAACAGACAGTGCGGACGTTCACACCGCTCTCACTTCCAGCGAGATTACGCAATTGCCGCTGCCCGGCTATCGGAATTACCAGACTCTGATCAACCTGGTGCCGGGCGCGACGCCGGCATCGTACCAGAATGCCGTCAGCGGCTCACCGGCGCGGTCGCTGAATACCAACATCAACGGCACCACCAATACCAGCAATAACACCCGGCTCGATGGAGCGCTCGACATGCGTGGGTCGCTCCCGGCGCAGAGCCTCTATGTTCCGCCAGCTGAGTCCATTGAGACGGTCAACATCACCACCAACGATTTCGATGCCGAGCAGGGTCTCGCCGGCGGAGCGGCTATTAACGTGGTCACGAAAAGCGGAACGAATCAGATTCATTTTGTCGCATTCGAACATCACACCGACAGCCGGCTCACCGATCGGAACTTCTTTAATCTATCGTCATCGGTTCTGCCCAAGGACATCATGAATAACTACGGCGGTACGGTTGGCGGTCCAATCCGCAAAAACAAGCTGTTTTATTTCCTCAGCTGGGAAGGCATGCGCGAGCGTTCGAATTACAGCAAGTTAGCCACGGTAGCCACCGACGCCCAACGAGCCGGTAACTTCAGCGGATTACCGGTTACGATCTACGATCCTTCGACCGGGAATGCGAATGGCACCGGGCGCACTCCTTTCCCCAACAACATCATTCCCCTGAGCAGCCAAAGTCCCATCACCCTCAAGATGCAATCCCTGGTTCCCGAACCCAATTTGCCGGGAACGAGTTCGAACTATTTCGATTCGGCTCCGGTGCAGTTCAACCGCGACAACGTGGATGCCAAAGTCAGCTGGAACATCTCCGAGAAGAATCTGCTTTGGACCAAGTACAGCGCGATGAAGGCGCTGGTTTCCGATCAATTCAGCCTGGGCGCGGCCGGCGGCGTCGGCATGATAAACGGTGGCGGAGCCGGTACGGGTGACGTGCTCATGCAGGTGTTCGCCCTCGGCGGATTCCACACCTTCAGTCCCAATTTCCTGATGGACGGCACCATTGCCGTCAGCCGGGATCCGCTGACGCTGATTCCTCCTGATTCCAACACTGCGTTTGGTTTGAACGTGCTGGGGATTCCTGGCACTAACGGTCCCAGTCCCCGGTACAACGGTATCCCGGGATTTAATATCAGCGGCTATGAACCGCTCGGCACCAATGAAACGTATCTTCCGAAGTATGTTCGTAACACCTATTTCACTTACTCGGTGAACTTCGGTTGGACGAAGGGACATCACGACATCCGCTTCGGGCTTGACCTGGTCCGGGTCCGCGACAACGAGTGGCATCCCGAGCAGGGAGGCGGGCCAATCGGTTCCTTTACGTTCGATGGGTCGGTGACACTGCCGGGGACGGGCTCACCCAATCAGTTCAACAACTACGCCGCATTCCTGCTGGGACTGCCGCAATCCATCAGCAAGACCATCGAGCCGGACTGGATGGCGCCCCGGCAGTGGATGGAAGGCACGTATTTCCGGGATCGCTGGCGTGTCACCGAGAACCTGACGGTGACCCTCGGCGTTCGTTGGGAATACTATCCCATCATGACGTATGCCAATTACGGCATGGTTCGCTTTGACGCATCGAGCGGCAATGTGCAGATCGGCGGGCTGGGATCAGTTCCCAACGACACCGGCAACTCGACCAGCAAGACAGAGTTTGTGCCGCGCATTGGCCTCGCCTATCGCTTGGGAAAGAAAACGGTGCTTCGCTCAGGCTACGGGATCAGCGTCGACCCGCAGGGTCCGATGGCGCAAATGCTGTTCTCGTATCCCAACATCGTGCTGCAGAGTTTCTCGGGTAACACGGCCTATATTCCCTATGGACCGATTGCCAACGGGATTCCGGCGATTCCGTATCCAAACATCAGCACCGGGATCGTCCCGCTGCCGCATGCGATCAGCACGATCAGTTTGCCTCCGGGTCCGTATGAGCGTGGCTACATCCAGTCCTACAATTTCTTCCTGCAAAGGGAACTGCCCGCGGGTTTTTCCGGGTCGGCAGGTTATGTTGGCACAAAGACGGTACACGAGCAGGGGCTGTACGCGATCAACTCCGGGACCCCGGGATCGGGCAATGCGGGACGTCCGCTGGCAGCACAAGGCTATCTGGTCGACGAGACTTTCATTGAACCGGTCGGGGCGTCAAACTATAATGCTTTGCAGGCTCAACTCGATCGTAAGCTCACGCAAGGCTTGATGGTGACGGTGGCTTACACTTACTCAAAAGCCATCGACAACCTGGACAACGAGCTGCAAAGTTTTCTGTTTTACGGCGCAGGATTCGCGCGCAACCGGGCGGTGGCGGGCTTCGACCGGACGCAGAACTTGCGCCTTGCGTGGCTTGCCGACCTGCCTTTCGGCGCCGGAAAACGGTGGGCCCAAAGCGGATTTGGTCGAAAGCTGCTGGGCGGGTGGCAAGTGAATGGGATCTTCAGCGCGTACTCCGGACTTCCCTTCACCGTCACGGCCTCGGGCGCCTCGCTCAATGCTCCGGACCAAACCCAGACCGCCGACCAGGTGAAACTCGCGGTCACGAAATTAGGCGGCGTCGGCGCCAACTCGCCCTATTACGACCCCACGGCGTTTGCGGCAGTTACCGGGGTTCGGTTCGGCACCAGCGGGCGCGACACGCTGTTCGGTCCCGGCCTGGTGAATGTGGACGCCGCACTGTTCCGCAATTTCAAGCTGAAGGAGCGCTTGAATTTCCAGCTGCGCGCTGAATCCTATAACCTCACCAATACGCCGCATTTTAGCAATCCTAGCGCCAACGTTTCGTCAGGAGGTTTCATGACGATTACCAGCGCGCTCAGCCGCGCCAATAACGTGGAAGGCGGCGAACGGCAGTTTCGGTTCGCTTTGCGGATCAGCTTCTGATGAGGCTGGCTCTCGCCTTCATCGCACTTGCAGCTCACGCGGCGCCGCCCGCTAACTTTGACGTGGTCATCTATGGCGCGACATCGGGGGGGACGGCGGCCGCGATCGGGACAGCGCAGGAGGGCCGGTCGGTCGCACTTCTTGAACCCGGCCGGCACGTAGGCGGCATGATCACCGGTGGTCTGGGTCGCACCGACATGGATCGGCAGCAGAATGTCATCGGTGGGCTGGCTCGCGAGTTTTTTGAGCGAGTCGGTAAGGTCTACGGAGATCAGGTTTCGTGGTTCTTCGAACCCCATGTAGCCGAACAGGTACTCACGACTTGGCTGCGGGAAGCGGGCGTTCACGTGATCTTCGGCCAACAGCTTAAGTCGGTTCAGAAGGAGGGAACGCGAATCGTCAGCCTCCAGACTGTCGACGGAACTGTGTATCAGGCGCAGGTGTACATCGACGGCACCTATGAAGGAGACCTGATGAAGCAGGCGGGCGTCTCCTACTCGATCGGTCGGGAAGGTCGAGCGAAATACGGAGAATCCCTGGCCGGACGCCAGGACATTCTGCCCGGGGCGCATCAATTTCGTACGGCTGTGTCTCCTTACGGACCCGATGGCGCGCTGTTGCCATACATCACTCCGCAAGATCGTGTTGTCGCGACAGGCGAAGAGGATGGTCACGTGCAATCGTACTGTTTCCGCATCTGTCTGAGCGACGATCCCGGCAATCGTCTCCCAATCGAAGCTCCGGAGCACTACGACCCGAAACGGTTTGGACTGGTCCGCAATTATCTGGCTGCTCTCGGCGATACCGCGCGACTAGCCGATTTTATGGGGATTTCGCGGCTCCCACACAATAAGACCGACATCAACAGCGGAGGCGCGGTATCGACGGACGTGCCGTCGCTCAGTTGGTCATACCCTGAAGCCGGCTATGCGGAGCGCCGGCGAATCTGGCAGGAGCACCTCACCTGGGCACAAGGACTTCTCTACTTCCTCGGCCATGATCCTGCCGTCCCGGAGCACATCCGGCAGGAAATGTTGCAGTGGGGTCTCCCGAAGGACGAGTTTCCCGACACCGGTCACTGGCCGCACCAACTCTACGTGCGCGATGCCCGCCGTATGACCGGCGAATATGTCATGACGCAGCACGACCTCCAGGAGAACCGGTCTAAATACGATTCGATCGGCATGGGCGGCTACAACATTGATATTCGCGAGGTGCAATGGATCGCGCACAGAGTTTTCCGCTTCCCGAAGGCGCCGGACGAAGTCTTGATGGAAGGCTATTTGAGCATGCCGGTCGAGCCATACGAGATTCCCTATCGATCCCTGCTGCCACGCTACAGCGAAGTTTCCAACCTGTTGGTGCCCGTCTGCCTCTCGGCGTCGGCGGTCGCCTTCGCCTCTTTCCGCATGGAGCCGCAATTCATGATCGCGGGATACGCTGCAGGAATGGCCGCGAGCCTGGCAGCCGCGAAACATTCGAGCGTTCACGCAGTCGATCTTGCCCTGCTCCAGCGCAAGTTATCCGAACACCGGCAGGTTCTGCATTTGCAACCCTGACCCTGCCCTCGTGGTCCACGTCGTCAGATCAAGCAATTCAGCGCAAACGCCAATGGTCGGCGATGAAGTCCGAAGTGGCTTCGTTCCAAACACCGAACTTGGCCGCCATCTGGCCTCCGTCGACCAGTAACGCAGCGCCCGTAACGTAAGAAGAAAGGTCGGACGCCAGAAACGCAACGGCGTTGGCGACCTCGTCGGTTTCGCCGCCACGTCCAAGTGGGATGTCGCGGAAATATTCCTTGAGCACCGCCGGATCGGAGAAGGTTCCGGCGTTCAGACGAGTGCGAATCAAGCCGGGGCACACGGCGTTGACGCGAATCTGCCACGGTCCCAACTCGTTTGCCGCCGTATGAAGCAGGCCCATCAAACCAGCTTTGCTGGCGTTGTAGGCTGCGAGATTCGCTTCGCCGTCGAAGGAGTTCGTGGACGCGGTCAGAACGATGCTGCCCTTGCGACGTTCCTTCATTCTTGCGGCCGCGGCCTGCACCGTGTGAAACGCGCCTCCAAGATTGACCGCGATAGTGCGATTCCATAACTCCGTCGATGTTGCCATGAAATCGCTGAGTTCCGCCATGCCCGCATTGGCGACCACAATGTCGGGCGGAGGCGCCTCGTTGAAGGCACTTTCGAGCGAAGCGCGATCGGCGACATCAACATTCGCGCCATGCCCACCGAACGTGCCGGCGACCTCCGCGGGCCGTTCCTTTGCCAGATCAAAAATCCACACTGACGCGCCGCCTTCCGCGAACTTCCGCGCGGTCGCGAGCCCTATGCCGTTCGCTCCGCCGGTGACGATGGCGGTCTTCCCTTGAAAGTCAAAAGTCATAACCAATCTTCGAAACGCAAGCTTCGCAAACCTTGCTTGAGCCTGATTTACTTCGGCGATGCCCACCCTCGACGACCGGACTGCCGTCTGCTTGATCTATGCTTTGCCGTGGCTGCCCGTCGACATTCCGGCAGCATCAGGGCTCTATCCCGTATGGCTTTCAAGCGACCTATTCTCGCATAAACCCGGTCAACTGCGCCGCATCGATTGCGCCGGTTTCGTCAGCGGGACGCTGCTGCTTGGCTCCGTCGCAATTGGTCCAAAATTTGCCGGACGTGGGGATCGGTCCGGACGCGCAGGGCTGCTTCGTACTCGGCGATCGCTTCGGGTAAGCGCCCGGGCATCTCCTGTAAAGCGCCGCCCAAATTAATGTGCGCCTCGGCAAAATCCGGTTGAATACGCAGCGCCTCCTGGTACTCCCGAATCGCTTCCGGAAGGCGTCCCGGCGCCTCCGAAAGCGCAGTTCCCAGATTATTATGGATCTTCGCGTCGCCGGGACGAATCCGAAGCGCCGCCTGGTATTCGGCGATCGCATCCGGAAGCCTGCCGGGCAGGCCTGCCAGGACATTCCCCAGATTGTAGTGCGCATCCGCGTTACCCGGTTGAATGCGGAGCGCCGCCTGATACTGGGCAATCGCGTCCGGCAGGCGGCCTGGCAAGCTCACGAGCGCGTTCCCAAGATTGTTGTGCGCATCTGCGTTGTCGGGCCGGATTTGCAGCGCCGCCTGATATTCGGCAATCGCGTCAGGCAGCCGGCCCGGTATGCGCGCCAAGGCGCTTGCCAGGTTGTAGTGAAACTCTTCTTGAAGCGGCCGGATCCGGAGCGCGGTGCGATACTCGGCGATCGCGTCGGGCAGCCGGCCGGGTATGCCGGACAATGCGTTTCCCAGATTGTCGTGCCAATCCGCATCGTCCGGACGAATCCGCAGCGCCGTTTGATATTCGGCGATGGCGTCGGGTAGTCGGCCGGGTATGCCCGACAGCGCGTTTCCCAGATTGTTGTGCGCATCCGCATCGTCCGGACGAATCCACAGCGCGGCTTGATATTCGGCGATGGCATCGGGTAGCCGGCCGGGAATGCGCATCAGCGCATTTCCCAAGTTGTAGTGCGGCCTCGCGCCATCGGGACATACGTTCACCGCGCTCGTCCAGAGTTGAAGATCGTCCTGCCAGTCGAAGTTTCGGGCGTAGGTTCGGGCGGTGTATGCCAGGCACACCAGTCCCACTGCAAGCGAGGTGTAGGACAGTCCGAATCGCTGCCGCCGGCCAAATGCCTGAAGGGCGACGACGACACATCCGGCAAGGCCAATCGAGGGCAGATAGAGAAACCGTTCGGCCATGATGCTCCCAATCAGGATGATCAAATTCGAAGTCGGCGATAGCGCGGCAAAGAAGAAGGCCACCGAAAAGAATAGTGGCTTCCATGGGGCATGCCGGCGGATGGCCGACCGGAGAGCCAGCAGCGTGCCACCCACGAAAACCAACAGCGCAATGAACCCAAACGCCTCCTCCGGAAAGCTGCCCTGTCCAAACAGAGGCACTGCTTTATAGGAGTAATCCGCTGATAAACGCGCTGGCCAGAGATAAAGCCACAGGTACCTTCCGATCACTTGCATGGCAGTAAGCCGCGCGGTCCAGAACCCTGTCGTTGCCAGAGGATTCTCCGCCGGATCAATCCGCATGTGCGGGAGCAAACCGCCACGCAAGTAGAAAAAAGCAGCGAGCGGCAGAGCCACCGCGGCATAAGAGGGGATTCGCCGGCGCCATTCGGCGCGCTCGGAAAGCATCAGGTCATAGAACAGCATGATCCCTGGCAAGACAGCGCCGCTCTCCTTCGAGAAAATGGCAATCGTCTGCGCGGCGGACAAGCCGGCGATCCATGCGGCCCTGCGGCGGTCGGCGGCGCGGTTGGCATTGATATGGCACAGGAAACCCGCTATCACTCCCAACGCGGCAAGCAAGTCCGCGCGCCCGACGACATTAGTGACGGACTCGGTCACCACCGGGTGCAGTCCCCAGATGGCAGCCAGCGCTAATGCCGGTGCGGTTGCCCCAAAGACCTCGACCCCCAAGGCATAGGTCAGCCCTACGTTTATTTCGTGCAGTGCGAGATTAACGACGTGATACCCTGTCGGCCGCGTGCCGTTGCCGAGTACCGCATAATTTATGAGATAGGAGAAGTTCGTCATCGGCCGATACAGTTTGGCGCCGGTGCTCACGTACCAATACCGTCCCGTCAGAACGGCCGCGATGTTTTCGGGTGTCGCCTCTCGGATACGCGGATCGTCGCCGATTACCGAGGCGCTGTCGAAGACCAAAGCAGCTTGAAAGGAGTTGCTAAAGGCGACAAAAACCAGTCCCCAAAGCGCCAGCAGCGGCAGCCAGCGTTTCTTCCAGATCCGCGGCGCCATTACGCCTTGCGTGGCGGTCCCGGTCGAATGAACGCGCGACCTCGATTGTTTGCCGATCTTCTCGGCTGGCCGGTCGGGACGCATCAAGCCAGGTTACTTCGTGCCTGGTGGTTGGTTCCAGGCGTCCGCTGATTGTCGCCCAAGTGCGTGCCGTACATGCTGTAGCGCCAACTCAGTCGATGCCTGGAATCCAGTGAACCGCGTTATCGTGGTACAACTTTTTGAGCACGGCGCGAGGAAGTTTCAAACCTTCCGCCGGGTGACCCTGGTATGTGAACTTGTCGTCTGTCGCGAAGAATCGCCAGTCAAGCCCATAACGCTTCTCCCAATCCTGCACCGCAGTCTGCTCGGATTTGCCCGCGGCAAAGCCCAGGTCCGTGCCATACACAATCCGATCCTGATATTTCAGAATGAACGACCGCACCTTCTCTCGAGGTTGAATCACCAGGCTCATTACCCGGGCCGCCGTATCCACGGCAAAGTTCGGATAACGGTCGAAGCGTACCGCAATCTGGTCTATTCCTTCTTCCATGCTTCCCAGGTGTGCCCCGACCACGCGGAGGCCCGGGTTCATCGCCAGCATGTGATCCCTTGCCGCGAGGATGGCCTCTTTCGAGGGGACGCCCGGTCGCTTGGACATGTCCCACTGGGGATTCGATCTGTAGTAGCCTGCATACGGCGCTCCCGGAGCCTCGTGCCCCCACGCGGCTTTCGGCTCAGCGAGGTGGGCGATCAGCGTCTTGTGATGCGACGCAATATCCTGGTAGATCGGCTCGAGTCGGGGATCGTCGGGCAATATATAATGGCCCGCGGCGTTCTTGATCTCCATGCCTACGTTTTTCCAAATCTTCACCGCAATGGCGCCGCGCTCAAAATCCCGATTCAGGTCTTCGATCGCTTCCTTCGAAAAGTTGGCTTGGTTGAATTGAAACGCGTCGAAGGTCGTACAGAATCGCGCGTGACCCATGCTGGCGGCGATGAAATTCAGAGCGTCGTGCCGTTGCGGCTCTTTCGCCTTCTTGGATGGCGTGGTGTCATCCACTACTAAAATGTCCAGAACATGAAGGTGCAACTGCTCGAGCATCCGGACAAACGCCGTGCCGGTCTGGAAAACATGAACGTGCGTATCGATCGGCTCGAGTGAGGTGAATTCCGCGAGGGTGGCGCCCTGCAGGAACATCGGTTCGGTCTGCTGCCCCGGGCTCGCCTTGCCGGAGGAGCCTTGATTAGCCGGTTGCCGCGCTTTTCCGGCGAGAGCCATCGAGAGACAAAGAAGTACGATGCAACTGGTAGAGGCTATCCGGCGAAGTGAGACCGCGCGCTTGGTCATGTTTTTCAACTCCTCAGTCGGGGTCCGCTATCTGTCCGGCATTCCGGAGCCTCGACCCTCGATCTAATGTTCGTTGAACATTATCGCAGAGTACGAGAGTAGGGAAAAATGATTCACGAGTGTGTGTGTTTCTGCGCGGATATGCACATCCTAAACTACGATGTATGAGTTTTGTGTGTGAGTTTGTTCGCCCTGCACGCCAGTCTGCATAGTCGTATACCACGTGCTTTCTTAAACTTGACACATCTTAACGTTTCATGTTAGATTCGACCCCATCACTAAATCGAATCGCGTAGGTTAGAACAGTCGCGTTCGAAATCAATGGTGACAGGGGCCAAAGTGTCAAGGTATGTTTCGCCGGTTTGCGGCATATTCAACTCCTCCAGGCGCATTTCTCTCGTCGGATTGGCGATCGTACTGACTTCGACAGTTGTGGAGCGGAAGGCTGTTGCCCAAGTCCTCTTCGGGACCATCGTCGGCAACATAACGGACGCGAGCGGCGCCGCTGTTCCTGAGGCGCTGGTTAACGTTGTCGAAAGTCAAACCGGCGATTCGCGCCATACGCTGACCAACGCCAGCGGCGTATATACGATCTCCACCGTGTCCGCCGGCAACTACCGGCTCGTCGTGGAAAAGGCGGGATTCAAAAGCTTCGAGGCCAATAACGTCAGCGTACATCAGGGTGATGCGGTTCGCGTCGACGCTCAACTTCAAATTGGTGCGGCGGCGGAGAAAGTAGAGGTCAATGAAGATACGGCTGCCCTTCAGACCGATCGAGCCGACGTGCACTCCAACATATCCTCGCAAAGCCTCCTTGAACTGCCTCAGCCGACCCGCACTTATGAGGGATTGCTCGAAATGGTCCCCGGAATTTCCCCTCCCGGCGGCATCTTGCTGGGAGGCACGAACAATCCCTCAAAGACCATGGAATTCTCGGGGAATGGCGGAGGCTTCTATTCCGTTAATGTCAGGATCGAAGGCGTCAGCGCGCAGAACGCGTGGGGTAGCGGAGCCACTTCGTCCTTCGCGCCCTCGGTGGAAGCGATTCAAAGCGTCAACGTGGTTACCGGCAGTCCCGATTCAGAACAAGGTATGGGAGCGGTTTCCGTCCTGGTGCAACTCAAGAGCGGCACGAATGCGACCCACGGAGCCGCATTCCTCTACAACATCGATAGCGCATTCGAGGCGAGAAACTTCTTTTCAACAGCTTCCACTCCCAATCACCTCGTCGATAACATCGCGGGAGGGTCAGTCGGCGGCCACATCATCAAGGACAAGATGTTCTATTTCGTCAGCTATGACGGAGACTTTACTCATCAGTCCGTGCCCTTGATTGTGTCCGTACCCTTGCCGGCCATGCTCGCGGGTAATTTCTCGGCGTCCCCGAATCCCATTTACCAGCCGAATACGGGCACGGCGACCGGCACTGGTAAAACGCCATTTCCCGGCAATATCATCCCGCAAAGCATGATCAGCCCTCAGTTACAGCCCATCCTTTCTAACGTTCCGCTCCCCAATCTTCCCGGAACGTTGAATAACTACGGCACTAATTTCGCCAGCCTCTATAACCTTCACCGCTGGGATACGAAGTTTGACTATAATGCGACATCCAAGCTGCGGCTATCGGCGCGCTGGGGCTACCAGCCTTACAATAATCAACAAGTCCCGCCGTTTGGACTTAATCTCGGCGGCGGTGCCTTGGGAAATATCGGATCGCTTACCAATACCACTAATCCCTTCCAACATGGCGCGACTGAAGCGATCTCGATCGCGGCTACTTACGTGGCAAGTCCCACCTTCGTCATCGACAGCACTTACGGATTCACTCAACAGCACGAAATACTGGTCCCCATCCATGCCGGCGTAGACTACGGAACCAGCGTGCTGGGCATCCCCGGAACCAACGAAGGTCCGCTCCCTTACTCGGAGGGAATGCCGTCCTTCAACATTACGAACTACGGCGCCGAGTTCGGCGAGAATAATCCCTATATCTTCTATACGGACCCGGTGTATGAATATAACGTGAACGCCACCAAGATCAAGGGCAGTCATAACATTCGCTTCGGCACCGACATAATCAAAGTGGATATGAACCACAATGAGTCGAACACCACGTCATTCTCGTTTACCGGAGGAGTTACTGCATTGAACGGTGGTTCGTCACCAAATCAATACAACTCGGTGGCGGATTTCATTCTGGGTCTTCCCACCACCTTTACCAACTCCGAACAGAATACTCTCCCGCATCAGACCATGCGTGTTTGGGACATTGGCCTCTATCTCAAAGACCAGTGGCAGGTGACCAAAAGACTGACCTTGAATTACGGCGTGCGCTGGGAATTCTACCCGGTCCCAACACAAGCGACCAAGGGCATCAGTTTTTACCAGTTCGCCACCAATCAATTGGAAGAGTGCGGTGTGAGCGGAATTCCAGGCGACTGCGGTATCAGCGTTTCCAAAAAACTTTTTGCTCCCAGGGTCGGAGCCGCCTATCGGCTGGGCGAAAAGACCGTGGTTCGCGCCGGCTTTGCCACCTCTCCGCTCCAGATGAATATGACCCGCAACCAAATTTCGGCGTATCCGGACGTAATCACCAACACCTACAACAGCGCCAACTCGTACGTGCCGGTCGGGTCCCTCACCACAGGCATACCGCATATTGTTCCCCCAACCATTACCAATGGGCTTCTCACGGTTCCGGCCGGAGTCGGCAATCTGCTCACCGACCCGCAGAACTTCACGCGTGGCTATATCGAATCCTGGAATTTTACGATCCAGAGAGAATTCATGGGCGGGTTTCTTGGGTCGGTCGGCTATGTCGGCTCGCATAATGTGAATTTATTTGCCAACCAGAATATTAACTTCGGACAGTTGGGCGGGGGCTCCGCAAGCGAACCTTTTTATCATCTGGGAATCACCGGCACCGTCGGAGAGTTCCTTCCGGTGGGAGATGCCCATTACAATTCTCTGCAGGCAACCGTCGTCAAGCAGTTCAGCAGCGGATTGACCATTCAGGGGGCCTATACCTGGTCCCACGAAATCGGACTTTGCTGCGGAGGCGAGGAAACCGCGCCAAGCATTCTCATCCCGCAGTACAGGAATCTGAATATCGCTACGATGCCGCTCGATCGCACGCAGAACTTCCATCTTGCGTCCATATATCAGCTGCCATTCGGAAAAGGGAAGGCCTACCTGCAACACGGCGTGGGTGCGGCCGTCGCCGGAGGCTGGAGTCTCAATGGCGTTTTCTCGCACATCTCGGGAACGCCGTTTTCGGTGAGCGCTTCTTCAACGTCGTGCAACTGCCCCGGCAACACACAACGCGCGAACCAGGTCCTGCCGAACGTGTCGGCAACCGGGAGCGGTCTCAACGGAGTTCCCTATATGAATCCTCTGGCGTTCGCGCCGGTGACGACGGCCGCCTTCGGGACCGCCGGCTTCGATACGGTGAGAGGGCCTGGCCATACAAACCTGGATCTGAGCCTCTTTCGCACTTTCACCATCACCGAACGCTTCAAATTACAGTTGCGCGCCGAGTCATTCAATTTGACCAACACCCCGCATTTCAGTAATCCGGGATCGAGCATCTCCACCGTCGTTTACAATCCGAACGGCACGGTCAACAGTCTCGGCGGATTTGGACAGATTACCAGCACAGCCGCTCTGGGCCGAGTCGTGGATCAAAGGTACTTCCGCTTCGGCTTCCGGATTATGTTCTGACGAAATGCGACGACTCGTGGTCCTTTTTATCCTTCCGGCGATCGCGCTGGCCCAGACTGTCCAGGTTCCCTCTCCTGATCAGGCAAGGCCCGGAGAGAGACTCCCATGGACGCGCTTCCGGCCTGCAGCCCAGCCGTATAATGTAACGCCGGAAGAGAAGCACCAAATTCAGGCGAAGATCGATCAACTGGCGGCGTTGATCCGCGAATTGCATGCGAGGCCCGTCGATGACTCGCTTCTGGCTGACGTCGAGATTTTTCAGTCCGCCGCCGAGTGGAACCTTTTTTTCCCGGAAGAATTCTTTCGCAAGGACAATGTCGCGGCCGCGCTCAAAGTGCTGGACCAGGGACTTGAACGCGCCGCGCAATTGAAGGCAGGCAAGACTCAATGGACCACCCAGAAGGGCCGTTTGATTCGCGGCTACCGCTCTCAGATCGATGGCTCCGTGCAGCCGTTCCGACTGACCGTTCCCGACGATTACGATGGCTCCCGTCCTTTCCCTCTTGACATCGCGCTGCACGGGCGCATGACCGGCACTTACGAAGTCGGCTTCATCAATGACTTCCCCCGGCGAGGCGCGGAGATCCCCTACCTGCCGGGTACTTTTCAGATTGAGGTGTTCGGGCGCGGAAACAATACCTATCACTGGCCGGGCGAGGCGGACGTTTTTGAAGCGATGGCTGCGGTGCGAAAGATGTACAAGATCGATGCCGACCGCATCATGCTGCGTGGGTTCTCTATGGGAGGCGCCGGTGTATGGCACATTGCGCCGCATTACCCGGACTTGTGGGCCTCCGTCGAAGCCGGCGCGGGCGACAACGAATCGCATCGTATGCCGGCGCTCGCGACCTTGTCCCCGCACCAGCAAAGCATGTGTATGATCTTCGATAACATGTACCAGTGGATGCTGAACTTGTACAGCACACCTTTCGTCGGTTATGTCGGCGAACTCGACGGCACATTTCGCAAACACATCCTCGCCAGGCAGCAACTCGCGAGTGAGGGCTTTCATTTCGAAGGCGAGTCGGTAAGCGGACTGCGCGTCACCGGCGTTACCGGAATGACGTTTTTTTTGGCGTTGAACACGCCACATCATCAGTCACCCGAATACCGCGTAAAGATGAACGCGCTCCACTCTGAGCACCTCGCGAGAGGCCGTCAAGTTCCCGACCATGTCCGCTTTCTTACCTACACCACGCGCTACAACCGAAGCTTCTGGGTCTCAGTAGAGGGGCTGGCGAAACAGTATGAACGTGGGGAGGTGGATGCGACTCGCTTGCCCGGCGGCACACAGTACAACATCACTACCAAAAATCTGACCGGGCTGCGGCTGCGTGACACTGGCCACGCCGCGGAGGTCGATGTGGACGGCGAAAAGCTCAACGTCAAACCCGCCTCCGAACTCACTCTGGAGAAGGTAGAGGGTAGATGGCGGCAAACGGACGCGCCGCAGACGGGACTCAGAAAAATTCACGGACTTCAGGGCCCAATCGACGACGCGTTCCTCACGCCGTTCCTGGTCGTGCGGCCGACCGGTACCGCTTGGAACGCCGCCGCCGAACAAGAGGCAGACCGCATCCTCGAGAGGTTCAACCGCAGGTACCTGCTGGCCTACCGTGGCCATATACGAATCAAAGACGACAAGGATGTGACCGAGGCCGATCTTCGGCAATACAACCTGGTATTGTTTGGAGACCCCGGCAGTAATCGTTGGATCGCAAAACTAAGCGGAAGTCTACCGGTGGCTTGGACCAGGCAGGCGGTTACCCTGGGCAGTCATAGTTTTCCCGCTGCTGAGTTTCTTCCTGCTTACATCTATCCGAATCCCCTCAATACTTCCCGCTATGTCGTCATCAACAGCGGACTCACCGCCGACTGGGTGGATTGGGCCGGAGATTTCCCAACGCCTCAGTACGGGGATTTCGCCGTTTTGAGCGTGAAGGAAGACAAGGAAGTCCCCAATGTTGCTTATGCCGGCCTCTTTGACGAAACCTGGAAACTGCCTTAAAACCTGGACCGGTGGAACGCGCTCCCATCAGACTGCGAACGTCGCCGGCAATCTTGAACATGCAACCCTGGGCAGCGTCCGCACGTGCAACATAGATTTGAGTGAGTCGCGGTGAACGGACTTCGTCCGCTCGATCGCGCCGCCGAATTTTGCCGGACGTTCGGCCTGAACGTCCCCATGATTCTCGCTCCCATGGCCGGGGCATCCCCCGTAAGTTTGGCAATCGCCGTGGCGAACTCCGGCGGAATGGGCGCGATGGGCGCATTGACCGCGCAGCCCGACGACATCCGAGCGTGGGTACGGGAATTTCGATCCCGGAGCAGCGGTCCGTTCCAGTTGAACACGTGGATTCCCGATTCTCAATCAAAAAGAGATTCTGCCGCTGAGGAACGAATCAGGAAGTTTCTGGAACAGTGGGGCCCGCCCGTGCCCCACTCAGCCGGTGATGCAGTCCCGCCGAACTTCGAGGCTCAGTGCGAGACGTTCCTGGAACTGGCCCCCAACGTGGTTTCATCCATCATGGGAGTATTTCCGCCCTCATTCGTAGATCGTCTGAAGGCCCGCCGCATTGCGTGGTTCGCGACGGCGACCACGCTCAAAGAAGCGATGCTCGCATCGAATGCCGGCGCGGATGCGATCATCGCACAGGGATATGAAGCGGGAGGTCATCGTGGGTCCTTCGATCCGGCAGCCGCTGAGCGCCAGGGCGTAGGTCTGTTTGCCCTTCTTCCGCGGCTGGCCGATCTCATCCGCCTGCCGATTATCGCCGCTGGAGGCATCGGCGACGGCCGGGGCGTGGCGGCCGCGCTAACACTCGGAGCCAGCGCCGCAATGATTGGGACTGCATTCCTCCGGTGCCCTGAAGCATCCACAAATCCCGCCTGGGCCAACGCTCTCGACCATCTGGAGCCGGAAGAAACAACACTCACTCGTGCCTTTACGGGACGGCTCGGTCGCGCCATTGCCACTGACTTTGTAAAATCGGCCGCAGCGCCGGATGCGCCTGTCCCCGCCCCCTACCCCGTACAACGCGGTTTGACGGCCAGGATGAGAGAAGCAGGCGCGGCTTCCGGCGACTACCATCTCATGCAGATGTGGGCCGGTCAATCAGCCGCAATGGCGAAACCGATTCCGGCTGGGGACTTGGTCAATCGGATCTGGAGCCAGGCTCGCACTATTCTGTAAGCCGCCCCAGTAAGGTATTCGTGCTCCCGTGGTCGCCTCCCGCTGTGCCACCGGTGCTTTCTCCTTTGCATCTCTCGAATTCTTACTTGACGTTTGATTTCGTTTCGGCTAAATTTAGAACCTAACCAAAGTCTAAGAAACGATATTGGCATGAATAGAAAGCATCGAGTAGTTAGCAGTTCTTTTCTTTTATTGTTATGTCTCGCCGCGCCCCTAGCGCTTCGGGCCCAGGAAGTCCGCGCGAGCCTCAGCGGCACCGTGACCGACAGCTCAGGCGCCCTCGTAGCCGGTGCTAGCCTCGCTTTGCAAAACGAGCAGACGGGTGTGCGCTTCACTGCGACCACCAATCCGGCGGGAAAGTATAACTTCCTTTTTCTGAACCCGGGCAGCTACTCCCTGACGGCCTCCATGTCCGGCTTCCGAACGTTTGAGAGATCGCACATCGTGCTCGACATCAATCGCGCCGGCGGCGTCGACGTCACTTTAGAAGTTGGTAACCAGACGGAGACCATGACCGTAACCAACGAAACTCCGCTGCTCGATACCGAAAGGGCTGACCGCGGAACCGTGTTCGCCGATAGCACTCTGGCCGAGTTGCCGTCGAACATGCGCAACCCGATCATGGAGGCCAATTACGCGAATGGCATCACGCAAACTTCGAATCAGACCAACAACAACCCATTCGCCAATTCGGGCCTTTCCGCGTGGTCAATTAACGGTACGCAGCCCAATCAGACTGAATTCCAGATGGACGGCGCGCCGAACGATACTGTGTTCACGGGCCTGAACACCATCGCTTATGTGCCGCCCATGGACTCGGTGCAGGAGTTTAAGATCGACACCGGAAGTTATGACGCGCAATATGGACACGGCGGCGGCGGGGTTCTGAACGTATTGACCAAGAGCGGAACCAACGCCTTCCACGGCTCAGGCTACGAGTTTCTGAAACGCGAAGCTCTGGACGCGAATACGTTCAGCAACAACGCCCATGGAAATCCCATCACCAACGACAACCTCAACCAGTGGGGGTTCACCGTTGGCGGTCCCGTGACCATCCCAAAAGTGTACAGCGGCAAGGACCGGACGTTCTTCTTCTTCGCTTACGAGAAATACAGTGAGCTGATCCAGTTTCCGTCGGATGATGAAGCCTCCGTCCCCACCACGCTGCAAAGAACCGGCGACTTCTCGAAGACATTCAATTCGAAAGGCCAATTGATCACGATCTACGACCCAACCACCGGACGATTCGTGGACAATGTCTGGACCCGCTCGCCGTTTCCCGGAAACGTCATCCCGGCCAACCGCATCAATCCAACAGGACAGAAGATTATCAATCTCTATCCGCAGCCGGATCAACTCACCGCGGGTTCCGTTGATTGGCAGAATAACTACTACTTTGCGGGCACTCCGCAAGTCAGCAATCTGACCAGCTACAACTTCCATAACGTCGTGACCCGCATCGATCACGAATTCAGCCAGAAGGAACGCGTCTTCGGTCGCTGGAGCAACAATAACCTGATCTTGGACGAGGACCAGCAAGGCTTCACCGGTTTCGGCGGCGACAACCGGCACGGCGGGAAATATAACAACGGCGGCGTCCTTGACTCTGTCACTCTGCTGACGCCGAACGTTGTTCTGGACATTCACGCATCGCTCACCCGCTGGTACCAGAATCTATTACTGCGCTATCCCAATACTTATAGCGCCACGCAGATTGGCTGGCCGCAGTCGTTGGTGAACCAGTTGCAGACGCCCGACCGGGCGCCATACTTCAGTCTGGCCCAGTACACCTATCTCGGGCAAAGCAACTCGAACTTCCAATTTGAGCCGACGAACGTGCTGAGCTTGCAGCCGAACGTTACGATGGTGCACGGCAAACACACGCTGAAAGCGGGACTCGATTTCCGCGTCACCCGCTACAGCAGGTTTAACCCGACTTACTCCGGCGGAGAGCTTTCCTTCGATCAGGGATTTACCCAAGCGAACTATCTCACGGCGGATTCGACGAGCGGTAACGCGGCGGCATCGTTGTTGTTAGGATACGCGGCCTCCGGGACGGTAAGCCTCACGGTGGACCCCGCCTATCAGTGGATTTATTACGCTCCGTGGGTACAGGACGACATCCGAGTCACCCGCCGCCTGACACTCAGCTTAGGCCTGCGCTGGGATCTTGTAGTTCCGTTGACCGAGCGCTACAACCAACTCAATCGCGGTTTCAACTCCACCGCCGTGAACCCGATCACATCGCAAATCAATCAGGCAAACTTCCCCGGCTACACCGCTTATGGAGGCCTGGGTTTTGTGGGCGTGGGCGGTGCGTCAAGATCGCCCTACAACTTCGATTGGAATAACATCCAGCCCCGGGTCGGCTTCGCATACCTTCTGAATTCTAAAACCGTGATGCGCGGAGGTTGGGGTATTTACTATCTGAACCCATCGGACGTGGCCTCGAGCAACGGCTTCACGGTCTCTACACCGTATGTCGCCTCCCTCGATTCCAACCGGACATCGTCGGGCGACATTTCCAACCCATTCCCTAGTGGACTCATTCAACCGACAGGAGCCAAGGGCGGCCTCGCGACTTTCCTGGGGCAAGCCCCGAACTTTGCCGATCCGACCGGCAAGATCCCCTACGTGCATCAGTTTTCGTTCGGATTCCAGAGGCAATTGCCAGGGAGAATGACCGTGGACGTCGCCTACGCCGGGTCGCGCAGCGAGGAACTCTGGGTCAATAACAAAGGCTACAACGCGCTTTCCTTGAGCAATCTTGCGCTCGGGGATCCCAACCAGGGCGGCAATCCGAATTACCTCAACACGCAAGTGCCCAACCCGTTCGCCGGTCTGATTCCCGGCACTTCGCTCAACAATGCGACCGTCGCGCGCAGCCAGTTGTTGTTGCCCTATCCGGAGTTCACCGCCTTCAACGAGCTCAGTATCAACTCCGGCCACGCCTGGTATAACTCCATGCAGGTCTCAGTCAAGAAGAGTCTGTCGCACGGCTTGAGCTTCATGGCAAACTACACGCTGTCGAAGACCATGCAGCAGATCTCCTATATGAATGCGCAGGACGCTGTGCCCGGACGCAGCCTGGCCCCGTGGGATCAGCCGCACCGCCTCGCGCTCTCGCCTCTCTATGAACTGCCGTTCGGGCCCGGCCGCGCCTTCCTCAACGGGCACAATTGGCTGCTGAGCCGGTTAATCGGAGGCTGGGACCTGAATATGGTCTCCATTATCGCGACCGGTATGCCCATGGGGATTCCCACCAACGTAACCATCCTCGGCGATCCGCATCTTTCCGATCCGACATGGAACAGGTTGTTTAAGACGGGCTACATCGGTACCGACGGATCGGTGCACAATGTGCTGCCCGGCGAGTCGCCTGTATTCGCCATCCGTCAACCGAATACCCTTCGCACGACGCCCGATTATTGGGGCAACCTGCGCAACCGGTGGGCGAATACCATCGACGCTTCGTTGGTCAAGAGAACACGAATCCGCGAAGGAATCGTGGCCGAGTTCGGCATGGAGTGGTTCAATGCCCTGAACACGCCCGTCTTCTACGGCAACCCCGATTTGACCCCGACCGATCCGAACTTCGGGGCCGTGATTCGAGACAACGGGCAGAGCAACTCGCCGCGGCAGATTCAGATACGCTGCCGGGTGACATTCTGACGCTCAGCGAATAAACGAAGGCCGAGGAAATTATATGGAGCGACGAGATTTTTTGCGTTCAGCGGTTGGGGGGCTGGCCTTGTCCGCGGCTGAGACCAGCGCGGCGCAGCAGCCGGCAGCGTCCCCCGGCAAAAAAGTGATCGCTATACAGATCGGCGCCGTCTCGTTTATGGACGAGGGCGTCGAGAAGGTGCTCGACATTCTCCAGGAAAAAGCTGCTGTAAACGCGCTGTTCCTGGCGGTGTACGACTATGGCAATGGCATCGCCGGCAGGCAGTTGCCCGGCCACCCGCTGCCCGATCACGGCAAGCAGGAATATGGGGCATACCGCGGAGGGAACTATTGCAACATCCACTCGCAATACTATAAAGACACCGGGATCAATCCGCAGGACACGCGTGCTCCGGAGTTCCCCAATGTGGACATCCTCGAGACAGTGCTGCCGGCAGCTCATAAACGCGGCATCAAAGTCTACACCTGGGCCGACGACCAGATCCGCCGCGACATCCCCAACGTGAACAAGATTCAGGAAGTGGACCTGAACGGACGCCTCGTCAGACGCGGTTGCTACAACAATCCTTACTACCAAAACTATCTCCTCGGCATGACCGAGGATTACATGCGCTCCCACGACGTGGACGGCGTAATGTGGTGCATGGAAGCCAACGGCGCACTGGAGAACGCCATCAGTTTCGATTCGATCACCTGCTTCTGCCAGTTCTGCCAGGAGAAGGCGCGCAAGCAAGGGATTATCAATCTGGATCGCACCCGCAAAGGGCTCGAGGTGCTGGCCGAATTTCAACGGGCATGCAAGTCGGGTACCCACCCTGTCGATGGCCACTATGTGACGTTCTGGCGCATCCTGCTCCGGTATCCGGAAATCCTGGCTTGGGAGCATTTCTGGCACGACGGATTGCGCGACATGTATAAGATGATTTACGCCAAGGTGAAGTCGATTAAGGCGGACATGCCGTGCGGCTGGCACATCGAGCATTCGAGCACCTTCAGCCATTTCTACCGGGCGGAGCGCGAAATCAAGGAAATGGAGCCGTACACCGATATCTTGAAGGAAGTGATGTACCACAACTGCGCCGGCGAGCGAATGGCACGTTACATCAACCGGGTGCAGCCAGGGCCCTACGGCGACTTCACCAACGAAGATCTGCTGATGGAGTTCGAATACAAGGTCATGAACTTCCGGGAGCGTTCTTTTGGCGAGATCCCCTACACGGGCTTCAGCTCAGACTACGTCTACCGTGAGGCCAAACGCGCGCTCGATGGAGCTGCGGGAACGAAGATCGCGGTCTGGCCGGGCATCGACATCGACATCCCTACGGCGGCCAACCACAGCGAGTCGACGCCCGGAGGTACGCGCGATGCAGTGCTGGCGGCGTTCCGGGCAGGTGCGCAGGGACTGGTCCTTTCGCGAAAGTATTCGGAAATGAAGCTGGCAAACCTTGCCGGGGCAGGCGAAGCCATTCGACAGCTAGGCTACGCCTGATCTGGGCCCTCCGCCGCCGGTTTCGCAGCGTTAAGATGAAGTCTCCGAGGCCTACCCAAATGCGATCCCTCATCATCCTTTTCCTTCCCGTCCTCAGCGCCGCTGCCATCGTGCCGGCGGACATCTCCGGTGTACAGCCGGGACCAATCAAGGTGTCAGCCGCAGCCGAAAGCTTGACGGTCAGCTGGCCCGACGAGTCGTCGCGTATGTGGACCGCCGAATTCTCGTTGGACTCCGCGAAGCCGCTGATCACCAGGATCGGCGTCGGGACGACAGAAGTAGTCCGCAACGCCTACCCGCAATATTGGGCTACGACCGGAAAGCGCCGGGGCCGCGCCGGCTTCGACGAGTTCTTCGACTTTCCCGGCAGCCATCCGGACGGAACCAGGCGGTTTGAAGGCGCATTCCGGCCCGTCACTGTTAAAGCGCGGAGCATCGGGAACCGGATCGAAGTGCTATTTCAAGGTCTGAAACTCGGTATCTTCGAAGGCGGTATTGCCTATACCTTTTATCCCGGCGTCCGGCTGATTTATCAGGAGGCCGTCGTCTCGACCACCGAGCCTGACACCGCCTACCTTTATGACACCGGACTGCGTTTAGCTGCACCGGCTTCGGGCGTGAGGCCCGGCCGCCGCGAGGTAGTGTCTCCCGTCGTCTACTACGATACTGAAGGAAAGTTGCACACGGAGATGACGACCGGTCCGGACCGTCGGCCCGCTTACGTCCGGTACCGGACCGTCGCGGCGCAGCTCGATGGAGGCAGCCTCGCCATATTCCCTCCGCCGCACACTTACATTGCGCCCCGCGATTACACCACCAACATGGGATACGTCTGGTTCCACGGGTGGGCCGGGAGGACCGGACGTGGAGAACTCGGGCTCGGCGTTCGACAGCCCCTCGATGACGGCGCGGGTCTGTACTACCCCTGGATCAACGCCCCGCCCTCCACGGTTCAGCGTCTGGGCTTGTTCTATATGGTCTCGGATGCCAAGCCAGAGGCAGCGCTCGAAGATGTTCTGCGTTTCACCAATCGCGACCGGTTTCCGTCGCTTCCGGGCTACAAGACACTGACCTCGCACTGGCACTGGGGTTTCACCATTCAGGCTATGAACCAGGAGGAATCATGGGTTCCTCCTTTCAAGCAGGTTCTCGAAGATATGGGCATCGACGTTGCCATCACCTGTGACTTTCACGGCGACGGCCATCCGCGGGATTTAACTGACCTGCGCCTGCGGGAACTCGAAGCTTATTACAAGATGTGCCGCAAGCAGTCGGATTCGAAGTTCCTGCTGATTCCCTCGGAAGAGGCCGATGTCATCTTAGGTGGCCACTGGTCCCTGACGTTTCCCAAGCCGGTGTACTGGTTCATGAGCAATGCCGGCGGCCAGCCCCTTCAAGAAACGCGTGCCAGGTACGGCACGGTCTATCATGTCCGAACGCCGGATGACATCCTCGAAATGGTTCGACGCGAACAGGGCATGATGTACCAGACCCATCCGCGTACCAAAGACTCCTACGGCTATCCCGATAAGGTGCGTGACACCAGCTTTTTCAAGGACCCGCGCTTCATCGGCGCCGGCTGGAAGGCCATGCCCGCCGACCGGTCGACGCTGCGGCAGGGAATTCGCGCGCTGAATCTGCTGAACGACATGAACAACTGGGGGTTGCCCAAGCGGCTGCTCGCCGAAACCGACATGTTTGCCATCGACCACACTTCCGAGATCTACGCGCACATGAACGCCAACTACGTGCGCATCGGCGAGTTGCCGGATTTCGATCACTATGGCCGCATGCTGGACGCCGTGAGGCAGGGCGATTATTTCATCTCGATGGGCCAGGTGCTGTTGCCCGAGGTTGAAATATCCAAGGCCTCGCCCTCGACGATTCGGGCCAAAGCCCGGGTTCAGTGGACGTTCCCGCTGGCTTTCGGCGAGATCGTCTGGGGAAATGGTAAGGAGACCTTCACCCGGACTTTCGATCTCAGCGAGACTCGCCCGTTCGGCAATCAGACGTTCGACTGGAGTACGGACGCCAAAGATTGGCAATGGGCTCGCATCGAAGTTTGGGACATCGCCGGCAACGGCGCTCTGATCAACCCGGTCCGTCGCTAGAAATAGAACGGCCTCAGCCGTCGATTCACCATGACGGGGCGTGTGATTAGATGATTCTTGCAACCGGAGACGCCCTCCAGTTATCCTTACATACGGAGAATGTCTCCGTTTCATTCAGCGGGGACGCGGATATCAATTCTGGAGGACGGCGATGCGAGTGTTCGTGACAGGAGCAACCGGTTTCATTGGAACGCAATTGGTGAAGGAGTTGATTGCTGCGGGGCACCAGGTGCGGGGGCTTACCCGCAGTGATGCCGGTGCGGAACAATTGAAGGCTGCGGGCGCCGAGGTGCATCGCGGCAATCTGAAGGACCTCGACAGCCTGCGCAGTGGAGCGACTGGAATGGATGCCGTGGTGAACTTGGCGTTCAACCATGACGACCTGTCGAAATTTGCGCAAAGCGCGACGGACGAGATCCAGGCAATTAAGGAGCTGGGTGCGGTGCTTGAGCCGGGCAAACTGCTGGTGGTCACCTCCGGGGTCGGGATCACCAGCGGCGCGCCGGGCCAGGTGCGCAAAGAGACGGATCCTCCGACGGATTCGCCTGTCATGCCGCGCAGGCCGGAACATGCCGCGCAGGCGGTGGCGGCGACGGGTGTGCATGTTGCCGTTGTGCGCTTGCCGCAGGTGCACGACACGCGCAGGCAGGGGTTGGTGACGAGGATGATTCAGATCGCGCGCGAAAAGGGTGTGTCGGCGTATGTAGGCGATGGTGTGAACCGTTGGGCTGCGGCTCCGCTGAAGGATGTAGCGCACCTGTACCGGCTTGTGGTCGAGAAGACCGGCGCGGGCGCGACGACGTACCACGCGGTGCAGGAAGAAGGCGTGTCGCTGCGAGATATTGCGGAGGCAATCGGTAAGGGGCTGAACGTTCCTTTGGTTTCGATCCCGGCTCAAAAGGCCGGCGACCACTTCGGGATATTCTTCGGGCACGCTGCGACGCAGGATATGCCGGGCTCGAGTGAGTATACGCGCAAGACACTGGGCTGGGAGCCGGCCGGCCCGGGCTTGATCGAGGATCTGACGAATATGAAATACTGATGAATTCCCTTCGACTTCGATGATGCGCTGAAGAGTAACCACTGCTTCTCCCCGCGGCCTGTTCGCAAATAGTGCGAGTCGACGCACGCATCGGACCCCAAATCGCTAGCGCCCGGCGAACGTGGGCCGCCAATGCATTCTCCTATACCCGTTTCCCGCATTAAGGTCTAAAGCGTGCGACCGCAACAATCACCGCTTCGGCAGCAATTAGCCGCGACTCTGGCTCCTTCCACGTGTCCGATATGGCGTTTATAACTGGCCAAGTGGATCACTTTCGGTTAGCTGGCGATCTAGGAGGTTCTGCTGCCCCTGCGAATGTTAGTCCGAACTCAATTCCCGCTTTAAGTGAGGCTTGTTCGACAGCGCCGACTTCAGCCGATGCCAGCCAGAGGCGGCCGTTGACGCGCGATGACTCTTGGCTTCTACGAGCAAGAAGATGCGCCCGCTCAATTCAGATGAACTCGATCCAACGGCCAGGGCGTCCCAACAGGGCCCCCCGTCTGGCCAGAATGTCTTCAAGGCGGCTGCGTGACTACCTAAGCCAAGTGCTTCGAGGAAAGCCCTGTCCCGGAATTCCACAAGCCAGATTGCTTTCAGGGGTGACATCCACGTGAGTGGCGATCTGGCGTGAGATGGAAGAGTCGGCACGTGAGAGACAATGCGATCCTGAAGTACTTCGGGCGCATAATTGACGTAATGTTGAATTTGTCTTTGACTGCCGCGTTCAGCAAGATGCCACTCCAAATCGGGACGCACGGTGACCATCCTACCTTAATTTTCTCCGCGTTCTCCACATATACATCGCGAAACGTATTACCTTTGGCCCAGTGATGTCATCTTTGCGGCGCGAATTCTCCTGGATGATGCGCTGGCCGGAAGCCGGGCGTCGCGTGCAATTTCACGTGAAACGCGCAAGCGTCGACGTGATTCTCGGTTCGACAGTGTTATCTCAACATATTGGTAGCTAACGTACTCCGCAATTAAGGACTTACTGACGGATGGTGGCGCGCCCTTAATCTGTACAGAGTTCGCGGACTTCCACAGGTGCCTCATGAACTTATTTCGCGCGACAATCGGCTCGGCGACGATAGCGGCTGCCCTCCTGTTCGCGCAATATCCAGATCAAACGCGCGCGAGGGAGGCCACCCCTAACAGCAGCCTGTTTACCTTGAGGCAGGCCAAAGACAAGTACACCGTCGAGCAACATAAGGCGCCTGCAACGCTGCAGGACTTGGTCGCCTGAGGCTACGTGAGCAGCATTCCACCGGACCCCATGACTCGCAGCAATGGGACTTGGCAGCTAGTAATGGAAGTCCGGCCAAGAGTGCAGACCCCACGAAACCCGGCATATTCAATGTGCATAGCGGCTCGCATGACGCAAGCACCGATGGCACGCGATACGCCGATGGGTAGCCCGGTCGGCATTACTCTTACTCTCGAACCGTTGCGGGATGAGTGCCGAAAAAGCCAGTGTTAGAAACATCATATCGGTAGTTATTTTCAGTCGAACTGGGAACACCCACCGAGCAGGCGCATGACAGACCTGGGACCAAACAAAGGATGCCGCGCGAGAGTGATGTAGATAACCCCGCTCGAAAGCCTTTATCGAGATTCGTCGGCCACCTCGATGGAAGCCACGGAAGCGTAATTTTTGGAAGGGATGAAGCCGAGCACGAGCTTTCCCTGAGCGTTCGGTCTGAGACCGTGGAGAGTGCGTTCGACGGCCCGTCTTTCGCCGCCAGAGGCTCGTAAGATGTCGAAGTCCTTGAGCAGGTTTGTGCCGTTGCAGTTTACATCGAAGACACGCCTGCCGGTGTCATTCGACTCAAAAACGAACTCGGCGAAGCGCAGGGTCAGACGATATGTCCCATCGGCAACAGGGATCGAGTAGAGAAAGTTACCGTATCGCTCACCTGCATAGAGATTCAGGTCATTGGCGGTTTGAATTTGCACGACGTGTCGAGTGGCCACACCGCCTCGAAAGTAGGAATCCCCCATCCAGGAAGCATTCGCAGCTCCGCTGTAGGCCCCCGTCCCACAAAGGATGCGTATGGTTCGCATTCTTCCCTTCATGGCCGGCACAATCTCGAAGCCATTCAGCAGCGCCTCGCCTTTCACCGGTCGAAACTGAAGGTGCAGCTTACCATCCTTCGCGGGGGTCACATCTTTGAAAACCCGCTCCGTAGCCACATTCGCTCCACCCGCGTCGGTGACGATGTCGAATCGGTTGAGCTTGACCTCACTATTCAGCATTACGTCAAACCTCCGGCGGTCTTCTCCATCGGAGTCCGGCAAAAGGTCTTCGTCCAGGGATTCGGAGAAGTGAAGATGGAGTTCGTAATAGCCGGGTGGCAGCGGGACATCGTAACGGAAATCGCCGCTGCGGACCGTGGTATACAAACGTTCGTCTCTTGTTCCACGAATTCTGCGCAGGGGCCTGACACTCGCGACGCCACCCGTAAACCAGCGGTCGCCGAGCCACCCGCGGCCGCTTGCGTCTACAAACTTATCGCCTTGGTATCCGCATAGAACGCGAAGCGCATCGATCGCCGGAATTGCCGTCAGCCCTTTGCTGGTTGCGATGGTTCGGGTTCCTGCCGCATCCGATCTCTTGGACGCGAGCCTGCCGGTCGTCGAAGGAATGAAGGCGAACACCACCAACGCCAGAACGACCAAGACAATCGCCAGGGCCCGGGTCCATTTTTTGCGGTCCGCAACGAACTCCGCGTTACGAGGACTGGCGAGGGGAGTGCTGACGGCATCGACTGATGGCAGCTCGATGTTGGATGTCAAGACCGCGGGGCCCGGGCAGTCATCGGTACGTTGTACAAACTGAGGAATGTATCCGCCTTCGGGCAGGACGATCTGTACAGCGTGGTCTGCGCCTTCAGTGGCATAAAACTCCTTGAGCCGCTGCCTCAGCCGAAACGCTTCCACCCGCACGATGCTGTCCGACTCCGGATCGAAGTCCGATTTGCGTCCTAAGGCCTCAATCGCGATCGCGTACTCAGAAATGGTCTCAGCCTCATTACTCAGCAATTTTTCGCACAAGTAGCTCAGCATCCTTGAACGCATGGGAGCGCGGACAAAAAACCTTGACGCTAAGACGGCATTCAGTTCGGCACGCTGAGAAATTTCCGAAATTCTGCAATCGACACTGGCCAATGGATGCCTCCCCAGTGCTAAAGACTATACACTGGGGAGGTAACATCTCGCAAGCTGCCGTTACAATCGAACTCTATCCTATTGTTGCTGAATAACTTTGACAGTTAACGCCCGGTGTAACGGAAGATGGCGTCTGGGGTCGCGCACCTGCATATGGCGATCCATGCAGGGAAATTCCTTGAGATCAAGTCTCAATTGTTCGCCCACAGATGTCTTAGTTCTGCTGCCGCGGATGTTTGCAATTGAAGCTCGCCTTCGTTAACGTACCGTAACTCCTTTTTTGCAACGCGAACATGGTAGCCTGCTTCGCAGGATAGATTCTCCAGAGGCCCCCGCCCCGGCCGCTGGTCCGTTCTTACGGTTGGCTTCGTTTGCAAATCGCCTTCAATTAAGCCAAAAAACGGGAGAACAACATGTCGAGGCTCGACCAATTTCTAGTCCGGTGCATCGTCACCGCGTCGCTTCTTTTGATCGACCGGCCGGTTCTGGGGCAGACGGCCGACACAGCAGTTCTGGGAACCATTACGGACGCCAGCGGCGCCATCGTGCCACAGGTTACTGTGGAGATAAAGCAACCGGCGACCGGCTTTAGCAGGACGGTACTCACGAACACGAGCGGGGATTATGAGATTCGCTATCTGGTGCCCGGGGAATATGTCGTGAAAGCAACGGCAGCGGGTTTTACGACCCAACAACGGACTAACATCGTCTTACAGGTCGGCCAACTTGCACGGGTCGATTTCAGTTTGGCTCTGGGCACAGTTTCGGAAAGCGTCTCTGTCACTTCGACCGGAGCACTCTTAAATACCGAGAACGCCACCCTCGGACAGGTGGTGGCGCCAGAGACAATTGCAAACATGCCGTTGAACGGCCGCAGGTTCATCGACCTGGCTGTACTTGCTCCGGGAGTGACGATGCAGTCGACGGCGAGCCAGGACATTGCCACCGCAGCCGGGACGCGCGACACAACCATGCAGATGGATTTCGACGGTGTTACGGCCGTAGCAAACCGCTGGGCGGTAGCCCATCTGTTCCCACCAGTGGATGCGATCCAGGAATTCCGCATTCAGACCGGTAACTACTCCGCGGAGTACGGAGGCAACGGAGGCGCCAACGTCAACGTGCAATTCGTCTCCGGGACGAACAACCTGCACGGGGTTTTCTACGATTACCTGCGTAACGACGACATGGACTCCCGGGATTACTTCCGGCCGGAACCGCTCCCGAAAAATCCTCTGCAGCGCAACCAGTTTGGGACCGTGGTCAGCGGACCTATCCGCAAAGACAAAACCTTTCTGATGCTGTCGTACGAGGGAGTGCGGCAAATATCCGGAGCAGTAGGCACGAGCATCGTACTGACGCCTGCTCAGAGAGCCGGAAACTTCGCTGGCTCGACGATTACCGACCCTATGGCGGGAAATACACCGTTCCCGAACAGCCAGATCCCTTCCAGCCGCATTGATCCGGTAGCGGTCGCGTTCCTCAATCAATTCATGCCTTTGCCCAACATTGCCGGCGTGAACAACTACTCCTATTCAACACCGAGCCGGGTGAATGGGAATGAGGGTCTGGCGAGAATTGACCAGCGGATCGGCAACGATCAGATTACCGGTCATTTCATCGCCCAGGACTACCCGACCAGCGCGGTCAGCGCGGCATTGGTTCCCAGTTACGCATACGAGCGTGCCATGAACGGCGGAGGCCAGTACGTTCATGTCTTCAGCCCGACGCTGCTGAATGAATTCCGTGCCGGGTACTATCGAAAGATCACCTGGACCAAAGGTCCGCGCAGTGGAACAAACTTCACCCCGGCGGATGTCGGGATCGACGGTCTATCAAAAGGTGGTCCAGGCACGCCGGAACTGGTTGGTGTGGGGTTCCCCATTCTATCGATTTCCGGTTACCAAACCATTTCCGACACCGGCAATGGACCGGGCGATGCCAGCCGGACTTTCCAATTCGTGGATAACGTGAGTAAGTTCTCCGGCAATCATGCCTTCAAGTTCGGAGCTGATGTTCGCCGGCTCCTGCTGGATGCCTCGACTACCAACTGGCCGTTTGGGCAGTTCAATTACACTTCGAACATCGCGAATAATGCGGCTGCCGCTTACATTCTCGGCTACCCCTACCAGGTCTTGACCCCGGAGGGATTCCCGACGTCGAAGACACGAGCCTGGCGATCCTTTTTCTACGCGCAGGATGATTGGAAGGTTACCCGTAGACTCACCGTCAATATGGGCCTGCGCTACGATTTGATGGGTATGCCCACTGAAGTCAATGGTGTCAGCCGGACGCTGAGCTGGACAGTGCCGGGCTCGGTCGGAACGCCGGTTCTGTGGCCTGCGCCTGGAGTGGTGACTCCGCTTTGGAGCAATGAGCACTGGCATTGGGCGCCGCGTCTCGGCTTCGCCTACCGCTTGAATGACCGCACCGTGGTTCGAGGCGGCTATGGGATTTTCACTGCCGCGAATCAGTTTGACAATATGGACGTATTCCAGTTAAATCCACCGGCGGCCGGCAGTATTACACTGACGAATCCGACCGTCAACCCGATTGCTACCATCCAGAACCCCGAGCCCGCGGCTCTGTTTCCCAACCCGATACTGTGGAATGTAACATCGCTGCCGCCCGATAAGTTTCGTGTGAACCCCTATATCCAGAACTGGAATATGACGGTGCAACGCGAGCTCAGCGGACACGACGCGTTCAATGTAGCTTATGTCGGCTCAAAGGGAACCTATCTGGACACCAGCATCACCAACTGGAACAGTCCCCAACCTGGTCCGGGTGACATTCAATCACGCCGTCCGTGGCCGACATGGGGTCGCATTCGGGAAGTGCGCACCGATGCCAATAGCGAGTATCATGCATTGCAGGCGCAGTATCAGCACCGTTTCTACTCGGGATTAAGTGTGACGGCATCTTATGCCTTCGGGCACATGATCGATACGGTGGGCGATGAGACGAATGGGGACCGGGCCATGATCCAAAATCCCGACGTCTATGAGCGGGGCAATAGTCTTTATGATATTCCTCAGCGGTTCGTCCTCAGCTATCTCTACGAATTGCCCGGGAAGTCCTGGAAAGGGTTGAAGGGTGTAGTAGCGGGTGGTTGGTCGCTCAGCGGTCTGGTCACGATTCAACATGGGCCTCCGATATGGGTAGCGCAGGCCAATGACCTTCAGAATGACGACGGGACCGCGCAGAATAGCACTTACTTCGGGAGCAACAGCACGGAGCGCCCCAACTTCATTCCGGGAGTGCCCCTCACAGTGACGAACAGTTCTCCCGGCCGATGGTTCAACACCGCCGCCTTCACGCCATCGGTTCTGGCATACGGAGATACACCGAGGAATCCCGCCGGTTTGTACGCTCCAGGTATCGGCAACCTGGACCAAACGTTCTTTAAATCATTTAAAATGCCGTACCGTGAAGGACATCAATTGCAGTTCCGCGCCGAGATGTTCAATTTGTTCAACCATCCTCACTTCGCGGCGCCTGACAGCGCATTGGGTACAGGCGGCTTTGGCACCATCACGTCTACCAGCAGTACAAATCGATTGATCCAATTAGCACTGAGGTACTCGTTTTGACAAGATATCGAAGCTTTCTCCTCGGATGGTTAACGCTTGCAGTGACAGCCTGGGGCGCCGATGTACATGTGATTGCGCCCCCAGGCGCGCCGCTCGCTGGACCGTACAGTCCCGCTCTGATGGTGAACGATTTTCTTTATGTCTCCGGCCAGGGACCGGTTGGACGCGACGGCAAGACTCCACAAGGGTTTGACGCGCAAATGCGTCAAGCCCTCGACAATGTCAAAAATCAAGTCACCGCCGCCGGCCTGACTCTGCAGCACGTAGTTTACGCGCACGTCTACCTGACGGACATGGCAAACTACGAGCGCATGAACGCGCTCTGGGCGGAGGCCTTTCCCAAGGCTCCTCCGGCAAGAGCCGTGCTGGGTGTTTACAAATTGCCGGGCGATGCGCTGGCGGAGATTACCGTGGTTGCTTACAAAGATCTCTCCAAGCGAAAAGTGCTGGCGGTATCCGGCCTACCTGAAACTGGAATTTCGCCGGGGGTCGTCGCTGGAGGCAAAGTCTATCTATCCGGCTTCTTGGGTGTAGATGCCGCTGGAAAGGTGCCGGCGGATCCGGCCGCCCAGGTCGAGAAGGCTTTCGACCAGATGAAGAGAACCTTGGCTGCGGCCGGCATCGATTTCCGGAATGTCGCGTTTGTGAATCCCTACCAGACCGACAAAGTGATGGGAGCTATGAACAAGGTGTACGCCAGCCATTTTGAGTTCGGCAACACTCCCGCGCGAGCTACCATTCGGGCGACAAGCCTGCCGCTGGGCGCCAATATCGAATTCACCGGCGTAGCCGCGCTCGACCTTACAACCAGGCGCGCCATGCGCCCGAAGAACATGAAACCGAGCCCTACGGCGAGCCCGTGCGTCTGGATCGATGACACCTACTACTGTTCGGCTAAATCCGCCTTCATTCCCGGTCCGAACCTGGGCATCTACGCGTCCACGGTAGAAACGCAAGTGCGCATGACCATCCGAAATCTTTTGGACGGTCTGGAGGAGGCCGGGCTTAGTTTGTCCAATGTCGTGGCCACCAATGTTTACCTGGATGACCTGAACGAATTTGCCAAAATGAACGCAGTCTACGCGCAGTATTTTCCGGATGTCAAACCTACCCGCACCACGGTAGCGCAGGTGGCGCCCCGGCCCGACCGCGGACCGGTAAGAGCGGACATCTATTCAACGTTCGAGCAGATCTCGTTGATCGCAGTGAAATGACGGCAAGGAGAATAATTTCCCATGAACGTATCTGACTTATTTACTGACCGGCGCGCTTTTCTAAAATGGGTAGGCGCGCTGCCGACTCTCGGAGCCTTCGCTGCCGAGGACCTCGTGGCCAAGGCACAAAAAGCCGTGGGCTACACATCCAAGGACAACATCTACACCCGCATCGGAGTTACTCCGATCATCAATGCGCGGGGCACCTGGACCTATACCAGCGCCTCACTGGAACTACCCGAAGTGAAAGCCGCCAAGCAGGAGGCGGCGATGCACTTCGTCGATATGTGGGAGTTGGAGCGCGGCGTGGGGAAACATCTGGCTGAGCTATCCGGCGCGGAATCCGGGATGGTAACGGCGGGCGCCGCAGCTGCGATGGCCACCGGCACCGCGGCTTGCATGGCGGGCACCGATCCTGCCAAGATCTGGCAACTACCCGACACCACCGGGATGAAGCACGAAGTGATCATGTTCGGTGGGCGCATCTCCTTCGATAACGCCATTCGCGCGGTGGGCGGCAAATTGGTGGTGGCTTTTACGCATGACGAATTAAAGGCGGCGATCAACGAAAAAACGGCGATGGTCTACACCACCGCGCGAGGCGAGACGTTGGAGAAGGCAATTCCCATCACGAAGAACGCCAAGGTGCCCATCCTGGTCGACTGGGCGGCCGGAATTCCACCGATTGAAAATCTCGGCATCCCTTGGAAAATGGGCGCTGACTTGTGTGCCTTCAGCGGAGGAAAGGGGCTTTGCGGGCCGCAATGCTCCGGGTTGCTGTTGGGCCGCAAGGACTTGATTGAGGCGGCATGGGCCCAGAGTTGTCCGTGGGAAGGCGCAGTGTGCCGGGCGATGAAGGTCGGCAAAGAAGAGGTTATGGGTCTGCTGGCCGCTGTGGAAGCCTGGAAGAAATTCGACCTGGCGGCATTGGACAAAGAGTGGAACAAACGCGTGAAGAAAATTGGCGACCTGGCGGAAACCGTGCCGGGAGTGACTACCGACATCCAGACTCCTCCCAATGGGAACCGCTATCCTACTCTGACCGTGAAATGGGATGAAGCCGCGTTCAAATTAACCGTAGCGGAGTGTGCCAGGAAACTGCGCACCGGTACGCCCCCGATCGAGGTTCTCACCAACAACAACCCAAGCACGGTGCCGGGAGTTCACATTGAACGCAATCCCAATTTGCCCGCACCCGCCAGCAGACCCAACACATTGCGTATCGTGGCCCTCACCCTGCAGCCCGGCGAGGATCTGATCGTCGGCCGGCGCATTCGCGAGGTCCTGACGGAAGCGCGAAAGGCCGCTGGTGCATGAAAGACCGGCGCACGTTCCTGAAATGGCTGGCAGCAGCTCCCACGCTAGGGACGCTGGCTGCCGGGGACTTATTCGCCCGGGCCCGCAAAGGCCTGGGCCTGAGCCTCGAAACCAATATCTACAGCAAGGTCGGCGTCACGCCCATCATCAACGCCCGGGGAACGTACACGTACGTCAGTGGGTCGCTGGAATTGCCGGAGGTTCGGGCGGCCATGGCCGAAGCGGCGCTGCACTTTGTCGACATGTGGGAGCTGCAACGCGGGGCGGGCCGGCGGCTTGCGGAGCTCTCGGGGGCTGAGTCGGGGATGGTCACGGCCGGCGCGGCAGCGGCCTTGGCGACCGCGACCGCTGCTTGCATGGCCGGCACGGATACGGCCAAAATCTGGCAACTGCCGGATACCACCGGAATGAAGTCCGAAGTGGTGATGCACGGGGGACGCATATCGTTTGACAACGCCATTCGCCTGACTGGCGCGAAGCTGGTGCTGGCGTTGAACGGTGACGAACTCAGGAAGGTGATTCGCGAGCAGACCGTCATGATCTACACCACGGCTCGCAGAGAAGCCCTGGAGCAGGTGATTGCCATTGCAAAAAAGTCCAAGGTGCCCGTACTGGTTGACTGGGCGGCCGGCATTCCGCCCATCGAGAACCTGTCCCTGCCCTGGAAAATGGGGGCGGACCTTTATACATTTAGCGGCGGCAAAGGGTTGAGCGGCCCGCAGTGTTCGGGCCTGCTCTTAGGCCGCAAGGACCTCATTGACGCGGCGCTCGCCCAGAGTTCCCCGTGGGAGGGCGCCCTCTGCCGGTCCATGAAGGTAGGGAAGGAAGAAATCATGGGCGTCCTGGCAGCGGTCGAAGCCTGGAAGAAATATGATTTGAAGGCCATGCTGGACGAATGGACCCGGCGAGCCAAAACCATTTCCCGTTTAGTTGAAACCGTGCCGGGCGTGACTTCCGAATTGCAGGTATCGGCTGGAGGCGGCTATCCAACTTTGACTGTCAAGTGGGACGAAAACGCTTTAAAGATGAACGTCCAGGAATGCGCTCAGAAGCTAAGGGAGGGTCAACCGCCGATCGACGTTCTCACGAAAGTGAATCGCAGTCACGTGGCCGCTGTAGATTGGGACAAAGATACATATCTCTCTAAAGGTCAACCCGGGCCCGATCGGGTGCGGGTCGTCATGTCCACGCTGCAACCCGGCGAAGAGCTGATCGTGGGCCGGCGTCTTCGCGAAGTCTTGAGACGGTCTGGTTAATAGACGCTGCGGTCTGTTTTGTCGTGGACCGCTTTAGATTAAATAATCTGAATCCAGCAGATGCCCAGTCGAACGGTTGCACCGGCAAGGATCCCGCGGATTAGGCCGTACTTGCGGTAGTCATTAATATCCCCGAAGTACTGGTCTTTCACGCGAGTCCCGCTAATTCACCGGGTTTGATCATGCGACGTCGTCGATACGGGAAAGACGGTCTTCCAGTCCGCCCGGCTGTAGGGCAGCATTTGCTTCGGGTTATGCCACGCCTTTTCGCCTTTTCGGGCCGATCGTACGGAGAATTGAAGTCCATATAAACGTGTTCATCCCGCACCGGATCGTCCGACCACCTGCGGCCACTTCTATCCGGCCGCCATTCGCCTCTGTGATGGACCACGCCAGTTCGATCGCGGCTCCGGTGTCCGATGGAAGATAGTTGCGCCCAGCGACCTCTCGGAAGCTGCTTTCTCCATGCAGGAACGCGATGAAGTCGCCATAAGAAATGCCGACAGCTCTCCCACGATTGGCTTGCGCTGCGACATATCGAAAGAGTCGAACACCGCGAACCACTCCGTTCGCTCCGACGCTGAGTTGACCGGATTCGACAACCGGCGCTGCAGGAACCCCGGTTTTGGATGTGGCAGTCGCCTCCTTCCCTGCGGGCCTCACGGGCATCCGCAGGCGCGCAATGCTTGCCGCCTCCGGCGACTGAATTGCTTTAAGAAACAATTCCATGGTGTCGAGAGCTCGCTCGACATCCCGCTCTTCGAACTCCTCCTCGTGCGCATGCCGGTTTGGAACTTCCCGCAGCTCAGTGGCAAGAATCGGACTTTGCTACCTTTGCCACGTACGCGGATCTGTGATTCGGCCAGCAGCAAATCGTCTCGGTTGAGAGACAACACTTCTTTCGACCGTAGACCTTGGAGCAGCATCAGGCCGACGATTGCCAGGTCTCGCGAGGTACGGAAACTGGACCAGAACCGCGCCACTTCGTCCACCGACAGCGGTAGGATCACGCGTTTGGGTGCCTTGACTCGCCGGCGGCTTAATGCCTGGCGGGGCCGCGCCATTGTCATAGGAGATCGCTTCCAATAGAGTTGATGAAAGCCAGGAGCGAACTGGGGAGAAACGTTGGGAAATTCGCTTTTAAGCGCACGATCGGCCACGACTATGCGGCGGTTGATGGTGGCAGCCGCAGGCCGGGGTGACTGGCCGGCTTGGAAACGGACATATTCCAGCAGTGTCGAGTCGGTGACGGCCTCTTCGATGACGATATCGGTTTGGTGAACACTGACCCACCAGCGGAGGAAGTGGAGCAAATCAAGTGCATAGCTCAGGAGAGTCGTCACAGCCAAACACCGAACACATTCTCGATCGAGAAAACGATTGGCCCAGATCACCTCTCTTCCCGTTTCTTGTTGCGTGACTCGATATGGGCTCTGCGCGGGTGTTAGCTGCGTCTGGCGAACGACATGGAAGGTCATGCACGCGCAGCCTCCAACAGACGCTGGAACTGACGGGCATCACCGCCTTCAACGAAGAATCTGTTTGGATCTTGACCGTCCTGCAGTTCAACGCGCAGGGCGGCCACGCCTCGCTCACGAAGCCGGCGTGACATCCATTGCGCGGCATCCTGGCCGCTGTGGTTGTCGTCGGAGTCAAAAGCCAGGTAGACGGTTCGGGAGGCATCGCAGAGTTGCCGAAACTGGCGCGTGTTGAGATGGGTTCCCAGCGAACAGGTAACGTTGTGAAACCCCGCTTGCCAAAGTACGGCGTAGTCGAACAGCCCCTCGACAAGAGTCACTTCTGGATACTGCTGGACTTGCGTCCAGGCATACAGGCCAACCTTTGCACCAGGTAAGAAGCGGTGCGGCGGTGCCGCAACTGAAAGGCTACGGCCATAAAGATTGCCCTCCAGCGGAAAGACGATGCGCCGCACAAATGCGTCGTACCCCAAGCCGGTCAAAAGGCCGGCCTGGCGCAAAGCCGGCAACGGGTGGCCTAACCGCGTTATCCAACCCCGCAGGCAAACCACCCGGCGCGTAGCCGAGCCGCATGAGTTCGATCGTCGCCCAAGAATGGATTCCGCGTTGGCACAGATACGAAACTGCCTCGTTATGGCGCTCTAACTGAACGCGATAGAAGCGTGACGCTTCATCCAGTAACGGCTCCGCACCGCGCCATTGGCATAGCAACGCAATGGCCTGCGAGAACCTCACCTGGTGGTAGAGTTCCGCAAAGCGAATCACGTCGCCGCCGCGGCCACAACCATAGCAGTAGAACAGGTTTTTGGTGGCATCCACCAGGAAGCTCGGTTTGTGGTCTTTATGCAAAGGACACAACCCTCTCCATCGACCACGACTAAGTGGCCGTGCCGGCTGCCAATCATGCGTTTGCAGATAGCCCATCAGCGGAATCTGCTGTTTTAAGTCGTCAAGAGCTTGGCGATTCACGGACTTCTTGCCTCGATCGGCAGAATACGGCAGAGCGCGCAGAAATCCCAGGCAGCAATGGTGGGTGTCTGCAAAAAGTGCGGACCTTTGACTCGGTTCTTGATCCAGGACCAAATGCTGATCAGTCGCCGCTGTGCCCACCGGCGCACCGTGGAGGCATCGGGCAAGCGTGTTGAATCCTTGCAGTGCGGTGCGGCTTGCTCGGCGGAATCGCCGGCGGCGATCCGCTCGCAAGACTGTTGCCGGCAGTGAAGGCTGTAGTGCCCGGCCGGAGCAAGCCAGTCGGGCAAAATCGTGAAAGTCTTTCCGCACGGCTTACAGAGTCCGCGCCTTACCCAGATGCATTCGTGCTGGTCATCGTGGCACTGGCGTCGGCGCCGTCCATGGCCAATGATTGTGTTGCCGTTACAGACTGGACAACGCCGCGGCAGACACTCCAGCGGAATCACCCCGGCTCGATGTTGTCTTCAGCTTCTGGCAGTACGATAAAGAGAATCACGGCTGGCGTGAAGGCCGCCGCTGACCGTCCCTGCCAAGTTTCGATCTGAGGACCGGCCTTCAACCTCCTGGTAAAGTCAGTCTCGAACGAAAAAAGAATACTGCTGTTCTGCAAGGCGAGCACACCTCGGCAACCGAACAAACTCGCTCGTCTATGGCAGCGCGAATCCTCAGTCATCCTAGGGCGTTGATGACTCACTTCCAACCTTCAAGGCGAACTCGGCTGCTATTGCCTTTGGCCGGTATAAACGCGTCATCCGCCCCGAGCGCCACTTGTCGACACGATGACGACAAATCGTCAAAGTGGCGCGTGGGCCGGAACGGTCAGGCACAAACCTTGCCTCTGCTGCGAAAAATGTTCTTGCCTGTTGCTCCGTTTCTAAGCGGCCGTTTTTTCGAGTCAAAACCACGTCAGAAAAGTTATTCTAGAGGTCTGCGGCTCGACACATGAGAATCTCGGTTGAACTTGTTCCACGCAGTGAAGCGGAAGTGTACGCCGATGCGAGTTTGGTCCACGCTGCGATGCCGGAAGTCAATGCGTTCAATATTCCGGATCTCATGCGCTTCCCACTCCGTAGTTGGGACGCCTGTGCGATCGCCAGCAAAATTCTTCCGGCCTCCATCCCGCATATCAGGGCCATCGACATTCCGCCAGTTGGTGATCTGCCGATGGCAGAGGCCATTCTTGCCTCTGGCCTCTCAGAAGTGTTGGTGATTAGAGGTGATCCGCCGCGCGATCTAAGCCATCAGACATACCCCAATACAAGCGACGACATCATACGCCGCTTCAAGCGGCACCATCCGAAGTTGAAGGTTTTTGCAGCTTTCGATCCCTATCGACAAAGTTTCCGGGACGAGCTCGATGCAGTTGCAAGAAAGGCGGATGCAGGAGCGGATGGTTTCTTCACACAACCCATCTTCGATCTTCGGCTCCTGGAGATCTGCGCTGAGATGTTAAGAGGGCATAACGTATTTTGGGGCATAGCCCCGGTTGTAGGACCGCGTTCACGAGCTTACTGGGAGACGACGAACAAAATCATATTCCCCTCCGATTTCAATCCAACGCTCGATTGGAACCGGGCTTTTGCCAGATCTGCGATCAGGGCGATTGCAAACCTCGATGCGAACGTATATCTGATGCCGATCAGAGTCGATCTGGCTAAGTACCTGAACGGGCTGATATAACCAACTCTACGTCGGCTACGCCGGACGCTACGGGATCTTTTCCATCTGGCCGTAAAACGCCCGATACTAATCGGTGGACCGGACCAAAGTCAGTCCGCGAGATGACGGGTTTCACAACCCTGGCGCGTATACCGGGACTGATCGTGGTCTGCTTCGGTCGGTTTTGGGGTCCGTGGTCTCCCCTTCCCAAATGCGAGGCACCTGGGCACCCATTTCAGTGGAAGAATACACTTCCATGCTATCCTCCGCTTCAAAAATCTTCCGCCATTCCGGCATGACCCGGGCCTTCAAATACCACGTTTCACGTATTCACCAGGGTTGGCCCCGATAATTCGCTTGAACGCCTTACTGAACGCAGCGTCGGACTCGTAACCGACCAACCGAGCGACGTCTATCAGCTTTTTGTCACGCTGTTGTAGTAGCTGCATCGCCTTCTGCATCCGCCACTCGGTTACATATTCCAGTGGTGTTTGTCCGAGTAGCTCTTTAAAACGTGCTGCGAACGCGGAGCGAGACATGCCCGCCGCTTCGGCCAGGGATTCGACCGTCCAGGGTGTATTCACTCTGTCGTGAATGGCACTCAGGGCAGCGCCCATTTGAGGATCGAAAATCGCACGAAGCCATCCCTTGTTGCGCCATTCCACTCCCGACGCGATATGCGCCCGGAGTACCTGGATAAATAGGACCTCGGCTAGCCGAGTCGCGACTACTTCCGATCCCGGCGACTGTTCTGCCATTTCTGACGCCAGCGCTTGCATTGTGTTGTGAAGAGCAAGCGTGCGTGCCTGATCGGCCTTAATCAGAATGAAGCTCGGCAATAGCTGAGTGATCGGCTTCAGGCTGGCGCGATCGAAGCTCAAGGACCCACAGACGATTGCCGTCGGTGCGCCACCACCTCCATAATGAGCGACATTACCATTGGCCCTGGCCGCGATCTCGCGGAAACTCCACCTCGGACGTGTTCGCGGGCTGTCGCGCAAAACAATCGAAGTCCCCCGGGCCAGCAAAAAGCAATCACCACCGGTCAGGGGAATCGGCTCCGCAATCCCTTCCACACTCAGCCAGCAGTTGCCGAGCGAAAGCATGGCGAAGTGGGCCAAATCTGTGGGTAACATCTTTTTGTCGGAAGGCGTTTCTTCGGCCTGCTTTTCCTGCATTACGCCCCACGGCGCGGTGGCTTCGAGCCTGTGCAGACCGAAAGCAGTGACGTGCATCGTTCTGAAGATGTCTGTTATCGGGTCCAGCTTAGCCTCCCGCTTTTGGACGAATAGACAAAAGATTGGGACTCCCGAGCAGTTCTCGTCCACCGCCAAAGAATCTACTCTACTGTACTTGCTACACATCTATCGAAGGGAGTAATTATGGGAAAACTTGAGGGGAAGGTTGCAGTCATCACGGGTGGATCGAGCGGCATGGCTCTGGCGAGCGCCAGGCTGTTCGTTGAAGAAGGCGCCTATGTTTTCATCACGGGCCGGAGACAGGAGGCGCTGGACGAGGCCGTCAAACTGATTGGCCGCAACGTGACCGGCGTGCGCGGTGACGCGGCCAATCTCGACGACCTCGACCGTCTGTTCGACACCGTCAAGCGGGAAAAGGGCAAGATCGACGTCCTGTTCGCGAGCGCAGGCACGGGCGAAGCCGTCCCACTGGGCCAGATTACCGAGCAGCACTTCGACGCGGCCTTCAACCTGAATGCGCGCGGCACGCTGTTTACCGTTCAGAAGGCGTTGCCGCTGTTCAACGATGGCGGATCGATCTTCATGACCGGGTCAATTGCTTCGATCAAAGGTTTTCCTGGTTTCAGCGTGTATGCAGCGAGCAAGGCGACGTTGCTCGCATTCGCGCGCGGGTGGCTCAACGAACTGAAGGGCAGGAATATCCGGGTGAACGTGCTAAGCCCGGGGCAGATCGCCACACCCATTCAGGAGCAACTCTTCGACGAGGAGACCAAGCGGTATTTCGAATCCCTGGTCCCGCGGGGAAAGATGGGTGGTCCTGAGGAAATTGCGACGGTCGCGCTGTTTCTTGCTTCAGACGAATCGAGCTTCGTGAATGGGGTGGAATTGTATGTCGACGGCGGCACCTCAGCCATCTGAAATCGCGCCGAAGAGCGTGGGACCTGGCACGCTGCGGCCCGGCCGGTGTAAGGAAATGGAGAAGTTTCGATGAACATACAAGAGAATGTGCAGATTGTGAAGGCTGCATTTGCAGCACTCGGCCGCGGCGATGTGCAAGGTCTGCTGGCGTTGTCTGCCGAAGATATTGAGTGGATCATTCCGGGCGAGGACTGGCCGCTGGCCGGCACGCACCGCGGGCACGCGGAATTGGCCGATTTGTTTCAGAAGGCTTCTGAAATGGAAATTTTATACCCGGAACCCCCCGAATTCGTAGCACAGGGCGACCGGGTTCTGGTCGTCGGTCTCAGTAGGGGCAGAGTCAAAGCCACGAACAAGACATTCGAGGACCATTTTGTCTTCGCCATTACCGTTCGAAATGGCAAACTGGCGAACATCCGGGAGTATATCGACACGCAAGCACTGGCGCGGGCCTCCAAGATGGACGCAAGCCGCAGGCCCTGACCCATCGAGACCGATACCACACGAACTTGGCCAGTGTGGATTGCCTTTGCTAGTACGCACCGACGGGAATGATCGCCCGAGCCGCCTTGACATCCGCGACAGGCAAGATATACAGTGTATATTATGAAGATGGACAGTGTCCATCTTAGGAGTAATGCGATGGCGCTAAGCAAAGATGTCGTGGTCACAGGGGTCTCTACCGGAATTGGTTGGGGAACTACAAAGGTCCTTATTTCGAAGGGATTTCGCGTGTTCGGCTCTGTACGCAAGCAGACTGACGCCGATCGTTTGCAGAGAGAGTTCGGTGACGGCTTCGTGCCTCTCATGATGGACATTACGGACGCCGACGCTGTACAGCAAGCTGCCCAGCACGTCGGGGCGATGATAGGCGAAACAAATCTGGCCGGTCTGGTGAACAACGCAGGAATTGTGGTCAGTGGGCCACTGCTTTATCTCAAGCCCAGCGAGTTCAGGCGGCAGTTGGAAATCAACATGATCTCCCCGCTTGTCGTGATCCAGGCCTTCGCTGCCCTTTTGGGAACGGACAAGAAAAGGAAGGGTCCGGCCGGTCGAATCGTAAACATCAGTTCAACTGCCGCAAAAGTTGCCATCCCGCTTCTCGGTGCTTATAGCGCCTCCAAATTTGGTCTCGAAGGAATGTCGGACGCCCTGCGCCGAGAACTCATGTTATTTGGCATCGATGTCGTAATCATTGAACCGGGCACCGTGAACACAGCGATGTACGACAAGGGTGAAAAAGAAGATCTGAGCGAGTTCGAGCCGACCGGGTATTGGGAGGCGGTGCAGAAATTCCAGAAGTTCATCGTCTCCGAGGCACGCACTAACGGTTTATCTCCTGAGCGTCTGGGCGAAGCCGTCCACATGGCACTCAGCACGGCGAAACCGAAGGCACGCTACGCGGTCATTCCACAACGTTTCAAGAACTGGACTCTTCCCAGACTTCTTCCCACAAGGATGGTCGACGCCCAGCTTGCAAAGATGCTCGGGCTCATAAGGCCGTAGCCGCGCTGGAACGCGGGCCGGTTGTACAGTGATCCTGATGCCCTATCCATCGAAAACAGACCGCCAGACGATCCTGTCAGCCGCAGTGAAAGATCTGGCGCGTAGAGGCATCCGCGACTTGTCGTTACGGAATCTCGCCGCCTCCCTCGACCTTACGCCCAATGCAATCTACCGTTACTTTTCCGATCGCTCCGCACTGGAAGCTGCGTTAGCAAACGAAGCTGCCCGCCGGCTGGAACTGGCGCTTCGGAAGGCAGCCGCCGGGTGCGAACCGGTAGCCACGATTCGCCGGATGTCACATGCTTACATGAAGTTTGCCAAGGCCAACCGGCACCTCTACCAGGTGATGATGAGTTTCCACGCACCCGAACAAGATGCCGACTACCGCCAAAGCCTTTGGGCGTTCACTGTCGAGCAGGTGCAACGAATTGCTGGGCCGGACCGCGCGGCAGAGGCCTCCGTCGCGCTCTGGGCGTTCCTGCACGGAGCCGTGACGTTAGAAGCTGCTCAAGTGTTCGGCGAGCACAAACCGGCGAGCGGCCTTGAATTCGGGCTCGCGGCGTGGTTAATGGCTGTTTCTTCCCCACCGAATCTCCGAGGCGTGGAAACGCGAGAGTGAATGGGAACCGGCCCGCGCCCATTGCCCTGGACTACTTGGACCGGCTCCGTCGCAGATCCCACAGTCCGCGCGCCGAGAGGATCAAGGTGAAGCCCCCCAGCCCGCCGAGCGCCCAGAGTGTCCAGACGAAGAAAAAGCCGCCGGGGGATTTGGCGATCTCGCTGTAATGTGCCCCCCTCATGTGCATGACGGGCATGGCTGCTGCGAACAATCCGATGAGCAGCATGATGATCTGCCCCGTTCGCCGTTCGGGGAGCACGAGTGTCCCGTAGAGGAAGATCGCGAGGATGAGTAGCGCAGTGTTTGAGCTCTCGGCCTTCGATATTCCACGAACGATGTCGTCCGTAATGTGAACCGTCAGCAATAGGATCGAGAGCAGAGACGCGACGGTCAACATCGTGTTGTGTTTCATGGGAAAGTCTCCTCATTGGATTTTATTGTGCCCTCATTGACCTGCTGCTCGTTCACACCAAACACCAGGGGCGACAGCGTATCTGAGAACCCGCCGAAACTCACGATTTAGGCCGGCAATTTGGTTATGCAAGCGGCTCGTACAAGTAGACCGGCCAACCCATCCCCCACTGCCGCTAAGACGCACAGGACGTGAGGAAGCAAGCTGGACCTGGAGACCCGATCGCCTTAAATGCCAACCCTCCAAAATCATATCGGGATTCAGTGCTATTAGCGCACGGATCTGATTCAATTCTCGCACCGAAAACCGTCGTTGCGGCCCAACGCAAAATGGCCTGAGCCAGTACTTGCAAACTTTATTCTCACGTTGAACGTGTACGTGTTCGGGCTCGTTGCAGTCGAAGCTGTAAAAGAAGAACCTCTACGGTCCGGGATCGTCGGCATGAACGATGTGCGACCCTCGCCCAGAATCCATCGTATCGCAGCGCACAGCCGATCCCGTGCTTCAGATCGACTTGGCCGAATCACGCCCGTTGCGGATTCTTGACTCACCTAGCCGGGAGGATCGGGAATTGAGAGGCGCCGGCAAATTCTCCGAGCCAGGACGTTTGCTATCTCGGCGTGGCGCGGAACCGCTTCGGCGTGACCAGTCTGAGGATTTTCCCAGAGAGTGTGCTCCTTCCCCTCCCGCCGAATTACGCATCCATGCCGGCGGAGGTGCCGTAGCAGTCCGTCGAGCTTCATCCTACGACAACGAGTTCCTGACCAGCGTCCACCGGCAGCGAGCGGAGTGTCTCCTCTCGACGATGTTCCAGTATCAGCGCGATGGCCTCACGCAGATTCGCCAGGCACTCTTCACGCGATTTGCCCTGGCCATTGGCGCCGGGAACTTCCGCGCAGTACGCGATGTACCACGGGCCGTCTTGCTCAATGATCGCCGTGAATTCGTTGCGCATGCCCCATTCTACCGCTGCTCGAGCCGTCGAAGATCATGGCGCTACTGAATCCACTTGGCCGAATCACGCGCAAGGCGCGGATGTGGTCGGTTGGGCTCCGAGTGGGCGCCAGCATACCGTACGGGGATTTTGCGATCGCCCGCCGATACTCGAGGTTTCGGTGACAGCCAAACTGTCGCGCCATGAATCGAGATTGCGCCGCATCTGCAACGCGCGAGCCGTGGCGCTGTGCCACAGTTGCGGCGCAGCCCGCCCCGCCTCCGGCGTTCATTATCCCAGCATCATTGGAATCCGTTACAATCCTGGATATGGGAGCGCAAACGTTCGAGGGCGTTGTGGAGCACGGGCGAATCAGGCTAAGCTCCGAAGTTCACATACCGGAAGGCGCCAAGGTGTATGTCCTCGTTCCCGGTATGGAAGCGGAACCGGGACCTGTCCATCTTCGAAGTCCGCGCTTGGCCCGGCCTGAGCAGGCGGTCGACTTCGAGATGGAGGTCGTGCAGCCATAGTTCCATGCCTTCGTACGATTCGAACGCATTTGACCCGCCCGCGCCGGTTGCCCGCGTCTTGGTGCGGAACCCGGTTACCGGGGAAGCCAAATCCGGTGTTCCGATGCTGCTTGATACAGGAGCCGACGTGACTCTGTTGCCGATGTCCGTTGCCCGGGAACTGGGCGTTATCGGGAGCCCCGGGAAAACCTATGCGTTGATCAGCTTTGAAGGAACAAGCTCTTCCGCTATTGCCGCCCACGCGGAAATGGTTTTTCTCGATCGCAGATTCCGTGGGCAGTTCCTTCTGATTGACCAGGATCTCGGCATTATCGGTCGCAACATTCTGAATTCCGTGTCGCTGTTATTCGACGGCCCGCACCTGAGTTGGGATCGCGAAGCTCGATGAATACCTCGCCAGCGTCCGCTCGGTGGAACGGCGCATCGCTGCGATCGAATATCGCCAAAAAGAGGCCGCATTGGAAAAGGCCAGCCGCGGATCGAGCAAACGTCACGCCTCCGATTCGCCGCCCATCGAGATCAAGATTCGGGAAGGCGAAAAACGCAGCGAGTACATGCAAGTCATGTGCGACCTGAACATACTGGCGTTCCAGACCGATACGACTCGTGTCAGCACTTACATTGGCTCGACACCCAATGAGGTATCCTATCCGGAACTGGGGTTCAACGACCAGCATCACTCGCAAACCCATCACAACAACGACCCTGTAATGGTTGAGAAGGTCGCCAGGATTGCAGAATTCAACATCGAGCAGTTCGCATATATGGTGAAGAAGATGCACAGCCTGAGTGAAGCCGGCGGCACCTTGCTCGACAACTGCATCATGATGTGGGGATCAGGCCTGGAGGATGGGAACAAGCATACACGCAAAATCTTCCCTTCGTGATTGCCGGTAAGGAAGGCGGTTCCATCAAAACGGGACGTTTCTTGCCGGATACGAAGGGAAATCAGGGAGATCTGTTGACTACGCTCCTCGCCTGCGCCCGCATTCCGATAGACCGCCCGGTTGGGAACGAGACGAAGCAACTCGAGGAAATCAAGGCCTAGGAATCAACTATCGAGTGAGTCGGCTTCTCGCCGTTGACTGTCCCGAGTCCCGTTCTGGCAGGGTTAGAGTAGTTCTGTCTGGGTCGCCGGCGATGAGAAGATCGTTCTCCGGATGGCCTGATCCGACCAAGGCTGCGGTTAACGGCCGCGAGCACTTCAACGAGATGGCGACTACACGGCAACTGGGTCTGCTTCCGAGTTGCCTGATCGCAAGCTCGGAGGCCGCGTACTTCCACGACGGTTTATGGTCAGCCGGGTGAGGCTCACGCGAAGCCCCGAGCGCAGAGCGGCGCCAGCACGGAACGCTGCAGATCCGTTACCAGGGCGGGTACAGTGTCATCGCCCTGGTAACGATCCGACTGTGACTAGTGACCGAGCTTTCCGGGTGCGAGCGCCCGGCCCACGTTCCGCATCCGGTCCCGGGCCGCAGTCGACAGCATCGACGGGCTTACCCCCATTTCAAAGTCTTCTTCGCCAGAGCCAAGCGGTACCGCCAGATATGCGTGCATGCTCCCGTTCGAATCGACCGCAAAGCCTGTGATCTCTCCGCTTGCATTGATCGAACATGCCGTTAGCAAGTACAGAGCTGAAGTCGCCGGGATCAATTGGTTGAGGTCCATCATCACTCCGCCACGCCACACGAATGCCCGGAGCGAGCTGAAATTGGGAACAATGGAGACACCGGCGATAACGCCCTGATCATTGATTCCGAGTCCGACGCTATGGCCGTCGCCGGCAAGCGTTCCCAAATCCTGCATGCCGGTGTTCCTGGTCCACCGAAATGCGTGAGTGGCTTTGTCGCCGGTGACATCGGAGAACCCGACCACCTCGCTGTTATTGTTGATGCTGCGTGCAAAATGGCCGGAGACCAGCCCCTTGCCGCCCAGATTCCCGAGGTCGATTGCGCCGCCAGTTTCCCACAGCAGCGCGTGCAACGGTTGTAGCATATGCAGGTTGTTGGGCTTGTACGCGACGCAATTGCCCGATCCGCCCACGATCTCTCCGTTCTCGTTGATGCCTTGCCCAATACCGTTCCGGTCGCCGCCCACCGTTGGCAGTTCTACCGCGTCTTCGCCTTGCCATAGTACCGGCTTGAATTGGTACTTTTGCGGGGATGGACAAGCAGGGTCGATGGTCGTGTTCTCAGCCGTTCCGGTGATCTGCCCGCGCCCGTTCACGGCTCTGGCCATGCCGTTTGCGCCGCCGAGCGTCTGTAGTGGTTTCATGACTCCGTTTTGAGCTGCGAACGCCGTACAGGTGGCGCCGGTTCCGGGAAATCCCAACGCCAGCGTGCCGCAAAAATCTTCGCCGCCCGGATCCACAATGGCCATTTCAGCTTGTCCTACTGTCACGCCGCTTTCGTTGATCCCAAACGCAATGCTGTTGAGTCCCGCACTGCCAAGGTCGGTCATCACACCAGCGCGGGACCATACGACGGCATGCAGCGAACCTGACTCCATTACTGCCGTTCCCGCCACCTGATCGTTGTTCGCCACCGTCTCGGGCTGCCCCGGCGGCGCTCCGACCGTGCCCAGATCCCTGACCGTGTAACGCAACGGCGGCTGCGTCGACGCGAGCACGAATCCATGGGTCAGTCCGTCGACTGTGCAGCGGCCCGTGATGTTTCCCGCCGGGTCGATTGCGGTGAGACCCGTGAAGGAAGCGCCTGGATAGTCGATGGAGGTGAATTGACTGTTCGACAGGATGTAGCCAAAGCTGACGCCCGAGGCATCGAGGTAGCGGCCCACGACATCACCCGAGGCGTTCCGGCCGGTAACGTTCGTGTAAGTGGAAGCGGGATAGTCAATGGTGGTGAACCCACTCCCTGTCGAATACACATATCCGTGATTGATGCCGTTCACCATGTAGGTTCCGACCGCTTCGCCTTGCGGTGAAATGCCAAGCGACGCCGTATTGCTCGCCCCGGGATAGTCGATCCTGGTGAGACTTCCGGCCACCAACAGGAAGGTATGGTTGGCTCCGTCAGCCAGCGTGTACTGTCCGGCCATCTCGCCGCGTGCATTGATGCCCTTTAACGAAGTTGACGTTGCGCCGGGAAAGTCGAATGCGGTGAAGACACCGTCGGCTCCCAGCCGGAACGCACGGTGGGGACTGGTCCCGGTCGCTCCGAATTCGCCCACCAGATCGCCTTGCGGGCTTATCCCGTTGATGAGCGTTACCGTCGCGCCAGGGTAATCGATGGGCGAATAGTGGCCTCCGTTTACGAGGAAACCGTGATTGTTTTTGTCGGCCCCCGTGTAGACTCCCCCAACATCGCCCCGCGAATTGATTCCCCAAACCTGCGTCATACTCGCGTCTGGATAGTCGATCAGGGTGAAGCGATTATCCGCGCCGGCTGCACAGGCGCAGAGGAGCATCAAACTCCAGGTCCTGAGATTGAGCTTATGTTTCATGAGTGGTAGAGCCCTCCGCGCCCTCTGGGTAGACGCGGGTTCCTTGACTGCCCTCCAAAGCCCGAGTGGGCGCCGAATCAAAATGCTTTTCATAACGAATCTCCTTCTTTCTTGACCAATCAGGTGACCGGTCCGGCCGGCTCACTGCCACGAATAAGGAATTGCCGGGCCTGAGGTTACAGCGTCGGGAGGAAAAGCGTAAAATAACCCCTACAGCTTTTGTTCAGATGCCAAACTGCCCTCAGTGCGGAGACCCATTGGATTCCAGCGATCCCGCGGGGATGTGCCCGGCGTGTCTGATCCTGGGGGCATTCGACAGTTTGGTTGGCGGTAGCTCGATCGGCGCGGTAGAATCCCCGACACAAGCTATCGACACAGCAGCGGCAACTGGCGACGACGACTTCGGCCGATATCGGGTCCTGCGACCTCTAGGCGAAGGGGGTATGGGCACCGTCTACCTCGCCGAGCAGCTTGCGCCGATTCGCCGTCGGGTCGCTCTTAAAGTTGTAAAGCTCGGCATGGACACCGTCCAGGTGCTGGCCCGCTTCAGCAATGAGCGCCAGGCGCTCGCCATGATGGACCACCCGAACATCGCCCAAATCTTCGATGCCGGCGCGACCACCAATGGACGCCCGTACTTCGTGATGGAGTACATCGAAGGGACGCCGATAACCCAGTATTGCGATCGCAAGCGGATGACCACCAAAGAGCGGCTCGCGTTATTCCTGGCGGTCTGCCGTGCGGTCCAGCATGCACATCAAAAGGGTGTGATCCACCGTGACCTGAAGCCGTCGAATGTGCTGGTGACGGAACAGGATGGCGCGGCGGTTCCCAAGGTGATCGACTTCGGCATTGCAAAGGCCACCGACAAGTGGGCCGTAGAGAACACGCTGCTCACGCAGTTCGGCCAGATCGTCGGGACACCGGAGTACGCCAGCCCCGAGCAAGCCGACACGATCACGGGAGATATCGATCAGGCCTCTGATGTTTATTCTCTCGGCGTGCTCTTGTACGAACTGCTGATCGGAGTCGTGCCGTTCGACACGGTCACGCTGCGCAACGCCGGTTTAGCGGAAATGCTGCGGATCATCCGGGAAGACGAAGCGCCGTCGCTGTCGCGAAAACTTACCTCGATGGGCGCGGCGGAGAGTTGACGTCGCCGCGCTCCGCCAGACCGACCCGATTTCGCTGCGTCGCCTGGTCGATGGCGACTTGAACTCGATCACCATGAAAGCACTGGAGAAGACGCGCGAGCGGCGCTATGCATCGGTGTCAGAACTCGCGGCCGATATCCGGAGGCACATGGAGAACCGGCCTGTGCTGGCCTCACCTCCGAGCCAGCGATACCGAACGCGGAAGTTTCTCCGCAGGCACAGGCTGGTCGCGCTCGCCACAGCCTCGGGAACCGCATTCCTCGTTTTGAGCGGAGTGACCGCGTGGTCGCTTTCCCATCGCGATTCCGCGTCGAGGCCCAAGCTGACCGACAAGGATACGATCGTCCTCGCGGATTTCGATAACAAAACCGGCGATCCGGTATTTGACGACACATTGCGACAGGGACTCGCCGTTGAGCTGCAACAATCGCCGTTCCTCGAAGCAATTTCGGACCAGCAGGTTCAGCAGACGCTGGCTCTGATGGGGCGGTCAAAGGGTGCGCGGCTTACCGCTGAAGTCGCGCGGGAGATCTGCGAGCGAACCGGGAGCGCCGCGATTCTCGAAGGCTCCATTACCAGCCTTGGAAGTCAATATGTCCTGGGCTTGCGAGCGAAAGCCTGCAATACCGGTAATATCCTCGATCAGGAGCAGGCGCAGGCCGCCAGGCGGGAAGAGGTCCTGAATAGTCTGAGCCAGATCGCTCGAAAGTTTAGAACCCGGGTGGGCGAATCGCTCGCCACGGTCGAGGACCACTCAGCGCCTCTGTGGGAGGCCAAAACTTCTTCCCTGGAAGCGTTGAAGGCCTATAGCACGGCAATGAAGGTTGCGTTATCCTCCGGGACCGCGGCATCTATCCCCTACTTTCACCGGACTGTCGAAATCGATCCGAAATTCGCTATGGCCTACGCCCATTTAGGGCTCGGTTACACGGCTACGGGAGAATGGGCGCTAGCGCATCAAAACTCGACGAAGGCCTGGCAACTGCGCGATCATGCGAGCGATCGGGAGAAGTTCTTTATTGACTTTAACTACGACCGGGAGGTAACCGGGGATTTGGAAAAAGCCTTCCAAACCCTCGAATCGTGGGGTCAAACCTATCCTCGCCGAGGTGCGGACCCGAACCCCCAAGGTCTGATCGCGGGACTTTCCGCCCAAGGAACCGGCCGGTGGGAAACGGTGATCGAAGAAGCTAAGAAAGACATGGTGGCCCGTCCCGACGCGGTCTTCCCGTACGGCGGCCTGATGCGCGGCTATTTCTTTCAGGACCGCTTCGATGAAGCCTGGAAGATACTTCAGGAAGCCGCGGCGCGTAAACTGGAAACACCGGACTTCCCGGTCTACGCCTACAACCTTGCGTTCCTCAAAGGCGAAAATGAGCGGATGGAACACACGGTGGCACTGGCCAAAGGTAAGCGCTCAGCCGAACTCCGGGTGTCCAACTCGGAGGCGCTCGTCCTGGCTCGTTCCGGGCAATTGCAGAAGGCACACGAATTATCCAGCCGCGCGGTGAACCTGGCCCGGCAGGAAGAGGCGCGTGAACTGGCAGCGACATATCTGGCGGTGGAAGCGGTGTGGCAGTCCCTTTATGGGGACGCCGCAGCGGCGCGCAAAAACGCCGCGGCGGCGCTCGCCGTTTCGAACGGCAGGGATACCGAATACGCCGCCGCACTTGCCTTGGGCTTTGCGGGCGATACTTCCCGATGCGAAGCGCTCGCTGCCGGTCTGGAAAAACGCTTCCCGGCGGATACCTTTGCCAGGTTTACCTACGTGCCGGTTCTGCGCGCCTTAGCTGCGCTCGGCCGCGGCCGGCCCACGGATAGTCTCGAGCAAATCAAAATCGCGCTTCCCTATGAATTGGCCGTGAATGGTCTCGACTTGAACTTATATCTCGGTGGCTTGCACTCAGCCTATGTTCGCGGCGAAGCTTTCGTTGCCGCGCACCGGTATGCGGAAGCGACGGCCGAGTTTGAGAAGATTCTCAATCATCGCGGTATCGTGGGTGCGGATCCCATCGGCGCACTGGCGCACCTGCAACTCGGTAGAGTGTTCGCGTTATCGGGAGATAAGATCAAGGCAAAAGCGGCCTATGAGGCCTTCCTTACACTTTGGAAAGACGCAGACCCCGACATCCCGATTCTCAGGAGTGCCAAAGCAGAGTACGCCAGGCTGTAGTCGGTAACGCTGTAACCTTTGGCTGGGGATTCCTTATTCTGTTTAGGCGAACGACCCTGAGGCTAGAACAATGACTAACGGCCAGACCATGCACACACTGACGGGATCGTCCCAGTTTCCGACGACGCGGTGGACCCTGGTGATCGCTGCCGGCGATTCACATCGAAAGGAGGCGCGGTCCGCTATGGTTTCGCTCTGCGAAAACTACTGGTATCCCCTATATGCCTATCTGCGCAAGAGAGGTCATCCGGCTGATCAGGCGCAGGATCTCACGCAGGAGTTCTTCGTCCGACTGCTGGAAGGGCGATATCTCGACCGTATTGACCCGGAAAAGGGACGCTTCCGGTCCTTTCTTCTGAGCTCGCTGAAATTCTTTGCAGCCGACGAAGAAGATCGCCGGCGCGCACACAAACGCGGCGGCGGAGCGGTCCTGCCGCTTGCATTTTCGTCCGGCGAAGAGCGGTATCAACGCGAGCCTTCTCACGACGAGACGCCCGAGCGGATCTTCGAACGACGCTGGGCGCTTTCGGTGCTCGATCGGGTCGTGGAGAAATCGCGCGACGAGTTCCTGCAACACGGCCGCCCCGAGCATTTCGAACGGTTAAAGGTGTTCCTTCTCGGGCAGTCCGACGCGCCATACGCCGCTTTGGCTCGCGAAATGAAGACGTCGGAGGGGGCGCTCAAGGTCGCGATCCACAGGCTTCGGAAGAGGTATCGCGAACTTTTTCGGCAGGAGATCGCGGATACAGTGGCCGATCCCGCGGAAATAGAGTCCGAACTCCGGTATCTGGCAGCTGTGCTCACCAGGAAATAGCCGCCCGTGATGGGTATGAGCCTACGCCTTGCATTTCTGTGCCACAGCTCTTCGTCATCTGTTACCCACCACTCCGAAGTATGCCAACGCATCCTTGCGCAGCACGATATCGCGGTACCTCGGGCATGACATCTTTCCTACCGGCTAAATGAACGCGTTCCGCTATCGTCGTCGAATTATCCAGTCTTCAACGCCTCGGCGACCTTGTAAAAACTGAAGATGATGCCGGACGGCAATGCTTTCGTGCTAATAAGCTCGAATGAGCGTGGCGGGGTTCCCTTCGCAAAGAAGCGCTTCCCTGTGCCCAACAGGACGGGATAGACGACCAGCAGAACTTCATCCGCAAGCCCATGTTCGAGCAGCGTCGATGTCAGCGTGGAGCTGCCGGAGAGGATAAGGTCCGGGCCTTCCTGCGACTTGACTCGGCGAATCCCCTCGACGACGTCCGGTCCAATGCCCTCACACGGCCCCCATGCAAGAGTCTCCGGACGGTGGGTCGCGACATATTTTGTCGCCGCATTAAGGCCGTCCGCTATCGGACTGCTCGGCGCCTTTGGCCAGAAGCCCGACCACATATCGTAAGTGCGACGGCCAAGCAGCAGATCGAAGCTCCCTCCGTGCGCGGCGATGATTGCGTCCCGCCCGGCGGGGGTCCGATAGGGCGCCGTCCAGTCGCCGTAAGGAAATTGGCCGTCTTCGCCGGAGACCTGGATCACGCCGTCCAGCGAGATGTGTTCGATGATTTTGAGCTTTCTCATTTGAGTCCCTGTGTTCTCGGGTTGGAGTTTCTATTCCGTTGGCATTGGCGAGGAACTCGCGCACCTCGACCGATGCGCGGCAGGCGACTACGGCTTTGCGTCCCCACGCCACGGCCTCATCCATGTTGGCTGCGTCGAGTATCCAAAAGCCGCCAATGTGTTCCTTGGTCTCGAGGTATGGTCCATCGGTGATGACCACCTTTCCGCCGGGCTGCTTACGCAGTGATTTCGCGTGGGGCGCCGATTGCAGGCCGCCGGCGAAGAACCTGGCGCCGGCAGCCCCCATCTCTTCGTTGAGCACATCGATATCGCGGACCATCGCTTCGCCCTCTGTGGACGGGTCGTAGTTGTCGGGGTGGTGAATAGCTACCAGATATTGCGGCATGTCGTCTCCTGAAATGGTCTTCAGCGGGGCTAGTTGCCCGCCTTCACTATAGACGACGAACGGCGAGACCGGAATTCGACAAACTCTCCAAAAAAATCAGTTCTTATGTTTGAGCGCCAAGGTTGCGCCCTCCCCTCCCTGAAGCCGCTGTAGCGCTTTTGCCCAGCAGTCCCGGTCGGTTTGTTCCCGGCCTCCAACCGTCGCCTTTACCTCGGCTGGATGATCAGGTCCGACTTACGATCTTGAACGTCCAACGCGACAACGCCCGGAAGCGCGCGAAACGGAGCCGTCCGGTCGTTTCCGAACATCGCGACATACCAGCGTCCGGAGCCGTCCTGGAACATCGTTTCGTGTCCTGCGTGAGGCACTGCCACGCGCCGTCGGGAATAAGGTCCCTCCAGTTTCTTTGAGACCGCGTACATCATGTCGTAGGTCCCATCTTCGCGATTTCCGCCGCCATTCCACTCCGAGGCCGAAAGCACATACCACGAGCCAATCTTGCACAGATAGATTCCCTCATAGCCCACCTGGACGCCATCCACAGTTCTCAAGTGGAAGGTCTCGCCGGCAAAGCCGCTCATTTGCCCGTTCAGCTTGCGGATCATGCCGTTCTGCCACACCAGATAAGCCGTGCCATCGTCATCCTGAAAAAGAGAGGCATCGATCTTGGGCGCGATAAAGGCATGGTTGCCGTCGTAGGCCGGCACGTAGGGACCTTCCGGTTTGCCGGTCGTGCTCTTCAATAAGCCGATGCCCAATTGGCCGCTCGCGCACCAGGCGATCCAATAGGTTCCGTTGAGGTAGTGAAGTTCGGGAGCCCATAAAAACCTTCCCGGTTTCTGGTTATACCAGAGCTCCTTTCCGGCGTCCAGCGTGTACATCGCAGTGACGTAATGCCACCGCTGCAGATCGGTCGAACGCCACAAGTGGATCGCGTCCATATTTCCTGAGGTGCCCGTCATGTAATAGACGCCATCCTCGCCGCGCATCATCGACGTATCGCGGATCCATGGAAAGCTCGCACTCTGACCCGGAACCGGATCCATCGCGGCCGGGCGGAGCGACCCGACGCCGCTTTCATAGATAAAGGAAGTGTCCGGCCGCAGCAACATTCCCTGCGGTTTGTACCGGACCGGCGGATCGAGATTCTCTTTCGAAAAACCGATCGCCCACATCGGCTGCGCAGCTGCGATTCGCTCCACCCGGAACGCGCCTGGCCGCAGACGGAAAATGCCGCGAGTGTCCGTGCAGGAATAAGTCGCCCAAAGTTCGTTCTCCCTATCGCGAAACAGCGTGGTTTGGCCGGCATGTGGGAAAGCAAGGTAACGGTTCCGCCCATAGTCACGATCGGGATGCAATGAAACCGCGACAAACGTGTCGTCCGTCCCACCCGGCAGGCCGGTGCGCCCGAGATCCTCATGCGATAAGCGGCGTTCCGCGACAAACAGATGATAGTAGCCGTCGATCTTAGTGAGAAACGCCCCATGCATCCGCCCACTGCGGACTTCGCCTTCAAGCGGCGCGATCATCGCCTTGGGCTCCCCCTCCAGTCCCTCCATCGGATCGGGCTTCATGCGCGCCACTTCCCCTGCGCCCATCACCCAGTAGAACGTCCCGTCGTCATCGAGAAACAATGACGGATCCTCACCCTGGCTGGTAATCCTCCGGCGTTCGAAATTTGAACTCTCGATCTTCGCACTGTCGAACCGCAGCAACTCCGTGCCGCCGCCTTCCATCCCCACAGTCAGCCAGAATCGATCCCGTAGATAGTGGATTTCGGGCGCTCGCACCGCGGCCGGCGCGAAAATGATTTCGCGAATGCGCATCCACTTCCGCATGTCCGTGGACCGCCAGATCACAACCCTATGAGAAAAGGCCGCCTCGTCTGAAGACACTGCCGACCCGGTTAGATAATATGCCTTGTCCGGGCCCAACGTGATGCTGGTGTCGGTCAGCGGTTCGTCGAGCAGAGGCTGCAGCGGGACGGCACCGGGCTTCGGCGCGAGAGCGGCATATTCACGAATAACCCCATGCTGCCCGAGCGCCAGGCCAAGCGTCAAAAAGACAATCAGATACCGCGCTTTCATCGATCCACCAGCTGATCGGAGACAATCTTCCAATCCACTACACCGCTCTCCTTAGCCCAGTTCCCCCAATCCGCGATCATGCCGCTGGCGATCTTCGGACGGTCCTTCGACCGGTCGATTAACTCGGTTCGGTCTTCGTCCATGTTGTAGAGTTCCCATTCACCCGGGTACTTGCGGACGGCTTTCCACGACCCGCGCCGGACCGCACAATTCCCCTCATGTTCCCAGAAGATGGAACGGTCGAATCGCCGCGTCTTGCCGCTGATCAATGGCAGCAGGCTCTGGCCTTGCAGCGGTTTGGTGGGTGCTCCCTCAGTCTCTGACGGATACGCTGCACCGCCGGCCTCCATGCAGGTAGCCATAATGTCCACAAAATGGCAGGGCTCCGAAATGGCTTGACGGGCGGCTTTGATGCGGTCCGGCCATCGCACGAGCAGGGGAGTGGAGATCCCCCCTTCATGGACCCAATGCTTATACATCCGCAGCGGCGTGTTGCTCCCGTTCGCCCAGGGGCGGCCATAACTCTGATACGTATCCTCCGCGCCGGGCATCACTGCCGGATTATTTCCCACGCGCACCGGACGGCCGTCGCGCGTGGCGGACGGAATGTGCAGCCCCTTCCACTTCGCGCCAATCTCTTCCGCGCAGCCCCCGTTATCCGACATGAACATGATCAGGGTGTTGTCTTCCTGTCCGCTCGCGGTGATCTGTTTCAAGATGCGGCCAATATTGAAGTCCAGGCGGTGGACCATCGCCGCATATACAGCCATGCGACGCGCCTCCCAATCCTTATTCTGCGCGTCCTTCCATGCCGGCACCATGGAGTCCCGCGGCGACAGATCCCAACGTTTGCTCAACAGCCCGGATTGCAATTGCCGCGCATGTCTCTCGTAGCGCAGCGCATCCCAGCCGTCCTTATACCTTCCGCTGAACTTCTCGATGTCTTCCGGGCGTGCGTGTAAAGGCCAGTGAGGAGCGGTGAAGGCAGCGTACAGGAAATATGGTTTGTCCTGGCGCGACGCCTCCGCAATCATGCGAACAGCGTTATCCCCCAAGGCGTCGGTGAAATAGTAATCGGCGCTCTCTGACGTCTCCGGCGCGTTGTCCCTCGTCAGCGTCACCGGATTGAAGTAATCGGCTGCGCCATGAATGATGCCATAGTAACTCTGAAAGCCGCGCTGCAAAGGCCAGTTGTGCTTTGACTCATTAACCGGAGTTACATGCCACTTACCGGCCATCAAAGTGGTGTAACCCGCGGTCCGAAGCACCTCCCCAATCGTACGAGTGTGAGGACTCAAATCGTCAGCGTAGGCCGGGCCCGGCCCCGCCTTATCCACCATGTGCCCCATGCCCGCCTGATGGGGATACACACCCGTCAGCAGCGAGGCGCGTGAAGGGCAGCAGCGGGCACAGTTGTAGAACTGCGTGAACTTCACTCCACTCTGCGCCAATTCATCCAGATTCGGCGTGGGAATCTCAGAGCCATAACTGCCGATGTCGGAGAAGCCCATATCGTCGGCGAGAATCACTACGATATTCGGCGGTCTGGAGGATTTCATCCCCGCTAGCGGCAGTGCCACGGCCGCGGCGCCGGCCGTCTGCAGGAAGGATCTACGGTTCATAAGGCAAGATAGCATGCCGGCAAGCCTTGTAGAGTAGGCCTTTGGCCTGCGTTGACTGCCCGCCCCGGCCCCCCTTATGCAGTCCGCGCTTGTAATGGACCGCACTCAGCGATCGTAGCCCCAATTGTCCTCAGCCACTGGCGAGTTGTACAATCAAACCACTCCAAAGCTCGCTTTCGAAAGTCTGGCATGATGTACTCTCGTCGTAGTATTTTAATCGGCAGTGGAACTGCGGCTATGGCCGCGCAGGTCATAGGCGCAAACGATCGTATCCGCTTGGGAATTATCGGGTACGGAGCCCGAGGCAAAGACATCGTTCGCCTGGCGCGAAGCTGCCCCGGCACCGAGTTCGTTGGCTTCGCCGATATCTTTACCGAACGTCTCAAGGAAGCGACTGCGCTGGTTCCTTCCGCAAAGACCTATCTCGATTACCGGCACTTGTTGGAAGACCGCTCCCTCGACGCCGTACTGATTGCCACGCCTCAGCACCTTCATCGTGAACACTTCGTTGCCTCCATGCAAGCGGGTAAACATGTTTACCAGGAGAAGACGCTGGCCTTCAATCTGGAGGATGCGAAGAGGATGCGCTCCGCCCGCTTGGCAGCGCCGAAACAGGTCGTTCAAGTGGGACACCAATCCTGCAGCTTCGGCGATATGCAGGATGTCACGGAGTTTCTGCGTTCCGAGCGGATGGGCAAGATCACGGAGATCGTAATGCACATGTACCGGAACTCAGCGGCCGGACATCCGCAGTGGTCGCGGCCGGTCCAACCCAGCATGACGCCGGAGAATATTGTCTGGAAGTCTTTTCTCGGTGATGCGCCGCAGGTACCGTTCGACCCGAATCGCTATGAGAACTGGCGCTTCTTCTGGGATTACTCCGGCGGCAACGTTTATGAGAACATGTGTCACCAGATCGCCTTCTGGTATAAAGCATTGGCATACAAGATACCCTCCGCGGTTACAATGAATGGCGGCATCTATCTCTGGAAGGATGGCCGCGAAGTGCCGGACTCGATGACCGTTACTCTCCAACAACCCGAGGAAATGTTGATTTCATGGGCATCCGGCTTCGGCAACGACGAACTGGGATCGACCGAGCATGTCCTTGGCGCCGACGGAACAATCGCGCGAACCGACCATATCGCATATCTCCCGCAAAAGGTGAATAATGCCGGCGCCCAACCTCGCACCGCCCGCACCAAAACACCCGGCAATGCGCATATGGCCAACTTCCTCGATTGCGTGCGTTCCGGGAAGGAGCCAAATTGCCCCTTTGAGCTCGGATTCCGTGTGGCAATCGCGTGCCGGATGGCGGTGGACAGCTATCGTCAGACGAGAACCGTCCGCTGGGATTCGCAGCACGAGCAATTCGCCTAGCGATTTCAGCCCATGCGCCGCCTAGACGCCGCTTTGCAGGACCATGAGGTCCATCTTCCAGCTAACCCGAAAATCGAAAGCTGGTCCAACTACAGGAGAAATGATGATTCAATCCAAGATTGCAGCCTTCCTATGCCTCGTGGCAGTTTGCGGGAGCCGTTCATTAGACGCTCAAGTACTTTATGGTTCGCTCACCGGCAACGTGACGGACGCTACCGGTGGAGCAGTCGCCGGCGCTAAGGTAAACGCGCTCCAAACCGCGACTGGATTTACCAAGCAGGCTACCGCGGACGACCATGGTGTTTATCTATTGACCGACCTGCTGCCCGGCGCCTACCGCGTGACATTTACCGCAAATTCTTTCGGAACCATGGTGCAGCAGAACGTGCAGCTGGAAGCTAATAATACCCGTCGGCTCGATGTCACCCTTCAGCTTGCGCAGGTCAACCAAAGCCTCACGGTCGATGCATCCGCGGCGGCGCTGCAAACCGACCGCTCCGATGTCTCGACCCAGTTGGCTACAAACGAGGTGGCGAACCTGCCGTTAGGGGTCAATCGCAATTTTCAGACGTTGTATAAGTTGGTCCCCGGAGCCAGTCCGCCCGTCGCGGCGCATTCCTCCGCGGGCAATCCTACCGGAGCACTCGCGACCAACGTGAATGGTGGCTCCGATACAGCCAATTCCACGTTGATCGACGGAACCGCGGATCCCAATTTTTGGGAGTTGAACATCATCGCCTACGTCCCGCCGGCGGAAGCCATCGAGACCGTGAACGTCGTGACAGGTAGCTTCGATGCCGAGCAAGGCCAGGCGGGAGCGTCCGTCGTCAACCTGGTGATCAAATCCGGCACCAATAGCTTTCACGGAGCTGCCTGGGAATATAACACCGATAGCGACCTCAAGGCTCGTAACTTCTTTTACTACGGTGCCAATAATCCCAAGAACATCCTGAACCAGTTTGGACTCGCCCTGGGCGGTCCCATCGTCAAGAATAAGCTCTTCTTTTTCGTGGATTGGGAACGTTATCTGTTAAGGCAAAGCGTGTCCGGCCTGCAATCCGTGCCGACCGATGCGTTGAAGCAGGGAAACTTTGCGGGCGTTTCCACCGTCATCTATAATCCCTTCACCGGCAATTCGAACGGCACCGGCCGGTCGCCGTTTCCGGGTAACGTGATTCCCGCCAACTTACTCAGTTCGGCCGCGATGAAGATGGCGGCCTTGATACCGGAAACGAACCAGGGAACCGGTATCTCCAATAACTATTTCGGAGCCGCCAGTCTGCGCTACAACCGGGATAACGCGGACTTGAAGATCAATTACAATCCCACCGAAAAGACCACGTTCTTTGCGCGCTATAGTGCGGAACCCACCTCCATCTTCGATCCTCAAGCGCTCGGTCCTGCGGGAGGCAATACGTTCGATGGCGGTCAGCCGGGAAATGCGCCGGGATTGACCCAGAGCGCCGCGGCAGGTGCTAACTACACCCTCACGCCGCATCTTTTGCTCGATGGAAACGTGGGCTTCACCCGTCAAAATCTGAAGACGGAGAATACCGACATCACGCAGAATTACGGTTCGAGCGTACTCGGCATACCGGGGACCAACGGTCCCAGCACCTTGCAAGGAGGATACCCGGTCTTTACCATCAGCGGACTCTCCTCCCTCGGCACTGCGAGCATTTCCAGTCCATTTGTGTTTCGCGATAACGAGTATCTTTATGCCGCGAACCTGAGCTGGGTTAAGGGGGCGCACTCGCTGCGCTTCGGCACTGCGATCAATCGGTTTCAGTTGAACCACTTTCAAGCCTTCCAGCAATATGGCGTCCGCGGCGGCTTTACTTTCACCGGCGGTCTCACCGCCCTCAATGGCGGACCGGCGCCCAATGCCTATAATGCCTGGGCCGATTTCATGCTGGGCCTCCCGCAGGCCATGGGCAAAGATTATCAGTACGTCAATCCCGGCACCGGCCGCGAAAGCACCTTTGGCTTCTATGCGCGCGACCAGTGGCAGATGACCCGAAAACTGACCGTGAGCTATGGACTCCGCTACGAGCTTTTCCCGTTTCCTACGCGCGACCACACCGGCGGAGCCAACTACAATCCCGCCACCAATCTCGCCTCGATTGGCGGTGTGAACGGCGTGCCGGAAAACGCCGGTGTGAACGCCGGGCACGGAGAGTTTGCGCCGCGCCTCGGCCTGGCCTATCGTGTCTCCGCGCGGACCGTCATCCGCTCCGGCTTCGGTCTCAATTCCGATCCGTATTACTTCACTTACATGATCGGCATCTATCCCACCACCATCTCGCAGCAAATCCAAGGCGCCAACTCCTATTCCAACGCGGGCAGCCTGGTCACTGGACTTCCCGCCGTCGTGGGCCCCAACCTGAGTCAGGGAAGCTTCCCTCTGCCGGCCACCGTTGGCACCAACGCCTATCCTCAGAATTTCAATCGCGGCTATGTGGAGTCATATAACTTCATCGTGCAATCCGACTTGGGACATAATTTGCTGGCGCAGGCCGGGTACGTGGGAACCCACACCGTCCGGGCCGCTGCGTTTGTGAACATCAACGCAGCAGCCCCAGGTGGCGGGACTGCGGGAACTCCGCTCTACCAGCTATGGGGCAACCCAAATACGATCAATGAACTCGAACCCTTCAACGGCGGCAGCTATAATTCCCTGCAAACCAAGCTGACCCGTCAGGTCGGGTCAGCCCAGGTTGGCGCAATCTACACCTTCTCGCGTGCCATCGATTATGCCGATGAAGAAAATAGTTCCCTGACGTGGGCTTGGACGCCGATGTGGGGCCGCAATAAAGCGTTGGCCAGTTATGATCGCACGCACAATTTCGAGGCCTATACGGTCTACGATCTGCCATTTGGAAAAGGCAAGCGCTGGCTGACTGGAGGTGCGGGCGCAGCCATTTTGGGCGGTTGGACCGTGAATTCAATCCTCAGCCGGATGAGCGGCACGCCCTTTTCGGTCTCTTCCTCCGGAACCTCCGTCAACGCTCCCGGAAATTCCCAGACAGCGGACCAGGTGCTTGCAAACGTCCAAATCTTAGGCGGCCACGGACCCAACTCTCCTTATTTCAATCCCGCAGCGTTTGCCCCGGTCACAGCCGTCCGTTTCGGAACCAGCGGACGGGACATTCTTCGCGGCCCCGGTATCTTCAATCTCGACGCCAGCCTGATTCGCGAATTTCAACTGAAGGAACATCTGAAATTGCAATTTCGCGCGGAAGCGTTCGGCCTGACCAATTCGCCCCAATTCTCCAACCCGAGCGCGACCGTCTCGAACGCCACCTTCAGCAACGGAGCGATCACCAACCTGAACGGCTACGACATTATCAGCTCCTCGACCGGCGAGCGCCAATTGCGCTTCGCCCTGCGGCTATCTTTCTAGCGTGAGGCTTGGCCGCTCGCATTCCGGGCGGCTCTGTCTACTTCGTCCCAACGGGGCAAAAAGAAAAGCCCGCCCAGGATCTCCGGAGCGGGCTTCTTCTTGGGATAATTGCGCTATACCGCGAAGTCAGCGCACCTGATGGTCAGGCAACTTGATGGCTGGCATAGTCATGGATCAACTGCTCCATGACGTCCTTCAAGTGGAGCTTCAGCTTCTTCAGCCTGTGCTCCTCTACTTCTTCCTGCTCTGTAAGGAAAGCTTTAGCTTCAAGCTCTTCCACCAGATGTTTGTACTCCTGGTGCTGGTGGGCAAGCTTCCTGAATTCCTCATTGGTTTGCATCAGATGCGCTTTGATGTCTGCTTCTTGTGATCGATCCATCTCTTGGTATACCTCCCAAGTGGAGTTGCCTTGCCGCGCCTGGTTCGCTAGCTCGGTAGGTAGCTTCACTTCAGTTCTTGTGAAGTGGCGTCCGACCTCTCAATCGGACGTCTCGCCCTCACAGTAACATGAACGTAATTTCATTACAAGGCTCGTCCGGCCCGACTCGTAAGTCCTTTATCTTCAATAATGAGCTGGCCACCAGCGAGTACAGAAAGTACTAGTCTGCGAGCCTGCCGGCTCAAAAGTGGAGCTTCATCACCACCGCGCCGTCGCCGTTGTCTGCGTAGTACGAATGCCGCACGCCTGTCTGGCTGAATCCCAAGCGTCGGTAGAACGCCAGCCCTCCCACGTTCGACTCCCGCACCTCCAGGAAAACGTCGCCCCTGTTCCCTGCGCAGAACTCATGAATCAGCGCGCGTGCCAGTCCCTTCCTCCGATGGTCTGGATGCGTTGCAATGCTCAGGATCTCGAACTCGTCCGTGAACGTCCGTCGCCATACCAGATACGCTACCGTCTGTCCGTCGATCTCCGCCACTTTGAACGGTTCATCTCCAAACGGCCAATGCACTTGACCAAAAGCCGCCACCTGCACCGCGCTGGCGGGTCCATGATCCGCGGGAACTCCCTCTCTGATTACGGCTTCGCTGATGACAGGCGCTCCCGTTCGTTGGACAATCAGGTATTGTGAACCGTCGCGAATTCTTAGCTTCGAGTGTTTTTCTGCCATTGTTCCATCGGAGTACCGTCGAACTCGCCGGAATGCGGTTCCAGGTCCGGCGCCAGCCTCCCATCGGACATTGCAGCGGAAGACGGTACGTCCTTCTCCATGGTAACGAGAATACCGCGAGGGACGTGCTGGAAATCCATATGGACATGTACTCCGGGATCGGCTACCTGATCGATAACAAGGACCGTTATGTTACCCTCGAAGGCGCCAAAATTGACCCCAATCGCTTATTTTCCCGAGCCGGTGCCGAGAAGAGTCTCCGGGATCAAAACCCCGGCATCGCCCAGGACCGCCTCGAAGCCGCGTTAACCTTTCTTGATCGTCATCGCGCAGAATTAGTCAAACGCCTGGAACCCGGGAGAGGCGACCTCCTCCTGGCGCTTCACAACAATGTCGAGTACTCGGTTCAGGAAGAACTCGCGCAAAGCGACGACACCTCCATTCCCCAGCCCGACCGCCCGCGCGAATTTTTCCTCTGCACCGACCCGAAAGACTTCGCCATTTTGCGGAAGTCTCCCTACAACGTCGTGTTGCAGAATCGCAAACCAACCCAGGACGACGGCTCGCTCTCACGTCTAGCCGCCAAACAAGGCTTCCGCTACGTCAACCTGGAGTGCGGCCTTGGAGAATTTGAAGCCCAACTCGAAAGAGTCCGCTGGCTCGAAGACCACCTCCCGGCGAATCCCTGATCGCTCCCTCAACAGCTACTTTCCAACCTCTACGATGGAAAACGAATCCGGAACCATTTGCCCGCGTGCCGGCCGGCCCCCCTGTTGCGGTGCACCGGCGGGAGGAGTCGTGAATTCGGCCGTGATCAGCAGGATGTGGCCAGTCTTGGCGTCGAGCGTCAGAGTCTTGGCGCGCGGCGGAGTTTGCACCGTCTGCTCCACAATGAAACTGGTAGGGCTTTTCTCCTTGATGATGCTGAGCGTACCATCGCCCTGAGAACTGAACGCCTCCATGGTCTTAGGGTTGAAGACGGCTCCATCGGTACCGGCGCCGATCGGGAGAGTTTCCAGAATCTTGCCGTCCGCCGCGTTTAGCATCACCATCGTCGCCGGATTGCGGCAGGCCGCGAAAAGAATGTTATTCTTCACGTCCATTGCGAGCCCGGCGCAAGTGCCTCCCTTACCCCCCAGGTCATAGTGGCCGGTCACGGTCATCGTCTTGGCGTCCACCACCGCGATGTTTCCCTTGTCCTCAATATCCACATAGACGCGGCCCTTGCCATCCGCGACCCCCTGCTCCGGCGCACCTCCCAAATCAATCGTGCCCGCGATCGACCCGTCTTTCGAATTGATCACCGTAGCGTTCGGCGCGCGGTGACTCAGGATATAAACATGATCGTTAAATGAGTCGAACAAAATGCCGTCGGGACCGCCGTCTACGTCGATCGTTTTGATCAGCGTCATCGTCTTGGTATCCCACATCGCGACGGGCTTGCTGGTGCCGAAACCGTGATGAGACTTCGGATCTACTGCGGCGCCATGCGCGCTCACGTTGCCGATCTCGCCCGCCGGTTCCAGCGTGTCCAGGTTGAATACCGTCATCCGGCCAGGTGTTCCCGACCGGGCTATGTAGAGACGGCGGTCCACCGCATCGGCGTAAACATAGTCGAATCCGCCGGCGCCTCCGACCTTGGCCGTCTTGATGACCCTGTAAGAACCAGCTTGGGCCATCGCCAGGACCGCCATAGCCGTTCCCGCGAACGCGAACTTTCGAGACATGCTTCTCTCCTCGGTTGAGTATGACACCAACCTTGAAGACGAGCGCGCTCAGAATAACAGCTTCATCGAGAATTGAAAGATTCTGGGATCTCCCGCGCTGGTAATCCGCCCGAATGTCGCCGAGTTCAACGCGCTGCTGACCCCCGCGGCGATGGCCGGGATCTGAATGCCCGTCTGCGAAGCCGCGGCAAAGTTGGTGTGATTGATGACGTTGAATGCGTCCACCCGCACGTCCAGGCGGAAGCTCTCTTTCAAACTGAAAATCCGGTCGAGCGAAGCGTCGAAATTAAGCTGTCCGGGTGTCACCGCGACGTCGCGCCCGAGCGTCCCGAACGTTCCTTTCGCGTTCTGCGCAAAACGCCGCTGGATTAATGTATTGTAGCGACGGACCCCAACTTGAGTTGTAAATGGATGGATTGATAAGATTCGGACGATCGTAATTGGTGATCGTGTTAGTGCCGGCGAGCGAATTGTCGACGCCTGTCGTAACGTTGAGCGGTGCTCCGCTCTGCGCATGCACCAGCGGCGCGATCTGCCAGTTCTTCAGCACCTTATCCAGCATCGAGTTACCCTTGGTCGAACTCAAACCGACGATCGATAAGTTGAAAATGTGCCGGATGTCGAAGTTACAGTCGCCGCGATCCATCGAAAGATTGTGAGGGTTCAGGAAGCCCGTGCCGTTCAGATCGGTCGTAAAGTCATAATCGCTGATGCAGTGCGACCACGTGTAGTTCGTCAATAACGTAAAACCGTGGCTGAAGCGATGTTGCGCCGAGGCCAGCAGTCCGTTGTAATTCGCGCTCGCGCCGTCGTCGAGCATGCTGACATCCCCATAATACTGGCCTTGCGATGGATTCACATAGTATAGAATCCGGTTCTTGTAAGTCACGCTGGTCTCGCCGGGCGTATAGATCCCGGGATTCAGCTCCTGCGCCGTATAGAGATGGGTCGTACGGTTGCCAAGATACGTAATCGAAACCAGCCAGTCCTTACCGAGTTGCCTCTGATAACTCGCGTTCCATTGCGAAAGATAACTCGTGTGCAGGTTCTGCGGCAGTACGGTGTACAAACCTTGCGCCGGAAAGATACTGGGTCCGCCGGGAAAGGGATTCCCTCCGGGATAGTTATATCCTACCGTCCATGGATTGCTGAAGCCGCCCGGATTGCTGATGGTCTAGTCGATCTCGTTTACATAGGGTGGATTGGACGCGAGATGTTGCGAAAGGTAGACCTCGGCTGCATCGTACATGACTCCGAAACCGGCCCGGAACGTCTGCTTGCCGTCGCCCGTGGGATCCCAGACCATGCCTGCCCGCGGCGAGAAGTTATTCCATTTGTTGCTCGTGAAGTTAGACGACACTCCCGGATCTCCGTAATATAGCGACCCCGCTGGAGCGTTTGGATAAACCGTGCTGTGGATGTTTTCATTGAACGCCGCCAGCGAGAAAGTGCTGCCTCGATGAAACAGATCGTGCGGGAACAACATCGGCTCCCATCGCAGCCCCAGCGTTGAGCACCACGTGCGGAGTGACGTGATATGCGTCCTGCGCATAAAGTCCGAGGAACGTCGCGCGCAACGCCACCTGTTGCGGCCGGCTCTGTTGGAAAGTGCTCAGGCTGCCCAGCAGGTAATCGAGGATGGCATTGCCCGTAGCCTGTCCGCTGAAGGCGAAGTTGCCGTTCTGAATGATAGCCGGAGAGCAGGTTATTCTGTGTGCGGATCACGTCCACGCCGAACGCCAATCTGGTGCTTGCCTCGGATAATGTCGACGTCGTCGGCCTCCTGAAACGTGTTGACGTTGAAGTGTCCTGGCGAACAGGTGCCGCAGCCGACCGCGAAGCCGGACGCGCCGCTGCCCACCGTGAGGCGCAGATCGTCGGGCACGTTCGTGAAGATGTTCACGCCCAGCGTATTGGCGTTGATGTCATCCGCGTTCGGACCGCGGTTGTCGCGGCGGCGCGTGAACGTCGCGTGGAAAGAATTGATCGTGTTCGGACCGAAGGTGTAGGTGTCGCCGAGAGTCGCCGATTGCGCGCGCTCCAGGTTGCCCGCCGCGGAGGTCACCAGGATGTCGTGCGCATTCCATTGGCCTGGATTGCCATATCCGGTAATGAAATAGCGGCCAAAGAGTGTGTGCTTCTCGCTGCGAACGTAATCGATTCGCGAGACCACCTGATTTTCGTCGCCCGTCGTCGGAATCGCATAGGTGGTCGACCCGCAGGGGCTGGTCGATTGCGGAAGATAGTTGATAAGCTTCAGCGCAGCCGGATCGAACAGAGCTGACCGGTACCTGGTTATTTGGAAACAACTGCGCCGCCGCGCATAGGGATTCTTGATGCTGCTGACGCATCCGCCGAAGTTGCCGGCAAGTTCTGCCGCGGTCGGGACGGTAGCCAGCGATTGTGGCGGATTGGAACGGTTACGGGTGCCCTGATATCCGGCAAAGAAGAAAAGCTTGTCGCGAATAAGCTTGCCTCCAACCGTCCCGCCGAACTGGTTGCGCTTCAACGAGTCGTGCGTGGCGGCGAAGAAGTTCCGCGCGTTAACGTCGCCATTGCGCAGGAATTCGAACAGATCGCCGTGCAGCGCATTCGTGCCCGATTTCGTGACGACGTTGACCAGCCCCCCTGGATGGTCGCCATTGCGCGCTGGCAGGGAACTGGTCTCCAGACTGAATTCCTGCAGCGCGTCGGGGAAGGGAATTGGCAGGTTGACGTTCGAGAAAGTGTCGAGATTATCCCCGCCGTCCAGCATGTAGTTGGTCGCGTTGGCCTGCCCCCCTGCCACTGAGATGGTGATGGAGCTGGCATAGTTCTTGCTGCCCGTCATGTCCCCGCCGGGAGCCACCACGGCCGCGCCCGAGATCAGGATGAGTTGCGTCGGCTGGCGTCCGTTGAGTGGCAAATCGATCATGCGCTTGTTATCGATGACTTGCGAGATGGCGTTCTGCTGCGTCTCCACCATGTTCGCGCCCCCTGTCACCTGCACCGTATCGACCACCACGCCGATCACCAGCGGCACATTGAGTTGAACGTGATTGTTGACCTGGAGTTCGATGCCCGATTGAACATACGTTTTGAACCCGGGCGCGGACGCTTCCAGGCGGTACTCACCGACTGGCAGGTTTGGAAGAGTGTAGCGCCCCTCCGAGTTGCTGGTCGTCGAATGCGGGACGCCGCGCGCGACTTCAATCATCTTGACTGCTGCATTGACGACCGCACTGCCGCTGGGGTCGGTGACCTGCCCGGTAGCTTCGGCGACTGCGACAGCTTGGGCTGATAAATGAGCGCCGCACAACAGCAGTGCAGCAGCGGAGAGGAAGAACTTGACGCGGTTCATTTTTGCTCCGAGAAGGAAACTAACTCGTAACACAGACTTCAGTCTGTGCCGTTCTTGTGTGACAAATTCTAGTCTGTCACCTTTTTTTTATGCGCTTTCCGCGCTGGTTGCTCACCCTCTAAGTGGATCCTCGGAGCAGTTGACAGTTCCTGTAAACAAGCGCCGGTCGAGCCACGCTGAGGCCGGTGACTAGGGTCGCGGAACCACCTTCAAACGATTGGCGCCCTGGAACGGCAGCATCCAACCCGGATACTCGGGCGGCAATTCGCTCACTGCATTTAACTGCTGTATCTCGTCTTCGCCGAGATGCAGTTCCGCCGCGGCCAGATTGTCTTGCAGTTGCTCTAGGCGCTTAGCGCCGATAATCACCGACGTCACGAACGGTTTGGTCAGCAGCCATGCCAGCGCAATCCTGGCCGGACTGCAATCGTGAGCCTTGGCAATCGGAGTCATCACGTCGAGTATCTTCCAGGTGCGTTCTTTGTCGACCACCGGAAAATCGAACTCCGATCGTCTCGAGCCCTCCGGCTTCTGGTTTTCCGGTCGTGGAGCCAAAGAACGCACCTGGAAGATACTCGACGTGATGACTCCGAATACCAAGGCTCACGATTGCAGTCCGGCCAGGATTGCGCTGGCATGGCTGCTAGCCGAGCGTGACGTCAGTGATTATCGGCGCTCACGCCTCAGCAACTGCGGGTATCTCAGCGGCGGAACTGCATCTCGGCGATAATGCAGATGAGCAATTGCCGCCCCGAGTACTCGTCGATGAGACTGAAGGTGGTTGGACCCCTCGTCACCGGCCTCGGCGTCACTCGACGGCGCTTGTTTACAGGAACTGTCAACTGCTCCGAAGTGATTCCCGCTTAGAGGGTGAGCAACCAGCGCGGAAAGCGCATAAAAAAAAAGGTGACAGACTAATTTGTCACACAAGAACGGCACAGACTGAAGTCTGTGTTACGAGTTAGTTTCCTTCTCGGAGCAAAAATCAAATTGCAGTTTCGCTCCTCTCCGTGCTCGCTGTTGTGCGGCGCTCATTTATCCCGACTGTCGCAGTCGCCCACAAACCGGGCAGGTCACCGATGCCAGCGGCAGTGCGGGCGTCGATGCAGCATCAAGATGATTGAAGTCGCGCGCGGGTCTCCTGGCAACTCGGAGGGGCGCTACACTCTTCCAAACCTGCCAGTCGGTGAGCCGCCTGGAAGCGTCCGCGCGCCCGGGTTCAAAACGTATGTTCAATCGGGCATCGAACTCCAGGTCAACGATCACATTTCAACTCAATGTGCCGCTGGTGATCGGCGTGGTGGTGCCGATACGGTGGCGGGAGACGAACATGGTGGAGGAGTAAGGTACGCAAGTCATCGATAACAAGCGGATGATCGATTTGCCCCTCAACGGACGCCAGCCGACACAACTGATCCTGAATGTCGGGCGCGGCCGTGGTGCGGCAGGGACATGACGGGGAAAACAAGTATGCAAGCTGCCATCAGCATCTGCGGCAGGGGGGCAGGCAAACGCGACCAATTACATGTGGACGGCGGGGATAATCTCGACACTTTCTCGAACGTCAACCTGCCTATTCCCTTCCCCGACGCGCTGCAGGAATTCCCGTCTGGAGACCAGTTCCCTGCCAGCGGCGACACCGTCGGCTGTGCGCTGATTAACCCCGTCACGAAATCGGGCACGAATGCGCTGCGCGCGATGTGTCGAATTCCTGCGCAATGGCGACGTTAACGCGGCAATTTGCGCCGCCACGCACGACGTTGAAGCGCGACCCGGTTGGGGAGGGCAAGCTTATTGCGCGACAAGCTTTTCCTTCTTTGCCGGATATCAGGGCACCCGTAACCGTTCCAATCCGCCAGCCTCACTCGTCCCGACCGCGGCAACTTGCCGGCAACTTGAGCAGATGCGTCCGCGCTGTCGATTCCCTATGCCGGCGGCGCGTTGTTTCCAAACAACCAGGTACCGGTGAGTCTGTACGATCCGGCTGCGCTGAAGCTTATCAACTATCTTCCGCAATCGACCAGCCCCTCCGCCTATATCTCGTCCCAACGACGGGCGACGAAAATCAGGTGGTCTCGCGAATCGATTACGTTCGCGGCGAGAAGCACACACTCTTTGGCCGCTATTTCATTACCGGATATGGCAATCCAGCAAATGGAATGCGCCACGACATCCTGGTGACCTCGCGGCAACGCGACACGCGCAATCGGCGACACCTTGACGCGATCTCTTCCACGCGACGTTCACGCGCCGCCGCGACAACCATAGTGGACGCAGTCAACGCGAATACGCTGGGCGCTAAACATGTTTACGAACGTGCCCGACGATCTGCGCATCACGTGTGGCGCGTCGTTGTTCGCGGTCGGCTGCGGCACCTGTTCAGCCAGGAAAGCCTTCAACGTCAACACATTTCAGGAGGCCGACGACGTGGGAAAGATCCGAGGGCAAGCGCAAAAGTTGGCGTGGACGCGATTCGCACACAGATGACCTATTCTCAGGGTATCTGCAGAACGGCAACTTCGGCTTCACGGAGCAGGCTACGGGCAATGCCATCCTCGATTACCTGCTGGGCAGCTTGAGCACTTTCCAACAGAGCCGGCCGCGGGAGGCGGCGTTGCGCGCCGAACATTCCTCGGACTTTATGCGCAGGACGCATATCACGTGACTCCACAGCATCAGGTGCTCAACATAAAAAAGGAAGACAATAAAAAAACACACGATCTGTTTCATCGAGGCAGCACTTTCTCTCGCTGGCACCGATTTGCGACAACATCCGCACGCGGTTTATCCAAACGCTCCAGCGGGGTCGCTATCTACGGAGATCCGAGGAGTGTGGATAAAACTTCACGAGCAACAAATGGAAGGGAACCCTCACCGTACCTGCCGCAGAACCTGCACACATTATACTTCGCAATGGAACGCGAGTTATCAATCACGGTAAGGACTGGCTGGTTTCGATTACGTATCTTGGCAACCGTACGACCCAACTCTATACGGCGCAGACGATCCAGGAATGTAAACCAGGCGAGACCAGCGTGACTTACAAAAACCGGAATCCTCTGCTCCTGTAAATCCATCGCAGGGCCAGTATTATGGGGATGCCAGCATGCTCGACGACGGCGCGAGCGCGAAGTACAACGGAGTGCTGGCCTCGGCACAACATCGCTTCAGCCACGGTTTTACGTATTGACGAACTACACGTGGTCGCACTGCATGAGCGATTATGACTTTACGACCGATCTGAACGGCACGGGCTTCCTGAACCCTCACAAGCTTCGATGGATCGCGGCGACTGTAACTTCGACATCCGGCACATTTTCAACTTATCGATCGTCGGTTTGAGTTCGACCAAGGGTAACTCGATGTGGATAAGGTGCTGAAGAACTGGCAGATCGCGCCGCTGGTGCATGCGCAGAGCGGAGCACCGCTCAACGTTACGACAGGCGTCGACAATTCGCTCGCCGGCACTAACACGATCGCCGATTACGATCGGCAGATATTTTATCAATCCATCCATTTACGACTCAAGTTCAGGTCCGTCGCTACAATACATTAATCCAGCGGCTTTTGCACAGAACGCGAAAGGAACGTTCGGGACGCTCGGGCGCGACGTCGCGGTGACACCCGGACAGCTTAATTTCGACGCTTCGCTGGACCGGATTTCAGTTTGAAAGAGAGCTTCCGCCTGGACGTGCGGGTGGACGCATTCAACGTCATCAATCACACCATGCCGCGGCTTCGCAGACGGGCATTCAGATCGCGGCCATCACCGCGGGGGTCAGCAGCGCGTTGAACTCGGCGACATTCAGGCAGTTTACCAGCGCGGGAGATCCCAGAATCTTTCAATTCTCGATGAAGCTGTTCTCCTCTGGGCGCTCTTCAAGGTTGGTGCTCAACCGAGAGAACATGAAAGTTCCGCGTTCGCGGAAGCGCTCTGGCAGTCGCCTGGCGATGGCCCAAGCTGGTTCTTACGGGTCATCAAGACGGCCAAGGTCAGAGGAGCGGGGCTCCAACTATGTTTACGCCGATGCGGTGGACGCACCATCCTTGTCGGTGGAGCCAGCCGGATGACGAGTATTGCAACCTGGACACGCTGGAACCGGCGGGCGAATGGCAACGTGAGCGCGCATCGGCGAAGTAGATCCGAAGTCTCATCAGTTTGCGGCGCCGGCGAGCCCGTCGCGATAATGTCAGACGATGACGCTGCATGAAACGATGGACGACGGCGGTCCCGACGGCGTTTGTTCGACTCATTTAACGATCATGTTTATATCCTCAAGTCCTCCGCGCGCCGGAACGCTACAGTGTGATGGATTAGGCAGTTGGAGTCGGCAAAGACCGATTTGGGAGGTGCGCCGCGGAGCAGGGGGTGCAGGATGGCAAAGGCTGCGTCTACTGTGGATATTGAGGACAGGGAAACATCGCGGTGGTGGACGCCAAGACGATGACCGTGACCGGCCACCTGGGGGGTAAGGGGAGGCACTTGCGCCGGGCTCGGCGATGGACGTGAAGGATGACGCGGCCTGCCGCAATGGCGGCGATTGGTGGATGTTTAAACCGGACGACCGGCAAAATTTTAATTTTTCCCGATCGGCGCCTACGATGGAGCCGTCTTCAACCCTAAGACCATGGAGGCGTTCAGTTCTGGGCGATGGCTCGGCGTATCAAGGAGAAAAGCCCTACCAGTTTGGATTGTGGACAGTGCAAACTCCGCCGCGCGCAAGCTTGCTGACGCTCAACGCCGGGGCACGGGCACGTCCCTGACGTGCGCCGTTCACAACTCCTCCTCCTCGCCATTGCACAAGGATTAGGGGAGCAGCCGCTGGCGGGCAAATGGTTGGATTCGTTTCCATCGTAGAGGTTGGAAAGTAGCTGTTGAGGGAGCGATAGATCGCCGGGAGGTGGTCTTCGAGCCAGCGGATTCTTTGAATTCCACTTCCAAATTCTCCGAGGCCAGCGGCTGGAAGCCTTGTTTGAGCAGCTGACGTGCGAGCGAGCCGTCGTCCTGGGTTGGTTTTGCAAATATACAACGCGACGTTGTGGGATTTTTCCGCAAAATGGCGAAACATCGGTCGGTGCAGAGGAAAAATTCGAGGGGAGAGTCGGGCTGGGGAATGGAGGTGTCGTCGCTTTGCGCGAGTTCTTCCTGAACCGAGTACTCGACGTTGTTGTGAAGCGCCAGCCTCCGGAGGCAAGGCGTTTGACAAACGCCGAAATAGCGATCAAGAAATGTTAACGCAGCTTCATGCAGGCGATGCCGGGGTTTTGATCCCGGAGACTCTTCTCGGCACCGGCTCGGGAAGATGACGAGTAGGGTCAATTTGGCAAAGCCGTCAGAGGGTAACATAACGGTCCTTGTTATCGATAAGATCCTTCGATCCTGGAGTACATGTCCAATGGCATTCCAGCACGTCCCTCGCGGAAGATTTCTCGTTACCTGGAGAAGGACGTACTGTTCCGCTGCAATGTCCGATGGGAGGTCGCGCCGGATCTGGAAACCGCATTCCGGCGAGTTTCGACGGTCCAATGGAACAATGAGCGAAACATCAAAGCTAAACTACGGCGACGGTTCACAATACCTGATCGTCCAGAGTCGAACGGAGACGCCCTGTCATCAGCGAAGCCGTAACCAGAGAGGGAGTTCCGCGGGACATGGACCCGCCAGCGCGGTGCAGGTGGCAGCTTTTGGTCAAGTGCATTGGCCGTTTGGAGATGAACCGTTCGAAGTGGCGGTAGATCGACGAACGGTAGCGTATCTGGTATGGCGACGGACGTCACGGACAAAAGTTCGAGATCCTGAGCATTGCAACTGATCCAGACACTCGATCGGGAGGAAGGGACTGGTAACGCGCGCTCGATTCATGAGAGTTCCTGCGCAGCAGGAGACGTTTTCCTGGAAAGTGCGGGAGTTGAACGTGGAGGGCTTGGCGTCGACCGGGCTTGGGACTCCAGGAGACAGGTGCGCGGATTGGTACTTCACGCGGACAATGGTGACGGCGCGGGTGCTATGAAAGCTCACTCTTAGTTTAGCCGGCAGACTCACAGTTGCTTTTCTGGTACTCGCTGGTGGTCAGCTCATTATTGAGAGACAGAACTCTACGAGTCGGGCCGGACGAGCCTTGTGAGACGAAAGTCACGTTCATGTTCACTGTGAGGGCATACGTTCGATTGAAGGTCGGGACCGTCACTCCACAAGAACTGAAGTGAGTGACTCCTACGAGCTAGCGAACCAGGCGGCAAGGCAGTTCCACTTGGGAGGTATACCAAGAAGATGAATCGATCAGAAGAACAAACATCGAAGCATCTGATGCAAGCCGAAATAAGGGAATGCCAAAGATCTCGCCACGAGCCACGAGGAAGAAGAAGAAAACATCTGGGTGGAAGAGCTTGAAGTGAAGCTTCTGCAGAGCAGGAAGAGTAGAGGAGCACAAGGGCTGAGAAGCTGAAGCTCCACTTCAAGGGCATGGAGAAATTGATCCATGACAATGCCAGCCATCAAGTTGCCTGTGACCATCAGGTGGGTAGGACTCCGCGGTATAGCGCAATTATCCCAAGAAGAAGCCCGCTCCGAGATCGTGTCACGGCTTTTCCCGTTGGGACGAAGTCACCGGGATGTCGAAGCGGCCAAGCCTCACGCTACCAAGGATCACCGCGGGCGAAGCGCAATTGGCGCTCGCCGGTCGAGGAGCTGATAATGTCGTAGCCGTTCAGGTTGGTGATCGCTCCGTTGCTGAAGGTGAGGCGTTGCGACGGTCGCGCTCCGGTTGGAGAATTGCGGCGAGTAGTTCAGGCCGAACGCTTCCGCGCGAAATTCCCAAATTCCAGATTTCAGTTGAAATTCGCGAATCAGGCTGGCGTGGAGACCGAGTCAGCACGAAGATGTCCCAGTCCCAGCTGGTTCCGAAACGGACGGCTGTGACCGGGGCAACGGCTGCAGATGGGAGAGTTATCACCTTCAACATTTGCACGCGCCTAATTCACCTCTATAAGAAATTCCAAAAATAACTGACAGAAAAAAAAAAAAGGGAGAGAGACCAAAAAAGCATGGT
>CAVZRE010000068.1:0-63770 GCA_963777595.1 Terriglobia bacterium
GAACGCTCGCCAACTCACGCATCATAATGACGCGCTGCTCGCAAAGATAGAATTTCAGCCGGTCGAACGCATTACTTATAAGAGCGTCGACGGCATGTCGATCGACGGCTTCTTCATGAAGCCGTTCGGATGGCAGGCCGGCAAAACCTACCCGATGGTCGTCAGGAGTTCACGGCGGACCGAACGGCATGTATGGCGTGGCATGGTCGGATGAATTGCAGATCTTCGCGGCCAGCGGCTACGCCGTCCTCTTCACCAACCCCCGCGGATCTTCTGGCTACGGCGAACCATTTCAACGCCTGGTGGACCGCGATTGGGGTGGCAAGCCGTATCAGGATATTCTCAACGGAGTCGACGCGGTTCTCACGAAGTATCCGTGGATCGATCGCAACCGCCTAGGTGTTCGCGGCATCAGCTATGGAGGCTTCATGACCAACTGGATTGTGGGCCACACGCACTTGTTCAAGGCCGCCTGCGCGCTCTCCAGCATTTCCGATTTCGTCAGCCTGGAAGGCGTCCGCGATGCATATTACGGCCACGCGCGAGATTTCGGCGGCGATTTCTTCCAGAACTTCGATTACTACTGGAAGCTCTCGCCGCTCCATTACGCGTCCGAAGTAAAGACGCCCGTTCTGATCCTCCACGGGGACGCGGACCAGCGCGTTCCGCTGGAACAGGGTGAAGAATGGTTCCGCGCGCTGCTGCACTTTCATGTTCCTGCCGAGTTGGTAATTTTTCCGCGTGAAGATCACGCACTGCACCACGAACCCCGCCACATCATCGACGTGATGAACTGGGAGCTCTATTGGTTTGATCGCTATCTCAACGGCAACGAGTCCGCCGTCCGCCCGGCAGCGGATTAATCCCATATGAAACCTTCTGAACTGGCTCGCATGCCAAAGGCCTTCTCCACGAGGAGGCGCCTGCCGTTGCTTGGTCTTCTCATCGCATCGACAGTGTCTGCCCAGGAGTTCGCCGCGCTCCATTGGCGGAACATCGGTCCAGACCGGGGCGGCCGTTCGCTAACCATCTCCGGCAGTGTCAAACGGCCCCTCGAATATTATTTCGGCGCTACCGGCGGCGGCCTGTGGAAGACCACGGACTCGGGAACATCCTGGGAACCGGTGACGGATGGCCAACTGCACTCCTCGTCCGTAGGTGCTGTGGCTGTAGCCGAATCGAATCCTGATGTGGTCTACATTGGCATGGGCGAAACTGAACTGCGCGCCAGCATTCTCGAAGGCGACGGCGTCTACAAGTCCACCGATGCAGGCAAGACCTGGCATCACATTGGTCTCGACGAAACTCAAACCATCTCCCGCATCCGCGTCGACCCGCATAATCCCGATGTCGTCTATGTCGCCGCGCTCGGCCATCCCTATGCTCCGAACGAGCAGCGGGGAGTCTTTCGGTCGCGGGATGGCGGCGCAACTTGGGAGCGGGTTCTCTTCCGAAGCAACCTGGCCGGCGCTGTCGATCTAACCATGGATCCGCACGACTCGAATGTCCTCTACGCGTCGCTTTGGGAGGTGTACCGCAAACCATGGCTGCTGTCGAGCGGCGGACCGGCCAGCGGCCTTTTCAAATCGACCGACGGAGGGACCACGTGGAAGGATATCACCCGCGCGCCCGGAATGCCCAAAGGACTGCTCGGCAAAATCTGTGTCAGCGTTTCCGGCGCCGATTCCAACCGCGTCTACGCCACCATGGAAGCCGACGATGGAGGCCTGTTTCGTTCCGATGACGCCGGCGCAACCTGGACCAAAGTCAACGAAGACCGGAAGATCCGCCAGCGCGCATTTTACTTCTCGCGCACCTATGCCGACACGCGCGATCGCGATACAGTATACGTTCTCAATGTTGAGTTTTATCGCTCCAGGGATGGCGGCAAGACGTTTCAAACCTTGCATACGCCTCACGCCGATCATCACGACCTCTGGATTGCGCCGGATAATTCCCTCCGCATGGCGGCCGCGGACGATGGCGGCGGCTCTGTATCGGTGAACGGCGGCAAAACCTTCACCCGCGAGGAGTATCCGACCGCGCAGTTCTATCACGTTGCGACCACCAGGGACATTCCTTATCACGTCTGCGGCGCTCAACAGGATGACGGCACCGCTTGTGTCCCGAGTTCCGCGGGCATGCACGAGGAGACCGAAGAGGGCGCCGGCGCGGAGATCATGTACGCGGTCGCAGGCGGGGAAGCAGCATACATCGCGCCCAGCCCAGTGGATCCCAATATCTTTTTTTCCGGAACACAGGCGGGCATGATGACGCGTTTCGATCGCGCGTCCGGCGAGACCCGCGACATCACCGTCGACCCGCTCTTCTTCTCCGGAATCGCCGCGAAGGACATTCGGGAACGCTGGCAATGGGTCTTTCCCATCGTGCTCTCGCCGTTCGATCCGAAGATTCTGTACACCAGCTCGCAGCACCTTTGGCGTAGCGCCAACGAAGGACAAAGTTGGCAGCGCATCAGTCCCGATTTGACCCGCGCCGATCCCGCGACTCTCGGCGATTCCGGCGGCCCGATCACCAAAGACCAGAACGGTCCTGAAATTTACGGCACCATCTTCACCATCGCGCCTTCGCGCAAAGAAGCGAACACCATCTGGACCGGCTCGGATGACGGCCTGGTTTTCATCACGCGCGATGGCGGCAAGAACTGGACCAAAATCACGCCCCCGGATCTGCCCGAATTCAGCCGCGTCAGCCTGATCGACGCCTCGCCACACAAGCCCGGCGGCGCGTATCTGGCCGCCAAACGTTTCGAGATGGACGACCGCCAACCGCTCGCATACAAGACTGTGGATTATGGAAAAACCTGGACGAAAATTATCACTGGCATCGGCTCTGGCGATTTTGTCCACGTGGTTCGCGAAGACCCGAAACGACCGGGATTGCTTTACGCCGGCACGGAGCACGGCGTGTACGTCTCGTTCGACGACGGTGCAGCCTGGCGCTCGCTGTCTCTAAATCTGCCGGACACGCCGGTCGTCGATCTGGTAATCGAAGACGCCGATCTGGTCATCGCGACGCATGGGCGCTCCTTCTGGATTCTCGACGACATCAGCATGCTTCGCGAATGGACGCCAGCGATTTCCGCTACGCCGATGCGCCTCTTCACGCCGCAGCCTGCCATTCGAGCGGTCCGGCCCGCGACCATAGATTTTTGGCTGGCGCACGATAACACCGACGGAACGATTGAGATTCTCGCAACGGGCGGGGATGTCGTGAAGAGGCTGCGGTGTGTCGCAGAAAGCGCAAAAGGTGTGAACGGTAAACTGCCGTCCGACTCCATCGTGTGCCGCGCGGGCACAAATCGCGTGGTGTGGGATTTGACTTATCCCGGCCCGGTAACATTTCCTGGCTTAATTCTGCGATATGCCAGTCCGAACGCCGGTCCTCCCGCAGCGCCGGGAACCTATCAGATCCGTTTCACCGCTGCCGGCAAATCGGAGACTCGGAATCTTGCCCTTCAGCGCGACCCGCGGGTTAAGGGCGTTACAGATGCCGACCTGCAAAAACAATTTCAGCTCGCTATTAAGCTTCGCGACGGTCTGAGCCGGGCGAACCAGATGGTCGTCAACATTCGCGAGGTCACCGCGCAAATCGACGAGCGCAAGAAACAGGTGCAGTCGCCGGCCGTTCTCGCCTCTGCGGACAAAGTAGAAGCGAAGCTAAAGCAGATCGAAGAGACTCTCTATCAGGTACGCAACCGCAGTCCGCGCGATACGCTGAACTATCCCATCAAACTGAACAACCAGTTCGCCGTCCTCGAAAGGGGCGTCGGGATGGGCGACTATCCGCCCACCGATCAGGACACGGTGGTTTACCAGGAACTATCGGAAAAGCTGAACGGCCTTCGAGACGCGTATGAAACCGCTTTAGGCTCGAGCTTCAAACAGCTGAACGCCGCTTTCACAGCTCAGGGCCTTCTGCCCGTCGCTATGCCGGGCGCAAAGCCTTAGCCTGCGAGGTTCGCGACGTGGGAACGGGAGCCCGCAGTTTCTTCCACCAAAGGTAATAACCCGTGATCACTTGCAGCACCATCAACAGGCTGGCGACCGACACCAGCGTTTTGCTTAAGTAGCCGAAGATGTCACCCGTGTGAATTGCGCGGTTGACAATGACATAGCCCGTCACTTGCGGTGGTTTGCGGGAGTTCTCGACGTATAGCGGCTGTCCGCTGTACTGATCAACGATCACCCAGCTTCGGCCCCCGGGCGTCAGGTCTTCGGGAAAATGCATCGCCACCGAATAGGAAGCCTTTGCGCCGCCCGGAAGGGTAATGGCGATCGGCGCTGTACCGGGCAGCGCCGCGGAAGCACTGCGAATTGCGTCGTCCGGCGTAATCGGAGTCGCGCTCTTCTGCGGCGTCGAAGGCACGTTGCGTTTGGGCGTCGCGGAGTGGGTCACCTTGGTCATCCACGGAACCCAGGTGTCATCGAAGCCGATGGCGATCCCGGTGAGCGCGAGAATAAACAGGAATGCCGCCGAATAGATTCCGACCATATTATGCAGATCAAAGCTGAATCTCCGCGCGGGAGCGCCGGGCTTGACGCTAGCACGTTTGAGAGGCCACCACAGATAGACTCCGCTGACCACGAGGAACAAAATGATCACGCCGACCCAGCTGACAATCACGTCGCCCGTCTTGCCCATCATCAGACGCAGATGCATTTGATGAATGTTTGCGAGCAGGGTCGGGCCAGTGCGAGTTCCGTGAATCTCCCCGGTGTAACTATCGATAAACAACTGTGCTCCACGCGTTGCCGTCATATATGAACCCTCAGGGCCGGCCGGAAGCTTGAGTAATCCGATCCGTTGTCCTGGATAAATTGTGTGAAGACGCGCCAGGATAGCCGTCGCGGAGAGTTGCTGCCCTTTTGGTTCGGAGTAAAAAAGAGTTCGGTGGAACAGATGATCCAACTCATCTTCGAACGCCATGATGCTGCCTGTGACACCCAAAATTGTCACAAAAATCCCTGCGGCCAATGCGAGGTAGAGATGAAGGTTCAGAATCAGTTTACGCATAATTCGATTTACTCATTGGCTCGGGTTCCACTCGATACCTTTACCCGCGCGGCACGCACGTTGGTACACGGCTGCGGCAGCTGCAACGTCCTGCAATGCGGTACCGGTCGAATCGTAGATGATGATCTCGTCCGGACTCGTCCTCCCTGACGCGCTGCCTGCAATGATCTCGCCGAGCTCAGCGTGAATCTGATCGGGCCGCATCAAACCGGCTGCAATCGCGTGATGTGTCTCCCCAACTGCGACCACCTGCGTCCGCAAATCCCCGACGACCTTGCAGAAAGCCACCAGCCCGGCATCGAGTTCCTGCTTATCCGGACTATCCGCACCCACCGCGGCGATAAACATTCCGGCAGGAATGTCCTCTCTCTTGATAAACGGCGCCTTGCTCGGTGTGCATGTGACGCACACGTCGCTCTGGCGTAAAACGTGGCCCAGGTCGGATGTCCCGATGACTTCGATGCCAAGTTCTCGCGACATTTGCGAAGCGAACGATTCGGTTTCCTCGCGGTCGATCGACCACGCGAACACTTTATTGATCGGCAGCGCGTGTGCAACCGCGCGCAGTTGAATTCGGCCTTGTGTACCGCAGCCGCACACCGTGCACACCCGTGACGTCGCACGCGCAAGGTACTTCGCCGCAACGGCTGTTGCTGCTCCCGTCCTTTGGATCGTGATTTCCATCGAGTCCATCGCGGCCAGTGGAACGCCGTTATCGGCGCGGCTTAAAAGGATCAAACCCTGAATGTTCGGCAGTCCGAATTTTGCGCGATTCTGAAAGAAACCGCCGTTCACCTTCACCGCAAAGTACGGAGGATCGCCGCGCAGTCCGCCGGCCTTGATATGAAACTCACCTCCATCGGCGTCCACGTGCGCCAGCGCCGGCTCCAACGCACCCCCCTCCGCATGTAGCCGGAAAGCCTGCTCAACCACCTCCACATAGTCGGTGAAGCTCATCAGAGAGGCAATCTGCGAACGCGATAACAGTAGCACTACAGATCCTTGTACATTTGCCAGTGCACGATTGAGTGAAACAGGGTGTAGGAGCGTTCCACCATTTGGTAATGGTTCTTCCGGTAAAACTCGAGTGCACTCTCGCGAGCATGCAGTACGATCCGACTGGCGCCCGCCTGCCTGGCGCGTTTCTCTAGCCCTTCTAAAATCATGCTCCCGATGCCCGCGTTCTTGTAACCCTCCTCGACCGCCATGCCACGGATCATGGCCTCACCGGGCGAAACCAAGTAGCAGCGTCCCGTCCCCACGAGCTTGCTGCCATCCCAAGCCGCGAGATGGATTGCGCTGCGCTCGTAGTCGTCCTGGACGCTTTGCTTCTCATCGGTCCACGGTTTGCGGAGAATTCGCCAGCGAAGGTCGTAGTATGCGTCGAATTCCTCCTCGGTCCTGGGCTCGCGCAATTCGATGTCCATTCACTATAGTAAACACGGCTGCAGCGCTACGCGCGAGTAACCGCTTCGCACTGGAAGTGTTCCACGATCTTGTCGGTCGCCTTCAGTCCGCTCCCGGTGAGCATCACCACGACGGTCTCGCCATCTGCGATGGTTCCCTCCTTGCGGAGGGCGATAAAAGCAGCGGGCGCCGCGGCTGCAGTGGGCTCGACATACAATCCCAGCCGGCCTAACTCCGGCAGCGTTTCCCACACTGCATCGTCGCCTACCGTTTGCACCAATCCACGCGAATCTCGAATCGCCTGCAATATACTTTTCCCACGCACCGGCTTGGCTACTGAGATCCCTTCGGCCGCGGTTGGTCTCTTCTCGAATAGCGGGAACGTCCGGAGATGCCGGCTGTCCATGCGCGGAAGATCGGATCGCAAGCGCCGACTGGACGGCCACCAGGCGCGGGGCATGCTCGGATGATATCCGGCGCGCAGAAGATCGCGCAAATCCCAGAAACAGCCCGACTAACAGCCCGCCGCCTCCAGCCGGCGTCACGACCCAATCGGGCACGAGCCAGACATTTGCTCGGCAATCTCGTAGGCGGCGGTTTTCATTCCGGCCAGAAAATGCGGACTCCAGTTATGGCTGGCGTAGAAGGTGCGTCCCGCCGCATCCCAGGCCGCGCGCGCCGTGTCTTCACGGGTTCCCGGAATCTTTACCAGATTCGCGCCATACATCGCGATCTGTGCAGCCTTCCCTTCCGAGGTGCCGGCAGGAATATAGATATCGGATCGGATTTTCGCGGCTGCGGCATATGCTGCAATGGAGGCGCCCGCGTTCCCGGACGAATCCTCGATGATCTCGCTGATTCCCCACTCCTTCAGCTTGCTGATCATCACCGAACTGCCGCGGTCTTTGTACGATCCGGTGGGACACAGGTAATCCACCTTGAACGAAAACCGAATAGCCGCCGAGGTGCGCGGGAACCAGTGGCGTCAAACCTTCCCCCAGCGAAACGGCGTGGGAAGAGTGCTCGAGGCCCAGAGCTTCCTGATAGCGCCACAACGTGGATGGTCGGTCGCGAAGCTCCTCCCTTCGAAACATCGTAGTGTCTTTCAGGAGCAAATATCCACCGCAATCGCATCGCCAACGAGGCTGACTGGTGGGGAATGATGTCGCGCAATTGGAACAAATTAACATGGGCCCAATCTATAACCGGAGTCTTATTATGCCGGATAGCGCGTCATCGATCAAATACGGATTTGTCGTTTTCACCTATCGGCAATTACGATAACTCGCGGCATCGCTTTAGCCCCTGGGTTTGCCGCGAAAATAATGTTTCAGCATCTCCACCATCGCTACCGCCGCCGGGCGTAGCGCCTGGGGTTTGGGGTACACGACGGCCATAGACCGTTTCAAGTCTTTGCGCGGGATGCGAAATGTGCGCACTTCTTTCTGATCCCGCGTGCCAAGCACGGCACCCTCCGGTAAGATGGACACGCCGAGACCCCGCGCCACCATTGCCTTGATGGCTTCCGTCTCGGCGAGTTCGATCGCGACCTTGGGCGTGACCTTGTGCTTGAAAAGATACCGGTCGATTAATTTTCTGGTGTTTTGCCCTGGCCGGTGCAGGATGAAGCGTTCTTCCGCAAGATCTGAAATCCCCAGGTTCGACCGCGCGGCTAGCGGATGATGGGCCGGCAACACCAACGCAAACGATTCTTCGAACAGCACCACTTTCTCCATCGCCGGCGAACTCAGCGGTAGAACCACTAACGCCAGATCGAGCGCACCCGACCACATCTGGGTCGCTACTTCTTGAATCGTGCCCCCTGTAATATTGAGCTCTACGTTAGGGTACTTGCGCGTGTATTCCATCAGAATCGCCGGAAGATTGTAAAGCAGCGTGGTCGATGCGCATCCGAACGACAGCTTACCGCGATAGGGATCCTTGCTTGTTTTAGCCGCGCCTTCCGCCTCGTCCAGCATCCGGAAGATTTGATGTCCATGCTCCAGCAGACATTCCGCCGAAGGCGTCAGCGAGACGTTGCGCCTGTTGCGGTCGAACAACTTCACGCCCAGAGAATCCTCGAGTTCGCGAATGTGCTGGCTGACGGTGGATTGAGAGATGAACAAAACATGGCTCGCCCGCGTGAAGCTCTTTGTTTCGGCAACCGCGCAAAACACCTCCAACTGGCGGAAACTGATCGGCATGGATGCATTATACCGATCAGTCAGGATCTCACTTAGCTAGTCAGCCAATCTTAACTATTGCCGCTATCGGTCCGTGGGCCGTACTGCCGCGGTGTTCCCATCCAAGAAACGCTCAAACCAATAGAGCTGCCAGTTCAGGCTCTCCACCAGATGTCGCGGCTCACCAGTTCGCGTCAGGTTATGATTTTCGCGGGGAAAGATCACGAACTCGGCCGTTACTCCGAAGTGCTTGAGCGCGCGAAACCATTGTTCACCCTGCTCCAGCGGCACCCGTTGATCGCTATCGGAGTGGAGCACCAGTGTCGGAGTCTTCACCCGGTTCGCATATTTGAGCGGTGACGAGTTCCAATAGAAATCGAAGTTCTCGAACAGGTCGCCGCCGAAATCGCGCGCATGACTATAGGCGGCATCCCGTGTTCCTTCCACACTCGTAAAGTTGGAAATGCTGCGCAACGTCACTGCGGCTTTGAACCGCGTGGTGTGGCTGACGATCCAGTTCGTCATGAAACCGCCGTAGCTCCCGCCCGTAACACCCAACCGGCTGGAATCCACCCAAGGATATTGAACGAGCGCCGCATCTACCCCGGCCATAATATCCTCGTACGCTTTACCGCCCCAGTTGCGATCCACCCCGCGCTGAAATCTTTCCCCGTAGCCGCCTGACCCGCGAGGATTGGTGAACAACACCGCCCAACCGCGCGCGGCATAAACCTGGAACTCGTGAAACCAGTCGAATCCGAACATGCTCGCCGGGCCGCCATGGATGACCAACACCATCGGGAACTTCTTGCCGGGCGCCCACCCAAGCGGCTTCACGAAGAATCCGTCGATGGACTGGCCGTCGCTACTTTTGTAGCTGAATCGCTCCACGCCCTGCAGATCAAGTTGGCTCAAGATCTCATGGTTGACGTCGGTCAACTGTTTTTCCCCGCGGCCGGATAGATCCGCGGCGTACAGATCGTCAAGATGCGTGAAATCATTCGCCGTGTAGACCATGACGCCCATTTCTTTGTTCCAGGCAGCATGATGGACCGCCCGAAGTCCGGAGGTCACCTGTGTGGTTTGTCCCGTTTGCGGATTCACCCGTACGATCTGCGTTTCGCCATTTGATTGAGCTTCGAAATAGATGACTTCGCGGCTGAGCCAGTTCAACTCGGCCGGCGCGCGATCAAGTTCGGCGGCAATCGTTCTTGGGGATCCCCCGGCAACCGGAACGATCATCAGTTTGACCTGTTCCTCGGCGGTGAGCGATGCCGCATAGGCTATTTCCCGGGCATCCGGAGACCAGCGAGCAAAATGAATGTTGCCTTGAAATGGATTGACGCGCACCAGGGTTCCTCCCTCCGGCGGCACGATCCAGACGTCATTATTCGTCATCAGCGTTTTGTCGGTGTCTTCCGAAGTAAATAGGATTCGCGTCCCATCAGGCGACCACTGCGGGTCGACATCGTTACGTTGCTCTCCAGACGTAATCTGCGTGGCTTTTCCGCTGGCGGCGTCGACCACGAACAGGTGCGTGCGTTTCTCGTCGTAGAACCCGGTGTCGTTAAATTTGTAGGTTGCCGAGGTGTAATGGCGGACATCGCTGCCGCCCTGATCGTAAGGGCGTCGCACGCGACCGGTCTTGCTGACACAAACCAACCGCGTTCCATACGGAGACCATTGGAATGCCTCGACGCCGTTCGCCAGATCGGTGACGCGCCTCGTCCTTCCGCCACTCAACGTCAGCAGTTGCACCTGCGGCTTATCAGTCGCGGGCAGTGCTGCAATAAAGGCGATCGACTTACCGTCTGGACTCCATCGCGGAGATTTCGCGGATGCTCCAATGGGCAACTGCCGTGTGCCTCCGCTTCCGTCAGTGGACGTTAGCCAGATCGCGGTCTCCCGCCGATTGCGCTTCTCGTCCACTGACGTCACGGCGTATGCTACCGTCTTTCCGTCCGGCGAAATCTGCGCGTCGGTGACATTCTTAAAGGCGTAATAATCTTCTGGCGTCACTCCCCGCGCGTTCAGCACCGACGTCGTCAAAAAGACAAGAAGAAAGAGGGTCAACTGTAACATGGTCATGGTTTCCGCACCGGCGCCAAAGACGGGAAACTTTCATCATAAGCAAGCACGGTGAGCAGCGCGCGTTGGATTCCCTTGTAAGAATCAGCGGGTTCGAACCACTCTTCGAGCGAATGCAGATTTCCGGCTTTCCCGCCGCCATCGATCGTGATCGCCGGTATGCCCATGGTCAACGGCGTATTCGTGTCGGTGCTACCTGTATATGGGACGGGTTCGCCGAACCCGAGCGTCACGGCCGCCCATCTGGCGCACTTCGCCAGACTCTCATTAATAGGATTCGACGTAGCGTGACGAATGGCAATCATTTTCGCGTCAAGTTTCACCGCCGTTCCCGAACTCTCCCGCTCCTGGTTTTCTTCCTCTACGCCCAACTGCGCCAGCCTCAGAAACTCCCGCTCGAGTCGAATCAGGGAATCCTCTTCTTCAGACCGCATATCGAATTCCATCCAGCTTTCAAAGGGAATCGAGTTTACCGACGTGCCTCCGCCGATTCGTCCCACGTTGTAAGTGGTTTTCGGTGTCGCCGGCACTTGCATATCGGCAAGATGTGCAATGATGCGTCCTAACGCGTGGGCGGGGTTAGGACGACCGAAATTGAGAAAACTGTGGCCGCCAATTCCCGTGACGGTGACGCGATAACGCCGGCTTCCCATTTCGCGCATCACGAACCGATTCGACCCATCGCCGTCGATGGAAATGAATCCGTCGATGCGATCGCGATACTTCCCCTCATGGAACAGGTACTTGCCGCCGCGCAGATCGCCGAGACCTTCTTCTCCGACATTGGCGACGAACAGGAGAGTGCGTTTTGTCTGGATGCCGGCTTTTTCGAGAGCGTCCGCAATGGTTAGCATCGCTATAAGCCCGCGGGTGTCGTCCACCAGGCCCGGACCGTTCAGCCTCGCGCCATTACTTTTTACCGTGACATCGGTGCCGGGCGGAAAAACTGTATCGAGGTGAGCGGCGATCGCAAACATCCGCGGCGACTTTCCTTTTCGGATTCCGAGAACGTTTCCGGCTGGATCGATTTCCACGTCCTCCAGGTGAAGACGCAGGAATTCCTCACGCAGCGCTTTACCTCGAGCCTCTTCATGAAAGGGTGGCGCGGGGATCTGCGCAATAGCGATCTGCTTCTCGATTTGTGATGCCTCAGTGCTGCGGATGTAGTCGATCGCGTGCCTGACGTCGGCTCTCTCCATTAACGAATCAGCCGCCGGCAGCGGCGACTGGCCACCAAGATCTCCTGTGCCACACACCCACGCGATCACTACGAGGAACTGACAGCAACGTTTCGCCGGTCGCAAACGATTACTCCTTTTCTCACTACCAGAACTGGCTCCTTCAAAGCGGTGATTTTCTCCAGTGGATTCTCATCCAGCAATAGCAGATCCGCCGCGCACCCCGTCTTCACCTTTCCCAACTGAGGTTGTCCGAGGTAGCGCGCGCTATCGCATGTCGCGCTGCGTAGCGCCATTTCTACCGGGATGCCGGCATCGGTATAGGCAATCAATTCGTCGATCAGCGAATCGAACGGAGTACCCGCGACTCCGCAATCCGATCCCGCGACGATCCGCACCCCCGCGTCGAAGAATCTCGCGGCGTGGCGGCGGCGCGCCTCCAGCCTTTCAATGGATGCGAAATCCAACCCATTTGGGCCTGGAGCCTTGCGGAGTTGCTCGGCGATGCGGATACCGGATATCGCGGTCGGACTGACTACGGTTCCCTGGTCTTTCATGCGCGCCGCGATCTCGCGATCGAACTGTGGCGGGCCTTCCGGTTGCGCGAAACTCGCGTGTTCGATGATATCGACTCCCGCATCCAGCGCTCTCACGATGCTTTCGGTCGCATGACAATGAGCCGAGACATGCATGCCACAAGCTCGCGCCACCAGCACAGCCTCGCGCATCAGACCCAATGGCAGGTCGGCTTCGAACGGTCGCGTACCGCGGGTCAGACCGCCTCCCGACGCGATGAGTTTAACGAACGTAGCGCCCAACCTCGCTTGACCTGTGATCGTACGGCGCACGTCGCTCGCCTCGGACACTTCGCCTCCGAAAAAATGACAATGGCCGCCGATGCGCGTCAGCGGAGCGCCGGCCACGATGACTCCCGGACCCGGAAGCTCGCCCCGGTCAACCATCCGCTGAAATCGAAAGACGAGATCGGCGGGTCCGCCGCAGTCCCGAACGGTAGTGATTCCAGCAGCCAGGGCGCGCGCGGCGTTCGCGGTCGCGGTTCGCAATCGGGCATCGGAGCCGGACGTCAGGAATGCGTTGAGGGGGTCCACGCCGGCATCCAGGAAAAGATGTACATGGCAATCAATGAGACCCGGACAGACGTACGCCCCCATGGCATCCATAACTCCGTCCCTTGATGCGAGTTGCTCTGGCGCGGGCGTATCAATAATTCCGTCGCGAATACTAATGTTCTGCGGCGCGGATACACTTCCGGTTTCCACGTCGACCACTCGCCCGTTGGTGATGAGTTTGACGCGTTCCATCCATTGTGCCGCGTATGAGGGGCGACTGTTATTGTAAGAAGGCGTTGCACCGCAATGCAAATCGATATTCCGCTGAGTGTCTTATCGGCGTCACCGATGGCGGAAACTCCATTTGCGCGATCGCTGCAACCGATAAGATGCCGGGGCAAAAAGCTGTTTGACAGTTTCTTACGCTTTGTTCTATAAGAGTGACATGCCAGTGTCGGCCAATCGGGCAGGCCTCAGTAGCAGACCACATTCTACAGCTTTCCTCTTTGGAATCTCCGCATGAGAAAAATCCTCTTCTGGCTCCACCTGGTGACGGGCCTGATGGCCGGCCTTTTCATCTTCGTCATGTGCGTCACCGGAGCACTGCTGACGGTAGAGCGCCAGACGCTTGATTGGGCCGACCGTCACGACGCGCGGGTTGTGCCGGCGGAGGGAGCCAAGCGACTCTCCCTCTCTGATCTGATCGCCAAACTGGGAACGCCGTCCGCGGTAACCCTCCGTTCCGATCCTTCCGAGCCGGTCGAAGTGGCCTTGGGGCGGCGTACAGTTTATATCAATCCGTACACCGGGGCGATCACGGGTCAGCCGTCCAAGCGGGCTCATGAGTTTTTTGAAGACTTGCGCGCATGGCACCGCTGGATCGCTATCAGCGACGCGACCCACAAAACCACCCAGCCCATCTACGACGCAGCGAATCTGCTATTTCTCTTAATCGTACTTTCGGGACCCTTTCTTTGGTGGCCGAAGAAATTTACGTGGCGGCATCTCCGGCCGATCGTGTGGTTCCGCGGCGGACTCTCGGGCAAGGCCCGCGATTTCAACTGGCATAATTCGATCGGCCTGTGGACTAATATTCCGCTGCTCGTTATCGTGTCGACGGGAGTCGTGCTGTCCTACCCGTGGGCTAACAACCTGCTGTATCGGATGACCGGAACCCAAATGCCCAATTTCGCGGCGGCTCCCAAAAGCCACGAAGCGCCCAGCTGGCAGGGACTTGATATGTGGATCGCTCGCGCCCAAGCGAGGATGCCGGATTGGCGCACCATCTCCCTGCGCAATGCTCCCTCCCCGACCGTCACTCTTTCGCTCGATTCCGGCACCGGCGGCCAGCCTCAAAAACGTTTCACCCTGACGCTCAATCGCGCGACCGGCGAAGAGGTAAACTGGGAACCCCTCACGCAAAACAACCTGGGCTTTGAATTGAGACTCCTGTCCCGGTTCGCGCACACGGGCGAGGTGGGAGGGTGGCCGCTTCAAGCGTTTGCCGGCATCGTTTCGCTCAGTGGAGCGTTTCTGGTCTACACCGGATTCGCACTGTCGCTCCGTAGATTCCTGGCATGGAGGCGCCGAAAAGCCAGAGTCCCCGTGCGCGAAGCGGTCCAAATCTCCTGAGGTTACTTCTTGCCTTCGATCTGGTACTGCACAATACGCGTATTCCAGACGCATTTTGCGGCATCGCCCGACCATTGCTGCGCAGTCCACAGCTTGGTCCCGTCAGACGGATCGAGAGCCGTTAGCACGCCCGCCGCATTGCCAATCACATTGACGTTCCTGGTATCGAGACAACTGTACGGTTGCGTCCCCGCAACCACCGTAACGGGACCGTTGAATGTGCCAGGAGCATCCGCTTTCCGGCGCGTCCAGAGAAGCACCGAAAGGTCCGTGCTCAATGTGGAAGACGAGGCCACAATGCCGATGTTCCCAAACTGATCTACGCCAACCGTCCCGAACTCAGGATTAAAATCCCCCGCAATTTTGGAAGTCTGGCTCACCACGCACGCTTTGGTTTTCGTACAGTCCAGATCCACGAAGAACATCACGTTGTTACTATCCACGCCTTGCGAGCCACAGGAACTGGTGCAAGGACCTGAGCCCATCACTCCGTAGAGGTGCGAGCCAAATTGTGCCAAGTTCGCCAGCCGGTGACTTTCGGCGACCCGCAACGTGACGGTTTTATCGCCGGCTTGCGGAATCGAAGCCATCTCACCGCAACAGGGCTTACTATATTGCCACTTGTTGCGCGTGGACCCCACGTCAGTCTTCACCAATTGCTCACCACCCTCGTTGTAGCTTCCCGTTGCTCCCTTCCAGGTAAACGTGTCCACAACCCATTCAAAATAGAAACCGTTGGAATTCTGGCACGCCCCTGGCACCGTACGGTCGCAGGATTTGGCGGCAAAGAGGGCAGGCTCACTTGGCGTCTTGGACGGATTGTGGTCGATCGACGGCACGATGTCCAGCGGCATATTGTGTACACGATTGATGTGCGGCGGAGGGGTACCTTGCGCGATTCCCTTCACCTCTTCCTGCGGGATGGCGAAGCAGTCATACGCCACCTTCGGCACCGTGTTTGGATTGTCGTCGCCCAGGTGTCCGCCGCAGTAGTACACGCCATTCCTGTCGTAGCCGATGTGGACTGCCGGGTCGTAGTCGAGGCACGGCCCCCCATTGAGACACGAAGGATACACGCCGCCCCACTTGCCCGCCGGATCGGATGAAGCGCTGACAATCATGCTGTCGTTCTGTCCCGTCACCGTCACGATCCAACGGCTGATGAATTCGTCATAAACTACGTGCAGTTCGAACGGACCCGGCGCGCTCGGCCCGCTCGGCTTCCGATGCTCAGTCGGAATCGGGTTGAGACCTGTGTTGCGGATGAACGTCATCATCGGCGTGGATTGGAGCAGTTTGCCGTTGTAATCGTAAACCCGGACGTTTTGCCATGTCACTTCGACTGCAACCTTGCCGTTGACGGCCACGCCCATTTCCGGGAGTCCGCAATGGGTTACGCCGGTCTCGCAGACCGCCAGACCGGGTCCCTTATCGCCCTCGAATGAATGTACTAAGGGGGGAGCCGCATGCCCGTTCGTCACGCTCAGCAGCACCAACAGCGCTTCTCCCATCAACATTCGTCCGCTCGTATCTCTTGTTTTGCCCACGGCGCTAATTCTAGGCCGCGGCGAGTTTCAGTGTCAAATTACCTCTGATGACGGATCGGCCCCGCCGATGAGCGCGAGGCAGGAATATCTATTTGACTACATATTTAGGGAACGTTACACTTGGCTAAATTCGAATCACTCGGGAGGTATAAGTCCATGAACTTCAGGGTAAGTAACGTTCTATCCCTCGTGTCCAAGCCTCTCGCTTCAGGTATTCCGGGCTTCCTTCTTGCCGCCATTTCTCTAGCCGCAACACCGTCACTTCTCGCCCAGGCGAATTCGGCCGCATTATCGGGCGTAGTGACGGACCCCAGCGGCGCGGCAATGCCCGACGCGGCGGTGGCGATCGTCAACGTGGGAACGAATGTTGCCCGAACCACTCGCACGAACTCGTCGGGAGTCTATTCTTTTCCTACCGTCCAGCCGGGGATTTACCGGGTAAAGGTCGATCACCCAGGGTTCAAGAGTGTCGTTGAACAGGGCGTGTTGCTGCACGTGCAGGACGACATTTCTCTCAACTTCAAAATGGAAGTCGGGACCGCGGCGGACAGCGTGACGGTAGTGGCATCCGCCGTGCCGTTAAACACCGAGGATGCCACTCTAGGCACCGTGATAGAGCGCCAGGTCGTCGAGAACATGCCCTTGAACGGGCGCAGCTTTCAAGGCCTGATCACTTTGACTCCGGGCGTCGGCACCGTAGCTGCGGCCGCTTCCAGCACCGGACAATTCGCGGTAAACGGACAGCGGACCGACACCAGCTACTTCATGGTAGACGGTGTCAGTGCAAACGTCGGCGCTCCTCTCGCAGGCTCGCTCAGTTCGAACGGCACCGGAACTACTCCCACCAATTCAGCCACGGGCGGATTCAATAACATGGTTTCCGTCGATGCGCTGCAGGAGTTTCGAATCTCCACGTCGAACTTCGCTCCGGAGTTCGGCCGCTCCCCGGGCGCTCAGGTTTCCCTAGTCTCGCGCGGAGGCACGAACGACGTCCACGGCGATGTCTTCGACTACCTCCGGAACACGGTACTCGACGCCAACGACTGGTTCTTGAATGCAGCCGGCAAGGCGCGAGGCGTCGTGCAGCAAAACGATTTTGGCGGCGTGGTGGGCGGCCCGATCGTGAAGAACAAATTATTCTATTTCGTCTCCTATGAAGGTTTGCGCCTCGATGCACCGAGCCCGTCGGTCAAACAGGTTCCGACCCAGGCCGCCCGCGCGCTTGCCGCGGTAGCGAATAGCGGAGGCGTCACCGGCTACATGGCGCAGTTCGCCAATGCGTATCCCCTTCCCAACGGCAATCCCAGCACCCCTTGCACCACGTTTGCTAACTGCGCCGCCAGCTATACCGGGAGCTTTCCCAGCCGGTCGCAGCTCGATTCGACCAGCGCCCGCGTCGACTACAGCATGAACAAGAACATGACGCTCTTCGGCCGCTACGCTCACTCCCCTTCCAGCCTGACCAGCGACAATAGCGTAGATGCAATCCCAATTAGCGACGGAAACGACGTCTATACGGCTGGCTGGACATGGGCTGTGAGCGCGTCACAGAGTAACGACCTGCATTTCAACTTCACTCACACGACACTTTTGAGCGCGGAACTTCCTCTCGACTTCAGCGGCAGCTTGGGTTCAATTTTCCCGTCGGGCTATGCCGAGCCTCCGTCATCTTATCTGTCCAACCCGAATACCATGTCGATCCACATCGGCGGGCTGCCCACCGATACTTTTTATATTGCGCCCGCCAACGCCAACAACGGTAACGATCAGCTCAACATCACCGAAAACTTTGGCTGGGTCAAAGCGTCGCACCGCCTCAAGTTTGGAGCTGACTTCCGGCAGCTGACTCCTTCATACGACCAGTCCAATTTCAATTGGAACAACACTTTCGGCCAGACGACCGCGGCGCTGCCTGGCTTTCCCTCAGTCAACAATGTCTGCCCCGTCTCGGACTTGCCGGCAAGTTCCCCTGCGACAGTTCCGGGCTACATCTGCGGCATTGCGACACTTTCCAACTTGCAGCACAACTACGTTCAGCATTTCCGCTACCGGCAATTTTCAGCCTACGCGCAGGACACCTGGAGCGTGACTCATCGCCTCACCGTCACCTACGGCGTGCGTTGGGAAGTCGATCCCGCGGTCGCGTGGACCAGCAACAACCCCGGCTTTTCCGTCAACGGTGCGAGTTTTAATCTGGCGAACCTTTCCAATGTCACGCTGAATCCTTTCGGCACGCCTTCTTATCCGACCACCTGGGCCAATCTCTCCCCACGGCTCGGCATGGCCTACCAGATGTCCAAGAGCGCCAGGTGGGGCAACGTGCTGCGCGCCGGGTACGGCCTGTTCTATGACAGTGGCGCACAGGTCGCGAACCTGTTAGCCAATCCCTTCAATGCCAGATTCAACAATCAGGGCTCCGGGGTCTACGCTCCCACCGTTCAGTTTCCAATCTCCACCGCGAATGCCATCTACGTGACACCGCCGATCGCGAGGACTACACTTCCGGTCAGTAACGGCGGCCAGGATTACCTGGTCGATCCCAACTTCAAGCTGCCTTATGTTCACCAGGTCAACTTCACTTTCGAGCAGCGCCTCGGCACTCAAGAAACGCTTTCGGTGAGCTACGTCGGGGCTTTCGGACGACGGCTTATCGGTTTCTACGTTTATCCGGCTGGCCAGGGCAATGGCGCAGTATTTGCGCAGATCAATCCGATTACCGGCGCTACTACGCCCGATTCATTGGTGATTGAAGGCAATTTCTCAGACTCCAGCTACAATTCGCTGCAGACCAAATTCCAGCGGCAATTCGCCCGAGGCATGGCTGCCGTAGTCTCTTACACGTGGTCTCACTCCATCGATAATGCGTCGGTCAACAGCCAGCTCTCGACACTGACTCTGCCTGTCGCTGGAGCCGCGGCTTCGACTACGCCGGTCGCCCTGCTGCGCGGAGATTCTGATTTCGATATCCGCCAGAACCTCGCGCTCTCTCTGGTCTACGATATTCCGAGCCCTTCCAATCGGATTGTCAAGGCGATCTTTGGCCATTGGTCTTTCGATCCGATTTACCACTACCAAACGGCTCTTCCGCTCGACATTGTTACTGGACTTAGCGGGTCGATCGGCGGTGCCACCTATAGCCAGCGTCCTAATTTGATTCCCGGCGTCCCCATCTACGTCTATGGCTCCGACTGCGCATCGCTCAATAAAGGTCAGGGATGTCCGGGTGGAGAAGCTTTGAACGCCGCGCCAGTCACGGCGCAAGAGGCTGCATCTGCCGGTTGTTTAGCGCCCACCGCGACGAATTCCAAAGGCGCATTCTGTTCGCCGCAAACGGTCGGAGGCGTGGCTGTGACCGGCAACCTTGGCCGCAACGCCGCTCGCGCATTTCCGCTCCAGGAACTCGATTTCTCGCTGCATCGCGACATTCCGCTCCATGAACGGTATCGCCTGCGCATTCAAGGCGACATGTTCAACGTCGTAAACCACCCGAGTTTCGGGCCGGAATCCGCAACTTTGAACAGCGCCGTGTTCGGCGTCTCGCCCAATATGGCCAATAGCAGCCTGGGAGCAAATATTGGTTCGGGCGCGGGCTTCAATCCCGTCTTCAGCACCGGAGGCCCGCGCAATTTTCAATTCGCGCTGAAGTTGTTTTTCTAGAAGCACGATCGAGAGATCAAGGTTTAGCATTTGCATCGCCGAGCACGACCTCAGAGATCTTTTGCGCGAAGGCGGCCGTTAGCGGGGCATCCTCAAGATTGCACAGCATCGCCAGCACGAATCTCTTTTCGGGCCGAACAAACAGCAGTCCGGTAACTCGCTGCTGGTTCCCTGCTTTCCAGGCCTCCAACTCGCTGGTGCCCGAGTGCGTCAGGACGTTCCAGCCCATGCCGTAACCCATTGGGCCGACTGAAAGCGGACGGATGGTCATCGGATATGCCTTGAACATCTCCTTTACGGTTTCCGGACGAACCAGCTTTCCCGAAAGGAAAGCGATCGCGAATTTCGCGACCTCCGCGGCCGTGGTGCAGACCACTGGCTTCGTGCTGGTGTCCGCCAGCGCCGAATTAGCCAGACCTCCGTTGGGGAGCTTCACGTAGCCCTGCGTCCGGTGAGGAATCAGGTCGGCCACGCTGTCAGGCCGCGCAATCACCATACCCGCAGGATCGAAAACGTACTTCTTGGCGTACTCGAAGTAATTCATATGCGATACGTTCTCCACCGCGACTGCGAGGAGCGTGAACCCTTCTGACGAATAGATGAATTTCGTCCCCGGCTGATACTCGAGCGGGTCATCCTTGAACACAGTTATGGCTTCGGTCAACGATGCGTAATGGCGAGTGCTGTTCATCTCTCCCTCTTTGTAAGTTCGAATTCCTCCCACGTGGCCGAGAAGCTGCCGGGGCGTCACGGGCCATTGTTTTTGCGGGAATGAGGGCACATATTTCTGAATGGGCGCGTCCAGATCCAACTGGCCCCGCTCGACTAACTGCATCACGCAAGTTGCGACAATCGATTTCGAAATCGACGCCAGACGGTAGTTGGTGTCCGCCGTGGCCGGCACCATGTTCTCTAAGTCGGCTGTACCGTAGCCGGTGCTCCAGCGAAGTTTCAGGTCCGTGGCAATTGCGATGGAAAAGCCGGGAATGCTTCCGCGCGCCATCTGGCTCGTGACCAGTGCGTCGATGCGCTCGATGACGTCCCGGGGCAGGCCGCCTTCCGCCGCATGGACGAGAGCGGGGGAAAAGATCAACACAGCGAAGAAAATAAGTCTATGCATAGATTCGGCTTTTAGGTCAGAAGACAAGTTTGAGCGATAACTGAATGGATCGGGGGCCCCCGATCTGGTACAGCGGGTTGAAAGCGGGAACGCCGCCGGAACTGGCCAGCGCATTGTCGAGCAGCGTGATTGTTCTGCCGAATGCAGCATTGGCTACGTTCAGCGACGTCGCGCCGGGAGCATAGGCGAAGGCCGGATGGTTAAACAGGTTGAAAAAGTCCGAACGGAATTGCAGTTTAATTTTTTCGTGGATGGGGAACTCGCGCCGGAGTGTGAAGTCCATTTCATTCCACCCGTAGCCCCGCAGGGCATTGCGTCCCAGATCTCCCTGAGTCGGGGTCTGGCAGATACCAGTTGCAGGACAACTCGCCTGTGGCCGGATAAACGCAGCCGGAATCCCCGCCGCGAGCGACGTTTTGGAGTCCGGATTCAGAGCCCATCCGCCGGGACACGGCGAGCCATACGCGGCGGTGCATTGGGTGCCATAAAGGTAGATGGGAGCACGGGTCAAATCCGGCCTCGTATTGACCTTAATATTGGGATAGAGCGCTGAGAAATAAGCGTTGCCGTCAATGATATTGATGGGTGGGGCGCTTCTGGCGCGAAAGATAAAGTCGGTGCCCCAATGCCCAAGGATGGCGGCTGCGAGAGGATTGCTCTTCGCATATGGCAGACTGTAATTCACGCCGGTCTGAAACGAATGCCGAATGTCGAAGTCGGAAGCACCGCGGAAGCGGTGAACGAAGCCTTCTGCGGTTCGATAGGGGAAGGTTGCGCGGAGTAGAATCCGAGAATACCTGAGGGCCGCCACCACCTTCAGCGTGACTTGGCTGGTGCCCGAGCTAGATGAATGTCAATTCACCGGCTTTGTCGCGTCCTCGTGAGGGCGCTTGACACCATTTTGTTTGTATGTTATCGATATCATAACTGCAGTTCAGGAGTTGGTTATGCGATTGATTCGCCATGTCGCCGAGCTGTTCCTTGTCGTTGTTTCTTTTTCGAATACTTGCGCGCAGACCGTCCCGGCCCAGTTGACGGGCATCGTAACCGACGTTTCCGGTGCCGTTGTGCCGGAAGCCGAGGTCATCGCTACCAATACGCAAACAAACGTGAAAATACACCGGCTGACCAATAGCCTGGGGTTCTACACGATTATTGACCTTGTGCCGGGCACGTATCAACTGCAAGTTCAGAAGAGCGGGTTTCGGAGCGCCGTGGAAAATAAAATTGAGCTCAGTGTGGGTCAGGTCGCGCGGCTCGACGTGGCGCTCACCGTAGGCGAAGTCAGCGAGAAAGTGGAGGTCACTGCCACCGGGACGCTGCTGCAGGCGGAGGAGGCTTCGGTGGGAGGCGTGGTTGACAACGCCAAAGTCTCGAACCTTCCCCTCAACGGGCGCGATCCCTACGCACTGATCGCGCTGCTCCCCGGCGCTCAGCCGCAGGGCCTGTTTTTTACGCCGCGCGTCCTTCAGGAGCCCAGCATCCAGACCAACTTCACGGTCAATGGCGGCGCGGATTTCACCAACGAAATTCTCATCGACGGCACTCCCAATGTGGTCCCCGAGCACGGACAATTGGCGTTCACTCCGTCGGAAGATTCGGTGCAGGAGTTCCGGATGCTCAGCAGCACCTACTCGGCTGAATATGGACGCAGCGGCGGCGCGACCATTCTGATCGCCTCCAAAGCAGGCTCCAACCAGTACCACGGCACCGCATACGAGTTCCTGCGCAATACCGTGCTCGACGCCAACGACTACTTCGACAATCGCAGTGGAGTCGCGCGTCAGCCGTACGTCTTTAACCAATACGGCGGGGCGATCGGAGGCCCAGTGTGGCTGCCTCACCTCTACAACGGCCACAATAAGACGTTCGTCTTCTTTTCTTTTGACGGCTCCAAAGTCCGCCAGGCAAAGACCGATCTCGATACCGTGCCGACGCTTGCGCAGCGCGCCGGTGACTTCTCACAAACGTACAATGCGCAGGGCCAGTTGATTACCATTTATGACCCGTCTTCAACTACCCAGACGGGTACCGGGACATATGTCCGGACTGCGTTTCCGGGCAATAAAATTCCGGCCAGCCGGTTCGATCCCGTAGCCTTGAAAGTAGCGTCGTATTATCCTGCTCCGGATCTGCCGGGAGCTCCTTTCACCAATGTCGACAATTTCATCGCCACTGCGTCGCAGGCGGACAACTTAAATACCTTCCAGGGACGCGTCGACCATTACTTCAGCGAGAAGAATCACATGTTCGCGCGCTACTCTTTCGACGAGCAGACGGACGTGCCCGCAAACTTTTTTCACAATGTCGCCACCAGCGATTCGTTCGGCCCCAGCGACCAACCGGACAACAGCGCAACTCTCAGCGACACGCATGTCTTCAGCCCCAATCTTTTGCTGGAACTGCGCGGCGGCTACACCAGCAACGGCTTCAACCGGAAATCCGAGTCCAATGGATTCGACATCACGCAACTCGGATTGCCGGCGTCGCTGGCCAGCGCCCTTCAAGTCAAAGAATATCCGACCTTCAACATCAGCGGCGAGGGTCTGATCGGACCGTTCGGCACCGCCTATTTTCTACTCGATTCCGAGGTTCGCTCCAGCGCCGCGACGCTCACCTATATCCATGGCCGTCATAATCTGCGCATCGGCGCTGAATGGCGAATTTACCTGCTGGATGCATTTTTTGGAGGATCGAGCGGCGGCTCTTTTACTTTCAACGGGGCCTTCACCCAAGGGCCAAATCCAACAGCGAGTTCGACCAATGCGGGATATGGTTACGCCTCCTTTTTGTTGGGCGCGGTGGCCAGCGGATCGGCCAAGGTCAACGCCAGGGAAACGTTTGCCAACAAGTATTATGCGGGTTTCGTGCAGGACGATTTTCACGCCACCAAGAAGATGACCTGGAACCTCGGCCTGCGCTACGATTATGAGACACCGCGCACGGATCGCTTCAATAACCTGGATTTTTTTAATCCCACCATCCCCAATCCGATCGGAACCCAGGTGGGTTTGCCGAATCTGCATGGGGGTCTGGAGTATGTGGGAGTTGGCCAAAACTCGCGCTATCAGGCTAATCCCGATCACAATAACTTCGCGCCACGCATCGGCATGGCCTATAACGTGACGCCCAAGACTGTGATCCGCGCCGGCTTCGGGATTATATTCCTGCCGAACGGCACCGAGCACAATCCAACAGCCGGCCAGGATGGTTTCTCGGTGGCCACCACCCAGCTGACGTCAACGCCTGGATATCAACCGATCAATCTTCTTGGCAATCCGTTTCCCACCGGACTCATTCAACCGACCGGCAGCAGTCAGGGGCTGCTGACATTGTTAGGACAAAGCGTCGGCGGATTTCTGCGCAATATGCCGGTGCCTTACACCGAACAGTTTAATTTCAATATCCAGCGTCAATTGCCAGGCGGAGTTCTGCTGGAGACTGCTTACGTGGGCAGCCGCGGAGTCAAATTGCCGATCACTTATGCGCTGGATCAATTGCCGGATCAATATCTTTCGCTCGGCAACGCTTTGCTGCAGCAGGTTCCCAACCCGTTCTATGGCGTGGTGACTTCGGGCACGCTGAGCACGCCGACCATCACATACAACCAGTTGCTGCGGCCTTTTCCCCAATATACGGGAGTCTCCTATTCGCAGCTTCCCGGCGGAGCTTCGAGCTACAACTCGCTGCAACTCCGGGCGGAGAAGCGTCTGGGGACCGGACTTAGTATTCTCGGCGCTTACACCAAGTCCAAGTTCATTTCTAACGTTTATAGTGAGAACAGTTTTGCCGGTGACGTGCTCGCCACGGTCCAGGACAGCAATAACCTGAACCTGGAGCGATCGCTTTCTCCCCAGGATGTCGCACAACGCTTCGTCCTCAGTTCCGTTTACAGTCTGCCGTTCGGTCGAGGCCAGCGTTGGCTGAATGGCAGCAATGGCTTTGTGACAAGAGCGCTGGGCGGATGGCGCATGTCGGGAATTTTGACGCTGCAAAGTGGAGAACCGCTGTATCTCACCAACAGCGTCAACAACATTAACGGATTCACGCTGGCTTCGCGTCCGAACAATGATGGAACCAGCGCCAAGCTCTCCAACCCGACCCCTTACGAGTGGTTCAACACCAGCGTTTTCTCGCTTCCGGCGCCTTTCACCTACGGTACGACCGGCAGAACCTTGCCGGATGTCCGCGCCGCCGGGGTAAAGAATCTCGATTTTTCATTATTGAAAGACACCACGCTTCGGGAGAACACCCGGCTCGAGTTTCGGGCGGAAGTGTTCAACCTGCTCAACACTCCGCAATTTGCTATTCCCGGGACGGCACTCGGTGCGGCTAGTTTCGGCGTTGTCAGCAGTCAGGCGAATCCTCCGCGGGAACTGCAGCTCGCGCTCAAACTGCTGTTCTAATATGTGTGACACAGGTGGTGCCGTAATATGGCGACACTGAAGAAGGAGTAAAACAGCTCGTGCGGAAATTGATCGACGGGAAGCATCGGAGAAACTTGGCGGCGGGTCTAATGGCCTGCACGGCTCTAACGCCCTGCCTGTTCGCGCAAACCAAACCTTCCGCCGCGGCTGATGAGGCCGGCGCGATCTTCGTCAATCACGTTCTGCCACTGCTGAAGCAGAAGTGCGCGGGATGCCACGGGAATGCGCTCAAAACCAGCGGCCTCAGCGTGGAGAGCCGCGACTCGCTGTTGCACGGAGGTACTCGGGGGACGGCGATCATGCCCGGCAGCGCGGACAAGAGCCTGTTGCTCACCGCCATCGAGCAAACCGGCGATTTGAAGATGCCGCCCGGCGCGAAACTGCCGGACAAGGAGATCGCGGCGGTCAGCCGCTGGATCGAACTCGGCGCGCCCTGGGTGGACCCGTCTGCGGCAGGCGCATCCTCGCTTAAGGCCGGTCCGTCATGGAATTATTCGCCTCAAGACGTTTGGGAATTTCAGCCGCTCCAGCCTCAAACGGTACCCAGTAAGGGCATTGACCCCGCCCAGGTACAGACGCCGGTCGACGCCTTTATTCTGTCCAAATTACAAGAGAAAGCATTGCGCACCGCGGCGCGAGCCGGCCGCCTGCAGTTGTTGCGCCGCGCAACTTTCGACTTAACTGGCCTGTCGCCCACGCCGGCGGAGGTGAAGGCATTCCTCAACGATCGGGCAAACGATCAAGAGGCCTTCGCCAAGGTAGTGGATCGTCTGCTAGCCTCACCAGCTTACGGAGAGCGCTGGGGAAGACGCTGGCTGGATGTCGTTCGCTATGCCGACACGGGCGGTTATTCTAACGATTTCGAGCGGCCCAATGCGTGGCGTTATCGCGATTACGTGATCCGGAGTTTCAATCAGGATAAGCCCTACGATCAATTCGTCCGCGAGCAGATTGCCGGTGATGAGATTGATGCCGGCGATCCCGAAAAGCTGGTGGCGACCGGCTTCCTCCGCATGGGCCCGTGGGAGCACACCGCCATGAGTGTCGCCGCGGAAACTCGCCAGGCGTGGCTCGACGATGTGACCCACAGCACTGCTACCACTTTCCTCGGTCTCACTATGGAGTGCGCGCGCTGCCACGATCATAAGTTCGATCCGCTGCCCACGAAGGATTACTATCGCTTGCAGGCAGTCTTTGCGGCCACCGAATTCGCGGATCGTCCCGCGGCATTCCTGCCTGGTGAACAGCGTCCGGACTTCGCACAGGGCCGCGAACGCGTAGCGCGCCTGCTCGCCATGGCGCAGCAGAAAATCGCCGGATATGATGACCTGATCAAACAGCGGCTGGTCGCCAAGGTCGGCGTCAAGAGTATCGATGATATACCCAAGGAGACGTTGGCGAAGGCGATAAAGAGCAAGGATCTGCTGACCCCCGAAGAGTCGGAGCGGTTGAAGATTTATACCAAGCGTGTCGAGTTGTATTCGCGCTCTGTCAAACGTTATGACGGGCTTGCTTACAGCGTATCTGATGGTCCTTTCGAAGCGAAAGCGAAAACCGGATGGCAGTCGCCGGAAACGTTTATCCTGCCGGTGGGAAATCTGAAAACGCCCGGCGAAAAGGTGACTCCCGGTGTGTTGACCGCCGTCTATCGCTATGATCAACCGGCCTACCGGGATGTGCCCGCGACCGTTGGCGGCCGCAGATTGGCTCTCGCCGACTGGATTGCAAACCCTAAAAATCCTTTGACTGCACGGGTCATCGTCAACCGTATTTGGGCCTGGCATTTCGGCCATGGTATCGCTGGCAACCCCAATAACCTGGGCAAAATGGGAGAGAAGCCGAGCGATCCGGAACTGCTCGACTGGCTGGCCAACGATTTCATCGCGCATGGCTGGACCATGAAACGGATGCATCGGTTGATGATGCTGTCCGCCGCCTACCAGCGCTCAGCGGATCCGGCAGATGCGAAAGCGGTCGAAAAGGCCGATCCCGAGAATCACCTTCTCTCCTACTTTTCGCCCCGGCGTTTGGAAGCGGAGGAACTGCGCGATAGCATTCTCGAAGCTTCCGGCGAGTTGAGCGGGGACACCGGCGGTCCCGGGACGTTCCCGGAGATTAACGAAGACGTCGCCCGGCAACCGCAGCAGATTATGGGTACCTTGATGCCTGCTTATCGTCCCTCCCCTACCAAGGCGGAGCGTAACCGGCGAACCATCTACACGTTTCAAAAGCGCAACATGGTGGATCCTTTTCTGGACGTATTCAATGGCCCATCGGTAAACGAGTCCACGGAGGAGCGCGCAGCGACCACGGTTCCGACACAGGTATTTGCGCTCTTCAATAGCCAGTTTATTCACGACATGGGGCTCGCCTTTGCAGCCCGTGTGGAAAGTCTGGGCGGCGATTCCAACGCGCAGGTGGACAATGCCTTCCGTTACGCGCTGGGCCGCTTGCCGCGCGAGCAGGAGCGGCGCTCGGCCGTCGATTTCCTGAGCAAGATGACGGCTGTCCAGCAGCAACAGCTTCCACCGTCAAAGAAGTCGCGGACGCCGCTCGTCCGCAGTATTACAAGTGAATTGACAGGGGCCGAGGTTCGCATCGAGGAAGATCCCGATCCGGCGCGGTACGAAGAGAATCTGCAGCCTGGCGACGTCACGGCGCATACCCGGGCGTTGGCTGATCTGGCGCTGGTGCTGTTTAACTCCAACGAATTTGCTTACGTGTATTAAGAGGAGCAGAAATATGGTTTCACGGCGGAGTTTTCTATTTCGCGCGGGCAGCGGTCTCGGCGCGGTTGCGCTTTCCACGTTGCTGCACGAGAATCAATTGCGCGCGGGAGTGCTGGCCGCTAAACCGCAGCAGATCCCCGCCAAAGCGAAAGCCTGCATCTTTTTGACTATGGAGGGCGGACCAAGCCATATCGATACGTTCGACCCCAAACCAAAGCTGCAAGAACTGCACATGACCGAGTTCGTCCGGCATGACAAATTTGCTTCGGCCATGGAGAGCGGCCAGCGATACTTCGTCGAGAGCCCTTTCAAATTTCGTCGGGCCGGTAAATGTGGAATCGAAATCTGCGAGCACTTTGAGCAACTGGCGGGCTGTGTCGACGACATCTGCTTTTATCGCGGCGCGGTCGGCGAAAGCTCCAATCATCCAACCGCCTTATATCTATTGAACTCCGGAAACAAGTTCGGCGGAGATCCCGCCATGGGCGCCTGGGTGACTTACGGATTGGGAACGACGAATGAGAATTTACCCGCGTTTGTAGTGTTGCCGGACAGCGCCTATCCGCAGGGCGGTGCGGAAAACTGGTCCAACGGCTTTCTCCCGCCGTTCTATCAGGGGACACCGCTGCGCCCCAGCGGCTCGCCCATTCTGGATATGGAGCCTCCCGCCGGCGTCACCAAATCCGAGCAGCGCAGCGATCTGGACCTGCTTTCGGAACTCAACCACCAGCAGGCGGCCAAGCATCCCTGGCAGCGCGATCTGGCGGCTCGTATCGAAAGCTACGAGTTGGCTTTTCGCATGCAGGCCCAGATGCCCGATGCCATTGATCTCGGCAAGGAAAGCAGTGAGACGCGTAAGCTGTATGGCATCGGCGAAAAAGAGACGGACGCGGTTGGGAGACGCTGCCTGCTCGCCCGCCGTCTGGTGGAAAAAGGCGTGCGCTTCGTGCAGGTCTACGCCAGCGGCTGGGATTCGCATGACTTTATTGCCGAAGCCCACAAGAGCCGGATGCGCGCCACGGATCGGCCTATCGCCGGTTTGCTGACGGATCTCAAACGGCGCGGTTTGCTCGATAGCACGCTGGTCGTCTGGGGCGGCGAGTTCGGACGGTCTCCCGATAATGGCATTCGTCGCGGCGCCACGGTGTGGGGTAGAGACCACAATCCCACCGCCATGACGCTGTGGTTCGCCGGCGCTGGCGTGAAAGCCGGGCATATCGTCGGCGCAACCGATGACATCGGCCAGAAAGCGGTCGAGGTGGTGCATCCGATGCGCGATTTGCATGTCACGATCCTCTCGCTGATGGGGCTGGACGACGCCAAATTGACCTACTTCCATGCGGGCCGTTTTCGCCAGCTCAGCCAATTCGGCGGGCAGGTAATTCACGAAATTGTCGCGTGAGTTGGACGAAGATACCTTCGGCCTAGGAGGGGCGAGAGGTTGATTGCCGCACGAGCAGGCGCGGAGGAAAGACTTTCTTGACGACGTTCTGAGTGCGGCCTTCGATCAAGCCCAGCAGCACGCTTCCAGCTTCGCGACCCATTTCCTGCCGGTCCCAGTCCACCGTGGAGAGAAAGGCGTTGGGATGCCGGCTTCCTTCAATATTGCCCGCGCCGATTACGGAAACATCCTGCGGGACACCAAGGCCGGCATCCCGGCACGCCTGGACAGCTCCAAATGCGCTGTAATCGCTCGCCGCAAAGATCGCAGTGGGCCGATCCTCCGGCACCAGTAGAGTTTTGGCGGCCTCATAACTATCTTCCAGGCGAAAATTTCCCGGCACAACCCGAGAGAGAGAAAGACCGTGATCGCGAAGCGCGCGAATATATCCCTCTTTCCTCAATCTTCCCGGACTGATATCGGGGCCGCTCAAGTGCGCAATTTTACGGTGTCCCAGCTCGATGAGATGCTCGGTGGCGGTCCTGCCCACTTCGACATCGTCGGCCACCAGGTGGTTACAGTTCAATTTAGGAAAAAAGCGGTCGATGAATACTAACGCCAGACCTTGGCGCTTGAGTTGCGCAAAGTACTCTTGCTGCTCCTCGATTTGCGAAGACGCTATGATAATCCCCTCGACTCGAGTGGCCATCAAAGCTTCAATCTCGCGAATCTCAGTTTTGGGATCTCTACCGGAGTTACACAGGAGAAGATTGTAGCCTTGCTCCTCAATATAGTTCTGAATTCCCAACGTGATTTCCGCATAGAACGAATGGGAAATATCGGGGACAACCAGGCCCACCAGGTGAGACCGGTTCGTCACCAACCCGCGCGCCCACCGGTTGGGCCGGTAGTTCAGCTTGGCGGCTTTCTCCATGATGAGCCGTCGAGTCTCTTCGCTCACCGCCGGATGGCCGTTGATGGCGCGCGATACCGTCATCGTGGAGATTCCGAGACTGCGGGCAATGTCCTTCAACGTGGCGGGACGCTTGACCGGCGAGTCTGAAACCGTGCGGCTCACCAGCTTAGTGTAACGCGCCAAATCGCGACAGAGCCGGTTGTAGACGCCTATGAGATAGGCAGTCGGCCGCCGATCAGGATCTCGTCAACTGAGTTCCCACGCCGGTCCAATGACCATTTCGCCCCTCAGCAATTTAAGCTTCAGGTGAATCCACGAGGCTTGACGGTACGTTCGCCAGATGCGGATGCAGCGACCTGCCTTCTGCCACCCGTTTCACTTGCGCACTCACAATACCGCCTCTTGCCCGTGCCGCCGCGGCTTGAAACGTTGCCGAACTCGTCGAAAAGCGCCTCGCTGCCCGCTGGAAGTTGGACCAGAAGGAGGAGGTCTACCTGGCCGTCGTTCCGAGGCGATCTTGTAGCTGCTGGAGATATAAGCTCGGTGGATTCACCGGATGTCCAGTCGCATCGAACACGCCGGACTCATTGTCCGGAACCGGCTGACCCATGCATCCGATGCACCAGTTCATCGCTCCTGGGGGCTGCTGCACCAGAAAAAAATTGGAGGTCACGTTCCATGCGACGGCCCACCCGACGTCCCAGCCGTGTCCGGATCCGGCCGTCTTGCGATTCGAGAACGCGATGCCCGGGCGGCGCGCGGTGTTGTTGCGGAACTCGCTGCTATCGACCAGCAGTCCCGTGGCCCAGCGCTGGTGCGGAGACACTCCCGCCTCATCGGCTCGGAAGCGGAGCACTACGTTGGGTCCGGTCACCTCGGCCTGCGTCACTACGGGCCACGTGCCTTGCCCGCTGACCGAACAACGGTCGAGCAGGATCTGAGTTCCGGAGACTGAGAAGTCGGCAGGCGCGGCTGCTCCGCTGTGCGGAATCGAATGACGGACCGCGACATTCAAAATCGTCACCCGGCGCGCGGAGGGTCCCGTTACAATCGCGTTCTGAGTTTCGTCGATCGTGATGTCGCGAACCCATGCGTCGCTTACCGCGTCCATCCGCACGAAAGTGAACTGAGCGCCAGTGATCGGGACATCGGTGGCGGGCGCGGTGATGCGCATGCTCTCAATTCCCGTTGCGCGAATACGGCCCGGAAACTTATATTTCACGATCGATGCGCCGGGACCAAGTGAGTCGCTGAGCGGGACGTCAAGCGTAACGCGGTTACCGGCGATTGCTTGGATCGTGCGGTCGGTGCGGATCAGCGTGCCCGGCTTAATCCAGGTTTGCGGCTTCCCATCGCGGACGAGCGTGTCCATACCCATAAAATGAATCCATTCCGTCGTGGCGGGTTTGCGGATGAGCACTGCTTCGCCAGAATGGAAATCTTGCGGCCGGTCGATCTCGAATGAATCGGCCCCGGAAGGAACGTATGCGCCGGTGATTTTGGCCGGCTCGCCTTCTTCGTCCCAGGAGCCCGAGCCGTGAATTTCCAGGAAACGATGCGGCGATCCGGTGAGGCGGGCAACCGTGCCGTTATCGCCAGATCCTGCTCCCCGAAGTACCACGCCATCAGAGCCGATGGTCAAAGTGCGCTCGACCGTATAGATGCCAGCGTTCAACAACACGGTACCGCGAAAGCCATTGGCGTCCGGCGCGAGTTTGGAAACTTCATCGATCGCACCCTGAATCGCAGCGGCATTGTCGCCCGGCAGCGGCGTCAACGTGCGGACGACTCGCACAACAGGAAGCTCCACTCCACCGCCGCGATAGCCCGCGTACGAGAAGTCCATGATGCGATCTCCGCGTGGGGTAGTTTGATAATGCAGACGATGGTCGGGACCAAGGTAGGCCCACTTGGAGTCCGCGGGCCCGGCAGCATTTACCAGCGTCAGCAGCGGAATCGAAAGGAGCCACGAAAGTCGCATATCCGATTGTGGCTCACTCTGCGCGGGCGCCTGCGAATACGGGATGATAAGGATTGCTCGAATCGACGCCCGGCGAGGAGATCGCTAACGCTATCACGCATGGCATCGGAGCGCTGCTCAGCATTGCCGGGCTCATCGCGCTGATGCTTCGCGCCAGCCACGGTCCGGCGTGGCAGATTGCGGTGTGCGCAGTATACGGAACCAGCCTGGTATTACTGTACGTCTCGTCGACGCTGTTCCACGGGTTGCGCAATAAGCGCGCGCGCCGTTTCTTTCTATTACTCGACCACATCGCCATCTATCTGTTGATCGCAGGCACCTACACGCCCATTACGCTGCTCTCGCTCCGTGGGCGCTGGGGTTGGAGCCTCTTCGCGTTCATCTGGACGTTAGCCGCGGGAGGAATCGTTTACCGGTGCCTGCGCGGCTTTCACGTGGGGACGTTCGCCATCGCAGTTTACGTCCTGATGGGGTGGGGTATTCTCGTTGCCATCAGGCCGCTATCCCGGGCCATGGCTGCCGGAGGTCTTGAATGTCTGCTGGCCGGCGCTGTCATCTACAGCCTCGGACTAGCAGTCTATCTGTCGCGCCGGAGATACTCGCATGCGGTGTGGCACACGATGGTCGTCGGTGGAAGCATTTGTCATTACTTCATGGTTTATCGGTACCTGCTCGGGGCGTAGTTAGTCATTGCCGCGCTGATTTTCCTGACTTATTTCTTGAGCAGCCGGTCGAGTTCCTTCACCAAACCATCGCCTTCGAAGATGCTCTCATTGCCGGGTCCGTAGCCCCAATCGTTCGCGATCATTCCATTCGGATCGATGAGGAACGCGTGAGGCAGCGTGATATGAGGCGAGGTGGGTCCCTGCTTCAGGTAGGAGGCCGTTACCTGCCCGCAGTCGAACAACACCGGGATGGTAATATTGTGCTGCTTCACGTAGTAGTTCACCGTGTTCAAAGTATCGGGCGGCACCGTAACGCTCAACGCCGCTACCTTGCCTCGACGCGTCAGCATCATCTGTTCGATGATCTCGCCGAATTTAATGCAATGTGGGCACGCGGTTTGCATAAACTCGATGACCACGTATTTACCGCGGTAATCATAGAGGTCGTGCTGCTGCATAACCGCGTCGAAAAGCGAAAACCCCGGAGCGCGGCGATGCGACAACTCGCCGGCGCCGTAAAGTAGGCTCGACGTCAAGAGAAGGAGAGAGAGCGTTCGTTTCATGGTGATGGTTAATTCTTTAGGTTAGCAAGCGCACTCTAAGGTCTGTGATAGGTATGGATCATGCGCCACATCTGCCTTACGGCACTTGTCCTCGGGTTTGCACAAGGGTGTCTTGCCCAAAGCGGGCAGGTGACCGGCTCGATTGTCGATGCTCGCGGCGGCGAAGCGCTGGCGAAGGTCGACGTGCAGTTAGCCGGTACGGCGTTTCGTACGCTGTCGGATCCGCTGGGGCATTTCCAAATCTCTGGCCTGCCTCCGGGCGACTACGTACTCAATGTTTCGACAGTCGGCTACCGCCTGGCGAAAAAGCCATTTCATCTAAATGCCGGCGAGGCCAAACAATTCGACGTGATCCTTAGTCCTGGAACCTTGACGCAGACCGATTCGGTAGATGTGAAGGCTGGTCCTTTCGAATTGCCGGCGCAAGCGGGAGCCTCACCCTTGGTGCTTGCCGGCAACGATTTGACCAACCTCGCGAGCGTTCTGGCGAACGATCCGCTGCGTGCCGTGCAGGATCTTCCCGGCGTGAGTTCGAATGACGATTTCGAAGCCAAGTTCTCTCTCCGCGGTGCGGACTTCAGCCGCATCGGTATCTATATGGACGGCATTCTCCTTCACTCGCCGATGCATACGCTCGAATCGACGCAGGCCACCGGATCGGAGTCCGCATTCAACGGAGGAATGGTTGAATCGTTGGAACTCTATGAAGGCGTCCTGCCGCCGCAGGATAGCGACCGCACCGCCGGGGCACTCAACGTGAATTCGCGCGACGGAGGACGCGATGCGATCTCGTTCCGGGGCGAAGCCAGCTTTTCGAATGCGGGATTCACTGTCGAGGGTCCGCTCGAGAAAGCCAAACGAGGCTCCTGGATCGTGAGCGCGCGCAAGAGCTATTTGCAGTACCTGATCGACCGGATCGGCATCGACACCTCGCTGGTCTTCGGCCTGGAAGATGTGCAGGCGCGCTTTACCTATGATGTGACGCCGAAAAACTTCGTGAGCCTGGATATTCTGGAGAGCTATACCGATCTCAATCGCTCGTCCAGGCAAGCCACGCTCGGCGTGAATTCTCTGATGCTCGCCGGCTATGATTACACGCTGGCGAAAGCCGGTTGGCGCTACACACCCAACGCGAAATTCATCCTGAATACGCGGGCTGCCTGGATGCGGGAAAAGTCCGATGACCGGAACCCGAAAAGCCTGCCGTTGCAATCGGATTTTTACGGCGAATGGGTCGCTAATCAGACCGCGACGTGGGTGGAACGCTCCAACAGCACGCTCGATTTCGGGTGGACCGTGCGCGACATTCGCGATCAGGGTTACGCCAATCAATATCAGTCCAATCTGACGTTTCTTCTGCTGGAGAAATATCGCGGCGGCACTACGCGCGGCGGCGCGTATCTGGGACAATCCTGGTCGCTGCTGTCGGGGAGGGTTCATCTGTCAGCGGGCGGGCGCGGCGATCATGATTCACTCGACGGGAAAACAGCGTGGTTGCCGCAAGCTTCGGCCGCGGTTTCCCTGGCGAAGTCCACGCGGCTGCAACTCGCATGGGGCGAATACGCGCAGTTCCCGGAAGTTTCACAACTCGCATCGAATCTCGGCAACAAAGGCTTGCTGCCGGCGCGTACGGTTCAACTCACCGCTGCGATTGAGCAGCGCTTCGGCGACCGAACCCGGCTGCGCGCCGAAGTCTACGATCGCACCGATCGGGATTTGATCTGGCAGCCGCTCTACGATCCGCGAATTTTACTCGGCAAGATCTTCAATCCCTCGCTCAACGCCTTGTATTACAATTCGCTGCGCGGCTACTCACGCGGGGTCGAGATATTTCTGCAGCGGTCCAGCGCAAACCGTCTGACAGGCTGGATTTCATACGCCTACGGTCACGCGGAGATGCGGGATGGCATCGACCATATAGAATTCCCTTCGGATTGGGATCAGCGGCATTCGGTTAACGGCTACGCCGGATATCGCCTTCGGCCGAGCGTCAATCTGAGTATCCGATCGGTTTGGGGTACAGGCTTTCCCGTGCCCGGATTTCTACAAATGCAAGGCGGTTCCTACTATCTCTCAAGCCAGCGCAATGCGGTGCGTCTCGGCAACTACGAGCGCACCGATTTCAGGGTGAACAAAAACTGGACTCGCGTGAAGTGGAAGACAACGCTTTATGGCGAGTTGCTCAACGTCACGAACCAAGCCAACTACCGGTTCGATAGCTTTAACGGCTATAACACCAAGACAGGTCTCGCCTCCATCACACTCGATAAGCTGTTCCCGATTCTGCCATCTCTCGGAGTCGTCGTCGAACGCTGACCCGCGTGCATGATAGCGTGAGAGGGAATGAGCCTCGAGATCGACACCCACCTGGGCCAGTTGCGCCAGAAACGCGGGTTTTCCGCGATCCAGCTGGCTCAATTGACGGGCGTCAGCCGTCAGACGATTTACGCCATTGAAGCCGGCACCTACGTTCCTAATACAGCTGTAGCCCTCCGGCTGGCCCGGGCGCTCGACACGAAGGTAGAAGACCTGTTCAAGCTTCCGGACGATGCACCCGCGCCCGTGTTACCCTCCGAACCGGTTACTCTGTTGCCTGGTTGCGAATCGCTGCAGCCGGGCCAACCGGTACAGTTGTGCAAGGTCGACAATCTGCTGGTCGCATCGCCGCCCCTGGCGGTGCAGTGGTACTTTCCAGCAAGTGATGCGGTGATCGCAACCAAGCCTGCGGCGGGCAAGACTGAAGTGCAGGTTCTGCAGCCCGATGACGAACTCCGCAATCGCATTCTAGTTGCGGGCTGTGACCCCGGAATTTCGGTGCTGGCGCGCCATGTCCGCGCCGCCGGCATCGAACTGGTGCTGGCGCATCGCAATAGCTCGCAGTCCCTGAAGCTACTAAAAGAAGGTTGCATCCATATCGCCGGAACCCATCTGCGCGATGCTTCAAGCGGTGAATCAAATATTGCGGAGGTGGGACGCCTCTTCGCCAAGGATTCGGTGGCCGTGGTGTCGTTTGCCATCTGGGAAGAGGGCATTGTGACCGCACGCGGCAATCCGAAGAACATACGCGGAATCGAAGACTTCGCGCGACCGGGGATCACCATCGCGAATCGGGAAAAGGGCGCCGGGTCGAGACGCCTGCTCGATGCAGCGCTCAAGCGCCTCGGCATAGACTCCACAAAGGTACGGGGCTATCTGAAGACCGCGCCAGGACATCTTCCGGCCGCATGGAAGGTGCAGACCGGCGCCGCTGACTGTTGCATTTCGACGCGCGCGGCAGCACGGGCGTTCGGCCTCGGCTTCATTCCGCTGGTGAGCGAACGCTACGATCTGGCGATCCGGCGAGAGCACCTCGATCTTCCGGGAATCCAGGCGCTGCTCGACACCCTCAGCCGGTCGAATTTCCGGCGTGAACTCGAGAGCCTCGGCGGGTACGATACCAAGAGCGCCGGCCAGCGAATGCTGTAGCCGGATCGCATTAGTCAACGCAGGCCAAAGGCCTACTCCACGCGCCCAATGTTATTGCTCCTAGGCGGCGACTGCCTCCGCCGTCTGCACTTTGGCGTTACTGCGGAAGAACAACGCGATCATCAGCAGGATTACGAAAGCGCCAAGCGAAGAACTCAGCCAGAAGCTTTGCCAATCGCGTGTAACGACGCCGCCGGTGGTCTTGCTGAAGTAATCGACCGCGCCGCCGGAGAGCATGGACCCGATGAACATGCCGACGCCGTAGGTCAGAAAGATAATCAGGCCCTGGGCCGCGCCACGAAGGTTGGGGGGCGCCTGTATGTCCGTATAAAGTTGCCCGGTCATGAAGAAGAAGTCATAGCAAACGCCGTGCAAGAGGATCGCGACATAGAACATCCACATGCCGGAACCTGCGTTGCCATAGGCCAGCAAGGCATAGCGCACGCTCCAAGCGATCAATCCGGCGAGCAGGATGGTTTTCACGGAAACGCGCCGGAAGATCCACGGCATCAATAGCATCATCACCACTTCGGAGACCTGGCCGAGTGCCATCTTGCCCGCAGCATTGGTGACATGGACGTCATTAAGATAGGCGTTGGTAAACGAGAAATAGAACGTTAGAGGAATGCATGCCAGAATCGACGCAATGACGAACACCAGGAATGTGGGATCCTTGAACATCACCAAAGCGTCCAACCCAAGAATGCGGCGGACGGTGATCTTCTGTCCTTTGTTCGGTGGCGGAGTGTGGGGCAGCGTCAAGCTGAAAAGACTCATCACGACCGACGAGCCGGCCGCGATCAGAAACGGCATCTTGGTGGCTTCTACTCCCATTCCACCGATCACCAGGCCGCTCGCGATCCAGCCGAGCGTCGCGAAAACGCGGATGAGAGGGAAGTCGCGCCCGGGGTCGGTGATCTGCCGCAGCGTAAGGGAATTGGTCAATGAAATGGTGGGGAAATAGCAAAGGCAGTACGCGAACATGATGCCGTATACCGCGCCAAACGAAGTGAAAAGCGTAACCGCATAAAGCAGTACTGCACCGATGAGATGGAGCACCGCGAGCACCCGTTCGGAGTCGAAAAAACGGTCGGCAAAAAGGCCCACGAAGAATGGCGAAATCATACAGGCGAGGGCCGCGGTTCCGAAAACGGCGCCCGCCTCAGTGCCCGAGAATTTGAGCGTGGCCGTAAGGTAGGTTCCGATGGTTACATACCAGGAGCCCCAGATGACGTAATTCAGGAACATCATCAAGCTGAGGCGGAAGCGGATAGATGGCGGCATTTAGACAGTGTATACTCGTCGCTGAATGGGAACATATTCGACTTTCCTTGTGATCCTCACGGCGGGCATAGCCTCAGCCGCTCAACCGTTGTTTGACGGCAAAACCCTGACGGGATGGAATGAATGCAACGGCACCGCCTCGTACACGGTGGCAGATGGCCTGCTCACCGGCGTCACAGCGAAAGGCAGTCCCAACTCCTTTCTCTGCACCGACCGGGACTACGCCGATTTTGTCCTGGAACTGGACGAGAAGAATGATCCCGAGATGAATAGCGGAATCCAACTCCGCAGTCATAAGTATGAGAAAGAGACCGACACGGTAGTCAATAACAAAGGCATGCGCCCGCGGCATTGGCCGGTGGGACGCGTGCATGGATACCAGGTGGAGATCGCTAACGAGAAAGCCGCCGATACGGGCGGGATCTTCGACGAAGGACGGCGCGGCTGGATCGGCGAAATCCCGCCTGGCTCGCCCTGTTCGCATGCCTATCACGAGAACCAGTGGAATCACATCAAGGTCATGGCCAAGGGAGATCATCTGCAGACCTGGGTGAACGGCGTCGCTTGCGCGGACATTCATGATTCCCTTGATAAGTCTGGTTTCATCGCGTTACAGGTGCACGAATATAACGGTCCTACGCCGGTGCACGTGTGGTTCAAGAACATCCGCATCGAAGAACTTCACTAATGCTTCAGGATCTTCTCAACCGCTTTGGCAAGTTCGACAAACTCCTCATGAGCCGGTGAATTGGGCGCATATTCAGAGATGGTGAGCCCGGCCTCCACGGCTTCGGCCAGCACCACGCGCTGCCCGATGGAGGGGAGAACTTTCTTGACCATCCCCTCGCAAGCGACTCTTTCGCAAGGTAGCTCTACGCTGACGTTCCCACTTGCCGGCGTCAAGGAAGCGGCTGCTGCGCAGCCGGCAAGAGACTCTCGCAATCAGAAGTAGAGTTTCAGCGCCAGTTGGATTTGTCTCGAAGTCCTTTGCAAAGTGGGCTTGGAGCCTGCCGATGTGATGGTCCCCGCAGCCGGATTGCCGATCGCGGACGCCGGGTTGTTGAACTGCGGCGAATTGGCGACGTTAAAGACTTCGCAGCGGAATTGGACGTAGGTGCGTTCACTCTTCGTGTAGTGGAAATTCTTGAACAGCGAGCCGTCCACTTGGAAGGTGCCGGGGCCGGTCAGAATGTCGCGTCCGCTGTTCCCGAACTGGTACAGGGCAGGAGTGACGAAGGCGCTGATGTTGAAGTACTCCTGCAAGGTGCGCTGGTCGGACGGCAAAACGCCGCTGCCGATGCGGTTGGCACGCTGCGTACCGCTGCCGTTCAAGGTGTTGGTCGCGGACGTGACGGTAAAGGGTAGTCCCGAATAGATGCTGGCGATCCCATTCAATTGCCACCCTCCCAAAAGCATGTCGACGGGCTGGCGGAGATGGCCAGGGAGAGCCCAGGTCCAGGAGCCGGAGAAATGGTTGCGCACGTCGTATGCGCCATTGCCGCGGTCCTGGGTGAAATTCAGGCTATTCTGTGGCGCGGTCAGGAAGTCGCCCTGATCGATCGCGTGAGACAAAGTGTACGAGAGCAGGAACGATAGTCCCTTTGCGAAGCGTTTCTCCGCCGAGAGTTGCAGGGAGTGGTAAGTAGAGTTGCCCACACTCTCGACGGTCGGGATGCTGCCGAAGAGGGGGTACGCACGCCGCGCCGCAACGGCTCCGGGGCCGGGCACGGGCTGATTGATGTCGGGATTGAGAACCAGCGCCGTCCCTTTCGTTCCAACGTAGCTTGCCGAGAGCACGATGCCGCCGTTGAACTCACGCTGCAACCCGGCATTCCATTGCTGCGCGTAGGGGATGCGGAAGTTGCCGTCGATGGCTTCGATCGTGGCGCCGGCCGTCGGATAGACGGTGGTAGTCGGCGCGGGAAAGCCTTGTGCGAGGGTGATGGCGCCGGGATAGTTGGTCTTGTCGTTGGTGAACGCCACCGAGCCCGTGAACGGCGGATTCGAGCCGGGCAAATTGGTCTCCGGAATGGGCTCGCCTTCGTAGTAAACGCCGTAAGCCGCGCGAAGCACCATGTGATTGCCGACCTTGTACGCAAGTCCGAGGCGAGGGCCAAAGTCCAACCAGCTGTTCTTGGTGGCGCTGCGCGATGGCAATTGCGGTGTACCGACGTCGACCACCTGGTCGAGCGCGGGAACAAAGTTGGCCATACGGTTGTGTACCTCGACCCATGGAAAGTTGGGGAAAGCGTCGTAGCGGAGGCCCCAATTCACCGTCAAATTCTTGCTGAGCTTCCAGTTGTCCTCCACGAAGAAGGCCATCTCCGTGCGACGGTAGCCGCGGGTGCCGGAGAGCGCGTTGATGTTTCCGTCGGCCGGCAAGCCAAGCAGAAGATCGGCTGCGGCAATGCCGGTTTTCGTTGGAGTGATCAGGTTCTGCGTGTAGACTCCGGTGACGTCGTAGATGCCATGTGCGGCGTTAGTTTGCAGAAGGTTGTAACGGCGGCGGATCACTTGCGCGCCAAATTTGAAGGAATGCGGGCCGGTGAACCAGCTCAAATTATCACTAAACTGCCAGTTCTCCGAGACGATGATGCCAGGCTTCGTGCCGCTATCGCCAAGCGAGGCAAAGCCGGTCACGTTGATGGTCGGGAGTCCGGAGCGCAAGGGATCGGTTCCCGCCGTTGATGCCAGGAATGCCAACCTGGTTGGCTACATCGTTTCCATAGTTGGGCTGCTCGGTGAGGATATAGAGCCGGCCGATTCCCGCGCGCGATTCATTCACTACATGAGGCGATAACGTTTGCGTATCGCTGACCACGAACTGATGGGCCGGGATGACGAAAGTACCGGCATTGGTGCTGCCCACGGCAGGATCGGGTAGGCTCCCCGGCACGAGTTGGTTGGTGTTCTGTTTGGAGTACCGAAAGAAGGCCTGATTGTTGGCTCCGAAGTTCTGATCGATTTTGATGTCGTAGTTGTTCGAGTTGGTGGTCTGGTTGGGAGTGAAGAGATAGTTGGAAGCGATGCCGCTCAGATTGGGGTCGGGATACAGGTTGATGAGATTCTGTCCCACTTTGCTGATCTCGCTCGCCGGGATGGTGTTATTGGCGTATGGGGTCCGGACCACGCCTTGCGCGGTAGTGACTGCGGTGGTGGGGTCGTAAATGATTCCGGATGCGGTGGGGAAAATGCCGGCCTTCATAGCGGGAGTGGGGACCGTGCTGATGAAGGTCTGCGCCTGCTGGACGCGGATGCCTTCGTAGTCGACGAAAAAGAAGGTCTTACTGCGGTCGTGGTTGTAGAGCTTCGGCAGCATCACCGGACCGCCGAGGGCGAAGCCGAACTGATTCATGCGAAACGGGGTGATCTTGCCGGGAGGGTCGAAGAAGTTCTTGGCGTCGAAGTCAGAGTTGCGGAGAAATTCGAACGCGGTGCCGTGCAGATCGCGGCCACCCGATCGGATGCGAACGTTGATATTGCCGCCTCCGCGTCCGAACTCGGCCGGGGGAACGCTGGTCTCGACGCTGAACTCCTGAATGGCTTCGACCGGCGGATTCATGATGACGCCCTGACCGTTGTGATCTTCTGTGTTGTCGAGACCGTCGATGAGAAACTGGTTGGCGCGGAAGCCCATACCGTTGACAGAATTCGCGACTACTCCTCGGACTGCCGTTGCGGCAAGGCTCGAAGTCTGTGTTTGCGCCGGCATTACCCCAGTGGCGAGGCCGATCAATTCCGTGAAGTTGCGGCCGTTGAGTGGCAAATCCTTGACAGCCTGCTCGGTTCGAACGTTGTCAAGAGTGCTGGTCTCGGACTCGACAAGCGGAGCTTCCGAGGTGACGTTCACTTGCTGGTCGCTGCCGCCAACCTGCAGCGCAAGTTCAAGCACGGCACGTTGATTCAGGGCAAGGGTCAGGCTGGCGACGCTCTGGCGGAAACCAGGCGCTTGCGCAGTCACCGTGTAGTCTCCGGGCGGCAACGGCAACGAGACGTATTCTCCAATCGAGTTCGTCGAGAGCTTATGCTCCACGCCAGTTCCGGCGTTTCGAATCACCACCGATGCGCTCGCGACTACGGCGCCGCTCGGATCTTTAACAACACCGGCAATTGTTCCGGTATCTACTTGGGACCAACCTATGGAAACTATGAAAGAGAGTAAGAGCAGACCACGTCTGAATGACATAATAGTGGAACGGTAGCATAAAGCTACTAATAAAGCGACTAAGTTTTGCAGTAACTAACTTACCATTCGTCCAGAGGGTTGTGCGATAGCGCACCTGAACCGATGGCAATTATAGCAACCTTTTATCGTGTTTCAACGCATATACATATACATGGCGCCTCGAACCTTTTCGAACCCCGACGCGGTTCGCCAAGACGTGCTTCTCACGAGCGGCGACGATTTACGTCAATGCGTGGTTCGAATCGACGCGGACTGCTGGACTCCCGAGAGATGGCCGATAGAAATCGGGGGTCTGTTGGAGTTGCCACGGGAGCAGTGGCAGGCGCTGGCCAATTCTGAACGTTTGATCCTGAAGATGTCTGAAAACGGTGAGCCATACCGTATGATTCTAGACGCGAGTAACGGCCGGTTTCTGGCGCGCAAGGTTTAAAGGCGATTGCTAGAACGCGTGAGTTTGACGCCGCATGGAGTCGATCTCGCGACCCATATTCTCCTGTTGCAGGCGAACCATCAACAGCGCTGTTCCTAACAAAGCGAAGGCCAAGAACATCCCCATCAGCGGCAGTCCCATGCCTGGCGCGAGGCCGCCGGTGGTGAGCACGGGAGCGGGATGCTGAGTGCGCCACCATTGGATCGAAAAGTAAACGATAGGCACGTCGGCGAAAGAGAAAATTGCGAGGACTGCAGCGAAGGTTGCTCGCTGAGTTGGATCCTCGATGGCCGGCCGCAAGATGAGGTAACCGGCATAAAGAAGAAAGCAGATGAGCTGCGAGGTAAGTCTGGCATCCCAGGCCCACCAGATACCCCACGCTTCCCTGCCCCAGATGCTGCCGGTGATCAGGTTCAAGGCGCAGAACATGGTGCCGACCTCCACTGCCGCTACAGCCATGCTGTCGTAGGTGTAGCGTTTGGTGATCAGGAAGCCGATGCTGGCGATGAGCGCAACGAAGTACATGGTGAAGTCCATAATCGCGGCGGGTATATGGAAAAACATGATGCGGTATACCGCGCCCTGGTTGACTTCATCTCCGAGTTTGAAGAGGATGTCGTAGAGGTTGGCGATAATCAGCAATCCGGCAAGGCCGGCGAGCGCGTAGGTGATCTTTCGTTGCATGGCTGCTCCTTTAGTTTGACACGCTCAGATAGGACGCGCGAGGTGGACGGTTTCTTGCATCGGCGAAAGGCGCCTGCGGAAGCCTGTCACACGAGAAGAATCCGGGCCGGAGTCAGATTGAGCCAGGGCAGGCCTTGGCTGACGGCTGCGTGAGGGATCATTCCGATGAGTTCGGCGCCGCGAACTTTCACTCCTGCCTCGCGCGCCATCGATTCTATTCGCTCGAAGACGAGAGCGAGCGGCGTGGAGCGGAAGTCGGTTGAGTTGATCGAGACCTGGACAATTCCCAATGAAGGGAGGGGTAAACCCAGCGCTTTGACGCCCGGAAACCCACCGGAGGAAAACCGGATGCTCCTTGCGATGCGCTTGGCCGGCGCCAAGTCAGCGGTTTCAAGCCAAACGTTCCAGGCGATCAGGAGTTCGCGCGCTCCCACCGCGCAAGCTCCCGCACTGGGGTGGCGAGCATCGCCGATGTCGGGCCGCGCGCCGGCGGAGGCAAGCCGCCGCACCTGCTCCAATCTTCGCCGGTCGGGGCTGAAGGCGGCTTGCTCATAGAGAAAGACCGGAAGACGCCGGTCGGTCCAGAGCCGTTCGGCGAAATCCCTCGCCAATTCGATGCACCCCCGCATATCGACGCCGGCAAGCGGCACGAAGGGAATCACATCCACAGCGCCGATCCGGGGATGTACTCCGGTGTGACGATTGAGGTCGATGCGCTCGACCGCGATTCCGGCTGATGCCAACGCCGCAGCCGATACGGCCTCGGGAGTTCCGGTGAAAGTAAAAACCGAGCGATGGTGATCGGGGTCGGCGGAATGATCGAGCAGGCGCACTTCCGGGGTCTGCCGGATGATCGAGGCCAGATTCGCCAGGACTACCGGGTCGCGGCCCTCGGAGAAATTGGGGACGCACTCGACCAAACTCATAAGATCACGAAGGGGCGGGCCATCCGGGAAAATCCTCTTTGAACACTACCACGCCACGTTTAATCAGGGAGTGGGTCAGGTTGGTACCGGCGAGGAGCGGGATTTCACGATAGTCGGAAGCATTCAGTAGAATCAAGTCCGCGGACTTGCCGTGCGCCAGTGAACCGGTACTCAAGCCCAGCCCCAAGGCCCAAGCGGCGTTGATGGTGGCCGCGGAAATGGCCTCCTCGATGCTCATACCCAGACGTTCGCAGGCGAGTTGCATCACGGTCTGCATGCTGGCGGTGGCGCGGACTTCGGGATTGATGCCGGTTCCCAGAGCGACAAGCGCGCCATCATCAATGAGTTGCCTGGCGTACGGCGACGAGACGGACGGGTCCACGAGCGCAGGCAAGAGGATGACGAAGGTGGACGAATACGAAAGCGATTCAATCTCGGAGCTTCTGAAGGGCGTCGTAGCGGAGATGGACAGAGTTTCCCGATTGACGGCTGCGTCCACCAGTTCAGGATCGTGATCGGGTAGCATTTCGAGACGAACCTTAAAACCTGCGGACTGCGCCATGTGCAAAAATGTCGCGGTATCCGCCAGAGTGAGGCCGCCAGTTCCGCACCGGACTTGAGCAACCGAGGCCAGCTCGCGGCGCTTGAGTAGGCCTAACTGGTCCTCGCCAGCCCAAGGCAGTCCCTGCCGTTCCGAGGAGTAACCCATAGCGTGCAGGATCGAAACGACATCGAGGGGCTGGCGGTTTCGTCCGCGAAGGGCACGCAGGATTTTGAGTTCGCCGGTGGTGTCGATGCCGTAGCCGGAGAGCGCGCCAACGGTCGCGGTGCCGTGGCGTGCCATCGTTTTGAGAAGATCGTCCGCCTGCGCTTCAAGGCGGCTGGACGGAAGGGTCCGGACCTTTCTGGCTGCAACACTGCGCCAGGATTCCGAGGCTGGGACAGTATAGTAGGCCGGCGACGGAATGATGCACGCGTGGCAGTCGATGAAGGCGGGCATCACCACCCGGCCCGCGGCATTGATCTCGATGGCGTTACGAGCCTCTGCCGTGTTCTCAACGCTCCGGGCCAGCCCGACTTTCTCGATGATGCCGTTGCGCAACAGGACGGCTCCATCGTGGATCACCCCGAGATGAGCGAGCGCGGCGGCGCGCCGGGGGCTGTCTTGGTTATGCAGCGTCAGCAGCTGGTGGGCATTGCGAATCAGAGTCCATTTATCGTGTTTCATTCCCGGTGCAAAAACACTTCTGACACGCCGCTATTAAAAGAAGATACGTAATTTAGATTGTAATGAATCAATAAATGAAAAATCAATCCTTTTATCCGATTTCCTACGGAGCGTTCCTTGAAACACGGACGACACAACAGGTTTAAAATCGAAGCTACATGTTGCCACTACTCGATGCGGAAGAAGTGCGGGTGCTGGGCTCTCTGATAGAGAAGGAAGCCACCACGCCGGAGTATTATCCGATGAGCCTGAATGCGCTGGTCAATGCGTGTAACCAGAAGTCGAACCGATACCCGGCGGTGAACTACGACGAAGAAATTGTATTGCAGGCGATTGAACGGCTGCGGGACAAGAAGATGGCCGCGGTGATTTCGGGCAGCGGGCGGGTGAACAAATATGCACAACGCTTCTCGGAGTTGCTGAACCTAGGCAGGCGGGAGATGGCGCTGATGTGCACGCTGTTGTTGAGAGGTCCGCAAACCCTGGGTGAATTAGGAGGGCGCTCGGAACGAATGCACGCGTTCGAGGATCTGGAGGCGGTGGAACATACGCTCGACCGATTGGCGTCGCATGAAGCTGGAAAATTAGTGACGAAGGTGGCGAAGGGTCCGGGACAGAAGGAAGCCCGATATGCACAGCTGCTCTCGGGCGAACCGGCGGAAGAAGAGATGGCGATGGTGACGGCGGTCTCGTCGTCGCCGACGGCCGACCGGATTTCCGCGTTGGAAGGGGAAGTTGCCGGGTTGCGGGTGGAGGTGATGGAGTTGCGGCGGCGATTGGAGGATTTCGAGCGGCAGTTTTCTTGAGGAGGGATTTTGCGGAACGAAGCCAAATTGCGCGAGCGAAAAAACGAACTTGATTGTGCAGTTTGTGCACAACTTGTGATTTTGCGGTACGAAGCCAATTCTTTAGAAATGTTAGAAGCTTGTGCTTCGTTGGGCGGAGAGAGGTCACGAATGAACACGAACGAGGCGTCCGGAGAGTGATGCTTTTAGTCATCTGCTTCCAGCGTAGCTTGCGGTTGTTGCGATGGCGGCGGGCTGGCTTCGCAAGTAGTTGAAGCGTTGGACGGAAATAATTTTGAAATGGTTGTCATCTGCGTCTCGCGGGTTCGGGGACGCAAATCTACCATTAGTGCCGATGCCGACGTTGCCGGTGGAGGAGATTAGAAATGGCCGGTAGAGTAGGACGGAGATAAACGCCGATATTGAAGATTTCGATGAAGCCTAATGAACAAGGATCCCTGGACTTTCTTACCGAGCGCGTGATTGCTGCCATATTCGAGGTATCCAATACCCTGGGCGCCGGATTTCTCGAAAAGGTGTACGAGCGGGCCTTGCTGAAAGAGCTTGCCTTGCGCGGCATTTCTGCCGTTCCACAGGCCTCTTTCGCCGTTCTCTACAAGGGCCAATCTGTTGGAGAATACTTCGCCGACATCCTGGTGGAAGAGGCGCTGGTGGTCGAGTTGAAATGTGTAGAGCGCCTCGCCAATGAACATGCCGCCCAATGCCTCAACTACTTGAAAGCGTCTGGGCGATCGGTTCGTCTGTTGGTGAATTTCCAGAAACCGAAAGTCGAGTGGAGGCGCATTGTGCTGGGCTTCAAGGATCAAGAATGATGGCCGCCGATGAACGCGGATGTACGCGGATAACAAGACAGGCCCGTTCTTATCGGCGTTTATCTGCGTTCATCGGCGGCTGAAGCCAGGCTGAAGCCTATTCCACAAGGATTGCGTTAGAACGCGAAATAGACGAAGCCTTTGGGTTGTGAGGCGTTCATGAAGAAGAAGGCTAGCCAGACCAATGCGGCCGTCGCCAGGGTGGTAAAGCGAGTTCGCTCGAAGGACTTGGCCATCTCGGTAGACGTTTTGAAGAAGAACGCTGCTACGACTCCGACGGCGATCAGACGCTCATACAGAACTGGGGTGAGCGGGAATAGGCCGCGGAGGGCGATGATGGAGGGCCGGACTGCTCCCCAGTCTCCGTGCGGGAGCAGAGCGTTCAGCATGTTCCCGGCGAAGTCCATGTTGGGCGAGCGAAAGACGATAAAGGCCGCGTTCACGAAGATCAGCGTGAGGAGCCAGCCGAGGGAGTCCGGCATCTTCTTCTTGTTCTTCTTCCAGACCTGGTTCATCGCGAGCGCCGCACCGTGCATGAGTCCGAAGACGAGATAGGTCCAGTTCGGGCCGTGCCAGATTCCGGCGATGCCCATGGCGATGAAGATGGCGACGGCGCTGGTTTGGAGAGTGGCTTTGCCGGAGGCTCGCAGGATGGGTGTGTAGAGATAGTTGGTGATGAAGTTGGAGAGGGAGATGTGCCAGCGCTGCCAGAATTCGCTGATCGATTTGGATTTCAGCGGCGCGTTGAAATTTTGTGGGATGTCGATGCCGAGCATCCAGGCGGATCCGACGGCCATGTCGGAATAGCCGCTGAAATCGAAATAGATCTGGAAAGTGTACGCGAGGCTGATGGCCCAGGCTTCCGCCATGGTGTAGGCGCGGGGTCCGGCGAATCCGGCGTCGGCGATTTTGGCGAAGGATTCGGCGAGCAGCATCTTCTTGGCGAGTCCAAGGGTGAAGAGATAGAAGCCGCGACAGGCGAGTTCCAGGCGGGACTCAGAGAAGGTGTATTGGTGCAACTGTTTGACGATGCTGCGTGCTCTTACCAGGGGTCCCGAGGAGATGTAGGGGAAGAGGGAGACGAAGGTGGCGTGGTCGAAGAGCGAGTTGGGCTGGTTGAGGTCCTGGTAAGTATCAACGAGGTACATGATTTGCGTCAGGGTGTAGAAACTGATGCCTAGAGGGAAGGCCCAGTCGGGCAGTTTGATCTTGGGACCGCCGTAATCTACCAGGGTGGAGAAGAAGAGATTGAAGTATTTGAACGAGCAAAGCAGCGCGATATTGGCTACCAGGCCGATCTGCAGCAACAACTTCCTTCGCCAACCTTGCTGAGTTGCCATGGAGCGCGAGAGAAGCCAGTTGAGCAGGATCGAGCCGAGCAGCAGGATGACGTACGAGGGCTTGGTGGCCCAGTAATAGAAGAACAGCGAGGCCGCGAGGAGCAGTCCCTGCGCCCAGGTTTGGCTAAGGTATTTCTGCAGCGCAGCGTACGAGAGGGCCACGATGGGAAGAAAGAAGATGATGTAGGCGAAAGAATTGAATAACATCAGTAGACCGCTCCGCCCGTTACCGGGAGTTCGATCCCAGTAATGTAGCCGGCCTGGGAAGAAAGCAAGAATTCGATGGCATTGACGACGTCAGCGGGAGTGGCATTGCGTTGGCGCGGGATCGATTTAGCGCTCATTTCCTTGACCATATCCGGAAGGTTTTCGAGAAAACGCGTTTCAACCATGCCGGGACTGACGGCGTTCACGCTGAGAGCGGATTCGCCGTATTCGGCGGCAAGTGCGCGCATCAGGCCTAATTGCGCCTGCTTCACGATGGTATACATCGACATAAATTTTGGGGGCACTCCACGGGTAACGCTGGACGAAACAAAGATTACGCGTGCGGCAGGCATTTTGGCCATCATGGGGAGAAACCGTTTGAGGAAGATGACGGCCGATTGAACCTGGATGTGCAGGTCGGTTTCGAAGTGCTGCCAGTCAAATTTGGTGAAGCGCTCGTAGCGCAGCTTGAGGCCGGGAAGGTGGATGAACGCGTCCGGGCAGCCGTAGCCGGCTACAATTTTGTCCGCGAGCGATTGAACGGAATCGGGCGAGGTGAGATCGCAGACGAGAGGAATAATTCCGGGTTGGACCGGCAGGCGATCGACACCGGAATGGCAATGGGCGAGAATTCGCGGTGGATCGGGATGAGCGGCGAGACGATGGGTCAAGGCAACTCCGATGTCGGATGATGCGCCGACGATGAGAGCCAGGCCGCTCATCTGACTCCCGCTCTTATGGTTGCTTTGGAGATCAACTGGCCCGCTTGGTTGCGGATGCGGGCTTTGATTTCGCAGCGATGATACGTGTCGTTCAGGAAGACGATTTCTCCGGAGACAGTGAGGCGATCGCGGGTATATGCGGGAGATTTAAATTCGATCTGGATGCCGTCCAATAAGGCTCGTTTACCGGGAAGGTGCACGCCTATCAATTGCGAATAGAACGACGATGTCAACATGCCGAAGGCTACGCGGCCCGGGAAGCCGGAGGTTTGGGCGAAATGGTCGTCGGTGTGCAAAGGGTTCCTATCGCCAGACAAATTGGCAAACGCGGTCATGAGTTCTGGAGTTATTTCGACGTCGAATTGGGCGCTCATCCCGACGGATAGATTGTCCCAACTATAGTCATTCATCTGGTCAGTTTGTGCTGAATGAGGTCGGCCATTTCGCCGACGTTCTTGAGGTCCTGCAATTCGCCCAGGGCGATTTTGATTTTATAGCGCTTTTCGATTGCCATGACTAAGTTGACATGGGCGAGCGAGTCCCAGCCCTCGACGTTGGAGGCGTTGCTTTGCCGCGTCAATTTGAGATCGGGGAGGTCCAGGACGTCTTGAAAAATGGGTTGAATGTCCTTGATGATGGCGGCGCTATCCATTGACTAGAGTTCCTATTCGCATATGTTTGGTTCCAGGTTGGTACGTGGCGACCGGGAGGTTCCAGCGGAACGCGCTGCCGTCTTCCGATGAAGATTCCCGAACAAAGCCTAATTTACCGTAGTGATCTTCTACCATGGCATTCTTGGGCGTACGGAAGTAAGTGCCGACCAGGTTTTCGATGCCGGCCGCCTTGGCGTGGTCGACAAGGGTATCGAGCATGGCGATCTCCATCTCGCGTTTGAGGACGCGGCAGCTCATGATCCAAAGGTCCAGGTGTAGGTTTGCGGCCTCCCGCCGGCCGATGACCACGGAGATGAGGCCGTTGTCTCCGAAGGTGTCAGCGAGCTTGCCATAGAGTGCGATGTAATTGGCGTCGCGGGCGATGGCTTCGATCTCCGCGGAAGTGTAGCGCCTGGTAGTCAGATTAAATTGATTAGTTTTGTTGATGAGTTGGGTAATGCGTTCGAGGTAAACGGACTGAAAGGGCTCGATCTCGGCGGACATGTCGAGCGAATCGAGATACTCTCCGTAGTCGGCGAACTTCGATTGCGAGGCGTTTCGCTCGGCGTTGGCGGCATAACTGGCGGCACGCTCCATATCTTCTTTGGAGAGATTGACGGCTTCGAAATAGCGGCCAGCTTGCAGGATCGAGGGATATTGAGAGACTTCTGTTCCGACATCCGGCGACGGTGACGGCGGGCACCTGCGCGGCGACGATCGCTCGTTCGGCGGGGTTGTCATCGACGAAGACGAAGCTGTCGAGGCCCAGGTTGAGTTCGCGGGCGATGGCTTCGATGTTCTCGTGTTTGGGCTGCCAGTTGGCTTGAAAGGAGGAAAAATGCTCCAGCTTCAGAATGGTGTCCGGATGAGAGAAGCCGGATCTGGCGGTGTCCGGATTGTTTTTGGAGCATACCGCCAAAAGGACTCCGCGTTCGCGCAGGGCGAGGCAATATTCCTGGAATGCGGTGAAGGCTTCGGCGACGGCAGTTTCCTTGCCGATCTGGATTTTATCGAGGCCGTCGTCGCCGATGACGCCGCCCCAGAGGGTGTTATCGAGATCGAGGACGAGAACCTTCTTCGCTCGTCCCAGCATGGCTCCGATCATGGAGGCGAGCGATTTAGCGATGGCAAAGCTGCCATCGGGAGTGGTCAGGATCTTGTAGCTGAACCAGCGGTCATGGTCGAACCAGCGGTCGTATCCCAGGTTAGCGGCCAACGCATTGAGATCCTGGATCAGGAGTTTGCGATTGCTCTGTGCCGCTTTGGCGAATTCAAGATTGAGTTCGGTAGACGAAGCGGGTTTTGCCTCCGGGCGCGACGGAGTCAAGATTGCCCAGGACGGCGAAGGGCGGATGTTCGAAATTATTCTGAATGACCTGGCAGCCGACGACTTGGTGGAGAGAATTCCAAATGCTTTGGTAGCGCGCGAGCTCATTGGTGAGCAGCGAGGCGGCATGATCTTCGGTCGCGCCGGCCGGCGGGAAGTGACGGACATTTATCCAATGGGTATGGACGTAGACGATGTCCGGCCGGAAGGCTGCGATGGTCCGAGGGTTCGAGGACGGCGTCCTCATAGTATTTGTTGTATTCGGATTGATGGAATACGGGCTTGAATCCGTCGGCGAGTAAGAGGACCTCGAGTAAGTCGACGAGTTCGTTGGTGGTGGTGCCACCGAGAACGGCAATACGGAGGTCCTGAAGGTTTGGGGTTTCGAGCAACTCGCGCTTCAAGCGCTTTCGCTTTTGAAGGATTTCTTCGACGGGTAGCTGGCGAAGAGTGTGTGAAGTTAGCATGGGTAGGTTACCAGGGTCAGATGAGAGCGGACAGGCGGAGTGAGGAACGACGGCACGGCGCTATCTGGCCTCCAGTATGGACTTCAGTGTGCTCGCCAACGCCGGCGAGAAGAGCTTTTGACCGGCTGAGTTCAGGTGCGCGTAGTCGGAGAAGAGTTCGGGGCGTTCGAGATTTTCGAAGGTATGCGGATCGACGACGCTGACCCAAGGGCGTTTGGCTAACTCGTCCACCGTGGTCCATGGCCAGTGAGCCAGAGAGACCGGACGGGGCAGCGGAGTGCGCGGGGCTTGGATGAAAATGATACGGGTCTTAGAATTCCGGTAGAGATCGGCGAAGGCTCCCAGCCAGCGTGTTTGATATGCGCGGACGCGGCCATTTTGCGGCGCGGTGATGATCAGACGAGGCCGCAGGTAGTCCTGTTCGGGCTGAGGGATGTTGGGCGGAAAGGTGATGGTCTTGGTCGCCCAGTCCACGGTAGTTCCGGCGAGTGAGTGATCGCTGCCGCCGTAATCGTAGGACCAATCGAAACGATGGCCGCGGTAGAGAGCGGCTTTTTCGAGGCGGTGCTGCGGGTGGTCCAGAAATTCCTGCAAGTCGCGCTGGTAAACGGTGCTTTTGAGAAGACTCCCCGCGAAGACGGTCCATTTGGTCTTGCGAGTGGTGAACGATTGAGTGAAGGTTGGAATATCGCTGAAGCGCAGACGGGCGATGACGCTGTGAAGATCTTCCTCGCGATTGGCGAGGTCTTCGTAGTCGTCGGGATCGGTGTAATCGTCGACGGTCATGACGATGGCTTTGTAGCGATTGCGCTGAGGATCGAGATCACGCACGAAGTAGTACATGCAGCGAGGTCCCGCGCCGGACACTGCGCCGTTAATGAAAAAATAACCGCCCTTCGGCTCCAGCTGGTTGACCTGTTTGGCGGAAAAGCCCTCCGCGATTCGCGAACTCCCTAGGACGAGGATGGCCTTGCCTCCGGTTAAGGCGCGAGTCTTCTCGTGTTCGAAAGTGCCTTCGAAGGTTCCTTCGGAAGATTCCGGCTCGATGAACCTGGTATAGAAATTGGAACGAAAGATAGTGAAGTCGATGAGCAGAAAAAAAAGGATGGGAGCCAGCAAGAAGATAAGTGGACGAAGCTGATTGCGGCGCGGTTCGGGCTGCTTTTCAGGTTCAGGCTCCGGTTCGGGGGCCGGCGGTTCGACGAGCGCGGTGACTGGCGAATGGACAACGCCGTTCCGCGGGAGTTCTTCGAATAGCAGAGTGAGGGCCGGGATCGCGGGAATTTCGCCGGCGCGGGTGAGGGCATCGAGGAAGAAGTATTCCGCTTCCTTATCTGCCAGGCTCTGATCTTCGAGCGTGAGGAGAAGCTGACGAGCTGCGAGGGAGTAGAAGCGCGCTTTAGCTGGATCGGATGCGAGGGACGAGAGCTGAAGCAGCGCCGAAGCGGCGATGGCTTCAGCGGATGCGTGCCCGGGCAGACCGTCCGCGGGCAGCGACTCCAGAAGGTAGGCGGCACAGCTTTCGGCGACGCTCAAAAAACGCGCATCGCGAGTGTATTGATAAACCGCGCCGAATGCATAAATGGCCACACCGAGATCGTGCGATGCGTCGGAAGCGGCCAGGGAGCCGTCGCCGCGCACCAGAAAACGCCGGGCAGCGAGCGCGTGAGAAAAGGCCACGAGGCGCAGTTCCGAATCAGGGACGATCGCGTCGGCGTGAAAGAGGACCAGCGCATCCATCAGCGAGGAGACGGTCGGGGGCTGGTGGCTGATGCGAGGCTTAATGCGGCGAGCGGCTTCGATGACTGCATTCTGAGCAACGGGATCGTGCGTTACGTCAGCCCAGCGGCAGACGGATGGAAGCAGGGCAAATCCAAGGCCATCGCCATCGATCGTGGTGAGGGGCTGAGAATAGCGAACCGCCTGATCGCGCCACCACTCAGGATCGTTTTGCGCCAAGCACCAGAGCGCTCCGGGAAAAAAGCCGCGAGACCATAGAGGTTGGTTGTCGGCCAGCAGCGCGTCTGGATGTTTTTCAATTGTCTCGCGCAGCTTCCTGCGTGCGGTCTCGAGAGCACGCGCAAAGATCTCGCGTGACGCCGAGCCCTGGGTCGCGATCAAAGCATCTCCTGCAGAATTAGGTTTTTGGTCATTATACCGTGCGGAGAGTTAGAGTGCCGAGTTAAGGGCGGCTTGCGATCTGTACGGCGCGATAGGGCACAGACTTTGGGTTATCAAAACTGCAGACGGAGCGCTAACTGAATTAATCGCGGACCGCCGACCGGGCCGCCTGTCGTGCCTACGTTGGTCGCCACCGCAGTGCCCAGAGTTTGCGTGATCTTACCGAAATTGGCGTTGTTGGTATAGGCGATCGGATTGGCGAAATTGGTGTGGTTGAACAGATTGAAGAAGTCGGAGCGGAAGCTGAGCTTAAAACGCTCGTTGATCGGGAAGGTCTTCAAAGTTGCGAAGTCCCAGTTCAAGAGGCTCGGTCCGTAGAACTGATCCCGTCCGGAGGTTCCGACTTTGCCGGCCAGAGCCGGAGTAAAACATGCCGTGCTGAACGCTGCCGAAGGATTGCTGTTGTTTTGTGAAATCCCGTTGTTGCAAACGATATTCGGACGGTTATCGCTCTGGCTCGCGTTGCCGATGTCGAACTGATTGAACCCGTTGCTATCGGCACCGCCGGATTCCACGGTAAACGGCGTGCCTCCCTGCAGGGTAGTGACGCCGGAGATCTGCCAGCCTCCGAAAGCTTGCCGCGATATGCCATTATTCCAGCCCATGAGGCGATGTCCTGGACCGATCGGCACATCCTGCACATACACTCCGACGAACCGATTGCGGACGTCGAAGGACGAGGGCCCGTGCTCGAGTTTGAGGTTCGTTGAATCGGCAGGATTGCCGGCTTCCCCAAGGAGCCCATTCGATCCGTAGAGTGCTGAATTATAGTCGAGAGATTTGCTGAAGGTGTAGGAGAGTTGCACGAAACTTCCCTTCCCCTGGTACTTTGCGGTGGTGACCAGGCCATTGTAGTCAGAACTGCTGATCGATTTGGTTTCCATGATCTTGCCCCACGTTGGATAGGGGAAGATTTGCTGATTCGGCGCAAGGGGTCCACGCACGTTGGGATTATTGACGATCACCTGGGGCTGATTCAAATCGATAAAGATCGGCAGGCGATGTCCGGTATTGCCTTGGTAATCCGCTTCGAACGAGAAGCCGTTCCCGATTTTGCGCTGAATTCCGAGATTGTATTGATAGACGTAGGCGTTCTCGAGGTGAGGGTCGACCGCGGTCAGCGCGATGGTGCCGCTTGTCGGCGTGCCCGGCCCCTGCTTGCCGTAATTCGAAACCAGCGGCACGTTCTGATTGAAGCCGACGGACCAAGGGAAGACACCCGGTTGAGTTACGTTGGCAGTCTGGGTGGTGGCCAGCGTGTACGGCGGACCGTTCACCATGTTGGAAGGCGCGTTGTTAAAGAGGTCATCATAGGCGACGCGGAAGCCGCCGCGAATGACTGTCGAATCCTTACCGAAGAAGCCGTCGGCAAAACGCGGCGTATAGGCGAAACCGACCATCGGCGCTAACTCGTGTTTGTCGGAGTAGACGCCGCTTTGGGGCAAGGTAAGCGGCGCTTGCTGGAGGACGAGTGCGGCGCGGCCGGACAGGGCTGGATTTATGGTGACCAGTTCATTTGTTCCGCCAATCACGAGGCCGATACCGGGCAGAAAATTCGCGGCGTGGTCACGAATTTCGGCAATGTTCGAGGGGTACTCGTAGCGAACGCCGTAGTTCAACGTGAAGTTTTCCTTGATCTTGAAGGTATCCTGCCAGTAAAGATCCCACGGATAGCGACGCCAATAGGCTAGTGTGCTGCCGGTGCGAATGGTGGAAGCCTGCAGTTGGCCGGCGGCGAACTGCGCCCAGGTGTTGAAGGTGAAAGCTCCTCGCGAATTGGCTTCGGCGTAACGGCGGAGATCCTCGCGGCGAACGTGGAAGCCCCAACGGAAGGAATGCTTCCCTGAGACTTTAGACATATTGTCAAATAGTTCCGTGGTCTGCGAAATGCGTCCTTGTGGGTAACTGGAAGTCGCGCCGAGTACGGCGTAGCCTCCGCCGATGGTGATGGTCGGCAAGCCTGCGTGCAACGGATCGGTAGTCGAGTTCACCGCGCCGGGCAGCGGATTGCCGCTGGCGTCGGTAAAGATGGAGGCGGCGTTCACGTTCGCGTCCTGAACGGTCCGCATGGTGAGGTTGCGCGAGTAGCCTGCACGAAATTCATTGAGAAAGGTCGGACTAAGGGTGTGGGTTTCGTTCAGAGAAAGAGAGCGCTGCACCGGGTTGTCTTCGTTGCCACCGGTAGTGGGCAGCGTACCTGGATAGATCAGGTTGCCGCGGAACTCCGTCCAGCGAAACGCGAGACTATCCTGCGGGCTGAAGGTGTGATCGATCTTCATGAGACCGGTGTGATCTTTATCGGCGCTAGCTACGTTGGAGATGTAGTTATTGGTTCCGCTGGCATTCGGCGTGGGCCAGAACTGAAGCAGTTTTTGGGAGATGGGATCCGTCACGAGCGCACGGTCAGCGGCGGTGGGAACACGCGTGGCACTGACGGTCGGGGCGGACTGCAGGAAGCCTTCATAAGAGAGGAAGAAGAATGTCCTATTGCGAATAATGGGTCCGCCAATGGTTGCTCCGAACTGATTGCGGTTGAAAGGGCTTTTCGGCGCGCCTAGCGCATTCGAAAAGAAGTCAGCGGCATTCAGTTTGGTGTTACGGAAGTATTCGAAAACGGAGCCGTGGACCTGATTACCGCCGCTCTTGGTCACGATGTTGACTTCCGCGCCGGTGCTACGCCCGAATTCGGGAAGCGCCACGCTGGTGGTGACGTTGAACTCCTGCACCGCGTCGGTAATGCGGAAGTTGGTGAGAGGTTGATTGGTCTGAGTATCGGTATTGCTGACGCCGTCCAGGAAGAAGACGTTGGATTGCGAGCGCGCTCCGGCGGCATTGAATCCGGCGCCTTGTACGCCTGCTCCGGCGGGAGCGGTACCGGGCGTAATGAGCGCGAGGTCGAGGAATTGGCGGGCGTTCAGGGGCATCGCGGCAATGGTGTTCTGTTCAACGACTGAACCGAGACTGGTTTTATCGGTTTCGAGGAGTGGGGTTGCAGATGAAACTTCGATGGAGTCGCTGACTGCTCCGAGGGTTAAGGAAAAATCAGCACGCGTGATCTGGTCAACTTCAACGATCGCATTCTTGATGGTAGCGGTCTTGAATCCCGCGGCTTGCACGGAGACGGAATAATTCCCCGGCGCGAGCTGGAGAAATTGAAACGCGCCCTGCGAGTCGCTGGTCGAGTTCGATTCCGCGTTGGTACTGAGGTTAGTGAGAGTAACCTTAGCGTTCGCAATTGAAGCGCCCGCGGGATCTTTTATTGTGCCGGCGACGGTTCCAACGGGGGAACCTTTCAACACTGCTGCGACAAACAGGAGAGTTATAAAACAACGTTGAAAGGCTGTAAACACGATACCACCCTGATGAAAGATTTTGCTAATGTTAGCACATCTGTTATGTTTGTTGGAACTCATATGCGTAGGCTCGTGGCTGCCGTCTTTCTATTGTGCGCTCCCTTACGTTCAGCGGAACTTACTCGCGAGCGGAACGTAATGGTTCCGGCGCGTGACGGCGTGGGCTTAGCTACCGATATTTACCGGCCCGACAATGGAGGCGAGAAGCTGCCGGTACTGCTTCACCGCACGCCATACGATAAGTCGGCGGCTGCGACGGTAGCGATTGCCGAATACTTCGCGGCGCATGGCTATGTCACGATCGTGCAGGATACCCGTGGGCGGCATCACTCGCAGGGAGTGTTTTCAAAATACTATAAGTACGACGCTTATGATGGGTTCGACACGATCGAATGGGCGGGCAAGCTACCTTACTCGAACGGCAAGGTGGGAATGTACGGGACGTCGTATGCGGCACATACCCAAGCCGACGCTTCGAAGCTGCATCCTCCTTCTCTCAAAACAATGGTGCTCAATATGGGCGGCATGTCGAACGCCTGGAATCATTCGGTAAGATTTGACGGCGCGTTCGAGATGGGCCGGCAACTTACGTGGGCGTGGGGACAGATCCTGGAAGATACAAAGGATCCGGTGGTCCGCGAGATGTTAACCAAGGAAAAAGTAGAGGATTGGTACACCGCTCTACCGTTACGCAAGGGACTCAACCCGCTGTCCATCGCGCCCAACTACGAGGCCTATTACCTGGAGGAGGCTACCGACAGCGACTTCAGCGAAGAATGGAAGCGCATCGGGCTGAACTGGGAGGAGTTCTATGCGCAGACCTCGGATGTCCCGATGCTCCACGTTGGCGGATGGTATGACATTTATCTGCGCGGAACCATTGAGAACTTTCATGAACTATCGAAGCTGAAGCACTCACCGATCCGGCTGCTGATCGGGCCATGGACGCATCATGGCAACACGGCAACTTTTGCGGGCGACGTGGACTTCGGTCCTCAGGGCGCGATACCGGATTTCGATCGCGAATTTCACCTGCGCTGGTTCGATCATTTTCTGAAAGGTGAGAACAACGGCGTGGAGAATGAATCGGCCGTGCGTTACTTCGTCATGGGCACCGGCGACGGGCACAAGGACGCGAGTGGCCGGCTCATGCACGGCGGCGAATGGCGGAATTCCCCGGTCTGGCCGCCGGCCGAGACACATCCCACCAGTTACTACTTACATGGCAATGGAACGCTCGATACGTACGCGCCGGTCAGTGAAAAAGATTCGGCGACATACTCGTTCGATCCTGCTCATCCGGTTCCTACAATTGGCGGCGGTGTTTCGAAGCGACTCAAGGATGGGGCCTTCAATCAACGGGAGCGCCCCGATTTTGCAGGATCGCGTCCGCCATATCTGCCGCTGCGTTCACGTAGTGATGTGCTGGTATTCGAGACCGAACCGCTCGCCGAGGATACGGAAATGATCGGTCCCATGGAAGTGCATCTGTGGGCATCGTCGAGCGCCGTCGACACGGATTTTACGGCGAAGCTCATCGACGTGTATGCGCCGTCGAAAGACTTTCCGCTGGGCTTTGAAATGAATTTGACCGATGCGATCGTGAGGGCGAGGTATCGCGGGAACCTAACTCATGAGAAGCTGATGCGTCCGGGCGAGATCTACGAGTTTGTCATCCGTCCTTTTGATACGGCGAATCATTTTAAAAGAGGACATCGTATCCGGGTGGATGTATCGAGCAGTAACTTCCCGCGCTTCGATGTCAACCCGAACACCGGCGAACCTCTGGGTGCGAGCCGCAGAACCGCTATTGCGGTTAACACGATCTACCTCAATGCCGCGCATCCTTCGCGGGTAATTCTGCCACTGGCTGTCAAGAACGGAATGTGATACACATGCTCTCCCGACGATCGTTATTGCTGGCTCCGTTTCTGCAGGCGTCCGAGTTCCGCTTTGTCGCGTTGGGGCAGGCGCTGGTCGAACACGACTTGCGGACCCAGAATTATCCCGGAATGCGTCCGCTGTGCGACGCGCTGGAGTGGGGCCAAGTGGTCTTTTCCAATATGGAAAGTCCTCTGAGAGGAGGCGAGGAGAAAGCGAATCCGGATGTGCTCAAGCACTCCGCGCCAGTCGAGGTACTTGACTGTTTGCGAGACTACCATGTCAACCTGCTTTCGCTCGCCAACAATCATGCGTTCGATTTCGGAGCGCGCGGCGTGGAGCGTACGATCGAAGCGGCGAAAAAGAGAGGCTTCGGCGTCGCCGGCGCCGGACGTGATATCGATGAGGCCGCTGCGCCAGGCTATTACGGAACTAAGCCGAGGCGCGTCGCTCTGATAGCGTTTGCCTCCAAGATGAACTCGCCGGGCGGGATCGCGGGAGTGTCCGCACCGGGGGCGAACCATCTGGCGATGACGGCTCCAGGAAAACTAGATAGCCGGGACACGGAGCGCATTTTGAAGGCGATCGGCGAAGCGGCGGGCAAAGCTGATTACACTGTTGCGTATCATCACGACCATTACTGGGAGAAAGACAACAGTCAGACGGCGCAATGGAAAGTCGATTGGGCACACCGCTGCATCGACGCGGGCGCGACCATTTTTGTGAGTCATGGCGCTCCGTTGCTGCAGGGCATTGAAATCTATCGCGGCCATGCGATTTTCTACGACCTGGGGAACTTTATTTTTCAGACGCGCAAGGCGGTCGGCGAATATCCTGCGTCGGCATGGCAAAGCGTGGTGGCGCGTTGTACGTTCCGGAATCGCGAATTGACTTCGCTGGAGCTTGTGCCGATCGTTTTGAATGAATCGGGTGAGGCAGGTGAGAAATTTTTCGATACTCGTGGACGTCCTGCGCTGGCATCGAAGGATGAGGCTGCGAAAATCGTGGCTGGGCTTGCGGCTTCGTCGAAACGTTTCGGCTGCCGTGTCCAGACCGATGGCGCACACGGCGTCGTGGAACTATAGAGGCGCTTTCGTCAGACGGGGTTACAGGTTCTAGCAGGAGAAAGGCGCAGACCTGAAGTCTGCGTTATGCAAACAAGGACGGCATAGTGCGGTCCAGCGCGATATAATCGGCTTTCCTCATGGACTCGCGCAATTTCGCTTTCATGTTTTATGGTTTCGCGGCCGCATGGCTGGTGGTGGTGATGTATCTGGCCTATTTGGCGCGCCGCGAACAGAAAATCCGACAGGAGCTGAACCGGTTGAAGAATATGATCGGAGATCAGGATGGAGGGCGGACGTAATGCAACGCCGTGCAATGCTGCAGGCCCTGGCAGCGGCCGCTGGGGTGGGTGCTGCCGGCCGTGAACTCAAGGCGCAGGCGCAAGTTGTACGGGCGACCAAGGGGACGCCAGCACCGAAAATTCGGGACGTGCAGGTGATTCAAACTGCGCCTGCGGGCGTGCGGCTTACCGTCGTCAAAATTCTTACAGACCAGGACGGGTTGTACGGCTATGGGTGCGGAACGTTCACGCAACGCGCAGACCTGGTAGCTCCGGCGGTGGAACGGTATCTCAAGCCCTTCCTGATAGGCAAGGCGACCGACCGAATCGAAGACATCTGGCAATCCTGTTACGACAGCTCGTATTGGAAGAACGGGCCGGTCCTGAACAATGCGATCAGCGGCGTAGATCAGGCGCTGTGGGACATCAAGGGCCGGCAGGCGGGGATGCCGGTATACGAACTTGTCGGGGGTAAGTGCCGGGATGCGGCGGACACTTACGGGCACGCGTCGGGAAACGATTATCCGCAGGTGATCGAAAGCGCGCGGAAGTATATGGAGCAAGGGTTCCGCAATGTCCGGGTGCAGGTGGGTGTGCCGGGTATGGAAGGTTATGGCGGGAGCCGCGGCGGGGACAATATGGTCAAGGGTCTGCACGAGGGGCCCGTGTTCGAATCCGCGCCGTATATCCGGCGCGCGCTGAAGCTTTTTGACGAGTGCCGGAAGAATCTGGGGGACGAGGTCGAGTTGCTGCACGACGTACACGAGAGGGTGACGCCGAACCAGGCGGTGCAGTTTGCGAAGGCTGCGGAACCGTACCGAATGTTCTATCATGGAGGACGTGCTGTCGCCGGAAGACATCGCGTATTTCCGGCAGATCCGGTCGCAATGCGCGACGCCGCTGGCAATGGGTGAGTTATTCAACAGCCCGCACGAATGGTCACCGCTGATTTCGGAGCGGCTGATCGATTATATCCGGGTGCACGTGTCGCAGGCCGGCGGGTTTACGCCGTGCAAGAAGATCGCGCATCATGGCGGAGATCTTCGGGGTGAAGACGGCGTGGCACGGGCCGGGCGATGTGTCGCCGGTCGGGCACATGGCGCAGGTGACTTTGGATGTGACGAGTTACAACTTTGGGATCCAGGAGTATTCGCCGTTCAATGAGCGGACGCAGGAAGTATTTCATGGATGTCCGGTGATGAAGGACGGGTATCTGTGGGTGAATGAGTCGCCGGGCTGGGGGATCGAGGTGGATGAGAAGGCGGCGGCGAAGTATCCTTTCGGGTTTGGAGAGACGGGGGATCGGAAGCGGTTGAATGGCGGCTGGGGCGAGATTCGGAAACGGGATGGTCAGGTGATTAAGCAGTAAGGGGAGGGGCGGGCACGTGTTATGCTTAGGGTTTCCGCCTCAGGAGAGATGGCCGAGTGGTTGAAGGCGCACGCTTGGAAAGCGTGTTTAGGGGAAACTCTAACGTGGGTTCGAATCCCACTCTCTCCGCCATTTAGAATGGCTTTACGGCGGCTCTACGCCAAAGACGAAGGCAGTGCGATCTGCCGCAGACACCGCGCGGAAGACGCCCGTTCTGGCGAGGTTGAAGAAGGAAGACGCGGCTGGAAAAAGTGCTCGTGTTTCATTCACGTTTCTGGCACCCTTGGCGGAAAATTCAGCGGCAAGTCAGACTGGGATGAAGCCAAAGCTATGGTGTCCGTCTGGGAAACGGCCCGTTCCTGGGAGGGCCCGGTCAAGTCGAGGAACCCGCAGCCCCGGCCCCGGCTGCCCTCGACGGCCGTATCACAATTGACCGCGCGGTAAACGCGTTCACAACAGAGTTTGGGGAAGACGCCGCAGTCAACACCCACAAGAAATACCGGCTTTTGCTGAAAGGCTTCAAGCGTTCTCAGCCAATGCTTCAAGCGTTCTCAGCCAATAAGGCTACGTGATGTTGGACCAGTGGGGCCTATCGACGGTCGCGAGTTCCGCGCGCCGTGGTCCGTTGGCCCGCAAAGACCATGAGCGCTGTTAACGCGTTCTCTGAGTTCGGCGTATCGAATGAATGGATACTCCAGAGCCCGGCCAGGATCAGCGCGGAGGTGATGCGGCTGAACGGCGCAAAGAACGGAAGTTGCCCTTCACCGATGACGAACTTCGTAGAATGTATAACGCATGCGAAACGCTATATAGCAAGCAGGAAGTGGAATGGTCACGCACCATTCACCACTAGAAAGCTGAAGGGGATTATGTCCAGTACAACGGCAACATGCCGGGCAACGGGTTGCGCAAGCCGCAGCCCCATGTCCGTGGCCTCCGTGAAAAAATCGTTTCTTATGACTACAAACGCTGCGGAGATTCGCAATATTGTGTAGACGGTTCTTAGCCTAATTGCTGAGGTGCAGGTGGAGGATCATAAAGTCAATCAATCATGCACGTAAGTCTCAGTGGCGCTGATGAAATAATTGAGCGCGTGATTGTCCATGGATTGGGCTACAGCAATACGACACGACAATGGGCGGAAGGTATTCTTGCGATGCCTCACCGATGTGGCCCGTGGGTGTATTCGGTCCGCATTAAGCCCTGCCCGCTACCCTGTGGAACGGAATCATGTGGCCGAACCACGGGACCTGGGACCCGGTTTCCAAGAATTCACCAACGCCTTAGCAGGACGTATAGGGGTCGACGTGTGCGCGCGGCTTAGCGCAGCGCAGAGCAGCACACTGGTCCAAAGCTGTGAAGACAGGACGCGAGGCTTACTTCGCTTGAACCGTTGATTAAAGTCACCAATTAACTTCGCCTTTGCTGTTCAAAGGATAACCGCTGTCAACCCTCGCATAAACAGGGTCCTTCCGGTTAAGTACCAGCAATACGAGAAATTGGCTCAGTAAGGGCTACAGAAC
>CAVZRE010000069.1:0-60651 GCA_963777595.1 Terriglobia bacterium
ACGCCCGCACCTGGCGGTCCCGCAGGCGCTCCCTCGGCTTCCCAGCCTGCTACGCAGCGCCGTGGCGGCGGCCGTAACTTCCTCATCAGCCGCGATGTTCCCGACGCAGCCGCGGTCGATCGAGGCCAGAAACTTTTTGTCGCTCAATGTGGCTTCTGCCATGGCAGCGGCGCCAATGGCGGTGAAACCGGCCCCGACCTGATCCGGTCTGCCCTCGCGCTTGACGATGAAGGAGGCGACAAGATCGGACCGGTTATCCTGAACGGAAGACCCGATAAGGGTATGCCCGCGTTCAAACTCAGTCCCGCTCAGATCAAGGACGTCGCCGCGTTTCTACGCGCGCGCCAGCAGGCGGCAATCGATCGCGGAGCTTATGCGATTCTCGACATCGTCACCGGTAACGCGCAGAAAGGTCAAGCCTACTTCTCGAGTCACTGCGCCGGCTGCCACTCGCCAAGCGGCGATCTCGCGGGGATTGCCAAGAAGTACGATCCCGTGGCGCTGCAGTCGCGATTCCTGTATCCACAGCAACGCTTCGGGGGACGCCGAGCAGAAGGACGCCGCGGAGGCGCCAGCCCCACTACTCCGCACGTTACCGTCACCACGGCCGCGGGTCAGCAGTTTTCCGGATCTCTCGAATACATTGACGACTTCGATGTAGGATTGCGAGATGCGGGCGGTGAATATCATTCATTTGCCCGGACCGCCTCACTGAAGATGGAAATCCACGACCCTCTCGCGAAGCATGAAGAGTTACTCAAGCAATATACCGACGCCGACATGCATAACATCCTGGCCTATTTGGAGACTTTGAAATGAACCTGCGTAGTTTACTAGTTCTTTTTTCCGGCGCGGTTTTATGGGGACAGATTTTCGATCCCGCGAAGTTACTTCAGCAGCCGGTGGATACCTGGCCCACTTACAACGGCGACTACTCGGGACGGCGCTACAGTCCGCTGAAACAAATCGATTCGACTAACGTGAGTGGGCTGACGCTCGCCTGGGTCTTTCGTGCCAATACCAGCAGCGGATTCGGCGGCGCACCCGCCGGCGGCGGTGGGATCGAGATTAAGGCCACTCCGCTGGAAGTAAACGGGATTCTTTATTTCACAATCCCCGATCATGCCTGGGCCGTGGACGCGCGCACAGGCCGTGAGCTCTGGCATTACCACTGGGAAAGCAAGGGCGGCATTCATATCGGCAGCCGCGGCTTCGGCATGTTTGGCGACTGGCTGTATTTTGAAACACCCGACAACCATCTCGTCTGCTTGAACGCTAAAGACGGCACCGAGCGCTGGAATGTCGAGATTGCGGACGTCAAGCAGGAGTACTTCTCCACGCCCGCGCCGATGGTCATTCGCAATCACATCCTGGTAGGGACCGGCGGCGATTCCCTGGACGTTCCCGGATTTCTCGAGTCGCGCGACCCTGAGACCGGTAAAGTGCAATGGCGCTGGAACACTACTCCGCGAAAGGGCGAACCCGGCGCCGAAACCTGGCCCAATAAAGACGCCATGGAGCATGGCGGCGGAATGACCTGGATGCCGGGCACTTACGATCCCGAACTGAATCTTTACTTCCTCGGTACTGGCAATCCCAATCCCGTGATGGCCGGTCAGGGACGCATGGGAAGCAATCTCTGGACCTGTTCCATCGTGGCGCTGAATCCCGATACCGGGAAACTCGTTTGGTATTTCCAGACTTCGCCGCATGATACACATGATTGGGATGCGGTGCAGACGCCCGTCTTGATTGACAGCGTAATTGATGGTAAACCGCGTAAGTTACTGGCGCAAGCCAATCGCAACGGATACTTTTTCCTGCTCGACCGCACCAACGGCAAGAACCTGGTCTCCGAACCCTATATGAAAATCAACTGGTCCAAAGGCGTGGATGCGAAGGGGCAGCCAATTGCCGATCCGGCAAAGGAGCCGAAGACCGACGGCACGCTGGTCATGCCTTCTTCGAGCGGTACAACGAACTGGCCTGCGCCCAGTTTCGATCCCGAAGCGGGACTCTTCTATGTGAGTACGACCGAATCCTATAGCCTCTTCTATCTCACCGACACGGACGCCAAGCCCGAAGGCTACGGCGGACGCGACAACGGCGTGTGGGCCAAGGCCGGCATCACGGCCATCGATTATAAGACCGGTAAAGTTAAGTGGCAGCACCAATATCCGCGTAACAGCGGCTATCTTTCCGGACTCTTGACGACAGCTGGCAAACTGCTTTTCGCCGGCGATCCCAATGGGAACTTCATCGCATTCGAGCCTTCGGACGGCCACATCCTCTGGCACTCCAAATTGACTGCGCCGGTCAGCAACGGCGCGATCACATATGATCTTGATAATCGCCAATATGTCGTCGTAGGAGCCGGAGACTCTATCTACGCATTTGTTAAATAATGTAGGACTTCATTGGATGTGGTCAATTGCGGCCACTTCTCTCATTACAAGATCCTTCGGTAGCGAGAGGTAGCCGAGGGCGGCAGCCTGCGTTTGGCCGGGCCCCAACATCCAATGCAGAAAGCGCACTATGGCGTCCCGCTTGGTAGGGTCGCTTATGTGACTTGGCACCACAAGCCACGTAAACGATGAGATTGGATACGCGCCCGCGCCTGGAGCATTAACCAGTGAGACCTTTAAGTGGTCACCTAGCTCCGGCAATTGATTCGCGGCGACCGCCATGCTTTCCAGACTCGCGCCGACAAACTCGCCGCTCCGGCTTTGGACCTTGCCAAAGCTCAAACGGTTCTGTAGCGCGTAGATGAATTCAACATATCCAATGGAACCGCCCAGTTCCTTCACGAGCTTGGCGACACCATCGTTGCCATTCGCGGACCGGCCGGTTGGCCACCGGAGCGACAACCCGGCGCCGATCGCAGCTTTCCACTCGGGACTGACCTGGGATAGATAATCGGCCCACGCATAACTCGTCCCACTGCCATCCGAACGGTGAACTACGATGATGTCGAGGTCCGGAAGATGCAGGCTCCGATTGGCTCGCGCCAGGATCGGATCGTTCCATTTCCTGACGTTCCCCAGATAAATGCCTGCGAGGGCCTCCGGCGTAAAAGCGATGTCACCGGAGAGCCCAGGCAGATTCACAATAGGAACCACGGCTCCGATCACCGAGGGGAAGAACAGATATTTGCTTTCTTCGCCGGGAGAAATTTCGTGAACCAGTTGGGGATTATCCGACGCGCCAAAATCAGCATCGCCGGCCAGGAGTTCGCGAACACCTGCCACCGAGCCCACTGGCTGATAGGCGATCTTGACATTGGGATTCTGTCGGCGGTAATTTGTGAACCACTTCTCATACACCGGATACGGAAATGTTGCGCCTGCTCCTTTCAATAATGTCGCCGGCCGGGGTAGCGCAGCCGGAGGCGTTGCGGCTTGATGCTGTTCCAAAGCTTCGGCGACGAGTTTGGCGATACGTTTGGAGAGATCTTTTGAAACATCCGGCGCGGAGCCCGGCGTAACCAGATAGGACCACAGAGTCTCACCTCGAGGATCCTTCAATTCGATCGAGAGATAGCCGCCATATACCGGGGTTCCGTCAGACGGCAGTCTTCCGGACCTCGGGTTGAAGCTTCGGTAGCCCCTGACCCAGATTTCTCCGCCTCCTCCTAATATGGCGTCCGCGTTCGATTGGTTCGGCACGAGAGACAGGGACCGAAACTTATGCAGTTCGGCTATAACGTCTTCCCGTAATTTCTCAGATCCAGCTTTGGTGGTGAAAGCTTCGACATAGACGCGTCTGATGGCGCCCGACTGCCATGCCGGAGCCTCCGGGATCGGCACGAGCACCGACATCGCATACCAGGCAAAACGGCTCATCCAGCGGGTGCGGCAGAGAGTCATCTGAATGTTCATGATCGGCCGTAATCATCATCCTGACACCACGCTGGATGGCGAAAATTTCAAAACTGTTACGAAACCACGAATGTTTAATGTAACGCCGCCGAATCGTTGACTTGGACCTGGATGTGAACCACGATGGTAAGGGCTTTGCGACTGCTATTTGCCATCCTGATTCTTGCGCCATGGTCCTTGTTTGCTCAAGTTGGGCCCGCGCCGACTGTGTCCTTGGCGCCGGGTTCGGTGTTGCCCGGCGAAGAATCTTTCTGGGACCGGTTTTGGGTTTCCTTCCAGGCTAATTTTATTCGCCAGCAGCACCCGGCTTTCGATGCCGGGTATTCCGGGCCCAATAGCTTCTTACCCGGTCGAGAACACGCGACGTCGCGCGTGGAGACCCTTTACACGGGTTTTCAGATCACGCCGCGACTTGAGATTCTTGCCGATGTGGAAAGCGCCGGTGGCGCGGGAATCAGCAGTGCGCTGGGGATTGCCGGCTTCACTAATGTTGATGTGGTTCGCAACCCTACACTTTCCGAAGATCCTTACGTTGCGCGGGTAATGTTGCACTACACGATTCCTTTGAGTCAGGAAACCACCGAGGCTACACGTAATCCCCTGTCGCTCGCTTCCACAGTCCCCGTGAGGCGACTGGAGTTGCGTGCGGGCAAAATGAGCACGGTGGATTTTTTCGATCTCAACTCGGTTGGCAGCGACAGTCATCTTCAATTCATGAACTGGGCGATCGTCAACAATGGCGCTTACGATTACGCCGCGGATACGCGCGGCTACACTTACGGATTTGTTGGCGAATACTACGACAAGTTCTGGGCGGCCCGCTTTGGCGAAATGCTGATGCCGACCATAGCTAATGGGATCAAACTCGATTGGGACCTCGCCCGCGCTCGCGGTGAAAATTTCGAATTCGAATATCATCCGGGTTTGCTGTCGAAGCGATCCAGCGTGATCCGCGCGCTGAGCTTTGTGAATCATGCCAATATGGGCAGCTACGCCCAGGCGATTAACGGCTACCAGTCCGGTAAGAATGCCGTGCCGGATATCACGCTGTACCGCAAGCAGGGACGGGTGAAATATGGCTTCGGCTTAAACGCCGAACAGGAACTGACAAGCTTGTGGCGGGCATTTTTTCGATTGGGATGGAACAACGGGGCTACGGAATCGTTTGCCTATACCGAGATTGACCAGACCGCGGAAATGGGTACTGACTATCGCGGCACGAAGTGGCGTCGCGCGCAGGACAAAGTAGGCGCCGCATTCGTCGCAAATGGCCTTTCAGCTGACCATCGACGCTACCTCGCTCTCGGAGGACTAGGGTTCATTCTCGGCGACGGAGCGCTGAACTATGGTTTCGAAAAGATCTTTGAGGCATATTATACGGCTCATGTGTGGCGCGGAATTTCGGTCGCGCTGGATTACCAGCACGTGAACAATCCTGGTTACAATCTGGATCGCGGTCCGGTTTCCGTGATGAGCTTTCGTGTTCACGTCGAGGATGCTATACCGTTCGACAAATTCGGCAAGCACTAACCGCGTCGCAATCGATCGCTACGGGCGCAACGATACCACAGCTCTTCGCGTCTGTTCCAGGCTTTTCCGTAAAGACTCGCCGGGCATGTCATGGATAACAGGACCCAGCAGCGTTCCCATACCGAATGGAATATCGCGCGTAAGTGTAATGGACTCGCAGGTAATGTAAACGCCTTCGTCGCGCTCCTCAAAAAACCAGTAACCGTTGAGGCGCCACAGCAGACCGCGGTCCTGTCCGGATGGGAGTTCATGTTCGCTTGCTTGTCCGGCTGCGGCTACTTCGTTGATACGCTTACTGTAGGACCGGCTGTAGACTCGCCGGGCGTCGAGCCGGATGAAGCGTATCGCGTTCTCCGTGTCGAGTACATCGGAAAACATGAATTTGGACTTCACGATCCTCATGAACACGAGGAACTCGTCTCCTTTTCGCGATTCAATCTTCGCTTCCGCAACATCAGGTTTATAAATTTCGCGGTGATGATCGTAATCTTGCACGATCGTGAGGACATCGCGCAGACTCGCATGAGGAACGAAAACTGCTCCTCTCCAATCCTGGACCAGGCCTCCTTTAATTGGAATGATGCCATTGCCCTTTATAGGCTGCGCGATCACCACCCCGTCGAGGAGTTGCTGCTTCAAACCGGGAAATTCGTCGGACCAGAGGAACTGCTGTCCGCCGAATCGCGCTTCCAGTCGCGCCTCTACGGATGTAATCACCTTATTGAACTCTAGGACCGTCTCAGACTTGAGCTCCACTGCCATGCCTGGCCGACCGAAGCTGAAGAACAAAATGACAGGAACCGCGGACCGCTGCAGGAACATTTTGATTAAACAGCGTAAACGTGATCGATCGGGCGCTCCCTATTCAAGAGTAGCTTCGCTTTACTTCAATTTCATTACGGCGAGGTTATGTTGCGGGCATGAAAGAGACAACGCCGAATGTGGATCCCTAGCTGCTACTTAGATCGACTCATGGTCAGTTATGGCAGATATCAGAATCGGCACTTCCGGGTGGCATTATCAGCATTGGCGGGGGAATTTCTATCCGTCCGACTTGCCTGCGTCCAGGATGCTTACGTGGTATCGGGAACGTTTTGATACTGTCGAGCTAAACAATAGCTTCTACCGGTTGCCTACCGAAGCTGCCCTGAAGACCTGGCGTGATTCCACGCCGGATGCGTTTCGCTTTGCGGCAAAGGGCAGCCGGTTCCTGACCCATATGAAGAAACTGAAGGATCCGGCTGCCGGTCTCGAAAAATTCTTCGCCCGCATCGAGTTGTTAGGAGACAAGTTGGGTCCCATTCTGTTTCAGCTGCCGCCACACTTCGAGGTCAATCTTCCGCGGCTCGAAGGATTCCTCGAGGCGCTGCCGCGTCATCTTCGCTATGCCTTCGAATTCCGCGATACAAGCTGGAACAATGCCCAAGTCTTTCATCTTCTGCGCCGCTATATGGCCGCGTACTGTACCTATCACCTAGCCGGCTATCAGTCTCCGATCGAAATTACCACGGACATAACCTATGTCCGCCTGCATGGTCCCGGAGGCAAGTACCAGGGAAGCTATGACGACGACGTGATCGCGAACTGGGCCAGGAGAATCAATGAATGGAAGCGCGATCTGAATGCCGTGTACGTTTACTTTGACAATGACGACTGCGGATACGCGGCGCAAAATGCGCTGCGGCTTCGCCAACTCGTGCAATAAGAAACAACGGAGTCGGACTTGCACCAGTCGTGGGCATGTATCACCACGCAAAAAAGCTCATGTATACCGTTCACGTCGACTCGCCTGACCCACGATTCGGCAATATGTTGTTAGAGCAGTTCGGAGGCGCTAATGGAGAGTTAGCCGCTGCGATGCAATATTCTATCCAAGGTCTCAATTGTGACGATGCCGATCGCAAGGATCTGCTGATGGACATTGGGACAGAAGAACTGAGCCACCTGGAGATCGTCGGCAACCTGGCCCGGCTGCACCTCCATCCGATGAAGACCGCGCGCAATGCCGCTGAAGCCGATCCGCTCATTGCAATAGCGGGTGGAGGCGGTGTTTCATTATGCAACTCAATGGGCGACGCCTGGACAGCTGATTACCTCAAGATCACCGGCGAATTAGATGTCGATTTGCGCAGCAATATCGCAGCCGAAGCTCGCGCCAAAATCGTATACGAACGGTTGATCAACTTCACCGAAGACCAGGGCACCATTGACGCTCTACAGTTTCTGATGACGCGCGAAATTACACACATGAAAGCCTTTATGCTGGCCCTCGAAAGCATGGGCAAAGATTCCTTGACGATCGGAAAGATTCCCCCGACGCCTGGTCTTGTAAATCAATATTTTGACGACTCGACTGGCGATGGAGACTTCGGAGAGCATAACGCGCGCGGGCCATGGAATGAAGGCAACGGATGGCAGCTCGTCGAATCCCCGGCGACGCTCGAAACTCAATCACATTCCAACGGCAGGATGCGTAAGCCACGACACGCGATCAAGGAAACGCTGACAAACTGATGCGTAATGAGCAGAGTTCGGGCTTTCCTCCAAGGCGCGAACTCTGCTGATTTGCGGATACTCGAAACTGTTCGCGTGCATACAGTGGCATGAACGATGCGTCGGAAAATAACGCTGTATGTCAAGGCGTCAAGTTCTCAGTCGACTTCCACTGGATCCTGTCGAATCCGCTTCCGCAGCTGGTCTGCGGTACGTACGTCACACGTGCCCGGGATATACGCGGCGGCGAGCAGGAAAGGGATTTAGTTTTCTCGATACTAAAGGTAAGGTTCTGCGGGACGTTGAGGAACTACGTCGTATTCGGGCTTTAGTCATACCTCCGGCTTGGACGGAAGTATGGATCTGCCCCTCACCTAACGGGCATCTTCAGGCAATCGGCTACGACGCCCGCGGTCGCCGGCAGTACCGTTACCACGCGCGTTATCGCGAGATTCGGAACCAAACGAAATTTGAGCGCATGCCTGATTTTGCGAAATGTCTTCCTGCTATACGCGCACGGGTTGCAATGGATTTGACACGGGTAGGGTTGCCCCGGGAGAAAATTCTCGCAACCGTTGTGAGACTCCTCGAGACCACTTTCATCCGCATCGGAAATGTCGAATATGCGAAGGAAAATGAATCGTTCGGGCTGACCACCCTTCGTAACCGCCACGTGGATATTGAAGGTTCCACCATTCGCTTCCGGTTTCGAGGCAAAAGCGGTGTGGACCATGAAGTGGAGGTTAAAGACCGGCGACTGGCTCGAATCGTGAGGGAATGCCACGACCTGCCGGGTTATCACCTCTTCGAATATAAAGACGAGGAAGGCGTCGTGCGGCCCATCGAATCGGATGACGTCAATTGTTATTTGAAAGAAATCACGGGAAGAGATTTCACCGCAAAGGACTTCAGGACTTGGGCAGGTACAGTCCAAACCGCCCTCCATCTCGCGACTCTTGGTCCATTTGAGTCGGCCACCGAGGCCAAACGCAACGTTGTTTCGGCGATCCAAGCTACAGCCAAGCGGCTGGGGAATCGTCCGGCGACCTGCAGAAACTACTATGTCCATCCGGCTGTGATCGAGTCCTATATGGCCGGGAGTTTGCCCACATTCGTGCGGCCACCAGCTCTCGAGGAAACCGCGGATGATGAGCAACTTCACCAGGAAGAAGCCTGTGTGCTCCGCCTGATTCGCAACTATTCGGCAACCAGCCTGAAAGCCGCATGACGTTCAAGGCCTCGGCTTGTCCATTGCCAAAACGTGTGTGAACTCCGCTCCGAATAAGAAAATCATGGCGGAGTAATATACCCAGGCGGTCAATACGACTAGCGATCCGCCTGCGCCGTAAGGCGATCCCAGAGCAGCTTTGCCGAGATAAAGGCCAATCATTGACTTACCGATAGTAAAAAACAGAGCAGTAGCCACAGCGCCTTCCCAAACTGGTCTCCAACCCACCCTGACATCCGGGACATACTTGAAAATTAGCGCAAAGGCGGCGGTGATTCCGGCCAGCGAGAAAAAAAAATTTATTATGCTCAGGATGGATTCTGTCAAAGGTAAGAATCCACTGAAAAATTTCCCCACCGCGGCCAGAACAGCACTAATCACCAGCGAGACCACGAGGAGAAAGCCCACGGCGAGAACCATGCCAAACGAAAAAAAGCGTTCTCGGACAATCCCCCAGAAGCCGCTGAAGGTCTGTGGACTCACTCCCCAGATAGCGTTCAGATCATCCTGGAGCTCGGTGAACACTCCTGACGCGCCAACCAGCAACGTGAGTAGGCCGAAGATGGAAGCTAACGTTGTCGAAGAAGAGTTTTGAGCGTGCTGGATCGCGCCTTGTATCACGTTGACGGCATCCTTCCCCATCATGTTTTGTACTTCGGCGAGAACTTGTTCCTGAGCCAGGCTGCGGCCAAATATCGCGCCGCCAATCGCCGTGACCAATACGACCAGCGGCGATAAGGATAACAGCGAATAGAAGGCTAAAGCGGCTCCGAGACGCGGCGCATCATGCGCATTCCAGGCCGAATAAGTCGCGCGAAGGGTATTGCCTAAAGTTCTATATTGCATGAATCAAGAGCTCTCCGGTAATCGATTGATCGCGACTACATGTACCTGATCGAGACTTAAGCGCACAAGTGAAATGGAACATAAACCTATTTCGAGACGGGATGCAAGGTCAATCGGAATTCCAAGGAAGTAAGCGAGCGCAGCTTTGATCACGTCAGAGTGTGACACCACGGCGAGAGAGCAATTTCCGGCCTCGCTCATAATGCGGAGCAACTCGCCGACCACGCGGCTTTGTACCTCCAGCATCGTTTCCCCCGACGGAGGACGAGAAAGGCTACGTATGGAGTTGAATCGCTGAAACTCAGGGTTGCAATCGAGTGTCCCGAACGGCTCCCCAGTCCATTGGCCGACGTCAATTTCGTCAAAGGCTGCATTGGACTGAATACTGATACCGATTGCCTCGGCAATCGTCCCGGCAGTTTCGCGAGCCCGGTCTGAAGGGCTCGAATAGATCACCCGGATGTTTGCATCGCGGAGTTGCCGCGCGAGAGCAGCCGCTTGCATTCTTCCTTCCGCGTTGAGACAGACGCCGCGCAGCCTGCCGGAAAAGCAGTGCCCGATCGCATCCGTGGCGCCGTGTCGTAAAAGGTAAATATCGGTCATGACGATCTCCTTGAGGGCGGAAAAGAACGGTGGTGGATCGATTGCTTCCCGTCCACGATATCAAGTCGAATGAAAATCGTCATCTTTGGTTTGTCGGTCAGTTCGTCGTGGGGCAACGGCCATGCCACTCTTTGGCGTGGTCTGTGCAAAGCACTGGCAAAAAGATCTCATGACGTCGTCTTCTTTGAACGGGATACTCCTTATTATCGGGACCACCGTGATCTGGACGTCCTTCCGGGGTGCGATCTGCGGATCTATGATGACTGGCGTTCGGTCCAGACGCTCGCGAGTCAACAACTTCGCGAAGCTGATGTGGGAATCATCACATCTTACTGTCCGGATGCAATGGCGGCTGGGAATGAATTACTCGCATCCGATTGCATCCGGGCTTTTTATGATCTCGATACGCCGGTCACTCTCCTGACGCTTGAGAAAGCGGGGGGCGTAGATTACCTGGGACCCCGCAGGCTGCAAGATTTCGATTTGGTCTTCAGTTATACCGGCGGTTCCGCTCTCTCCGCGCTTAGGACCGAGCTGCGTGCCCAAACTGTAGTTCCCCTATATGGGAGCGCCGATCCCGATTACCATGTCCCCGTCGAATTGCCAAAATCAACGGACCTATCTTATCTGGGAACTTTTGCAGCCGATCGGCAACAGGCCTTAAACAGTCTTTTTCTGGAGCCTGCCCGTCGGCGAGGTGAGTATCGTTTTACCTTGGGCGGCGCTCAATATCCATCCGACTTTCCCTGGGCTCGAAACATTGAATTCAAGAGGCATGTAGCGCCCGGTGACCATCCTGCTTTTTACTGCTCCTCCAGACTGACTTTGAACATAACTAGAGCCTCCATGGCGACGTTGGGCTATTGCCCTTCGGGACGATTGTTCGAAGCGTCGGCTTGCGGAGTTCCAGTCATTAGCGACTACTGGGCCGGATTGGAGGAGTTCTTTGAGCCTGGGCGTGAAATTATTGTGGCGCGCACCCCTGAAGATGTTCTCGACGCCCTGGATCTTCCGGCGGAGGCCCTCGCGAAAATTGCACGGCGCGCGCGTGAACGAACCTTGGCCCAGCATTCAGCAGATCAAAGAGCATTTGAAATGGAGCACGCACTTGAAGACTTCGCATATGGGCCGCGGACTTCGCAAACAGTCGAAGCCGCTATCTGGGATTAAATAAATGTGGGGAATCATACCGGCAGCGGGAGCGGGCAGTAGAATTCAGCCTCTCGCTTTTTCAAAAGAACTGCTTCCCGTGGGATGCCGCATTGACCAGGGCATCGAAAGACCACGGGCGGTAAGCGAATATTTGATCGAACGTCTAGTCCGTTGCGGAGTAGATAAGATCTGTTTTGTGATCTCTCCCGGCAAATGCGACATCCTGGAATACTATGGGTCGTCTGCCTTTGGCGCGGACTGCGTTTACGTCGTTCAAGACCGGCCTGCGGGTCTCTGCGACGCAATCTTCCGTGCCCTTGCGGTCATCGGATCCAGCGGCGACGTAGTGGTAGGTCTCCCCGATACAGTTTGGTTTCCCGACGACGGCCTCTGCTTTCTTCCGAGTGATGTCTTGTCGTTTCTCTTATTCCCAGTTGAAAAACCTCAACTCTTCGACGCCGTCGTCACCGACGACAATGGTATCGTCAGGGAGATCCTGGTTAAGCGGCTGGAGGCAGGAACCAATTGGATATGGGGCGCTTTCAAGTGCCCGGCAACTGCGTTCCGCGCCCTTTATGATCTCTGGAACGACTCCGGACGCCGGCATGAATACTTCGGCACACTGGTGAACGAATGGATTGGTGCTGGTGGTGTCGCGCGCGGGATTCACGCCGGAACACATTATGTTGACTTGGGGACGCTGGGGGGGTATCGGGAAGCTTTGAAAGTTTTGGCTGAAGTCGAAAACCAAGTCCCGGGAGTTGAAAATCATGTCGCCCGTTGAGATCCGGGAGCGCGTCGATGCGTTAGGACCATGGTTCCACAACTTGAATCTACATGGCGTCCAGACTGCGCCGCAACATTTTCTGGGCGATTATCCTTCGAGTAAGTTTCGTAACTTTGCCCATGCGATTCCGGCCGACCTTCATGGCGCTTCGGTTTTGGATGTAGGCTGCAACGCCGGATTTTACTCGCTGGAAATGAGGCGGCGCGGCGCTGACCGGGTGTTGGGCATTGACTCCGATGAAATCTATCTCTCCCAAGCCCGGTTCGCAGCATCTGTTCTTGGGGCGCGAATTGAGTTCCGCAATTTGTCGGTTTACCGTATAGCCGAACTTGAGGAGAAGTTCGATCTGGTGCTATTCATGGGAGTTTTGTACCACTTGCGCCACCCCTTGCTTGCCCTCGACCTCTTGCATACTCACGCTGTTCGCGATTTATTGGTTTTTCAATCCATGCAACGCGGATCCAAAAAGGTGAAGTCCGTAGACGAAGACTATTCGTTCGCGGAAGAAGAGGTCTTCGACGATCCGGGCTATCCCCGCCTCCACTTCGTTGAAAAGAGATATTCGCATGACCCTACCAATTGGTGGATTCCGAATCGGGCCTGTGCTGAGGCGATGGTGAGGAGCGCCGGTTTTTCGATACTGGCACATCCGGAGCCCGAAGTTTACATTTGCCGCCGCGAGGAGCAAAAGGAATGGTCACTCGATGATTGAAGCGGTCATGCTGTGGAATGAGCCGAACAATCTTTCGCATTGGAACTTCGAAATCGATCCCCAGTGGCAAAGCTTTGCGGATATGGTGAAACTGGCCTCGCAAGCCGTACGCGCAGAGAGTGCCGGCATGAAGCGCGTCCTTGGGGGAATCTCCCCGATTGACCCCAACTTCATAGCTACGATGGAAAGACATGGCGTACTCGACCATGTGGACGTGGTTGCCATCCATGGATTCCCGCTCGACTGGAACCATTGGACGATCGATGAGTGGCCGGACAAGATTCGCGAAATTCAAAACGTTACGTCTTTGCCGGTATGGATCTCCGAAGTTGGAGTTTCCACGTTTGGAGCCGAGGAGGTCCAGGAATTCGGGTTGCGACGAACTGCGGAACTGCTTTGTGGCAAGGCCGAGCGAATCCACTGGTACAGCTTATTTGATTTGCCGAAAGCCTGGCCGGCAACCACGCGCCACCGGGAAGCAGAAGGCTCCTCATATTACAGACATTTCTATATGGGGCTCCTGCGCGAGGACGGCTCTCCCAAGCGAGCGATGCATCAGTTTGCGAGTTATGCTCCAGATCTCGGTATTTGCCAATGGTTCCACTACGATGACCATCGGCTGGACCGGGCTGTCCAATGCCTCCGCGATCTGGGAGTAAAGTACATTCGCACGGGGCTTAGTTGGGCGGATAGTTATCGTGACCATGCGGAGCAATGGTTTGATCGACAAATGCGGGCGCTGGAGCCATTTGACGTAACGCTGACTTATTGCTTTACACCCGAAGCGTGTGGCCTCGTTCCGCACCATACCAGCCCGCCTCGCGATCCGGCGGAGTTTGCCGACTTCTGCGCACGAATGACCCGAAGGTATGCCGTTTGAGCCTCCGATTCCAGTGATGCATCATCTCGACGATGAGACGCTTCGTACCAACGGTTCGTCCTATGCCCGGCATATATGACAAACGCAAACGCTTGGCGCTAAATTACGACTCCACGCGTAAACCTGATGAAGGACCACTGTATTACGAGATATGGAATTCCGGAATGACACGGTCGCGTCGGCTAAACTGCGTCGAGGTGGTCGATGACGATCCTCAGTGTCGCATTTCCGTTTGCCCCAGTTAGTCTGCACACATCCGGGGGCAGCGAGCAGATATTAGCGATCCTTGACCGGGAGATGACTCGCGAGGGATACCGCTCCGTCGTTGTTGCAGCCGAAGGCTCTCGCGTCGAAGGAATTCTTGTTCCGACGCCTGCCGTGCAAGGAGCGATCGACGACCACGCCAGGGCATTAGCCTACGCGGCACACGCGCAGGCGATCGAACACGCGCTGCAGTCGTTTCCTGTTGACCTTATTCATATGCATGGTATGGACTTCGAACAATATTTTCCAGATAGCAAGTTGCCGGTGCTGGCAACGCTTCATCTTGCTCCCTCCCATTACGCATTAAGCAGCCTCTCCGGTAAGTATCAGAACATTTGGTTCAACTGTGTTTCGGACACTCAGCATACGGCATGTGAACCTTCGGATCGTCTTCTGTCTCCCGTTCACAATGCCATTCCCCTGGATCTGATCGCGGGGACGCCCGCCGCACGGAGCTATTGTCTCGTGTTAGGGCGCGTTTGTCCCGAAAAAGGCATTCATATCGCGATCCATGCCGCTCGTCAGGCCGGAGTGGAACTCATTATTGCGGGAGAAGTATTTCAGTATCCGGAGCATCGCCGCTATTTTGAAACTAGTATAAGTCCGAGTCTTGATGCAAACTGTAGATTCGTGGGACCAGTTGGACTTCCCCAAAAGTGCGGGTTGCTCTCGGGAGCGCGAGGTGTTCTGCTACCCAGCCTGGTCGCGGAGACCAGTTCTTTGACCGCCATGGAGGCGGCTGCCTGCGGAACTTCGGTGATAGCCTTCGACAGCGGAGCATTGCCTGAGATCGTGGAAGATGGACGGACCGGCTTTATTGTCACCGATTCTCATCAAATGTCTCAGGCCATTGGTCGAACCGACCGCATCAACCCAGATGACTGCTGGGCCGTCGCACAAAAACGTTTTTGTTCGCGCCGCATGTTCAGGGACTACGCGAGTTGCTACAAGCGCCTGACAAATTCTACCGGGTAGCATCTACATACCACGTAGTTGCATCCCCAGTTTGTGTATGTTCACGCACACACGCTCAAAGGTATTTACCTTCCCACAGCTGGTAAGTACGTTGGTAACCGAGTTGCCACTATCCGCGCGTTGCCTTATGAAACGAATTCTGATTACTGGCGGAGCGGGATTTATCGGCTCTCATCTTGCGAATGACCTTTTGCGAAAGGGCTACCAGGTTCGAGCTCTCGACAGCCTGAATCCCCAAGTCCACGGAACGTCGTGCAAGAGGCCTGCATATCTCGACGATGACGTGGAACTGCAGATCGGGGACATACGCAACCCCGCCGCGGTAAAGAGAGCCCTGCAAGGCATCGATGCTGTGTATCACCTGGTCGCGATGGTCGGGGTCGGCCAGAGCATGTACCAGGTTCAGGAATATACCAGCGTCAATAATGTGGGCACGGCCGTCCTGATGGAAGCGCTCATCAGAAGGCCGGTGGAACGGCTTGTGGTCGCATCCAGCATGAGTATTTACGGTGAGGGAGCTTATGTGGATCGCGCCGGAAAGCCGGCTATTCCGGCCGAACGCACCGACGAGCAACTCCGAATGGGCGATTGGGAGGTTCGTGACCCGAAGGGCGAGATTCTTTCGCCCGTTCCGACTCGTGAGGATAAGGTTCCAGCGCTCGCGTCGATCTACGCTTTGTCCAAATTCGATCAGGAACGTATGTGCCTGCTACTGGGGAAAGTCTATCGAATTCCTACCGTGGCGCTGCGGTTTTTCAATATCTACGGACCCAATCAGGCGCTCTCCAATCCATACACCGGCGTTCTTGCCATCTTCGCATCGCGACTCCTCAATGGGAATCCGCCGCTCATCAACGAGGATGGTTTGCAGCAGCGTGACTTTATCAATGTAAAAGATGTCGCGCGAGCCTGCAGATTGGCATTGGAAGCCACTGGCATTTGCGGCGAGTCCATTAATATAGCGAGCGGTCAGAAGATTACCATTCTCGATCTGGCTTGCCAGTTTGCTAAGGCAATCGGGAAGGGACGCATTGAGCCGGAAGTTACCGGCAAATATCGGGTCGGCGACATCCGCCATTGTTATGCCGATACAAGCAAGGCCCGCGCGCTCCTTGGCTTTAAGTCACAGGTCAGCCTCTCCAAAGGAATGCAGGAGCTCACTGAATGGCTGGAATCTCAGACCGCCGATGATCGCGCGCATGAAGCCCGCGCTGAATTAGTCGCGAAAGGACTGATGGTATGAAAACCCTTCAACCCGACCTACCGGTCCTGATTACCGGAGGCGCGGGATTCATTGGCTCGAATCTGGCAGACCGGTTGCTCCGCGCTGGAAGACGAGTCATTCTGTTTGACAATCTTTCACGGCCGGGCTCGGAACGGAATCTTGAATGGCTTCGCCGGGAGCACGCGGGATCGTTCGACTTTCATGAGGCCGACATTCGCAATCGAAACGCAGTCCGCCGGTCGTTGAATGGCGTGGGACAGGTTTTCCACCTTGCCGCACAAGTTGCGGTGACAACGAGTCTCAACAATCCGATTGAAGATTTTGAAGTAAATACCCGGGGATCGCTGAATCTCATGGAGTCGATCCGCAGTTTGCGGAATCCGCCGGGCCTCGTGTTTACTTCCACGAACAAGGTGTACGGCGACTTGCGCGATGTCGAACTCGTACTGAACGGCTCCCGATACGAACCCGCCGATTCAATCCTGAAATATCAAGGCATCGGCGAACAGAGACCACTCGAATTTCACAGTCCGTATGGCTGCTCGAAAGGTTCGGCGGATCAGTACATTCTGGATTACGCACGCACCTTCAAACTCCCCGCCACGGTTTTCCGTATGAGCTGTATTTACGGCCCCCATCAGTTTGGAAATGAAGATCAAGGATGGGTGGCGCATTTTTTGATTTGTGCGCTGGACGGAATTCCCATTACGCTATACGGCGATGGTTTTCAGGTGCGGGATATCTTATATGTCGAGGACCTGGTGGACGCGTTCTTATTAGCCGAAGATCGCATTGAAAGACTTGCCGGCCAAGCCTTTAATATCGGGGGCGGACCGAGGCATACGGTCAGTCTTCGCGAGTTGATTACCTTGATTGAAGATGTGAGTAACCGGAAACTTGTCATAAAGACGCAGGAATGGCGCATGGCCGATCAGCGATACTATGCCTCCCACACGCAGAAGTTCGAATCCCGAACCGGCTGGCGAAGAAATGTTGATGTCGCAACCGGAGTGCGTTGCCTGCACCGCTGGCTACTTGAATCTCGCAGCGCACAGAGAGAAGGGAATGTGGCGACGGCCGGCCAGGGAGCCACTGTATGAGATGGGCCCTCGTCAATCCGCGGTGGTCCTTTGAAGGTAGTATCTACTTTGGTTGCCGTGAGCCTCATCTTCCGCTGGAATTTGGATATTCCCGCGTCTTACTGGAACAGCAAGGACACGAGGTTCGGATCATCGATGCCCAGATGTTCGATTTGAACGACGAGCAGGTTCACGACGAGATGAAAAGCTTTGTCCCGGATTTCACTGTCGTCACTACCGCTCCCAGCTATCTCTTCTGGCGATGTGCGCCTCCGGAGTTGCGGGTCCCCCAGCAGCTCATCGCGAAGCTGCGCCACATAGCGGGCGTTATCGTAGTTGTCGGACCCCACGCGTCCACTACCCCCCGTGCCACCCTGGCGAAGACGGGTGCGGATGTGGTCGTGCTTGGCGAGTGTGAGGAGATCCTCCCGCAGTTAACGCGCAACTGGTCCACCGTGCCTTCTATTGCCTGGAACGATGGCGGGTTGATCCGCGTGCAGGGAAAGCCGCACTCTTCACGAATGGAAGACCTTCCCCCGCTCCTCTGGGACAAGGCCTTTGTGCGCAACCATCATCATTGTCACCACCGTTTTGACGGGCATGCGCAGGGTCTCGGTGCTGAGATGGAGTGTTCGCGTGGCTGCCCGTATCACTGTACGTTCTGCGCGAAAGATAATTTTCGAAACATCTACCGGAAGCGTCCCCCCGCAGTGGTGCTGAGTGAACTCGATCACCTGATTGAGCAAGGCGTTACATACGTCTACTTCATCGATGAGATCTATCTGCCCGACCAGCAACTTCTGGAAGAGTTTGTCAAACGTCCTTTTCAGTTCGGCATTCAAACCCGCATCGACTTGTGGAAAGAGCCGATGCTTGAATTGCTGGGCCGCGCGGGATGCGTTTCCATTGAGGCGGGTGTTGAGAGTATCACGCCGGAAGGCCGTCAGTCCCTCGACAAGAAATGCCGGATGTCCACCGCGGAACTGAGTTCCCGCCTAATCTTCGCCAAACAGCACGTACCTTTTGTGCAAGCCAATCTGATTCAAATGACCGAGGACGATCCAAGCGCAGTGGACGCCTGGCGGGATCATCTGCGACAACACGGCGTCTGGGCCAATCAACCGGTACCGCTCTTTCCCTACCCTGGATCGCCGGATTATACGCGCCGCTGGGGCGCGCCCGACGATACGGCCTGGGAGCGCGCGATGGATCATTATTTGAAAAACTTTTGCGGCTTCAGCGATATCCAGGAACAAAGACCTCTTCCACTGCAGGAACTCGAGGAGCCCTTGTTCAGAGTGCTGTCATGACCTTCTGTCCACAACACGTACTAATGACAGCCGACACCATTGGAGGGGTGTGGACATTCGCCATGGAACTCGCCCGCGGGCTGATCGCGCGGGGTGTCGAGGTAACCGTCGCATCCTGCGGAAGGCCGTTGACTAGCCATCAACGCGCCCAAGCCAAGGCAGCAGGCAATCCCGCCATCTTTGAGAGCAGTTACCGCCTGGAATGGCAGGAGTCTCCATGGGACGATGTCGATCGAGCCGGGGACTGGCTCCAGTCGATCGCCGCGAAAGTGAACCCCGACATTATTCACTTGAACGACTACTCTCATGCGTCCCGTCGCTGGGACGCGCCCGTCGTTGTGACGGGGCACTCCTGCGTATTATCCTGGTTTCTCGCTGTTCACAAATCACCTGCGCCTCTGGAATGGAACGAGTACCGCTGGCGCGTCGAGCGCGGCATCCACTCCGCGGACATGGTGACCGCTCCTTCGCTGGCGATGCTGGGATGCCTCGAATACCACTACGGGTCGCTGGCACGCACCGCGGTGATTCCGAACGGCCGAACATCGTCCCAGTTTCGGGTGGGGGCCAAAAAGCCTTTGATCCTTTCGGCCGGCAGGATTTGGGATGAAGCCAAGAATGTCGCGATGCTGGCGAGGGTAGCGGAACAGTTGCCGTGGCAGGTTTATGTCGCGGGAGAGCAGCAGAAGGCATCCTATCCAAACGTGGTTTCGCTCGGGTTGTTGGGCCCTGACCCGCTGGCCGGATGGATGTCGCGGGCCTCCATTTACTGTTTGCCCGCAAAGTATGAACCGTTCGGGCTTTCCATCCAGGAGGCTGCGCTCTCGGGCTGCGCTCTGGTACTTGGCGATATCGAGAGCCTGCGCGAAAATTGGTCCGATTGTGCCAGGTTTGTCGACCCTACCGATCCGGTGGCGCTACGCAAAGCCATTTCGCAACTCATCGAAGATTCTGCGCTGCGCAGGAGGCTGGCGGCCGCTGCACGCGAGCGCGCCAGGCAATTTAGTCCCTCCAGGATGGTCGAGGGATACTTGAGAGCCTATGCGGCGGCACACTCGTCGGCCGGAGAATTCACGTTGACGGCGCGAGTCTCCGCATGATGCGTATCGCGATTTTCTGCCACTCCCTGGTGTCGGATTGGAACCATGGAAACGCGCATTTTTTGCGAGGAGTAACCAGTGCTCTCATGGGCCGCGGACATCAGGTTTCTGTCTACGAACCGCGGGGGGCGTGGAGCTTGTCCAGGTTGCGCGCGGATTACGGCGAGACCCCAATTGAAGCTTTTCACGCCGCTTTTCCGCATCTTCAGAGCACCGAGTACGACCTTGGACAGTTTGACCTGGCGCGAGAGTTGTCCGGCAGTGACTTGGTGTTGGTCCACGAATGGAATTCGCCTGAACTCGTCAAACAGATTGGAGATTACCGCCGGGATAGGGGCGGCTTCATGCTGTTATTCCACGATACACACCATCGCTCGGTTACAGATCCGGACGCGATGTCTGCTTTCGATTTGAGCGGTTACGACGGCGTCCTCGCGTTCGGCGAATCCGTGCGCTCCCGCTACCTCGAAAATCAGTGGGCGCACCGTGCCTGGACATGGCATGAGGCTGCGGACACCAGCGTGTTCTATCCGCGGAACCCCGGCGAACCTCAGCCGGATTATGATCTGGTGTGGATCGGCAATTGGGGAGACGATGAGCGAGCCGAAGAGTTGCGCGAATTTCTGATTGATCCGGTGAAGCAACTCGGCCTGCGCGCCTGCATATACGGGGTCCGTTATCCCGCTCACGCGCTGCAGGCTCTGTCGAATGCGGGCATCGAGTACCGCGGCTGGCTGCCTAATGCGCGCGTTCCGGAAGCCTTCGCGAACGCGCGCTTCACCATTCATATTCCCCGGCGTCCTTACGCGCGCGCCCTCCCCGGAGTTCCGACGATCCGTGTTTTTGAAGCCCTGGCCTGCGGCATTCCGCTGATCAGCGCGCCATGGTGGGACCGCGAATGCCTCTTTCGTCCGGGGCGCGACTTCGTTTTGGCGGCGGACGGAGCCGAAATGAAGCGTCGTATGCTTTCGGTATTGGAGGATCCCGGGTCGGCCGGCGCGCCGTGCGAGGGAAGGGCTGTGCTCCATCCAGTCGCGGCATACCTGCGTCCACCGGGCCATGGAACTCGAAGCCATTTGCGAGGAATTATCTTGAAGATCGCCTTCTTTGGTTCCAGCCTTCTGTCAGCCTATTGGAACGGCGCAGCCACTTACTATCGTGGAATCGTCAGGGCACTGCATTCGCTGGGCTATTCAGTCACCTTCTACGAGCCTGATGCGTTCGACCGGCTGGCGCACCGGGATATCGAGCCGCCGGCGTGGGCCCGCTCCGTCGTGTATTCAGCTGAAGGCGAAAGAGGCGTGTGGCAAGCATTAGAGGATGCTGCCTCTGCCGACCTGATCGTAAAAGCCAGCGGTGTCGGAGTCTTCGACGACCTGCTCGATCGCGCAATTCTGGATATCCGCCGCACCGGCGCCCTGACCGCGTATTGGGATGTGGATGCGCCGGCGACGTTGGACGCCATTCGGGCGAACCACTCGCATCCATTGCGTGAAACAATTCCCCGCTACGATTTCGTCTTCACCTACGGTGGAGGCTTGCCGGTGGTCAAGGCGTATACCGAGGCCGGCGCGCGCGTATGCATTCCGATTTACAACGCTCTCGATCCGGAAACGCATCATCCAACGGCTCCCGATTCACGTTTCAAAGGAGATTTAGGTTTTCTGGGGAACCGGCTCCCCGACCGTGAAGCGCGAGTGGACGAATTTTTCTTTCGTGCCGCCGCGCTCAGCGCCGGCCGCCGAACCTTTCTGTTGGGCGGAAACGGCTGGGCCGAAAAAGAGAAGCCTGCTTCCGTCCACTACCTGGGACACGTCTATACTAAGGATCACAACGCGTTCAATTGCACGCCTTCCTTTGTATTGAATGTCAGCCGCGAGAGCATGGCTCGCTACGGGTATAGCCCTGCCACGAGAGTGTTTGAGGCGGCGGGCGCAGCCGGATGCCTGATTACCGATTTCTGGGAAGGCATCGAGATGTTCCTCGAACCCTGGTCGGAAGTCTTGATCGCCCACGATGGTGATGAGGTGGCGAAGCTTGTGCGGGACGTGTCGGAGGAGACGGCGAGAGCGATTGGGGCGGCCGCGCGCCAGCGTGTCCTGGCAGAGCATACTTACGCTGATCGCGGTCGCCAGCTCGACCTGATTCTCGGCGGGCGAGAGGTGAAGGCGGGCAAGAAATGAAAATTGTAATTTGCGGTTTATCCATCACGTCCTCATGGGGTAATGGACACGCCACCACTTATCGCGGTTTGGTTCAAAGTCTCTGCCGGCGCGGCCACGAAGTATTGTTTCTGGAGCGTGACAAGCCTTGGTATGCCGCCAATCGTGACATGCCCCCGCAACTGTGTGGCAAAGTCGAGCTCTACCAGAGTCTCGCCGAACTGGAGCAGCGGTTCTCATCGGCAATACAGGCCGCTGACTTCGTGATGATCGGCTCGTTCGTTCCGGAGGGCGCCGCGGTAGCCGAATGGGCGCTCGAATTTGCGCGCGGCCCCGTCGCGTTTTACGACATCGATACACCCGTCACGCTGGACAAGCTGGGAACCGATTCCGCGGAATATCTTACTCGTGAGCTGATCCCTCGCTTTGATCTTTATCTCTCGTTCACCGGCGGCCCGATTCTCCGGAAGTTGGAGCGTGAGTACGGCGCGAGGCGCGCTTTGCCTTTGTACTGCTCAGTCGATCCGGACGTCTACTATCCTCAGGAGAGACTTGAGCGTTGGGACCTGGGCTACCTGGGGACTTACTCGGACGATCGCCAGCCCGTGCTCGACAGCCTCATGTTAATGCCCGCGGTTTACAGCCCTAGTAAGCATTTTGTGGTTGCCGGGTCCCTCTATCCCGCACGGCTTACTTGGCCTGCGAACGTAGAGCGAATCGAACACCTGCCGCCCCGCGCACACCGGGAGTTTTACAACTCACAGCGCTTCACCCTGAACGTGACGCGTCGGCACATGGTAGATGCCGGCTATTCTCCCAGCGTCAGAATATTCGAAGCGGGCGCATGTGGCGTGCCCATTGTTAGCGATTCCTGGAAGGGACTCGACGAGATACTGGAGCCCGGCCGGGAGATCCTGATCGCCCACGGCACAGAAGACACGCGGCATTATCTCGCCCGCGTCAGTGCTCGCGAAGCCCGAGCAATAGGGAGGCGAGCACGCCGGCGAATTCTCGCGGAACATACGGCCGATTTCCGCTGCAGCCAGCTCGAGAACTATATCGAAGGACTTATTGGAACTAAGTCGATCCTCCATCCTCCGCACCCTCGTATCTTCGTGTCCGATATAGTAAAAACTAAAGTAATAGGGTGACAGCAACCGAACGCCCGGCGCGGATGTACGGCCCATGCCGTCAAAACAATTTTGCCCTCCCTTTTTCGGGGAACCCTTATTGACAATATTCCCTCGTAAGCACAGAATGTTAGCCAAGTGGAAAATATACATCCAGGGCCGGAAGAAGAGCATCTAAACGACTTATCCGAAATAGCCGGCGTTGGATCGGATAACAACGAAGTAGTAGTATTGGACGCGGCGCCGGAGGAGCGGCAAGAAGCCTTGCCATTCCCGATTGTAGGCATCGGGGAATCCGCCGGAGGTCTCGAGGCATTCGTTGAACTGCTGCAGAATACGCCGCCCGATACGGGCATGGCGTTCGTCATCCTATCCCATCTTCCTCCGCACCATCGCAGCCTCCTTCCAGAAATACTTGGGCGCACCACCTCGATGCCGGTATCCGAAATAGGAAACGGCGAGCGCCCCGAACCCAATCACGTCTACGTCATCCCAGCTGCCTCTCATGTCGTTCTCGCAAACGGCGTTTTCCATCTCCAGGCGCGCCCCGAACGCGAAATGATGCCGCGGCCCTTCGACCTCTTCTTCCGTTCGCTGGGGCAGCAGCAGAAAAGCCGCGCCGTAGGCATCATTTTATCGGGAAGCGACTCGGATGGCGCACTGGGCTTACGATCGATCAAAGCAGACGGTGGTTTCGCCATTGTCCAGGACGAGCGCACCGCGAGATTTGAAAGCATGCCGCGCAGCGCAATCGCCGCGGATCATGTCGACCTGGTGCTGTCTCCGCGGGATATCGGGCTGGAACTCGGACGCATTGCGCGCGATTTGCAATCGAGCGCATTCATTGCGCCCACGCCGGCGGACGTCGAGGACCAACGCAGCCTGGCAAAAATTTATTCTTCGCTGCGTGGCATTTCCGGCATCGACTTTTCCCGCTACAAACAGACCACCGTGCGCCGTCGCATCGCTCGCCGCATGGTTTTGAAAAAAATCTCGACACTTGCCGAGTACGCCAAATTCTTGCAGGTTCAAATCGGCGAAGCTCGCGAGCTCTACGAAGAAGCATTGATCGGAGTGACGCGTTTCTTTCGGGATCCTGAGGTTTTCGAAGCGCTGAAAAGCGATATTTTTCCATCGATTCTGAGCGACCGCTCTCCTGGCACGCCAATTCGAATTTGGGTACCCGGTTGCGCCACCGGTGAAGAAGTGTATTCCATCGCGATCTGTCTGGCTGAATATCTGGGCCAACTCGCCGATCAGACCCCCATGCACATTTTCGGCACGGATGTAAGTGAACGTTCCATAGACAAAGCGCGGCTCGCGTCCTACCCCGATACGGTGGCAACGGAAGTCAACCCCGGACGCATCACGCGTTTCTTCACCAGAACGGAGTTAGGCTACCATGTCAACAAACGCATCCGAGACAGCTGTATCTTTGCCCGCCATAATTTGATCCAAGATCCTCCTTATTCGCGGCTCGATCTGATCAGCTGCCGAAACGTGTTGATCTACCTGGGAGCGCCAGCCCAAAAGCATGCCATTTCCGCCTTCCACTATGGGTTAAAGGCGAACGGCACCCTGCTGCTGGGGCAATCGGAAACGATCCGGGAATATCCTGAGCTGTTTTCGCTGGCCGACCGGCGGAATAAGTTTTACGCGCGCATGAGCGGCGTATCGCGCCTCCATGCGGATTTTATTACGTCCTCGCCAGGTTCAGCCCTCACCGGAGCGGTCCGAGACGCCAAACCGGCGCACGAGGACGGGATGAACGATCTGGAACTGCAGCGGGCGACGGATCGAATTGTGATCGCCCGTCACGGGCCCCCGGGAGTGGTGGTGGACGAGCACATGCAAGTGGTGCAAACTCGCGGAGACACTAGCGAGTATCTGATGCTGGCGCCCGGTTCCGTGAATTTGAACGTTTTCAGAATGGCGAAGGAAGGCTTGGGTCAGATCGTCCGCGACGCATTGACCCGTGCGATCGACGAACAAATCCCGGTGATTACTCCCGGACTCTGCCGGCGTTCCGACCGTGCTTCAGTGACCGTGGAAGTCCTGCCCGTCCCCCAATCCGCACTCCCATCACCGCTACTTTCTAGTGCTGTTTAAGGAGGACGGGGGGCAAGGCGCAGTGCCGACCGCGGAAGAGGTTTCATTTCCCCCGGGAGATAACGAGAAGGACCGCGAAATTGCGCGGCTGCGACGCGACCTTTCATCCACCAAAACTTATCTGCAAACGCTGATCGAAGAGCGCGACGCGAGAAACCAGGAATTGGTCTCGGCGAATGAGGAAATTCAGTCGTCCAACGAAGAACTCCAGTCCATCAACGAGGAACTGGAGACTGCCAAGGAGGAGTTGCAAAGTCAGACGGAAGAACTGCAGACTGTCAATGAAGAACTGCATCGCCGCAATGAACAACTGACCCGGGCCAGCAGCGATCTGGTGAATTTGCTCAATAACATTACGATGCCGGTGCTCATTCTGGGCGCTGATCTTCATATCAGGCAGTTCACGCCCTTGGCAGAGCGAGTTCTCAGCATCCGCGCCGCCGACGTGGGCCGGCACATTCGCGAGATCCGTCTCAATTTGCGGGTGGAGGCGGTGGAAAATATACTCGCCGAGGTCCTCGATACGCTCAACACCAGGGAAGTCGAGGTTGAGGATCTTCAAGGCCACTGGTATCTATTACGGGCTCGTCCTTATCGCAGCGTGGACAATCGCATCGACGGTGTGGTGGTTGTTCTGATCGAGATCGACCAGATGCGGCGGGCCCAGGAGGAACTCAAATTAGCGAGAGACTTTGCGACCTCTGTGATCGAAAGCATTCCCATTCCGCTCGCTGTGCTCGATTCCGACCTTCGCGTCCAGCTCGTGAATCATGCCTTCCTCGAAACCGCGGACTTGCGGTTGGAGGAAGCGGAGAAGCAGCACTTCCCGGATCTGGTAGCTCGGCTTTGGCAGATCGACGGACTCCAGCCTAAGCTGAAACATCTTCTTTCCCAGAAGGGAGACGGCGGAACTCTCTCTTTCGAGCACTCGTACGAGGAGGGCCGGCGGACATTGCTGCTACACGCGCGCTCCGTTCACTTGGATAGTAATGCGGGCTTAATTATCTTCATCGAGGACATTACTTCCCGCCACGACTTCCAGGTCGTGTTGCAGGAGGAGAAGAATGTTCTCGCGGGCAAAGTTGAGCGGTCGGAGAACGCACTGAGCCTCCACAACTGGGAATTGCAGCGACTGACCGCGAGCCTTTTTGCTGCCCAGGAAGACGAGCGTCGCCGAGTCGCGAGAGACTTGCATGACGATTTGGCGCAACATTTAGCGATGCTCGAGATGCAAGTCGAGCAACTGGAAGAGAGCGACATTACCGACGAGTCCGTTCGAGAGGGCTTGTCCGCCATTCATCGAAAGGCGAGCGACCTGGCGGATGGCTTGCGTCGGGTTGCCCATGAATTACATCCGCAGATCCTCGAGGACCTGGGCTTGGGTGTAGCGGTGGAACGGCTCGCCAGAGAGTTCGAAGCACGCACCAACATGCCGGTACTCTTTACCACCCGCGGCGTCCCGGCCGACCTCTCTCCAATTGTCGCTACTTCTTTATACCGGGTCACGCAAGAGGCTCTTCGAAACATTTCCAGACACGCGGGAGACACTCCGGTCGAGATCTCGCTCAATGGTAAGGCGCGCGAGTTGCAGCTGAAGGTGCGTGATCAGGGTGTCGGTTTTGACCCAACCCAAATCAGGCGCGGCGATGGTCTGGGTATGGTCAGTATGGAAGAGCGGGTTCGGCTTTTGGGCGGCGAGCTGAAAATCTTATCGAGCGTCGGAAACGGTACTTCTGTTGAGGTGTGCATTCCCATTTTAGAAGGAATTTCATGACGAAAACCCGCGTAATCATTGCCGATGACCATGGACTGGTACTGGAGGGTCTCCGGCATATTCTTGAAGCGGCCGGATGTGAGGTTGTTTGTCTGGCGGAGGATGGACATGCCGCGGTTCGCTGTGCCGACGAACTGAAGCCGAATGTGGTACTGCTCGATATCACCATGCCGGGCTTGAACGGGATTGAAGCCGCGCGCCAGATCCGAAAGAACGACTCCCATGTCAAGCTGATCTTTCTCACCATGCATGCAGACGCCGTCTACGTGCGCGAGGCCTTCCGTGGAGGCGCCAACGCTTATCTTCTGAAACGCACTGCCGTTTCGGAATTGAAACGGGCGATCAACGAAGTGATGGAGGGCCGGTTTTACATCTCGCCTATGGTAACCCAGCAAACCATGACCGAACTGCTGGCCGCGCCGGACTTCGGAGCCTTCGGCAAAGGATTAACCGCGCGCCAAAGGGAAGTGTTGCAATTGATCGCGGAAGGTAAAACGGCGAAGGAGATTGGAGTGACCCTGGGCATTTCGATAAAGACCGTGGAGTTCCACAAACATGCCATCATGGACTCCCTCGGACTTCATACCATCGCCGAGCTCAGCCGCTATGCCATGGAGCACAAGATCGTCGGCGCATAGCCGGACGATCAGTAAAATTGACCCGGTTCGGTGAAAGCCGCTTGACGCACGGGCAAGACCAGTAATGTTTCGGGGCTCGCCGTCAAAATCTGCCGGGAAAAATCTCCCCGCGGAACGAATTGACAGGTCGCCGCGAGCGTCGGCGTAGGGATTTCGCGCCTCCACGCGGCCTCGAACGCTGGCAGCCATTCGGGCTGCGCTCTCCTGATGATTGCCAGGAATGCCTCTAACCGGCCGACCATCCCGGACGTATTCACCAGGCAACCGCGCTGCAGAAGGCTTTGCGTCATCTCTCGCGAAGGCCGATCCCAAAAACGCAGGACATTGCGAACCTTGCCGCCCGAGCATCCCAAAAGAGACGGCTGCGGTTCAATCCAGCCGAACTCCGCTTCGTCCCTCTCCGGCAAAGTCCCCAGCATGATCACAGCGTCGCGGCAGAAATTGCTCTGCACCAGGTTATAAGCATCACTGATTGCGCTGTCTAACGCGGTCTGTTCTCCCGCACTCGGGTTCAGCGGAAAAAATCCGACCACCGCCTCCGCATCGAGTCTCGCGAGATGCAACAGTCCCCACAGCATGACGGGCAGTGTTCCTACATCTGTAGAGTGAGTGATCACATGGTCGCCGGAATTTCTGCCCCCTGCGTCTCGGTGCGGGAAATCCTGCTCATCGCGCAGAACCACGAAAATCTGTTCCCTGGGAATGCTTTGGCTGACCCGCACTCCCGACCCGGATTGACGCGCCTCGCTGCAGGAGATGAATCTGCACTGTTGAGCCTCACCGCTGTCAAGCAGCATCGCCCAACGATGGGATCTCCGGCGCATCTCTTCCCTCATGCGCCTTACCGGCATCCCCATTTGGGGCACGTTTTCGTCTGTTGGGGTGGTCGCCATAATTCCGCGTCCGTCCGCCTTTAAAAGCCAGGGCTTACAGAGCCCGTGCTTATATGAACTTCCAATGTGTCAAAATTGGCCGTGCCACGGCTACTGGAGGAACTGCTAGGACCCACAATATCTGCCTGATAGAGACGAAACGCGCATTGGCGCGGTTTTTGCTAGCTGTGTTAGGGAGACTCAGCCGTAATGCGACCTGCAACTAACTTAAGTCTCGGACGTCGTGCGTTCCTGGGAACCGCGATCGGTGGAGCGGCACTCGCTGAGGCTGCCGCAACCGGCGAAACAGAAAAACTTCCTCGCCCTACTGAGTCGAGAAAAGGAGATATGCTCTATCGCAGCTTCGGCAGAACCGGCGAAACTGTGTCCGCGATTGGCGTCGGCGGCTCACATATCGGCCAAACCTCTTCCGACGAGCTTGCGATTCGTATTGTCCGCACCGCGATCGACCGGGGCATCAACTTCATGGATAACGCCTGGGACTACAACAATGGCAATGGCCAGGGCGAAATCAAAATGGGGAAAGCTTTGCGGGACGGCTACCGCCAAAAAGTCTTCCTGATGACAAAAGTGGACGGCCGCACCAAAGAGACAGCGGCTAAGCAACTCGACGAATCTTTGAAGCGACTGCAAACTGACCGTGTCGATCTGTTGCAGTTTCACGAAGTGATCCGCATGGAAGATCCCGATCGTTTCTTTGCGCCCGGCGGCGCTCTCGAAGCCTTTCTCGATGCGAAGAAAGCAGGGAAGACTCGCTTTATCGGGTTTACTGGACACAAGGATCCCGCGGTTCATCTTCGTATGCTCAGCCTGGCCAAAGAAAAAGGGTTTCATTTTGACGCTGTCCTCTTCCCGTCAAATGTTATGGACTGGAGCTTCCGCAGCTTTGTGCACCAAGTGATGCCGGTAGCCCTCCGTGAGGGCATCGCCGTACAAACCATGAAACCCATGGGTGGAAAGTTTATCCTCGAGAGCAAAACGGTCACTCCCGCTGAATGCCTGCAGTATGCTTTGAGCCAGCCGGCATCCGTGGTAATTCATGGAATGGATAAGCTGGAGTATCTCGAACAGAGCCTCGACGTGGTGAAAAATTTTCACCCTCTGAGCGAGTCGCAAATCGCCGCGCTCACGGATCGAGCGAAGAACGCTGCGATGACTGGTAAGTACGAGCTCTTCAAGACAACTTCTCATTTCGATTCGACCGCCAAGAATCCTACGTGGCTGGGTTGACTGCTCATTCACTTACAGAATTTACCCAAGCCCTCGACAGCTTGAATCACCGGCTTCCGCAGCAGGCAATCTTACAGTTCAATAGAGCTGAGCGTCTGGGCGCCGATGGCTGCGAGTGTGCCGCCCATAGGTGGCATTGCTGGATGTTGCTGGGTGACCTTGAGCAGGCTTGGCGAGAGAGCGACTTCATCGCCGCGCACGGCCGGGCCGGGCCCGGAAATTTGTGGGACGGGACACCTTTATGTCACAACCGGATCCTTATCCGTTGTCTCCATGGATTCGGGGACACAATACAATTCATTCGCTACGCCGCAGTGCTGCGGCAGCAGGTTGCTGAAATCATCGTGGAATCGCCCCCAGAGTTGGTCGCTCTGTTACGGCGCCAACCCTTTATAGATCGGGTAATGTCCTGGGATGAAGGTGGGACTTTTTCGGCCTGGGACCAACAGATCGAAGTGATGGAACTTCCCAGGGTCTATCGGACGACGGTCGCCACCATCCCTGCGGATGTCCCGTATCTTTTCATACGGGAGGACGACTTCGTCCGTAGCTCTCAAGCTATAGCTTGGGACACGCGTCCTCGTATAGGCCTGGTGTGGAGCGCCAGTGATTGGAATCCGCTGCGAAATGTCTCGCTCTCCGCGCTCGAACCGCTGATGCAAATCCAAGGAGTGTCTTTCTATAGCTTTCAGCACGGAAAGAGACGCGGTGACCTTTACGAGGCGCCTTTTGCACGGGAAGTCTGTGACACCTGGCCCATCACTTCGGACATTTTGGATACAGCGGCCACCTTGCTGCACATGAACCTCTTGATCTCTGTCGATACCATGGCGGCGCATCTGGCAGGAGCCTTAGGTCTTCCCGTTTGGACCCTGCTGCCCTACCAAGCGGATTGGCGCTGGATGGCGGATACCGACGCGTCCCCCTGGTACCCGAAAATGCGTCTCTTTCGACAGTGCTCGCCCGGCGATTGGTCCACCCCGATCGCATCCATTGCCGCGGAATTGCGGCGCTACGTTGATTGCGGCCTCTTGAACTCCTGAGCCCGTTGGTGAGAGGTAGGGGGAAGGCAGAAAGTAAACCGGAAAGAGCATTACCCAAGTAAGGCTACGCCCTTTCCGGTATGTTGAGGGAAGGTGAAGAGACTTCTCAGTTCTTGTAACTTAGTGCGCCGAACTACTTCGTTTTCTTGCTGGTTCGACGGAATGTTCCGAGAGACAGGAGAATCAGGCCCATACCGAACATCGCGTAGGTGGCGGGCTCGGGAGTCACGACATAGATGAACTCTTGTGGGTTAGAACCAGTAACGCCATTCTTGACGATGCTAGTCGGTGTCAGGAACTCGATTTCGCTGCCAAGTTTCGTTACCAAAGCCAGGTCACTCGCCCAGTTGGATCCCGTGGTGGACACCTGCTTCAGCCAGTAAGCAGTTGACGTGGGTGATGAGGAACCGCTGCCGGCTACTGTAGGCGCGCCACTATCGAACAAACTCCAGATTGCCGTCTGGATCGCCGGGGCATTCGCTGAGTTCGCGCCCAGCAATTGGAGTGCGAGGTAAGCCGCTTGCTCATATAACGTAGTGCTGTATGTGGGCGCGGTGAATCTGGTGGGAGTCACGCCGCCGGACGGTGTTGCGCTGTCGCCATCGCTGATTACCTGCGACAACGTCTCGATGTCCGCGTTCCAGACCTCGCCAACCTGTACCTTGTCATAGTAATCATCGCAAACCACATCGACGTTGTTGAGAGCACCTACATCCGCCACGTAGGGACCGCTATTAGTTCCCGCGCCGCTAACCAACGTCACTTGAATCGTTCCGCCGAATACTGCCAACGAGCTGAATGATGCGACCGCCAATAACTGTACTAATCGTCCGTTCATCGTTTACCCTCCACTTGTGTGTCCGTAACCGAAACTTCCGCCGTTCGTTTACTAACTATTCTATATATACAAGAGGAAGTCAACAATACATAGCGTGAAATCACTTAAGTACTGAAAATCCAGAACTTTGCGGACAAAAAGTTTAGTAGTACTGGTAAGTCTAGTAGTACTGTTGGTACTACTAGTACTAACTTGAATGAGCTCGCAAGTTCCTGTAAGCTTCGTTAGATCACTTATAAGGATTGCCGGCGAACGGCTTCAGTCAGTCGGAGAGTCGAAGGATCTTCGCTGTGGCGGGCTACCTATGCAAAAAAGGCGCCCGGTTAGTAATTGCAATTGAATTGTTCAGACGGGGTTCGCGTTTCGGAAAGCCAAGGGAAGGGCTTTAGTGGGAAAGCCGCAAAACCTCAGAAGCTACCTGTCCGAATGCCTGCTGCAGTTCGCCGGCGTTCGACGCCGGAACATACATGCCCACCTGGTAGTTGGAATTGTAAGAAGTAGCAGTTTGAGTATTGGCCATTCGGTTGAGCAGCGCGGCATCCACTCCCCCGTTGCCCGTGAATCCGATGGTGTAAATCGCGATGTTCATCGAGGAATCGGACAGGATTTTCTGGGCAGCGCTGTCGGTAACGTTCCAGGAGGCGAGGCCCATGTGATAACCGTTCGTGGGTTTCGTCGGATCGTACGCGATTCCGTATTGCGCATAGAGGACGCCTTGCGTGTATGCAGTGCCGCTCGTGCTGTTGCCGTAATAGTCTTGCGGCGGGATCTTTGCCAGACCGGACATGTCTGTCCCGGCTCCCAACGAACCGGTCGCCCCGATGTGCTGGCAGTTGGTCATCGGAGTTCCCGTCACCGGGATGAGGTCATTGACATAACCGCCGCTGCCCACCGTCGTGACCCAGTAATAGGAGTTATGCGTCGTGTCGAAGATCAGCGAATTGAAGAAACCAATTCCCGCGGATGCAGTCGGACTGAAGAAACTGAGAGTCGACGAATTTCCGGCCGCGGCGATCCAGCCATTCATCTGATTCGAGGTAGCCGTAGCTGGATCATACTTGCAATTGCTGTTGCTGCCCAGCGCATTGTTGGAGCCGCTCGGATTGTTTAAGTAAGTGGCAAAGCCATTAGGGACACCATCGGTGAAGAGCACGATGACATTCGCTTTCGTCGGATCGTTATCGATCGCCGCCGCTTTTTTTAATTCCATATAAGCCAGCCAGATCGCTTCAGAAGTATTGGTGTCGGACCCCAACTGAAGAGCGCTGATCAGCGTGAGCATGTTTTGATTGCTGCCGCTTACCGAGTCCGCAAAGTGAATGTCGGGACCCGTCCCGCTCGTAAGGCTGTAATTCGGCATTTCGCTGGTTGGATAAGCGACAAATGAACTGCCCGATAAGATCACCAGGCCCAACTCGTCGGTGCCGGGATTGAACATATTGACGAAGTTAGTCGCCGCGCTCCTCAGGTTGGACATCTGGTTCACCATCGAATAAGAGCGGTCAAGCACAAGTTCCACCCGAACATCCCTGCGGACAGCGGTTGCGCTGGCGGCGACCGTGCAGTATTGCTGCCTCAGTAAACGGAGAAACAATAGCGGAACCTGTACTGTTGCGTTGACAGCTATCGTATGCAGGCTGGCATTCGTCGTGACACTAATGCTGGGGCTAAGGTTATAACTACCCCAGAAACCCGACGGATAGTTGGCATTGAGAAACTCACCGGCAATCTCACTGGTATTCGCAGTCGTGCCTAATAGACGGCCGGCGCCCAGTGCCGCTCCGTCAACCGCCGATGACAATCGCGTCTGGACTACATACAACATACTTAGATCGATCGCCAGGCCGCAAAACAGCAGGATCGTCGGAAGCAGAACCGTATATAAGATCAACGCGGCGCCGCGGCGCTTATTTATTTGCGCTTCCTGAAGCATTTAGTCCCCCCAATATAGCTGAATCAGTGCCGAATCAGAATAGCCCAAAAGCATACGTTGCCCCGACCCCGTAGGGGGGCACGGCCCAGCCGGTGCCGCTGGCTTCAGCGATATAGACATCCTGGCCCGAGGGTAGGCCCGAAACCGTTCCGTTCACATTGGAATATGGATTAATTGCGTTGAAATTAGCAACCGCCCCCGCCACCGTGACATATTGGGATGCCGAAATACTTCCATTCGAACTGAGGGTTACGTTGGTGGGCGTGCCGAGGTTACTGCCTCGGATACTGGTATTGCCGACCGTCAAGCGTTGGGTAAATACCCACTTACCGAGGTTAGTGCAGCCGCTGGGCTGACCATTGGCGTTCACCGCGCCGCCAGTAGCGCACGCATTCGTGTCGACATAAGTCAGCTTCGACAGGATCACCACCGCGCTGCCGGACCCGGCTGTGGCGCTGAGGTTGAGGCTGCTGCCGACATTCGCCAGAATCTCCTCATTCCCGCTGGCCGAGAAGTCCACTCCACGCGCGAACATATGTCCCGCGTCTCTCGCCAACTGTTCAGTCTGCAACGTTCGGACGAGATTCACCCCGACAACGGCCGCGCCGATCAGAAGCGGCACAAGCGTAAAGGTGATGAAGGCAAACTCGATCACGGAAGCGCCGCGCTCGCATTTCTGTTGTATTCTCATGGCACTCTATGGGGCCGTCCCGACGCACGGCGGCGTACGGTTCGGTTCGATCAAATCCGCGGCGTATACACTCACGATGAGCGGGCTCTTATCCGCAGGCGTTTGCCAGTTGGTAATTCTGGGGACAATCGGAAGCAGCGAGTAACCCTGCACGGAAACCTGCATGATATTGCCTCCGGCGTCGGCGTTTGCGGCCGTCGAGACGTCAGTCGGGGCGGTCGTGGCGCTCGCGGAAGGAGGTAGAAAGTAATTCACCTTGATGTACCCTAATCCCGTCGTCCCGTTGAGTAGCCCCAGTGAGTTAGCCTGCACATCGGCTTTCACGACGTCGGTAAGGCAGCTTCCCGTATTAGTCGAAGAAACTGTGATTCCATATCGGACGGCCACTCTAACCGCACGTTGTAGGGTACTTTCGGCGAATACCGCCCATGCGATATTCAACAAAACGAAGATCATCGCGAATAAGGGCAGCATCACGAAAGTGAATTCAATCGCTTCCGATCCCTTTTGACTATTTGGCCGCCGGCTTTTTCGTATTTGATTCACTGTGAATTCGACTCGCCAATCAACTGAACGTTAAATGCTTTCGACAAACCAGATATAGCCTGAATCGGTCGCCTGAAACAATTATTAGCGGAGGATTAGCGGTAGTCCACACTGATTCGTTTCATAACTGAAGTTGATTATTAAATGGTCCTAGCGGGTCCAGAATGGGCTGGCAGGTGTCTTTTATCGACGGGCGGCGAGTCCTAAAACCCTGAATGAAGGTTACTTGGACCGTTTCCGAAATTGGCACGCGAGATCTGAAAAGGAGTACCAGTAGTAACACGGTGAAAGCCCGGCAGCGCGCAATTACGACCGCGAGCCGGTACGATCCTTATCGGGGACGCCGCCCAAACTGCCGAGGCTTTGCCAATACGGGCTTTACCCATGCAGTTGCGCTGGTGTTTCTCTCGTGTTAATCTGGTGTCGTTCCCAAAACAACGGGCTCAGTGGGAGGTCTGTGTCTTCTTAGCATCACTTAGAAGGCGCGGCAGACCGCTTGCACCAATGAGGAAAAATGGCACGTAAAACAGGTAAGCAGTATCAAGCTGCGCAAAAACAGGTAGAATCGCGCGAGTACCCTCTCGATCAAGCGGTTCCGCTACTCCAAAAGATCAAATACGCCAAGTTCGACGAAACGGTCGAGATTCATATGCGTCTCGGCGTCGACCCCAAGCACGCTGACCAGATGGTCCGCGGCACCGTGGTCATGCCGAACGGTCTTGGCAAGTCTAAGAAAGTCCTAGTCATCGCCGCCGGCGATAAGCAGATTGAAGCGCGCGAGGCCGGTGCCGATTTCGTGGGTGGCGACGACATGGTAAACAAGATTCAGTCGGAAAGCTGGACTGACTTCGATGCCGTGATCGCCACACCCGACATGATGCGGTCGGTCGGTAAACTCGGTAAGATTCTTGGACCCCGCGGACTCATGCCCAACCCGAAGACCGGGACCGTAACCGTGGACGTAGCCAAAGCCGTGAGGGAAGTCAAGGCTGGTAAGGTTGAGTTCCGGGTCGACAAGACCGGGATCATCCACGCTCCGGTCGGCAAAATCAGTTTTTCGTCGGACAAACTGGTGGAAAACGCTGCCAGTCTGATAAACGCGGTACTGAAAGCCAAACCGGCCGCGGCAAAAGGCAAATACGTCAAGAACGCGACGTTATGCTCCACCATGAGCCCTGGAATTACGGTGGACGTGGCTGAACTAACCGCCAAGGCTGCTCTGGCCGCGCAGTAAGGCGTAGCCCAACTCTAACCGAACTGAATCGAGGAAAAGCATGAAGAAAAAGGAAGACAAGAAGAAGGACCTCGAGGCTCTGCGCGCCGAACTGGAGAAATCGAAGAACGTTTTCATTACGGGCTTCGAGAAGATGAAGGTCGCGCAGGACTATGACTTGCGCAAAACCGTACGTGGCGCAGGCGGCAAATATCAGGTCATCAAGAACAACATTGCCGCGAAGGCGTCTGAAGGCACGGCGTCCGAGAAGGCCATGCAGGATCTGCGCGGCATGACGTCGATTGCCTACACATTCGACGATCCGGTCGCCTTAGCGAAAGCCTTGACGGCTTATGCCAAAACCAATCCGCAGTTTACTTTTAAGGCTGGTATAGTCGAGGGCCGGGTGGTCGACGTGAAGTCGATCGCCGACTTAGCGGCAATGCCGCCGAAGGAAGCGATTTATGCCAAACTGCTGTTCCTTATCAATGCTCAGGCGCAGCGCATGGTGACGGTCATCAACGGGGCCAGCCGCAATCTGGCGGTAGTGCTCGATCAGGGCGTAAAGGAATCGAAGTTTCAGGCGTAAGAGCCTCGCCTGACAGGCTCTCGTCTGTCAGGCCAATCGGTTTAACGAAATCTAAGGAATTTTAGGAGTTTACAAAAATGGCGGACATCAACGCAATTGCAGAACAGATTCAAGGGCTGACGCTGCTCGAAGCATCCCAGCTTGTGAAGTTGCTAGAAGAGAAACTGGGCGTATCGGCTGCGGCCGCGTCTGTGGCGGCAGCCCCGGCAGCCGGTGCCGGTGCGGCCGCAGCTGCACCCGTCGAGGAGAAGACCGAATTTACAGTCGTACTCACTGCGGCAGGCGCCAATAAGATCAATGTGATCAAGGCAGTCCGCGAAGTGACCAGCCTGGGCCTCAAAGAAGCCAAAGACCTCGTCGACGGCGCACCTAAGCCGGTCAAAGAAGGCATCACCAAGGACGAAGCAGCTGCCATCGCTAAAAAGTTCACCGACGCTGGCGCGACTGTCGAAGTCAAGTAAGAACCGTTGTCCGTTGTCGGTTGTCGATGACGGAAGACGGAATACGTTTGTATCGGGTCTACAGGGTATTTGACGAAATGTCAAGATGCGTGTAACAATAAAGTCTTGACACTGGTTTCAACCGGGCTTAACCCCGGATTGGTGACTGTGAATCTGGAATCCTGGCATTTAACGTGCAGTGCTCCTCCTACTGCTGACGGGGAGTTTTTGCGCCAAAAAGCAGACACCCGGAGTGTACCCGCACTTCCTTTTTTCTTAAATCGGTCTTATTCTTGTTGCGGAACTCCTGCGCGCTTCCGTTCGTCTATTCTATTGCGCGCATTTCCCGATTCAGTTCACTCGCGTCCGCGCTCCATCCGCTGTACAGTTGTGCATCATGCAGGGACCCTGGAGCGAGCGGCCGAAGTGATTCTACGTGCATTCAGGCAAATGAGGGTGGGCGGGCGGAATCCCTTACCGCAGCGCCTCCCGGTTTTTTCGTTCTCGTAACGCTCGAAGCCCGATGGCAGACCGGGTTTCGAGCCGTTTGCGTTGACTTCAGGAGTTTTTTGACAGATGACTAATCTCGCACATGCGGCTGGCGCTCCGGAGAGGGTTGACTTCTCCAAGATTAAGACTTCGATTCCGATTCCCAATCTGATCGAAGTACAGAAGAAATCTTACGAACGTTTTCTGCAGATGGACCTGTTGCCCAATGAACGCGACGACGTGGGCCTACAGACCGTTTTTAATTCCGTTTTTCCCATTTCTGACTTCCGCGGAGTCAGCCAACTCGAGTTCGTCGACTACTCGATCGGTAATTGGGAGTGCAAGTGCGGCAACCTCAAAGGGTTGCACCACCTGCGGTCCACCTGCCGCAATCCCGCGTGCGGCGCAACCATTAAGACCGATCCGTTCCACTCGGGCGATGTGCTGTGCCATCATTGCGGAACGTTCAATAAGAACGTAGTCACGTTCTGCAATAAGTGCGGCGACCCGGTCGGTCTCCAACTGAAATACGACATGGTCGAATGCCAGGAGCGCGGCATGACTTATGCAGCTCCGCTCAAGGTCACCATTCGTTTGACTGTTTACGCGAAGGACGCGGAGACCGGTGCGAAGAGCGTTCGCGACATTAAGGAGCAGGAGGTCTTCTTCGGCGAAATTCCGCTGATGACAGACAACGGCACCTTTATTATCAACGGCACTGAACGCGTAATCGTATCGCAGTTGCACCGCTCGCCCGGAGTCTTCTTCGAACGCGTTCCGGCGCAGGGCTACTTCCTCGGCAAGATCATTCCTTATCGCGGGAGCTGGGTGGAGTTCGAGTACGATACCAAGAACCTGCTTTACGTCCGTATCGATCGCAAGCGTAAGTTCTACGGTTCGGTATTTCTTCGCGCACTCGGCCTCAAAACCGACGAACAGATTCTGCGCACGTTCTATCGCGTCACCAAACTGAACGTCCGCGACAAGAAGCTGTTCTGGCAAGTGGATGACAACCTGGGCGGGTTAAAGCTTTCGCACGCCATCACCAGTAAAACCGGCGATACGGTTGTCCCGCAGGGCAAGAAGATCACTCCTTCCTTTATGAAGGAGATTCTGAAGGCCAAGCTCACGGAAGTCGAAGTTGCGGCTAACGATCTCGAGGGCGCTTACATCGCCGGCGACGTGGTCGACATGAATACCGGCGAAGTGATGATCGACGCCAATCAGGAACTCAACCCGACCATCGTCGGCAAGATCCTCGAAACCGGCATCGAATCGTTCGACGTGTTCTTCCCTGAGCGCGACGAGGTCGGCACGGTAGTTTCGGCCACTCTGCGCAAGGACCCTGTTAAGAGCGAGAAAGATGCGCTCATCGAAATTTATCGCAAGCTGCGTCCAGGCGATCCGCCCACTTTCGACACGGCCACACAGCTGTTCCATGGCATGTTCTTCGACCATCGCAAATACGATTTCTCGCGCGTTGGCCGGATGAAGTTCAACATCAAGCTGTTCGATAAGGCCGACGCCACCAGTCTCGACAAGCGCACGCTTGATCCCGATGACTTCTACGCGACCATCCGCTACCTGCTCAAGCTCCGTCGTGGTATCGGAGCAGTCGACGACATCGATCACCTCGGTAATCGCCGCGTTCGCGCGGTGGGCGAACTCCTGGAGAACCAGTTCCGCATCGGCCTGGTCCGCATGGAACGCGCCATCAAGGAAAAGATGTCGGTCTACCAGGAAATGTCGACGGCCATGCCGCACGACCTTGTTAACGCCAAGCCCGTAATGGCTGCGATCCGCGAGTTTTTCGGCTCGAGCCAGTTGTCGCAGTTCATGGATCAGACCAACCCCCTGTCGGAGATCACGCACAAGCGCCGTCTCTCAGCGCTTGGACCAGGCGGTTTGTCCCGCGAACGTGCCGGCTTTGAAGTCCGCGACGTTCATCCTACGCACTACGGACGTATTTGTCCGATTGAGACCCCCGAAGGTCCCAACATCGGACTCATCTCGTCACTCTCCTGCTTTGCGCGCATCAACGAGTACGGCTTCATTGAGAGCCCGTACCGCAAGGTGTTGAAGGGTGCAGTAACCGACGAAGTCAGGATCCTCAACCCGGGCGACACTCCTTATAAGGTCGGCGACATTGTCCGCCGGGATGATATCGAGAAGGCCAATTCAGAACTCGACGGCAAGAAGCAGCCTGCCGAGTTTGAAGCCCACTGCGAGTACCTTTCGGCGTGGGAAGAAGATAAGTACACCATCGCACAGGCGAACGTGGAGATCGACGACAAAGGCAACATCGTCAGCGATCTTTGCAACGCCCGCCAGGCCGGTAACTTCGTGCTGAAGCATCGCGATGAGATCGAATTCATCGACGTCAGTCCGAAGCAACTGGTCTCAGTCGCCGCCAGCCTGATTCCCTTCCTCGAGAATGATGACGCCAACCGCGCCCTCATGGGATCGAACATGCAGCGCCAGGCGGTTCCGCTGCTCCGCGCCGATGCCCCCTATGTCGGTACCGGCATGGAATACGTTACGGCACGGGATTCCGGCGCCGTGGTTCTCTGCAAACGGTCCGGCGTGGTCGATTCGGTTGACTCCGAACGCATCATCGTCCGCGTTGAAGGCACCGCTCATGAGGGCCAGATGTCGCGCGAAGTCGGCGCAGACATTTATCAGCTCACCAAGTTTAAACGTTCGAACCAGAACACCTGTATCAATCAGAAGCCGATTGTCCGTCAGGGGCAGCGGGTTTCGAAAACGCAGGTTTTGGCCGACGGTCCTTGCACCGATTTCGGCGAACTGGCTCTCGGCCGTAACGTGCTCGTGGCATTCATGCCCTGGCGCGGTTGCAACTTCGAAGACGCCATTCTGGTCAGCGAAAAGCTGGTCAAGGAAGATTACTATACTTCGATCCACATTGAAGAGTTCGAGATCGAAGCTCGCGACACCAAGCTCGGTCCCGAGGAAATTACCCGCGACATCCCGAACATAGCCGATTCGTTCCTTCGTAATCTGGACGAGAGCGGCGTCATCCGGATCGGCGCTACCGTGAAGCCAGGTGACATTCTGGTCGGCAAGGTCACGCCTAAGGGCGAAACCCAGTTGACTCCCGAAGAGAAACTGCTCCGCGCCATCTTCGGTGAAAAGGCCGGCGATGTCAAGGACGCCTCGCTCTACTGCCCACCGGGTATCGAAGGCACCGTGGTCGATTGCAAAATCTTCTCCCGCAAGGGCCAGGAAAAGGATGAGCGAGCCCGCGCCATCGAAGATTCCGAAATCAACCAGTTGCAACGCAACTTGCAGGACGAGATCCGCATCCTCACCGACGAGCGCGCCAAGCGCTTAGGCAACTTGCTCGAAGGCAAGGAACTGCTCGCCGACCTGCACGACGAAAAGACCAATAAGAAGCTGCTCTCCAAGGGCACACCCATTACCCGGGACCTCATCGAGAAGGTGAAGTCGCGCGATCTGAAACGCATGCGCCTGAAAGACAAAGACACGCGCACCAACGATCAGATCGACGATATCGAAGAGATGACCGGACGCCAGATCGCGGTGCTCGAGAAGATCACCGACGAGAAAATCGCCAAACTCCGCAAGGGCGATGAACTGCCTCCCGGCGTGATCAAGCTGGTCAAAACTTACATCGCCATGAAGCGCAAGCTTTCGGTCGGTGACAAGATGGCCGGACGCCACGGAAATAAGGGTGTCATCGCGCGCATTCTTCCGGAAGAAGATATGCCGTATCTGCCGGATGGACAGCCGGTGGAAATCGTTTTGAATCCGCTCGGCGTGCCGTCTCGTATGAACGTCGGTCAGATTCTGGAGACGCACCTCGGCTGGGCGGCCAAAGCCTTGAACGTTCACTTCGCTACGCCGGTATTCGACGGTGCGACGGAGAAGGAAATCAAGAAGCAGCTCACGCTTGGCGGACTTCCGACCTCGGGCAAGACCAAGCTGTTCGATGGCATGACGGGCACCGAGTTCGAACAACCGGTGACGGTCGGCTACATCTACATGCTGAAGCTCTCGCACCTGGTCGACGATAAGATTCACGCGCGGTCCATCGGACCGTACTCGCTGATCACCCAGCAGCCGCTCGGCGGAAAGGCGCAATTCGGCGGACAGCGTTTCGGCGAAATGGAAGTCTGGGCGCTCGAAGCATACGGGGCAGCTTACATTCTGCAAGAGCTGTTGACCGCCAAGTCGGACGACGTGTATGGCCGCGCCAAGATTTACGAGGCCATTGTCAAGGGTGAAGCCGCGATCGAGCCGGGCGTGCCTGAATCGTTCAACGTGCTGATCCGCGAACTGCAAAGTCTGTGTCTCGACGTCGAGTTGATGAAGAAGCCGCGAGAAATTCCGGATACGGCGTTGGCAGCGGACTAAATAGAAAAACATTGGGCCACGAATGAACACGAATGACACACGAATAAAACAAGATCCGAGTTTTATCGTATTCGTGTGCATTCGTGTTCATTCGTGGCCAAAGAGTTTTGTTTTGGTTTTCGGTCTGAAGGGTAGATAGGAGACTTTATATAATGCGTTCCTCTCCGTACGATAGAGCTAATTTAATCGCAGATTTCGATTCGATCCGCATTTCGCTGGCTTCTCCGGAAAAGATCCGGAGCTGGTCCCACGGCGAAGTGACCAAACCCGAGACCATCAATTACCGGACTTTCAAACCCGAGCGCGACGGCTTGTTCTGCGCTCGTATCTTTGGCCCCGTAGTCGATTGGGAATGCTTGTGCGGAAAGTACAAGCGCATGAAACATCGCGGCGTCATTTGCGATAAGTGCGGCGTCGAAGTAACGTTGGCCCGTGTGCGCCGCGAGCGCCTGGGCCATATTGAACTGGCCAGCCCTTGTTCGCACGTCTGGTTTTTCAAAGGCCTGCCGTCCCGCATCGGCCACCTCCTCGACATCACGCTGCGTGAACTCGAGCGCGTGCTGTATTTCGAAGCCTACGTCGTAGTCGATGCCGGCGAAGTCGCCGACATCAGCATGAGTGAAGTCATCAGCGACGAGCGCAAACGCCAGCTCGACACGGAATTTCCCGGTAAGTACGTCGCCATGATGGGCGCCGAAGGCATCAAGGAACTGCTCAAGAAGGTCGACGTCGAAGCTCTCTCGGAAGAAATTCGCGAGAAGATGAAGACCGAAACTTCGCAGCAGAAAAAGCTCAAATACGCCAAGCGCCTGCGCGTCGTCGAAAGCTTCCGCAAGTCCGGCAACAAGCCGGAGTGGATGATTCTCGATGTCATCCCCGTGATTCCACCGGAACTCCGGCCGCTGGTGCCGCTGGACGGCGGACGCTTCGCCACATCCGATCTCAACGATCTGTATCGCCGCGTGATCAACCGCAACAACCGCCTCAAGAAGCTGATCGAACTGCACGCCCCGGACGTGATCGTCCGTAATGAAAAGCGCATGCTGCAGGAAGCCGTCGACGCGTTGTTTGACAACGGCCGTCGCGGTCGCGTCCTGCGCGGAGCCAACAATCGCCCGCTCAAGTCACTCTCCGATACCCTCAAGGGCAAGCAGGGCCGTTTCCGTCAGAACCTGCTCGGAAAACGCGTCGACTATTCCGGACGTTCGGTTATCGTGGTCGGTCCTGAACTCAAGCTGCACCAGTGCGGGCTTCCCAAGAAGATGGCGCTGGAGCTGTTCAAGCCGTTCATTTATCACCGCCTCGAACAGCGCGGCCACTGCACCACCATCAAACAGGCTAAGGAACTGGTCGAGCAGCAGGATCCGGTGGTTTGGGACATCCTCGAAGAGGTCATTAAGGACCATCCCATCCTGTTGAATCGCGCTCCTACGCTGCACCGCCTCGGCATTCAGGCCTTCGAGCCCGTGCTTGTCGAAGGTAAGGCGCTCAAGATTCACCCGCTGGTCTGCACTGCGTTCAACGCCGACTTCGACGGCGACCAGATGGCCGTCCATATTCCGCTCTCGCCCGAAGCCCAGATTGAAGCCTCGACCCTCATGCTGGCGTCGAACAACATTCTGTCCCCGGCGCACGGCGGACCCATCGCCATCCCGACCCAGGACATGGTGCTCGGCTGCTACTACCTCACCAAAGCCCGTCCCAATACCAAGGGCGAAGGTAAGAAATTCGCGTCAATCGATGACGTTCTCATTGCGCTCGAAATGGGCGAGGTGGAAACGCTCACTCCCGATCAAACTCCGCTACACCGGCAAGGTGATCGATCTGACCAAGGCGTTCGATAGCCAGAACATCATGCACACCGAGCCGGCCGAGTATATCAAGACGGACATCGACACCACCGTCGGCCGCGTGATTCTCAATGACCACCTGCCTTCCGACATGCCGTTCATCAACGGCCTGCTCAAGAAGAAAGGTCTCGCTCAGCTGGTTCACTATTGCTACTTGAAGTTCGGCCTGCAGACCACGGTCGGCATGCTCGACAACATCAAGAACCTCGGCTTCCTCTATGCGACGCGCGCCGGTATCTCCATCGGCATCGACGACATGGTCGTTCCGGAATCGAAGCCCCAGTTGGTTCACGACGCCGAACAGGAAGTGGTCGCGGTAGAAGGCCAGTATCAGGACGGCGCGATCACCCACGGCGAGCGCTACAACAAGATCATCGAAATCTGGTCCAAAGTCACCGAGCGCGTTTCGGAAGAAATGTTCTCGGCCATGGAAGAAGACGACCGGACCGGTCGCTACCTCAATCCCATTTACATCATGGCCGACTCCGGCGCGCGCGGCTCGAAACAGCAGATCCGCCAGCTTTCCGGAATGCGCGGTCTGATGGCCAAGCCATCGGGCGAAATCATCGAAACCCCGATCACGGCCAACTTCCGCGAAGGCCTCAACGTTCTGCAGTACTTCATCTCAACCCACGGCGCTCGTAAGGGTTTGGCGGATACGGCTCTCAAAACGGCCGACTCCGGCTACCTGACCCGCCGCCTGGTCGACGTTGCGCAGGACGTCATCATTACCGAAACCGATTGCCAGACCACTGACGGTCTTGCCATTGGCGCGATTATCGAATCCGGCGAAACCATTGAAGCCTTGCGGGACCGGATCGTCGGCCGTGTGGCTCTCGAAGATGTCCGCGATTATGAAGGTAACATCATCGTCGCCCTCAACCAGGAGATCACCGAAAATCTCGCGGTGGCGATCGAAAAGGCCGGCATCGAAAACGTCAAGATCCGTTCGGTGCTCACCTGCGAGTCGAAGCGAGGCGTCTGCGTCATGTGTTATGGACGTAACCTCGCGACCGGCCGTCTGGTCGAGCGCGGCGAGGCGGTAGGCGTGATCGCCGCACAGTCCATCGGCGAACCCGGCACGCAGCTGACGATGCGTACCTTCCACATCGGTGGTACGGCGAGCCGGATTTCCGAACAGTCCACGCAGGATTCCAAATCGGACGGCTACATCAAGTTCGACAACCTGCAAGTGGTTCGCAACGAAAAGGGCGAACTGGTGGCGATGAACCGGATGGGCTACATCCGCATCGTGGACGAAAAGGGCCGTGAGCGCGAACGCTACCAAGTGGTGTACGGCGCTCGTGTTCTGACCAACGACGGCGATGCCGTCAAGGCCAACCAGATCCTGCTCGAATGGGATCCTTACACGTTCTCCATCCTGACCGAAGTCTCCGGCGAGGTTCACTTCAAGGACCTGGTCGACCAGATCACGGTGCAGGAGCAGGTGGACGAAATCACGGGTATGTCGCAGCTCGTCGTGGTGGACTCGCCCGATGAGAAGCGTCAGCCGATGATCCAGGTGAAAGGTCCGGATGGGTCGCGTAAGTACCTCATGCCGACCCACGCTCACGTGATGGTGAAGGACGGCGACACGGTGCATGCCGGCGACGTTCTGGCCAAGATCCCGCGTGAAACCACGAAGACCAAGGACATCACGGGCGGTCTGCCGCGCGTCGTCGAACTCTTCGAGGCCCGCAAGCCTCGCGAGTCGGCGATCATCTCGGAGATCAACGGCGTGGTGAAGTACGGCGAAGTCAGCAAGGGACAGCGCAAGATCTACGTCGTCGGAGAAGACGGCGAAGAGCGCGAGTATTCGCTGCCCCGCGGTACTCACATCAACGTTCAGGAAGGCGAACGCGTGGAAGCCGGCGATCCTTTGATGGATGGTCCGCGCAACCCGCACGACATCCTGGATGTTCGCGGCGAGAAGGAACTGCAGAAGTACCTGGTGAACGAGATCCAGGAAGTCTACCGTCTGCAGGGCGTGAACATCAACGACAAGCACCTCGAAACCATCACCCGGCAGATGATGCGCTGGGTAAGGATCGAGGACATCGGCGACACCGAATTCCTGCCGGAAGAGGTCGTGGACAAGTTCAAGTTCCGCGGCGAAAACCAGCGGGTGATCGAAGCGGGTGGACGTCCGGCGGATGGTAAGGCCATCCTTTTGGGCATCACCAAGGCATCGCTCTCGACCGATTCATTCATCTCGGCCGCGTCCTTCCAGGAAACCACGCGCGTACTCACCGAAGCCGCCATCAACGGCAAGGTGGATTACCTGCGAGGTCTCAAGGAGAACGTGATCATGGGACGTCTGGTCCCGGCCGGGACCGGCATGGAGTATTACCGCCAGGTGAAGATCGCCGGCGAAGACGTGATCGAAGAGCCAGTGGTCGAGCCCACGCTCGAATCCATCCCCGGCTACGACGAGGATGCCCGCATCCAGTATGCCGGCGGATTGACCGAAGAAGTAAGTCTGAGCGACGATACGCTGGCCGAGTAACTCTTGTTTTAGATCGTGTGTAACAGGCTTCAGCCTGTCAAATGGGCGGACCGAAAGGTCCGCCCGTTTTATTAGTGACCCAATTCCAATCAGCCCGATTTCCATCGGATTCCGCTTCGCACTACCGCGGTCCCGCGCTCACATCAAATTCGAAATAACCCTCGTTGTCTCGAAACGCTCCTGCACGGTCGTTGACCGAAAAGAATATCCGGCCGCCCCTGCTCTTGACGATCAGCGATCCCGCTACCTTCTCCGCATTCAGGAAACCTTCGCGGGACTCAATCGCCGGGTTGCCCTCCGGACCGTTGCACCCCTCCGATCCACGAGTTTTCAGGTCCCAACAAACCGTGCCGCGGACATTTTCGACAGTGACCCGCGCACCGTGAGGATCAGGAATCGAAGCGCCCCATTCCAGATTGGCGGGCAGCACGATATGATAACTACCCGCACCCTTCTCTTCCACAATCGCCTTCTCGGGCGTGCATAAACTGCGGTCGGGCAAACACGATTCCGTCAAGAAGGAGATGGTCGAGGAGACCATTGCGGACGAAACATCGGCCACCGAGAACAACCAGCTCAAAATATCGTGATTCTCCCATCCCGAACCGGTCGACGCCGTAAAGCCAACGAACGCGCGGCCATCCGCGTCCGTCACCAGTGACAGGTCGACTGGCGAAACCAACACCGGCGTCGTCAAGTCGTCCAGGAACACCGAGATAACGGGCGCCTTGTAGAGGATCCGCGCTGTATGTGGTTGACCGTCTTTCAAGTACACCGGTAACTTACGCGTGAACTTCAGTCGTCGCGGAGGCCAGCGCATCTGGCGCGGGCCGCCGTTATTGCAGATCACAATGTAGTTGTCCGACGGATCGTGGTCCTCCTCGTTCTTGAAGGTATCGAAGAAGATCGCGAGCGCACGTGGAATTCCGGAGATGTTTTTGTTTTTATGCCCGTCCCCAAAACCCCAACCACCCGCGGAGCCTCTTCCCGCAACCGCCGATGGATCGCTGTTTTGAACTACGAACGCAAAACCGTCCGCGCCATTTCCCAAGCCGCCCTGCCCCGTAAGTCTGAATTGAAATGTTGTGTCGAAGCCGCGAGAGACAGGTTCCTTCGAGGAATACCACGCCGCGCCCGCAATATTAGTGCGCGCTTCGGTCAGACGCAGATACTTGCCGGGCAGTCGTGCCTCTCCCACCAAATTAAGATTGGAAGGAGAGATGAAATCGCGAAATTCGAACGAGGAGGACATATCCGTCCCGGCAGCGGGTAGACCCGCGGCGCACCAGATGCAGTAACCTGCTAGTATCCCCATGCGCATCGTTATGAATTACGCAGCGCCGGTGGGGCAAGTTGCAGAAAGTGAAATACAACAAATTATGGCGCTTCACTTTGTGAAGAGTGTAACTCGCAACATTTCGCGTCTCGGAGTCCTGCCCGGCACCTTTAACCCGCCGACCCGAGCTCACATGGCACTCGCCAAAGCCGCGCTCGACCATTGCGACCAAATCCTGTTTGTCTTGCCCCGGACGCTCCCGCACAAGAATTACGAAGGCGTAGCTTTCGACGACCGTCTTGGGTTGCTTAAAGCCGCAGTCGAAGCCCATCCGCAATTCGCCGCGGCGTCATCAAATGGCGGCCTGTTTCTCGAGATCGCAAGCGAGTGCCGTATCGAGTACGGCAAAGAAGTCGACATCGCCTTTCTCTGCGGGCGTGACGCGGCTGAGCGGATCGTGGGCTGGAAATACGAGCGCGAGGAAATGCTGGCCGAAATGTTCGAGCAGTTCTCGCTGCTCGTGGCGAGAAGGCAGGGCGAATATGTCGCGCCGTCGCATCTGGAATCTCGCGTCCGGTGCCTCGATCTCGATCTCGGTTGGGACGCCGTGTCCGCCACTGAAGTACGCCAGAGAATCGCGGCTGGTCTCGAATGGCGGGACTTGGTGCCGGAGCCGATCGCGGCGGAAGTGGAACGGATTTACAGTAGTTAACGGATTTACAGCGGTTCGAGCGGGAGGCCCCGTCTATGTCACCAGTATGAAGTCAATTAGCGCAATGCCGAGAGCCGTGAAGATAATGCCGCAACCGGCAAGCAGCCGCACCCAAGCCTCGTTGTCATGCCCGACTTGCCCGGTCGTCAGCAGTGACGTGGTGATCTGAATCGCGCCTAACAATGCCGGGATCAGCATCGGATAGAAGATCACCGGCAGCATCAGTTCGCGCAGCCGGATATTAATGGTGAGCAGACTGAAGAAGACGCCGACCACGCTCATCGTCCACGTTCCCAATGCGATGATGCCGATCAGCGGAAAGATCACCGGCAGGATTCGCACATCGTAAAAATTCGCGAAGACCGGCAGACAGATCAACTCAACGCCGAAGACCAGCAGAAACGCCGCAATGGTTTTGCCCAGAAACAGAGCCGCGCCGGAAATCGGAGCGGCGATCAGCGCGTCCAGGCAATCGTTCGGCAGTTCACGGGCAAAGCTGCGATTGAAGATCAACACGCCGGCGAACGCAAAAACGATCCAAAGCAACCCGCCGGCGAAGGTCTGGCTCTCGTCCGAACTGGGATCGAATGCGAAATTCAAAATCAGCAGCACCACCACGGAGAATGCCATTGAGGCATTAATGGCCTCCTTACCGCGCAACTCGGAGCGGAGATCCTTGAACGCGATGGTGAGAATCTGGTTAAGCATCGGGCCACCAGAAGATCGTCACGCCTTCTCTCCGTAGTGCGTGTACACCCACCCCGGATCCTCGATCATTTGCTGGGTTCGCGGGCCTTCGAAAACGAGTTGGCCTCTTTCCAGCAGGATCACTTGCGTCGCCAGTTCCATGGCTTCGCGAAGCTGATGGGTCGACATGACGATCGACGCGCCCCGGCCTGCGGCTTCGCTAAGCAGCGACTGCAGTACGGCTATGGCGCGATCGTCGAGAGAAGTGAATGGTTCGTCGAGAAGCAGCACCGAAGGTTCGTGAATGAAGGCGCGCGCGATGGCCAGCCGCTGCCGCATGCCCCGGGAAAACTCACGCACCAGGCCGTCTTTTACGCGCCCCAGTCCCACCCGGTCCAGCAACTCCCCGGCACGCTTTTCGACATTGCTGAGTCCGTAGATCTTGCCGAAGAGCCGGAGGTTTTCGATTGCGCTCAGTTCGTCATAGACGGAAATGCCGTGACCGATAATGCCGATCGAACGCCGCGTGACTGTGTCGCGCGGACTGCCCCCGCTGATCTTGACTTCGCCTCTCGCTGGACGGGAAAATCCGCCAAGCATCCGAAGCAGCGTCGTCTTACCCGCACCGTTGCGCCCGATCAACGCCAGGCATTGGGACTGGCCCAGCCGGAAGGAAACATTCCGAATCGCAGGATAATCGCCGAAGTACTTCCATACGCCCTCAAGTACGATGGCGTCCATCCGAAGCCTTTCGAGTCGTAGCACAGAGTTTAGTCTGTGCCGTTCCTTGTGTGACAGACTTTAGTCTGTCAGTCTCCCCGGTCTCATCTGCCATCGGCTGCCTTCCGGTATAGAAGGACGAAACCCAAGCCCAAAATTCCAAACGCAGGAATCAAAATCCATCTGACTGACAGGATGGCAGTGGGAAAGCCTCCCGCCGGATCCGCGCTTTGATAGAGTCTAGGCAAGACCTGCATGAGAGTTTGCTGCTGACCCGCGTCTCCCGAATCGCCTTCCGCCGCCTGGCGATTGAGAACTCCGGTACCCTCTACCTGAACCGTCACAGCCGGACTGTCGACGTCATAAATGGTGGCTTTCGTGCGTGGTTCCTGGCCCAGATTCTTGAGTCCCGCGCCTTTCATGATCACGCCCACGGGCGCAACCAACTTCGTCGAATTGCCTTTATAAAAAGTCTTGACGTCGAAATCGCCGGGGGACGTGAACGGCATCGTATAACTGATATCGACACGTGAGTCACCGGGCAGCACCGGGAAATCCAGTTTCATGACGTTCGGCTGGTCAGTCTTCTGCGGCGCGCGGCGAACCGGTACGCTGCCAGGACTCAGCACATTAACTTCCGCTTTTCCTTGCGCCGCCGCCGGCAGCCAGAAACGCAGCGTCCCGTTGGCCGGATCGTTGTAAGTCACTTTCCCGTCATTCCGAAACACGAAGCTCTCGCTGACTGCGACGTTCTGCCCGTCGGGCTCGAGCAGCATCATATGCTGTTCCACATGCGCCGCGCCGGGCTTATTCGAGGACTGATAGACCGTAATCGTCAAGCCGCTCGCAGGCGTTCCCGGCGGAATCATGTGGTTGTAAACTGCGCCGTCGAAAGCGGCTTGCACCAGCCGCGGGCCTTGTCCCTGGGCCTCGGACGTGATCAGGAACTTGCCGTCGGGTCCGGACTTCACGCTCTCGATCGATTCGGGTCCGTTTCCGCCAACTTTGTACAATGTGACAGTCGCATTGGGCTGTGGCTGGCCTGTGCTGCCATTGATAACGGTGCCGTCGACGGCCGCATGCCCCAAGCCAGTGAACAGCAGCGCTAGCGATAGGAGTCTCATGCCCGCACCTTCATGGGTTTACCGCATTCTCCACAGAACTTCAGAGCCTCGCTGAACTGCGCCCCGCAACTCGGACACGCGTTCGTTGACGGCGCGGTAGTTTTCACGGCGGCCTTCTTCGCGTCGGCCCTCTTCGCATCGCTCTTTTTCGCGTCGCTCTTTTTCGCCTCCAAGCCGGGCGCTGGAAGCGTCGCTTTTATCCGGTCAACTTCGGCCATCACCACAGCCAGTTCTTTTTGCAGGCCCAGCTTGGTCTGTTGATAGTCTTCGTCGGAAAGCTTGCCGACGCGAAATTCAAACTGCGCATCGCGAAGGTTATCGTAGATAGCGGCTTTGCGTTCGTCCAGATGGGCGAACGGTGAGACGGGCTCTGGTTCAGGCAAATCCTGGGTGCGCACGGTCAGGATGAACGCCAGTACCGCAAGCGCAAGAAGAGAGGCAATGGCGATGGTCATTGGTCGAGACTCGAAGTTTCTTTTTCGGCCGCGGCAAGATAACGCGGGTCAATCGGCTCATCGGGAGTTTGAATTCCCGATGAGGGAGTGGCAGGAGTGACTTTCGGACGGAACGATTGCCGGATAAAGAAGAAGATTGCCAGCAAGCCTAGAGCGAGCGCGCCATAAGGAATTACCCAGAAGAAGCTGTTGGGATCCGCCCGATAGATGCCGGCGCCGTACTCTTTCTTGAACACCTCAATGATCTGGCTGTCCTTCATTCCGGCCATTTGCATTTTGGCAATCTTCACCCGCGCAGGATTGCAGAAACCGCAGCCCTGCAGGGCCATGGGACACGCCACAGTGTCCTTGCAGGAGCCGCACTGGCAGGCAATGTGCGCCCCCACGCGAAGCACATCGGCACTGCCGATCTGGGCGACATCGCCGTCCTGCGCGAGAGCCGCCACAGCCAACAACGCAACAGCTACCGACCGCCGAAGGAAAGCACCGACTGAAGTCTGTGTAACGTTACTGTTCAACGGGGACATTTCTTGCCTTTATGCCTACTACCTGGGTGCGCGGATATTGGCGCGCAACCTTGCTCGGAACCAGTGCGACAAAAGTTCCGAAGACCAGCACCAGAGCGCCGATCCAGATCCAATCGACTAACGGGAAACACGTAAGCCTGCAGCGTCGCGTTGCCGGTCGCCTGGTCGATCGCCGCAAAGTTGATGTAGAGATCCTCGTTCAACGCGCGCCGCATGACCGATCTCGGCGAGCGGCTGCTGGCTGGCCTTGTAGAAACGGCGCTCCGGTTCGAGAGTCGTCAACTTCTCGCCATTCTTATAGACGTCGATCACCGCTGTGGCCGCGCTATAAACGGGATTGTCGTTCTGATGCACATCGACCATCTTGCAGCTCATAGTTGCCGAGCTTCATCTGATCGCCCGCCTTCACTTCGAACGTCGCATTGTGATCGAACGCCGCGCCGGTAATCCCGATGAAGACCAGCACGATGCCCATGTGAATCAGGTACCCGCCGTAGCGCCGTGTGTTGCGATGGGTCAGTTCGACCACCGCCATGGCGAAGTTCATATTCTGCTTCTTCGCAATTGCCGAGGCAGCCTTTGAAGAACTCCATCACGATGGTCAGGGTCACGAACGCGCACAGGCCGAATGAAATCAGGGCATAGGCATGACGGATGCCCAGCGCGAACAAGCACGCCGGAAGCGGCGAATGCCGAAGATGCCCGGAATCGTGAAGTTGCGGCGCAAGCTTTCGATGGACGTCCTGCGCCAGGCGAACAGAGGACCGACGCCGGTGAGAAAGAGCAGGAACAGTCCGATCGGAATCATCAGGCGGTCGAACCACGGCTTGTCCAGGCTGATCTTCTCGTTCGTGAACGCTTCCGAGATCACCGGGAACAGAGTGCCCCAAAGGACCGCGAAACAGCTCGACAGCAGCACCAGGTTATTGAACAGGAAGCTGGACTCGCGCGAGACCACGCTCTCCAGTTCCGATTCGCTCTTGAGGAAAGGCAGCCGGTCGAGGATGGCGTAAATCGTCAGCGCGATGCCGATCGAAAGGAAGCCGACAAAATATTTGCCAATCGGCGATTGCGCGAAGGCATGAACCGAACTGACGACGCCCGACCGCGTCAGGAACGTGCCGAAGATGCAAAGGAAAAACGAAGACGACACCAGCACGATGTTCCAGACCTTCATCATGCCCTTCTTCTCCTGCATCATGACGGAGTGCAGAAAGGCCGTGCTGCTGAGCCAGGGCAGGAACGAAGCATTTTCCACCGGATCCCAGGCCCAATATCCGCCCCAGCCGAGTGCGTGATAGGCCCAGCCCGCGCCCAGGACAACGCCGCAGCTTTGGAACAGCCAGGTCACCAGCGACCAGCGGCGCGTGGTGTGAATCCAGGCCTCGCCCGGTTGCTTGGTGAGCAGCCACGCCATCGCGAATGCGAACGGAATGGTCATGCCGACATAGCCGAGATACAGCATCGGCGGATGGATCGCCATCGCCGGATACTGCAGCGTCGGATTCAGGCCCATGCCGTCGGGAACCGAGGTGATGACCTTATCGACCGCGAGCATCTGAAACGGGCTGACGACAAAAGCGTTAAGCGTCAGGAAAAACGTCTGAACGGCGGAGATGATCGCGACTACATATGGCATCAGTTCGCGATGCCGCCGGCGGTTCGTAAAGACGACGATCGCGGCGTAAGTCGAGAGCAGAAAACTCCAGAACAGCAGGGAACCTTCCTGCCCGCCCCAGAGCGCGGCTAACTTATACAGCCCCTGCATGTCGCGATTGCTGTGCGAGGCGACATAAGCAAAGCTGAAGTTGCTGATCATGAAGTTGTACACCAGGATGCCGGTGGCGCAGGTGACCAGAAACCAGACTGCGTAGACGGCGCGTTCGCCGCTGATGATCAGGAATGGACGGCGCTTCAGGCGTCCGACCACGGAGGAGAGGATGGCGTAGAGTGAAATGCAAAAGGCCAGAAGTACGGCCAGCGCGCCGACGTTTTCCATAGTTCTCTTAGTCTAACCGCTTCATCGGAATCACACGAGATCTTGAGCCCGTGCTCTTGACGTTACATGCCTGAGGATTTTGCCGGTTGCAGTTCCGCGGGAGCCTGTCCTGGCTTCGTCGCGTATTTGGACGCGCATTTTGCCTGGATCTTGTTCGCGTGGAACACGCCATCCGCACCCATCTTGCCATCGGCCAACGCTTGCGCGCCGTCGCGGAAACGTATCGGGTAGCGGGTCGCGCCCACTATATACAACCTTCAGATACAGTGGCGCTTGCTCCGGCTTGGCCGGATCTGCCTGGACCATCGTGAAGTCGACGATCTCTCCGTCGTGCTGGATCGAGCCCTTTTTGACGTCGCCTCCGACGCGCACCTTTTGTTCCATTGACCGCGATCCCATTTTGCCGAGTTCGGCAATCGTCTTATAGTATGTCTGGGTATCGGCCATACTGGATGTCGCGATCCAGATCAGCGTACCAACGATGAGAATTACAAGGGCGGCGAACTTCCCGTACTTTTTCATACTCGGGCCTCTTTACCTTCTAGTATATGACGGTAGAGAGATCGGTTTTGTTGCTTATATGGTATGGCGTAATGCTTTGAGGGATTGAATATGAAAAGCGTTGCCTCGAAGGAGGACCCCCGTCTTACGAGACTGACGAAGATCTGCCTTGCAATGCCCGACACCACCCGCCAGATGATGGGTCGTCACGCCGGTTTCCGCGTCCGCAAGAAAATTTTCGCCTACTTCTTGGATGACCACCACGGCGACGGCATCGTCGCTGTCACCTGTAAGGTTTTGCCTAACGACAACACTGCCCTCATTCTCTCGAACCCGGAGAAGTTCTTCATGCCTTCCTATGTTGGCCCCAGAGGCTGGGTCGGTCTCCGGCTGGACGTCGGGAAAGTTGATTGGAAGGAGGTAAAAGAATTAGCGGCGCACAGCTACCAGCTGATCCGCCGGTAACACAGCGCGCCCTCTCCGCGAAAACTATCCGCCCTAACCCAGGATTGAGTCTGTGCAAAGGCTGTCACCAGTATTTCCGGTCCACTATAAAATTTGAACATGCCTTCCTCTCGCGCGCTTCCTCTCTTGATTGCCGCTCTGGCAGCCGCAGCCCTTGCGCAGGAGCCCGCCTCCTTTACCCTCGCCGGCGATTGGGAGGTGCGCGTCGAACTCCACGGTATTACCGCCCAGACACTCCATGTCACCCCGCCGGAGTTGATCAGCGTTACCGCCGAAAAATATACTTCCATTCCCGTCTTCAAACCCAAAGCCAGTGGTTGGACCAAAGGTGCTCAGTTGCGCGGGGTGAAGGCGCTGGAAACGACCAGCCCGCACCTCCTCGACGCCGCCGGCGTCACCCTTCGCGCCGGACCCGCTTCCGACGCGCCGCTGTTCACCCAGGGCGTTGATTACGACATCGACCTCGATTGGGGCACTTTCGGGCGCTTGGCTGACGGCCACATCAAGTCTGACCAGGCCGTGTTTGCCAGTTATCGCTACGCCCAGTTGCGTCTCGATGCCGTCGTTCTTTCGAGCGACGGCAAAATAATTCTGCGCCAGGGAACTCCGCGCGTTGTAGCTCCCCTGGCTCCCGGTACCGCTGCGGGTGAGCGCTCCATCGGAAACATTTATCTGCCGGGGTTCGTCGCCAAGCTTAGCCCCGAAGATCTATTTCCTCTTCTCGAGCAGACCTATCCGGACCCTCCAAAGTCCAAAAACGATACCGTGTCGCGTCTGACACAAAGGCTGAATGAGGGCCAACCGCTCCGCATCCTCGCTTGGGGCGATAGTGTCACGGACGGTAATTTTCTCGCCAGTAAGGACACCGAGCGCTGGCAGGAACAGTTCGTCACCCGCCTCCGCGAACGCTTTCCCCGAGCCCGCATCGAACTCATAACTCAGGCGTGGGGAGGTCGCAATACCAGCAGCTATTTAGCCGAGCCTCCGGGCAGCCCTCACAACTATCGTGAAACCGTTCTGGCCGTGAAGCCCAATTTGATCATCTCCGAGTTCGTCAATGATGCCGGTCTCAAACCCGCCCAGGTGGAGGAGCGGTACAGTAAGCTTCTGGCCGACTTCCAAGTCATCGGTGCCGAATGGATCATCCTGACGCCACACTACGTTCGCCCGGACTGGATGGGCCTGACTAGCCAGCGTGACATCGATGACGACCCCCGTCCGTATGTAGCCGGCCTGCGCCAATTTGCCGCCCGCCACGACGTCGCGTTAGCCGATGCCTCGCTTCGCTGGGGCCGCCTCTGGCGTCAAGGCATCCCATACTATACGCTCCTGGTGAATGCGATTAACCACCCCGACGCCCGCGGGATGCGGATCTTCGCCGATTCCCTCATGGCGCTTTTTTGAGTGAACCTTTTGCTGGCCGCGCCAAACCAACCCTACCCAACCTCGATGCCTTCGGTAACCAGATCATCCCCTGCAGCTGTTACGCCTTCTTCAAACGAAGGTTCGTTCTGCTTTCGGAAAACCTGATACCCGGCGATGGCGGAGGCTGAAAGCGCGATCGCTGCCATCCAGAAAGCTGCCGGGTAACCAAACCGGCTGGCAATCGCGCCGGCGGCAAACGAACTCGTGCCCACGAAAAGATCATAAAACGCGCTCAGCACACTCACCGCCGAACCGCGTGAACCTGGAGGCGTCCGTTTTAAAACCACCGATGCTACCGCCGACCAGGGAAACGAGAAGCCGAACCCGAGTAGCGCAGTCATGCCGATCGCGACGGCCGGGCCCGGCGCGAGAGCGATCCCGCTCAGCCCGACTGCCATTGCCACAATTCCGAAGTAAAAGGTTATCGCCGGGTGAATGCGGTCGGGCAGTCCGCCGAGGAAAAAGCGGGAAAGGAGGATCACGCCGGCATAGGCCGTGAACGCCGCCGGACCCGAATTGCCGTGTTTCGCCAGATGGAGGATCAGAAATCCGGTGATCACCGGATAATGCATGTTGATAAATCCTATGGCGAGCCCCGGTACGATGAGCGACCTCGGCACCATGCGCCGTCCCTCCGGATGCGGGTGAGGGTGGAAATCCTCAGGCACCATGAGCAAAGTCGCGGCCGCGAGTAATGCAGCCAAGCTCTGGAAAGCGGCCGCCCGGTGAAATGAACCAAGCCATTGGCCGATGACAGGACCTGCGGACACGCCGCCCCAGATCCCGCTGCTAAGGTAGCCGAGGGCCTGCCCGCTGCGTTCAATTCCCGCGATCTCCACCACCCACGCCGCTGCGCCTGTGTACAGGCACGCCTCTCCGAAACCTTGCAGAATGCGTCCCAGGTATGCGCCGGCGAGCCCGAGCGGCAGCAAATAGGCTCCTCCCGCGAACGCGCAGCTCACCAACCCGGCAAGAAAAGCCACCTTGCGTCCCTTCCGGTCGGCCAACGGCCCCGAAAGAAAGCGCGACGCGAGCGCCACGCAAGAGAAGATGCCGATCACGAAACCGACAGTCTGGTCGGAGCCGCCCAGGTCGTGGCGGACATACGGGGCCAGCCCCGGCAGCACAGTCCCGATCCCCAGGAAACCTAAGAACGTTGCGCCGATGAGTGACCAGAACCGCGCACCAAAGCTGCCCCCGGATAAACTCATTCCGTCCATTGTAAATTGCCTGCGCCCGCTACCGCGCAACTTATAGAGGTGAAAGGGACCATGTCGCTTCGACGGCGATATTTTAGCGAATCGCTCATGTCGAGGCGAGTTGCGCCGATTTATGTAGGTGTAGGAGAAAAATCGCAGCTGGAAGATACAAGGCCGCGCGAGGCGCAAAATGAGTTTTCGAAAGAGTAATTGTCCCGTCTGTGGCTCGACCCTGGTTAGGAGGTCTTGCCGAAAAGGGCTTTTGGACAGATTGTTCAGTATGCTCACGCTCTATCCATTCCGCTGCCGGCAATGCACGTTCCGCTTTCACCGGCTGGAGGCTCACCGGTTGGAGGCCCACCGAATCGAGATCGGATTCCCGTCACACTATTTTTTAAACTAAAAAGTACTTGACAGTATAAAGTAGTCAACAGCATACTGGGTGCATGCTTCGCCGCATCGCCGCCATCACCGCCATTTTCCTGTGCACCACCTTCGCCTGGATCGTTCTCGGCAGCACCATCTTCTATCGAACCTATCAATGGGGACCGGAACTGCGTCAAAAAGTCGCGGGAACCTGGGGCGCCCAGCAGGAGCAGCCGGCGCCCGCCGCTAGCTTCGCCACAGTAGTGACGCAGCGGACCAAATCCATAGTCGACGGCAAATTCGTGGAGAAGGCCGAAGAACGCACCATTGTTACTCCGCTGCCGTTGGAGAGCAGCAAGCTCGACGTCGCGCTCGCGCTCGATTACCGGCAGAAGGGGTTGCTCTGGTACAGCACCTACCAGGTTGCCTTCGCCGGTACCTACGGATTTCGCAATGACACGGATCGCGATCAGCAAGTTACTTTCGCCTTTCGCTTTCCCGCCGAACACGCCGTCTACGACGACCTGACGCTCCAGGTGGATGGTAAGCCCTTGCCCGGCAACTCGCTCGACCGCGGTTCAATTAAGGCAACCATCATAATGCCCCCGGGCGGCGCCAGCCATTTCCGCGTTTCCTACAAGTCCCAAGGGCTGGACTCCTGGCGTTATCTTTTTGGCGCGGAGGTCTCGCAAGTTCGCGATTTCACTCTAAAAATGAAAACCAACTTTCGCGACATCGATTTTCCGGAGAATTCGTTGTCGCCGACCAGCAAAGAAGTGACGGACGCAGGATGGCGGCTCACCTGGGATTACCGCAACCTGGTGTCCGGCTATCAGATCGCCATGACCATGCCCGCACGGATCCAGCCCGGACCCCTGGCTGGCGAAATCAGTTACTTCGCCCCCGTTTCACTGTTCTTTTACTTCTTCGTCATTTTCCTGATCACCACGGTCCGCCGGATCGAACTTCATCCGATGAACTACTTCTTTCTGGCCGCGGCATTTTTCGCGTTCCACCTGCTCCTCGCTTACCTCGTGGACCACATCGACATCCATGCCGCATTTATTGTTGCCTCGGCGGTTTCGATCGGCTTGGTGGTGAGCTACCTCCGGTTGGTAATCGGCATCCAGTTTGCCGTCCGGGAAGCGGCAATTGCCCAGATCATATACCTGGTGCTCTTCTCTTACGCCTTCTTCTTTCAGGGGTTTACCGGTCTGGCGGTGACCATCGGCGCGATCATGACGCTGTTCGTCGCTATGCAGATGACCGGAAGTTTCGAATGGTCCCGGCAATTTGCCACCGCCCCACCGCCCATCCCGCGCCGCTAACTTCGTCCTACCCGCTCCATCTGCGGCGCCGGTTCCACATGCACCAATACATCCGCAACCCAGGGTAGTTCACCTCGAATCTTTTCTCGTACCTCCTGGGCGATGTCATGGGACACTCTCACCGTCATGTCAGGGTGGACTTCAAGATGCAAGTCGACGTGGTACTTGAGTCCAGTCTTGCGGGCAAAGCATTTCTCCACGCCGTCCACTCCCTTTACCGAGGCCGCCACATCCCTTATGCGCCTCATTAGCCTCTGATCGGGCATCGTATCCATCAATTGCATTCCCGTCTCCCGCACCACCCGGACGCCGGTAAACACAACAATCAGCCCAATCACGAAAGCTCCGTAATGATCCGCATGAGGGAACCGGCCGGGATCGTATAAAGTCAAACCCACCGCGATCAGTGCAGCCACGCCGGATAACGCGTCAATTCCGTCATTGGCGGCATCCGCCATCAGCGCAGCGCTCAAAATGCGCCGCGCCGTGGAATACTTATAGCGCATCATCCATAGCTTCGCGAAAATGGAAATAATTAGCGGCCACACCGCGTAGCCGGCCGGCGGTACAGTGGCATCTTCCGCCCCAGCGATCGAATGGAAGGAAATTGCAATTCCGGCACACAACAACACGAAGCCAAGGAATAGGCCTGCAAGAGTTTCGATTCGCCCATGCCCATAAGGATGATCGGAATCCGGCGGTTTCGCCGCTAAGGTGAGGGCGAGCAAAATTGTACCCGCCGCCAGCACATCGGCTCCTGATTCAAAACCATCCGACAGGACAGACATGGAATGCGCCATGTGGCCCACGATGATCTTCATCACGGCCAGTCCGGCACTAACCAACATTCCGACGAGTGCGATTCGGGGACCGATCTGCATCAGTCCCCAGTTTAGGACAGGTCGAACCGCACGCGGGTTTTGCGTTGTGAACTTTTTACATGGTGCTGATCTTGATGTAGCGCGCGATATCTTTCATGTTGTACAACACACCTGCGACTACGATCGCGACCGCCATGCTTCCAAAAATTTTGCTGGTCATACGAAAAAGGCAGCAGACGGCTATCCATAGACAGATTTTCAGGTTGCCGGGACGTGCTGAAGAGAACGCTACCAGATCCCAATGAGCTTCCACCACCACATCCCTACGCCGAGCCAGATGACAACGTTGAGCACGGAAATGAGAAATCCGACCTTCCACCAATCCATCTGACGCACGTAGCCAGATCCGTAGTAAACTGGCGCGGACCCGGTGCCGTAATGCGTAATGCCTGCGTTTAAATTCGAAAAATACGCAAGCGCCAGCGCCGAAACCAAAGGTGGAGCGCCTGCGGCCA